>JAKOVW010000060.1 GCA_029781865.1 Bacteroidota bacterium
CGTCGGAACGGACGATCGCGACATTGCAAAGATATAACGTCGTCATTTACCGGACTGATTTGCATTATTCCGTAAAATATAAATATCGGAAAAAAGAGAGTATATTCGATACAATAAAGTAAATAATAATTTTGTCCATCAAATATTATGTTTCATAATATGTGATGAGTATATATAAAAGGCGCGCGAGCGCCTTTTCTCATTTATAAATCCTTGACATCCGCGTAGTTTTGTTTTATCATAAACAAGAAGGAGATTGCTGTTATGATTAAATGTAAAAATTGCGATCACGTAATAAGTGATGATGCTAATTTCTGTCCCGTGTGCGGCAGCCGGCTTGAAATTGATGCGAAAGCGCGGGAAAGCGAAACCGCCGAACATGAGGGGCGCAGACCCGTGATCGATCCTAACCTAGCCAGCCATTCCCTGGGGTTTGGTATCGCCGGTTTTGCAGTTGCGTTTTTCTTATGGCATATAACGATATGGCATATAGCGATTTTTTGCGTTCTTGCCGGAGTATTTTCGTTCCTCGCCATTTTTTTCGGGATAAAAAGCATGAAAATTCAAAGCAGCAGACGCACCGATTGGGGAATGATTTTTGGCGTTGTAACGGCTTTTTTGTCCGTGATCTTTTTCGCTTTCCAAATTAAATACACCGCCAAAGTATTCAATTCAGCCCGAAAATATTCGGAAAAACTTGGCATCGAAATTCCTAGCGATTTACCTCAAGAGTATTATCAGCATACAAATGTTTTTAAGATGTATGATTTTCAAACAAACGCTTATTCTTATCATTTAAACGATGATGACGCGGAAGTTTTTCTGGGGAAGATAGAGAATGATCCGCGCCGGCAACTTTTGCCCTTGACATCATCAGAGATGAAATACTTGACGGAAATCACTACTGAAGAATTTATCATATATTCGCCCTCCGGGTATTATCTTTGTTATGATCTGAAAAACAATAGATATGATTTGCCTTCCGGCGCGGAAGAGTATCATTTCATATTATTGATATATGATCAAACAGAAAAAAGAATCTATGTTTACGAAATTTGGAATTAATTATGAAAATAGGCGCTGT
>JAKOVW010000064.1 GCA_029781865.1 Bacteroidota bacterium
AACAACTAACAATCATCAACTACATTCAACACTTCAAGGATAATAAATGAAAAACCAGATAATAATTTTAACATTTACTCTTATTGTTTCCTCTCTAATTGCGCAACAAAAAGGAATCAATCAACTGCCAACTGCAAACCGCCAACTGCCAACTTCGACATACGCCGTCGTCGTCGGAATCTCCGATTACCAGGATCCAGGTATTCCTGATCTTCGCTTTGCGGATAAAGATGCGGAAGCATTTGCAAATTATCTCAGATCGTCTGCAGGTGGCAGATTGGATAATGATCATTTAAAAGTGTTGATCAATGAAAAGGCGACAGTGGCACAATTTGCAATACAGCTTGATTGGTTAATGGAAAGTGCAAAAGAAAATGACAAAGTAATCATTTATTTTTCAGGTCACGGAGATGTGGAGAAGAAGACTGTTTCTCAGCCGGGATATTTACTATGTTGGGATGCACCGGCGCGTGTATATCTGGCCGGCGGCGCATTGGCGCTACCGATGTTTCAGGATATTATTACTACACTTTCAACTCAAAATAAATCAAAAGTGATTGTGATTACAGATGCTTGTCGTTCCGGCAAACTGGCAGGAAGTAGTATTGGAGGATCACAAATCACAGGTGCAAACCTGGCCAAACAATACTCTAATGAAATTAAAATACTTTCTTGTCAGCCGAATGAATATAGTATCGAAGGCGAACAATGGGGCGGAGGTCGCGGTGTTTTTTCATATCATTTAATTGATGCCTTATATGGTCTTGCGGATAAAAACAATGATCTATGGGTGACATTGCAGGAAGTAGGCAGATATCTGGAAGATCACGTGTCGAATGAAGTGGCGCCTGTGAATCAATTGCCCATGATGCTTGGAAATGGAAATGAACGATTGACCAGTGTCGATGAAAAGTTACTTGCATCTATAAAGTCTGGTAAATTAAATCAAACGGCTGTCCTTACTTCAATTGATTCAAGGGGAATGGAGGAGGAGGTGTTGTCACAATTGGATTCAAGCACTAGAAAATTTTATTCATTATTTAAAATAGCATTGAAGGAAAAAATATTTTTGGAGCCCCTGGATGCCTGTGCGGAATATTATTATCAGAAATTGATAGCAGAACCCAGAATGCACCGATTGCATTCGACGATAACTAGGAATTATGCAGCGGCATTGCAAGACGGAGCACAACAATGGTTAAACAGTTTTCTTAAAGACCCAAAGTTTCATGGAAAGCATAATCTGGAATTAGTGAAGCCATATCCGAGTTGGATAAAAAGGGCGGCGGAATTGTTAGGTGAAAATCACTACATGTATTCAGTTCTTAAAGCTAGACAATATTTTTTTGAAGGGAAGATCGCGGCACCTCTGAGTTTAGGACCTAATAAAATACTGGGACAAAAGGCGCTTGAAGCATTGAAAACTTCATTGCTTTGGATACCAAATCAACCACATGTATTCATGCGTTGCGGGCACGTATTCCAATATATGTTCGTGAATTTGGATTCTGCTGAAATTTATTTTAAAAAAGCGGCTGAATTAGCTCCAAATTGGGTTTACCCTTATACACAATTGGCAGCACTTTGCTTTTCGGAAAAGCAAAAAATGGAGCAAGCTTTCTTTTACCTGAAGCAAGCAGAAAAAGTGGATTCTAATTCTGTGGATGTATCCTATTGGTTTGCGAGATTTTATACGATTAAAAAAGATCTGCAAAAAGTGGAATATTTTTATAAAAAGTGTATCCGACTTGATGTGGAAAATCCGGAGTTCCATACGGCTCTTGGTACTATTTTTCTCGATGATAATCAGCTTCTAAAGGCAAAAGAAGAATTAGAATCTGCAATTTTGATGGATTCTACAGATTCTGAACCTTTCCTTCAGCTTGGAATAACCTTGGACCGAATGGAAAACAAAAAGGGCGCTGAGCAGGCTTTAATAAGATCCATTCAACTTGATTCCACAGATGCACGATCTTTTTTTTATCTAGCATTGGTTTATTCACAACAAGAGCGCAATTTAGAAGCCGAACTCTTATATCAACAAGCAGTTCAAGTCAACCCGTCATTTTTCAATGCATTTTACAATATTGCTTGCCTAAAAGCCAAATCAGGTCAGGTCCAACTCGCGTTTGACTATCTGGAGAAGGCCTTTTACGCTGGATTTGATGATTTTGAATTTGCCCAAAACGATCCTGACTTAACTTTGGCCAGATCTCAAACAGATCACTGGAAAACTTTAATGAAAAAGTATTTTACTAATAAAATTAAAAATTACTAATTACCAATCACTAATTACGAATTGTTTTTACTAACAACTAACAACTAACAATTATTAACTACATTCAACACTTCAAGGATTATAAATGAAAAATCAGATAATAATTTTAGCATTTACTTTTATTGTATCGTCTTTAATTGCGCAACAAAAAGGAATCAATCAACTGCCAACTGCAAACCGTCAACTGCCAACCTCTACATACGCAGTTGTAGTAGGTATCTCCGATTACCAGGATCCTGGCATTCCGGATCTTCGTTTCGCCGATAAAGATGCCGAAGCCTTTGCTGGATATTTGAGATCTAATGCTGGAGGCAATCTGGATAATGATCACCTCAAAGTTTTGATCAATGAACATGCCACCCTGGCTCAGTTTGCTATACAGCTCGATTGGTTGTTGGAAAATGCGAAGGAGAATGACAAAGTGATCATTTATTTTTCAGGACATGGAGATGTTGAAAAGAAGACATTGACACAACCTGGATTTCTATTATGCTGGGATGCACCCGCACAGGTTTACATGTCAGGTGGTGCTTTTGCGCTACCCATGTTGCAGGAAGTGGTTTCAACTTTATCGGTTCAGAATAAATCTAAAGTGATTATCATAACCGACGCATGCAGAAGTGGAAAACTATCCGGCTCATCGATCAATGGAAATCAACTTACCAATGCCAATCTTGCAAAACAATATGCCAATGAAATAAAAATACTTTCCTGTCAGCCGAATGAGTATAGTATCGAAGGCGAACAATGGGGCGGAGGTCGCGGCGCATTTTCATACAATCTAGTCAATGCATTATATGGAATGGCTGACCAGAACAATGATCTCATCGTAAATCTACAGGAAGCAGGAAGATATCTGGAAGATCATGTTACCTCAGAAGTTGCTCCTGTGAGTCAGGTACCGATAATTTTAGGAACAAGAACAGAGATATTGTCCAAAGTTGATGTTTCATTGCTTGAATCATTAAAATCGGGGAAAGCAAATCAGCAAGTCTTTTTGTCGTCGATTGATTCGCGTGGAATGGAAGAGGAGGTATTAAAGGGTGTTGACACTTCAATCAGATTGACCTACAAGTTATTCAAGAAGGCATTAAAAGACAAACTGTTTTTAGAACCTGCAGACCAATGTGCGGATAGTTATTACAGGCTATTGGTCAATGAACCCAAATTGGGGCGGTTGCATTCGACCATGACGCGTAACTATGCAGCCGCATTGCAGGATGATGCACAACAGGCCATGAATATTTGGTTGAAAGCGGATGTACAGCAATTGCATTGTATTGGAAAAAATCTAAAACTTGAACCGATTCCAAAACAACTGAAAAGGGCAACAGATTTATTAGGCAGCAAACATTATATGTTTGCTTCGCTTCAAGCCAGACAAATGCTTTTTAAAAGTATTTTATTGCAAAAGCATAAAAATCCGGATGAAGGTCTTGGCAAAGCTTGTCTTGCTCTATTAAGGCAGTCAGCTGATTTAGAACCACAATCTCCCCTTCCCTGGCAGCAAATGAGTCAAATATATCTTGTTTATTTGCGATCGACTGATTCAGCATTTTATTGTGCAAGGAAAGCAGTGCAACTTTCACCAAATTGGGTATTACCTATGGCCGATCTGGCTTATACATTGATCAATGAGGGAAAATATTCTGAAGCAAAGCTCGCTTTAGAAGAAGCAGAAAAGGTGGATCCAAATCATCCATATGTAATCAACAGATGGGCAAGTTGGTTTTCTAAACAACCTGGAGAAGAAAATCTGCAAAAATCATATTTCATGTTTGATCAATACCGCTCCAATGGCAGTCCTGTATATCCATGTTGGTATAATGACTACGCGATGGTATTAATACGAATTCAAAAATTTTCTGAAGCGGAGCAGGCACTCAATAGCGCCATGGAATTGGATTCAACAAATCTCTCTGTATTAAATAACCTCGGACGTTTATATAGTGAGACAAAACGGATGAAAGAAGCGGAAGCTATCTTGTTAAAAGCGATTTCGATTGATTCAGCAGAGGTTGATACGTGGATTGAGCTTGGATATTTGTACAGACAACTGCATAGATATCAAGAGTTAGAGAATGTATTTAAAAAAGCGATATCGCTTGATTCTACAAGTTATTATTGCTGGCTTTACCTTGGGGCTTTTTATTCTGATAACAATCGTTATGAGGAAGCTGAGAAGTATTTGAAAAAAACTATTTCTCTGGATTCCACAATAGTACCTGCTCTACAATATTTAGGTAATGTTTATTCAAATATGGATCGGTACTTAGAAGCGGAATACTTTCTTAAAAAAGCGATTTCGATTGATTCAACCCAGATTTTGCCATATAATAATCTGGGTAAGATATACTTGAACCTAAGTCGTTATGCCGATGCGGAGCAAATTCTTATAAAGGCCATTTCAATCGATTCAAATATACCACAGCCTTATAGACATTTGGGCATGGTCTATTATAAAACAAACCGGCCAGACAAGGCAAGGCAAAATTTCCTCAAAGCGATTGAACTCAACCCCGACTATGCTGCTGCGTTAAAAGGAATGGCATACCTCCTTGCCGCAGAAGGAAAAACTACGGAAGCATTGGAATATGTAGAACAAGCAATCATTAAAGGAACAAAATTAGAGCAACTCGAATTGGACGAAGATCTGGCTTCATTAAGAAACAAGATAGCGTGGAGTGATTTGATGAAAAAATATTTTCCGGATAAGTGAGTGCACCGCGAAAGCGGATTAGAGGAATTATAAATTACGAATTACGAATTACAAATTAAAAATTGATTTTATTATAAACGATTATTAAGAACCATCAACTAGATTCAACACGTCAAACATATAAAATGAAAAACAAGTTACTATTTTTAGCAATTACCCTTTTCGCTGTGTCAAGTATTGCAAAACAAAAGGAAATAACACCTCCCTTATCTCCTGATTCAGATCCCACCTCTTCTTCAACATACGCCGTCGTTGTGGGTATCTCCGATTATCAGGACGCTTCAATCCCTGATTTAAAATTTGCGGATAAAGATGCTGAAGCATTTGCAGCTTACCTGAGATCTAATGCTGGTGGAAATCTGGATAATGATCATTTGAAAGTACTCATTAATCAACAAGCAACGATGGCACAATTCGGTATTGCCTTAGATTGGTTGATGGAAAATGCAAAGGAGGGAGATCGCGTAATTATATATTTTTCTGGTCATGGCGATGTTGAAAAAAGAACGTTGACACAGCCTGGTTTTCTTTTATGCTGGGATGCCCCGGCAAGGGTTTATATCTCCGGAGGAGCATTTGCGTTACCGATGTTGCAGGAAGTCATTTCAACTATATCCATACAAAATAAAGCTAAGGTAATTGTAATTACAGATGCCTGCAGGTCGGGCAAACTCGCCGGGAATTCAATAGGAGGATCACAGGCAACCGCTTCCAATCTTGCGAAGCAATACGCCAATGAAATTAAAATCATGTCCTGTCAACCTAATGAATATAGTATTGAAGGTGAGCAATGGGGCGGAGGACGCGGTGCTTTTTCTTATCATTTGATAGATGGATTGTATGGAATGGCTGATAACAACAAGGACCAATTTATTACTTTGCAGGAAGTGGGAAGATATCTTGAAGATCATGTGTCAACTGAAGTAGCTCCTGTAAGCCAGGTGCCCATGACTGTTGGCAATCGAAATGAGCGACTGAGTATTGTTGATGAAGAAATGTTGGCTTCTATTAAGTCAGGCAAATTAAATCAAACGATGATGCTTAGTGCTGTTGAATCCAGAGGAATTGAAGACGATGTATTGACCAAATTGGATTCAAGTTCAAGAAAGATTTATACACTATTTAAAAATTCCCTGAAACAAAAAATATTTTTACAGCCGGATGATGCTTGCGCTGATTCATATTACAGGCAATTGATTAAGATACCCGGATTAAATCGTTTATTTTCAACAATGAAACGAAATTATGCCGCTGCTTTACAAGATGATGCGCAACAAGCTTTGAATGTCATGCTTAAATCCGGACTCACGAAAGATTTGGTGACCGGAAAAGAAGTCAGCGTAGTATACAAGAATTATCCTGCCTATCTCGAACGTGCAGCCGAATTATTAGGACCAGGTCATTATATGTATAAATCATTGCAGGCCAGAAAATTTTATTTTAAGGCCAAAATGGGAAAAACAATGGAAGAGATCAGAAGGAATTGTTTTAGTGCTTTGCAATGGCAACCAGATCTTCCACATGCTTATCTGGCATTGATTGCTAACCGGGGTGCGGAACAAGTTGACTCTGCAGAATATTATACCAGAAAGGCGATGGAATTTTCTCCGGGCTGGGTAGTACCCAATGTGGCCTTATCCATTTTTTATCAGTTTAAATTGAATAATCCCGTGAAGGCGAAAGAAGCTTTGCAACGTGCTTTGCAAGTGGATTCTACTTCTTTGTTTGTTTGGTATCAGTTTTCAAAATTTTATTTATGGCAGCATGATTATGATCAAGCTGTTAATTCCTTGACAAGAGTCGTAAATGGTTCGGGTGATGGTGTCTGTTTCCCTTGTGCTCATAGCGATTTGGGTACCATTTATTATATGAAGCATCAATTCGATAAAGCAGAACCCATATTAAAAAAAACCATACAACTTGATTCAACTTTTTTCAGAGCTTACAATAATCTTGGAACCTTGTATTATGATATGCGGAGGTATGCTGAAGCAGAACAATTGTACAAGAAGGGTTTACAGCTTGATTCAACTTCAAATGAACTCCTTTTTAACCTGGGAAAACTCTATTTAACGGTGGGTCGATTTGCGGAAGCGGAAACACTAACGCGCAAAATAATTCAGCGTGATACATTGTTTTCTATAGCCTATGATCAGTTGGGTGATATTTATATCAGGACACAACGCTTTGAAGAAGCAGAGAAGCAGATTAATAAAGCCATAAAATTGGATTCCACCAATGTCTATTTTTATAATGATCTGGGTATACTATACCTGAACACCCAAAACTATGCGAAAGCCGAACAGCAATTCAAAAAAGTCATTCAACTTGACTCAACCAAATCGGAAGCACATTATAATCTGGCCTGTATGGAGAGCAAACAAGGCAAGACTGACAATGCGTTTGTAACTCTGGAGCGCGCACTTCATTATGGCTATGGAGCATATGATGATATGCAACAGGATAGCGATCTTGTTCCGTTGCGTTTGCGAAAAGAACAATGGAATAGTTTAATGAAAAAATATTTTCCGAATAAGTGAACGATCTGCGAAGCAGCATCGACCGACAGATCGATGAGTGAACGCACCGCGAAAGCGGCCTGGAGGAATTAAAAATTGAAAAAATAAATTGCCAAATATGAATTACCAATTACCAATTGCGAATTACCAATTACCAATTACTAATTACTAATTACGAATTACCAATTACTAATTACTAATTACTAATTGTTTTTACTTACAACTAATAACCATCAACCACTTTCAACAATTTAAGGATAGAAAATGAAAAACCAGATATTAATTATTGCATTTGCGTTTATTGTGTCGTCTATAGCTGCGCAACAAAAAGGTATCAATCAACTGCCAACTGCAAACCGCCAACTGCCAACTTCTACATACGCAGTCGTCGTCGGCATCTCCGATTACCAGGATCCCGGCATTCCAGATCTCCGCTTTGCGGATAAAGATGCCGAAGCCTTTGCGGGTTATTTGAGATCTAATGCAGGTGGGAAACTGGACAATGATCATTTGAAAGTATTGATCAATCAACAAGCAACGATGGCTCAATTTGGAATTGCTTTGGATTGGTTGATGGAAAATGCGAAGGAAGGAGATAAAGTGATCATTTATTTTTCAGGACATGGAGACGTAGAAAAAAAGACAATCACACAACCTGGATTTCTACTATGCTGGGACGCACCGGCACGGGTATATATTTCCGGAGGTGCGTTTGCACTGCCTATGCTGCAGGAAGTAATTTCGACTATTTCCATTCAAAACAAAGCAAAGGTTATTGTCATAACAGATGCTTGCCGATCGGGTACACTTGCCGGAAACTCAGTAAACGGATCTCAGGCAACTGCAGCCAATTTATCCAAACAATATGCGAATGAAATTAAAATTTTGTCTTGTCAGCCTAATGAATACAGCATAGAAGGAGAACAATGGGGTGGAGGAAGAGGAGCATTTTCATATCACCTTGTAGAAGCACTGTATGGTTTTGCTGATAAAGATAATGACCAATCTGTAACCCTTCAGGAAGTTGGTCGTTATCTTGAAGATCATGTGTCTGAAGAAGTAGCACCCCTTAGGCAGGTTCCTTTGATTTTAGGTGACCGTTATGAAAAATTAGCATCTGTTGATGCTTCCGTATTGGCATCGCTTAAGTCAAGTAAAACAGGTCAAATGGCTATGCTGACTTCTATTGAATCCAAAGGAATTGAAGAAAATATCTTACGGGAAATTGACACATCTTTAAAAAAGAAATATCAACTTTTTAAATCAGCACTAAAAAGTAAACATTTTTTTGAACCAGCGAATGCATGTGCTGAAGATTATTATACTCAATTAATTAATGAACCTAAGCTTGAGCGATTGTTCACGACGATTAAACGCAATTATGCTGCAGCATTACAGGATGATGCACAACAGATCATTAATATTTGGTTGAAGGCTGATGTTAAAGAACTCGAATGTATTGGCAAGTCCATTAAATTGCAACCCATACCCAAGCAATTGGGAAGGGCATCAGAATTGCTTGGCTCCGGGCATTATATGTTTAAGTCTTTATCGGCAAGAAAACTTTTATTTGAAGGAATTCTGCTGAGTAATGCAAATATTAATCCGGATAAAAATATTGCTAATCATTGTCTGTCTGTCTTTCGTCAATCTTTGCAGTTGGAACCGCAGTCTGCTATTGCATGGAACTATATGAGTAGGGTATACATGTACAATTTAGTTGATATTGATTCTGCATTTATTTGCACGAGACAAGCTGTTAATATTTCGCCTAACTGGATATTGCCCTATACGCAATTAGGCAATCAATTGATTGCCAATAGAAAATTCGACCTGGCAAAACAAGCATTATATGAAGCTGAAAAAATTGATTCTCTGCATCCTTTTGTGATAAATATGTGGGCCAATTGGTTTCAGCAACAATACGACAAGTTGAATAAGGAAAAATCCCTTGTATTATTTGAAAAATACAAAAAAAGTGGTGGTCCGATGTATCCTTGCTGGCATAATGATTATGGAATGACGCTAATGAATTTGGGAAGGTATTCAGAAGCAGAAAAAGAATTGCAGATGGCCGTGGAAATGGATTCTGCCAAACCTGTTATTTTAAGTAATCTGGCATTAATATATATGAATTCAAATCGTTTTGAGAAGGCAGAAATTTATTATAAAAAAGCGCTTTCTATTGACTCCACCCTAACTTTAGCCTGGATAAATCTAGGATCCGTTTATGGACGGTCCGGAAGAATTAATGAAGTTGAGCAAACCTATATTAAAGCGTACGCGCTGGATTCTGCGAATACAATGGTATTATCCAATTATGGCGGATATTGTGTCTATACTGGTCAATTCAAGAAAGGAGAGTCTTTTTTGGTTAAAGCCTTAAAACGAGATTCAACCTTGATCGAGTCCTGGGATCTGCTTGGCGCAATCTATGATAATACGGAGCGAATCAAAGAAGCAGAACAAGCTTATAAAAAAGCGTTGCAGCTTGATTCCAACTATGTTTATTCATTGGTTAATCTGGGTACAGTGTATTTAAAAACAGGACGTGATTCTGAAGGAGAAAAATATTTTACTAAAGCAATTGCGTTGGAACCTACTAATATAAGTGCATATTATAATTATGCAATTTTGAAAATTCATTTAAAGCAAACAGATAAGGCATTTGAATTCATAGAACTATCGCTAAAAAACGGTATGAAAGATTTTGACGCCTTGCAAATGGACCCGGATCTTGCCTTACTTCGCGATCAGAAAGAAAGATGGAATGCATTAATGAAAAAATATTTTCCGGATAAATGAACGATCTGTGAAGCAGCATCGACCGACAAGTAGATGAGTGAACGCACCGCGAAAGTCGCTTTGAGGAATTGAAAATTGAAAAAATAAATTACCAATTACCAATTACCAATTACCAATTACCAATTACCAATTACCAATTACCAATTACTAATTACCAATTACCAATTACTAATTACGAATTGATGTGGCTAACAACTAACTATTAATAATTACATTCATCACTTCAAGGATAAAAGATGAAAAACCTGATATTAATTATAGCATTTGCGTTTATTGTGTCGTCTATAGCTGCACAGCAAAAAGGTATCAATCAACTGCCAACTGCAAACCGCCAACTGCCAACTTTGACATACGCTGTCGTCGTTGGCATCTCCGATTACCAGGATCCCGGCATTCCCGATCTCCGCTTTGCGGATAAAGATGCAGAAGCCTTTGCGGGTTATTTGAGATCTAATGCAGGTGGGAAACTGGACAATGATCATTTGAAAGTATTGATCAATCAACAAGCAACTATGGCGCAATTTGCCAATGCACTGGATTGGTTGTGGGAAGTTTGTAAAGAAGGCGATCAGGCCATTATTTATTTTTCAGGGCATGGTGATGTGGAGAAAAAGAGTTTGACTCAGCCAGGATTCTTGTTATGTTGGGATGCGCCTGCACGAGTTTATATGGCTGGAGGTGCATTTGCATTGCCGATGTTGCAGGAAGTGGTGTCCACCCTTTCCATTCAGAACAAAGCAAAAGTGATCGTGATTACAGATGCATGTCGTTCAGGTACACTTGCAGGAAGTTCGGTCGGAGGTGCGCAGGCTACAGCAGCCAATCTTTCAAAACAATTCGGCAATGAAATTAAAATCATGTCTTGCCAACCGAATGAATACAGCATAGAAGGCGAACAATGGGGAGGTGGCCGTGGTGCATTTTCATTCCATCTGATTGATGCTTTGTATGGATTGGCAGATAACAATAATGATCAGTGGGTCACTCTGCAGGAAATAGGAAGATATCTGGAAGATCATGTTTCCACTGAAGTTGCACCTGTAAGTCAGGTTCCGATGACCGTTGGTAACCGTAATGAAAGATTAAGCAATGTGAATGCCACTTTATTAGCATCGATCAAATCTGGTAAAACAAATCAGACGATGATGTTAAGTGCAATCGAATCCAGAGGAATTGAAGAAGATGTTTTGGCAAAATTAGATTCAAGCACAAAAAGAATATATACATTGTTTAAAAATGCTCTTAAGCAAAAAATCTTTCTAGAGCCTTTGGATGCATGTGCCGAATCGTATTACCAACAATTAATCAAAGAACCCAAATTGGAGCGATTGCATGCAACAATGAAACGCAATTATGCTGCTGTATTGCAAGATGATGCGCAACAGGTCATCAATTTAATGTTGAAATCCGACATTGAAGAGAATCTCATTTCCAACTCGAGGCAAAGGAGTTTGAAATACGCAACATATCCAAAATATTTGGAAAGGGCGTCGGAACTGTTAGGACCTCAGCATTATATGTACAGATCATTAAAAGCCAGAAAATGTTATTTTGAAGGAAGCAGCCTTGCCATGCAGCATGCGGATGGAGAAATCATTCGGGACAGTGCGATTAACTCACAGATCATTAGGAAATACCGGGTAGCCCTCAACTGGGAAAGTGATCTGCCATATGTTTATCTGAATTTGGGTATGCTGAATGGTCTTTCATTAATGAAACTGGATTCTGCAGAATATTACCTGCAAAAAGTAATTCAATCAAATCCCACATGGATTCTTGGATATAGTTATCTGTTTAACATATATAAGAAACTGCAACCTGAAAAAGCCAGATTTCCGTTAGAGCAAGCCAATCAAATAGATTCAAGCTCACCACAATTACTGTATGATTGGGCCTCCTACTATAATGAAATCAAACAATTTGAAAAAGCGGAGAAGAATTTGTTGAAATTATTACAACTCAAAGAGGTTAAATATTGCAAACCCTGTGTTCATAATTCGTTAGGCCTGACTTACTCAAATTCTGGTCGATATAAAGAAGCCGAGAAAGAATATCTCATTGCATATGAGATGGATTCAATGCTTGATTACATAAATAATAATTTGGGATTACTCTACTTTACAACCCATCGCTATGGTGAAGCAGAGCAATTATTAAACAAAGACCTGACCAGGCACCCGGAATGGCCCAATACGTATTCAAATTTAGCTGCTGTCTATCTACTTACAAATCGTCAACCACTTGCTGAAACTTTTTATAAAAAAGCCCTGGAAATTGATTCAACAGATGGTAAATCCCTTTATTGGTTGTCGGATATTTATATGAAGACCAATCGGATGAAAGACGCTGAGGAATTGGTAACTATTGGAATCAGACATTATCCAAAACATGAAGCTTTTTATTCTAAGTTGGGATATATTTATTTGAATAGTGGACGATTCAATTCTGCTGAAGTGCAATTTAATAAAGTTCTAACAATAAATCCAAACAGTGCTGATGCGCATATGCAAATCGGAATTGTTTATAATCAGACGAAACGATATCCTGAATCAGAAGTTGAATGTAAAAAAGCCATTCAACTCAATCCAAATTTTACCTTAGCTTATTATAATTTGGCTTGTGCACTTAGCATGCAAAATAAAACGGATGAAGGATTTCTTCAATTGGAATTGGCTATTCAAAAGGGATTTAATCAATATGAAAAAATACAACATGATACGGATTTAGAAAATCTGAAATTGCAGAAGGAGAAGTGGGAGACTTTGATGAAAAAATATTTTCCGAATAAGTAAATGATCTATGAAGCAGCAGTGACCGACAGGTCTGTGAGTTAACGCACCGCGAAAGCGGTCTGGAGGAATTACGAATTAGAAAATTACTAATTAGTAATTACGAATTACGCATTGCGAATTGTTTTTGCCAATAACGAACAAGCATCAACTAAATTTTTCGCTTCAATAAACTATTGCAAACGTACAACAGTGAACTGTCAACTACTACCTACACAAAGTCTTTTGAATCTTTTAATCAAGCTTCGCAATCAGTTTTTTCAACTGGTTCACATAATTTTCCTGTGTCCAAATCCGGAATCCTTCTTCTTCCGAAATCAATTTTCCATTTCGGTCGATAAGAAAGGTAGTTGGCAATTCGGTGATGTATACATCGATATAGGATATATCGAGATGCAGATAGTTTAAATCGAAGTTGTGTTCTGTGATGAAATTTCGAATTTTGGTGGTGTCTTCATTGCTGGCCAATAGAAAATGAATATCGTTTTTGAATTGTTTTGATACTTCAGTTATGCTTTCCATTTCACTTCGGCAGGGTGCACACCAGGTGGCCCAAAAATTCAAAAAGACCGGCTTGCCGGCATAGTCACTTAGTTTGACCGGATGCCCGGATAGGTCAGATAGTTTTAATAAATCCAATCGCTGGACATTTTTGGCATTTTTAACTGAGCGTATGGCAGTGGATTCCGAGGGATTCGACTTAAGGGACGTTTTACAGGCAATTATACAAGCCAGTATACCCAAAAACCAATAAATCAGAAATCGACCTTTTGACATGTAGAGCAAATTACGTAAAAAATAAAGAAATTCAACTAGTTAGCTGGGTATAAACATCAATTTTATTGAATAAATTTTGAAAATTGTCATAAAATTCCCATTTTTACAGATTAAATCCCTGTATGAGCAAGCTTATATTATCTCTGTTATTCTGTTCTTTGGTTTCAGTTGTGTTGTATTCACAGGAAGGACTGCCCGCAAATCCCAAAGTTGGTAAATGCTATATCCGTTGTATTGTAGATGATACCTGGCGCGAGAAGAATGTGCAAATTACTAAAGTGCCCGGATATGTGAAAATGGAAGTCGTTCCGGCGGAATATAAAACAGTAGAAGAACAAATCATGATCAAACCGGCATCCAAAAAACTGGTCATCGTTCCTGCCGTATTTAAAAAAGTAACAGATACTATTATTGCTGAAGATGCATACAACAAAATCACACTGGTACCGGTAAAATTTAATGATGAAGTTGAAGAAGTTACCACACAACCTGCTTATTCCAGATTCGAATCCAAATCATCTGTAGAAGCTTGCAAATCTAAAGATCCACGCGATTGTGAAGTGTTGTGTTATGTTGAATATCCGGAGCAACGCATTCCATTCTCCGTTAAAAAAATCGCTGCAACAGCTACATATACAAAGACCACTAAACCGGCAAAAATGTCCTACATAACCAAAGAAGTTATGGTGAGTCCCACAACGGTAAAAGAAATTGAAATTCCTGCTGTTTACAAGTCCGTAAAGAAAAGAGTCCTTGTTAAAGATGAAACAGTCCGAGAAATCAATGTAGATCCACAATACGAAAATCAAATTACCAAAGTCCTTGAAAAAGCCGGTGGCATGACCGTTTGGGAGGAAATTGATTGCAAATTGACGGATTATAATCCACTGCCCATTTATTATGATTTGAATAGTGCTAAACTCACTGCAAAATCACGTGAAATTATCAATGATAAATTATACAAATTGATGACAGAGAAACCAAGAATCCGCGTTGAAATCAGCTCACATACTGACTCCAGGAATTCTGAAAAATACAATATGGATCTGTCACAGCGTCGTGCACAATCTGTTGTCGATTATCTCGTTTCCAAAGGAATTAAAAAAACCAGATTGGTTGCCAAAGGATATGGAGAAAGCAGATTAAAGGAACCCTGTCCTGATGGAGTTCCATGTACAGAAGCACAACATGCAAAGAATCGTCGTACGGAATTCAGAGTGTTGACGAATTAACATAAAATGATTTATGGTTAGGATATGCATTACCTGATAATGCCCTATTCCGTATCACACAAAATAGACAGGTCTTCATTTTATCAGCTTGTTTTTATTTGGATTTACGAGCCATGTTCCAATTTTCTTTTGACTTCTAGTCAACCAAACTGAATGGTTACTGCAAACCATGAACTTATAACAGCATAAGCAGCTTCACTTGCATTCTTTCATTTCCTCTCCGTTGTCCCTTTTTTGAATCTTACCAATGTAATTGAGTTAAGCCAGTCCCTTTTAATACCAGCGTAATCTGTGTAATCCCAATAATCTGCGTCCACTTTGGCAACATTTTTGCTTTTGATTCAGGTTGCTCTTAATAGCAATTTGCTAAAAACAAGCAAATGAAACGAAAATTGACCATCTTCATGGCCTTCTCGCTGATCTGCGGGAGGGCTCAATCACCTGTTTTAGTTATTCCAAAAGGACATACTGCGGGTATTACTTCTGTCTGTTTTTCTAATGATGGAAAACGGGTCTTAACCGGTAGCAGGGATTTTACTGCCAAAGTTTGGACTCTTAATGCCCATGAAATTCAAACTTATAAACTAAACAATGAAGTTCAGGCAGTTGCTTTTTCTCCGGGAGGAGATTCAGTTCTGACCGGAAGCACAGATGGTAAGGTTAAATTGTGGAAAATAACAGGTGAACTGCTGACTACCTTTTCAGGACACAAAGATTACATCAATGCGGTTGCATTTGCACCGGATGGAAAAACCATACTCAGCGGAAGTAAAGATGGTACTGCAAAATTATGGGATCTCAAATTGCCGGCTAAGCCAGTTCAATCTTATCAGCATCTCAAATCGGTGACTTCAGTATCTTATTCCGTTGATGGTAAATCAATCATTACGGGTAGTGAAGATAAAACAGCTGTCATCTGGAATTTAAAAGGAGGACGAATTCAGTCGTTTCTTTCATCCTCCGCCATCATGCAGGTGCGAATGTCTACTGATGGAAAATCTATTCTCACCGGAGGTGCAGATCGTACAGCTACGCTATGGAATAAAAAAGGAATCAGTTTATTTCAGATGAAACATGCTGACAAAATACTGGCCTGTGATATATCGGGCGACAATCAACTATATGCCACGGCAAGTATGGATGGCGTCGTTAAATTATGGAATGCTTCAGGTAAGGAAATTTTGAATTTTAAAGCACATGGCTGGGGACTTAGTTCAATACGGTTTAGTCCCGATGGAAAATCCATGATTACAACTTGCGAAGATGCAACTATAAGGCAGTGGGATTTGAAAGGTCATCTGATTCAAAATTTTCAAGGTCATGCACAAGCGGTTCATTCGGTATGCTTTTCTAAAGATGGAAATTCAATAGTTACGGGTTGTGGAGACAGTTCTGTGAAGCTTTGGGATATTGCCGGACAAAAATACACCAACATCAAAGGTCATACAGATGCTATTACTTCAGTGGCATTCTCACCGGATGGACAAAAAATACTAACCGGTGGTGAAGACAGGACAGCTATTCTTTGGAATACGGCCGGAAAAAAATTGCGTAGTTTTAAACTCGCAGGAATAATTAGTACTGTTAGTTTTTCACCGGATGGCAAATTAATCCTTACCGGTTGTTATAATGGTTGTGCGAAATTATGGGACACCTCAGGTGCGGAAATAAAAATGTTTAAGCAAACGGAGAAAATCACCAATGCGATTTTTTCACCGGACGGTATGTGGATTGCAACCGGAAGTGATGACAGAGTGCTTAAAGTATATGATATTTCAGGGAAGTTGAAAAAATCCATTGATGTTTATTCACAGATAAATAGTTTGACTTTTACGCCCGACAGTAAGTATGTCGTCACGGGAAATTTTAACGGGCTCACGCAAATATGGGACGCCACTTCAGGAGAAGGGACTCAAACACTTGGTGGTCCGGGTGAAGAAATTTTATCTGTGGCTGTTTCAAATGATGGTAATATAGTTGCAACGGGAGCGAATGATGGGACTTTTAAACTTTGGGATCTTGCAAAAAATGAAGCAAAAATTTCAAATGCGCATATCACTAAAGTAAAATCAATTCATTTTTCCCCGGATGGAAAAACAGTTGCAACAGCCAGCGCTGATGGTACAGTTCGCTTATGGGATGTCGCAACCGGCAACGAAAAGCTGACCATGGTTTCTTTGGATTCTGTGGATTGGGTGGTAACAAATCATGCAGGATTATTTGATGCATCACCGGGAGCCATGCAATTGATGTATTATCTCGTCGGCCTGGAAGTGGTCGAACTGGATCAATTGAAAGAACGTTTTTACGAGCCGGGATTACTTGGTAGTACTTTAGGTATTACAAAAAGCGACCGGAAAGTGGCATCTACTTTAACTTCAGTGGATCTGTATCCTGAGATTGAAGCCAGCATTCAAAAGCATACATTGGTTGTTCATCTTAAAGAAAGAGGTGGTGGAATTGGCAAGCTGAGCTTCTATATTAATAATAAAGAAATTTTAGAAAATGCGAATCCGGATAAAAAAACAGATTTGAACATTGATCTGTCCACTTTTAATAAATATTTTTTAGGAGACACGAATATCATTTCCCTGCGGGCGTACAATAATAAATCCTGGTTAAAAAGTCAGGCATATGACCTGCCTTATAGTTACGCTGCCGGTAAAGGCAATGAAGACAATGCAAATCAAAATGAACCTGTTGTCTTTAAAGGTAAACCGGCTTTGTATGCAATTGTCGTAGGTACATCTGATTACAAGGGCGACAAGTTGGATCTAAAGTTTCCGGATGCTGATGCAAAAGCTATGGCAAATGCAATTCAATTGAGTGGAAGTAAATTGTTTGAAGATCGGGTTAGTATTAAATTATTGACGTCAAATGCAAAAACAGCTGATGCCATTTCGTCTAAAACAAATATTGAAAAGGCATTCAGGGATTTTTCATCTAAAGCGAATGCAGGTGATGTTTTGATTGCTTATTTTTCCGGACATGGATCTACATATGGCGATGCGGAAAACAGCCAGTTTTATTATTTAACTAAAGATTTCGCGAGTGAAGATTTAAGTAATGATAATGATCGGATCAATTATACTGTTTCGTCCAATGATTTGACACATTGGCTTACCATGATACCTGCGCGAAAACAGGTAATGATATTTGATGCCTGTCATTCCGGAAAAGTAGTTGATGCTTTACAGGGACTGGGAGCAAGAGATCTAAGTCCTTCGCAAATCAGGGCCTTGGATCGGATGAAGGACAGAACCGGAATGTTTATACTGACCGGAAGTGCTGCAGACAAAGTGAGTTTTGAAGCCAGTCAGTTTGGTCAGGGTTTGTTAACCTATAGCTTGCTACAGGGCATGAGCGGTCTCGCATTGACGGATGATAAAAGAGTGGATGTAATAAAATTATTTCAATATTCGAGAGATAAGGTACCTGAGTTGGCTAAGGGAATAAACAGAGTGCAAATTCCCGTGGTGGCATTTCCAAAAAGCGGTGGAAGTTTTGATATTGGAATTGTGGATGCAACAGTCAAAATTCCCGTTGCACAAGCCAAGCCCGTTTTTATTCGAAGCACATTTATGAATATGTCTTCCAAAAATGACTCATGTGGCATCGGAAGTGCTTTGGCAGATTATTTTAATGGCATAACAGCTCGTGGTGCTGATGCCGAAATGGTTTATGTTGATGTCAATGAATATGACAATGGGTATTCAATAAATGGATTTTATACCGTAAAGAATAATATGATTGATATGGATGGCGCATTATTCAAAGGAAAAACTTCTTTGGGCGATTTTAAAATGACAGGAAGTCTGCGTTCCATGCCGGAATTTATTGATCTTATGATTGCAAAGGTATCTGCTCTGATCAAATAAAGAGAATTGGATGATGTTTGTCAGGCGTTCAACGAAGGTTCAGGTAAAATGAGTTTTAACTGCTCATATATCCTGATTCGAATAGCTAGTAAAGTACCGGTGTCGGATATCCATAAATTTTTTTAACTTTAAATTGATAACTTTACAGGAGGTTTAATTATATACTTTAATGAAGAAGCAATCTATGATAAAATCGATGTGGCTTTTAGTCAGTGTTCTCATTGTAGTTGAACTGGTTGGGCAGAACAGGAGTTTTGGTACCTTGCCGATGGTTGATAAACCAAAAACAGCTCGTAAGACTACCGGAGCAACTTCGGGTTCTATGGAGGATTCTCCAAAATATCAACGTGCATTAAAGGTTTATAATAGATTGGTGGAAGCCCGTGGTGATTACAGATATCCGGTTCCAGCTTTCATCATGTCAAAAGAAGAAGGATACGTGGCCAGTATGGATTACGAAAAACTATCCATTGATTTGGAGGAAAAGGCTTACGATGTTTGCGCAAAATTTGGAGATACCACGGATGCAGCTATTGCATTTTTATTAGGACATGAACTAAGTCATTATTATGAGAAACATGCCTGGAAGCGTGGTTTCGTTGCCGATTTCAAGGATTTGGCTATCGGTATGAAACTGGATAGCATCCAGGACAATGTTAAAAACGAAACGGAAGCAGATTACCTCGGCGGTTTTCTGGCTTACTCAGCTGGTTTCGGATTTTTTAACAAAGGCAGTGAAATTATCAAGTCGCTTTATAAAGCATACGGACTTCCTGATAAAATCAAAGGCTATCCTTCATTGCAGGACAGGCAGGTAATGGGTGTACGCACTACGGAAAAAATTAAGAAACTGATTCAGGTTTTTGATATGGCCAATATGCTGACTTCAATTGGATCTTATGCAGAGGCGTATCAATACTATCAATATGTCTTAATGGAGTATCACAGTAGGGAAATCTACAACAACCTCGGAGTTACCGCATTGCTGGATGCCATGCAATACTTTAATCCCGGGGAATTAAAATATAAATATCCGGTTCAATTGGATTTGCAATCTTCTGCAAAGGGACAGGGATTTGCAACCATACGTCAAAAATTAATCAATCAGGCTATATTGCAATTTGATGCAGCAATCAGTTTAGATCCCAATTATGCACCGGCATATATCAATAAGGCATGTGCTTATGCTTTGTTAGGTGACAATGAACGCGCGGAATTTTATGGTAATAAAGAAGCCAGGGCGATTGCTGAAAAAAATAATGATAGTAAAACGAAAACTGACCTTGATATATTAATGGGTATTCTTGAGGCTACCAAAGGAAACAATGAGAAGGCAACAAAATTATTTGAAACAGCAGTAGCTGCAGGAAGTGCATGTGCAGCCGCTAATTTAAAAATCATCAAAGGTGAAGAGTTGGGAACTGAAAAAGCAAGCTTTAGTGGTTTGTCCAAACCGGAACAAATAGACAAGCAGAATTTAAAAAGTCTGATTCTGGATGATAAGTTTAGCAATTTGAAGAGTACGCAAATTAATAATGATATTCAGTTTCACCAGGTTGCGAATCAGGGTCCCGGTTCATTTTTATGTATTAGTCAAAATGAAAAAACAGGAGGCCGCATCTTCTTCCATTGTACCAATCCAGGATATAAAGGAGAAACTGCAAGAAAAATAATGTTGGG
The DNA here is from genome assembly GCA_029781865.1 of Bacteroidota bacterium. GTDB lineage: Bacteria > Bacteroidota > Bacteroidia > Chitinophagales > Saprospiraceae > Vicinibacter. The sequence goes on from JAKOVW010000064.1 coordinate 20,678, forward strand.
AAGTGATCGTGCTGCCATAGTTACTGCTTATGGTGAGCCACAAACTACTTTAGAAACTCCGGTCGGTCAGATCATGGTTTATAAGGCTATTATGTTTATCTTAGGTAAACAAAATAAATTGGAGCGTTGGTTGATCTATCAGAAGGAGGAAGGATAAGGAAGAAGTCAATAGGTTATAGTCTATAGGCTTTGAGGGGGATTCTATTGAAAATAAATAAAATCAAAAAGGATCATCATAATTTTTAAAAACGAAAAATAAAATTTACAAACTACAGACTACAGGCTATTAGTCTGCAGCCTTCTTCAAAAAACTTTAAATTAAATTAAAATAAAATGAAAAAGCAAATTCTAATCTCTTTCTTTTTTCTTTTAGTGAGTTTGATATTGGTAGGACAAAGTTCACCAATCGTATTAGTCTCATCAACAGGAAAAATTACCTATGTAAATGGAACCAAACCGCCAATGACCATTGCGTCAGGTGCAGTATTGGATCCAAACGGTATAGTAACGCTGCCTGAAAAAGGAGCTGCAATGATTTTTTGCAACGGAGAGTATAAAAAACTTTCTAAAGGAAAGAATGTATTGAGCAAAGTATGCGGTGGCAGCACCAGTACCAAAAGCCTGAACATTGATGGCAGGGTAGCTGACTTCATTGTTTCTTCACTGCAATTGGCTTTAGTTGCAGAAGGACATACTTCCGGATGGGCAAGGGTAACTGATTCTAAAAGCTTTGCTGGTGATGGCTGGGGTGCAGGAACAGGAAAAGATGGCTGGGGTGCAGGAACAGGAAAAGACGGCTGGGGTGCAGGAACAGGAAAAGATGGCTGGGGTGCAGGAACAGGAAAAGATGGCTGGGGTGCAGGAACAGGAAAAGATGGTTGGGGTGCAGGAACAGGAAAAGATGGTTGGGGTGCAGGAACAGGAAAAGATGGCTGGGGCGGAATAGGTAAAAAAATTCATTTGATTTTACCTATTGGAAAATTAGAAGCTAAGTTGATACGTTTCTCCTGGTCCAAACCTGCAAATAGTACATCTTATAAATTAGAAATAATGGATGAGAATAAAGCTGTGGTGCATACTGTAACCGTAAAAGATACATTTGCAGATGTCGATTTGAAAAAATTGCATTTGAAAAATGAAGAGCATTACTCATGGATGGTTAGTTCGGTGGAAAATGCAGAATCTGTTTCTGATACCTATCAATTTGCCATTGAAAGTATGGATGCTAAAAAAACAACAGAAGCAAAATTATCTAAATCCAAGATTTATTCCAAGGCAGATCAAACTACTCGTTCATTAATGGAAACCGTAGTTTTAGAAAGTGATAATTGGTATTATGATGCCGCCCAGATTTTCAGTAAACTGAAAAAGAAAGATTCTAAAAACAATCTGGTGAACATGATGCATGCGGCATTTTGGATGCGCAGTGGAGTTACAGAAATGGCTGAAATAGCTATAATGCCTTAAGTAATTTGAACCATAAACCTGCTTGGTATTCAATGGCTAATTGCATTAATATCATCAGGCATTAAAAAAATTGAAATTGAAACAGATTCTGATTATTTACTTTTTTGGAATTGGAATCTTGGCTTTACCGGCACAGGGTACAAAGGGAATTACGCCTGTGCCGGCTAAAGCAAATGCAACAGTCTGTAATACCTGGGCCGTTATTGTCGGAATTTCAGATTATCAGAACCCGGACATCCCAGATTTGCAATACGCGGCAAGAGATGCTTCCGCATTCATCCATTATTTAAAAAGCCCTGCAGGCGGAAGTTTAGAAGATAGTCATATCAAAGGCTTGCTCAATGAAAAAGCTACTGCAGGTCAGTTTGCAGCAGCTTTGGATTGGTTAATGGAAAAAGCTAAAGAGAATGATCAGGCCATTATTTATTTTTCCGGTCATGGCGATGTAGAACGAAAAACCATCACACAACCCGGCTTCTTATTATGCTGGGATGCACCTGCTAAAGTTTATATGGGTGGAGGAACATTTGGTTTAGTATATCTCCAGGAAGTCATCTCTACGCTTTCACTTCAGATTAAAGCAAAGGTGTTAGTCATAACCGATGCGTGCAGGTCCGGAAAACTTGCAGGAAGCGAAATTGGCGGTTCACATGCAACGGCAGCTAATCTTGCAAAGCAATATGCTAATGAAATTAAAATTATGTCTTGCCAGCCTGACGAACTTTCTATTGAAGGCCCCGAATGGGGAGGAGGCAGAGGTGTATTTTCTTATTTTTTATTAAATGGAATTACCGGCCTGGCTGATCAGAACAGAGATGGGAAAGTTACACTTTTTGAACTCGAACGATTTTTGGACGATAAGGTCCCGGAAGCGGCGGCACCCAAAAGTCAGATTCCCCTGACCATTGGCAACAAAGGTGCTATGATTAGTTATGTGGATCAGGCAAGTCTTGCCTTGTTGCTTAAAGATATGAATTCTGATTTGTATACAGATGAAATTGTAGCTAGCACAGATAAGCAAATTAAATCTGAAGAACATCAAAAAACAGATCCGATACTGGAAGAAAAATACAAACGATTTAAAAAGTCTTTAAAAGAAGGCCATTTAATTTACCCGGAAGAAAATGCAGCATGGACCTTATATCAGGAGCTTAAAGACAAGCCATTTCTAGCTGCGGAATTGTCAGAGATTCAGAGCAATTTTGCAGCGGCATTGCAGGATGAAGCACAACAGGCAATCAATGATTATCTCAAAGCGGATCCAAAGGAATTGAAAAAGCGTTGGTCTTATGATGAACGTTATGAACGTTTTCCGGTTTATCTAAATAAGGCAGCCGAACTTCTCGGAGAATCTCATTTTCTATATAAAAGCATTAAAGCAAGAGAGCATTATTTTACAGGTCTAATTCTACGCTTAAATGGAGAACGAAAAAAAGATACAACATTAATCAAAATGGCTTTAGTGGAGCAAGCCAAAACAATTTCTTTAGATTCTAGCGCTGCATATGCATACAATGAATTGGGAATTTTAGAGCGAAGACTAAAAAATTATAAATCATCCGTCAATTATTTCAATCAGTCTATAGAGCAATCTCCTAAATGGGTGTTGCCATTGACAAATTTAGCTAATACTTACAGTTTATTAGGTAATAATGAGATGGCCATAAGACTTGGAATTCAAGCAATTTCAATCGATCCACATTCTGTTCTTTCCCATTATAACCTTGGAAAAGCTTATGAATTTGACTCAAATTGGAAAAAGGCAAAGGAAATTTATTTGCAAACCTTAGCGCTAGATAGTACTGAAAAAGATGCATTGCTTGATTTAGGTCTTATGAATTATTTAGAAAAAGATTACATTCAGGCAGAACATATAGTTTTAAAGTATAGTAATTTGTATCCAAATGACTCTCATATGTATATTCCAGCTCTTGCTTGTATATACGTTGTGCAGGGAAAGGAAGACAAAGCGTATAACACTTTGGAAACAGCCTTTAAAAAAGGTTATCAGGATTTTAAATCCATCGAATCAGAACCCGATCTGAAAAACTTCATTACCAGTCCAAAATATATTGCACTAAAGAAAAAGTACCTGAATTGATGAAGTCATTATTTTGTATCTTTAATTATAAGCGCATTTGAATTCTCAAAGGGTAGTTTGCTCAATACAGAAAAGGTGAGAAAATTTGTTATTTTTGTTCTGTTGATTTTGGTTTCATCCATTTATTCACAACAGAAAGGGGCATCTCTTCTGGCCGCTAGCAATATTCAAAAATCAAATGATATATATGCCGTTGTTGTCGGCATTTCAGATTATCAGGATCCTTGCATTCCAGATCTTCGCTATGCAGATAAAGATGCGCTCTCATTTGCCAATTATCTCAGAACAAATAATGGCAGGTCTAATGGATCTGGATTGGATAAAGATCATTTGAAAGTGTTGATTAACCAGGAAGCCACCATGGCGAAATTTGCAGGTGCTTTGGATTGGTTATGGGAAGTATGCAAGGAAGGAGATCAAGCTATTATTTATTTCTCAGGTCACGGAGATGTGGAGCAGAAAAGTTTATCGCAACCGGGTTTTTTACTTTGTTGGGATGCACCATGCAGAGTCTATATGGGTGGAGGGGCTTTTTCATTGCACATGTTGCAAGAAGCCATATCAACGCTTTCTATCCAAAATAAAGCAAAGGTCATTGTCATTACCGATGCTTGTCATTCCGGAGCCCTGGCAGGAAGTTCAGTAGGAGGTGCACAGGCAACAGCATCCAACCTGGCGAAACAATTTGGTAATGAAGTTAAAATTTTGTCATGCCAACCCAATGAATTTAGCATAGAGGGAGAGCAATGGGGAGGAGGACGTGGGGTCTTTTCCTATCATTTGATTGATGCCTTGTATGGATTAGCAGATAACAATGATGATCATATAGTCAACTTGCAAGAAGTTGGGAGATATCTTGAAGATCATGTGTCCAAGGAAGTGGCCCCATTTAACCAGGTACCCCTGATCATTGGCAATCGCAACGAAAAAATTGCTGTTGTCAATTCTCAATTATTATCTTCCATTCGTTCTGGTGAAACAAATAAAAGCAAAATCTTGGATACAAAAGAATCGGAAGATAAAGAAGTTGAAATTTTGAAAGGGATTGATGAAAAAATTTCTATCATATACGACTTGTTCAAAGGAGCAATAAAGAATAAACTACTTTTAACGTCTGATAAGAATTGCGCAAATTATTATTATGAACAATTGATTAAGGAACCTAAGCTGGCGCTTTTGTTTCCAAAAATGAAACAAGATTTTGCAGCGGCAATGCAAGATGAAGCCCAGCAAGCGATTAATGATTATTTAATGGGAGATCCGAAGGAATTGAAAAAAAGATGGGCCTATGATGATCGTTACCAAAAATTTCCTTTATATCTAAACAAAGCAGCTGAACTGTTAGGAGAAGCCCATTATTTATATCAAACGATAAAAGCAAGAGAACATTATTTTAATGGTCTGAATATGAGACTCAGAGGAGAAAGGAATAAGGATACCTTTCTTTTTCGACAAGCAATGACAGAACTAAATAAAACGTTGATGTTAGATTCTACTGCTTCTTATGGATATAATGAAATGGGTCTGTTAGAAAGGAGGTTTAAAAATTACCAAAGCGCAATCCACTATTTCAATCAGGCGATTCTGTATTCGCCCAAATGGGTTTTCCCTATGGCAAATCTTACATTATCTTATGGTGATTTAGGAAATATGACTATGGCCATTCAAAGCGGCATAAAAGCTATATCTACTGATCCCAATTCACCATTCGCGCAATATAATCTAGCACGAGTTTACGAAAAGGATTCCAACTGGATTGAGGCAATTAAATACTACAGTAATACAAGGAAATTAGACAGTTCGATTATATATAGCGGAGCTTTATTGAACATAGGTTTCGTGTTGTACTTACAAAAAAAGTACTCTGAAGCTGAACAGGTTGTAATTAAGTATAGTATTCTGTATCCTGAAAATACTTCTTTATATATTCCGGCATTTCTTGTTATATATTTTAAACAGGGCATGGAAGATAAATCATTAATTGTTTTGGAAGAGGCATTAAAAAATGGCTATAAGGATTTCAAATCGATTGAGGAAGAGCCAGATTTAAAAGACTTCATTACCAATCCGAAGTATCTCGCATTAAAGAAAAAATACTTTAATTAGTTAGCAGTTAGCAGTTAGCAGTTAGCAGTTAGCAGTTAGCAGTTAGCAGTTAGCAGTTAGCAGTTAGCAGTTAGCAGTTAGCAGTTAGCAGTTAGCAGTTAGCAGTTAGCAGTTAGCAGTTAGCAGTTAGCAGTTAGCAGTTAGCAGTTAGCAGTTAGCAGTTAGCAGTTAGCAGT
>JAKOVW010000065.1 GCA_029781865.1 Bacteroidota bacterium
AACAACTAACAATCATCAACTACATTCAACACTTCAAGGATAATAAATGAAAAACCAGATAATAATTTTAACATTTACTCTTATTGTTTCCTCTCTAATTGCGCAACAAAAAGGAATCAATCAACTGCCAACTGCAAACCGCCAACTGCCAACTTCGACATACGCCGTCGTCGTCGGAATCTCCGATTACCAGGATCCAGGCATCCCGGATCTGCGTTTTGCAAATAAAGATGCAGAAGCATTTGCAAATTATCTCAGGTCGAATACCGGAGGTAAACTGGACCATGATCATCTGAAAGTATTGATTAATAAAGAAGCCACCATGGCTCAGTTTGCCAATGCACTGGATTGGTTGTGGGAAGTATGCAAGGAAGGAGATCAGGCCATTATTTATTTTTCAGGACATGGCGATGTGGAGAAAAAGAGTTTGACACAACCGGGATTTTTGTTGTGTTGGGATGCGCCTGCACGAGTGTATATGGCGGGAGGCGCGTTTGCTTTGCCAATGTTGCAGGAAGTGGTTTCTACATTATCGGTACAAAACAAAGCAAAAGTAATTGTGATTACGGATGCATGTCGATCGGGAACACTAGCAGGAAGCTCGGTTGGTGGATCGCAAGCCACTGCTGCAAATCTTGCCAAGCAATTTGGCAATGAAATTAAAATTATGTCTTGTCAACCCAGTGAATACAGTATAGAAGGCGAACAATGGGGAGGAGGTCGCGGAGCCTTTTCATTCCATCTGATTGATGCTTTGTATGGCCTGGCAGATAACAACAACGATCAATTCGTGACCTTGCAGGAAATCGGAAGATACCTGGAAGATCATGTTACGACTGAAGTTGCTCCCGTGAGTCAGGTTCCGATGATCATTGGTAATCGCAATGAGCGATTAGCCGGAGTAGATGAACAACTGTTAGCATCCATTAAATCCGGTAAAACAAATCAGACAGCTATGTTGTCGGCTGTTGAATCAAGAGGCATAGAAGAGGATGTGCTTTCTAAAGTGGACACCAATACAAGAATGACTTATGCGCTTTTTAAAACGGCTCTAAAAAATAAAATCTTTTTGGAACCGGATAATGCATGTGCACAGAGTTATTATTCTAAATTGATTGCTGAACCTAAATTGGAACGATTGCATTCAACAATGAAGCGCAATTATGCAGCAGCCTTACAAGATGATGCCCAACAGGCTATTAATGCCATGTTGAAATCCGATATCAATGAGTATGTATTTACCAATATGCGGTCTAAGGCAGAACAATACAATTTATATCCAAGGAATCTTGATAGGGCTGCCGAACTCTTAGGATCACAACATTATATGTATAAATCACTGAAAGCCAGAAAATATTTTTTTGAGGGAATTACCATGGCAACCTTACATGCAAGAAGTGGAACCGTTTCAGGCGATATAGCAGATACTATAATAGCAGCTAGTGTATTGAATTTTTACCGTAAAGCTTTAGACTGGCAAACGGATCTGGCTTATGTTTATATGAACTTGGGTAGTGTATTCGCTTATTCGTTTAATCAAATGGATTCCACAGAACATTATTATGACCTGGCTTTTAAAAATTCGCCTTCATGGATTTTAGGGTATACTGCACTCTATGATATTTATAGGAAGAAAATACCCGGGAAAGCCAGACATCTTTTAGAGAAAGCGGACGCAATTGATTCAAATACGGCAGTGGTCATGTACAAATGGGGGGAATATTTTACTGCAAATAATAAATATGATTCTGCCGAAATGAAGTTGCTTCGACTTTTGGATCATATGGAATTAGGATTTTGCAAACCTTGTGTCCATAATGCCTTGGGAAATAATTATAAGAATGCAGGGCGATACGCAGATGCCGAAAAACAATATCTTATTGGGTATGAATTAGATTCCATGATGGATCCTATATTGACCAATATGGCTTTGCTCTATCTGACGATGAAAAAGTTTCCTGAAATGGATTTTTTTGCAAAGAAAGCTATCCAACACAACCCCAATAATATTGGCCTTTATGGATTAGCCGGTTTTTTATACGAATCGACCGATCGCCTTCATGAGGCAGATTCATTTTACCGAGTCGTAATCAAACTCGATTCTTTTGAAAAGCGAGGTTATCTTTCTGTGGCCAATCTTTGTTTAAAGACGGGTCGTATAAAAGAGGCAGAAAACATTTTATTAAGTGGTATCCGTAAAATTCCCTTGTCCGCAGAATTATTAATAACATTAGGAAATATATATTTTGCATTGCAACAAATTGAAAAAGCGGAATACCAATTCAATAAAGCACATAATATCGATCCCAATAATGCGGAAACACATTTTCAATTGGGACTTGTTTATAATCAAATGAAACGTTATGAAGAGTCAGCGACGGAAAACCGAATATCTATTAAATTGAATCCGGATTTTCCAGTAGCATATTACAATTTAGCTTGTGCACTTAGTATGCTAAATAAAACGGATGATGCATTCCCTCCATTAGAGTTAGCTATCCAGAAAGGTTTTAATGAATACGAGAATATGCAAAAGGATACGGATTTGGAAAATTTGAGATTGCAAAAGGAAAAGTGGGAGGCATTAATGAAAAAATATTTTCCGGATAAAATTAAAAATTAAAAATTACCAATTACCAATCACTAATTACGAATTGTTTTTACTAACAACTAACAATCATCAACTACATTCAACACTTCAAGGATAATAAATGAAAAACCAGATAATAATTTTAACATTTACTCTTATTGTTTCCTCTCTAATTGCGCAACAAAAAGGAATCAATCAACTGCCAACTGCAAACCGCCAACTGCCAACTTCGACATACGCCGTCGTCGTCGGAATCTCCGATTACCAGGATCC
>JAKOVW010000066.1 GCA_029781865.1 Bacteroidota bacterium
CGTTGGCGGTAATTTTACCAAACAGAATGTTAAACATAAAAAAATATAATCCGATGAAGCTATAAGTAACTGTCCAAAATAAATAAACTCAAACTTTTTCATTGCTTTTAAAAAGTAATGGAGTTTTCTATTATTAATTTTTAAAAATTAGAAAAATGACACAGTTACAAATGATTGACAAAACAAAATTATTAGCTCAACAAGACGAAAATATTTCCGCCGTTTTTATGTATGGTTCATTTACAAAAAACGAAGGAGACAAATATTCTGATATCGAATTTTACATCTTCTTGAAAAATAAAGAAAATTTCTCGGCAGAAAAATGGGTAAATCAAATTCATCCTGTGGCTTTATATTTTACAAACGAATATGGAAGCGAAGTTGCTATTTTCGAGAATATGGTCAGAGGCGAATTCCATTTTTTAACAACGGAAGAAATTGAAATTATTAAATCGTGGGAAGGTATGGTTGCTTTTAGCGACTTTGACCAAATGAATTTAGTGGATAAAGACGGACTTTTAGCAGAAACGCTCAATCAGATTAAAATAAAATCACCTGAACGAACTACAAATCAAAATGCTTTGTGGCTAAGTGAATCGCTTTTGAATGTTTTGCTAACAACAAGTAACTTGATTAAACGTGGCGAATTTGCTCACGCTCATCAAAGTTTGTCTAATGTTCAGAAATATTTACTTTGGCTCATAAGAATAACAACCGACAAAACGCAACATTGGGAAAGTCCGACCAAAAGTCTTGAAAAAGATATTGACTCAACTTGGTATTCAGCCTATGAGACAGTAACATCTGACTTGCAACCTGAAAACATACGCTCATCTTTTGACAATTCTTTGAAATTAACCGAAAAGCTATTTGAACAACTGAATATTGAACCAAAATTGAAAGAAATCCTGAGCAGAATAAGATAAAAACTACCGCCAACAAGGTATTGCCAAAAGCGGGGCTGAATGGCTTCGATTGTACATTTGTGCAAGGTTCAATATTCGTTCTTCGATTGAACTTTAGTGCTAAAAATCCCCGCCTTCGGCAATACCCAAAACGTTACCTGCAAGCCTAAAAGACGACACAGCAAGAATGAACGACAGAAATAAACATAAAGTAACGGGACAAATGAACCATCAGACAGCCGACCCAAAAGCCTACGCTTCTGTATTTTTATTTTTTTCCACCGCACATTTTTTAAGAACAATTTTAGCCAGCCGCACAAATGGCACATTTGGTTTTGCCCGACACACAAGCCAACCCTTCGCAAAACCAAAAGAGCCATTTTTTGCCCACCCACAATAGACGACTGAATGCAGAATTACATTAATCCAATAGAACTTTTAAATCTTAACACAGACATTCCAACTGGTGTTGACGGTCTGACTATCCGTAAAGCTAAAAAAACTTTGTTGGCTGAAATTGAACTTAGCGACACTGATACAATTATTCACAATGGAATTGAACTAACAAAATCGGACTGCTTAAGAGCAATTGACGACCTCGACCATAAAGACAAAAGAGATTTTCACCTTTTCATTTACGACAATGCTGACTTAAACCATTTTTTGACTTCGGGTGACTTAAATTTTTTCAGAACATTTAAAACAGAAAGCATTTATAAACTGCAAGACTTTATAGACTTTATCAGCCCTTACTTTTCTGTTCAGTATGCCAAAGCCCTATCAAGGAATTTCAAAACCAACAATTTCAATAATGTAAAATCTTTGCTTTCTGTAAAACCGATAGTTAATGATAGTTATTTAGAGGATTGCTACAAATCAACATATGCAACATTAAAAGATATTGAAAATGAAATAATCAAAATCACAAAAGACATTGAGTTTAAAAAAAGTGAGCACATTAAAAATGATTTTGCCGAGTTGCCAAAACTCATAAATCAAAAAGTCAATGTAGATTTAATCAATCTTCTTCCATCATATTTTCAAAGTTTAAGAAATCAATTTGCTCAATCAGTTAGGAATTTGGCTCGTGATATAAATAATGACCCTTATAACCTATATAAACCTGCATTTGAAATTATTGAAATTGCAAATGCAATTCAAACAGATGGATTAGTCAAACAAACTATTACAAAAGGGTATTACACAATTAAAAAGAATTATGAAGATAGCATACCTAAAACGCTAAAAAATAGCAATCAGCAGCCAACAGCACCGAAAATTACTCCAGTAGAAATTGAAGACGAAGACGAAGATGATGATGAAAACGACACTACCGAAGTAATTGAAGAAAAAAAAGAAAGTAGAAACATTGCATACTGGCTATTTTTAAGTGCAGCAAATGCCATCGGTTTCTTTTACAGTCCAGTGCAAAAAATAATACTTGGGCTTTCACTCCTTATGCTTTTAATACCGCTAATTGCATTTAGAAAGGATAATGATTTTTCAATAGGCTTATTCTTAAAAAGAAACATCATTTTCATTGGTGCTGCATCTTTAGGTTTCTTCTACACAATCATTGCCCAGATTTATGTTTCATACTATTTCCTTATCTATTTGAACTTGCTATTTGATGCAATCACCAATAAGGAAAAAGATAAGAAAAGCAGATTTGGCGTTTGGCATTATACCGCAGGTGCTGTAATTATCACATTCCTTTATTATAACTATTTTACTGAATTAAAGCCATTTCAGAGAAGTTTAAATGTAGTGGCTGAAAAACAACTTACCGATAAAGACTATTTTCAAAAAGGAAGTTCGTTATTTCAGCAGTCTAATTTTACAGAGGCAATCGTTCAGTTTGACAAAGCCATAACCCTCAATCCTAATTATACAGAGGCATACGGTGACAGAGGTGCTAGTAAAGCAAATTTAGGGCAATATGAAGGAGCAATTGCAGACTATCAAAAGGCAGAGGAATTAGGATTGAAAACTTCAATTTTATATTCAAATTGGGGTTTCGCATATTACCAACTAAAGCAGTCTGAGAAAGCACAAACTTATTTAGAGAAAGCCCTTGAAATTGACCCAAATAATAGCTTCGCATATAAATGTAGAGGGGATATTAAATATGATAAAAACGACAACAAAGGCGCAGAGCAGGATTACACCAGAGCAATTGCATCAAATCCGAACGCTTCAAATTATTTCGCAAGAGGTTTGGCTTTTTACTATTTGAAAGACTACAAGAAAGCAATTGCAGATATGGATAAGGCTATTCAATTAAATCCAAATGCAGCACAATATTACTTTGACAGAGGCGATGCAAAAGATATGATAAATGATTTTGATGGTGCTTGCAGAGATTGGCAAATTGCAAAAGATAAAGGTTATAGTGTTCCAGATTATAAAATTAAAAGGTGCACTCCCCAAATTGTTTATGTTCCAAATGGAGAATTATCAGGATGTAATGAAATAAAACCGAAATACAACAAAGGGCTTGACAACAAATTATTAATTACAGTTGGAAGCAACGCAAGTGTTGCAGTGAAGCTAATAAATATCTCCAATGAAAAATGTATTCGGTATGTATTCATCAATAAAAATTCTACATATTCCATCAGGAATATTCCCGAAGGAAGATATTACCTAAAGATTGCTTATGGTGATGATTGGAGCATAATGGACGGGCAATCCTATTGCACTGGTAGATTTACCAAGAATACACTTTTTGAAAAAGGAGAAGATATTTTGGATTATAATTTAGTCTATTCTGGAAATGGTTATCAAGTTCCAAGTTTTTCATTGAAGCTTGATGTTATCATTACAGAAGACCGAATGAATAGCTTTAACACTGACAAGATAAACGAAAACGATTTTTACAATGAATAATATGCAAACAATAAAAGTTCCAAAACAATACTTGTTTATGCTCAATCAATTATTTGAGATAGAACAAAAGATTGGAAAAATTCAAGAACCTAATTCAGTTCAAAGAAATATTGATAGGCTGAAAGACTTCTTTGAAACCGAAGCATTGTCTGAGGGACAAGGGTTAGTTTTTCACAATCCAATTGGTGAGAAGTTTGACGAAACAAGAACTGATTGCGAGGCAACTATTTCAGGAACTGGTCACAACAACTTAGAAATAATTGAAGTGATTAAACCTATCATCTATGTAAAGTATGGTCAAACGCAAATGATAGCTCAAAAAGGAATTGTAATTGTTCAATCAACAAAATAAAATCAGACAATGGAAAAAATGATAAATTATGGTATTGACTTAGGCACAACTAATTCAGCCATTGCCAAATTCGTAAAAGGCGAAGTAGAGGTTTTCAAAAACCCTTTAGAAACTGGAAAAGAAACGCTTCCTTCTGTTGTTTACTACAAAAAAGACAAAGTTGTTGTTGGAACAAATGCAAGAACATACTTTGAACGTGATTCAGAAAACGTATTCGGAACGTTTAAAAGAAAAATGGGAACTACGGAAAGTTTCAAAGTCAAAAGTATTAACCAATCAAAAACACCAATAGAATTATCAGCCGAAGTTTTAAAGGAACTCAAAGGCTTTGTTCATTCAGGTGAAAGTTTTGATGCAGCAGTAATTACAATTCCTGCATCATTTGACGTAATACAATCAAATGCAACAAAGGAAGCAGGATATTTAGCAGGTTTCAAACAAGTTATTCTTTTGCAAGAGCCGATTGCTGCAAGTCTGGCTTATGCAAACAAACACAAAGAAAGAGATTTGGAAAATGGGCAGTGGCTTGTCTATGATTTAGGTGGTGGAACTTTTGACGTTGCGTTAATAAAAATAAAAGATGGAGAAATGAAAGTGCTAGACCACGAAGGAGATAATTTTCTTGGTGGTGCTGACTTCGATAATTTGATTGTTGAAAAACTTATCATTCCTTATCTCAATAAAAATTTCAAGTTCAACGACCTCGAAAATGAAATGAAGAGCAGAACTGGAAAACTGAACAAATTATATTTCAGATTGCTCAAACTTGCGGAAGATGCGAAAATAACTTTATCGAGCAGAACATCCGCAGAGATTGAAGTTAGAGATATTACCGATGACAACGGTGAAGAAATTGATATTAGCATTGATATAACCCGTTCAGAATTTGAAGGCGTAATTAAGGAGTATATTGATAAAACTTTGGATATGATTAAAAAAATCTTAGTCCGAAATTCCTTAAAACCTTCGGACATTCAGTTTACGCTAATGGTTGGCGGTTCAACTTACACGCCTTATGTAAGAAAGAGAGTGGAGGAAATCCTTCAAATCCCAATTAATTGTGACATAGACCCTACAACAGCAATTGCTATTGGTGCAGCATATTACGCAGGAACAAAAGAGAAAAGCTTTGAGCAAGGAGACAAGAAAAAAGCTACCAGCGGTATAAAAGTAAGATTGGCTTATCAGAAAACATCACAAGAAGATGAAGAAATTTTAGCTGGCAGAATTGAAGGAAATATTGAGGGCTTATTTTATCAAATCACTAGAGAAGACAAAGGTTATGATAGCGGGAGAAAACCTCTAACAAATAGGATTTCAGAGGATTTACCTTTAGTTAAAAACTCTTACAATTTTTTTAGATTTACTGTTCTTGATGATAAAAGCAACATCGTAGAAACTGATGCTGAATTAATAGGAATAGCACAAGGAAAATATAATGTAGCAGGGCAACCTTTACCTCACGACATTTGTTTGGAAACAGACAACGACCCAGAACTTGAAGCTAATTCAACCAAGTTGGATTTGTTCTTTCAAAAAAATACTATACTCCCTCAAAAAAGAACAAAGCAATACACGCTTCACAAAACAATCTTAAAAGGTGGTGATGATAAAATTGTAATCAACGTTTTAGAAGGCCCACAATCAGCTTTACCCGAAGCCAATCAATCTATTGGATATATTGAAATTGATGGAAGCAAAGTTAGTAGAGATATTTTGAGAGGAACAGAAATTGAAATCACTTTAGAAATGAGTGAAAGCCGAGATTTAAAAGTTACTGTCTATATCCCAATGTCTGACCAGCAGTTTTCGGAAGTTTTCAATCCATCACAAAGACATTTGCCTGTTACAAAACTTCAAGATGAAGTTGAAACGCTAAGTGAAAAATTGGAAGAAGAAATTGAAGAAGCAGTTGAACGTGAAGACTATGAAACTGCCGACCAATTGACTGCACTCAAAAGAAAAGTTGATGATTTGGTAATCAACACAAATAGCTTAACAAGTGATGATGTGACCGACAAGAAATTTCAATTTGAGGACAACAAAAGAAAAATTGCCCAAGAAATTGATGATGCCACAAGAGATAAACGAATTTCAATTCTTAAAATAAAATATAATGAGGATAAAGAATGGTGTAAAAAATTAGTTGATGAAAATGGAAATGACCACGACCATAAAATATTGGGGGAGATTGTCGGCAGGGAACAGGTTTTTCTAAATTCAATTACTCCGGTAAAAATAATGGAAGCCATCGAAGAACTTTTAGATTTAGGAAGTAACATTCTTTGGAGAACACCAGAATTCCTAATTGGCAGATTTAAAAGACTAATTGAAAAACCTCAATTATTTAATGACCAGGAACAAGCTAAAAGCCTAATTGAAGCGGGTAATATGGCTATCACAAACAAAAACTTTGATAGACTTAGAGAAATCAATTTTGGCTTAATTAGCCTACTTCCAAAAAGTGCACAGCAAGAAGCAAAAACTGGTAAAATCGGATTTTAATGGAATACTTTAATATAAATGCTTTCTATTTAGGAGTGCTGCTTTTTGTTTGTTTATTCATTTCAAACATCATCTACTCCTTGATATGTTTAATTTGGAAAATAAAAATAGTAGAGTTTGGCTTATTTGCTAACGCTTGGTTTTCTCTGCATAAGGAGAAAGTAATGGGAACAGAGTTTATTCTTGGATGGCTTCCTTTTAGTAGTCATATCAAACCGCTTGGAATGATTGCAGACGAAGAAGAAAAGGCGAAAATAAATCCTGCTGATTTACCAAAAGCATTTTTTAATAAGCCAAAATATTTGCAAAAGTTATTTCGCTTTGTTCCTTGGGTAATCTATTTAAGTGCCGCGTTTATTGCAATACTAATTAACTCTACAACTTCATTAGAAAGTGAGTTTGCTTCAATTGGAACCTATATTTCTGATGCTTTAAAAACAATGTTTTCAGACAACATTCAAACAAGAGAAAATTTTATAGAAAGCACGAAGCAAATTATAGACGGAAAAAATATTGTTGTCTTTGGATTTGCTCTTTTGGTAATCGTAATGTTATTACTAACACCAATTACATTAATTATGAATTGGTTCAGTGACGATGGCAAAAAGAACAAACTTCAAAAAGCTTTAGGCTTCATAATTACCATTGGTATTCTTTGGTTTATTATCTGGAAAATACCAAAATTTGTTTTTTCATTCTTTACCTTTTCGCAAGGCATAATTTATTTCGGTAGCTTTTTGATTGGTATGTTTTCGGTTGGTTTGGTATTCTTCTATACCACATTATTTGTAGTTAAAAATATCTCTCAAAACTTAAATACGGGTAAAGTAAAATGACAGCAAAAATTATAAAGGTTGTATTAGCGATTTTATTTTTCTTATGTTTAGCAGATATGCCTTACGGATTTTATCAGTTTGTAAGGTTCGCAGGTCTAATTGGGTTTGCAATTTTAGCATATCAAGCACACGAACAAGGCAGACAGACAGAAATGATAATTTATGGTGGACTTGCTTTGCTATTTCAACCGTTTTTCAAAATCGCACTTGGTAGACAAATATGGAACATCGTTGACGTAATTGTAGGAATAGGACTTTTAATCTCAATATTTATGAAACCAAAGGAAAGCCCACGCTAAAAGCAAGCACATTTGCAATTCGCACAAGCCAACGCACAGACCAAAAATTGCAAAAGAGCTTGCTTTGCCAACGCAGACAAAAATTGTTTTTAAAAAATTTTCCAACGCTTCAAAAAATAAAAATACACCGACACCCAGCCCGACAAACACAGCAGAAAATGACACAAAAACTCAATATTAACAAGGCTTACAACGACACGGTGGACAGAAGGCCAGCAGGTAACAGCGGTTTTGCAAAAAAGCGGGTTCAGTGGTTAATTGAACATTCTACCTCGCATCAACTTTTGTGCTATGTTGACAGTTTTGAGCTCCGAAATCCGCTTCTTCGCAAAGCCGCAAACCGT
>JAKOVW010000027.1 GCA_029781865.1 Bacteroidota bacterium
AACAAACTTTTGTACCCATTTTTTTTTGCCTACTGCCTACTGCCTACTGCCTACTGCCTACTGCCTACTGCCTACTGCCTACTGCCTACTGCCTACTGCCTACTGCCTACTGCCTACTGCCTACTGCCTACTGCCTACTGCCTACTGCCTACTGCCTACTGAAATTCCTCTTTTACATATCACTACTTCTTTGTTTTTCTATTTTACTGACTTCCGAATAATATCTTCCAGCGACTGTGGTTTTTCTTTATCTCTTGGCAAATAACCCTCCAGGATCTTTTTCTTTCCCTGTTGAAGCGGAAGCATATTGCCTTTTGGTTTGGTATAAAAATCAATGTGATCAATTTTTTCATCCAAATTGAAAAAGAACCGCATGCTGCTGCATTGTATGAAGTTAGTTCCAATATAGCCTTTGGCTTCATCGAGAATAAAGTAAACCGATTCCGCATTCCCCTGCACATCCATGTAATTGATCTTTCGTTTGTCAAAATGAGCCTGAATTTCCCTGCCTTTCAATTGATTTTCCAGATGATTGGCATCCCTGTTGATCACGAATGCTTTTTGCCGAAGGAAAATATCCTTCAATGTTTTATTTGCCATCGTCATTAAAATAGTATCTCCGCTAAACTGTGAAGTATCTGACCACATGACCGGCTTGACAAACATATAAAAGGTTGAATCTTTTCCTGAAAAGTAAAGTGAATCGCAAAGTCCCTGCATTTTTTTACTCCAGATTTTTACATTTTTCCAGGCGTATAAAACCTGAAAGCTATCATTTTGTTCAATGCGTTTTTCTGAAAGTAAGGTATCCGCTGAAAGATACAGTGAATCATTATCAAAAGCACTGGCAATGTATGCGCGGTGATCTTTCCCGATTGCCCGGTATCTTGCGTCCGCTTTATTATAAATAAAAGTATCGCAAACCACGGTGTAACCGCCTGAAGTATCACTAACGTGCACATCGCCAATAGCAATACCAAGATCTTTATTGCCATCGTATTTCAGGCTCAGTGCATCGATGATCCTTCCGGATTCAGAGACCTTGGTTTTGCCTTTTACATTCAGTGACTTTGTTTTCCGGTTGTACTCAATCTCGTCACCGGATAGTTCCCGTTCGCCTTCTTTGTACCAGGCGTTTTTAAATAAACTAACCTGGTTGGTGGATTCATTAAATATGATACTGTCTGCTTTGGCTTCTTGTTTATCGTCCCGGATATAAGCATGATGCACCAGCGTGATGATCTTTTTATTGGCATCGTGATAAATATCTTTTGCATCTGCCAATTGATTACCTCGCTTATATCTTGGGTTATTGCCGAAATAGGATTGCTGCGATTCAACATTGTAGTACCCTTTTTCGGTATAAATATTTAAGCTATCTTTTTCGATTAAAGTAGGACCGGTAAATTTTACAAACTTATTTTTAGTATCGTAAATTAATGAGTCAGACAATAAAGTCATGCTGTCCTGCAATAAAACGATGACACTGTCTTTGAAAAACGCTTGTCCCGTTTCAGCAAAATAATAACCTTTGTTACTCTGTAACTTGGTATCCTCGGAGAACAGCACACCTTTGGTAAAGTATGTCGCTACCCTGGTTTTAAGGTTGTATTGCAATAGCTTCGTAAACAGAGTCTGTCCTTTATGTTTTAAAACAATGTTGCCGATAAAATCCGCAATCCCTTTGTCCCCGTCATATTTTAAACTATCACCGAAAATCTGCAAGCTATCCCCTTCCACGATTCTGACATGACCGATTGCTGTCATCTTGTTATCTTCAATAATTGCAGAATCACAAAGCAGGTACGTATTTTTATGTCTAACCAGAACATCATGAGATAAATATTGAATTTCATTGGCGCCTCCTCTGTCGAAGCGCAATAAATCAGCATGAATAACCTGTATCTTATCTGCAGTAGTATCATGCTGGGCCACTAGAGGAATTGCCATCCTTAGAATGAAACTAAATGTAATAAGTTTGCGTGTGATGGATGTCAACATGTGGTCTTACTGTTGCTGATTTAAATTAGTGTAGATCATCTGTGCTGCTTCTTCTCCTACCAGACTGCCAATCGCAATTCCCATACCACCCATTCTTACTGCAACACCAGCATGGCTTGTGATCATTTTAATAATCGGTTTTTTTTCAGAGCCCAATCCCATTATGCCTGACCATTGATCCGTAATTTGAAAATCATCACCATTCAAAATATTTTCCTTTGCAAACTCCAGTAAGAACAAATTAATTTTTTCATTAAAACCAAACTCGTCTGTAAATTCATTTTCAAGATCCTGGTTCCGCCCACCTCCAATCAATAGTTTTCCGTCAACATTTCGAAAATAAACATAACCCCGGTCCATATGGAAACAACCATTCAGACGAAGAGTTTTATTGGCTTGAATCACAAATACATTGTTTCGTGCAGCTTGTACTTCCAATTCCGGAAAAACGGATTTAGCAAAACCATTAACGCAAAAAAGTATTTGTCTTGTTTTAAATTTAGTTTGATCATGTAATTCAATAGTCACATAGATATCATTCTCCGTAAAAGTATGTAAGGAAGCGCCATACAAAATTTTACCTCCTTTATTCGTATATAACTTCGAAAGCAATTCGATCATCTTTACAGGATGAATTCCGGCTTCATGATCATTAGCAATCAGTCGCGTAAATCCATTCAATTGAAATTTCTGTAATTTATCATCATCAAAATAGAAGTAGCGAGCAAGGCCTGTATAACGTTTAATGTTTTCATTTAAATAATCCAACTCATTTTGACTGATTGAGATAGCGGAATGTTTAGGATGTATCAATTCATATCCTCCTGCTTTATTAAATTCTATGGCCGTTTCACCGGTATATGTGAGCAGTTTATGAATGCCATCAAAGCGCCTTTTGAATAATGAAAATACCTTGGATTCATCATGTCGCTTAAGATCATCCAGTAATTCGGACGGACTGCCAAAACAAGCAAATCCGGCATTTTTGGTACTAGCCCCTAAGGGTAAATAATGGCGTTCCAGTATGAGTATCCGTAGACCCGGATCTTTTTCCAATAATGATATTCCACTGCAAAGTCCGACGATTCCGGCCCCGATTATGACCACATCCACATCGTGAAAGTAGCTGCTTCTTTCCCAATAGCTTAGATTTGACACGGACGTTTTCAATTGGTTGCAAAAATAGTCCATAGGCTTTTAGGCAGTAGGCTGTTTAGTAGGAAATTAAGCAATTGAGGAATTAAAGAACCAATGCATGGACTATATGTGAAATGTTAAGGTGTTCTTTTTGCTACTACCAACGTATTCTTGTATTTGTATACATCACGCTCACCTGATTTTAAAAAATAGTATTATTTATTCTTTAGCCTTCCGTCGAATAGCCTAAATTTCGGCTTTAAATAAAACATCGATGATTCAACGCATTCAAACTGTATGGCTTTTTTTAGCGGCCGTATGTTTTCTATCAGAATGGATTCCTTCCATGATCATGGTTAAAACCCTGACCCCGGGCGAGGGTGTTTTGGCGGACCAGGTATTGTACATTTCAGAGAGTATGCCTCTTTTGATTGGATCCGGGATATCCGGAATCCTCTCGTTGATTGCCGTTTTTTTATACAATGAAAGAACCTTTCAGATTTTAATAGCCGCCTTATCCAGTATGCTCCAGCTGATTTTAGGAATTGGCACCTGTTTTATCATTTTATATAAGACCAATAAACTAAATGATTTTAGTCCTCAACTTGGATTCTTTCTGACTATGGGCGGAATTATTTTTATATGGCTTGCTACCCGCGCGATTCGAAAGGATCAGGAAATTGTACGATCTATGGATCGCTTGAGATAGCATCTAAGAAGAAAGCAAACAAGTAGATTGGAGTCAAAGGATTCATTTGTTTATTCAGAGATGTTAGATTGAAAGTACATTTCTTTAAGTACGTTTTAAAAATATCGTAAAGCCGGAAAATTGTCAGACGCATTAATTGTTTTTATTCGGAATCCGGTCAAAGGAAAGGTGAAAACCCGCCTGGGAAGGGCAATTGGAGACGATGCAGCATTACAGGTTTATCTGCAATTATGCCTTTTGACCCGGAACGCCATCTGCACATTTTCCGGTAAGAAGTATCTTTTTTACAGTGATGAAATCATTTGGAATGATGAATGGGATTCCAGGGAATTTGATAAACAAAGACAAGTTGGCAATGATCTGGGTGAACGGATTTCGAATGCATTTGAAATGGCATTTTTAGTACACCGCAGAATTTTACTAATAGGCAGTGACTGTCCTTATCTCAAACCGTATCACTTAAACCAGGCTTTAGATTATTTGAATGATGCCGATTGCGTGATTGGTCCGGCAAAGGATGGAGGTTATTATTTAATCGGTTTAAACCAACGGATTCCGGGGCTATTTTTGAATAAATCCTGGAGTACCAGTCTTGTTTTTAATGAAACCTGTGATACGTTAAAAAACGACAATCATTCCTATGCACTTCTTGAAACATTGGAAGACATTGACAATCCGGAGGACTGGGAGCATTACCTGAATGATCATTTAAAATCAAAGAAGAACTTTTAAAACGTTAAAAAAGCAGATCTTTAAAAGCGGATTCTCAATCTCTCCATCAATTATCTGTATATTTCGCCCTTTAAAGTTCCAGGCATGGCAAATAAATTATACAAACTACTGGTAGTCGGATTTCTGGGTTGTTTTTTAAATGGTTCAGCTCAGGATGTCAATTTTACGCAGTATGAAATGACACCTGTTTTTATCAATCCAGCGAATACAGGTGGGTTCCAGGGTACGTATCGCCTTGGTGGAATCTTCAGAGATCGTGCTCCTAATTTCCCAGGGGCTTACAAGACCATAGATTTTGCCATAGAAGTCAATTTTGGCTTTGCTTTAAGGAAAAAAGACTGGACCTCATTAGCCATTACGTTTTTGGATGACAGGTCCGGTGAGATAGCTCTTGGTAAAGGAGGTTTTCTAGCATCGGGAGCATACCATTTAGTTCTGGGTAAAGGAAACCTGGCTATTGGTGCTCAATTTGGAGGGGTGAGTCAAAATGCCAAGAGTCCTGAAAAGGGACAAGATCTGCAAGGCATCTCATCTACAGGAGGAGGTAGTTCTCAGGATTTAATGCGATTGCAGCAGGGAAAAGCTAGTTATAATGACATTTCCGGTGGCTTGGTATATACGGCTCCGCTTTCTAAGAAAAAGCACACTATGACTTTAGGCATTGCAGTCAATCACATCAATAAACCAACTGCCGCAATCCTTGGAAGCGGTGCAGTTAATAAATTAGATTTATTATTTACCGGGCACGCTTCATTAAAATATCATCTGAATGAAAAAACAGATCTCATTCCGATGATCTGGGCAAGGAATCTAAAAAAAGCATCAGAAACGGTCCCTCAATGCATGATCAGTTATCTTTTTAACGTAGAAAAGAAAGTCAGACTGAATGCAGGTTTGGGATATCGTTTTGATGATGCACTACAGATTATGGCGGGAATGGATTACGGAAACGTAAAGGTGCAGTTGGGTTACGACATGACCACTTCTGATTTGTCAAAAGCACCGGGTGCCGGCCCGGGCGGACTGGAGATCGGTGTACTTTATGTTGGAGCAATTACCAAAAAACCGAATCCAAAACCAAAAGTATTCTGTCCTCGTTTTTAATTTGTTTATTGAATGATTTCAATCGTAAAACATGAAAGGCAAATTCATATTATTTAGCAGTTTTTTAGTTCTCTTTTCCTTGCACACTTTCGCGCAGCCTGCAAGTGGAGATACTAAACAGGCATTGATCATTTCAGGTGATGAACAAATTGAAAAGGGTCAGTATTACAGAGCATTGGAACAATACGAAAAGGCTTATAAAGACGCAAAAGAAAAAGACATTGCCATTAAAATTTCATACGCTCATCTTTTACTTAGAGATTATGCCAAATCCTGCAATTGGTATAATAAAGTACTGGCACGGGACAAGACCAATAAATACATTGAGCACCGGTTTAATTACGGAAAAGCGTTAAAGATGAATGGTTCTTATACGGAAGCTGCAGAGGAATTTAAGAAGTATATCGAACTGGGTGCAGATGAGAATCTGAAAAAATGGGCGGAGAATGAATTGAAGGGAATTGAATTAAGGGCAGGCATGAATGAAAATGTAGCCTTGGTTGTGAAAAATGCAGGCAATGCAATTAATACCCCGGAAAATCAGAATAGTCCTGCAATCGACAATACCGGTACTATATATCTGAGTTCGCTGCAGGGTAAATCGGCCAAGGACGAAAAGAACGATAAGAAGGGCACCAAAAAGGAAGAAACTAAAAAACAGGACAACAGAAACAGACCTTCTGAACAAGAAGAAACAAAAGTTGAGGAACCCAAACCAGATGAAAATAAAAATGAAGCTGCAAAGAAGGAAGAATCCGATTTTTCAAAACTCTACAGCAGCACCTATTCAGAAGCAAAAGGTTGGTCACAAGCCACTTTGTTGCCTGAATTAATAAACAGAGTTGGTTACCATACTGTAAATCCAAGTTTTTCTAAAGATGGAAATACCATGTTTTTTAACAGGGTGGTTTCAGATGGTGGTTTCATGGAGGAAAGCAAAATATATGCCTGTACCAGGACGGCAACCGGCTGGAGTCCGGCCCTTGAAGTGAAGGGTGTGAATGGAGAATACCTTACTCGTCACCCGGTTGAAGGAGAGTTATTTGGTTCGAAAGTATTGATCTTTTCGGCAAATATTCCTGGTGGCAAAGGTGGATTTGATTTGTATTACGCCACCAAAACAGGTGAAGCCGAATACTCATCTCCTGTAAATATCGCAGAATTAAATACTCCCGGAGATGATATCTGCCCGTTTATGATGGAGAGTACTTTGTATTTTAGTTCAGACTATTATCCGGGCATTGGCGGTTTTGATATTTTCAAATCAAACTGGAATGGCAGCCATTGGTCCACTCCTGAAAATATGGGTTTACCTATAAATTCAAGTACGGATGATTTGTTTTATAAAATTAGTCCGAATGGAGATCGGGCAGTATTAACTTCCAACAGACCCGATCCGCAATCCAAATCGCTTAAAAGTAAAACCTGCTGCGATGACGTCTATTTTATCGATAAGCGCAAACTGGTTATTGATCTTACTATAACTGCAATTGATGAAAAGAAAAAACCTGTAAAAGGCCCAACAGCACAACTAATAGAAATCGTCGGCGGCAAGGAAGGCAATTTTCAATCTAAGACAAACAGTGAAGGTAACCAGGTCAATCATCTGCTCGATAAGGAGAAATCCTATAAAGTCGTCGTTAGCAAAGAAGGGTATTTCCCGGTTGAATTGCAACTCAATACAGTCGGAATTACAACGGATCAAAGCCTGAAGAAAGAAGTTATCTTACGGGTAATGCCTCCTGAGTCTGATGTGGAAATCGTTACTATTAATGAACCCATCCGTTTGAATAATATCTATTATGATTTTGATGATGATAAAATATTGCCCGATGCGGAAAAGGATTTATACACGCTCAAAGGCTTGATGGATAAATACCCGGATATGGTTATCGAATTGGGTTCACATACCGATTCCAGGGGTGATGATAGTTATAATGAAAAATTATCCCAGCGAAGAGCAAACTCAGCAAGAAAGTGGTTGATGAATAAAGGAGTCAATAAGGACAGGATAGTGGCCAAGGGTTATGGAGAAGAAAAAATTCTCAATCAATGTACCAACGGTGAAGAATGCACAGAAGAAGAACACCGTTTTAACAGGAGAACTGAGTTTAAAATCATTGCAGGTCCGACAACCATTGAGATTAAGAAAGAAGTGATGAATAAAAAGGCTAAGACACAGGCACCTAAAAAATAGAATTACAATATATCTCGTTCACAATTTCAGCAGCCCTGGTCTTACGATCGGGGCTGCCTAATTTTTAACGTTGAGAATTTGAATGTATGCAAAGAAGACGCAGTACTTGAAAGGATGCCATTCAATAAACTTTTAGCCTTAGTATTTATTATTGCATCTGTAAGCAAGTCAATTACTACCATATCACATTAACCTTAAACCATTCCGATGCGATTTTTTGAATCTGCCGAATTATTAAAGTGCTCCAGGTATGCAGCGGTGATCGTTTTGTTTTCCCTCAGTTGCAGCAGTGCAAAGAAGGTTCATGCTCAGGCAAATCAAAGTCCCGGAGCACATCGTGAGCAATCCGCTCCATTGGATACCGTAGGAAAATTAGCGAAAATCGTTTTTGATTCCAGTGCTTATCATTTTGGCGAATTGAAAGAAGGACAAATTCTAAAGCGGGAAATCTATTTTACCAATGCAGGCCCGGGAGATTTAGTTATCGATTTGATTTCGGCCTGTGAATGTACCACGCTTGATTGGTCAAGGCTGCCTATAAAGCCGGGAGCGAAATCAGTCATAAAGATCAGTTATAACAGCAAGGATAAAGATGGGCCGCAAATTGTCGACATTGATATCACGGCAAACACCCAGCCCATATCAACATTTACCAAATTCTATCTCACCGTTCATAAATAAATCTGAGCTGCCATTTCCTGCCATTAACAAAGCTTGCAGTTATTTTAATGGTATAAGCCGAAAAATGATCTATATAATTATTGTTGGAATATAAAGGTCTGCGGATTAGTTTTTTATAATTAGTTAAGGCATTTATATACGATTTTCTATATTTTTAAAAACTCAGGGTTTACCCTGATTTTTTAAGAAATGTGCAAATAAATTTGGTGGCAAGCCAAGACTATGATTAACTTCGTGGCGTATTCTTCCCTTTGTTAACTTTAGACCGGTTCTGGTCTAATGCCTCAATCATATTATCTGGTATTAAGTATTATTTGGTTAAGCCAGATTCTTATTAAGCATTTGAAAACTATTAAACTTAATAAATCATGAGGCAATTAGTACATTTCATGGCATCCCCAGTAAACTCAGCAGTCATGTTTGTATTGTTTTTAGCCGCTTGCACTAAAGACGAGAAAACCATTAGTGAATTCAGCAAAACCAGTACTGAAAGTAGTAAGGTTGCAACTGACTGGATGAGCTTGAGCTTGCAGCTCACCAAAGAAACACCTGGATATACTTCGCCCATAGCATCCAGGGCGTTCGCGTATTTGGGTATCGGAATTTACGAAACGGTAGTTTTGGGAATGGATGGTCAGCAATCCCTCCAGGGTAAGATCAGTGGTCTTTCTACTCAAAGTCTACCGGTAATTTATGAAGGTGGAGAAGTCAATTGGTCATTGGCTGTTAACGAAAGCATGTATTATCTTTTTAACCAGTTTTACAGAAATGCTCCGCCGGCAGGCAAAAAGAAGATTCAGGATCTTTATAATCTTCATAGAGCCAGCGTACCAGACCATACCGATGCTTCTGTTATGAAAAAGTCCATGCAGTTCGGTGAGATGATGGGTAAGGCCATTTATGACTATTCCATAACAGATGGTCAGGAAGAAGCTTTCCTAAATAACTATCCAACCAACTACTCTGCTCCTCAGGGACAGGGACTTTGGTCACCAACATCAAGCCAGTTGAAAAAACCCCTTCTTCCTTATTGGGGTGAAGTACGCACCTTTATTCCTTTGTCAGATGAGACAGATCCAATTTCCCCTCCGACATATTCTACAGCAACCAACTCAACTTTTTATTCATATGCCCTTGATGTGAGAAACAGAGTTAAAAATCTGGATGAAGTGAATGTGGCTATGGTGAAATACTGGAATGATGATCAGGATTACTCTATATCTGTATCCGGACACATCATGTCTATTCTGATCGATCTTTTAGTCAAGGAACAAAAAGATTTGTCTTTTGCAGCAAAGGCTTTTGTGAAACTAGGTATTGGGTTGCATGATGCTACAGTTGCATCCTGGAAAGTGAAATACAAATACAACATGCTTAGACCTGAAACCTACATTAAAGAAAATATTGACAGGGATTTTATTTCTTTAATTAATTCTCAGGCAACACCCGAATATTCTTCCAGCCCTTCAGCTGTAGGTATGACGGGATCAGAAATCATGAATGAACTGTTTGGATACAATTATGCATTCACAGATCGTACACATGAATTCAGAAAAGACATCGATGGTACTCCAAGATCATATCAATCCTTCCAGCAAATGGCTGATGAAATTAATATGTCGAATTTGTACGGAGGTATCAACTATCGTTTCAGTCTTGAGGCCGGACAAAAACAGGGTACTCAGATTGGAAGAAATATCAATCGTCTAACAATGTAAGTTTATATACCCCTCAAAAATCCATTTACAAATAGCTCCTTTATTGGGGCTATTTTTTTTTTTACGCAGATTACGCAGATTTCGCAGATTTCGCAGATTACACAGATTACGTGGATTACGCAGATTACACCGTTGTCGCAGATTGCACAGATTTGAATAGATGTGCATGCAGGAGGGAAATATGTGCATGCAATTAATTTAGCTCAATCATTCAATTGAGATGATCATTCCTGAGGTACCGCATAGCCAATACCGGTCGCCATCGAAGCACATATTTTTAATATCAAATATGGGCAAACCATCCAGTTGAATCCAGGTAAGGCCTCCATCTCTTGTACGCATCGCAAATCCATCATCGCCGGCGATCAATCCTTCCTGTGCGTTTTTAAATGCGATGCATCGCAACACGGGTGAGCTGCCAATGATTCCGGAGGAAGTAATTGTTTGAAACTGATTACCGGAATCAAGAGATCTCAGTACGGTTCCGCCCGAACCCAGGATATAAACTATTCCCGGTGATATGAAATTAATATCCACAAAATCATCTCCGCTAATGTTTAATGTGTCCCAATGTACTCCTGTATCATTTGACTTAAGCACGATGCCGTAACCGCAGGCCAGCCAATGTACAGAGTCAATACACTGAATCGCTTTTAATTCATGATTCAAATTCAAAACGGTTTGGGTTGAATCAGAATGCAAGCTGAATTTTTCAATGCTGCCGTAATTCAACGCATGAACAGCCATGATAGTGTTGGAATCATAAGCCGCAATTCCTCTGATAAATCGAAATGTACCATCGTGTTTTATTTTATGAATAATCGTTTCCTGTTCCTTCACATGATATAAAATGAGCTCAATGCCCATAGCAACGATTTCATGATCCGAAGTCGAACTCAGGCAAAACAATTCTTTATCATACACGGAATCGACAACCCAGTGTAAACCACTATCGCTGGTGCGGCATACAATACCACGGGTCCATCGGTTGCCGCCAATGGCAATGCCGTGATTGACATCTTTGAAAAATACAGAATTGATCTCATCTTTTGTCGGAACAGAATGTGTTTTAAATAAAACCGATTCATGTTTTACGCAAGACGAAATAAAAAAAAGTATTGCATTAAAAAGAAAAAGGTACTTGTTGAAATTCAAAATCAGTTTCTTTTTGCAAAAGTAGGAAAGGAGGCGCTTCCGAAATGCGAACATTTTACCGGAATAGGATCTTTAAAATGATAGACTTTGCAAAAACTAATAAAGAAATTGGTCAATTGTTCGAATTCCATATTTCTGGAATTGGGTTTCGGAAAATAGACGATATGTTGAATTGTACCATCTGTGTTAAAAAACACATTGATCCAGAGTTTCAATCCATTCAGATTAAACGAAACTTCTTTTGCATAATCTTCCATACTGATTAAAACAGAGGTCCAGGCATAAAATGCTTTATCAACATCATCTTTATAAATGTTGAGGAGCAGCTTTTCATAACCGGCGGACATGTTTTCATACGGTTTCTCGTATTCTCCAATCATGAATACCCTTGGCAAACTGGGTTGTTCCTGATATCTGGATACGTTACCATCCAATTGGGACAGGGCCTTGAAAAAGCATGCCGGAAGGAGCAAAAGAATGAGGATAGATGTACGCATTTTACAAGACAAATCTAAGGCTTCTTATGCAAAAATGTCTGTGCTCCAGAATTTTAAGCATTTTTTAAAATTTAATTTCTAAGGGCAAATTTTTTTCTAATCTTGTGAAGGAATTCAATCCTCAAAAAACAGGCCATGTTCATCGATATTTTATGTGCGATTCTGATTGGATCAGCCTTTTATCTTGGGTATTCAAAGGGCATTATCAAATCCATCTTTGGCATCATCAGTATTCTCATTGCATTTCTGGTCAGTCTTAAATTTTCATTTCTGATTATTTCCCTGATTGAAAAAGTAATGGATTCGGATCCGAGGCTCAATGTAATTATTGGATTTGTTTTGACTTTTTTATTGGTTATGGTTGGTATTCGTCTTATTGGAAAAGGATTCGAAAAAATACTGGAAACCGCACATATCAATTTTATCAACAAATTGGCCGGGGGATTGGTATCTGCATTAATCGTACTCATACTCTATAGTTCTGCAATATTATTTATGGACCGTTTGAAGTTATTTAAAGCAGCTACAAAAGCGGAGTCTCATTGCTATACCTATCTGGAAGCAGTTCCAGAAAAATCGAAATGGCTGATCAATAGCATGAAGCCCATATTTTCTGAGTTCTGGGAGAAAACGCAAAAAGCAATTGATAGGGCGGATAAAGATTTTCCAAAGAAAGAAGATTCAAAGAAAGAAGAAGGCAAAGAACAGGTTAATTAGCCAGCTGCAGCTCTTTCCATAATAAATCTTTCAATTCATTTAATCCTTGTTGTGTAATGGAAGAAATAAAAACAACGGGAAGGTCTTTGGGCAATTCCTTTTGAATGAGTTCTTTCCATTCCGGATCGACGATATCCATTTTAGTAATCGCCAGTATTCTTGGCTTATCCAATAATTCGGGATTGAATTGATTTAATTCATTTAATAAGATTTGGTAATCTTTTTCAATTTGCTGACTGTCGCAGGGTATCATAAACAATAATACACTGTTGCGCTCGATATGACGTATAAAACGCACGCCAAGTCCTTTTCCCTGGTGCGCATCTTCGATAATACCGGGAATATCGGCCATTACAAAAGATTTATTATCACGGTAGGATACGATTCCAAGATTGGGAACAAGCGTAGTAAATGCATAATCCGCAATTTTTGGCTTCGCAGCACTTAAGACCGAGAGCAGGGTAGATTTACCGGCATTCGGAAATCCAACCAGTCCAACATCAGCCAGAAGCTTTAATTCGAGAATTTTCCAGCCTTCCTGGCAGGGTTCGCCGGGTTGCGCAAAATCGGGAGTTTGCTGTGTAGGGGATTTAAAAAAGGTATTTCCTTTCCCGCCCCGGCCTCCCGGTAAAAGAATCTGCTCTTCTCCATCTCTGGTAATTTCCAGAAGTTTGGTTCCCGTTTCAGCATCGATGGCCACAGTTCCCAGAGGTACTTCGACAATGCAATCTTCCCCATCCCGACCGGTACAATTATTTTCAGAACCATTCTCGCCATCCGGGGCAAATATATGTTTGCGGTATTTTAGATGCAGCAGGGTCCAAAGCTGCGCATTTCCTTTCAGAATCACATGGGCTCCGCGTCCGCCATCGCCTCCATCAGGTCCGCCTTTCGGGTTGTGTTTGCTCCGGAAAAAATGGACAAATCCTGCGCCTCCTTTACCGGAGCGAAAGAAAATTTTTACATAATCAACAAAGTTTTGTTCAGCCATGTCGGGTATTCAACAGAGAGGGTCGATGTGACTGCAAAGTCGAAGAAAAATTTCTTCTATAGTACCCAATCCATTAATTGATTTTGATTTGCGGTTTACTGCATAATGCTCAAAGACCGCTGCAGTTTCCTGTAAATAAACCTGAATTCGTTTGCGGATGATTGATTCATCATTGTCATCCGGTCTTCCCGAACTAATACCCCGGTTTAAGATTCGCTTTACGATTTCCTCTTCCGGTACATCCAGGGAAAGCAATATGCTGATGCTTTCATTGTTTTCTTCCAGCATATGATCCAGTGCATTGGCCTGGGCAATGGTTCTTGGAAATCCATCATAAATGAAACCGCAGGCATCGGGCAGGGATTTAACCTTTTTCTTCAACATTCCAATGGTGATTTCATCCGGCACCAACATTCCCTGGCTCATAAATTCAAGAGCTTTCAGACCGAGTTCTGTTTTCTGGGAGGTTTCATGACGGAATAAGTCTCCGGTCGAAATATGGACGAGATTGTATTTTTCCGCAAGTTTAACTGCCTGAGTCCCTTTTCCGCTTCCCGGAGGCCCGAACAATATCAGGTGTATCATAAAAAAAATTAAGGTGCAAAGATACTCGGTGAAAACGGAATTGTTGTATTCATTCATTTTCAATAAGAAGACATGATGGTATTATTCTATGATTTGAATTTTTTAGAGAAACACATTGATCATTTTACAGACAAATCAAAACACTAAAATTTAATTCTGCATTTTGCTTCTTGGGTATTCGTTTATTCAGAATGAACACTGAAAAAGAAAAATGGCATCTTGCAAAATGGTTGGAAATATGAGCTCAGACGAGTGATTTTTATTCGGGATTCAATTTTAATTTGTAATCATTGCTGATTGATCATTCACTTTTACATAAGAGTTCAGACTGACTACTTTTTGAATTTTTTTAATCCAGTAATCCGAATTCAAAATGTTTTCTTCTATCACTCCTTTAGAAGAACTGCTATGAATAATCGTTAAATTATCTTTTTTGTTTTTGCTGATAATTCCGACGTGCGTGATTTTAGAGTCAGTTCCAAAAAAAACAAGATCACCTGCTTTCGCTTCATTTAATTCAATCTTTTTGCCTTGTTTAGCTTGTTCGTGTGCACTCGCAGCCAGAGGTATTTCAAATGCATGAAATACAAATCCCACAAAGCCGCTGCAATCAAAACCACTTTTATCCTTACCGGCGGTTTTGTACTTACAGCCGATATATTCCCGTGAAAAGTTTATCATTTCATTGCGGAGATCATTTTGTCTGTAGGCATCCGGATGCTTTTTTTCCAAAGGTCTTTTATCCTTGCGGTAGGCTTGCAGATGAGGTTTTGCCGGAGCGCAGGCTTCGGAAAGGCACAGGAATACTAAAGCCATGGTGGTATAGGACAGAAGCCGGAACTGGATCTTGATTTGCATTGGTAATTCTCCTGGTAAAAGAGTGGCTAAGTTATAACGAAATTTTCATATTATAAATTTTTATAATATGAATTAATTCAATAACCTATGCCTTGAGGCATAGGAAAGTGAATTGATTACGGAAAAATTTTTGAAATCACAAATTGAAGCTATCCCTGTCCTTCAAAAAAGGATATGCCCTTCTGAAAACCTGGAGAGAATGATGATTGAGTTCGATTCCCGAAACTTGTTGACTTTGACCCAGATCGAGAATTTTATTGCCTTCAAAATCATAAACTGCGGAATCACCGCGATGTGGAATACCATTTCCATCTGTGCCAACCCTGTTCACAGCAGCGACATAACATTGGTTTTCAATGGCACGGGCAGGAAGCAGGTTATTCCAGGCTTTCTCCCTTTTTTCGGGAAAGTTGGCCACGTAAATCATCAAATCAACATTTTCAGTATTTCTCGACCAGATCGGAAAACGGAGATCATAGCAGATATAGAAGGCAATTTTCCATCCTTTCCATTCGAGAATTAATTGCCGGTTTCCTGCTTGATAATGATTTTGTTCGCCGGCCAGGGTAAAAAGATGTTTTTTATCATAAAATTCTGCTTGCTCTTTTCCGGGTTCAACCCATAGAAGTCGGTTGAAATAATTGCCCTTTTCCCGAATGATAATGCTTCCAGTTATTGCTGTATTCAATTGACCGGAAAGCTTTTTCATCCATTGTGTGGTAGGACCTCCCATCTCTTCGGCCAGTGTGTTGGATTTCATACTGAATCCGGTGGTGAACATTTCGGGTAAAATGACAATATCGGTGCTGTTTTCGGGAATTGAGCTTAGAATTCCGGAGAGTTTAGCCCGGGAGGCTTCAGCATTTTCCCAGATGATATCAAACTGACACAAACTGAGTTTCAAAGGATTTACGGGTTGCATATGGATCAAACCTACTAGATTTATAGAATAGACACAAAATACAAAAGCCGGTCGTGAAGGCCGGCTTTTGAGCTATATCTGTCTGTAGTAAATGCTTATTTTTTACCCCCTTTTGCCGGAGCGGCAGGTGCTTTAGCTGCAGCCGGAGCAGTCGCTGTAGTTGGTGCTGCTGCGGTAGCAGCTGCAGGAGTATCTGTTTTCAATGCCCTTGGTACCTCTACGCCTACAACAGGTGTGCTGCCCGGGTTTAAAATTTCAACGCCTTTAATCTGTTCAATGTCCTTGATACGCATGGTTTGGCCCAATTCGAGGGCGCTTACATCCAATTTAACTTCAGGTACTATATTTTCTGAGGCTGCTTTGATTAAAACAGTTCTCATCCGCTGCACCATTTTACCCCCGGATTTAACTCCGGCTGCGGCACCTGTAAGTTTTAGTGGAACCTGAACTTTTACGGTCGTTCCTTTGACCAGTTTTAAAAAATCCAAATGGATGATTTTATCAGTCAATGGATGAGCCTGTACATCTTTCAGAATACAGCGATGCACGCTTCCATTCAGATGGATTTCAGCAACTTTGAAGTCCTGGGTGTATAATAAGGATTTGAGTTCTGCCGGATTTGCATTAAAAGTGATGTTTTCATCCCTGGAATATAAAATGCAAGGCACCAAACCCTCTCTTCTTTGCTGTAAAGAAGCTGTTTTTCCTTTTCCCGCTCTGGCGGTCGCGTTGATCACAACTGATTCCATATCAAATACTTTTGAAAAAATAATCCCAAAAAGGGAGCGCAAAGATAAGCAGTTAGTCTGTTTTATTCAAAAATTATTTCTCTACAAACAGCGCTTCGATTGAGCGGTGCTCATGGGTATTGCGGATGGCTTTGGCAAACAGTTTGGCGGAGCTAAGGACCTTGATCTTAGGAGATTGCTTTTTTAATGGGATAGAATCGGTAACAATCATTTCAGAAATTTTGGAGGCTTCTATAGTCTCGTACGCTTTTCCGGATAGTACAGGGTGGGTGCAAATGGCTTTAATGCTAACCGCACCTTTCTCTACCAGGGCTTCAGCGGCTTTTCCAAGGGTACCTGCTGTATCTACAATATCGTCAATAAGAATCACTTCCCTGTCTTTGACATCTCCGATTACGGTAATCCCTTCCACTTCATTGGCTTTTTTCCTGTATTTATCGCAGATAACCAGGTCACAGCCAAAGTGTTTGGAATATGCTCTTGCCCGTTTTACTCCACCCACATCGGCGCAGGCGAAAACCACTTTATCGTGGATTGTCTCTTCGAGATAAGGCATAAAAATGGCCTCACTTTTCAGGTGGTCAAGTGGAATATCAAAAAATCCCTGGATCTGGTCAGCATGAAGATCCATAGTCATAATGCGATCTGCTCCTGCAGCCTGTAAAAGATTGGCAACCAGTTTAGCTGAAATTGGTACTCTGGGTTTATCCTTGCGGTCTTGCCTTGCATATCCAAAGTATGGAATTACGGCAGAGATATAAGATGCAGATGCCCTTTTGGCCGCGTCAATCATTAATAATAATTCAAAAAGATTTTCGGCAGGAGCATAGGTCGACTGAATGAGAAATACAAACATACCCCGAACCGATTCATTGATCACCGGTTGCATTTCTCCATCACTGAATCTCATGAGGTTGAGATTTCCCAGTGAATATCCATAATAATCTGCAATGCTTTCCGCCAGATATTTTGAGGAGGTTCCTGAAAATAATTTTACATCCTGCATACTTTCCCAAAAAGTAAGGCAAAGCTAATACATTTGCACTCAAATTCAGAAACGCCATGCAAAGAATCCACGGCCTGTTTATAGCCAGGGTAAAAAACAAAGGTCGCGGAGTATTTACAGCCGAAGCCATTTCCAAAGGGTCCATTATCGAAATCTGTCCGGTCATCATCATTCCAAAAAAAGAAGTCGATATCATTCACCAAACTGATCTTCACGATTACTATTTTGTCTGGGGTGAAAAAGATGATGAAGGTGCTATTGCATTGGGATATGGTTCTCTTTACAATCATTCCTACAAACCAAATGCAGAATACATTTATGATCTCAATGAAAATGTCATCGAAATTGTAGCAATTAAAGATATCAAAGCAGGTCAGGAAATCCTTTGCAATTATCACGGTGATCCCGATTGTAAGGATGAACTTTGGTTTGATAAAAAAGGAAAAAGAACGAAACGGCTTAAAGCCAAACAGCAAATGGATTTAAAGTCAGGAAAAAAGGAAGCAAAGAAAAAAGCAAAGAAGTCAGGCAAATCATGAAGACCAGTGAGAATTAAAAATGTTTCATTTTCAATTCTCTCAATCCAGTTTAATCAGGCGGATCGTTTCAATCTTAGTGTCACTGACCAATTCCAGAATGAATTTATATCCTCCCTCATCAATCTCAGCGCCTTGTTCGGGGATGTAACCAATAGCGGATATCAGATAACCGGATAAGGTATGATATTCTCCTTCGGGTAATTCAATCCCATATTCTGTTTTGAGATAATCCAGCTCGAGTCGGCCGGATAAAATAAACTCTGTATCTGAAATTTTTTGTTCGATAAATTCTTCTTTATCGTGTTCATCTTCTATTTCACCAAAAATTTCTTCCAGAATATCTTCAAGCGTTATAATTCCTGAAGTGCCTCCGAATTCATCCACAACGCAGGCAATGGATAATCTCAGTTTATTCATCCGAAGCATGAGATCATACACGTTTTGTGTTTCAGGAACAAAAGGCATATCCATTACAATAGATTTTATGTCTTTGGGATCCTTAAACATTTGCTGATGATGAATATATCCCATCACATTATCGATATCTCCGTCTGTTACGATTATTCTGGAAAGTTTGGACTCTGAAAATGCTTTGGTCAATTCTTCAATCGGATCGTTCAGATCGACGTAGACCATTTCGTTTCTGGGGACCATGCATTCGATGACACGGATCTGCCGGAGGTTAAGTGCATTTTTAAAAATATCCGCGTCTATTTCTTCTTCAGATAATTTGATCGGACCGTGCAGATAATTTTCAAGATCAATTAAGCTAAACCGAACCCTGGTTTTGGAAACCGGTTGTTTGAGTAATTTGATTATTACAAAATTGGCGGCAATTGACAACATTCTCGTTGGAATATGAAACAACTTGTAGAAGAATAATAGCGGGTAAGCCGTGTATTGTAAATAACGATTCGAGTATAAACGAAAAAATACTTTGGGTAAAAATTCGGCAAATATCAAAATGATCATGGTTACGATAACCGTATTAATAAATACCGTTAATCCGGGTGTCAAACCAAGTGCAAAAAGAGGATCGTGAAAAAGTTCGGTAAGAAGATAAGTCAATATGACGATTGCAATGGAGTTGCCCACTAATAAAGTT
This sequence comes from Bacteroidota bacterium, assembly GCA_029781865.1. Taxonomy (GTDB): domain Bacteria; phylum Bacteroidota; class Bacteroidia; order Chitinophagales; family Saprospiraceae; genus Vicinibacter. Next base: position 19,404 of record JAKOVW010000027.1, read on the forward strand.
GCAATAAAATCATCAGGCCGTTCAAAAAAGGAAGATAAGATTGAACCCGTACCGCTACCACGACTCTTTTTAATTTCTACCGCTAGTTTATTTGCGGTAATAAATGCAATCTCCGCACCCGAAAACATTGCGCTTAAAAGAAGAAAGAAAAGAATATAGGTGATGATCATTGTTGCGCAAAGTTACGAAATCATCTGAATATTTGGATCGCACTGCAGATATCTGAAATGGCGGTCTTTACCCATACGCAACTACCGGCTAGTATTAATAAGATGTGCGAATAGGTTTTGCCGGCATGAGTCGATTGCCACTACATTCGGGTGATTCTAAATTTGTTTAAGTGCTATTTCTCTTCTTTGTAAAGTTTCTCAGCAGGGATGATTGCATCGACAGATTTAACTGTACCGGCACGAAAGTTTTGATCGGTTTCAAAGCCATACCCCTGCAGCAATTCATTTTTGCGAATGATGCGCACAAATTTATCCGTAGATATCCGTCCCAGAATTTCATCCCAGGTCAATTCAGATGTTTTTAATATTTCTTTATCTACCGTTGTGAATGTTACGCTGTCTTTCATATACGTCTTGCCTTCCTTTCTTACGCGAATGGCATACTTGGATGCCAATGTATTGAGCAATTCATTATTTTCACCATAGAAGAAGGCCTGAAATCCAATTGGAAATTCTTCTTTCGATTCATTCTTATCCGTGTAGCGAATCATCTGCGGTGCGATGATGCGTATTTCAATTTTTGCTGAGTCACTATAGACCAGATTGATGTCGCGCAACATTTCTTTATTTGCCCATTTTCCGGCTTCTTCATCGGTAAGCACTCTTGCTTCTTCTTTGCATTGATAAAAGGAGAAACAAGACATAAAAAAAAAGAACATTTTTGATTTCATCGCATCAGGGTAAGATCACCACTGACTGCTTCAATGTGACCATCGATAAATCTTGCTTTAATCAAATAGACATAAACACCGGGTGTGCAGGGTTGTCCATTGGCTCTGCCATTCCAGCCAGCGCCGGAATTATTGGGTGCCAGGTTTTTTCCTTCGAATAATAAATTTCCCCAGCGATCAAAAATTTGCATTAAATCTATGCTTGCAATGGATTTGCTTCCCAGGACATCAAAAAAATCATTGATATTATCTCCATTAGGGGAAAAGACATTCGGCGGATAAACAAAATAATTTTTACGTACTCTGACATAAATGGAGTCCACACCTGAACAGCCATTGGCATTGGTTGCTTTTACAGAATAGAATCCATCATTAAATGGAAGAGCTCTTGTATTCTGACAATTTTTACATTCAATACTATCTCCACGATACCAATCATAGATATAAAAATCAGGCGGCACTGTCGTTGCATTTAAATCAATTGTTTCGCCCAGATCCACTTCCTGATCTACTCCTGCATTTGGTGTTACTTCTGCAGGCTCAGTGATGGTAACTTCAAGCGAATCTATACATCCTTTCCGGTCCTGAACGAATACCCTGTGTTTCCCGGCGGAAAGATTTCTGAAAACATTAGCCTGTGAGAATTCTTGTCCATCCAGACTGAACTGATAATAAAAAGATTTTACACCATTATTGTCTTCATCATACGGCGATCCCTGGTCGCCACTTACGGCAATCATACCATCGTTGGCTTTGTAACAGGATAAATTCCGCATGCTATCCAGCACAATTTTTAAAGTAGGTAAATCTTCGCAGCAAGGTTCGACAAATACTCTTCTGATTTCTGTTAGCTGGCATCCGAGATCAGAAACAATCGTCAAGGCAACAAATTTTTCTCCGAAAGAATTGTAACGGACTGTTTGATTTGCATTTCCATTGCCCATTTGAGGAATGGCGTCTTTACCAAAATTCCAGGTGTAGCGCACAATTCTGCTCGGTGGCAGGGTGCTGGAGGAATCAATTACGGTAAAATCCGTCTCGCATTTCAGACCGGAAGGAGGATCAATTCCGAAATTAGCCGTTGGTCCTGCAAATTCTCCGGAGCCTCCCCATTCCACCGAGAAACCGATTCCTGTATTGGTAAAATTATTAATGACCAATGCATACGCTTTCCCTTGTTTCATATCGATGTATTTGCAATATCCATTTTCACCACTATTGCAATTTAAGTCTTCGGTAATATCGGTATCAATCGTATCGAGTCCCGTAGGTCCGGCGCAGGGAGGGGCGGTTGCATTGCATCGTAATACAATTTTATTGTCACAGGGTTGATGCACGCCATTAGGCAATTCATAAACCGCAAAATCGATATCATCTGAAGGATTAAGCGGTCGAAGTGTAAAAGTCAGGGTACCGTCATTGGCAGCAACCCAGGTATACCATACGGAAGAAGATTCAGAAACCTGTGTAATATTATCTCCCAGACAGGAATTTTTGGCTTCATCATTATCGAGTCCACCGCCACTTAATTTTTGAACAACGAAAGGAGACTTGTCGCATAAAACGGTTGCCGATATGCAATCCTGTTTTGGATCAGCAGGCGGATTAAAGTTATTGATACACATTTGAAAAGTTCCCGTAAAACCGGCAACTCCATCAACCCGGATTAAATAATCAGCACCAACGATCAGGCCACCCTGGTAAATGCTTAAGATTCCCCGTCCTGCATTGTCAGCTCCGCATTCAAGTTCAGAGATTGTACCTCCGCACACTCCTTTGTATAATGCGACCATGGGTTTTGATAGCGTTCCACCCTTGGTTCCACCCAAATTGGTACCGATGATCACAATATTGACATCGGTAAAAAACGCTCGGAACCTGAACCACACGTCTTTGCCGGTATTGGGCCAGCAGGTTGCGGATCCATAACCAGATGGGGTTGCAGCGACATTGGTGAATTCCCCTGTTTTGCTGCAAAAATTGGTCACATCGGGAATGTTTATCGGACTGCTGCAATTGTCATTGGTGGGTTGGGCGATTCCCATGATTCCAAAACAAAAAAGAAAGAGTATCAGGTATAAGACCTTATTCATTTGAAGGATTTATCTGCTTGTAACGCTTTTTCCGGTAATTAAGACACCTTGAGAGTTAAAATAATGAACAAAAAAACGTCAAAAGTGATCCAAAATTATGAAAAAACAGGAGATTGGGAGATACCCGATGTTTCTGCTTCATAGTCACACCCATATCCATTACTTTTGTGCATCATATCTCAACGGATGTTCAACCTGCCCAATGCTCTGACAGTAGCCAACCTTTTTTTTGGTTGTTGCGCACTCATCAGCCTGATACAGGGTAGAGAAATGCAATGTATTTATTTTGTGCTTCTGGCTTCGGCATTTGACTTTCTCGATGGTTTTGTGGCCAGGAAAATGAAACAGGAAAGCGAATTAGGTGTGCAACTCGATTCTTTATCCGATGTGGTGACTTTTGGCGTCGTACCCGGAATGATCAGTTTTCATATTCTAAGTTTGGATCCTCCTTTTGATTGGTTACCTTATTTGGGTTTTTTGATCGCTATTGCCGCTGCATTCCGGCTTGCCAGGTACAATGTGAGTAGTTCAGGAAGAGATGTATTCTTTACCGGACTTCCTGTTCCTGCATGTGGCCTGTTTTTTTGCGGAATGTTAGCTCTTCGTAATTCCGATGTCGGATTCAAAGATTACCTTATGAATCCATATGTTTATACTGGCATCGTCATCTTGTTTTCTTATTTAATGATCAGTCATTTAAAAATTCTGAAAATCCATCTCAGCAAAGAATGGCTTGATCAATACAAATTCGTTTTAATCATTGAAATTCTTTCATTATTTGCAATGATCCGCATAGGGGCGATAGTTTTGAGCCTGGTGATCCTGATCCATATTCTATTAAGTTTGCTTGTTCCTACATTTAAAAATAAAATTACAACCACATGAAATCATATAAAGCAAGAATCGACATTATGCCTCACAAAGAATTACTGGATCCACAGGGAAAGACAGTAGCTAAAAATATGCATAACCTGAATATTAACGGAGTCAAGGATGTGCGCATTGGCAAGCATATTGAAATGCAATTGGAAGCAGTGGATGAAAAAGCGGCAAAAGAAATTGTCGAGGATAGTTGCAAAAAACTGCTGACCAATCAGATTACAGAATCTTATCAGTATTCCATCTCAGAAGCTTAGCAACAGCGATACTATTTGGCAATGAAACAAATCCGCGAAGAGAAACCTTGCCTTTATCTGGTACCAACGCCTATCGGTAATCTGTCGGATATGACGCCCAGGGCATTAGGCATTCTTACCACTGTGGATCTGATACTGGCGGAAGATACACGCGTAAGCAATAAGTTATTACTGCATTTCAATATTGACAAATCACTGAAGAGTTTTCACAGTCAGAATGAACATCGCAGTTTACAATCTATTGTTGAGAAACTGAAGTCTGGACTTTCCATAGCATTGGTTACAGATGCCGGCACCCCGGGTATTTCAGATCCTGCATACTTGTTGGTGCGATCCTGCCGCAAGGAGAATATTCCTGTCGTAGCATTGCCCGGTGCAACTGCATTCGTGCCTGCTTTGGTTGCTTCCGGATTGCCTTGTGATAAATTTTTCTTCAACGGGTTTCTGCCACAAAAAAAGGGCAGATCGACTCAGTTAAAATGGCTTTCCGAATTGACATGTACAACGATTTTGTATGAATCACCACACCGTTTGTTAAAGTGTGTAGATGAGCTTATCGAATATTGCGGGGAAGAACGGCAGGCTTGTTTTGCTAAAGAAATATCCAAGCTGTATGAAAAATATTTCACGGGAAGCCTGATTGAAATAAAGGAGCAATTGCAACATGAAAAAATTGTTGGCGAATGGGTGATTTGTATAGGGGGAAAGGAAGATGAAAAATTGAAGCATAGAGAATAATGCGCGGGGTGGATGATTGCAGACAAACAGGAATTCTGCAATGGGAAAGTACAATTTTTATTTTTGTGAATCTATCTTCGATCATTTTTCGGGTTAAATATTAAATAGTTCCACATCATTATTTATAATTTGTAATTGACTTCATGGTTTTCAGCAGCATCGTTTTTATTCTTTACTTTTTGCCTTTGTTTCTGCTGTGTTACTATGTAGTTGGAAAAAAGTACAAGAACTTTGTAATACTTGCGTTTAGTATTTTTTTTTATAGCTGGGGAGCTCCAAAATTTATTTTTGTAATTCTATCCACCACCTTCCTTGATTTTTATCTGGTGCAATGGATGGATGCAACCACGGATAATTGGCGGCGGAAAACTTATTTGATATTATCCTTATCCCTGAACCTGGGTTTGCTGATTTATTTTAAATACTCTAATTTTTTTATTGAAAATGTAAATGGAATTCTGAAATTAGCAGGAGTGGGTCCAGTGCATTGGATCAAATTGATCCTGCCGATCGGAATTTCATTTTATACATTTGAAACCATCACCTATGTCGTTGATGTGTACCGGAAAGTTCACAAACCGCTGAATCATTTTTGGGACTATCAGACCTATATCATTTTATTTCCGAAATTGATTGCAGGACCCATTATTCGTTATCATGAACTGGCAGATCAAATCAGTGACCGCAGTCAAAATGAGACGGATGAAAATAAACTTACCGGCTTTTATCGCTTTGCCATAGGTTTGGGCAAAAAAGTAATCATTGCCAATCATTTGGGTGCTTATGCAGATCAGGTTTTTGCTGCGGATTATTCTACTCTTCATAGTGAAATAGCATGGGCCGGAATTCTGGCTTACACCTTTCAGATTTATTTTGACTTTAGCGGATATTCGGATATGGCGATAGGACTTGGAAAAATGATCGGATTTAAATTTCCGGAAAATTTTAACAACCCCTATGTATCCGGAAGCATCACCGAGTTTTGGAAACGATGGCATATTACTTTGGGAAGCTGGATGCGCAATTACCTTTACATTCCGCTGGGTGGAAACCGCGTGGATTCAACAACGCGTTTATATTTTAATTTATGGATCGTATTCCTGGTTTCCGGATTATGGCATGGCGCTTCATGGAGTTTTATCGTCTGGGGAGCTTATCATGGATTATTCCTGGTGATGGAAAGAAGTTTTCTCAATACCCTCTATGCCCGAATGGGAAAATGGTTTAGCATTCCCATTACGTTCATGGTAGTTCTGGTTGGTTGGGTGTTTTTCAGGATAGAACATCTTCCGGATGCCATGACATTTTTAAAATGCATGTTTACCTTTAAATCGGGGCTTGTCATACATTTAAATACAGATTACTTTTTTTATTTGTTTTTTGCTGTGTTGTTTTCTTTTTTCACTATTTCCAAATCCGGGATTGACTTGCAGGATAAAATTTATTTTGATACCTATGGAATCAACAGACATTATTTAATGACTGCATGCAGTATGTTATTAATGGTAATTTGTATTGCCATGATTACGTCAAGTGGATTCAATCCATTCATTTATTTCAGATTTTAAAATGAAAAATCAGGAAGAGCATATTAAAAAATATCTGGTTTGGTTCCTGCTGGGGATTTGGTTTATTCCCTGGTTACAAGGGGACTTTCATTTTATTCACGAAGCAAGACTTCATGGTGCAATTGAAACAAAATACAATCCGATACTGGACGAGAAAGCCTGGATTGAAGGTAGATTTCAAAAGTATAAAGAGGACTATTTGAATTCTGAATTTGGATTCAGGCCTTACTTTATAAAGTTAAATAACCAGTTTGCTTACTCTGTTTTAGGAAATGTCCATGCAAAATATATCGTACAGGGTAAAGATGGATATTTATTCGAATACAACTATATTAAAGCCTTTTACGGCCGTGATTTTATCGGGGAAAATCAAATCGATCTATGTCTCAGGAAAGTAAAGAAAATCCAGGATTCTCTTGCTCAGCATGGAAAGACATTTCTGTTTGTGGTGACTGCCAGTAAAGGACAATATTGTTCAGAATTTTTTCCGGATAGCAGTAATTATGCAAAAAGCATTTCTAACTATGAGGTATTCTCCGAAAGGGCGAAAGCACTCGGTATCAATTATATTGACTTCAATTCATATTTTCTCGATTTGAAAAAGAATGCCACGTATCCATTGTATTCCAAATATGGGGTGCATTGGACCAACTATGGCGCCTGTATTGCAGCAGATTCAATCATTCACTACCTGGAGCAAAAACGAAATGTGGATATGCCTGAATTGTTCTGGGACAGCATTCAATATGAACCGGCTAGAAAAGATGACAGGGATATCGAGCTTGCGTTGAATCTGATTTTCCCTATGAAGACTCAAATGCTTGCATACCCGAAAGTGCATTATGAAAGTGCGGATGGAAAACAAAAACCTTCGGTGATGGTGATTGCGGATAGTTATTATTGGTCCTTGTTTAATCTGAAGATATTTAATTCATTTTCCAAAAATCAGTTTTGGTACTATTATTCTAAAATATATGAAGATGGAATTAATGGTTTTAAGATGGCTAATGATACGCGGTTGAAACAAGCATTGGATGATTTCGATGTAGTTCTTTTGATGGGAGCGGATATCAATTTGTATAATATCGGATGGGGATTTATTGACAATGCCGAACAAGTGCTGGATCATAATCCACATTTGGGTTTGGAATTTCAACAAAAGCTGGAAAACCTGAAAGCCTATATTCCAACAGATTCCAGCTGGATCAGAGACGTGAGAAGAAAAGCAATTGATAATGGAATTTCTGTAGACAGTATGGTGACTCTGGATGCCATATGGATTCTTGAGCACGACAAAATAAACCATTAATCATTAACTATTGGTAATTAGCAGGAGAACGAATATCAAAAAAAGGAACAAGATCTACATGAAATTAACAAGATTGGAATGGCTTAAAAATCATCACTCATCACTTATCGTTTATCACTTATCGCTTCTCTCTCCAATCGAATGACAGCTCACTTTCAAATAAAAATCTCCACCGGTGCTTTTTAACTCTGTAGATTTTGCACTATTTCTGCCGGTGGTGTTTTGCTTATATTGGTGGATCGCGAATGGACGTTTGCGCATTCAAAATGGCTTGTTACTTATAGCAAGTTATTTTTTTTATGCCTGTTGGGATTGGCGCTTTTTATTCCTGCTGATGTTTTCAACGCTTTTGGATTACGCATCGGGATTGAAGATGCACAATGCGGAATCCGTACATGCAAAAAGAAAATGGCTCTGGTTGAGTGTTGGAGCCAATCTGGGTTTTCTTGGAATATTCAAATACTATAACTTCTTCGCAGTTTCGTTTTCAGAAGCTTTATCTGGTTTGGGTATTCAGGTAAATCCGTGGACATTGTCGGTCATACTTCCCGTTGGTATTTCATTTTATACCTTTCATGGATTATCGTATGTGTTTGATATCTACAACGGTAAAATCAAACCCGAAAAAAATATTATCGACTATGGTTTGTTTGTCAGTTTCTTTCCCCTGTTAGTTGCAGGTCCGATTGAAAGAGCAACTCATTTATTGCCTCAGTTAAAAGTAATACGAAGCTTTGAATACGCAAAAGCAACAGATGGTTTGCGGCAGATTTTGTGGGGCTTGTTTAAAAAAATGGTCATTGCCGACAATTGTGCAGAATTCGCTAATCTGATCTTTGATCATTCGGTGGATTATTCGGGTGTAACACTGGTTATGGGCTCATTGTTTTTTGCTTTTCAGATCTATGGTGATTTTTCAGGTTATTCAGATATTGCAATTGGCACAGCTAAACTTTTTGGAATTGATCTGTTCCGAAATTTTGCATTTCCGTATTTTTCAAAAAACATTGCTGAGTTTTGGAGGCGTTGGCATATTTCCCTGACTAGTTGGTTTAAAGACTATCTTTATATACCGCTTGGTGGGAGTCAGGCCGGATTTCGAAAGCAGGTAAGAAATATATTTATCGTATTTATAGTCAGTGGATTCTGGCATGGTGCCAATTGGACGTTTATTATCTGGGGACTATTGCATGCATTATTTTTTTTAATCCTATTGCTTATGGGTAAAAGCAGAGTCAAGCTGGATATTTCGACACGGGGCAGAATTATTCCTTCAGGTAAGGAATTCTTTGCAATGGCCTTTACATTTAGTTTAACCGTTTTTGCGTGGATTTTTTTTCGGGCTGAAAATTTGAATCATGCCTTTCAATATGTTACCGGAATTTTTATATGGAATCATGATCCATTAAGGATGATGCCCAATACGCTCCTGGTTTTTGACTATTGGTTGACCATACTTTTTGTTGTTGCGTTTATGGTGTATGAATGGTTTCAACGAGATAAGGAGCACGGTTTGCAATTGTCTCCACAATATCAGGTCAGAAATTGGTGTATTTATATTGTACTGGCTGCCGGCATTGTATTGTTTGCCGGCTCACAACATGAATTTATTTACTTTCAATTTTAACCATGAAGACATTTGTATTCAAATCAATATTGTTTTCTATGCTGTTCATGGTGGTAAATCTCCTTTATTATTTTGCGGTACAGAAGCTGGATTCTAACTTTTCAAAGTGCATTGAAGCAAGTGAATTTAGAAATAAGCAATTCCGTTGTATAGTCATTGGCAATAGTTTGGCAATGGATGGAGTAGATGCAGGACTATTCCTTGAGAAGGGGATTTCGACTTATAATCTCAGTATTGGAGGAGCGAGTTTGAAAGCAAATTATCTTCAGCTTAAATCATATCTCGAAAAGAATCAATTACCGCACTGGGTCATTCTTGGTTTGTCTTCCTGCTTTGGCGATGATTTTAATTCAGAAATTATAAATCCGGTTATAGACCATTGTTATCATTTATCTGGTTATTCTATCAGCGATTTGCCATTATGGAAATTCAGATGGATTGCGAAGGAACTACTAAAAAAATTAATTTCGAAAGATCACCGGGAAGTGGATTTACAATATGGTCAGTTAAAATTTAAGCGGGTTGTAGCTGACAAAAGTGATTACAACAAGAATGCTCCAGTGACTTGGGATAGTCTTAAATATATGGAATCTGATTATTTAATGAAAATCGATTCACTCTGTAATCAATACAAAATAAAGCTGATCGCTATTGAAATGCCTGGCTTGAAAAATACACAGAATGGGATTCCGGTTTTAAATACATTAAAATTTGGCAAGGATAAAAAGTCATTTCAACTCATTAATTTAAATAACCGCGAATTTTGCACTCTTTTCGATGACAAAAAAGACTGGTTGGGTAATTGTCATCTGAATGAAAGTGGTGCCCAAAAATTAAGCAATTCTATTTACGAGATTTGTCTGAAGAATGACTCAAGTCTGTAATTCGTATTTTAATAATGGAAGGATATCAAAACCCCGATTTAAAATTGATTATCACATTAGATTCAGACTCACACCTCAATACCTAATGTTTGATTATTATTTTTGATTCATATCGATTCTCAAAGTCGGCATTCAGAAAATAAATTCCGGGTATCCATTGACTTGTATTTAGTTCGAGTTCTGACGTGTTGATGTGTTGATTTGAAAAGACCGGGCGGCCAATCGCGTCTGAAATCAGTAATGAAACCGGGAAACGCGCATTAAAAATAATGCGAACCTTTTGTTCGAATGGATTGGGTTGGATATTGAATAATTCAATGGCCCCGGCATCATGCGAATTCGTTGTCAGGCAATCATTTTCTTTAGCGAATGTGGGTGATTTGGTAAATTTCCAAAGTCCATTACAGATGCCATAGGATTGATTGTCATTTAATGCGGGAAATTCTACCTGGTCCAATAGCACACTATCTGATGTATACAATAAAATTTTCTCACCGGATTTGGATAATTTGAAATTAGCATGAAGGCCTGGATCTTTCCCATCTTCATCTGCCCATACAGACAGATATGATTTTGCCTTGATTACGGTATCCGGGAATTCCCATTTTAATTTATTGTCAGGATTATCGGTAGCAAAGAGTCCATAACATGAGATATCGCGATCAGTTGTATTATACAATTCAAACCAGTCATCAAATTCGCCACTTTCATCCATCAAATAACTGGTATTGGATGACATGACTTCATTAAGCAGGATTTCACCGGGAGTAAATGTATTTGTTTTGACATGTATCGTATAAAATTCATATTCAGCACGTGCCGGTGATAAGGTCGCGATGTTGGCGTTTTCTGCATAAATGTAATACTGCATTTCCTGGTTTTGCCGGATGTTAACCTGGGCGCCATAAATGCCATCACCTGCTGTTCCATCCTGATGAAGGCCGTCATCTGATAAATCGGTTTCAATAAATACGTCTTCCTTATCAAAGCGGTAAAATAATTTATAGACACCGGCATTGCTTATTTTAGCCAGGATGGTGATCAAATCATTTTTATGTACTTCAGACGGCAGGGAGGTTACATTTTCAATGAGTGGTTTAGTTACATTAATAGCGGCGTGATTAGTTAAGAATGCAATCCGTGCGTTTGTAAAGGAAATTAAACCCGGATAGGTTTTGTTGCCCATGCCACCGGAGTTGGTAAAATCATTATACAGGTTAGTGGTGAAACCTGCATTTGAAAAAAACTTATTGACATCGTTGGTCACGGATGTGCTGATCAGGTTTTGTAAGGCCAGGCCGTCCTGTTCGTATCCATTGGAATTTTTAGCTTCTGTAAGTACCGTATATAAATGAGCGAGATATCTTTTTTTCCATTTCGAATTGGAAAAAAGTTTGGAAATCAGAGGACGCTCCGCATTATTAATATGAAGCAATGGATCCAGTTGTTGCATTTGTGCAACGGTTAATTGAGGACCGGTGCCTGCGTTAGCAAAAGATCCGTAAAATTCATTGAGATCCCAGAGTATCGTATTGAATCTTCCCGAATTGTTTTCATACACCAGGTAATTGTGACCGGAACCGGTATAACTGTCGAGGTTGACATAGAAATTATTAATTGCAAGCATCCAGAGTGCGCGATCGACATCCAGGTATTTTTCAATTTGACTGACATCTGAATTCAGAGTAAACATCATTCGAAGCAGCTGGCTCCAACCCGCATCTGATTCCTGTTCATAATTATTGTAATAACATGCGGAATCAGCGCTGACGTATTTCAATGCTGATCCGCTTCCCATTCCGGAAGGGCAAGTACCCGGCAAAGTCACTTGTTTATCTGTGCGGTCACATTGGAAGAATGCATTGGAAGATGAATAATAATGATTGGATAAAAAATCCTTATCGACATCCTGGACATTTGTATAAAGACCGATGAGCACATTGTTGACATATACGTTTATAAAATTGGCTTGCGAAGCAGGTAAATATTGCCTGGCTATTTTATAACCCATCACTTCCCGTAAAAAACTGGGATCCATGAAACCGTTGGAAAGTTTCAAGGTATTATACCCATCATATTTCTGAGAAGATTTGACATAATCCAATTTTATGTTCAGTGGATTTTTATTGCGTGCTGCATTATACGTGCTGTTTCCTTTGTAGCGGATTCCAACACTATCGAATATGACACCATTCAATTCCACTTTTGTAGCAATGAGCCTGGCATCTGTATCTGCTGCATGCAGTGAATCCAGTTTCTGGTCCCAGTTGGAATACGGGAAGGTGATTTTGATTTCCTGGATTTTGTTGAGGTCATATAGGGATTGTGCGACATTTGGACTGAAGTGGACAACTATAAAAAACAGTAGTAATTGATTTTTCATAATGGTAAGATGATCAAATTAGAATATGGAATTGGAAGTTCGTTTAATACCGGAAATCAAAATTGCGATTGTCATAGTGCAAAGTTCAATCAGGGAAGAAATTATCTTCAAGGTTTACCTTAAAGCCTCCTGGAAATCTCATGAATACTCTTTCTATTGGTGGCCGGCAGTTGTTGTTTAGTCCAACCCATATAAAATAATCCAAGACAGGATTCGCTCTCTCCCAAACCCAGAAATTCATTCATCTGGTAAATCGCTTCAGGAGTGCTCCAATAACAGCCTATATCCAGAGCAGTGCAGCTCAACCACATATTTTGAACAGCGCAGGCAAGCGCTGCGGTCTCTTCCCAGGCTGGGATTAATGATTCCGGACTGCGATGAATGCAAATAGCTATGACTGCAGCTGACTGGAGCGGCTTTTCACCTGCCTTTTTCATTTTGACCGGATCAAAGTTTTCGTTGGTGGTTCTTTTCTTATAAAACTCCCCAAGAAAGTCAGATAATAACTGAAGCTTTTCATTGGTGATGATTACAAACCTCCAGGGTTCCGTTTTTTTATGATTCGGAGCCCAACGGGCATTATCCAGTATGGCATCCAGGAGTTCGTCTGAGATTTGGCCTGATTCGTAATGTTGGGGAAATACGGCTCTTCTGGATCTAATAATATCGGTCAATATCTCAAATTTTTGATTCATGTCGGCAATTATTTAGTTATATTTAAAAATAAATTTAGATTTGTCTAAAATATATGCAATGCTTAGTACATCAGAGGAAAACTATTTGAAGGCAATATACAAAATTGGTCAAATGAATGCCGGTCATCCGGTGCTGACCAATACCATTTCGGCAGAGCTCGGGACAACGGCGGCATCCGTAACCGATATGGTAAAGAAACTGGCTGACAAAAAGTTCTTGACCCATGAAAAGTATTACGGAGTAATCCTGAGTAAAGAAGGCCAGAAAACAGCACTGGATCTCCTCCGCCGGCACCGGCTTTGGGAAACCTTTTTACATAACAATCTTGGATTCGGTTGGGAAGAAGTGCATGAATTGGCAGAGCAACTTGAACATATTCAATCCAAGAAACTAACGGATAGATTGGATGCATTTCTGGGGCATCCGAAATTTGATCCTCATGGAGATCCGATTCCCAATGAGCAGGGAAGTTTCACATACCGGAATCAAATCACCCTTAATTCCATCCAGGAGGTTGGAAAAAAATTAATCATGATTGCCGTAAAAAATCAGGATGTTGATTTCCTAAAATATCTGAATAACATTCAATTAAAACCGGGAGCTGTATTGGAAATCATTTCGATAGGGGAATACGACCGATCCTATAAGATCCGCATCAATCAAAAAGAAGAAACGGTACTAACATTTGAGGTAGCGCATGAGATCATCATTAAGCCTTGAAATTGGTAGATTGCATTTTTTAAAACACATAGTACACATAGGAACACATAGATTAGAAAATCTCTATGTGGAACTATGTGTACTATGTGTTAAATGAATTCTTATAAATAGATTAAGACAGGATGTGTTATTGAAATTAATTCGATTGGGAATACGACCGTATAGCTAATATGCAAATAAATTAAAATTAGGAATCGGTATTTCAATTTGATGTGGCGCATGAGATCATCATTAAGCCTTGAAATTGGTAGATTGCATTTGTTAAAACACATAGTACACATAGGAATACATAGATTAGAAAATCTCTATGTGGAACTATGTGAGCTATGTGTTAAATGAATTCTTATTAATAGATTAAGACGGGATGTGTTATTGAAATTAATTCGATTGGGAATACGACCGTATAGCTAATAAGCAAATAAATTAAAATTAGGAATCGGTATTTCAATTTGATGTGGCGCATGAGATCATCATTAAGCCTTGATATTGGTAGATTGCATTTTTTAAAACACATAGTACAAATAGGAACACATAGATTAGAAAATCTCTATGTGGAACTATGTGTACTATGTGTTAAATGAATTCTTATAAATAGATTAAGACAGGATGTGTTATTGAAATTAATTCGATTGGGAATATGACCGTATAGCTAATAAGCAAATAAATTAAAATTAGGAATCGGTATTTCAATTTGATGTGGCGCATGAGATCATCATTAAGCCGTGAAATTGGTAGATTGCATTTTTTAAAACACATAGTACAAATAGGAACACATAGATTAGAAAATCTCTATGTGGAACTATGTGTTGAATAAATTCTTATGTTCTAAATACCTACTTCCTGTTTTAAATCAGGAATTTCGATTTTATCAAAACCATGTTGTCTTAAATAATCTCTGTAGATCAATTGGGTTTCGTATTCTCCGTGTACGAGAAAGAGTTGTTTGCAGCTTTTGGTTTGATTTGAAAGGAAATCAGACATTTCTTTTTGGTCTCCGTGTGCAGAGAAAGAATCCATGATTTCAATTTTTGCATTGACTTTTAATTCTTCTCCCAATAATTTGATTTCCGTTGCTCCGCGCAACAATTGTCCGCCTGGAGTGCCGGGTGAGCAATACCCGACCATTAATATGGTATTCTTTGGATTTTCTATGTTATTAAAAACGTGGTGTTGAATTCTTCCCGCATTCAACATTCCGGCAGCTGAAATGATGATGGAGGGTTCTTTACTGGTGTTCAGTCGTTTTGAATCGTTGACATCGGTAATATAACTTAGCCTTTTAAATCCGAACGGATCCGGATCTTTAACAATATACTCGTGCAATTCATCATCAAAACATTCTGAATGAGCTTTAAAAATATCTGTGGCATTTACAGCCAGCGGACTATCTACAAAAACGGGAACATTAGGTAATGTACCTTCATTGACTAATTGATCCAAAAGAAAAACCAGTTCCTGAGTTCTTCCTAAACTAAAAGCAGGAATAATCAGCTTGCCTCTTTTTTCAACACAGGTTTCGCGAATGATATTGAGAAAATGTTCTTTCTCAGCCGGTTTTTGTATGTGTAATTTATCTCCATAGGTTGATTCGGTAATGATGATATCAGCTGGCCACATCTCCTGTGGATCCCTTAAAATGGGCCTGTTAGGACGGCCAATATCTCCTGAAAATGCAATTCGCAAATCATCGCCTCCCTGGTTGATAACCAGGTTTACACTTGCAGAACCCAAAATGTGTCCTGCATCTGTAAATAAAACTTTTACTCCTTTTACAACATCCATCCAACGGTCATAGGATACTGTAACAAATTGTTTCATGGCCTGTGCTACATCTCCTGCATTATAAATAGGGTTGACTCTTGGTATTTTCTGACCCGGATGCTTGTCGCGTTTTCGATCCAGTTTTTTATTCTGATATTCTGCATCGCGTTCATTTATATGTGCAGTATCCAGTAACATGATGGCGGCAAGATCACGGGTTGCCGGTGTACAAATTATATTTCCTTTAAATCCGTCTTTGACTAGCTTCGGAATTCTGCCGCAATGGTCAATGTGTGCATGTGATAAAATAAGTACATCGATTTCGGCCGGAATGAAATTGAAATTGGCATTCAATTCTTCGAGATTATCAAAATGCCCCTGGAACATACCACAGTCTAAAAGTATTTTATATCCATTATCCATTGTAATGAGATGGCTGGATCCGGTTACTTCACGAGCTGCTCC
This sequence comes from Bacteroidota bacterium, assembly GCA_029781865.1. Taxonomy (GTDB): domain Bacteria; phylum Bacteroidota; class Bacteroidia; order Chitinophagales; family Saprospiraceae; genus Vicinibacter. The sequence goes on from JAKOVW010000027.1 coordinate 35,685, forward strand.
ACAAAATTTAATTTTCATAGTTCTTATATTTATCTTTTGAGATATTGGATAAACTGTTCCATTCTCTTAACGAATTTTTCTTTGCCTGTAAATTGGATCATTTTGAATACATCGGGTCCGGTCGGAATACCGCTCATTGCTACGCGCAGTGCCGGAAATAACTCGCCCGGTTTAATCGCGCCTGTTTTTACAAATTCCTTTAAGCGTGTTTCAATTTCAGCTGCATGCCAGTCTTGTATACCTGAAATTATTTCCTGAATGGATTGGTACGCCGGCAGATGTTCCGGTTTCCATTTTTTCTCTACAAATTCTTTGTCGTAATGGGTGATTTCTTCAAAATACACTTTGCCAAAATCGCAATAATCTTTTGAAAATACAACGCGGTCTTTGTACAACTCATAGATCATATGACAATCGTCATCCTTCAAATCAATATTCAATTCGTGAAAGTCGCGCCTGATTCGCAACACCATTTCAGTTTCGGGAATTTTATGCAGGTATTGCTGATTGAACCATTTTCCTTTTTCAAAATCAAATCGTGCACCGGATTTTACAATTTTTTCCAGTGAAAAATTTTGGATCAATTCATCTATAGTAAATAGTTCCTGTTCGGTGCCATTATTCCATCCCAATAGTGCAAGGAAATTCAATAATGCATCGGGTTCAAATCCATATTCCCTGAAACCTGAAAATTCAACACCATCCGATACGATCCAACTGATTGGAAAAACCGGAAATCCAAACTGTGCGCCATCGCGTTTGGATAGTTTTCCATTGCCTGTAGGTTTTAAGATCAGGGGTAAATGCGCGAATGCAGGCATATCATTTTTCCAACCAAATGCTTTATACAATAACACGTGATGCGCTGTCGATGACAACCATTCTTCACCGCGGATCACATGAGATATTTTCATTAAATAGTCGTCGATGACATTGGCCATGTGATATGTCGGCATGCCATCTGATTTAATCAGCACCTTGTCATCCAGATCTGAAGTATGAAAAGAGACTCTTCCGCGAATGACATCTTCGATAACGACCTCCTGAGCTTCCGGTACTTTCAATCGGATCACATAAGGATCACCTTCATCCATTTTCTTTTTGGCCACCTCCATTCCCAAAGTCACGGAGTTTTTCATCTGATGCCGGGTATTGTAGTCATACTTCTGATTGCCACCGTTTGAATCGCGCAAAGCATTCAATTCTTCAGCACTATCAAATGCGTAATAAGCTTCTCCTTTTTCTACTAACTGTTGTGCGTATTTTGAATAAATCGCTTTTCGTTCAGATTGCCTGTAGGGTCCGAATTCGCCGCCGAATCCCGGACCTTCATCCGGTATGAGTCCAACCCACTTCAAAGAGTTGATGATATATTCTTCAGCACCGGGTACATAGCGACCCTGGTCCGTATCTTCTACCCTCAGGATGAATTGTCCCTGATGTTTACGGGTAAATAAATAATTGTAGAGAGCGGTCCTAATCCCTCCGATATGAAGGGGCCCTGTAGGGCTTGGAGCAAATCTCAAACGAACCGGTTTATCCATAAGCACAATTTCTGAAAATGGATGCAAATATCCATATCTGTCTTCATAAGATATTGTTAACCATTAAAATATTATTAAAAACCTGAAATCCAGTCTCCATCTTTACACGTAGATACCAATTAATTCCCTGGATAATCCTATGTATCTCAGCTTTACTCCACGGTTTTTGCAGAACATGTTTTCTGATCTGGTTTGGCGAATCGACAGCCATGAAGCTGATATTTATTTGACTTTTGATGATGGACCAATCCCGGAAGTAACTCCATGGGTGCTGGATACCCTGGATGAATATCATGCCAAAGCCACTTTCTTTTGCGTTGGCGAAAACACCGAGCGCTTTCCTCAGATATTTAATGATCTTAAATCAAGGGGCCATGCCGTGGGAAATCATACTTACAATCATCTTTCCGGATGGAGTAACGACAATCTGGATTACATTCTGAATGTCCGGAAAGGAGCAATTGCCAACGGATCGAGATTATTCAGACCTCCTTATGGCAGACTGCGCCCATCCCAGACCCGTTATTTAAAACATCATTATAAAATTGTGATGTGGGATGTATTGAGTGGAGATTTTGATCCTAAATTGAGTGCAGAAGCCTGCTATCAAAATGTAATCAAAAATACCCGTCAGGGCTCGATCATTGTATTTCACGATTCATTGAAATCTTACAAAAAATTGCAATCCGTACTTCCACGAGTACTGGAGTATTTTACCATACAGGGTTATAATTTCAAAGCACTGGATCCGATGGAATTGGTACCTGCATCAGGTCAGATGGTTTATGAAGAGAACAGCATATTAAGTCTATAGGTGAATAGGCTATACGAGCGCATCTGCTTCATCTCAATTAAAATTAAAGATCTTTAAATGCAATAGATCAAATCAACAGCTTAATTTTTGTATGAATTTTGTAAAGGCAATAATATTAGTCAGTTGAATTTTGTCATTCATTTACAAATAACATGTCAGGATTAATCCGGAAACTAAAAACCTAAAGCCTATATCCCTTCTCCTGAATCATTTTCCCAATATAAAAATCGCGGGTTTATCATAGTGTCTGATAAATTCTTCTTCCTTCCACTCCCTGATTTTTTTTGTTTGAATAATTTCTTCGGCAGTCGACAAAGAACTTGCAATGCAAAAACTCAAGTCTGCAGGAATGATTGATTTGATCATTTCTAAAATCTGTTTGTTGCGGTAAGGCGTTTCCATAAAAATTTGGCTTACTCTTGTTTTCTTGATTTCATTCACCAATTGAATGAGTTTATCCCGGAGCAATTCTTTTTTAGCCGGTAAGTAGCCATGAAAATGAAATTGCTGTGCATTCAGTCCGCTGGCCATGAGAGCCAGCAGCATGGAGTTGGGTCCCGAGAAAGGGTAGACCGTAATATTGCTTTCATGTGCCAGTCGAACGATTTCGTAACCCGGATCGGCGATACAGGGCAGGCCTGCTTCTGAAAGTAAACCCATATCAATCCCCTTCAAAAGTTCGCGAATAATCATTTTTTGAAAGATGAGATCCGGGTCCTGGGGTATTTCATGTATCACAATTTCCTGTAAATGAATAGGATGCTTAATGGATTTTAAAAAAGCCCGGGCGGTTTTAGCTCGTTCTACCACGAAATGCGTCAATCCATGGGCAGCTTCAATGGATTGCTGGCTTAATGACTTTTCATTGCCACCGGTCAAAGGAACCGGTATTAAACAGAGTTTTCCTGGGGTCATGCAGCGAAGATAGAACAAGTATCAGCAATAGTTTGAAACCAGACCCGCAAGCCTTACCTTCGCAGTCCCTTTTTAGAATTTTATGAATACCTACACGATAAAACTCCAGCAATTTGAAGGTCCATTTGATCTTTTGTTATTTTTCATAGAAAGGGACGAACTCGACATTTACGACATACCCATTGCTAAAATCACCGGCGATTTTCTCGATTATATCCGGCAGATGGAATCTTTGAATCTGGATCTGGCCAGTGAATTTATCTTAGTAGCTGCAACATTAATTCGCATCAAAGCACGAATTCTGCTCCCAAGAAAAGAATTGGATGAAAACAATCAGGAAATAGATCCCCGGAAAGAGTTAATCCAAAAATTACTGGAATACAAATCCATCAAAGAGGTTATTGAAGAAATGAGCCAGTTGGAGGATGATCGCTATTTCAGAATTCCACGAGGAAACCTGAAAAAGGAATTTGAAACGCTGGCAAGTAAAGCTTTAATCGATGCAGAATGGGAAACGCTCAATCTGTTCAACCTCATGAAGGTGTTTCAGAAAGTGATGCAGCGTTTTGAAGAAGGGCCGAAAACAGTGGTACACAAAATATACAATTATCAATTCGATATAGAAGTTGAGCAGGATAAAACGATCAACAGAGTTCGCAAATTTGTCAAAGCCAGTTTCGAACAACTGTTTGAAGAATGCGAAACGAGGATTCATGGAATTATTATTTTCCTTGGCATACTCGAATTGATTAATTTTCAAAAAGTAACCATCATAAAAGGGGAGAACCCGAATCAATTCTGGCTTGAAGAACGGGTTATAGCTGCAGAGGAAGAGGAATAAGCAATGTAAACACTAAACACTAATTATCAATTACTAATTACTAATTGGCAATTACTAATTAGTTTGAAATTATGAATAACCCTAAAGCTACAAGAAATGAAGCAGAACATCATTCTGGAGAAGAGCTTTGCATTTGCTGTTAAAATAATTAAAGTATATAAATTTTTGGTAGAAGAGAAAAACGAATATGTTTTATCCAAACAATTGGTGCGGTGCGGCAATTCGATTGGTGCAAACATTGAGGAAGCAATAAGCGGATATTCAAAAGCTGATTTTTTATTTAAACTTACCATTGCTTACAAAGAAACCAGGGAAGTATTGTACTGGATCAAATTACTTAAAGCATCAGATATTTTAACAATGAAATGTCGGAATGTTTATATTCAGAAGCTGAGGAGATATGTAAAAATAATCACAAAAATCCAAATCACTTCTAAAAATTCGTAGTTTGTGAGTCAAATTTATTCGCCCGAGGACTAAAGTGTGATTTGCTTTGGTTTAATTCCATACTAACCACTATGGAGTTTAATGAGATTGACTAAGACAGTTAATTAGCTATCTTCAAGTGATGAGTTTAATTTGGTTTTCATATCCAATTTCAATCAATTCAATTGAGTTTGGTGATCAATTAGAACTAATTACGAATTACTAATTAGTAATTAATAATTAGTAATTCGTAATTGTCTTTGTTCTGTCCAAAATCCCATCCAGTTTCTGAACAATTTGTGTATCTAAATACCAGAACAATTTGGATTGTTTAGTTTTTTGTTGATTTGCAATCAAACTAAAAATCCGTTGCCGCTCTCCAGCCGAAATCTGATCAAATACTCTGCGCAATAAGGGCAAATGGTCTTTAAAATGAAGCTCATCCAAAGAAAGCAGCCAGGTATCAAGACAATGTACAATGTCCGGATGCATCAGGTAAAATGCGGATTGATGATACAAGAAACCCTCAAACCAATGTGCGGCTTTAGGAATATCGGAGTGCAATGAAAATTGCAAATGAAAGGCTTGTAAAAAAGATTCCATTGAAATCCATTTTCGCTCTAAAAGTAAATTCCATATTTTACCTTTCAATAGCGGATGGGAGAGTTCATCTTGCGCCATCTGATGTAGCTGTGTTTTCCACAGATCAGATAAATCTCCAGTTTCCGTATTCCTGTTTTTGTCAAAATACAATTGTATCACCAATAAGGCTTGCATCAATTGTTTGCTCTTGTTGTAATCGACAAACCGGATGGATTCCGGATAGGAAATGACTAATTTCGGTATTAATTCATCCAGTACTTTTTTTATGAAGCCCAGATTGGTTTGATGAATCGAACCATATTCCAATGCAGACATCAGTGGTCTTATCATTGTGCTTAACTGAACTACATCCGGATTTTGTAAAATGATTCCGGATAATTTTTGGCTAAGCACGGGTAGCAATTCTTCAAATCCTGCTTTTAAGGAATGTTCCAGGTATTGGGCAATCCGGTATATTTCAGTCGGTGCGGTTAATTTTTTCTGAATGTATTTTTGTGTGGCTTCTTTAAAACTATTTCCATACAGCGCAATGCGAATAAGATAAATTTCCAGATCAGGCTGCCAGTGAAAACGCCAGTACTCATGGAAATTTCCTAGTGCATTTACTTCAGAAGTTCTGCCACTCGCCCAATTGATTTCAATCAGTTGGGTGAAATGCAGGAATTGTGAAATCAATAAATGGTTTTCTTTTCTCAAATCAAGATCAAGTTCTTCCTGATGTCCGTCTTTCCAGAAACGGGACAAACGTAAATACTTTAAGGAAGCATGAAAACTTTTGACAAAAGGTAGATGCTGACTTTTCAATTCGATTTGACCGGTTACTTCGCCGCAAAGAATTTTTTCTTTTAACCAGTCAATGGTTTCAGTTATTCCTTTGCCAAAAACACAAACTGCACTCTCGAGGAGTTCTTCAATTCCAGGTGAAGGAAGATCGCGCAAAAGAGCCATATTATTGGCAAGCAGTTCCGCATCAATTGCGGAGGACGGACTTAAATCCATTCCTTCTTTTCTCAATAATTGTAGAGCTCTGACTAAAAATGTTGAACTAGCTGAGCGCGCATTTTCAAATAATGCTTCATGCCAGACAGGTGATATAATTCCTGCGCTATAACCGTTTTCCAGGGAAATGTTTTTGTAGGTCCAGGGAATAATGCACGTTTTGATTTCTACTGATTGTAATGGCTTAATCATTTCATCATTTGTTTCAGCGATATATTCTTTGTTGAGTACCGGGCCATGCCATGCGCCACAAATCACTGCGATCTTCTTATAATTTTTTTTGAAGAGCAGGCGAATTTGTGATCGCATGAATTGTTCGCGGATCAGCGTTTCTTCATCATCGCGCCCCATACTTTGTTTGCGCAATTCAGACATTAATCCATCGACAAATTCAAACAAGCCGATATCATCAGGCCATTGTTCAAAATGACTTTCCCACCATCGTTCGCTATCAGAATATCCATCCTGCTTTGCCAAATAAGCCATCGGATCTCTGGTAATGGATCTTTGTTTTTTATTTAAATCAATTTCCGTATCGTTTTTAAAATTCGAATGCAGTAGAGAAGCAGAAGCCGGAAGATCCATACAAAGCATCGGTACCTTATTTCTCCGGGCATAGAGTATGGCCTGATATTCCGGTGAAAAAACGGCTAACGGAAGATAAAGTGAATGATCCGGATTGGTGGCATTGTAAAACAAAAATGCTACCGGCGGAATGATTGACTTTTCATCAATTAATGGAATCAGGGATTTGGACTCTTCGGGCAATTCTATCGCAATGACATCCGGTTGGAATTCTTCCAATGCCAAAACCAGTCGTTTTGCTGAACCGGCGCCATGATGCCGTATGCCGAATATTTTTAATTCAGGAGTTTTAATATTGGTTTGATTTTATGGTCAGAATTTTAAATCCCGGTTTAAAATGTGTAGTTCGCAATTTTACCATTGATAAATCGAAATAACATTTCACCCAAAATGAAAATTCCAATTATTATTCAACATTATCGCATTACGTCTTATCTGAATATTCCATTTAATCATTGTCGCATCACAATCTGCATAATCTGCGCAATCCATATTATCTGAGTAATCTGCGCAATCTGCCTAATCCCTATAATCTGCGTATTCTGCGTCCTATTTCTTTTCAATTAAAATTTTATGCATAGCCTCATACCATTCTTTAAAGTCTGTTCTCTTTTTTAATATGGTTTCAGCATATTCCTGTAAGGTTATTTTTTCTTCCGGATCATTTTTAATAATGGATTGAATTAAGCCTGATGCCAATTGTGCAGGACCGAAAGCCTTGTCGGAAAAATAGTGATGCTCTATTCTGGCATGATGTAAAATGGAAATCGCTTCTGCCGGGCTAAGTGCAGACTTAGTCGCTTTTATTTTTTGTTTGCCATCTACGCTGGTTCCACTTCTCAATTCGCGGAACATGATGACTAATTTTTCAGTTAGATTTTCTTTCAGTTTTTCAAGATTGATTTGCATCAATTGTTCCATTTGGCTTACGCGCTGATGTACTATGCGCACTTCATCTTCCAGTCGTTCCGGTAATGGCATCACAACCGTGTTAAATCTTCGCTGCAAAGCGGATGACATGGGATGAATGCCTTTGTCCTGATCGTTTGCAGTGGCGATAACATTAAATCCTTGTACACCTTGCAGTTCGTCATTGAGTTCAGAGATGGGCAAAGTTTTTTCGGAGAGTATCGTGATCAGGGCATCCTGAACTTCTGTGGGTATTCTGGTCAATTCCTCAATGCGAACCAGTTTACCGTTGCTCATTGCCTTCATCACAGGACTTGGCACCATCGCATCTTTGCTGGGACCTTTGGCGATGAGTTGTGCATAATTCCATCCATAACGCAGGGCATCTTCGCTGGTTCCGGAAGTGCCTTGAACCAGTAAAGTCGAATCACCGCTGATTGCGGCTGCAAGATGTTCAGACATCCAGGTTTTTGCAGTTCCCGGAATTCCAATAAGTAACAAAGCCCGGTCCGATAGCAATGTGGCAATGGCAATTTCCACTATTTTTTTATCACCGATATATTTTGGAGTAATCAGGGTACCATCTTCTAATTTATCGCCCATGATGTATTTCATCACGCTCCATGGGGACAGTTGCCAGCTTGCCGGTTTATCCCGTTTATCAAATTTTTTTAATGCTTCGAGTTCCGACGAATAGGCAGATTCAGCATGTGGTCTTAAAATGGAATTCACAATGTAAATTTATATCTTAAAATTTCAACGATCCAGGAAAACTATTCAAAGCGTATTCTTCTGAAGTTTATTCTGCTTAAATGCAAAGACACAACGGTGGTATGTAAAGTGCACTATACGCAAATCTTTATGATGCAATCTTTGCACAGACTTTTCATTTTTGATTATTACTATTAAACTCCGGAAATAACACTTGACGTATATGTCGAATTTGCTTATTTACAATCAGATGTTGAAGTCACATCCGAATGCGGTGTTAATTTAAACTCCATTTTTTTCCATTCTGCCTGCACTGTTTCCCAGTTCCCTTTAAAGTCATCCAGTTGGATGGGAAATTTTTGGCGGGTAAATGCAAGTTCTTCGGTTTTTGCGGAGCAACATTGACCTTTTTGATTGATTGTAAAGGATGCGAAATTTAATAATTTATCCCAGATGATTTCAAATCCGTTTTTTGTCGGAAACACGGATATGGCTTGTTCATAATTTGCCGTTTTGGTCATTTTTGCCCAAAGTACATTTCCATCCGGAGCCATTTGCATAAATGAAATGCCTCCATTTTTTGCATAACCATCTGCAACGAGGATTAAATTGCCGGTAGCATCAAAGCATCCTGATTTAAAGTTTAATTCAGGAGTACAATCATAGACATAACTCCAGAATACCTTTCCTTCTTTATCCGTTTTTGTGATGAATGGATGTTGCTTTCTGGGTTTCAGTAAATCGATCTTTCCAATGAAATACAAATTGCCGGATTTGTCTTCCAATACTTTTGAGAAAACACATTCATCCACCAGTTCATTGTCGAGATGGAACTTTCTGGACCACATGATTTCTCCACTTTGATCGATTTTATGGAATGAATTCATCCAGTATTTTTTACGTGTAGAACCATCTATGTATGCACCTTTTTGTTTATAGCTGATCAGGAAGTGACCATCTTTGGTTGCAATAATATCCTGCATGATTTCTATGGAAGACATGTCCTTAGACCATTTGCAGTTACCATCTTTGTCAAATAAATGAACCGTACCGTGATACGCTTCAGAAGCCGGATCCTTGGTAACCATAAAAATGTCACCGGCCGGATTCATAGCCATATCGCCCGGATCAAAGGTTCTGTACTTTTCGGATTGAACACCCCAGATTGCTGCACCTTTGTCATTGGTCCGGATCAGTAATTTATTTTTTGATTCACCATAAAAACCGCCAATCACCAAATCATTCTCAAATGGAATGATCTTTTCGAATCTGGACGGAACGTTTTGATAATTCATAGAATACGCCTGATTGGATTTTCCGAAATCAGGACTCATCACCAGGAAAGCATCTTTGATCCCATTTCCAGCTTTTTCGGAAGTGTAAACTGATGTTTCACCGCATATGATGGTTTGGCCTTTTACTTCGATACCATCGCAGGTAATTCCTTTATTGTTGTAATGACTTGCTTTTTGATCTGAAGCAATATTGCTGCAAGCAAAAAAGAGGAAGATCAGAAATATTGGTTTCATATGATAGTTTAATAATTATTTGTTAATGAGTAAAGGAAGGTAGTGTGCATGGATTCAACTCACATTGCCGAATGGCGTATTAAACGACAAAGTTAATAATTAAATTAGTGTGCAACACTGCAATATACCGATTATAGAAAATCCAAAATATCCTGGCTAATTCGCAATTAGTGTCTTCCCTAAAAATAGTTCATCTGTGCAATCCCTGAAAACTGTACCACCCTCAAATCAAAAAAATCTGCGCAATCCCTGAAATCCGTTTAATCTGTGTTCATTTCCTGATCCATTTCCGGAATTGAATCATGCTGTCAAAATTAACAAGGCTACTATTAAAAATTTTGCATTCCGCCGGAATACTTTTTATATGTATCGAATTGGGATTGATTTTTACAGGAAGCAATTGCCAGAAAATGGTGAAATCGTATTTTTTATCCAAGGCCTTGTTTAATCGGAGCTCCAGAATTTTGGCCAACAATTCATCCGACCAGAAATGTTTTTCCAGATTAATAAAATGCAGAAACGCTTCGAGGTCTAGTTTATCCCCGGCATGCTCTATCCATTTGATGCAGGACTTGTTGAATGTGGTATAATCCATACCCAAGGATAGGATAGCAGTTGGAAAATCTTCTGTGAGTTGATTTGCATTCAATAAGTAATTGAAGTAAGCATTCAAAAACACTGCAGATGGATTTTGGCGAACAGATTCAATAAGACTTTCGTGTTCGCCTTGTGATTCGATCCATTCGATATATTGCAATGATTCAATGTCATTTTCAAAAAAGGCAAGGGGAAGACATTTAATTTTATGGTCATTCGTCCATTGATATTCTTTTTTTCCTAAAGGACTAAATTGAAATGCATCCATGCTGTTTTCTGATAAGCATTTCAATAGCATTGAACGGCACTGTTGATAGTAGTCGGATTCCTGATCACACAAGGACAGTTGGACCAGTTCAATTTGCATGGCCAATTTGGATGAGTCAAATAAGGAAATTAATTCCAAAACTTCAGACCGGTTCATTTTATATTTCAGTAATTGAAGCCACTTTAATTTTTCATTTTCTTTTAAGTGATGATGATTTTCAATAAAATAGCGGAACGCAAGATCGGGCTCAGCTAATCTGAATTGTTTAAATGAAACTAATCTGAAGTCTATTTTCTCAAATTTCAGGGGATGTTTGCAATGTGTTGCTGATAAAATATGCCATTCGGGAATAAGACCGGCAAGCACAGTTCCGGTATGGCCCAGGACCGGAATAACATAGGGTGCCATTTCCAGATCCCTGACCGACCAATTGAGTAAAGAATGCAAAGCATTTACAGGTAAGCAACCGGATTTGGATTTGAGAATCTGGCACCATTCATAAATCAGGTTTTTTTCACCGGTTTCTATAATTGCCTCAATAAAAAAATGGGCTTCTGGCCAAATCCTTTGTTGCGGAATATTTAGGATTTCCGGATTGGGCGTCTTCCGGAAACCTGCTGCTTTAAGATACAGGCCGGTGCGTATTAATTCATCGGTTCTGAGGATCAGATCCTCCGATTTTACACCATATAACAGGCTGTCTTTCAGGCTTTCAAATCCTGAGAAAGATTCCAATTCCGGGCCTTCATTAGAAACTGTCAAAGCTTTGTCAATTCTTTTGATTCTGCACAAAGATGTGTATATCTTTGCGCGTCTTTTTAAAACACATAGAATTTTATCGTATGACAAATAAAGGTCGGGTATCTCAAATTATCGGTCCTGTGGTGGACGTAAGCTTTTCTGGTGAAGGATCTTACCTTCCGGAAATTTATACTGCATTGTGTATCAAGCGTCCGGGAAAGGATGACCTGATATTGGAAGTTCAGCAACATCTTGGTGAAGATAGCGTAAGAGCGGTTGCGATGGATTCCACAGATGGTCTCACCCGAGGAGCTGAAGTCATAGACCTTAAAGAAACCATTTCCATGCCTGTTGGCGAGGACATCATGGGTCGCCTGTTTAATGTGGTTGGACAGCCTATTGATGGTTTGGGAGATGTATCTAAGAAACATTCGTATTCCATTCATAAAAAGCCACCAACCTACGAAGATCTGTCTACCGAAACTGAAGTTCTCTTTACGGGAATCAAGGTCATAGACCTGATCGAGCCTTATTCAAAAGGTGGTAAAATCGGACTTTTTGGAGGAGCAGGGGTTGGAAAAACGGTATTGATCCAGGAATTGATCAACAATATTGCCAAAGGATACGGCGGATTATCTGTATTTGCAGGAGTAGGAGAGCGTACGCGGGAAGGAAATGACCTGTTGCGCGAGATGATTGAAGCTGGTATCATTAAATATGGCGATGCATTCAAACATAGTATGGAAGAAGGAGGCTGGGATCTGAGCAAGGTGGATATGAATGGTTTGAAAGATTCAAAAGCAACCTTTATTTTCGGTCAGATGAATGAACCTCCGGGCGCCCGTGCACGGGTGGCATTATCAGGATTGACCGTTGCCGAATATTTCCGGGATGGAGACCTCAGTGATCCTGCAGGTGGAAAAGACATCCTGTTTTTTATTGACAATATTTTCCGTTTTACACAGGCCGGTTCAGAGGTGTCCGCTTTATTGGGTCGTATGCCTTCTGCGGTTGGATATCAACCGACACTGGCTTCTGAAATGGGATTAATGCAGGAGCGTATTACTTCTACCAAGCGTGGTTCTATCACTTCTGTTCAGGCGGTTTACGTGCCTGCGGATGACTTAACTGACCCTGCACCGGCAACGACGTTTGCGCATTTGGATGCAACAACCGTATTGAGTCGTAAGATTGCTTCCCTTGGAATTTATCCGGCAGTTGATCCACTGGATTCCACTTCAAGAATTCTGGATCCTCTGGTTATCGGAGAACATCATTATAACACAGCTCAACGTGTGAAAGGAATTTTGCAGCGATATAATGAATTGCTTGATATCATCGCTATCCTTGGTATGGAAGAATTATCTGAAGAAGATAAATTGATTGTACACCGCGCTCGACGCGTACAAAGATTCTTATCGCAGCCATTCCACGTTGCAGAGCAATTTACAGGAATCAAAGGTGTGTTTGTGCCCATTGATGAAACCATTCGGGGATTCAATATGATCATGGATGGTGAAGTGGACGAATATCCTGAAGCTGCATTCAACCTGGTAGGAACAATTGACGATGCAATTGCAAAAGGTAAAAAACTGATGGCGGAAGCCGGTAATTAATCGATATGCAGGTATACATTCTGACTCCCGAAAAGACCTTATACGAAGGAGAAGCCAGGGCAGTAAAAGTGCCGGGTTTAATGGGCCAGTTTGAGATTCTCGACAGGCACGCACCCATTGTTTCTGCTTTGTCCAAAGGGACGGTTCAGCTTACAGATAAGAAAGGAGAAAAGCATCAATTTGATATTTCCAAAGGATTTGTGGAAGTGATGACCAATGAAGTCAATGTGCTGGTCACGCAATAAAATATAGTCATTCCAAAAATTGATTAAATGGGCCTCTGCGGAAGTAGGGGCTTTTTTATTGATATAAACACCGGGAGTAAAGATAATTTCTAATTATGCGATGGTCGATTTACTTCCATTGCAGATTTAGCACGGATTGCTTTTTATTCAACTTTCAGTGAACTCAAGTACATTAGATTATACGATCTGATTTTAAAAACGCAATTCTGCAAAGTGTACATTTATTTTTTAAACAGGTTTTCATTTGATTTAAATGCAATAAAATTAAAATGCTGAAATATGGAGATTTCTTTTTTTTAATCTATTAGTTATGGCTATCGAGTGAAAAGAAATCAAACTTTGCACGGGAAAATTATTTACTTTTGATAAAGACATAAATTAAACCATGAACTATTTTCATCTGCTATTATTTATTCCAGTATGTATTGCCATTTCCTGCAATCAAGTTAAACCTGAAACAAAGTCTGCTTCTATTAAAACAGAAGCTCAGCAATTTCTGGATCATTACAATCAGGAATATCAAAAACGATATACTCATTCGCAGATTGCAGATTGGAAATCTCAGACACATATTGTGGAAGGAGATACCGTGAATGCAACTGCATTGAAACTGGCTAATGAGGCTTTGGCAAAATTCACAGGAAGTGAAGAAGCCATACATGCTTGTAAAAAATTCATGGCAGCCAGGGACTCCCTTACGGATTTACAATACATGCAATTCCAGGCCATTCTTTATCTGGCAGGAGATAAACCGGCTGTAGTAGCAGATGTAGTTAAGGATCGAATTGCTGCAGAAGCTGTGCAAACAGAAAAATTGTATGGTTATAAATTCAAGCTAAATGATAAAGAAGTCGATCCTAATCAAATCGATTCTATTTTAAAATCGGATAACCGGTTAAATGAACGACTCGCTGCATGGACCGCCAGTAAGGAAATAGGGCGCGTGCTTAAACCCGGATTATGCGTGCTCAGAGATTTGAGAAATCGCACCGTTCAGGCTTTGGGCTATGATGATTTTTTTAGTTACCAGGTTTCTGAGTACGGTATGTCTGTTGATGAACTCATGAATGAATGTAAAAAAATGATGGCGGATGTATGGCCACTCTATCGCGAGTTGCATACGTATGCCAGATATGAACTGGCCAAAAAATACCAGGAAAAAAATGTTCCAGACCTGATTCCTGCACATTGGTTGCCGAATAAATGGGGTCAGGATTGGTCTGCCCTGGTTAAGGTAGATGGATATGACCTCGATCAGATTATCAAAGAAAAAGGAGACAAATGGTGCGTTGAGCAGGCAGAGCGATTTTACGTAAGTCTGGGCTTTGATACTTTACCGGAATCATTTTATCAGAAATCAGATTTGTATCAACTTCCTTCCGGAACTGCGTACAAAAAAAATACACATGCATCTGCATGGCATATGGATTTTAATCAGGATGTCCGCTCCTTAATGAGCATCGTGCCGAATGCGGAATGGTATGAAACCACACATCATGAATTAGGGCATATTTATTATTACCTCGAATATTCCAAACCTGAAGTGCCCATTGTATTGCGCAAAGGAGCAAACCGTGCTTTTCACGAAGCAATTGGTAGTATGATGGGACTAGCTGCTATGCAAAAGCCATTTTTGGAACATCTCGGATTGATTGATACGAAAGTGAAGACGGATCACATCCGGATGTTGCTTAAAGAAGCATTGAATTATATTGTATTCATTCCCTTTAGTGCCGGAACCATGACTTACTTCGAACACGATTTTTATCACAACAACATACCGGCCGAAGAACTGAATAAAGACTGGTGGAACTATGTTCAAAAATTCCAGGGTATTGCTCCTCCGGAAAAGCGGGACGAATCAAGCTGTGATGCCGCAACAAAAACGCATATCAATGACGATCCTGCCCAGTATTATGATTATGCATTATCCTATGTCTTATTATTTCAACTACATGATCATATTGCAAGAGAAATTTTAAAGCAAGAACCGCAGTCAACAAATTATTTTGGCAACAAAGAAATTGGCACCTTTCTGCATCAATTGCTGTCTAAAGGTGCTACAACGGACTGGAGAAAATTATTGAAAGAAAACACGGGCGATGACCTCAATGCCAGGGCAATGCTTCACTACTTTGAGCCATTAATGAGCTATCTGAAGAAAGTAAACAAGGGAAGAAAATACACTTTGGCCGAAAGTTTGTAGGAAAATTACTATATTTGTTAGGATTCCGTTTGAATAGTATGCTAAAATCAGGTTCATATAATGTATTGTTGTTATCTGTTTCAATACTATTGCTTGCTATTGGGATTTTTGTAATTAATTCTGCAGGCAAACAAGCATTCAACAATCGCTATGATCCTCTGCCACAAACCATACATGCCATTACCCTGGCAGATAAGTATGATTTCGCTGGTGAAGAAATACCCATTCAAAATCCGGATGTACGCGAGCGTCTGGAGCGGGAAATGCTGGTCAATACCTATCATCACAGCAATACCATTTTAAATTTGAAATTGGGAATGCGGTACTTTCCCGTATTCGAAAAAATATTTGCAGAGCAGGGCATTCCTGATGATATGAAATATCTGGCAGTTGCAGAAAGTTCATTGCGGAATGTATCTTCCCCGGCCAATGCAAAAGGAATCTGGCAATTTAAAGACGAGACGGCCCGGGATTATGATCTCGAAGTAAGTAACTATGTTGATGAAAGAAACAACCTGGAGAAATCTACTCTTGCAGCTTGTCAATATTTAAAGAAACAAAAGGAATTGTTTGGTTCCTGGGCACTGGCTGCAGCCGCTTATAATATGGGACCAGCCGGATTGCAAAAAGCAATGACTGATCAAAAGGAAAGTAACTATTACGATCTGAATGTAAGCGATGAAACCAACCGGTATGTATTCAGAATTGTAGCCATAAAAGAAATCATGAAGAATCCGGAGAAGTTTGGTTTCTATATTGGCAAAAATGAAATGTATCCTCCGATGACCGGATTCAAAACAATTGAAATCGATAGTACGATTAATAATCTCGCAGATTTTGCCCATCAGCAAAATATGACTTACCGGCAATTAAAAGTATATAATCCGTGGATGATTAAAACTGAGTTGCCGAATCCAAAGCATAGAATCTATAATATCAAAGTGGTCCAATAAACAGACCATTCCGGTTTACAATCAGTACTTAAAGTCTGTTGACCTATTTCTCGGTGATATAACCCTGCATGCATTGTTGATTGTATTCTCAATAATTTATACATTAAAGTTTTGATTCATTTATAATCTGTTCCTCGGATAATAAACACCTCAGTTCAAGGCAGTATTTTATTACTTTTGCCATAAGACCCATTTGGAAAGGAATGAATCATTTATTCAATGTTTTGTGGAGTCAGTACCTCAAGCTTCATAGAAGCGAGATGAACTATTTCATTCAACATCCGATCGAAAGTCAGGCCAAAGAATTAAAGAAAATCCTGCGCTCGGCAACGGATACGGAGTGGGGAAGGCGATATGGATTTGAGCGGTACAAAAAAACCATGGATTGGAAGCAGTTGCTTCCCATTCAGGATTATGACTCCATTAAATCGGATATACTCCGGATGATGAAAGGCGAGCGCGATGTATTATGGCCGGGTAGAGTCAAATACTATGCTAAGTCTTCCGGAACCACCAGTGATAAGAGCAAGTATATACCGGTAACTGAAATCAATCACAGGAACTGTCATACGAAAGGGGGATGGAGATTGCTCACTGCCATTTATGACAATGTAAAAGATCCCAAGATAGTCGAAGGGAAAAGCATTTTGCTTGCAGGAAGTCTTGCATCCGATCTGAAGGAATTTCCGGGTAGTGTTGTTGGTGATGTTTCAGCAGTAATTTATCAAAGGACGCATCCGATTGCCGTCAATCGCATGTTTCCGGACAAAGACATTGCACTGCTGCCTGATTTTGAAAAAAAATTGGATCTCATTGCATCGGAGGGTATTAAAGCAGATATCCGAATGGTGGCTGGGACTCCGACCTGGGCTGTTGTGCTTTTCAAGAAAGTGCTGGAGTATACCGGGAAACAAAATATACTGGAGGTTTGGCCAAAGATGCAGGCATTCGTGCATGGTGCAGTCAGCTTCGTTCCTTACAGACAACCATTTCGCGAATTTTTTCCAACAGATGATTTCAGTTATATCGAAACATACAATGCATCTGAGGGATACTTTGCCGTTCAGAATGATATTGCAAAAAGTGATATGCTATTGTTACTTGACAATGGTGTTTTTTATGAGTTCATTCCAATGGAAGATTGGGACAAAGAAAATCCGGAGACTTTATTTTTGGAGGAAGTCGAACTCTATAAAAACTATGCAATGGTCATTACCACCAATTCGGGTTTGTTCCGGTATCGGATTGGAGATACAGTTCGCTTCACTTCATTGTTTCCATTTAAGATTGTAATTACGGGCCGCACAAAACAATTTATCAATGTGTTTGGAGAAGAAGTTATGGTATCCAATACCGATGCGGCTCTGTCTGAAACCTGCAAACAATTTAATGTAAAAGTAGTCGACTACACCGTGGCCCCTGTTTTTTTAACCGCTTCCGGAAAAGGCGGACATGAATGGATGATAGAGTTTGAAAAAAGTCCGGAAAATCCGGATGCATTTGCCAAACAACTCGACGACAATCTCAAAAAAGTAAATTCGGATTACGAAGCCAAGCGTTACAATGATCTGGCACTGGAGCCTTTGAAATTAAATGTAGCAAAGCCAGGCACCTTTTTCAATTGGATGAAATTTAAAAATAAAATTGGAGCGCAACAAAAAGTGCCGAGATTGGCCAATCACCGTGAATATCTCGACGAATTGAAAACATTCAATACCTGATACGTTCATTTTTGAATTATTTTCAGTTAACTTCCGGGAGCTTAAGTGTCAGGCATGATGGGAAACAAATTCCAAAGCAAATAATCTGAACGCAATAAATAAGTACTGCAAATTGAAGAGGGTTCAACACTTGTGTAGTAATACTCCGAGTTTATCAGAATGCGATTCAATAAAGCATTTGCAATTTGGAATGAAACGTAAATGCAGGGGAATCGACTTTAATACGATAGAGAAAAATCGCAGCAGAATCCAATCCGGATTATGGATATCATATAATTGAATTGGGTACATCTTTGATCCTTGTCGAATCAATTATTTTACAGCATTTTTTACATTAGTGAAAAATATTTTTGATAAATAATTTGGAAATATGGTTTTTTTTTAACAGATTCTGTAGAGAAATCAATGCCACTATTGTGATTTGAGCTCCCTAATTAGCGCGGGCATGATTTCATGAATATCCCATTGCATATCTGCAATCAGGTTGATTTAAGTTTTACTGTTAACCATCTTCATACGGATACTTTCATTTGTGTCAGATCTTTCGGTCATTCGTCATTGAACTAACTGAAAATCAAGGTTATGTGTATTTGACAGGTTAGGCAAGGTTAGCAAAATCAATGGAACGGTTTAGATGGGTAAACAC
>JAKOVW010000076.1 GCA_029781865.1 Bacteroidota bacterium
TCACTACTGTCCACTTAAAATAAATTGAGCGTCAGTTGATTATCATTTCGATCTTTGACATCATTGATATCTATATTGGTAAATAGTTCATTTACAGGAGTTCTATCTAAAAGAGAGATTCCTAAAATTTGCAAAATCTCGTAAGTTGTTCGCTTGATTTGTAAATCGTGTCCTACAATCGCAACCAAACAATATGCGATAATTGCGCTGTATATTTGGATTCTAACCGCATTCCGGGAAGTTCCCCAAAAAGATTTGATCTTTAGATGCTGTTTGATCCATTTGAAGAACAGTTCTATTTGCCAACGGTTCTTATAAAGCATTGCAACCTGATCGGCTGTGAGTTCAAAATTATTTGTAAGGAATATGAGCGTCGTGTTCTTATCCCTGTCATAAAATGCAACTCTCCTGAGGCTTTCAGGATAATCTTTAGATGTGTAGAATCCTTTCAAGAAACCTGTCTGATCGGTCATGACACCTGTAGTTTCATCTACCGGATTATGAGACTTAACTTCAAACTTCAGGTTCTTTTTGGCTCTGACTACAAATGAAGATTCCAGTTTTGTAATCCTATAAAGACGGGTGTAATCAACATATCCTCTGTCGAAGATATAATAGGCACCCACCTCATATGGAATTACATCCATTGCATTCATGTCATTAACCGAAGCAGTTGTAATATGCACAAAAACCGGTATTTGTGTGGTTATATCCAGAAGAGTGTGGATTTTTACTCCACCCTTATTCTTGCGAAACTTAGCCCACCAGAATACTGACAAGCATAAATCGACGGTTGTGGAATCGAAAGCATAGACTTTACCTTTTATCTCAAAATCATTGTTTTCCAGCTTTTGTCTGGCAACTCCGATGAGATAATAAGCAAATTCTTCAAAGATCCTATAATCGCGATTTTCATTTGCTTTTGAAAGATTACTACGGGTAACACTTTTTCCAAAACCGAGATGGTAACTTTTTCTGCTGTGGGCTTCAATTGCCACAATCAAATCACGTAAACTGTCACGGTTGGT
>JAKOVW010000083.1 GCA_029781865.1 Bacteroidota bacterium
TAATTATAACAAATTCTTTCATTTTTATATCCTTTTTAAATCTTTAAATTAAAAGCGAGACGTAGATGTAAATACGCCCTATATGGGCGTCTACCTAAAATAAATCATTCAACCTTTGATTAAATAAAATGTAGAGACGCCCTACACGGGCGTCTATAAATAATAAATCATTTAACCTTGATTAATCCGATGTAGAGACGCCCGATATGGGCGTCTACCAAATAATAGATCATTTAACCTTTGATTAAATAAAATGTAGAGACGCCCTACACGGGCGTCTCATGGTTTGTTTATTATTTGAAATTAAAAACGAGACGCGCGTATAGCACGTCTCTACAATTAATAATTAAAAGCTATAAACAACACCAAATCCTACAGATGACTACACCCAACAAATTTTTTAATTTTAGTACAATCTCTCATTATTATCTAATAATTACATTTTTGTATTTTTCTATATCATAACAAATCGCAACCCCTATCTTGCAATATTCTGTCTCTACCACTGTCACATCATTGCCTGCGGTAAGTACTTCCGATTCTTTAAACCGGATTCCCCCTTCTACACCAATATCAAATAAATGCATTTTCCGGTGCCTTCCGAGCAAGCTTCCGTCCTTTGCGAATATATAAGAAGTATTGTAAATGGCATCTCCTTCTTTCTCCGGGATAGAACCTCCGATAATATAAACCCCTAATTCCTTTGCCAATTGGCTTAACGCCTCCGTGGTTTTCCCAGGAAAAGTTTCTGCAAAAATGGGGAAATATTTATTTTCGTAAGGGCAATTGAACATCTCCGGAAGGACGACTACTTGGCTGCCCTTCTCAGCCGCTTTCCGAATCCATCTTTGAGCATTGCGGATATTTTCATCTTTATCGGCTCCAACGAGCATTTGACAAACACCTATCTTAAACCGAGACATTTCCGTCATCCTCCTACTCAATTTTTCTAACAACTTCTTTTTTATCTTTCCCTTTTGATATTTTTTATAGCTGGAAAATCTATCCTGACGTGTAAAATTGCTAAAGAGGAGGAATGTTCTGAAACTGCAAAATCCCAAAGACGGTGAAAAGAACCGTGAAAAATAATGATCTCAATAGACTTGTATGACTGTACTCGATCCTGCAAGAAACAGCCAAAAAGCTCCAATTCATAAAAAAAAGGGAATATTCAGCTATCTGAATATTCCCTATGTATTTCAGCGATTATTATGGTCGAATAAACATTTGGGTCCAATAAGCCCTGCCGTTTTTATCGACTGCATAACCGACCCCGATTTCTGTAAAGTTTGGATTTAAAATATTGTTTCGATGTCCTTGAGAATTCATCCAGCCTCTCATGACTTCTTCAGGAGTTCTTTGTCCCATTGCAATATTTTCTCCTGCATAAGAGTAACGAATTCCGAAGCTCTTCATCATGTCAAAAGGTGAGCCATACGTAGGTGAAGTATGCGAAAAATATCCTTTGTCTTTCATATCATTGGATTTGATTCTCGCAACATTCGATAATTCTACATTTGTTTTTAGCGCACTCAATCCCGCTTTTTGTCTCTCTACATTTACCAATCGGATAACTTCTTGCTCAAATGCATGCAGTGAATTTTGTGCCGGCTGTGTTGGCTCTTGCTTCGGTGGTGTTGTGTTTTCGTTAGGCGTTGCCGGTGTCGATGGTGTTTGTTGATTTTGATCGGTATTTTTCTTTTGTTCTTCTTGAGCGTTTTTACCCGGCTGGTTGGCTGGATTTTTATGCTGGGGTGCCGAATTCGGTAGTTTGATAACCATACCCGGATATATCCATTTTCCGTCTTTCAGGTGTGGATTTTGACGAAGCAGATCGGAAAGTTGGATATGATATTGCTGAGAAATTTTCCAGCATGTATCCCCGGATTTGATTACGTACCATCTACCAGCTGCTTCCGCTGAACCTGGAATTACGGAAGTCGATAGCAATGCTGCTATCGCTGATGCGATTAACATTTTTTTCATACCTCATTCCCCCTTCGTGGTATAGTATATAATAAAAGCAAAAGCGCTGTAAAACCTCAATATATGGGAGTACATGAACATCCATCCATTTAAAAAAGTCCATTCCTATACCACCCTTGACGCGGGGAAGACGATTTTTCATGTGAAAAGAAGGATGGGATTGGGATTCCAATCCTTTTCATCCCCTTGCTCTATCTTGATACATATACATTTCCTTTTATGAAAAATCTCCACTCAAAATCCTTTGCCTCTTCCGCATAATCTACATTGATGCGCTTCGAAGTGGCGATTTCAAAATCGTGAAAATCCTCATCCGCACAAATGAAAAAATGATCGCTCAGCAAATCCTCTCCATTATTGGCTTTGGTAATGCCAAATGCCTTACATAATTTTCCGGGCCCATTGGACAAGTGCATACGCTCTTTTCGGGACAGTTCTTCGTATGCTTTTCCAAACCGGTTTCTGCTCATCACTTCCAGCCCCTCCAACGGCTCCAATGCGCGAATCAATACGGCGGATCCGACTCCCTCGGGCTCCGTGACCACATTCATGCAATAATACATCCCATAAATAAGATAAAC
>JAKOVW010000085.1 GCA_029781865.1 Bacteroidota bacterium
TACTTTTAATTGTACAGCCATTACTATTTACCGGATTGAAATAGTAGACTATTTTATGAAAAGTAAACATGATAAAGTTGAACGTTTCTAATCATTTATTCAAAAGATTCCTCGCTGTCGCTCGGAATGACAATTGTCAGCAAAAGGAAAGGCGAGTAAGAGTTTGCAAGCGCTTTTGGGCTTGCAAACTCTTACTCGCCTTTCCCCTAAATAAAAATCAGTCTGTCATTCCGAGCGACAGCGAGGAATCTCTTCCACTAAAACATATACATCACTTCGACAGGGAGGAATCTCTTCCACTAAAACATATACATCACTTCGACAGGGAGGAAACTCTTCCACTAAAACATATACATCACTTCGACAGGGAGGAATCTCTTCCACTAAAACATATACATCACTTCGACAGGGAGGAATCTCTTCCACTAAAACATATACATCACTTCGACAGGGAGGAATCTCTTCTACTAAAACATATACATCAATTCGAAAGCGAGGAACCTATTCTACTAAAACGTATACATCACTCCGAAAGCGAGGAACCTATTCTACTAAAACGTAAACATCACTCCGAAAGCGAGGATTTTATTTCAAATAAAGACTCATTCAGAAACAGGAATCTTTTCTGAATAAATAACGCAACACCAAAACACGATAGCACGGAATCCTTTGGGATATGTAATATCAATATGAAAAAGTGATATCAATTTGTACTATTTTATGGACCTGTTTCGCCCTCTATGATTCATCCT
Organism: Bacteroidota bacterium; assembly: GCA_029781865.1. Taxonomy (GTDB): domain Bacteria; phylum Bacteroidota; class Bacteroidia; order Chitinophagales; family Saprospiraceae; genus Vicinibacter. The sequence continues at coordinate 753 of JAKOVW010000085.1, forward strand.
TTTCTGTACGATATTTCCATAGGTGCTCATTTAGTGGAATGAGCTTATTAGTAGTCTTTACTTCATTTATGCAATTTGTTATAGCTTGCGTGGTAAATTGACCGTTATATTCCGATATTCGCATTCTAATCCCCAAGCAATGAAATATGTTATTTTATTCATTTGTCTGCTTCTACATTTAGCAGATTCGACGGGTCAGGTTAAAAGCCTGGAGTCCTTTTTTAAAAAGCCTGGTGTTGAATCAAAAACATATGCGATCATCGTCGGCATTTCTGATTATAAAGATCCTGAAATACCGGATCTTCGTTTTGCAGACAAGGATGCAGAAATATTTTCAAATTACCTGAAGTCTAAAGCGGGTGGAGCAGTACCAGATGAACAAATAAAATTGCTACTGGGCCCTGCTGCTACCGTGGCTAATGTTTACAATGCATTATCCTGGATTGAAAAGAAAGTAAATAAAGGGGATAAGTTTTATTTCTATTTTGCTGGGCATGGAGATCTAGAAAGTTCATTGTATAAACTCGGATTTTTATTGACTTATGATACACCTTACCAAAATTATATCAATAACGCCATACGGATTGAAGATATAAATAATTTGGCCAACACAATGTCAGTTAATAAAGAAGTAAATACCATACTCATCACAGATGCCTGCCATTCAGGTAAATTGGCAGGAAGTGATAATAAAGGTAATTCATTAGTCGGAGAACAGCTTTCCCTTGTTCAGAAGAAAGAGATCCGAATTGCTTCCTGTGAGGCTAATCAGAAATCACAGGAAAATGTAATTTGGGGAGGTGGACGTGGTGTGTTTTCCTATTATCTTGTAAATGGCATGAAAGGGTATGCAGATGATGATAAAGATGAAAATGTTACATTACAGGAACTCAAAACCTATCTTGAAAAGAATGTCTCAAGAGATGTAATGAAGCTAAAGCTTGAAGAGCAAAATCCGGTGATTGACGGCAGACAATTCACCGTTATCTCTAAGGTCATTGAACAGCCTAAAGACAGCATACCCGATCTGGTTGCAAGTACTTCAGGTGAACAAATAACCAGCAGAGATATCAATGATCATTCCGCTCAAAATGCGGATCGCATCACCAACTTTTTTAATTACTATAGTGACATTAAACTGGAGGATGATTTTGATTTTTCAAAAATAATCTCAAAGCCAATAAATGCAATTCCGGATTTGGTATTCAATGAATTGAATTCTAAAAAATCCAATCCGGATACAAATATGCTAAATGCTTTAAAAGATCCGGAAGAGAGGACAAAATTCAATTCAGGATTTGCTGCAATGATACATAACCAGGTTCAGGAGGCCATCAATTTGTACCTGAATGCCGATATTAAGGAGCTGGAAAAGCGGGAATATTATAATAGTGCTTTATCTAACTATGACAAGTATTCAATCATGATTCAGGCGGCGCTGGAACTACTCGATAAAGAGGACTATTTGCATCACATCCTGCAGGTAAAGCTTCATTATTTTAACGGGATTGCAGCAAGGCTCAAAATTCCTGTTTCCGGTAATCCGGATAGTCTTATGAATATTGCTTTCAAAGAACAAATTCTGGCACTTGCACTAGAAGATAAGGCAGCTTATATTTATAATGAGATCGGGCTTTTATATGCATTCAAATCAGAAAAGGATTTTGCGGAAAAGTATTATCAAAAAGCTATTGAGCTGTCTCCGGCCTGGGCAATTCCTAAATCGAATATAAGTGCCTTGTATGCCACGCAAAAGAAATACGATCAGGGAATAAAAAGTGCTTTGGCAGCTCTTGCTCTCAGTCCAAATTATTCCAAAGCAAGGTTGAATTTAGGTATCAATTATGAAGGAGCCGGAAATTGGCTTTTTGCCGAAGAACAATACCGTAACTATCTCGAAGCGAATTCAAAACATTATTTGTCTTTTGAAAAACTCGGCTTTTTGTATTTGCGCCATATGAACTACGCTCTTGCTGATTCTTTTTTCAGATCGGCTGATCTAAGGTTAGTCGGTTTTGAGTCTATGATAACAAATCCTTCAGATGGAACAGAAGCACTTAATGATATGGCCCAAAACAGACCTTATATATTAGATAAAATTCCCCCCGTGAATCCGGAATCTTCAGAAAAGTACAAAGATTCCATTATGGTTCCTTTTGTGGAGGCCATGTCTTACTTTACTGCAAAAAATTATTCCGTTGCTAAAAGTAAGTTCATTCAACTGGGAAAGGTAGATCCAACGAATCCATTGTTATATCGCTATTTGGCTGAGATCTATTATCGGGAGCAGAACTGGTTGGCAGCAGAAATTAATTTTAAATACGCAGATCAATATTATCTGGATTCCCAATCATTTCAGGAGTACTGTGAAAAAATAAAACGAACTCAAAAAAGAATTCCGGAATCTGTAGAGATAGAATTCAGGTCAAAGCAATATGATAAAAGTGAATTGATGTTCTTTTTTGGAAAAATGTATGAATCCTGGGGTCGCTATGATGACGCAAAGTCATATTATGAAAAAATAATTCAGCAAAGCAATTCAGATGTAACAGGATATTATTTATTGTGGAACATGTACGAGCGTATGGGTAGATACGATGATTGTGAACACGTAATCCGGAACTATAGCATTCAAAATAAATTGCAGGGAGAGGCTGAGTTGCTTGCCTTTTATAAAAGAAGACAAAAGGATAGTAATGCAGAATTACAATATACCTACAAAGGAGCTAATTTATTGTACAATATAAGTGCGGAGTTACCAGCCGGTAATGAACTTAATCCAAATCCGGATAAAGTGGTAGCTGCATATTACGAAAGTCAATCCTGGAGAAACTATGAGCCTGTAGTTGATAAGATAATTCCGGCTATAAAGGAACGCATGAATCTTGCGGGACTCGTTAGCAATGCAAGGATATCGGGACTTTCGATGTTCGAGAGTGTTTGTAAATTGTCATACGATACGATTATTCTTGCTGACGCACATGCCAAAATGGGCGACTTATATCTTTGGGCCGGTGACAGGCAAAATGCGGTGAATCAATATAAACTCTTATTGGATTTTGCACCTGGCAACGCAAACAAAAGGATGAGCATTATTCAGTTCTGCAATGAACATTATTTATTTAGCCAGGCTTTGCAGCATCTGAATTTACTGGCGCAAAGCAAACAGATTGATTATGAGAATATGCTTCTATTGGCCGACTATCTTATTCGACAAAGTAAATTCACAGAAGCAGATAGCTTGCTCAACCTGTTGTTGGGAATCAATCCAAACCGAAAAACCGAAATCGATGAATTAAAGGCCAAATCAAACCTGTTCTCCGGTAATTTGAAAAGTGCATTGACTTATTATCTGAAAAAGGCAGATCAGATTGGAAAGGACTTTAATACAGAGTATCTGGTTTCGCGAATTTATGCGTTGCAAAAAGATAATAAAAAAGCAAAGCTATGGTTAAAAAAATCGCTCCAGGATGGATTTAAATATTACAGGGTAATTCAAATGGACTCAGCCTGGAATGCGATCAAAAAGCAAAAGGATTGGAAGAACATCGTGCCGGAATATGAGATATTGGAAAATTAAACATAGTTATCAAATAGATAAATATTACATTAACATAAATTCATTGATTGTTTGATGAAGAGCGTACTTCTTTTTCTTTTGCCTGCTTTATCTGTATTCCATGTGATTCATGCACAACAAGCCATTTCGAATTCCGCAACGGAAAAGGGAGCTACGCCTTTGACTTCGGGTAGCAATGAACAGGATTTTCACAAGACTTATGCTGTTGTTGTCGGTATTTCCGATTATCAGAATCCTGCCATACCCGATCTTCGGTTTGCGGATAAAGATGCCGATGCATTCGCAAATTATTTGCGATCAGATGCAGGAGGCAATCTGGAAAGGGACAATTTAAAATTATTAATTAACCAAGAAGCTACGTTGGGAAAATTTGCAGCGGCCCTTGATTGGTTAATCGAAGTTTGTAAAGAAAATGATCGTGCCATTATTTATTTTTCAGGTCACGGCGATGTAGAGCGAAAAACCATTTCATTACCTGGATATTTATTGTGTTGGGATGCACCTGCTCAAATTTATATGTCTGGTGGAACTTTTAATTTGCGGGATTTGGAGGAGGTGGTTACTACACTATCCACACAAAATAAGGTAAAGACTTTAGTGATTGCAGATGCCTGTCATGCCGGAAAGCTTTCTGGTGCCGGAATCGGTGGTGTTCATATTGCAGGGGCCAATCTTTCAAGGCAATATGCGAATGAAATCAAATTATTAAGTTGTCAGCCCAATGAACTCAGCATTGAAGGTGAACAATGGGGTGGTGGTCGAGGTGCATTCAGCTTTCATCTTCTGGAAGGCTTATATGGACTTGCTGATAAAAATGGAGATGGTATAATTACTACCGGGGAAATTGATCGTTACCTGGAAGACCATGTAACGCCTCAGGTTTTGCCAATGGTGCAGTCTCCTGTTATACTGGGTAATAAGTCAGAACAAATAGCAAAAGTAAATACGGATTTTTCTGCTAAACTACAAAAAGGAAAAAATGCATTAATGGCAACATTGGGCAAGACAGAGAGTCGGGGATTAGAACAAGATGTTTTATTCGAAGCTGATAGCACCATTCGAAAAATGTATACTCTTTTTGTTAAGGCATTAGAAGATAAACTCTTTTTTGATGATAGTGAAAATTTGCATAGCGCTGATTATTATTTTGAATTATTGCTAAAAGAACCCAGGTTAAAACGGCTGCACAATTATATGAGAAGAAACTATGCTGCAGCTTTACAGGATGATGCTCAGCAAGTGCTCTTACGCGCACTGAATTCAGATATTCGCGAACTATTGATACCCCGAAAAACCAAAGTAGCCAGATATCAATATTATCCGAAATGTTTGGAGAGAGCTTCAGAACTATTGGGTAGCAGGCATTATATGTATTCATCTTTGCAGGCGCGTAAACTCTTTTTTGAAGGCTTTGTGCTTGCAGTTGGTCACCGCCAACCAGATACAGCTGTTGCCAGGCAGGCTTTGGCTAAATTCAATGATGCTTTGTTATGGCAGGCAGATATGCCACAGGTCTATTTGCAAAAATCATGGGTGTTTGCAGTGAATTTGAAGAATTTGGATTCCACTATTTACTTTGGTCAAAAAGCAATCGATTTGTACCCTACCTGGTTACTGCCGAATGTTGACCTTGCTTATTTGCTAATTAGTAAATTTAATGCGTTTAATCTTGCAATACCCTATTTGGAAAATGCCGAGCATCTGGATTCTAACTCTGCTTTGGTTTATAATACCTGGGGTAATTTTTATTTTCAACAACATAAATATCCGGAAGCAGAACATTATTATTTGCGTTCCATAAAACTGGATTCCGGATATGTGGATCCTTATTATAATCTGGCCTGTTGTTATAGTATTGAAACTAATGTTTCTAAAGCATTATATTATCTGGATCAGGCTTTGAGAATCGGATATGATTATCAGTGGATTCAAAACGATTCAGATCTGGAGTCTATTCGCAAATTGCCGGAATGGACAACACTTATGAAGAAGTATTTTCCGGAAAAGCAAAAAAAGTAGTCTTTCAACCAAGGAAAACAAGTTTATTCTTTGATTTACCCAAATCATATCAAATTCCTGTAATGTAGAAAAGAAAACTAATTCCGGTTTTGGAAGCCTTTTCCATTTTAGTATATTTAATTCAGATTTATTGTATTTTTCCGGTCCCCAATGTTTTTAGTGGAGAAATCGGGGCGAAAACCTCATGATATAATAAAATAGTTTCAAACATGGTTTTCGCCGGGAGCTATCGCATTAATTATAGATCTCTATTTTAACTGGACTAATAAGTCTATAATTCAAAAAATAGTTCTAAAAAGCAGGGTTTGATGATAATCTTTTGCAAAAAAGGATATATTTATATTGGCATTTATGGATGGTGTTGTCTAAGGCTATTGTAAGAAGAGATTTATGAAATATTGGTTTTTCATTCTTATTTTATCTTGTCATATCAACAGTATAGAAGGACAGGGTATTTCAGGACATGCAAAAGCACTGGTCATTGGTGTCTCTCAATATCAGGATCCGGAAATACAGGATCTGCAACTTCCCCATAGAGACGCTGAGTTATTTGCAAGCTTTCTAAAATCAAACCACATTAATTTGCTGGATGATGAAAATCTGCGCTTGATAACCAACGCAGAAGCAACATCGGCGCGGATTGCCTCTTCTTTGGATTGGCTTTTCGAATACATGTCCCCGTCAGATACGGTCATACTTTTCTTCGCAGGATATGGAATGGATCAGTATCAAAATTCAATACCGTCTTCCAAACTCTATTTTTATGATACTCCATTAAACCTGAATAATGCTGGTTCATTTGATTTGTTTTTACAGTTTAAAGCATTTGTGGATAAACGTAAAACGGTTTATAAAGTATTTGGGAATCTGTATCCAATGGTGTTGACTCCGGAATTAAGAAATGATTCTGTAAAAGTTCATGACGTAAAAAAGCCAAAGCCATTGTTTGATCATATGGTTTTCCTGAATAGTATCGGACAAGAAACATATACTAAAAGCCTGGAGGAAATGAATGCTGCCAAAGTCAGCCTGAATCATTTATTGATTGATGGAATGCTTGGACTTGCTGACAAAAATAACGATCGTGCTGTTACGCTTAAAGAATTAGGACAATATTTGCATCAACAAAAAATCACGTCTGTGATTTGGCCCGGTTTGTTGTTTGCGGCTGGAAATTCCAATCATGAATCACTCGCATATGTAGATCCCGGGATTTTAAAGAGCCTGAATCTGATGACCAATCCGACTTTTTCTGCAATTGTAGATTTAGAAACGAATTCAAGGGAAGATTTACAGTTAAGCAAGCTTTCGGAAAAAAACCGTCAGTTGTATGAAGATTTTATTGTAGCACTAAAGCTTGGACATTTAATTAATCCGCCTGGACGCAATGCACTGGTTTTTTCAGATTCTCTATTGCAGCTAAAAGAGCTATTTCCATTATACGGTGAAATAAAACGCAAACTCGCGGCAGCTTTACAAGACGAAACACAACAGGCTTTAAATGCTTATCTGAATTCTGATTCAAGGGAAATGATAAGAAGGAGGAATGGATCCCGGCAATATCAATTGTACCCGGAGTATTTAAAACTAACTTGTCAATTATTGGGAGAACATCATTATTTGTATCCAATATTAACGGCAAAACGCTTGTATTTTGAAGGGTTAAACAAGCGTATTGAAGGACAGCTGTCCAGGGACAAGGCGCTTATCCAGGAAGCATTGATGCTTCAAAAGCAAGCTCTCGTGTTTGAAAAAGAAGCTGCATTTATTTACAATGAAATTGCGGTTAATTATAGCTTACTTGATCTTAAGACAGAAGCAGATAAAAATTTTCAATTAGCCATAGAATATGCACCCAATTGGAGTATTCCTTTTTCAAATCTCGCACAAATTTATGTGAATGGGGATATACCCAAAGCATTGCGTATTGCCAGGCATGCTATCCGCTTGAGTCCAAGAAATAGTTTTGCCTATAGTGTTGAGGGAACTATTTATTTTCAATCCAAAGAGTATCTAAAAGCGGAAGAGTCTTTTGGAAAAGCCCTGAAGCTCGATCCGGTATATGCGGATGTATATTATAATATGGCCTGTTTGAAATCATTGCAGGGAGATTACCGTGCCGCGAAAGGGCATTTTGAAGCAGCTATTCAAAATGGTTTCACCGATATTGCTCACGCGATTCAGGATCCGGATCTGGAATCCTTTCGGAATCAAAATGAATGGAATGATTTACTGAAAAAGTATTTTCCGAATAGATAAACACATATAAAGATGAAAAACCGGATATTAATTTTTGCAATCAATTTATTGGTTACAACACTTATTGCCCAACAAAAAGGTACAACTCCTATTGTATCTCATAGTTCTGATCTCAAATCTTCTTCAACCTATGCTGTCATCGTCGGCATCTCCGACTACCAGAATAAAGACATTCCCGACCTGCGCTTTGCAGATAAAGATGCTGAGGCATTTGCTAATTATCTAAAATCGAATGCGGGCCAACATGTTCAAGATTTACTTATTCCCTTTAATATTGAATGTTAATATGAATAGTATAGAAATATTTATAGCTACTGATAATGCTGTCTCTTTAAAAGTTATACTAGAGCATGAAACCGTTTGGCTCATCCAAAAACAAATGGCGGAGTTATGTGATAGAAATAGGGTAGCCATAACACAGCGTCTGGGTAATGTTTTTAGAGAAGGAGAATTAATGGAAGAGGAGGGATGTAAGGATTTCTTACTAACCACCCAGCATGATGCGATAGAAGGGAAATCAAAAGAAACTAATGTAAAAATTTATAACCTCGATCTCATAATATCAGATCGTTATAGAGTGAAATCACAAAAAAGAGGTACACAGTTTAGGCATTGTGCAATACTGCAGTTGAAAGATTTTTTGGGGAATATTCATTTTGCTGCTTAAGATGAGTGACATAGTAATTTACAAATCACCGGAAAATAATATTGAGATAAGTGTTACGCTTGATAAGGATACAGTTTGGCTAAACCGTCATCAGATTTCTTCCCTTTTTGATAGAGATATAAAGACAATTGGAAAGCACATCAATAATGTTTATAAGGAAGGCGAACTTGAAAAAGTTTCAACTGTCGCAAAATTTGCGACAGTTCAAAAAGAGGGTGAACGCACTATTGAAAGAGAGATAGAGTTTTACAATTTAGATGTAATCATTTCGGTTGGCTACAGAGTAAAATCAAAACAAGGCACCCAGTTTAGAATTTGGGCAACACAGCGGATCAAAGATTTTTTAGTGGAAGGTTACGCCATCAATCAAAAACGTCTCGAACAGTTACAAAAAGTGGTAGAAGTCATTGCGCAAACAAGCAACTCGAATAGTTTACATTTATCAGAAGCTAATGGATTGCTCGATATTCTGAGTCATTACACCACCAGTTTTGTTTTGCTAAACCAGTATGACAGTAATAATTTAAAGATTGAAAGAGTCAATGAAAATGTCACTTACAAAATTAATTATGAAGAAGCCAAAACTGCTATAAGCAAATTAAAGAATGAATTGATTGCAAAAAAGGAAGCTTCCCCACTTTTTGGTAACGAAAAGGATGACGGATTCAAGAGTTCATTGCAAGCTATCGTGCAAACATTTGATGGGAAGTATCTCTATCCTAGCATAGAAGAACAGGCAGCTAATTTGCTTTATTTTGTAATTCAAAACCATTCTTTCAATGATGGAAATAAACGCATAGGTGCATTTTTATTTGTATGGTTTTTGGATAAAAACAAACATCAATTTAAAAAATCTGGCGAAGTAAAAATTAATGACAACGGATTGGTGGCATTAGCATTATTAGTTGCGCAGAGTAAACCTGTGGATAAGGAATTAATGATTAAATTGATAATCAATTTGATTAGAGGGTAACTAATGAATTAGACTACTTTAAGTATAAATAATGAAAAATCAGTTTTTAATTTTAGCAATTATTTTTTTTGTTGCAATTATTAACGCTCAACAAAAACCTGCCTTGCCGTCGGTCAGGGGAACTACTCCACTCAACACGCATAGTTCATCACTCATCACTTCTTCCACCTACGCGGTCGTTGTCGGCATCTCTGACTACCAGGATCCCGCAATTCCCGATCTTCGATTTGCCGATAAGGATGCAGAAATCTTTGCCAATTACCTGCGCTCGGATGCAGGTGGCAAGTTAGATCAGGATCATCTTCGGGTGTTGATTAATCAACAGGCGACGATGGCGCAATTTGCAAATGCTTTGGACTGGCTTTGGGAAAATTGCAAAGAAGGTGATGAAGCCATTATTTATTTTTCGGGACACGGAGATGTAGAGAAAAAAAGTTTGTCACAACCTGGTTTCCTGCTTTGCTGGGATGCGCCTGCTCATGTGTATATGGCAGGTGGCGCTTTTGCATTGCCCATGCTGCAGGAAGTGATTTCCACTTTGTCCATTCAACACAACGCCAGGGTTATTGTCATTACAGATGCATGTCATTCAGGAGTTTTAGCTGGTAGCTCCGTTGGTGGTGCTCAGGCTACTACCGCGAACCTGGCCAGACAATATGCCAATGAAATTAAAATTATGTCCTGCCAACCAAATGAGTTTAGTATAGAGGGCGAACAATGGGGCGGCGGAAGAGGTGCATTTTCCTATCACCTGATTGACGGTTTGTATGGACTAGCTGATTTCAATGATGATCAGGGAGTAACACTTCAGGAGTTGGGAAGATATCTTGAGGATCATGTTTCAACAGAAGTGGCGCCGGTTAGTCAGGTACCCATTATCGTTGGTAACCGGAATGAGCGGCTTAATTCGGTGAATCCAAAATTAGTAGCAGACATAAAATCCGGGAAAACCAATCAGTCGCAAATGCTTTTTGCAATCAATTCAAAAGGTATCGAAGATGAAGTGTTGTTGCATGCCGATGAGTCAATACAAAAAGTTTATCAACAATTTAAACAATCCATTCAGGACAAAGTATTCCTGGCACCTGCCAATGCCTGCGCTGATTTTTACTATAATCAGCTGATTCAAAATCCGGCCATGCAGCGATTGCATTCGACGATGAAGCGCAATTATGCCGCTGCATTACAGGATGATGCACAGCAGGTAATGAATCGTTGGTTGAAAACGGATATTAAGGAAATATACCTGTCAAGGAAACATCGAAAGGAAAAGTATCAATTGTATCCCCGTTACCTGGAACGAGCTGCAGAGCTATTAGGGTCCGGTCATTATATGTATAAAACACTGATGTCAAGAAGCCATTTGTTTGAAGCTTACAACATCGCCCTGACTGATTTTAATTTTAATCCGGATGTAGGACAACGCGCAATCAAAGAATTTCGCGAAGCGCTGGATTGGCAACCGGAATCACCTCATGTTTATTGGTTGATGAGTCGCGTCTTTGCATTAAATTTATTAAAAGCGGATTCCAGTGATTATTATGGTCAGAAAGCGATTCAGATGTTGCCCGGATGGTTATTGCCTTATGTCAGCTTGGCTTATGTATTTCATATGAAGTTTAAAAATTCTGAATCCGTAAAAGAATATTTAAAAGCAGCTAATCTCATTGATTCTAATTCTACCCTGGTTAGAGATCTGTGGGCTGCCTATTATAAATCCAAATTTCAATATACCCTGGCCGAGCAAAATGCTTTAAAAGCGCTTGAGGCAGATTCGAGCAATACTTACGCCTGTGTCCTGTTGTCTGATATTTATAGCAATACCAAACGGATGAAACAGGCAGAAGAAATTTGTAAACGGGCCATACGCCTTGACTCTACCTATGGAGGTGCTTGGACTCAATTGGGTAATATCTATGCTCAATCCGGTAAAAATGTCGAATCCGAAAATATGTATCGACGAGCCTTCTTACTGGATTCACTCGATGTAAACGCACTTATTGGATTGGGAATCTTTCATGCTTCACAAAAAAAATGGAATGATGCGGAACGGGAATTTCTAAGGATCATCCAAATAGATTCTACCTATGATTTGGCCTGGGATCGCCTTGCTTCTTTATTCAACAATACCGGTCGGGTCAAACAGGCGGAGGAAATCTATCTGAAGCTGATTCAAAAAAGTCCGAATGAAAATACACTTCATTACAATCTGGCATGTCTTTATAGCAGACAGGATCAAATTGAAAAAGGATTTGCATCTCTGGAAAATGCGTTAAAGATTGGTATGAGTGATTATAAGGATTGGCTTCAACAAGATCCGGATCTAAGTCAGTTGCGTGCACATAAGGAGGAATGGGATGCAATGATGAAAAAATATTTTTCAGATAAGTGAACGATCTGCGAAGCAGCATCGACCAACAGGTCGATGAGTGAGCGCACCGCGAAAGCGGCTTGGGGAATTAAAAATTAAAAAATAAATTACTAATTACCAATTAAAAATTACTAATTGTTTTTACTAACAACTAACAACTAACAACTAACAACTAACAATTATTAACTACATTCAACACTTCAAGGATTATAAATGAAAAATCAGATCATAATTTTAGCATTTACTTTTATTGTATCGTCTTTAATTGCGCAACAAAAAGGAATCAATCAACTGCCAACTGCAAACCGCCAACTGCCAACTTCGACATACGCCGTCGTCGTCGGAATCTCCGATTACCAGGATCCAGGAATTCCCGATTTAAAATACGCAGATAAAGATGCAGAGGCCTTTGCCAATTTTTTAAGATCCAATGCAGGTGGTAAATTAGATAATGATCATTTAAAAGTATTGATCAATGAAAAAGCGACGGTTGCACAATTTGCCATACAGCTTGATTGGTTATTGGAAAATGCAAAAGAAAATGACAAAGTAATCATTTATTTTTCAGGTCACGGGGATGTCGAGAAGAAGACGGTCTCACAACCGGGATATTTATTATGTTGGGATGCACCGGCGCGTGTTTATCTTGCGGGTGGGGCAATGGCTCTGCCTATGTATCAGGATATTATTACAACACTTTCCACTCAAAATAAATCAAAAGTCATTGTTATTACCGATGCTTGTCACTCAGGCAAACTGGCTGGTAGCAGCATCGGAGGGTCACAGATTACCGGAACAAATCTCGCAAAGCAGTATGCGAATGAGATAAAAATACTTTCCTGTCAACCGAATGAATTTTCCATTGAAGGTGAACAATGGGGTGGAGGTCGTGGCGCATTTTCCTTTCATCTTATCGATGCACTGTATGGTATGGCAGACAAAGATGAAGATAAAATAGTGAGCTTGCAGGAGGTTGGAAGATATCTGGAAGATCATGTGACCAATGATGTATCTCCTGTACGGCAAGTACCCATGATTATCGGAGATCGTTATGAAAATCTAACTCGGGTCGATGATGATATGGTATCGAAAATACGTAAAGGAAAAAACAATCAAATGGCGATGCTGGCTCCGATTGAATCAAGGGGAATTGAAGAAGAGGTTCTTTCTAAGGCTGATTCTGAATTTCGGAAAACATACAATGAATTTAAAAATGCCCTGCAGAATAAAAAATTTATGGCACCCTCAAATTCCTGCGCAGATGCCTATTTTGAAATACTGATTAAAGAGCCTTCATTAAGTCAATTGCATACGACGATGAAACGCAATTATGCAGCCGCGTTACAGGATGAAGCACAACAAGTGATTAATCAATGGCTAAATAGCGATCCAAGAGAAATTACTTTATCTAAGTTCAAACAACTATCTAAATATGAGGTCTATCCACGTTACCTGGAACGCGCCATTGAATTGTTAGGCAAGAATCATTATATGTATTCCAAATTGCAGGCCAATAAACTTTTTTTTGAAGCCTATCTGAAGCATATTGGTTTGATGTATTTAAAAGTGCTCGATCAAAAATTCGGAGACGAAGTATTGTTAAAATACAGGGAGGCACTCTCCTTCCAGCCAGAATCACCCCTTATTTATTTCAATTTGATTTCTTTGTATTTCTATCAATTTAATAAAGCAGATTCAGCAGAGTACTATGCACAAAAGGCCACAGATCTTTCGCCAAGCTGGTTAATGCCATATAGCATTCTAGGGCAGTATTACGCTCAAATTATATTAACAAATGGGAAAATCACTTCGGATCTTGAAAAGTCTAAATATTTTTTGGATAAAGCTGAAAAAATCGATTCATCCGCAGCGAAATCAAACCCGGTTTATATCTCTTACCGACAAGCTTATTACATGGCTTCAAATCAATTGGACAAAGCAGAATCCCTGATGCTTCACTTGATTCAAATTGATTCTACTTTATCGTGGGGTTATGCCAATTTGGCGACTACCTATCTTTTAGGTAAACGCTATGCAGAAGCAGAGAAATATTATCAAAAAGCGATTCTGTTGGATCCCGAGGTGGTTGAATTCTACTATAATCTTGCCATCGTTTATTTTGAAACAAAAAAGTACCTGGAGTCTGAAAAACTCTATAAAAAAGTCATCCGGATGGACTCCAATTTTGTCAATGCATACTATAACCTGGGTATAATACATATGGATCTGATGCAGTGGCCCGAAGCAGAATCTTGCTTTGACAAATGCATTCGTCTCGATTCTACCGATGCTATAAGTTATTATAAGTTACATGTGATTTATAAAAATACCAATCGAATCTCAAAGTCTGAAGAATTTCTATTAAAATCTATATCACTTGATTCATCAAATGTTTATGCGTTATTAGATCTTGCATGGATTTATTTTCAAACACAAAAAAACAGAGACGCCGAGTTTTTTATATTTAAGGTATTACAGTTGGACCCTGATAATCCTACTGTTTTTTTGAATATTGCTATACTTTATAGTGAAATCAACGAAATTCAGAAATCATGGGAATTTCTGGAGAAGGCTATTGTTAAAGGCTATAATAATTATGAATTGATTATAGACAATGAGAGATTAAGAACTTTCCGTGATCAAAAAGACAAGTGGAATGATTTAATGAAAAAATATTTTCCGGATAAGTGAACGATCTGCGAAGCAGCATCGACCGACAGATCGATGAGTGAATGCAACGCGAAAGCGGCTTGGGGAATTAAAAATTGAAAAGATAAATTACTAATTACTATTTACAAATTACAAATTGAAATGACTAACAACTAACAATCATCAACTACATTCAACACTTCAAGGATAATAAATGAAAAACCAGATAATAATTTTAACATTTACTCTTATTGTTTCCTCTCTAATTGCGCAACAAAAAGGAATCAATCAACTGCCAACTGCAAACCGCCAACTGCCAACTTCGACATACGCCGTCGTCGTCGGAATCTCCGATTACCAGGATCC
>JAKOVW010000017.1 GCA_029781865.1 Bacteroidota bacterium
GACATTTTCCATTATATTTAGTCTGTCGTAAGTACCAAAAAGGAGCTCATTCTTTTTTATTAGCTCCTCAATCTTTTTAATGGTCATTGATTTAGGCATAAGGATGCGAGGTGCTATTCCGTTAGCATGCCATTCCATCCAGTCTTCTGGCGTCCATTGCTTTTTGTATTTAGTTGTTTCGTTTACTCTACAGCTTATGAGCAAAGCATCGCTGTTATATGTCTTAACTAACTCATGGTATTTTCTATGCTTATACCAGTGAACACATTCATGAATAATGGTATTGTTCATGCACCCTACGTTTCGCATGAAATAAACATTAGGATCCACGAGAATAGTTCCTCTTGAAACTTCCAAAGGCTTATATGTTCTTTCATTTCTGTCGTAATATTCTATCGTACAATCTCCAAAAACTATTTGACCAAATATAGTGAAATGCTTTGTTAACTGGATTTCCTTAACCTTAAGCCCCATTCTTTTCGCTACTTCATCTACCGGAATAGGCACAGGAGTACTTAATGCTTCTGGGAAAAATTCACTTAGAAACTCGGTAGCAACATCGTCAAACTGTTCCTTTTCTATAATTGGCACTAAATACTCAGACAGTCGGCCTAATTTGCTTTCTCTGTACTTGTTGTATATTGAAACAGAGTTGATTTGAAAATTCTGAATTCCGTCATCAAGGTCAGCTCTGCAGGAGATACGGAACCATTGTTCAATGCCGTCAGTCTCGCGATTCCTTCGTACTGTTTCTGCAATTTCAACTTCGGCAGAAACAATTACGTCAAATAAAATACTGTTACCTGGCGAGTCAGTTATGTCTATCATTATGATGTCAAAATCGGATAAAGCCGCTTCATCCGGTGATTGCACACGGTATGAGTTTGATTCCAGCTTATCCGGGTTGTCCTCTATATATTCAGACAATTCGTTAAAGAGATCATTATAATACATATTTGCAATAACATCTCTGAACGAGCTGACACTTGCCATACCGCACCTCCAAAACAACGACTAAATCAAGTAACAATTCACGTACTGCTAAGATATTTCATCATATTTGTAACACTGGCTGTTCTGTGTAAACATTTTTATAATACTAAATACCTAATTTTCTTGCTTAACTTCAAACTGTTGCATAATACCGGCTAATACTTGCTTTATCCCTTCTTCATAATTGTGCCAGTTTAACAAATAAACCTCCTCATTATCCTTACATGTATGGTGCAAAATACCATCCCAGCCTACAAGAACGCCAGAAATTGAAGTATGTTCTTTAATTACTCCGGAAAAGTCTTTTAAATATCCCAGCAATTTGTATGTACCATCCACCAAATAACTTCTTCTTTGAGAGCGCTTAACTTCAATTATTATGAATTTCTTCTCAAGTCCACGAGTTAATTCTAGTATTATATCTGGTCTTCGAAGTTTTTCACTGAGTCCGTATTCCAACATAAGTTTGCCATATTGACTGTTTTCAGACAATGCACGAGGTAATTTCTGAAAAAAAATCCTTAACTCAATATCTCCATTAGTAAGGATACTTGCAGTTGGATTGCTTCCGCCTATAAGGCCAATTGATTTTTCAGTCCATCCCAATTCAATTGATGCCAATATTGTTTTAAATAGTACTGCAATTTCGTATAAAGTATCCTTGTTCAATGGTTCAAGTATATTTCCGTCCAATTCTTTCTTAAGAAATTCAATAGGTTTTTTCTGAGAAAAGATGAATCTTTCAGCTATTTCTGCAAGCTCTCTATAATGGCTATGCCGAGAATGCTTTGTTGCTTCAATTATTCTATCATTAATCTCATACATAATCCCAATTTTTGAGACAAATGGATTTCTAAGAATTCTTGAAGTTTGTGACGCAATAATAGCTACTTTCTTAATCCATCTGTCGTCAGTCCCCTCTTCGGCATACCATGTTAAGTTTGATAATAGATCCCCTGCAAATAGACGTGCTTTTTCAAAAACTTGTTTTATTAAAAATAAAAAAAGTCTATTTTCAGGAAGGTCATATATTTGTGACATCTTTGTATACACAAACAAACTAATATCATTCCCAGCAACTGCTCTTACGCTGATTGTTTTCTGCCAGTCAATTTTACCTCTAACCTGGTTTCTATCACGTACAATAATATTAATTGAATCTTTAGACAATCTATTTATAATTTTGGGTGCAATATTTTCTATTAAATGCTTTATATCTTTAGATAATAATAAACGTATATCCGCAAGAAGCCTGATATCCTTC
>JAKOVW010000030.1:0-5000 GCA_029781865.1 Bacteroidota bacterium
AGGCAGTAGGCAGTAGGCAGTAGGCAGTAGGCAGTAGGCAAAAAAAAAAATTAGCATGACGAATACAACTATTTTATATAAAGTTTCGATTGCGTCCTCGCATTTTTGTGCAAAACAAAAAATTTACTGTTTTGCCATCTTTTTTTTACTACTTTTCAATCTGACTTCTTTTGGACAGCATGAGACCGCCATTCAATTATACGATCAGAAAAAATATACCGAAGCACTTGCTGAATGGAACAAAATATTAGCTACCGGTGCCAAAGGGGAAGATCTTTATTACAATATTGCAAACACGTATTATCAACAGCAGCAATACGCTGAAGCCATTTTATTTTATAGCAAAGCATTAAAATGGAATCCGAATTGTAAGGATTGCAAACAGAATCTAAAACTGGCTCAAAAAGCAGCTGGTGTGGAGAGTTTTGAATTGCCCGAATTTATCCTGACCAAATTATATCATTCCTTACTTCTCAGCTTACAACCAATGATCTGGTTTGCGATAGGAATTTTCTTTGTTTGCCTTTTTCTATACTTATTCCTGCTAAAAAAGAACTCTCCTGCTCTCAGCGGAAATAAGACAATGCTCTATTTCATCGCATTGCTTGGAATTACAAGCCTCGTACTTGCCTGGCAACGAGATGAAATTAAACAGAGAAGCGATGAAGTTATATTAATGAAAGCAAGTAAACTTTATTTATCGCCTGAAACGAACAGCGAATCCAGACAAGATTTAAATCCCGGACAGCAGTTACTAATCAAAGACCATTTAAGTGGCTGGATTAAAGTTCAAACCAAAGAATTTGATTTGGGATGGATTGAAGAAAATAAAGTGGAAGTGATAAATCTGTGATCAACAATTATAAAACATGTACAATGTTTCTATCGCTGAAGGTTTTCTTGTAAGTAACTACACCGGCTTTAAGTGCAAATAAGGTAAAATCTTTTCCAATACCTACATTCGTTCCCGGATGGTATTTGGTACCGCGCTGACGCACGATGATATTGCCTGGTATGGCTTCCTGACCACCAAATAATTTAATACCAAGTCTTTTACTGTTACTGTCGCGACCGTTACTGGTACTACCTTCTCCTTTTTTATGTGCCATGACTGTGTTTCTTTAAAAATTAAACATTGATAGAATCTACCTGAATCTGTGTAAAAGACTGGCGATGTCCATTCTTTTTTTCCAGACCCTTTCTTCTTTTCTTTTTATAGACAATTACCTTATCTCCTTTGGCATGATCCAGAACTGTAGCCGATATACTGGCACCAGAGACAGTTGGCGCTCCGATTTGGGTAGAATCACCATCAATCAGCATTAAAACCTGGTCAAAATTAAGCTTGTCACCTTTGTTTGCTTCCTGGCGATGAACGAACAGCTTTTGCCCTGAACTTAGCTTAAATTGTTGTCCTGCTATATTTACTACCGCGATCATATCAAGGTCTTTTAAAATGGATTGCAAAAATAGCACATTTACAGAAAATAAAGGAATATTCATTTGAATTCTGTAACAAGTTTAACAAGACGTTTAAATTACGGTTATTTTTATGTGTAAATAATTGAAATATAGTATATTAGACTGTTACGTTGTTAGACTGTTAGGTGATTTGGAGTCGTCCGGAGGGAATAGTGCCTGTAAAAATTGGCAGTTATTGAAGACGCAGGATCTCCTGATTCATTTGGAGCCAACTGATTCATGATTTATAGAGAACGGACTGCTTTTGCACCTTGCCTATTTGGGACCGCCGATTGCTAACTTCCTGTTCATTACATTAAACCATAATGGCGGAATCAACGACAAAAGCAGGCTGGCCGGATATCCAAAAGGCAGCTGGGGACTTTGGGGCATGCTTTCCAGATTTTGATATTTAACGGTCGTTTTTTCATGATGATGGGAATGTCTGGTGAGCTCATACAAAAAAATGCGACCGAGCAGATGATCGGAATTCCAGGAGTGGCGTGGATTAACTATTTCAAAGTGTCCCGTTTGAATTTCCTTTCGCATTAATCCATAGTGTTCAATATAATTAATGGTTTCCAATAATAAAATTGCAATCAGAGCAGCCAGTAATACGGATATCAATGTGATCAATCCGAGAAAATACCAGACTGCAAACAGATAGAATATTTCAATGGCAAGCTGCAACAGCAATTTATTATTCAAGCTAAAGAAAGCCATTTTAAAATCGGATAATCTGCGTTTCTCGAGCTTCACTGCATTTACATAACCTCCTATGATACTGCGTACCCAAAATGCATAAATCGATTCATTCCTTTTTGCAGTCGAAGGATCCAGGGGTGTTGCAACATATTTATGATGCCAATAATTGTGTTCTTGTGTGAAGTGCATATACAAACAAGGCAACAACAACATTTGCGCAATGATTTTATCGAACCAATGCGTGCGATGGCCCAACTCATGAGCTACGTTAATTCCCAACACTCCCAATAATATCCCCATGTTTAAGACGAGAAAAATCCATGTCACTAAATTGATCGGATGCACATTCTGGATATAAATAAAATAAATCAGCAAGAAATATAATACGGGAAGATTCAAATAAAGCAACACATCAAAGAACCTGCTTTTTGCTTTGCTTAATTTTAAAAGTTCATCATCATTATTTGAATTGACAGGCAGAAAAAATTCCAATAAGGGTATAATCACAAAACCCAGATAAAAACTTCCCGGAGACAACCAGGATTGGTAATAAAAACCGGCGAAGCCGAAGAGGGGAACAAGCCAGACTAAAAGATATTTGAAATTAGCGTATAACATGTCAACAATTATTCCAGTCAAATATACTGAATACCAAAATTCATTGTAGTAGCCGATACTATGAAAATCATTAAAATTTCACGGAATGTGTAAACCCATTCTGGTAAACAAATATCAGTACACCTGCAGAGATCGGTGATACAAATTTTGATGAACTGCTATTTACTCGATTACTTAAAACCAGCTTTCCAACATAATCATAAATACAAATTTGACGAACATCATTTATATTTTGAATACTAAACTCATGAGTCCTATCATCCCAATGAATATATGGTATATCAATAGAAAGATCGGAATTTGCTAATAATGGAGAACAAGTACCTGGTTTTCGTTCATAAAAAATTTCATCATCGGAATAACAAATCAATTCCCCTCCTATACCTGCATCTGCACCGTCTTCGAGAAATTCATCATATGGATCGATATATCTGTTAATACTTCCGATTCTTTCTACAAAAGAATCATAAAATACCCTCTCGTTATTTGGATCCCAATGGGTGTATTTTAAGTCCCATTTTTTTAATTGAATATTATTAAAAATCATAAATCCGGTATCCAAAACCTCAACGAGAAATGGATAGAAATTAGAATTTGCAGGAGGTTCAATGAACCAAAAATCGCCTACACCGGAGTTCTTATCAACCAACAAGCGTTCCTTTTCATTGGGTTGAATAAAATACAATTGTTTGTTCCTTTCATTAAAATAATAATTATACGTATTGGTGTGTACGATTTTATCATAAATTAAAGAATCAATTTTAATCTGACCCTTATAGGTATGTTTTTTAGGCACAGGCCCATCCCAAAAAGAATGATGCAGATAAACCCATGTTGCACCCGGTTTTCCTAATGCCTGAGCCACCACATGAAAATGAAACAGAAAATACAAATAGATACAGAATAAATATCTCATCGTTGATGTGCATGTTTATTCCCAAAAAGAATAATCAAGTAACGAATCTAATAACAGTTTGTGAAAAAATAAAGAAAAGGATCAATATTATATTTTAAAAGCACTGAAGATTTTCATTTCGTTAATTTTGAATCACCCAAAAACTATGGTGATTAAACATGAATAGAAAATAACCATAGATGTTGATTGGAATCCGATTACCGATAGAAGAAGATTCAGGAATGATTAAGTTGAAACTTTGGCGATTCGGAATAACACCAATTAACGAATAATGAATTTTGAAATATTTAATTCTTTTCCTCTTTGGTTGGGAATAGGGCAAAAAAAAAAGTCCTGTCACTTGCGTGCAGGACTTTTGAAAAAAACGGCAGCGACCTACTCTCCCGAATTTGCGTTCAGTACCATCGGCGCAGAAGGGCTTAACTTCTCTGTTCGGAATGGGAAGAGGTGGAGCCCCCTTGCTATAGCCACCTGATTCTTTTGGGCGCGATGCTCGTATTTCTTTAAATGGAGTTTATCTCTTGAATTATGTGCTTATAATTTTAGAACGAACACTTCAAAATTCCACATTCGTTAATCATTATTCGATATTCACATCAATTAAATAATGTTATCATCATTCCAAAAACTCAATAATGAACACCGATTAACGAATAATGAATTTTGAAGTATTTAATTCTTTTCCTCTTTGGTTGGGATTAGGGCAAAAAAAAGTCCTGTCACTTGCGTGCAGGACTTTTGAAAAAAAACGGCAGCGACCTACTCTCCCGAATTTGCGTTCAGTACCATCGGCGCAGAAGGGCTTAACTTCTCTGTTCGGAATGGGAAGAGGTGGAACCCCCTCGCTATAGCCACCTAATTCTTTTGAGCGCAATGCTCGTATTTCTTTTAGGAGAACTACATAGTTCATTCAACAAGCTAATAGAAAGAACATGCTTTTAGAAATAAACATCACATTTAAAAAAAGCAGTAATTCTATCAATTACCTCCGGATTTAGCCGGTGTAAATAAAAAAAAAGGTTGGAAGAGAAAAAGAGCAGAAGATAAAAAAAAGGAAGTTTTGGGGTAATTAGTACTACTCAGCTAAACATATTACTATGATTATACCTATAGCCTATCAACGTAGTCGTCTTCTACGACCCCATATAACACTCATCTTAAGGATAGCTTCGCGCTTAGATGCTTTCAGCGCTTATCTAGTCCGTACATAGCTACTCTGCGCTGCACCTGGCGGCACAACAGATACACTAGCGGTACGTCCGACTCGGTCCTCTCGTACTAGAGTCAGTTCCCTTCAATG
>JAKOVW010000030.1:10000-157693 GCA_029781865.1 Bacteroidota bacterium
AATAACCCGGTCAACATGCCATTGAAAATGAACATAGGAATAAGAATAAGACCAAATGATGCCAGGAACAACCCAAACTTTGGAATGCCCCAAATCAGTCCCATCATGATAACCGATGCGCAAACAGCCAGGCTTTCCGCTGTATATAACTTATCCATACCTATTAGATACAGAACTATAACAATCAATAATAGGACTGCTTTCCAATAATTGTCCTTTACCCCTCTTATGGAGATATACTGTTCGCAGACATGATAGACAAACATTCCGCAAAATGGGATCACCAGAAACCATAGGTATTCCTCTAATGGCAAATTGAATACATAAACTCCCAAATGATAGTTTTTGTCAAACAACCAGATCCCGAGCCTGGTAAATAATATGTCCCAGATCACAAATACAAAAGAAACAATGGCAATCGCAGGCAGGAATGCTTTCATGAACACCTTTCTGAATGCAAACATGTTCAGGATGATCCCAAATACAAATACCGGACCTCCTGCCAATCCATGATGTATGAAATATAAAAACCGGTTTTCCAGAAAGCTCAGATGAATCCATTCCTTACCGGTAATCTGCTCAGGCTGTCCTTTGATATCATATATAAGATACGGTAAACCGATCAATACGGCTGAAAACACAAACCATAAAATCCATTTCAATTTGTTATTCATTCAAAATTTTTGAACATCCGCTGATCAACTAAAGGTTTGAAGTACTTATTATTTGTTCTGCAACAGGATTTAACATGTACTACTCAAAATGAGAATGAATCCTATCCATCTTAAATGATAGCGTATGGAACAATTCAAAAGAATAATTAATTTCCTCAAATCGGAAATACGCAATCGCCTCAACAGGATATCAGAAGCATCAGATCGCTTTATTTTAAGAAAAAGTTTGTGATAATACCAATAGGCAACAGAAACGCCAAGACGAACTGACTTCGGAAGTTGCTTAACTCCTATCCATGCATCGGAAAATTCACGCTCAATCTCTGCCTCAATTTCTTTTTTATGATGATTCTTAAAATGATTGAATTCTACACCGGGAAAATAAATCCGGTTGCGCTCGCGGTAATCGGAATTAAAATCTCTTAGAAAATTGACTTTTTGAAATGCTGATCCGAGACTCCGCGCATATGATTTTAATTGCTCATACTTATTTTGATCAGCTTGTACAAAAATTTTCAGGCAAATCAAACCAATAACCTCCGCAGATCCATAAATGTATTTGTCATATTCTTCTTTGGAAAATCTGGTTTTAGTCAAATCCATTTCCATACTGTCCAAAAAGGCATCAATCAATTCCATTGGAATCTGATATTCATTCACCATTAATTGAAAAGATTGCAGAACAGGATTCAGACTAATTCCGGATGCAATTGCATTTTTTGTATCCTCCCTGAATTCTTCCAATAATTTTGATTTATCATATACATGAAAGCTATCCACGATTTCATCCGCCATTCTGACAAAACCATATAAGGCGTAAATCGGTTGACGGCATCTTTTGTCAAATAACCGAATCCCAATTGAAAAGGAAGTACTATACGAATGGGTAATTTGTTTCGTATAATTTCGGCTTAATTTTGAATAGAGCTCAATCGATGTCATGCGTTAAATTCTTTAATCAATAATTTAGCACTGATTTGTCCAGAAATTAATGAAGGCGGTAGCCCGGGCCCAGGATGTGCAAACTGTCCTGCATAATAAAGACCGTTTACAAATTTGTGCTTCAGCTTGGGTTTTAAAAATGCTGTCTGAAATAAAGTATTCGCCAGTCCATAGGCGTTGCCTTTGAAACTGTTGTACTCCCTTTCAAAATCAGCAACACTCATTTCTTTTTTATACACGACCTTGTCGCGCAATTTCTGCCCGGTTTGAATTTCCAATTGGTTTATAATTCCATCATATATTCTGCTCTTATCCGTTTCCGATTCTACTATACCAGCCGTTACTGGCACCAAAACGAAAACATTCTCTTTGCCTTCCGGAGCAACTGTTGGATCTGTTATGGAAGGAATGCAGACATAAAAACAAGGATCAGAGGGCCAAACCTTCCGGTCATAAATATCTGAAATATGTTTGTTGAGATCAGAATGAAAAAATAAATTGTGGTGCATCAGATTTTCCAATCGTTCACCAAATCCTAAATAATAAATCAGTGCTGATGGAGCTACCACCCTGTTCTGCCAATACGAATCCGAATATTGCCTGTTTTGTTTGTCTAGCAATTTTGATTCCGTATGATGATAATCTGCAGTTGAAAGAACAGCATCAAACAATTTGACTTCTCCATGGACTTTGATTCCTTTTACTTTTTTGTCCTCAACAGCAATATGTTCTACCGGAGCATTAAAATGAAAGGACACGCCTTTTTCAACTGCAAGCGCATGCATTCCTTCAAACAATTTAGTCAATCCTCCCTCCGGATACCAGGTACCCAAAATATAATCCGCATAATTCATTAAACTATATAATGCAGGAGTATCTGCGGGTTTGGCTCCTAAAAACAAAACCGGAAAACACAGGCATTGCCGGAGTTGTTCATTTTTAATTCCCCTGGAAATAAGCCTTTGCAATGAAGTCAGGAGATCCATTTTAAAAACAGACTTTAAAAGTCTCCAATCCAGATATTCCTTAAAATGAATCGATGGTTTGCGGACAAATTCATTCATGCCTGCTTCATATTTGTATTTAGAATCGGCAATAAATTTTTTTAGAAAAGCACTGCTACCCGGCTCGATTTGGTCAAACAAGTCAAACGTCTGGTTGATATCCGCGGGAATTACAATCCGTTTGTCGTGAAATATAATCTGATAGGATGGATCCAATCTGATTAGCTTAAAGTAATCAGAAGTTGATTTACCATAATCATTAAAAAATTGTTCAAACACATCAGGCATCCAGTACCAACTCGGACCCATATCAAACCGGAATCCGGATTCTTCAAATGCCCTGCCTCTTCCACCAGCACACTCATTTTTTTCAAATACATCTACTTTAAATCCCTGATGGGCCAATTCAATTGCAGCAGCCAGCCCGGAAATACCTGCACCTATTACTGCCACTGAAGATTGTTTTGAAATCACCAAGCCGGATATATTTTGCCGCTTATTATAACTGAAAATCTGTTATAATGTTTACCCAAAGATTTTACAAACAATGAATACAAAAAAAAAGCCCTTGTTTTCGAACAAGGGCTGAATGAACCATTTTTATGATGGATTATTTTTCTGCTTTACCTGCTTTCAATTTATCCTGCAGTTCTTTTAATTTGTCCATTTGACCTTCTGCTGCAAGTTTTGATTGTTCCGGCCAGGTTCCCGGATCGTGCATTTTAAATCTGGATCCTGCTTTTTCCAAAATTTCTCTCAGATGCTCTACAGAAGTATCCGCCAGAGATTGGAAGCTATTGATTCCATCAGCATGTAATAATTCTGCGATTTTCGGACCAATACCTTCAATAATTACTAAATCATCCTGACCAGACTCTTTTGCTGCTTTTTTTGCTTTTGATTTCTCTGGTTTAGCTTCTACTTCAACAGGAGCTTCCATTACAGGTTCTTTATGTTCCGCTTCCATTGCAGCCACCGGTACTTCTGCCTGAACAGGAGCTTCCATTTTTACTTCAACAGGAGTTTCTTCTATTACAACCGGAGGTTTAACTTCTGCTTTAGCTTCCAGTTTTTCTAATGCAGCAGCCGTCTTCAATTTTGCATTCTCCTGAAATTGTTCTTTCAATGCGCTAAATCCTTCGATCTCACCCAAGGTAGTTGCTTCCGTTTTAGTTGGCAATTTATCAGCAAGTTTTTTCGGCTTTAATGCATCAGGATCTTTTTCCTTTTTCACATTATCATCAGCTTCCTTCTTCACATCTTCAAGATACTTGATGTGAGAAACCATGATTTTCTTATCATCTCTGTTGAATTCGATCACCTTCACAGTCAGAGATTCTTCAACAGCAGCTTGCGTGCCATCTTCTTTTTTCATGTGCTTGACAGGTGCATATGCTTCGAGTCCATAAGGGAGCTGAACGGTATATCCTCTGTCATCTTTTCTGAGCACAGTTGCTTCATGATAGGATCCGACAGGGAATACATTTTCAAACGTATCCCATGGGTTTTCTTCCAGTTGCTTATGACCGAGAGAAAGCTTTCTGTTCTCTGTATCAATCTCCATAATCAGAATATCCAGGTTGTTGCCAACTTTAGTGTATTCAGATGGATGATTGAATCTTTTGGTCCAAGACAAATCAGAAATGTGAACCATACCTCCGATGCCTTCTGACAATTCGACAAATACGCCATAAGGCGTCAGATTTTTTACTACCCCGGTATGACGTGAGCCAACAGGATAATTGTCCTGAATCTTACTCCATGGATCTTCGATCAATTGTTTAAGACTTAAGGACATTTTGCGTTCTTCGCGATCCAGTGTAACCACTTTGGCCTCAAATTCCTGACCGAGGAAGAAATAATCTTTGGCATGAACCGGCTGACTATTCCAATTGACTTCAGATACGTGGATCAAGCCTTCTACTCCTGGTAAAATTTCGAGGAAAGCACCATAGTCTTCTATGTTTACAATCTTTCCTTTAACCACGGATCCTTCCACAATATCCATTGGCATTACTTCCCATGGATGTGGCTGAAGTTGTTTCAAACCAAGTGATATTCTCTTTTTATTTTCATCGAAGTCGAGTACGACAACGTTGATTTTCTGATTTTTCTCAAGAACTTCGTTTGGATGATTAATCCTGCCCCATGAAATATCGGTGATATAAAGAAGTCCGTCCACACCTCCAAGATCCAGGAATGCTCCAAAATCTGTGATATTTTTAACGGTACCTTCCAATACCTGGCCTTTTTCAAGACCAGAGATAATTTGCTCTCTTTGTTCCTGAAGATCCCCTTCAATCAATGCTTTGTGAGAAACTACAGCATTCTTAATGGTTTCATTGATTTTAACCACTTTGAATTCCATCACTTTTCCGACATAAGCATCATAATCCGTAATCGGTTTGATATCAATTTGCGAACCAGGTAAGAAGGTCTCCAAACCATTGCAATCGACGATCAATCCGCCTTTGGTCTTGCTGATTACTGAACCCTTAATGATTGTACCATTTTTATAAGAATCCACGAGGTTTTCCCAGGCGCGAAGCAATTTTGCTTTTTTACGGCTAAGAACCAGGTGTCCTTTTTCATCTTCTGTTTTTTCCACATAGATCTCTACGATGTCTCCTGTTTTAGGATCCATTTCACGGAATTCCGTCTTTGGAATCAGACCGTCAGATTTATAGTTGATATCCAGGATAAGGCTATCCCCTGTAACGCCGGCCACTCTGGCCTGTATGACCTGTCCATCAATAATGGAACGGAAGGTAGAATCGTAATCTTTAACGTATTTTTTCTGGTCAGCTTCAGAATAGTTCAGGGTGTTTTTATTGCTGATAGACCAATCGAACTCGTCGTGCGCACCGGAATAATCATCGGTTTCGACGAGGGTTTCCAGGTCAACGACTTCTTCAAGAAGATCCTTGGTTGACTCCTCTTTTTTAGGCAGTTCAACTAGCTCATCTTCTTTGATTTCCTGTTCGTTTTCCGGATCTAATTTGTTTTCATCCAACATTTTGGCATGTTTTAAAGGTTAAGAAATAATTTTTTAGCGGCGCAAAGGTAAGTTTTTTGGGGAAATCGAAAATAAATAATTCATTCAATAAATGTTAAGGCCTCGAATGTTGGCAATCAGATCCGAAAAAAAGCTGAAGCGTTGATCCAGAAACAGTTCTATTCAAAGAAGCTAAATAAATGATTATACATATTTATTTATCAGCATATGTTGTACAAAGGAAATTCTTTTGTTGAATGCTCTAAAACAGACTTTCCGTTTTTCGATGTACACATTTAAATGAGTGTAGTTTATAAAAAAATCAACGTTACTCAATCCGGCAAACCAGAATTTTTGTAAATCCGGAATTAGCAAAAACCAAAAATACAATGAGTAAAGAACAAAACATTCAAATTGTAAAACAGCTTTATGCAGACGTAGCTGCAAAAAACCTCGAAGCCGTTTTTAATGCATTAACTGATGATATTCATTGGGCACCTCCTTATGTTCCGGAAATTCACCATACCAAACCGCGCAATGGAAAAAGCGGCGTAAAGGCTTGGGTTATTGAAATGGCATCGGAAGTAACCTACCACAAAGTTGAGCCGCAGGAAATATTTGCAGATAACGATGCTGTGATTATTAAAGGTCAATTTTCAGGAACGGCAAATAACACCGGTAAATCATTTGAATCGGACTGGATCCATCTCTGGAAATTCCGTGATAATAAAATTTGCAGTTATAAGGCTTTCTGGAACACTGCAACCGTAAGAGATGCATTGATGTAATTGATAATTACCTAACAAGTAATCACCAATCATCGATTTGGTTTTATTGGAGCTGTGTAAAATAAAGAGTATTATTTTGTATTTACCTGCTTAATCAGGATCAATGATTCTCATTGAAGTCGGAAGTCAAAATCAATTAGAAGACCATTCTCTTTTTAGCGCTAGTGAAAAACTAAAACCCTGATTTTTCAGATAGTCCTTGAAATTGTTGGTGAGTCCTAAGTAATATCCCGCAGAAAAACAAAGCAGATTTTTTTTACCGAGATGAAAGCCTACTCCAATTTGCGGACTGACAGCCAAATTCAACTTTCTTACTTCTGATGTAATGTTGTAATTGTGTCCCGCAAGTGATTTAACAGGAAAATCATCTCCAACAGAATAATTTGCATTGATCAGAAATGAAGGGATCAAGTCTACACCGGAATAAAATATGACACCCTGGTCAAACAAAACGGATAATTTCATAGGCAATGAAATATAATTAAAATGATAGTAAACCGGAAACGTCCCGGTGACATCATTTCCATTTTCATCTTTGGCTTCCACAAGGTCTGAATATCCCAACGGATTATAAATCAGTTCTGCACCCATACTAAAATGTTTGTTTACATATTGCTCGAACATAATACCTCCCCCAAACCGGCTTATGTATTCATGATCGTTGTATAAATCATCGGAATAAGCCCCCGAGCGATTCATTTGAAATTTAACTCCAACGAATCGTTTCTGTCCGGTAAGATCCAATGAGCTACAAAGTAATAGCGCCAACATATGACAGGTAAATACAATACTCCTCCTTCTGAAAATAATTTGAATTTGGTTCAATCGAAGCATAGTCTTTATTCTAATCACCGACAAATTATCGTGGACATACAAATATAGCCTATTCCATCTTATTATGTAAAAAACAACAAGATGAAATGATTAAATAAAATAATTCAATAGGGATGAATGAAACATCCTTTAGAATTGCTATTACCTATTTGAAATTATAATTAGCTAAACAGAGTTTGCTGTATTCAAATACATAGACGCAATCGCTGATGAGATCGCGACTACCTATTCATGTTTATATCTATCTATATTTTAATTTACACCTAAAGAAAATTAACAGAGTTTATCAAATTCTATTGAATAACCAGTCTTTTTAGGATTATATTTGAATCATACTGAATATCCAAGAAATAAATACCCTTACACACATCATTTAAATCCATTTCAATATTTTCAGGATTAAATATTTTTTTTATCATAATTACCCTGCCATTCATATCACGAAGTTTAATAGTTAAGTTGCAATTTATTTCTGGATGAATTTGAATGAGAACATGATTAATCGCAGGATTTGGGTAGACAACTATCTGATCTTGAATCTGAGCCTTAATAATAGTTTTAGTATACCCTTTCGTGTCCCACTTTAGAATTGATCCGTTGGTACCAACAATATGGCCTTGATCTACATTTGAAAAATAAACAGAATGAAATGATTGACCAGTAAATTTAACAGTGGTAACCCAATTTTCTCCTGAATCGTTGGTTTTCAAGATGGTACCGTATTCGCCTACAGCATATCCTATATTCGCATTTATAAAATAAATTGCATTAATTCTATCATTTACTGAAGTTACTAATTTAATCCAATTCTTTCCTCCATCAATTGTTTTGAGAATTGTTCCATTATCACCAATTACAAATCCTATTAAAGCATCTACAAAGAAGATTTTAGAAAAATCTTCTTTGCTACTGTTCCATTGCTTCATCCAATTTTCACCACCATCAAAAGTCTTAAAAATATTACTTCCACCTACAATATAGCCATTGAGGCTATCAGTAAAAAAAACGGACGAAGCAGAGGGAATAATCGTATCAGGCAATAAGATCCAATTAAAACCACTATCGTTGGTTTTATAAATCAGTCCGTATTCACCTATGGCATACCCCGTTTTTCCATTTGGGAAATGAACTGAATTCAGATAATGTCTTATAGGTAAAGTAACTGAATTCCAGCTAAAGCCATCATCTCTTGATACCAGTATGATCCCGTCCCATGGCCATGGAATATTATGTCCGCCTACAACATAAATGGTTCCATCTTTGGTAATGTCAATTGAATTCAAAGTGTAAAATTGCCCCAGCAAAATCTCTTGCCAATGAGTTCCTCCATCCACTGTCTTTAATATTGTACCATTTTGACCTACTGCATATCCGATATTTTCATCTTTGAATCGAACATCCTTAAATGTTACATCTGTGAGTTTTGAATATTCATTCCAAGTTAGACCACCATCTTTTGTATGTAGCACTATACCATTATAACCAACAACAGTACCCTCAGCTGAATCTATAAAATGAACTGAATTAAGAACATTTTTAGAGTCCGAGTAAACAGAATTCCATGTTATTCCGCCATCAATCGTCTTCATTATAACAACAACAACTTGACCTGTTAGATAATATGTTCCACCTGCAACAAAACCAACTTTATCATTTACAAAATGTATAGAGTTTAAATTTACTCCACTTCCTGTACTTAATTTGATCCAGGTAGTTCCCCCATCAATTGTTTTATAAACCTTCCCTTCTGACTCTAATACGTATCCAATATTTGAATTTGTAAATGAAATTGAGATTAACCTGTCAATTGTATCGTTTAATAAGATAGGCGACCAATTCAATCCGCCATCCATGGTTTTAAATATTGCATCGTAATTACCTATTACAAAACCAATATCCATATTCATAAAATAAACTGAATTTAGATCTATCATTTTTCCGATTATTAGTCTGATCCAGTTTATACCACCATCTTCTGTTTTAATGATAACTCCATTGCTACCAACAGCGTAACCAATATTTTGATCTATAAAAAATACAGCAGATAAATTTTGGCTTGTATTACCATATAAAATAAACCAGTTATCACCACCATCAATAGTTTTTATTATAGTGCCATTATTTCCTACAACATAACCTATTTGTCGATCAATAAAATAGACGGATGTCAAATTACTTAAAGTGACCCTTTTTAATGTATCCCAATTCAATCCACCATCTTCTGTTTTTATGATCGTTCCAAATTCACCTACAGAAAACCCAGTATTCAAATCAACAAAGTAAACTGAATGAAGACTATTTCCTGTAGGTTTGGGGTTTTGCCATCTCCATTGTCCCTCCGCAGACGAACAAAAAATAAGCAAAGTGGCGTATATAAACCCGTATCTCATTTTTCCTTTATTGATCAGATTATGTTATTTAAAATTTTGAATCCAAATACTTCAACTAATTGATTTTCTATTTAATTATAAATTAATCATCTTATCTATTCCATTTTGACTTTCAACCTTCCCGTACTGAAAAATTTAACCCCAATCACATATAAATACGATAGCTAAATTTCATCTAATATTGAATCTTGAAGGCTGATAATACTCAATATTTTAAGTGATTATTATTAAATTTGAATTGAAAGTAATTCAAGAGAAATCGGATGTGTTCTTTTGTTCCCTTCAGTCAGCTCTATCCCTCCAGAAACTTTAGATGAACTGAGATTCATAATCTGTTTTTCCGCTTCATAATCCTTTATATTAAAAACAGTCTAATCTATTTAAGTATTTTTGCTGTAACTTCACAGCAAATTATTCCCATGTCCGAACCACGCCCCTGGCTCAAAAATTATCCGGCGGGAATTCCTGCTAATATCAACCCGGATACCTATCCTTCCCTCAGGGAATTTGCCGAAGAATCGTTTAAAAAATATGCCCGACTCAAAGCCTTTACTTTAATGGGTAAAAGCCTTACTTATAAAGAACTGGATGAAAAGTCAGCTGCTTTTGCAGCATACCTGCAATATCGCGGATTAAAAAAAGGGGATCGCATTGCGTTTATGATGCCCAATTTATTGCAATATCCTATTGCCATTTTTGGAGCCATCCGTGCTGGGATCACGATTGTCAATACAAACCCGCTGTACACTCCGCATGAAATGGAATTTGTATTTTCCAATTCGGAAGTAAAAGCGATCGTACTGGCAGAAAATTTTGCTGCGAATCTTGAAAAGATCATTCACAAAACAAAAATTGAAATTGTCATACTAACATCCATCGGTGAGATGATGGGCGGAATTAAAGGAAGGGCTATAGATTTTGCGGTGAAATATATCAAACGAATGGTCCCAAAATATTCACTTCAAAATACGGTTAAATTTAACACTGCACTACGGCAGGGTGCTCATCAGCAAATTAAACCTGTTGAAATTAAGCCACAGGATCTCGCATTGATTCAATATACCGGAGGCACCACAGGAATTAGTAAAGGCGCCATGCTAACGCATTACAATCTGATAGCGAATATCCAGCAAATTAAAGCAGTGATCTGCTATTATCTGGAAGAAGAAAAAGAAACCACTTTGTCACCGCTGCCCATGTATCACATATTTGCGTTTGCAGTAAACGTGATGGCGATGATGGCGATTGGTGCAAATACCATTTTGATTGTAAATGCACGTGATATCAAATCTGTTATCAGGGCATTTCAAAAAAATCCAATTAGCCTGATGACCGGTGTCAATACTTTGTATAATGCCTTACTGCATCATCCCAAATTCACTTCCGGAAACTTTAGTGCGTTAAAAGTCAGCGTTGCCGGCGGAATGGCTTTGCAAACAACGGTGGCCGATAAATGGAAAGCCCTCACGGGTTGTTATTTAACAGAAGGCTATGGCATGACAGAGGCTTCTCCAGTTGTGAGTCTGAATCCCATAAATGGTCACGGGAAATTGGGAAGTATTGGCATCCCGGTTCCTTCGACTGATGTCAGGATAGTAGATGAAACCGGAATGATATGCAATGTGAATGAAGTTGGAGAAATCCAGGTCAAAGGACCACAGGTCATGAAAGGTTATCTCAATCGTCCGGATGAAACAGCAAAAACCGTAATTGACGGATGGTTGTGCACCGGTGACATTGGAAAAATGGATGAAGATGGATTTTTCAAAATTGTCGATCGCAAAAAAGACATGATCATTGTTTCCGGATTCAAAGTATTTCCCAATGAATTGGAAGAAGTGATATCAAAACATCCCAAAGTGCTGGAAGTGGCCGCAATTGGCATTCCAGACGAAAAGTCCGGTGAGGCTGTTAAAGTATTCATTGTAAAAAAAGACAAAAGTTTGGATGAAAACGAAATCATAGATTACTGTAAAGAGTACATGACCAATTATAAAGTTCCAAAATATGTGGAATTCAGAGCGAGTTTACCAAAAACCAATGTAGGCAAGGTGTTGCGGAGAGAATTAAAATCAAGTTGATATTGGTCGCATTCAGAAATCTGTAGAACCGAAAAGAGCCTGCTTTGCTCTAATGATCGAAGTAAAATCAGGCTATACTGAAATTTCGGTTGAATCAAATCTATCAAAAGTAATAAAATGTAATTGTGAGATTATTGCCTTATCCTATATCCGGAAATGCATAAAAAGCTAAATATCCGAAATAAGCTACACCCTTAAAATTTAGAATCCTCTGATTTCAGTTCCTATATTTGCACCAATGGAAGTCAATAAAACCAGTACCTTATCTATCGTAATCCCTGTTTATAATGAGGAAAAAACGATACACCTGATCCTTGAAGCCATTTCGAAAGTGACTTTGATTGAACATATTCAAAAAGAAATGATTCTGGTCAATGATTGTTCTAAAGACAATACAGAACAAAAACTATTAGAATATATTCAAACGCATCCCGATCAAACCTTTCGCTATATTAAACACGAGGTGAATAAGGGAAAAGGTGCTGCGTTGCATACCGGCATACGAGAAGCGAAAGGAGATTATATTATTATTCAGGATGCAGACCTGGAATATGATCCCAGAGAGTATAATTCCCTTTTAAAACCTATCCTGGAAGGTCATGCGGATATCGTTTATGGATCCCGGTTTTCCGGTGGTAATCCGCACCGGATTTTATTTTTCTGGCACTCTATTGGAAACCGATTGCTGACTTTTTGTTCGAATGTCTTTACCAATCTGAATCTGACCGACATGGAAACTTGTTATAAACTATTTAAGGCAGATATTATTAAAGGATTGGAACTAAAAGAGAACCGATTTGGTTTTGAACCGGAAGTCACTTCAAAAATAGCAAGATTGAAAGGAGTTCGGATCTATGAAGTAGGTATTTCTTATTATGGCCGGACGTATGCAGAAGGAAAAAAGATCAATTGGAAGGATGGCTTCAGAGCAATTTATTGCATCTTAAAATACAATTTGTTCTCCAGGTAAACAGACAGTCCGTTAAAATTGTCTTTCCCTTGGATAAACCCGGAATGATAGAAGCTTCATTCTGATTCTGAATCACACTTTAATTGATAATTAAATTCCTATATATGAAAAATATCGTTCTCCTTTTTTTATCGGTTGTTCTAATCGGTACTTCCGCATTTGCACAAGTCAGAGAAAATAAAATCCAGATGAGCCTTGGTTTGCAAAATGGATTATATGTTTCAATTCCGGATGTGGAATCAAAAGTGATCCAGAAACAATGGAAAAATTACACTAAGAATTACGGCAAGCTGGTCAAAAATAAAAATGCCGACGAACAAATCCTGGAAGCAGTAACCATTCCTTCTATCAATGCTGATAACAAAATGGATATTTATGCCATCTTTGAAAATAATGGATTGACGGCATTCTTTGATCTGAAAACCGCTTTCCTCAATTCAACGGATCATCCTAAAGAATTTGCAGGAGCTAAGGATTTTATGCAGCAGTTCTCTTATACGGTGCAACGAGAAATCGTAAAGGAAGAACTCGAAGATGCGCAAAACCTATTGAAAAAATATACCCGCAAGATGGCCGATTTGGTAAAAGACAATAAAGGTTATCATGAGGACATTGAAGATGCCAAAGCCAAAATCAAGAAAGCAGAAAATAATATAATCGGGAATGAAAAAGACCAGGAACAAATGAAGGCACAAATCAGCGGACAAACAAAAACGGTAGATGCCATTCAGGCCAAATTAAATAAAATCGGAAAGTCTGAATAAGACCAGATTAATTAAATCGAGTAAATCGTTTTCGCGCCTTTTGATATTCCTTGGAAAAATCGTAGACGATTCTGATTAGAATAAAATTTGAGTATGAGCAACAGGATTTATATCCAAAACTGCCAACTGTAGAATCCATCACAAAAGACAGAAAAAAAGTTATTAATTTTTTTTAACATATATTCATCGCGGAGCACTTCCAACTGCAACCGGATTTAATCGGATAATAACAAGATACACACGACCCTGAACTGGATATATTACAGCTTTATGTAATAAGTCGCTGATAAACAAATGCGATTTTAAAGTTGCAATTCATATTAAATTAATTTATAATACGTATATTTGGACTGAATTTGAAAGTGATGAGTTTTCAACATTCTTTCAACAGGTTTTTGCAGGGTTTTTAACAATTCTTCATATCATATAAAACTTTTTTACTATTTGTTCTATTCTATTTTTGTGGTCTCCTTGCAACAAGAATCAATTCATTAACCATGGCGGAACCGATAAAAGATACATTTGCCATTAATTCGGGAAATTTCAGGCGTAAAACACCTGACCCTTCTGCCCTGGCCTATGAGCGTATTCAACCTCAGGCCGTCGAACTTGAGGAAGCCGTATTGGGTGCAGTGATGCTCGATAAAGATGCCATTTCTGTGGTATTGGATATACTGAAGCCGGAGAGTTTTTATAAGCCCGCCCATCAGAAAATTTACGAAGGGATGATCCGGTTGTTCGAAACCAATCAACCTATTGATACGCTTACGGTCCGCGAAATGCTTCACAAAACCAAAATCCTGGAAGAAGTTGGCGGGCTATCCTACATACTCGAATTAGCCAATAAAGTAGCCTCCTCAGCCAATTTGGAATATCACGCCAGAATTGTTGCCCAGAAATTTGTGCAGCGTGAACTGATTAAAATTTCTACGGGTACTATACAGGATTGTTTTGAAGACACCAAAGATGTTTTCGATTTACTCGACTCAGCAGAACAAGGTTTGTATGAAATTACCGATAATTATTTGAGAAGAGGATATGAATCCGTCGGTTCATTGGTGCGGATGGCTCAAAACCGGCTTGAAACCATGTCTCACCTGGATTCCGGATTATCCGGAACAGCAAGTGGCTTTCCTGAACTGGATGATATTACTTCAGGTTGGCAGAAATCAAACCTCATAATTGTTGCGGCACGCCCAGGTATGGGTAAAACTTCATTTACCCTTGCTTTGGCCAGAAATGCAGCCATGGACTATCAAACTCCTGTAGCTTTATTTTCCCTGGAGATGAACAATCTCGAATTGGTCAACAGATTGATTTCTATGGAAGCCGAAATAGAGGGTACCAAAATGCGAAATGCAAAACTGGATGAAGATGACTGGAACAAATTGAATCATGCCATAAATAAATTAAGCGAAGCACCGATTTATATTGATGACACTCCATCATTGAACGTATTTGAACTACGTGCAAAATGTCGCCGTCTGCATCAACAGTACAAAATAGGTTTGGTCATCATAGATTACTTACAATTAATGACTTTAGGATCAGTCGATAAGAAAGGAAACCGGGAACAGGAAATTTCGACGATTTCCAGGGCACTTAAAAGTCTTGCCAAAGAAATTAATATTCCGGTCATTGCACTTTCACAGTTAAACCGCGCCGCAGAAACCCAAAGCAAAGACAATAAGCGGCCGCAACTTTCCAACCTTAGGGAATCGGGAGCGATTGAGCAAGATGCCGATATGGTCATGTTCATCTATCGTCCTGAATACTATGAGCTCGAAAATACATTTGAGATGCCCAAAGGATATACTGAGCTCATCATTGCAAAACACAGAAATGGTGCTACAGGTACGGTAGGTATGAAGTTTATCGATAAATATGCTAAATTCGTACCTCTCGAGCAAAATTTTGATCCTTTTGGTTCGATGGCAAATACTCCAAATGTGATCATCAAACAATCCAAAATGAATGAAGAAGAAGACATTCCGTTCTAGACCGAAGATTGATGTTCTTCCGAAAACAATTGAAATATTCAGACTCAATAAATTCATCGCACATTGTGGCATCTGCTCCAGACGGGAAGCTGCTGAATTAGTAAAAAACGGCCAAATCACGGTGAATGGTCAGGTAAATACTAATCCGGCTTATGAAGTCCAGAAAGAAGATGTAATTATTTACAAGGGTAAGATCCTTCGCACTCATTCCAAAGAAATCTATCTGCTTCTCAATAAACCAAAAAATGTCATTACAACTTTAAATGATGAACGCGGTCGCAAAACTGTATTTGATCTGATTAAAGATGATATTACCGAACGAGTCTATCCCGTAGGAAGATTAGATAGAAATACAACTGGCTTGTTGCTGATGACGAATGACGGTGATCTCGCACAAAAATTATCACATCCCAGTCACAAGACCAAAAAAATCTATCACGTTACCCTGGATAAACCGGTTTCCAAAAATGACCTGCAACTCATTTTGAATGGAGTTCAATTGGAAGATGGGAAAGCGGAAGTGGATGGAATTGATTATGCCAACGATAAACGAAATGAAGTTGGAATCGAAATTCATCTGGGTAAAAACCGAATTGTCAGACGAATTTTTGAACATCTGGGATATGAAGTAGAAAAACTGGACCGGGTTTATTTCGCCGGATTAACCAAAAAAAATCTGCCCAGAGGTAAATACAGACACCTTACTGATAAGGAAGTTATTCAATTAAAACATTTGAGACATTGAGACAATTAGGTAGTTAGGTGTTTAGGTGTTTAGGTTGTTAGATAGTTGAGATATTCCTAAAAGTCTAAAAACCTAAATAGCTAAAAGGCTAATTGACTAACAGACTAAAAAGCTAAAATGCTTCTATTAATCGGGTTTCCCTGCATTAATTAATAAAAACATCAAATTGAACGGTGAGATGATGATCAGAAACAGAACCGGGCGTTACTTTAATATTCAGTAATAATCGCATCACAAACTCAGGTTCTGAAATAATGCTTTTTACATCCGCAATTCCGGGCAGAAAAAAAAGTTCGGCTGGATTGCCGACAGGAAAATCAATATTGGCAATTTGAAGAATTCCATTTGGATCTCTTTGAAGATAAACACTTACCCGCCCTTCAGAAATGATATCATAATTTATGGCATTGTCAAATACAGGTGTCAACTTGATCGACCTGGGTTGTATTTTCTTTATATCTTTTAAGCTTAAATGATTTGCATTTAAAAACTGAATGAAGTTTGAAGGCATACTCAATTCAAACTTATGAGTCAAAATCGGATTTGCATCTGCAGGCAGTTCAATCGGCATATCATATTCCAATTGAAATTGTCCTGACTCTTGCTTTATGCATGACGTCAAACCGATTAACATTAAGAAAAAGGCAAGGTATTTATAATTCATTCTTCAAAGATAATAGTGGTTGATTTATAGCATTCATAATTGCCGGAATCATCTGTTTTCAGATTATAAACTAAGAAATGAGGTTTAAAGCAATTCTTTTTCAAAATTAAGACGAATCGGGTCAAATTGATTTGTATAATACATTTCTAAAGAGCACACAACATGTGACAAATGGTTCATATATCAGATCTCACTTTGCCAAGTGAATCAGGTAATGTATTTTTGCTGTCCAACCAACTGAAAACGAATCATTTAATTAATTATTTTCCTAATGAAAAATATTCTAATAATCAGCTCTTTAACTGTGGCTGCATTATATCTGGTTCTGATTGGTTCGTGTTCAAAAGACAAGCCTAAGGCTCTGCAAGGACCTTTGTTCAGTCTGATGGATCCCAAAAACACCGGAATCGAATTTGCCAATAAGATTACGGAAACTCAGGATGAGTATATATACAATTTTAATTATATTTATAACGGTGCTGGCGTCGGCGTCGCTGATTTCAACAACGATGGACTTCAGGATATCTATTTCGCAGGTAATCAGGTTCCAGACCGCTTATATCTCAACAAAGGCAATTTTAAGTTTGAGGACATTTCAGAAAAAGCAGGCATTTCTAAATTTGATGGATGGAGAAATGGTGTAACCATCGTCGACATTAATAATGATGGATATCCTGACATATACATCACAAGAGGCGGCTTCAAAAATGATCCCTCTAAAAACAGAAATCTTTTATTGGTCAATCAAAAAAATCTTACGTTCAAAGATGAAGCTGCTGCTTATGGAATTGATGATCCCGGGTATAGCATTGCTGCAACTTTTTTTGATTACGACAACGATAATGATCTGGATTTATATGTAACCAACAGGCCGGAGCGATGGAAAATCCAAACTGAAGATATCATTAAAGAAAAAGAATTACAAAAAACAAGAATTGATCCATTAGTAACCCATCATCTTTATCGCAATGACAATGGTAAATTCACGGATGTATCCAAAGAAGCCGGAATTTACCCCAGCTATAGTTATGGTTTGAGTGCCATAGCAGGAGACATCAATAAAGATGGCACACAGGATTTATATGTAGCCAATGATTTTATAGAACACGATTACTTCTATGTTAATATGGGAAATGGAACTCTGCGGGAAAGTTCAAGAGATCTTTGCAATCACGTACCATTTTATGCCATGGGCGCTGATTTTGGCGATATCAATAATGACGGATTTGAAGAAATCCTGGTGGTTGAAATGAGACCCGAAGATTACAAGCGCTCCAAAACAACGATGCCGGCCATGCAACCTGAATTCTTTTATGACTTAAGACGAAGAGGATTCGTGGATCAATACATGCATAATGTTTTGCAATACAACCAGGGAAATGGTTTCTTCTCTGACATAGCTCAATTAGCCGGAGTTGAAAAAACGGATTGGTCGTGGGCTGCATTGATTTACGATGTTGACAATGATGGTTACAAAGATATTTACATCACGAATGGATATTTACGGGATGTGTATGATCGCGACGGAAATATCATTATGGATAGCATTCTTAAGAAAACGGACAATTATGTAACCAAT
The DNA here is from genome assembly GCA_029781865.1 of Bacteroidota bacterium. Taxonomy (GTDB): domain Bacteria; phylum Bacteroidota; class Bacteroidia; order Chitinophagales; family Saprospiraceae; genus Vicinibacter. The sequence continues at coordinate 28,431 of JAKOVW010000030.1, forward strand.
CCTGAAGATGCTTTAAAATATCTTCCTTCGGTAAAATTGGTAAATTATGTATTCCAGAATCAGAAGGATCTGACCTTTAAAAAAATGATGAAAGACTGGGGCATTACCAAAGCCGGGTTTTCAAATGGCGCAGCATTCGCTGATCTGGATAACGATGGTGATTTGGATTTAGTCATTAATAATATCAATGATCCTGCATTTGTTTATCGCAATAATCTTGACCATTCTAAAAATTATTTGAGAATTCAACTTGAAGGACCAGAACATAATTTAACCGGCATCGGTGCAAAGGTGACCATACATACCGGAAAACAAATTCAGTATCAGCAATTCAAAGTTACAAGAGGATATCTTTCTTCCTGTGAGCCTATAGTTCATTTTGGTTTAGATTCAATTCCAGAAGTGGATAAAGTAGAAGTGGAATGGCCAGATGGAAAACAGAATGAGTTGGAACATGTAAAAGCAAATCAGCTCCTGAAAATTTCATATAAACAGGCAGTCAATAAAACAGCACAACCCATTGCACACAAACCGGTTTTTCAGGAAATTACTGCAACTACTATGTTTCCTCCATTTTTTCATAAAGAAAATGACTTTAATGATTATCAGAAGCAAGTATTGCTACCGCACTCTTTAAGCAAGACCGGACCGCAGGTTACGGTAGGAGATGTCAATCACGACGGACTCCAGGATTTTTTTGTTGGTGCTGCACATAATCAGTCCGGCGAATTGTATTTGCAATCCAAAGACGGAACTTTTCGCAATTTAAAAAATCCCGCATTCGAGAAAGATAAACTGCAAAAAGAATATGGCAGCACTTTTTTTGATGCGGATGGAGATGGTGATCTGGATCTGTATGTCGTTTCGGGAGGTACCGAATTTCCCGAGGGAGATCCTGTTTATCAGGATCGACTTTATCTCAATGACGGCAATGGACATTTTACCAAAGCAAACGGTGCAATACCGCTTACTAAATCAAGCGGTTCATGTGTAATTGCTGCAGATATGGATGGCGATGGCGACCTTGATTTATTTCGCGGTGGCAGATGCATACCGGATAAATATCCTTATCCTCCTGATAGTTATTTGTTCGAAAATCTGGGCAACGGAAAGTTTAAGGATGTCACCGATGAAAAAGCACCCGGGCTAAGAAAAATTGGTATGGTTACATCTGCGGTCTGGCAGAATCTGAACGGTGACAAAAACCCCGAATTAGTTGTGGTGGGTGAATGGATGCCAATTACCATTTTTGAAAATAAAAACGGTAAACTTGAAAAATCAAAAGCCGAAACATTCGGTTTGAATAACACAGAAGGCTGGTGGAATCGCATCGTAGCAGCAGATCTGGATCAGGATGGCGATATGGATTTTGTTGTTGGCAACCTGGGATTGAATTACAAATTTCATGCGAATGAAGAAAAACCATTTCAGGTCTTCTGCGATGATTTTGACAAAAATGGTACCTATGATATTGTCCTGGCTAAATTCAACAATAATCAAATGGTACCGATTCGGGGAAAGCAATGTTCATCAGAACAGGTTCCCGAAATTGCTGTTAAGTTTCCAAGTTATAATTCATTTGCAAATGCAACACTCAGCGATATCTATGGTGATGGTTTAAAAAATGCCCTTCACTATCAGGCTAAATTATTTAAAAGTGTCATTTTAAAAAACAACGGTGGTACGTTTGAAATCATAGCTCTTCCTGTAGAAGCTCAATTCTCAACCATACAGGGCATTGCCGTAGACGACTTTGACCAGGACGGGTATCCGGATATCGTTATCGCTGGTAACTTATTTCAGGCTGAGATAGAAACGACAAGGGCAGATGCGTCCATTGGCTTATTGATGAAAGGGGTAAAATCAAAACAAATGGTTGAACCGGTATCCGTTTTGGATTCCGGTATATTCCTTCCGAATGATGTCAAAGATGTAAAAACGATCATCGTCAATAACAAACCCTGTTTTCTTGCAACGGCAAATAATTCTGCTCTACTTTATTTTAAAAATATAAAATGATCTCATCCATCAGAATTTTCCGGACTGTAAATTCAAACTATTTACTATTCATTTCTTTGATATTACTTTTGGTTTCCTGCAAAAAGGAAAATTCTGCCAACACTGAAAAAAAAATATTCACGCTGAAGTCCCCTGAACAAACCGGAATTTCATTTGCAAACAAACTAACGGAAACTAAAGAACTCAACGCTTTTCTATTTAATTATATGTACAATGGTGCCGGAGTAGGCATTGGTGATATCAACAATGATGGATTGCAGGATATTTATTTTACCGGGAATCAGGTTCCCGATAAACTATATCTCAATAAGGGCAATATGAAATTTGAAGACATTTCTGAATCAGCTGGAATTGCTTCATTCAAAGGATGGAAAAACGGAGTGAGCATGGTAGACATAAATAATGATGGATACCTGGATATTTTTGTAACCCGTGGTGGTTTCATCAATGATCCTTCGCTGAATACCAATTTACTGTTTATCAATCAGAAAAACAACAGCTTTAAAGAAGAAGCACGCTACTATAAACTCGATGATCCCGGATTTTCTATTGCCAGTTCTTTTTTCGATTATGACCGGGATGGCGATCTGGATTTGATAGTAACCAGAAGGCCCAACAAATGGCCGATTACAGATGACGAGATTATTGAAATAAAAAAGAAGCAAGAACAAAATATAATTGATCCTCAAACCACCAACAGACTGTATCGCAACAATGGAGACTTAAGTTTTACGGATGTGACCAAGGAGGCCGGTTTACTTCCGGCTTATGGATATGGATTGAGTATCTGTACCGGAGACATCAACAATGATGGCTGGGAAGACATTTATATCGCCAATGATTTTGTCGAAAACGATTACTTCTATATCAATTTCGGACAGGGTAAATTCAGACAAAGTGTGCAGGATGTTACAAATCACATTTCATTCTTCTCTATGGGTTCTGATTTTGGCGACATCAACAATGACGGACATGATGAAATCGTCGTTGTCGAAATGAGACCCGAAGATTACAAACGGTCCAAAACATCAATGCCGGCTATGCAACCGGCTTTTTTCGAGAAACTCAGACAAGAAGGATTTGCCAATCAATACATGCACAACATGCTGCAATACAATCATGGCAACGGATTTTTTACAGACATTGCACAGTTGGCCGGAATTGAAAAAACAGATTGGTCATGGTCAGCACTGATTAATGATCTCGACAATGATGGATGGAAAGATATTTATATCACCAATGGATTCAAGCGCGATGTATATGACCGCGATGCACAACCCAAGCTGAGTGAATTCATGAAGAAAAATAAAATCGACAATTTTCAAAAAGGTCTTGAATTGCTTCCGCAGGTCAAACTGGTTGATTATGTTTTTAAAAATCAGGGCAATTTAAAATTTAAAAAAGTGATGAAAGACTGGGGTATTGAAACATCCAGTTTTTCCAATGGTGCCGCAGTCGGAGACTTAGACAATGACGGTGATCTCGACCTGGTGATCAATAATATTGACGATCCTGCATTCGTGTATGAAAACAATTCGAGTCCATCAAAAAATTATCTGCGAATTAAAGCAGAAGGTCCGGCTAAAAACAAGTTTGGTTATGGAACTAAACTAACGATTCATTATAAAGATCAAATGCAATACGAACAATTGAGAACCAGCAAAGGATATCTTTCCAGTTGCGAACCTTTTGTTCATTTTGGTTTGAATGATTTGAATAAAGTGGATGAAGTTGTGGCGGAATGGTTTGATGGAAAAAAAACGATACTCAAAGATGTCAAAGTCAATCAGGTGCTTACCATTAAATACGCTGATGCTCAATCTATCGCAGATCATGCAAAAGAAGAAACGCCTTTGTTTACCGAAAGTGCTTCAAATACCATTATTCCACCTTTTTTTCATCTGGAAAACGAATTTGATGATTATCATTCACAAAAATTACTCCCGCACAGACTTAGCAGAATCGGACCATTTACCGCAGTAGGTGATGTGAATGGTGACGGGTTACAGGATTTTTACAGCGGTAATGCCCATGGTCAACCCGGGGGCTTATACCTCCAGGATGCCCATGGAAATTTCAATTTAAAAAATACGATTTCCTTTTTGAATGACCGGGATTACGAAGATATGGGCTGTTGCTTTTTTGATGCGGACGGCGATCATGACCTGGATTTATATGTGGTTTCCGGAGGTACAGAAGTGCCTGAATCCGACAGCATTTATCAGGACCGCATTTACCTCAACGACGGTAAAGGTAATTTTACAAGATCATTCGATGCATTGCCGCAAACTACTTCCAGCGGATCCTGCGTCATTGCAGGTGATTTTGATGGAGATGGAGACCTGGATATATTCAGAGGCGGCAGAACAATTCCAGATAAATATCCATATCCACCTATAAGTTATTTGTTTGAGAATACAGGTAATGGCAAGTTCAAGGATGTAACGGAAGAAAAAGCAAAGGAATTGACCAATTGCGGAATGGTAACATCGGCCGCATGGGCTAATTTATCCGGTGATTCAAAACCGGAACTGATTGTAGTTGGCGAGTGGATGCCCATTCTTGTCTTTGAAAATCAAAACGGCAAATTGACTAAATCCAATTTAAATCAATACGGTCTTGATCACACTGAAGGGTGGTGGAACCGGATAGTTGCAACCGATTTAGATCACGATGGAGATATTGACTTTATCGTTGGAAATCTTGGGATCAATTATAAATTTCATGCAAGTATTGATAAACCGTTTCAGGTATTTAGCGATGATTACGATCACGACGGCAATTTTGAAGTGGTACTTGCAAAAATGAATGGAAATGAAATGGTACCGATCAGGGGAAGACAATGTTCCTCCGAACAAATGCCCGAAATCGCAAAGAAATTTCCGAATTATACTTCATTCGCAAATGCTAATTTAAAAGATATTTACGGAGAAGAATTAAACAAAGGATTGCATTATAATGTACATCTTTTTGAGAGTGTTATTTTGAAAAACAACCAGGGCAAATTTGAAATAATGCCCCTTCCTGTTCAGGCTCAATTTTCTACAATACAGGGCATTCTCTATGAGGATCTGGACAAAGATGGTATCCCCGATATCATGATTGCCGGCAACTTATATGGATCGGAAATTGAGACTACCCGGGCGGATGAATCCGTCGGTTTAATTATGAAGGGGACCAAAGAGCCCTATACCTTTAAACCAATGACCGTTCAGGAATCCGGCGTTTTCTTACCTGAAGATGTTAAAGACATTCAAAGCATTCATATTTCAGGAAATCCATCGATTTTGGTTTCAACCAACAATGGACCTTTGTTGTTTCTGAAGAATCGTTTATCATTGCGCGAAATTTCAAATAAATAAATAGTCCCGTATGCACCGTATTCCATTTGACATCGAAATGTTGAGAACACATTATGCCAATTTCTCAAAGAAAGTCGCTGAGGTAAAATCGAAATTGGGTAAGCCCCTTACACTCACTGAAAAAATTCTTTACACGCACCTGCATCCTGAATCTGCTCTTCAATCTTATCAGAGAGGCAAAGATTACGTATTTTTTTCTCCGGATCGCGTAGCCATGCAGGACGCAACTGCACAAATGGCATTATTGCAATTTATGACCTGTGGAAAAAACAAAACAGCTGTGCCGACAACGGTGCATTGTGACCATTTGATATTGGCGGAAAACGGAGCTACAACTGATTTAAAAACTGCAAACATTGAGAATGCTGAGGTATATGATTTTCTAAAATCCATTTCCAACAAATATGGAATCGGTTTTTGGAAACCAGGATCAGGAATTATACATCAGATTGTTTTGGAAAATTATGCATTCCCGGGCGGAATGATGATCGGAACTGATTCACACACACCTAATGCAGGAGGCCTTGGCATGATAGCAATCGGTGTTGGAGGTGCTGATGCGGTTGATGTAATGACCGGAATGCCCTGGGAATTAAAAATGCCTAAATTAATCGGCGTACATTTAAAAGGAAAACTATCCGGATGGACTTCTTCCAAAGATGTTATATTAAAAGTTGCCGGAATTCTCACCGTGAAGGGAGGAACCGGTGCTATTGTTGAATATTTTGGAGAAGGCGCTCTGTCCTTGTCCTGTACCGGAAAGGGCACCATCTGCAATATGGGCGCAGAAATCGGGGCAACAACTTCTACTTTTGGATATGATGACTCCATGAGTCGCTATTTAAAATTCACAGGACGTGCAGAAATTGCAGATTTATGTGATCGTGTTGCTAAAGATTTAACCGGAGATCCTGAATGTTATGCAAATCCACAAAACTATTTTGACCAGGTTATTGAAATTGATTTATCAACACTCGAACCTCATGTGAACGGACCATATACACCAGACCTCGCCTGGCCGATTTCTCAATTTGCCAAAGCAGTGAAGGAGAATAATTATCCAGATAAGTTAGAAGTTGGATTAATTGGATCTTGTACCAATTCTTCCTATGAGGATTTATCCAGGGCGGCTTCACTGGCACAACAAGCCATCAGCAAACATTTAAAGGTGAAATCTGAATTTACAGTGACTCCGGGTTCAGAGCAAATTCGATTTACAGTACAACGCGATTCTATACTGGAGAAGTTTGAGAAAATTGGCGGCGTCATACTTGCCAATGCCTGCGGACCCTGTATAGGACAGTGGAAAAGACATATGGATGATCCCAGCAGGAAGAATTCCATTATCACTTCATTCAACCGTAATTTCTCTAAACGCAATGATGGTAATGTTAGCACACATGCTTTTGTTGCATCTCCTGAAATAGTCACTGCATTAGCCATAGCGGGAACTTTAACATTCAATCCATTAACGGATTCACTGATGAACGAAAACGGAGAAATGGTCAAACTCGATCCACCGGAAGGAATTGAACTACCTGTTTTTGGATTCGAAGTTAAAGATCCGGGCTATGAAGCACCTGCTCCGGATTCACAAAATGTAGAAGTTATCGTACATAAAGAAAGTAAACGACTACAACTACTGGAACCATTCACACCGATACTTCCTGGCCACTTAAAAAATATGCGGATTCTTTTGAAAGCCAAAGGAAAATGCACAACAGATCATATCTCAATGGCAGGACCATGGCTGGAATTCAGAGGACATCTGGAAAATATTTCCAACAACTGCTTTATTGGTGCCACTAACGCATTCAATGGCGAAAGCAACAAAGTATTAAACCTGATCAGCAATGAATACAAAAGTGTGCCGGATTCTGCACGACTTTATAAATCAAATGGTGTATCGACAATTGTATTTGGTGAAGAAAACTACGGCGAAGGATCATCCCGCGAACATGCAGCAATGGAACCTCGGTTTCTTGGCGTCAAAGCAGTTATGGTAAAATCTTTTGCCAGAATTCATGAAACCAATTTGAAAAAACAAGGTATGCTGGCTTTGACGTTTTCAAATCCTGCCGATTACGATTTAATCAGGCAAGATGATTTGGTTAACATCATCGGATTGGAAACGATGTCACCGGGAAGTAAATTTATCATCGAACTTCAGCATGCTGATGGTAGCAAGGATTCCATAGAAGCTTTACATTCCTATAATCAGCAACAAATTGAATGGGTGAAAGAAGGTTCTGCATTAAATAAAATCAGAAGGGAATTTTCAAAAAGCTAAAATGGGAAAATCGTAATTTGCCATTCTTCATTTTTAATTTATTCTATCATGTTAAAAGAATTCAAAAAATTTGCAATCCAGGGAAACCTGATTGACATTGCCGTCGGTTTGGTAATGGCTACAGCATTCGGAACTGTAACTTCAGCATTCGTCGATGGTATTTTCCTACCACTGGTCGGACAAGTTTTCCAGGTAGGTGATATGTCACAGGCTAAAATTGTTTTGTCGCATGCCGTAATCGGTGCGAATGGGAAAATTGAATCACCGGAATCTGCTATCCTTTATGGCAAAGTGATTTCATCCATTATCAATTTTACGATAATCGCTTTTGTCATGTTTATCATTATCCGAATAATGAACAGACTTAAACCTGCAGATCCTGCGCCTAAGGGGCCAAGTCAGGAGCAATTGCTAACAGAAATACGTGATCTTCTCAGCAAAAAATAAACTTTTTACGAATATTTCCAAATACGCTTTTAATGACTACTGATAATACTTAGAATGGAATTTAAATCAGTTACTGTACATAACATCATTCGTGAAACAAAGGATACTGTTACGATTTGTTTCGATCCCAAAGAAACCCCTGAAGAGTTTTTAAATTTCATACCAGGTCATCATCTGACTTTAAAAGTATTTATTCAATTTAAAGAGTACAGAAGATCCTATTCCATTTGTTCTGCTCAATTAGACCATACATTAAAAGTAACCGTTAAAAAAAGTTATAAAGGAATCGTATCCAATTATCTGGTAAATGAATTAAAAACGGGTCAACGTTTAGATATTTCAAAGCCGGAAGGTCACTTTTGTATTCATCCCTCCTCTGATAAAAGACAGGATTATTATTTCTTCGCTGCAGGTAGTGGAATCACACCGGTTTTTTCGATGATTCAATCACTATTGGAACACGAACCCAAATCCAATGTTTATCTGCTTTATGGCAGCCGAACAGAAGAAGATATCATTTTTTATAAAGAACTGGAGACCTTATTAAAAAAATATGAAGGGCAATTACATATTCATTATACCTTGTCTAAACTGAAATCCAAACTTCTACCCTTCTTATCTTCTTCAAAAGAAAGCTGGAAAGGATGGAAAGGAAGAATTGACAAACAAATGATCCAGCGTTTTTTGGAGAATTACCCCAAACAAAATTCAACTGCTTCATACTACATCTGTGGACCAGGTGATTTGATTGAACAAACAAAAAACAGTTTATCTGAATTAAGCATTGATCCCAAATCTATTCACGCTGAATATTTTTCTACCCCGGCTGCTGCCGTTGCTGAAGTTAAAGCAAGCCCTGTTTCAGAAGTAACATTGATTGTTCATTTGAATGACAAAAGACACGAATTTAAAATGCCTGGAAATAAAAAAGTATTGGACTTCCTCCTGGACAAAGGATTGGATCCTCCCTATTCTTGTTCCAGTGGTGCCTGTTCAACATGCATGGCTAAAGTGATTCAAGGCGATGTAAAGATGGACGTTGCGTTGGCGCTGGAACCTGAAGAAATATCACAAGGCTACATACTGACCTGTCAGTCAAGACCACTTACAGAAGTGTTGGAAATAAAATACTGATTACATGAACCAGTACAATCTAATACTGGTGTGATTTGCAAATTCAAAGTTCATTTATCTCTACGAACAAAAAACGATCAAGCTTTGAATGAGTTTAATCAATTCTGCCAAACCTTTTTATGCTTCGTTTAATAATTGAATGCTCCTGATTGATTATTTATTTTAGGCATCTTTTAGCTACCCTTTCCAAATCCATCTGCCTATCTCTTTAATACTTGCCTTCTTACCATACATCAAAATACCTGCGCGGTAAATTCTTCCGGCAAACCAGATCATAAAGTAACTGAATAAAAACAAAAGCATGAGCGATGTGAGAATCTGCCACCAGGGTGGATCGAATGCAAGTAACGCCGGCATTACTATTGGACTAAATAATGGGAACATCGATGCAAAGATTGCCAGTGAACTATCCGGCAAACGAATGGCCTGAAACATCACATACATGGCTAATAAAATCGGAATCGTCACAAAAATAGTTAATGATTGAGTATCGTTGATGTCATCTCCGGCTGCTGCACCAATTGCAGCAAACATTGAAGCATAAATAAAATATCCGCCAACAAAATAGAACACAAACAATCCTGCAATTTTCCACCAATTCATGGTTGAAATTTCACGTATGACATTTACCAATTCCTCCCCATTTACAGTTTGGTGTTGAGACATCGTTTGACTTGCTTCCTGCAACTGTTGTACATTGATTCCGGAAATGGACATACCAATAATATAGATGATAGGAATCAGTATGACCCAAATCAAAATCTGTGTCAAACCAACCAGTCCGACTCCAATCACTTTACCTAACATCAGGTCAATCGGTTTAGCTGATGAGATAATAATCTCTACAACCCTGTTCACTTTTTCATCTGCGACGGAGCGCATTACTGATGCCCCATACAGGAAGATAATAAAGAAAATGACATAACCCATGGCCCCACCAATGAAGGTCGCAATTTTACTGGTATATGCCGAGCGGTCTTTTTCCGTTGCCGACACCGGCTCAGGATCTATGGATATTTCTGTTTTCAATTTATCCAATTGTTCTTTTTGCAAAGACAATGATTTCATTTTATAATCCCGGACACCGTCTTCCAGAAAATTTTCGAGATTTGACTCAACTTCAATATCCATCGGTTTGTCCGCATAATAGTAAATCGTATATGCTTTGACATCGACACCTGCAAATTTTGGAAGCACTAAAATACCATCCAATTCATCTCTGAGATATTGGGCCTTTAAACTGTCCAGGGTATTTGTCGATTTGATAAATGCAAATTTTTTGGTAGATTGGGGTAATTCAAAATTCATTTCACTTTTATCCAGTATCGCGATTCTGTAAGTCTTGGATCCCTCATAACTAAAAATAACTCCAATGACCACAAAGAATACCAAAAATCCAAGGGGAGTAAGTAATGTAGTAAAAATGAAACTCTTGTTTTTTACTTTAGTCAAATACTCTCTGCTGATGATCAATCCTAGTTTATTCATGGCTGGATTCATTTACCGTTTTAATAAATATTTCATTAAATGTTGGAAGCAATTCATTAAATGATTTGATTTTCACTTCTTTGGATAACAGCCAACTCAGTATATCGTTATTTTGCTGATTTGCTTTAAGCCGTATATAAAAATGATTCTCCGATTCAGGAATCACTTCGAATAGTTCATGAATGCTATCCGGAATGCCGGATTCCGTTTTTACTTCAAACAAATTTTCCTTAAACCGGTCTCTGACTTCATTCACTTCTCCATTCAATACAATTTTACCTTTGTTGATCAAGACAATATGCTCACACATCTCTTCGACTTGCTCCATTCTATGTGTGGAAAACAAGATGCTTGCCCCTTCGTTCTTGAGTCGTTGAATTTCTTGTTTAATCAGATTGGTATTGATAGGATCCAGGCCGGAAAATGGTTCATCGAGAATAATCAGTTTGGGCTGATGACACACTGTTGCAATAAACTGAACCTTTTGCGACATTCCTTTTGAAAGTTCATTTACTTTTTTATTCCACCAGGATTCAATTTGAAATTTTTTCATCCAAAAAACCACATTGCGTTCTGCATCTTGCTTGCTAAGACCTTTCAGTCTCGTCAGGAAAATAAGTTGTTCGCCGACCTTCATTTTTTTATACAAGCCTCGTTCCTCAGGCATATAACCAATTGATGGATCCTTGATTTTATAAATATCCTGATTATGCAATAACACATTACCGGAATCAGCTTGTGTAATCCCGGTGATAATCCTGATCAGAGATGTTTTACCGGCACCATTTGGTCCCAGTAATCCTACGATGCTGGATTCAGGAACTGAAAAGCTAACATGATCTACTGCTTTAAGGCTATTGTATTCTTTTACGACCTGCCTGAGTTCTAACAAATAAGACATATTTGATTGAATTGAAGATGCTAAAGTAAAGAATATGAAAGAAGTTACTTGTATTTTCTATAAAAATCAAGTGTAAAAAGACCAACGTGGTGAATTGAACTACAAAGAAAAGGAAGACGAGAAGCTAGGAACTAGGAACTAGGAGTGATGAGTTAGGAGTTAGGAGTTAGGAGTTGGGAGTTGGAGATAGGATTTATGGTTTTCATGAAAGTTGGTGTGATTGACTAACTATAGATGAACTGATCACATTGTCGTGAGGACAATTTGAGATTAGTATTTTTATCATCTGGGGGTGGAAATCTCCGGACAACGTAGTTTTCCAAAGTAATAAACCAGATTAATGCCCAGGCTAATATATGCATCTTTTTCACGGGAGTCTCCTCGCTGTGTACCTGTGACTCCGATTTTCTGTTGATCCACATTTGCGACAGAACGGTCTGCAAGAGCTACGGCTATATCTCCACGGTTAATTCTCAATTCATTGTAATCAGGATAAAAGCCACTGACATCATCCAGATAATCTGTATTTGTTGCTCGGTAGCCTAAATCAATATTGACACTCCAATAATAATTCAAATCGAATTTCACACCACCCCCGATCAACCAGGACGTCCCAATTTCATTGTACTCTTGCCCCGGCAGTTGTCCTTCTGTTCCCAGCTCTCTCAGAGAATACGTTTGTCCATTTAACTCCGCTTTAGGACTAAAATGAAAAACACTAAAGCCGACATACATATACGGAGTTATATATTCATCTTTAGAACCGTGTTTTAATGAAAAAAAATTAAATTCTATAGCAGGTGCTACTTCAATTATATTGGAATAAAAACTGAGATTTCTTCTTAAATCAAATGCATTGGTTGATTTGGCATCACTCCCCCGGACACGTAAATAATTGAGCTGCATTCTGAGCGAAAGGCGTGTATCAAAATTATATCTACCTATTAAGCCTCCTGCCAAACCCGGTTCATTGACCCGATATAAATTATTCAAATCACCAAAATAATGTGCTGCCCCAATCCAACCACCTGCTTCATAACCTCTTTGGCTTAACAGATTGAGCGGCAATAATAAACTGCATATTATCAGGGTCTTCAATGAATTAATCATTATTTAAAATCTCTTTAAAGGATTGGGAAATACCTAGCAGTAACGGAGTTTTGCCATTTTTATTCTATTTAAGACCTGCGCGGGCTGAAATTTCCATCATCCTGTCAATGCTTTTTCTTGCTTGCTTAATAATTTGATCCGGAATAGTAATTTCAGGTAATTCGTACTTCATACACAGGTAGAGTTTTTCCAGAGTATTTCTTTTCATATGCGGACATTCATTACAGGCACATAAATTATTCGGAGGCGCCGGAATAAATGTCTTATCCGGACATTTGAGTTGCATCTGATGCAAGATGCCGCTTTCGGTAGCGACGATAAATGATTGAGACGAATCTGTTTGTACAAACTTCAATAATCCGCTGGTGGACCCAATATAATCCGCCATTTCCAAAACCGGGGCTTCGCATTCCGGATGCGCAATAATTTTTGCTTCCGGGTGACGAAGTTTAAGTTTGGTCATCTTTTCTTTTGAAAAAATTTCATGGACCATACATGCACCATTCCATAAAATCATTTTTCTTCCAGTGACTTTTTCGATATAAGCACCCAGGTTTTTATCCGGTGCGAAAATAATTCCCTGGTCTTTCGGGATACTGTTTACCACAAAAACGGCATTGGATGACGTGCAACAGATATCAGTCAGCGCTTTTAATTCCGCAGTACAATTCACATAACTCACAACAACATGATCCGGATATTTTTCTTTGAATTTTGCAAATAAAGAAGCGGGGCAGGAATCGGATAAAGAACATCCGGCTTTCAAATCCGGGATGACGACTTTTTTTTCCGGAGAAAGAATCTTTGCCGTTTCTGCCATAAAATGGACACCTGCAAATGCAATCATATCAGCCTTAGTCCTGGCAGCTTCCTGAGACAATTGTAAACTATCCCCAACAAAATCCGCTATGTCCTGAATATCCGGGTCCTGATAATAATGTGCCAGTACAACCGCATTCTTTTCTTTTTTCAATTTTCGGATTTCATCAAATAAATCCAGGGAAGGATCAATGTCCATATTCAGAAATCCTTTTACCGCAATTTCCCCTTCCCGTTTTAATTGTTCTGTACTTAGATTCATTTTTTAGATAATCAATTCACCATTTTAATTCTTAATTAACAAGGATTCTCCATCCATTTCAACTGGTGCAGGCAAAGACATTAAATGAAGTATCGTAGGTGCAATGTCCGCAAGCTTTCCATCTTTCAACTGCAATCCCGCCTGATTTGAAACCAGAATACAAGGCACCGGATTTTTTGTATGCGCTGTATTCGGAGAACCATCATCATTTATCATGTATTCACCATTTCCGTGATCTGCGAGAATAATGATTCCATATTCCTTCTCTAAAGCTAAGGGAATAATTTTTGATAAACATTGGTCAACCGTTTCAGCGGCTTTGATTTCTGCTTCAAAAACCCCGGTATGACCTACCATATCTGTATTGGCAAAATTGAGACAGATAAAATCGGGTAGTACAGTCTTAATATTATGCATCACTTCCTCTGCCACTTTTGCTGCACTCATTTCGGGTTGCAAATCATAGGTCGCTACTTTGGGAGAAGGGACCAATATTCTTTTTTCGCCGCTAAACTCTTTTTCTCTTCCACCAGAGAAAAAATAACTCACATGAGGATATTTTTCTGTTTCTGCAATACGCAATTGGGTATGTCCATAGCGCGATAACATTTCTCCCAAGGTATTTTTCAAATCCTGCTTTTCAAAGACCACATGTACCTGTTTAAAACTATTATCATACCGGGCCAGCGTTGCATAATACAAAGACAGCTTAGGCATACCCGGATGAACAGCTTCTTCCTGGCTAAGTGCCTGCGTCAATTGCCTCAATCTGTCTGTTCTGAAATTAAAACACAAAACGGCATCACCATTGGCAATTGTTCCACCAGGGCCTGATTGAATTTTATAGGCATCGAGAAATTCGTCTGTGACACCGGCCTGATAACTTTTTTCAATGGCTTCATCAGCAGTTGCTACATTCTGGCCTTTTCCGTCTACGAATAAATCATATGCTTTTTTAATTCTCTCCCATCGCTTATCTCTATCCATTGCATAATACCGTCCTATGATACTGGCGATTTTTGATTTTTTATTTTGAATAAATGACTCCAATTCGCTTATAAATTTTTTACCACTATGTGGATCGGTATCTCTGCCATCTGTGATGGCATGAATGAAAATTGATTCCACACCCATTGACTCAAGAACGGTGATCAGTGCTTTTAAATGATCGATATGACTATGTACACCTCCATCTGAAACCAATCCGATGAGATGACAAGGTTTATGATTTTCAATACAATAAGAAGCGAGCTCCTTCAACACTGAATTTTCTTTCAGTCTGTTTTCCGCAATTTCCTTATTGATTCTGACCAAATCCTGATAAACGATTCTTCCGGCTCCTAAATTCAGATGGCCTACTTCGGAATTACCCATTTGCCCATCCGGCAAACCGACATTCAGACCATGAGTCAGCAATTTGCTATGTGGATACTTCTCAAGAAGTCCGTCAAAAAAGGGAGTATTGGCTTGCGTAATGGCATCGGCATCCGGCTTTTGCCCAATTCCCCAGCCATCCAGTACGATTAAAAAAGTTCTTTTAAACACAGAAAATCTAACAAATTTTAAAGCCGCAAAGTTGGCATTTTCAATACTAAATTAGCTATTAACAGCCTGTTTTTTACGACCGGTATAATTACATTAAAATTTTAGCTTTAAAACCAACATATCTTACCGAATTGCCTTAATTTTAAGTTCTGAATGAACTTTATTAACGCTATTCCCATATAAACTGAATGAAGTATGAGGATTTCCGTCGTGATTTTTTTAATTTTTGGGATAAATTCAATTTACAGTCAATCGAGAAATCTGATCTTCGATGCGATCCGGAAATCAGATTTAACCGCTTTATCCGATATGTTTGATAAGAAAATCGAATATTGCTTTAATGATCAAATTGAATTCATGGATAAAGTAACTGCTCTAAAAGCGATAAGAGCCTTTCTCGAACGAAACGTACCAAAATCGGTAACGCCTATGCATCAGGGATCTTCAAAATCTGAAGAATCCAAATTTGCAATTGCAAATATGGAAAGTAATAATGGAAGGAAATTCCGCATTTACATTTATGCGGAAAATATTGGGGGAATCTTATTAGTGCAGGAATTAAGGATTGATGCCCAGAAATAATATTCAAATAATTAATTTCTTCCTGAATTTTCAAACCACATAGGATTATAGTCTACAGGCGGTACATTTGATTTTTACTTTTCAAAATGTCATCTACTTTTCATCCTGCACCTATAGACTATAATCCATTATTCAGATTACGGTTTTTTCAATTTATTTGCAAAATCTCCGCCTTTAAACACGCTCAACTTATTCACATCAATGTGCTTTCTCATTGCAGATGCAATTTGCTGTGGAGTCAATTCACTTACTTTTTTCTCAAAATCTTCCGTAAAACTCATCGTCCTTCCGATATTCAACATGGAATTTAATGTTGCGCATAATGAATTATCCTGTGAACGACTTACTTTACGGGATTGTAAATATCCGGTCTTTGCATCTTTAATTTCCTGATCTGTAAATCCATCTTTCAGCACTTTCTCGATTTCTTCTCTATAAGCTATTTCAAGCTTATCTCTGTTTTCAGGTGCATAGATTGCATAAACCATAAATCCGCCGCTTTTATCCTGGGCACCTGCATACAATTGTGAACCTACACCATAACTGATTCCTTCTTTCTGCCGGATTCTGGTGGCAAGCCTGCTATTTAAAAATCCACCTCCCAGCATATAATTTCCAAGAATCAATGCAGGATAATCCGGATCATCATCGCGAAGATTCAAATTCATTCCTGCCAAAAACATGGCATTCGCTTTATCCGGGGTTTCAATGTTTTGATTTACCACCGGCGGAGCCATGTAAAGATCCTCAACGCGCTTATAATTTACTTTGCTCTTCCAGTTACCAAGCTCTTTACTGACAATTGATTTGATTTCATTTTCATCAAAGTCTCCCACAACGGACATGGTTGCATGATCTGCTCCATAAAAATCCCTGTAGAAATTTTTACAATCTTCCAATTTGATATCTTTAATGGATTGCAATTCTTCATCAATTGTCTGCACATAACGGATATCGTCTTTTGGATACGGATTTAAATGACGATTGATTGCCTTACTGACTAAGGCCTGAGGATCCGATTTTTGCTCTTCTATTCCTGCAAGTTGTTCATTTCTCAATTCTTCAAATTCTTTTTCCGGAAAAGCCGGTTGTTTTAAAACCTCGTTGACCAAATGAAGAACAGCACTTAAATTTTCTTTTGTCGTTTGAATGTTTACATTGACATTGCCTGCTCCACCGTGAAAACCAACACGTGCTTTCAGTTTGTCAAATTCATCTTTTAATTGTTGACGGGATTTGTTCACTGTACCTTTATCCAGCATACTTGCTGTAAAACTCGAAATGGTACCTTTTCCTTTTAAATCCGTTTCATTTCCGATTCTCAATGTTATGCTTGCATTTACGATATTTCCTTTTGTTGCCTTAGGTAAGAAAGCATATTTAATCGAATTTGGCTCCTGCCCCCGATGCGTTCTGCTTTCAATATTTGCAGGAGATGGATCGAAATCTTCCCCCTGTGCGACCTGAGCATCACCTTTATAATCTTTGACTAATGCAGCAATATCCGGAGCTTTTGGAATTTCAGAGCGATCTGGTTTCGCTTCCGGAATAAACATTCCGATGGTTCGATTATCAGGTTTAAAATATGTTGATGCAACCCGCTGAACATCTTCCGGCGTCACTTTTTTAATATTATCCCGATAGATAAAGGCTAATCTCCAATCTCCCAATCCAATATATTCACTGATTGCACGACCAACCTGTTCTGTATTTCTAAAAAACAAATCGAAATCTTTCATCTGCTTGTTACGGGCGCGATCCACTTCTTCCTTTGTGGGAGGTGTAACCGTTACTGCATCCAATGTTTTCAACATTATTTCTCTGGTTTCGTCAAGAGAATTTTCTTTTCTTACCTGAGCACCAAAATAAACAAAGCCTGGTTCTTTTAAAGTTGCACACCATCCAAATTGATTAGACGCTTTTTTGGTTTCTATCAGCGCTTTATACAATCGGCCTGAGGGTTCATTGGTCATAATATCTGTAAGCAAATCAATTGCAGCTGCATCCGGATGTGATCCTGGCGGAATATGATACAAACATGAAACTGCTTGCACGTCTCCTACCCTTTTCAATTTTACATTTCGTTCTCCGTCTTGTGTAGGCTCTTCGGTATATGTAGGAATTAATTTGCGATCCGGTTTTGGAATTTTAGAAAAATAATCATTGACCAGCCACAGTGTTTTCTTTTCATCAATTTTACCTGCAATCATCAACACCGCATTATCCGGTTGATAATATTTTTTATAAAAAGCCTGAAGTCGATCAATAGGAACTTTTTCGATATCAGCCCTTGCACCGATAGTCGATTTTCCATAGTTATGCCATAAATAGGCGGTAGAAAGTACGCGTTCCATTAAAATTCCGGAAGGATCGTTTTCACCCATTTCAAATTCATTTCGCACAACAGACATTTCAGTATCCAGATCCTTTTTTTCAACTCTTGAATTTACCATCCGGTCTGCTTCCAGATCCAGTGCCCAATTCAGATTTTCATCTGTAGCAGCGAATGTTTCAAAATAATTGGTTCTGTCATACCACGTGGTACCATTAGGCCTGGCACCGTGTTTTGATAATTCATTGGGTATCGAACTGGCTTCCGGACGTTTTTTGGTGCCCTTGAATACCATATGCTCCAGCAAGTGAGCCATACCGGTTTCACCATAACCTTCATGTCTTGAACCAACCTTATAAGTGATGTTCACTGTAATGGTTTGTTTAGAATTATCAGGATACATTAACACCTGCAATCCATTCGGCAAGAAATATTCCGTGATGCCCTCTACAGATGCTCCTTTAGTAACACCTGGAGGAAGATTGTTATAATTCGGTGTTGCCACTTGTTTTTCAGTGGCTGCTTTTTGTTTTTTCTTGCCTTGTGCCTGGTTGATTCCCGGCATTAATATTAAGGCTAAAAGTAAGAATGACAAATATTTATGCATAATATTTAATTTTATTTTATGATCAAATAAAGCGGTCGCCATAAGTGAATGCAAAGATAATTAATTTCTACGAAAATATTCGTAGATCAGAATTCCCTGGAATTATTTTTTTGTGAAAGGCCAATACCGAATAAAGCATAGTCGTATTTAACCGGGTCGTAGGGATCCAATTCCCTGCAAAATTGAGATAGTTCAAGAACGGCTTTCCAGTCAGATTGTTCACGTTTGAGCATTCCTAATTGTCTGGCAATTTTACCGACATGAACGTCTAATGGCATTAGTAATTGTGATGGTTTTATTTTTTTCCAGATCCCGAAGTCAACTCCCTGATTATCATGACGCACCATCCAGCGTAAAAACATCAATAATCGTTTACATCTGGAATTGCTTTCCGGGGAAGCAATGTGTTTCAACGTCCTTCGAAGAGGTTGAGCATAGTGAATAAAAACAGATCTGAATTGAACCAGTGCAACACCAACGTGCTCCTCTTTTGGGTTTAAGCCTTTTGCAAAAGCCGATTCAAGAGAACTGTTTTCACTATAGTAGTTCTGAAAAAATTCAAGAAAATAAAAGGCATCCTCATTATTAAAGGTGCGATGTACAAATTTGTCAAAACGACTTCTGTCCGTTTCTTTATGATTCTGAATAAAATCAAAAGGGGAATGGTCCATCAATGTTAAAAGTCGCATTCCGCTATTTAAAATACTTTTTCTGTTTCCCCAGGCTAAGAGTGCAATCCACAATCCGATAATTTCCTTATCTTGTTTTGATTTAAATTGATGCGGGATGGAAATCGGATCATCCTTAATGAACGAAATGTCATTATACCTGAGGACTTCAGCGTCCAATAATTCTTTTAATGCTTTAGTTTCCAATTAATGCTTTGTCGAGACTGAATGTGGCTGCAAAGATTGCAAAACATTAACCATCATAGAATTAAATAATCGGCGATCCATGAAATGGAATCAGAAACTTATGCTCAATAATTCCAATAGGGCGATGGATCAATGAAGTCCAGTCTTCAATAAAAGAAATCCATTTTGCTTTGAAATGATATTAGTCTTTCGTAAAGAGTTGCCAAATCTAGATTTGGCAACTCTTTATTTTTGAAGACCAATTTTCGCTTATCATTTATTTTATTCTTAACAATCCGGCATACTCCGGTTTCCTAATCCATTATCCCGTTCAAGTCCCGGAAACAGAATCGCATTTCTCATGGCAATTAAGATCAATTAATTCATATGAAAATGTGAAGACCCGGAATTAGAACATGCAGACATCAAATTTCAGATCAGAACACGAATTGAAAATCCATCCATACTATTAAGTAATAAAGGCTATAGCAAGTATGAATGCCTTTTCCATAATTCTTCGACTAAAAAACACTACATAAAATCGTGCTCATTTGTTAATAGGTCAGAACATTGCTTTAATACTTTTGATTTTCTCACATGACAACATGAATCAATGCGCCGTTACTAATTCACAATTATATAGGATTTGAAATCTGAACCAGATGATTTGGGTAAATGTATTGCAAGGTTATGAACTCCCATTGTATAACAAAATCTCAAAATACTTACATGAACTTGCGAGACAAATCAATATTCCATTTCGAACTGATTCAAACAGAAATATATTCATTGGGTGTAATCCCTTACCAACGAACTGAACAGGTCAAACTTAACTCGAAATAAATTAGCAAATCAGCTACCGGACAACAGTAACATCTCCGACTTTGGTCACTTCCGTGCCATCAATTCTCTTAGCCCTGGCGTAATAAACAAATACACCGGGATTCATTTTTGAACCATTCATCGTTCCATCCCAGCCAGCCTGTAAATCATTTACCTGAAAATTGCGGTTTTCAAAAACCAATTCTCCCCACCGATCATAAATGCGCATTTCTAAAATCTCCTGAATACTCTCTCCCCCGAATACAGTTAGCCGGTCATTGATATTATCACCATTGGGAGAAAATACATTGGGGATATAAATTTCAGTATTATTATCGACCACAATCTTAACGCGGGCACGGGTCTCACAATCAAATTCGTTTTTGAAGATCACTTCATATTCGATGTCACGGATGGGTTGAACTTCAGGATGCAAACAATCGGTGCAACTTAAACCGGTTGCCGGAATCCACTCAATTTTAGATGGACTGAAATTGAGCAATGGATCGAAAACAATTCGATCTCCCAACTTGATTTTTATTTCGGCAGTCAAATCAGCAAGTAATTCAAGCGGTTGAACCAGGGTTGCGGAATAGGTTTCGATGCAACCTAAAGAGTCCCTGAGATACAAAATATAATTTCCGGGCTTCAGTGAATCAAATACAAACTGATTGGAATAATTCAATGTATCATTAAACGAAATCTGATATTCAGGAATGCCATGAAAAGGAGTAATGCTAATCCTCCCATTATCATCTTTATAACAGATGATGGGATCTATTTTTAAATCTGCAAGCACGGTATCTATAAATAATTGCGTAGTAATGACACTATCACATCCATAGACGTTGTTTAAGGTATCCACATAAACTCCGGTGCGATTGTATTTATTTTTATCTACTGTTACAAATTGCCCTTTACATAAACTGCGATTTTGTTTAGTGGCATGAATTGGATTCACCGTAAGTTGAGTATTGATCACACTATCGCAACCATTAATCGTCTGAAGACTGTCTGTGTAATTTCCAGTCATTGTGTACCTGTGATTAGCAACACGCACTTCTTCACCCTGGCATATAATAGGTTGCTGATTTTTTTGAAAGACAGGATTCACCTTCAGATTCGTGTGAACTATGCTATCACAACTGTTAATGCTTTGTAGTGTATCGGTATAGAATCCGCCTGCATTGTATTTTTTCGTTCCTACGGTTATTTCGTTTCCCTGGCATATCACGGGAGAATAATTAATGGAATAAACGGGATTTACCAGTAAGTCTGTAACAATTATGCTGTCACAACAGTAACGGTTTTTGAATGGATTGGTATAAATGCCGGTTGATGTATACGAGTCAGATCCTACTTTTATGGATTGCCCCTGACACAACACAATTTTTTGGGTATCCAGAGAACGGATCATCTGATCAATTACTTCAAAATC
Source organism: Bacteroidota bacterium (assembly GCA_029781865.1). Lineage (GTDB taxonomy): Bacteria > Bacteroidota > Bacteroidia > Chitinophagales > Saprospiraceae > Vicinibacter. The sequence goes on from JAKOVW010000030.1 coordinate 50,443, forward strand.
CAAAGTGTCAGAAACACAGCCAAACTCATCCCTTGCAATGATTTGATGCTTTCCCGGAATCAAGTTGGTATAGATGCCATCCGCAGTCCAGGATAACTGATCCAATGAATAATAATAAAAAGGAATTGATCCCGATGCATCCACTCTTATAAATGTATTCGGATTGCAACAACTCAGAAACAACTGCGAAGAATCGGTTTTGAGTTGAATGGTATTTACAAATTGATTTACATCCACCATTTTTGTAATACTACAACTGGTCTGATCCCTGATTTCTATAGTATAGGTACCAGGCAGCAGTTTATCAAATTCACCAGTATTCTGCCAGACTCCGTTATTGATCCTGTATTGATAAGGCGGTATCCCTTCCAAAGCTGTAATTACAATTCTGCCAGAATCTTTACAATTTAAAGCCTGAACTCGGATGATACTATCCCTCAACCGGTGTTTGTATTCTTCCACTTTCACAATTTCAGATGCAATACAATTACCGGATCTGACATAAACCGTATAATATCCGGACTTTGAAATATAGAATGAGTTTTCTCTGGAATAGTATTTTCCATCAATAGAATACAGAAGAGATGTATCACTATTGCCATTGAGTACGCGGAGAATTGCCGCTTTAAATGAACCACAACTATCCGTTAACTGAAGATCATATTTTAATTGTAGTTCCTTCACATGAATTGTAAACGAATCCAGATACAAAAATCCGCACACATCGGTTTGCGTAAGAAAATACGTTCTCGTTGTGTCGGGTTGAAATACCGGATTTTTAATGGTCACATCATTAATCCCGATGGCAGGTGACCATTTGTATTTACTAAATTTAGAGGCTGCATTTACCTGTATGGCTTCTCCCTTACAAATAGTGACATCCGGCAATTTATCAACAGTACTTACATAGTTAAAACAGATTTGCTGCACATTCACAGCTCCTCCCGTTGCAGCAGTAAATCCGAAATAAACATTAGGGTCGCCATTAAAAATGGTATTTACAATATCACCGGTATATCTCAATTTAAAAATACAATCGACATAGACTTCCATTGTTTTATTAGAAGCATTCCAACGAATCAGCGCCTTATGAAAATTACAATCTTCTGCATTGACATTACCCGGTAAAATACCTATCGGCCCTGCAAGATTATCCAACGAAGCGTGATCCGTATTTCCATTTCTCATAATAGCCATATGATCATAAACCGGATCATTGTACGGACTATTTTGATAGGTATCAAATTCAACATCAAGGCTGGGCATGATACCCTGGTATCCAAGGCCTCCGCCTGCAACACCAATTGATGTCGAAATCGGTTGAAGCACAAAAGCAATCCCATCTGCACCCTGTGCATCCAGGCAACCGAGATTAATATCAAAATACACATCGAAACTTTTATCCAGGTTCGCTTTTTGCTCATACCACACTGAACCCGATTGTGTGAACAACGCATCTGTTAATAGATAACAATCATTACCCAAATACCGCGCATCGCGATTGACCGTAAAACTATCGTTGCCAATTGTCTTGCAACTATCCGGGACGATCACGTCAATTTTTTTCTGACACAAATTGGTATCCGTTACTGTGATCGTATAAGTTCCGTTTAATAAGAGTTGGAAAAATGGATCAGTTTGTGCAAAAATGTGATTACTGATGCGATACGAATACGGTGGCGTGCCGCCTGTTGTGAGCAATGTAATCGTACCATCACTTGCACAATGCGTTGGTGTAATCTGAACCACAGTAGGTTGAATCGGTGTATAGGAACTGAAATCAAGTTTAATACTATTATTGGCCGGGAAAAAATCCGTTTGATTATCCGGATTTCCCAAAGTAACCGTCATACTATGTTTGCCTGCAGGCAGCTTAATACAGGGTATTGGAATTTTAACCGTTTGATTTGTATTCAGATTGCCATTCCACAAAAAGCCCGGCTGTGCAATTCCGTCCATGGTATAATCTATGAACAGCGAACTGAAATTTTTAAGTCCTTCATTCCTTATGGTCAATTCAGCACAAATGGTGTCACTGCAAAAATCAGAAATATGAAGATCCAACACAGCAGCATCATAATTACCTAATAACATACATCCTTTGGATTGGATTAACGAGCTTCTCCGCATCTCCAGCGCAGCGATCATCCGTACGCGTTGCCCATCTGTAAAATGTACGGGCCCGCAGGAAGTATAATCCATGTAGTTACTGTTATCATCCGGCAAATCGGGTGAATCCGTGTTACATGAATTGGTATTGCAAGGTGCAAATGAAGCTGAATTGTCCGGAGGCGTATCGCATACCTGATCTCCATCCAGCAAACAATTCGCATTGGTGCACCCACCGTTGAATGTATGATTGAGTGAAAAATAATGTCCAACCTCATGTGCCGTAACTGTCGTGCCACCTATTGAATTCCAGTATCTGCTTTCCTGAACAATCCCATCAACTGAACACGGTGCTCCTGGAAAATAGGCATATCCGGCCAGGCTACAACCAAAATTAGCATTGAACAAATCGGTAACCAGCCAAATGTTTATGTATTGAGTACAATCCCAATTGGAAATCATTTTAATTTGACCATCACTCGATGCATTTGTACCGGGATTGCACATCGGATCATTTACCAAAGGACTTACATCTCTGGTAATTCCATTGGTAGGTTGGCCGTTAGGATCTCTTCTGGCTAAACAAAACTGAATTCCCACATCAACACCATTTGAAGTATTGTAGGGTCCCTGGTTTGCAAAAGCCTGATTTAAATAATTCAATCCTTGTTCCACTTCCAAATTCGTAAGATTGTTACCCTGACCAATTGGCGTGCCCGGTGGAGAAATAATATGCACGACCACAGGCAATACATAATTTGCCCTGGCCCGGTTTTTCATTTTTTGATTGTAAAGGTTGATGGAGTAATCGTAAATAATCTTATTCAGCCGAATTACGTCATTCCGGTAACTGGAGTCTTCGATCATTTTCTGATTATGCAACTCATCAAAGTCACATCGCCACTGTGTGTATATTGGCTGCTCGTAGAAGAGTAACAAAGCAAAAAAGAATAATCCAATCCTTCTCATGATGCCCTTAACAGGATCTATTAACTTGTTAGACACTTCAGACCTTTAAAAGGTTGTATGCTATTTTACAAAATGGAATAATAAACTGAATAATGCTAATTTGTTGTATAATGTATTGTGAAAAGTTTCGTAAAAGCTGAATTGATCCATTTCCCGTATCTATTAAACTATGAGATAATCAACAGCTCAATCTTTCAATATCATTTTTCGCAACAGGGCATTTCCTTTCATTGTCAATTCGACGATATAAACTCCAGGCTGCATTGTCGTAGCATCGATAATATATTGTCTCTCTTGCGAATTCAATATTCCTTCATTCCATACCCGTGAATGGACATCATAAATTTTCCATCCTGTTACCTGTGATATTCCGGTAGAAGATTCCAGCATTAAAATTATCCGGTCTTTTACAGGGACAGGGAATACTTCAAACTGCTGTTCACTTTTATTTTGCTGGTTTGATAAAACACGCTGAATGACAAAATCGAAACGCGACTCGCAACCATTCTGATCGATTACTTTCACAGAATAATTGCCGGGGGCCAGATCTGAAATTTCAGTAGTGGTTTCACCGGTACTCCATTCATAATGATATGGTGGCGTGCCACCAACGATAATCGCTTTTGCAGCTCCATCTTTACCGGTACTGTTTGTAACATCCAGATTGATTAATAATAATTCAGGTGAACCGACTTCAATTACCCGTTGAGCCTGACAACCATGTGCATCTTGTACAAGTACCGAATATTTTCCGGCTGTCAATTGAAAAATGTCTTTGGTGTGTTCTCCGTTTGACCAATTAATGATAAAAGGTGCAGGTCCTGATACAAAATCCAGGTAAATACGTCCGTCATTTTTACCAAAACAACTTACATTGAATACCAGTGATACAAAACCTGCAGAATCCAGATTTCTTAATTCAATTTCTTGAATTAAACTACAGCCTGCAGAGTCAATCACTTTTACCTGGTAAATTCCGGATGAAACACTGTCTATTTTAGAAGTTGATTTCCCGTTAGACCATTCATACTGATACTTTAAACCCGATCCTCCTCCTGCTATCACTTCAATGGAACCCCCGGATTCAGGGCATGCTGGCGTTGTTGCCGATTGAATGGAAATGGCCGGATTTACATGGATATTTATAAAATGCAGGCTATCACATCCGGATAAATCAGCATGATGTGTAACAAGCCTGGTATCCTGATAGTATGCAATGCTGTCATACATTTCACCATAACACAGATTTACGTATTCATCGCTTTTTTGAGTGGGCAACACATTGATTGAAGAAGTAATTATACTATCGCAGCCATTGGATGAAATCAAGGTATCATTATACATCCCACTAATGGTATAATGGTGTTTTCCAATATGCACGGTGTCTCCTTCACAAAGAGTGTGCGATTGCGTATAATGAGTCTGATAATTATATAAATTTACCGAATGTGATGCTTTTTTATTTCCTTTAGTGACTTGCACACTGAGAGGCCCAGTCTGATTGGTGCTAATCGTTTTTGTTGTAGCACCGGTCGACCATAAATATTTTGCACCTGGAATTCCGGCATCAAATACTTTAGTATCACCATCACATAAAGCAATATCACAGGGTGGAATCGAATCCTCTAATCTCCAGGAAATAACCACTGCAAAGGTCACTTTTGTATCTGTACCATTTACAAATCTCCCGTAATTACTTGTAAAGTACCAGTTGCCTTTAGGATTAAAACGACCCAGGATTTTTACATATGTTTTTTCACCGTTTGATCCCGGCGCTTCACCGGAATTGGGAGCATATTTGCTTCCGGAAATCCCGGTACCACTTGGTCCCTGGTAAGCAGAAGTAACATCTCTTAACCATGAGTTGCCTTTAGCATTGATGGTCGTATGCAACTCGACCAATATATCTTTTACACCTGCCGGAACTTTCGCATAGAGACTATCTGGCACAGTTAAAGTATCATTCAAAGTGCCTTGTTTTTTAAAATCCAGAGTTACTGATGCTTGCACGGAATCTCTGAATCCATGAAGGACAGGGCAGCCCAGATTTACCAGAAAATCTGAAATCTTAATCGTGTCGGGAGCAGAATATTCTGTACAGGGATTCGCAGAAATTGCCGCTTTATAAATACCACTGTAAGTTGGCCGCAAAATAGAATCCTTAGGAGTTGACATCAAATAATCATAATGATACCAATCATAACTGTATGTGCTTTTACCCGGCCTTGCTTTTAAAATAATATTATCCGCATCGTAATATGGACCGGCGATATTAGGTACTATGGTAGGAAGAATATAACTGCTCAGACAGGTTTTAACCTCAACATTTTTGCGAATGAGATCTCCGGGTTCTTTTCCGAATCCATTGCTGAAGTTAATACCATACGAGGTAAGATGGCAGTAACTCATGATAGTACCTCCATTGGTAGGCGCGGGTCCAGGTGCACACGCATTGTTTTCCGGATTCTGACAATTATCCAAGGTCATGTTCCGGTTTGGTCCCCAGGCACAGGCATGTGTATGCGGCGAACCAAAATTATGTCCCATTTCATGTGTCATCACCTCCACACTCCAGGAGTATGTAGGAAGTTGACTGTAAGAATTATAAATATATGCAAATGAATGTGGACCACTTTGTCCATCGAAGGGTTGACAAAGCGTTCCGAGAAACGCAATACCTCCCTGCTGTTGCGGAGCATAGGTCGTCACCAACTGCGCCAGATTTCCGGTAAAATTACTTTTGCGGTATGCAGCATAGTTGTAAATGATTGACGCAAGATCTGTGTGCAAATATGGATCTTGTGTTGTCCAGACCATGATATCAGAAATTTCAATGGTTATATACTCATTGTAATACAAGGCCTTTACCACATTGAATAAACCGGTGATGTAATTCTTTACTGAGCTTACAGACCTGTTGTAATCCTGGTATAACTTGTAATCGCACTCAAGAAATACTTTGGTTGTTTTACAATGGCTGCTGTATATGGTATCCGGAGATAAAATAAACTCGCTGCTCCCATAATTCTGAGGAAGCAGATCCGCACCACATTGAAAATTGGATTTGCCGGTTAATTCATTTTCATAATACAGGACATGAGGTAAATCAGATTCCGATCCGTCTGATTTTGGTTTCATTTTTCCAAGTATAAGATTGCCCTGCTCAGGCAATGCCAACACGCCCATGGTCTGATCTTCAAAAAAACTGATGGCCGCTATTGAGCCGGGATATTCTTTCACCATGCCACGGTAATAGAATCCGGATTGATCATATAATCCAGACTGCGAACCTTCAGATGTAAGAAGTTTTGACCCTGCTCCGAAAAGTTCTTGCTTTTCAAGGAGAATAGTAAGATTGCGATTCTGATAATCCGTTAACTGCAATGAAATATGGCTTGGCGAATTCGCTTTTAAAATGGAATAAGCCTGGGGATCCTGATTCCAGTAGCTTGCCTTGGAATAGGTCTTTTTCAAGGATAAAGCCTGATTTTGAGGAACCGCATTCAACAGTTGAATGGGAATAAAATGCTGACCCTGCTGAACAGAAGTCTTGATTTCCTCAGTTATTCGACCGGCATGTGTCTGACCATAGATCAGTTGACCGAATAAAGACCCGATAATAAAAATAAGAAGCTGTTTATTAAATAGTTCGGCTTTGAAGAATCTGCGTACGGCGGAGTTTCGAATCATGGATAAATGGTTGAAGGTCCTTGTATTTAGAAAAACCCAAATTTAGTTCATTTTGGTTGCCTGTGATCGGTTCAGATATTGAAGATTTACTCATAAAATTTAATTTTATGCATAAACTCTGTCTTAAAATATTCCATAAAATCAGGGAATTGCCTTAAAAATTGATAAAATTGGAGTTTTTTGCAATTTTTTTGTTATAAAATTATATATTAACAAAAAAACATATATAAATTTGTTCTTATGTAAAATTAGATAACATGCAAGGATGGAAAAAAATCATGTCCCTTGGGGATGTTTACAAGGCCGAAATTAAGCGGCTTCAGCTATTAAAAAATGGCATCGAAGCTATGGTAATGAACAAGCCGTTTGTGAATAAGACCATGGCTGATCTTTATGTCAAAGAAGGTCAATATGAAATTGCCAACATCTTATTGTTTGAAGACGAGGAGGCTTAGCCCGCACCCTTTCAGAAAGTCATGTGAAAGTTCTTATTGTAGACGTAGACCAAAAGGCTGATAAATAAGAAAACAAAAAGCAGGAAGAAAATAAAACATCTTCCCTTGCTGCCTTTATTCAACTGCTGGATTTCCATGTTTGTACTTTAAGGACGCAAAGTAAAACCAAAAAAACCTGTTTCGCAATACCCCGGCAATCTTTTGATTTCTTAGAATACAATATCCGACTGTAGGAATTTAGGAGTTTAGGGATTTAGGTGTTTAGGGATTTAGTTATTTAGGGGTTTAGATGATTAGTTAATCTGTAAATACTTTAATGTACTATAGATATTGTTTAGAGCCCATTGATATAATAAGCTGAACAGAAATAATCTCCAATCCATCTAGCCTATGGCCTAAAAGTCTAAAGCCTAATAACCTAAAGCCTAAAAGCCTATAACCTAAATACCTACGACCTAATAACCTCCAGCCTTTTGTCTATCCTTGTCCTCTAAAGACTTACACACTTTTTCTTAAGCCAGCTTTTTTCCTTACTGTCCAGATAAGGTGACAACCTTTTATAGACTTCTTTATGATATGCATTGAGCCAACTGACTGCCTGTCGGGTCATCATCGGCGAGTAGATCAGGTTTGTATCGATTGGAAACAAGGTCACGGTTTCAAATTTCAGGTATTTTCCCTCCGGGGTTTCCGAATGGAAGGCATTCAGTACCAGATTTTCTGTACGAATGCCATGACTGCCTTCCTTATAATAGCCGGGCTCATTGGAGGTCAGCATACCTTCCAGCATTTCGGCCTGCCCGCGCTGATTCCAGGCGGTTACAAATCCTTGAGGGGGTTCATGAACATTCATAAAAAAACCAACACCATGACCGGTACCATGACTATAGTTCAAATTTAATTTCCACAAATATTGCCGGGCAAGAATGTCCAATTGGATTCCCTTTGTTTTTTCAGGAAATACGGCATCGCACAAGGCTATATGACCCATTAGAACTGCAGTAAACTGTTTTTTTATTTCTGGTCCTGCCGGACTCAATGCTATTGTGCGGGTAATATCTGTTGTGCCGTCCATATATTGACCACCTGAATCTACCAACAAAATGCCCTTGGGTTTAATCTGGGCTGATGTAGTTTCTTCCGGACGATAGTGGATGATTGCTCCATTGGCATTATAACCGACTATGGCATCAAAGCTTTCCCCGACATATAATTCCTGCTGAGCCCTGAAATGACCCAACTGCTGAGCAAACTCATATTCGCTGATCTTTTTGGATTTTTTTAAGCCATCCTCCAGCCACATAAAGGCTCTTACCAGGGCAGCCCCATCTTTTTCCATCACTTTCCTGATATGGCCGACTTCCGTTTGATTTTTAATGGCCTTCATGACCATTACCGGACTGGTTACATTGACTATAGAATTCTTAGGCAGTTTGAGTGCGAGTTTTGCGTTCAAACTACTCTGGTCCACCATTATTTTTATTCCCGGTTCAATCGATTCAATGACCCTGTCAATTTCACCATAAGCTCGTTCCTTAATAGCTGCATCCGCCAGCTTTCGCTTGATGGCTTCTGTCGTTTTACCTGCCGGAATAAATAACTCGGCATCGGTCTTGCCGACCAGCAAATAGGACATAAACACGGGATTACAATGTACATCTTTGCCTCTCAGATTTAATAAATAGGAAATTTCATCCAATGCTGAAATCAGATAGAAATCCGTATCTGCCTTTTTCATTTCGGCCCGAATCAATTTTAATTTGGCTTCTCTGCTTTTTCCTGAATATTTAACCGGATGCTCATAAATCAATTCCAGACTATATTCCGGACGATCGTCCCAAAAGGATTCCAGCAAATCCCCGCAATCTTTTAACCGTATCCCTTTTTCAGTTAGTTTTTTATCGAAAGCCTGTATCTGGGCCAGAGAAAAACACCAGAAGTCACAACCTACCGTTTGCCCTTCCTTCAGCGTTTTACACAACCAATCGATGTACTCTGCCTGAGCCTGGGCGATGAGTTTATGCAATTCAATTCCACTGCCTTTAAGCTGCATATCAGCCTGCAAATAATACCGGGAATCCGTCCATAAACCGGCATGATTTGAAGTAACAACCACTGTTCCGGCAGAACCGGTAAACCCTGAAATCCAGCTTCTACCGGACCAATATTCAGGTGGATATTCACTTTGATGCGGATCCGCTGATGGGATTACATAGGCATCCACCTGAGCATTTTTCATTGCATGCCTGAGATCTCTGATTTTTTGGGACGTTTCTTTTGCCATAGAAGAATATATTAAAAATATTTATAATATGTAAGGAAATTAACTACATTTGCCTTGCAATGTTACAAAGTTTCCGATAAGGAAATATTGCAACCAACCAATTTCTAATGCAAATCTTATCAGAAAATGACGAACTAAGATTTGCTTTCCATTGTTTAATAGTCCAAGTTTTTATACATGATCAAACAACATCTTAGCCAAAGTCTTTTACAAAAGTTATCTCCTCAGCAAATTCAATTAATGAAATTGCTTCAAATTCCTACTTCCATTTTGGATCAACGGATTCAGGAAGAATTGGAATCCAATCCCGCGCTGGATGAAGGCAACGAACAAGAAGAGACCTATGATCAGGATGAAAAGGATACCGAATATGAAACCGACTATGAAGCAGAAGCTTCCGAACATAATGAAAAGGACAGCCAGGACGATTTAATGAACAGCGATAGTTTTGATGACTATCTCAACAATTACATGGATGACAATACGGCTTCCTATAAATACAAATCTGAAGAGTTTGGAGGAAGTGAAGAAGAACACAGAGCAGTTCCAATTGCAGTAGAAAGCACTTTCCACGATCATCTTAAAAAACAAATCGGACTTCTTAAATTAAAAAATGAAAATCAATATAAAATTGCATTACAATTAATAGGTAGTATTGATGATGATGGTTATTTGAGAAGAGAACCCAATGCCATCATTGATGATTTGATATTCTCTCAAAATATCGTTGCCACCGAAAAGGAAATTCTTGAAATCTTGGGTAAAATTCAATCATTTGATCCGCCGGGCGTAGGTGCCAGATCCCTTCAGGAATGTTTGTTATTACAGGTAAGAGCCAAACTGAAAAACAATACCAATAAATTGCAATTAAAAGTACTTCGGTTGACCGAATTTATTTTAGAAAAATATTTCGAAGAATTTACCAAGAAGCATTATACCAAATTGCAACGGGTATTAAATCTTACCGAAGCGCAATTGAAAGTTGCGGTAAATGAAATTTTAAAATTAAATCCAAAACCGTCCTCCGGCTATGTAGATCAATTGCCTACTTCATTGGTTGCAGGCCATTACATCGTGCCTGATTTTACCATTCACAACCGGGATGGTGTATTGGAGTTAAGCCTGAATAGCCGCAATGCGCCGGATCTGAGAATCAATGATCAGTATCTGGATATGCTGAGATCCTATAAAGACAACAAGAAAGCAGGAAATACAAACAAACAGGAAAAAGAAGCGGTTTTGTTCATCAAACAGAAAATCGAATCTGCAAAGTGGTTTATAGACGCTATTAAACAAAGGCAGGATACTTTGTATAAAACCATGTATGCCATCATGCAATATCAGCAAGACTATTTCATGACCGGTGATCAGAAAAAAATTAAACCGATGATACTGAAAGACATTGCCGAAATTACTTCGCTTGATATTTCGACTGTGTCCCGTGTTGCCAATAGCAAATTTGTCCAGACCGAATTCGGCACAAAACGTTTGAAGGATTTCTTCTCCGAGTCAATGCAGAACGAAGAAGGAGATGAAGTTTCCACTCTAGAAGTGAAAAAAATTCTTTCTGATCTGGTCCAAAACGAAAGCAAACGCAAACCATTGAGCGACGAAAAACTGAAGAACTTATTATTCCGGAGAGGTTACAATATTGCCCGACGCACCATCGCAAAATACCGCGAACAAATGAATATCCCTGTGGCGAGATTGCGCAAGGAACTCGTTTAGGAAGTCTATAGGCATTAGGTGGCTAGGCTTTTAGGTGTTTAGACATTTAGAAGTTTAGGTGCATAATTGTTTAGTTACCAAGTGTAAGTTCCAGTTGTTGCAAGTTTACATTTGAAGTAATCGCGAGTTTGCAGCTGAAGTTGTTGCAAGTTTGCTCGGGTTGTTGCAAGTTTGCAACTTGCAACCATTCTACAGGCAGATTACAAACTAATACCATTTTATTAGTTGCAAATACCCTCTGCCATGAAACCATTGTTGCAAGTTTCCATCTGAAGTTGTTGCAAGTTTGCAGCTGAAGTTGTTGCAAGTTTCCATCTGAAGTTGCTACAAGTTTCCATCTGAAGTTGTTGCAAGTTTGCAACTTGCAACCATTCCACAGACCACAGACCAAAAAATGAAGTTGTTGCAAGTTTGCAACTTGCAACCATTCTACGGGCAGAATTCAAACTAATACCATTTTACTAGTTGCAAATATCCGCTGCCATGAAACCGTTGTTGCAAGTTTGCAACTTGCAACCATTCCACAGACCACAGACCAAAAAACCAGATCCTTACCCACCTGAATCAGACGGTCCTTGCCTTCCTATAGACTAAACGAGATCAGGAAATTGCACTGCTTACCCAACTTCTTATTAGCTTTATACCGTGAAATATTTTTTTGCAATTCTCATTTTTGCTTTTGTTTCCAATATTTCACCGGGACAATCATTAAATGTGTCGGCCGGTCGGTTGGTCCGGGTTGAAAATTTTCCTTCGCATTTTATACCGGCACGAAATATTGATATCTGGTTGCCCAATAATTACAGCTTCTCAAGAAAATACCGCGTCCTTTATATGCAGGATGGTCAATTTTTATTTAATCCGGATCAAAATCATCCTGAATGGAAAATGGACGAAACACTTGACAGCTTGTTATCCAAATCAGTCATTCAGGATTGCATCGTAGTAGGAATCTGGAATGCCGGCTTCAATTCCAAAGCCGAGTACTTTCCTCAAAAGGTGCTGGATCATTTTAGCTCTAGTAAAAGGCGATTATTTGTAAATAATCAATTGCGAAATAATCCTCATTCCGATGATTATTTAAAATTTATCGTCTATGAATTAAAGCCCTACATAGATCATAATTTTTCCGTTTTCAGGGAGTCCACATATACCTATATTGCAGGATCAGGGGATGGCGCTTTGATTTCACTTTATGCCGTTTGCGAATATCCTTCCATCTTTCATGCTGCAGCTTGCTTTGATATTTATCAACAACCGGAATTCCAGTTACCTAAATTCATTTTGAAATATCTAAAAAAATATATTCCTGACCCACTGACGCATAGCTTCTACTTTGATTCAGCCGTTTTTACGCCTGATGAACCATTCACCAGCTTTCAACAAGATCTGGACGAATTATTTCAAAAGAAAAAATACGCCAATAACTATCGAAGTAACTTCATTACCAACGAAATGCTGCAACAGATTGATTGGAACAAAAGACTTTGCAAACCGTTACTCTTTTTGTTGAAAAAAGAAGAGAAGACGAGAGAGGAGAGATGAGTGGTTAGTGGTTAGTGGTTAGTGGTTAGTGGTTAATAATAATTATCAACTTCAATTTTGGATCGTGGATAAAAATAAATTAGAAGAACTTTGTTGTAAGGCTGTTGGAATAACAAAAGATGCTGCTTCCTTCATCAAAGATGAACTTGGCAAAGTGAATGCAGAACACATTCAGGAAAAAGAAAAACACAGCCTGGTTTCTTATGTGGATATAGAAACGGAAAAAAAATTAGTTTCTGCTTTCAGTGAATTATTGCCGGAGTCCAATTTCATTACGGAAGAAGGAACCCCATTTACAAAAAATGAAAGTGCATACGTCTGGATCATAGATCCGTTGGATGGAACCACAAATTTTCTGAAAGGCATTCCGGTTTTTTCGATTAGTGTGGCATTGAGCAAAGGAGATGAACTAATACTGGGCATTGTGCATGATATCATGCAGGATGAATGTTATTACTGCTGGAAAGGAGGCGGCGCTTATTGCAATGGCAAAAAAATAGCCGTTAGTGAAGTCGGAAATATCGATGAAGCTGTCATAGCCACAGGATTTCCTTATCAGCGAAAATGGATGGACAATTTGACGCAAATCCTGATTGAAGTATTAAAAACCGCAAGAGGTGTAAGAAGATTGGGGTCTGCTGCAATCGATCTGGCATACACAGCATGTGGCCGATTTGACGGATATTATGAAACCCGCTTAAATGCGTGGGACATGGCTGCCGGAATTTTACTGATCCGGGAAGCCGGAGGAATAGTCACCAATTTTCATGGTCAGGCCGAAAGCATACTTCATTCTCATCACATTCTTGCCAGCAACGGACGTATACACGACAAAATGTTAAACCTGACCAGACCTGCAATGCTCGATCAATAAGCTGCGCTTGTCGAATAAGATCGAAATTTCGGTTTCCTGAAACTATAGAGTATTTATCTTTGACCAGCTCATGAAATACAAAGAAGTATTCTTTTTATCACTCGCGAATGTCAGGGCCAATTTATTGCGCTCCATTCTCACCTTAATCATCATTGCCATTGGTATCATGGCTTTGGTTGGAATACTTACTTCCATTGACAGCATGATTTACAGCATGAGCAGTAATTTTTCATATCTCGGCGCAAATAGTTTCAGCATCGACCGGAAATCCACAGAATTCAGAAGACATGGCAGAAGAAATAAATATAAAGAATCTGCTCCGTTCACTTATTCTCAGGTAACAGAGTTCAAAGAACGTTTTTCCGATCTTGCCGTAGTCACTATTTCTTACGGTGCAACCGGTAGCGCTACTGTTCAATTTGAAAACAAGAAAACCAATCCGACGACACGCATTCGCGGTATTGATGAAAATTATTTTAAAGTTACCGGATATGAAATTCAGAACGGAAGAAATTTTTCCAGTCACGAATTGGAAGATGGAAGCCCGCAAGCAATTATAGGCACTGAAATTGTAAAACGTCTTTTTGATGATGACGCTGATAAGGCATTGAACAAAGTTATCCTGATCAACAATCAGAAATATCAGATCATCGGCGTATTAAAGTCTCGGGGAGCAACCATGAATCAGGGAGCCGACCGAAGAATCTTCATTCCTTTGCTGCGTGCTAAAATGGATTATGGATTCGCAAATGCGAACTACGATTTGGATGTGGCCGTACCGAATTCTATTGAAATGGATAATGTGGTTTCCCAGGCTACAGGGATTGTGAGACTGATCCGGAATTTAAAGCCATTTGAAGAAAATGATTTTGAAATATTCAAAAGCGACGGAATTGTAGAATTTCTAAAAGAAAATACCGTGAAACTCCGAGCTGCAGCAATCGCCATCGGATTGATGACTTTACTTGGCGCAGCCATCGGATTGATGAATATCATGTTGGTCTCCGTTACCGAACGCACGCGTGAAATAGGTATCGCAAAAGCAATTGGTGCTACCCGTAAAGTAATCATTTATCAATTTCTTACTGAAGCCATCATCATCTGTCAGTTAGGTGGAATCCTTGGAATACTCTTAGGTATTCCCGTTGGAAATATAGTTAGCTTTATGGTTGGCGGCCAGTTTCTGATTCCATGGGCCTGGATCATTTTGGGACTGGTGGTCTGCATGATTGTCGGCATTTTGTCCGGCATCTACCCCGCATTAAAAGCTGCAAATCTCGATCCTGTCGAGTCGTTGCGTTATGAATAATCATCATCTTCACTTCTTTTTCCTTCCAAAGTATATTGAACCTTGTTTGTTTAGCATTGGGAATTGCATTTATCTTCGATATGTTTTAAGATTCCTCACTGCCGTTCAGAATGACAGTATGCAAATTAGCAGAAGGGAACAAGCAGAAAGGCTATAGGCTTTCTGCTTCTTCCCTTCACTCTTAAAAATAATCCGTCATTCCGAACGGCAGTGAGGAATCCGTTAATTAATGTGATTTAAAAAAATTAATCCGGAATAAGATTCATAAAATTATTTAGGCGCGTGCAAAATACTATTTGCTATAAACACTCTTGTTGGTATTATTATGATTTGAATTAATTTCTTCGTTCCCTTGTATATTTCTACAAAGCAGGTATCAATGGCGCTGCTATCTGCACTGGGTTTGAATGCAAATTTGTATTTTTATTTAATCTTAATACAATCAAATCACCTGCTTTTGCTTTTCTTTCAGAGCCATGCATCTGATATTGCAACTAGTAATTATATCTGGATAAAAAAACAATTGTTCAAAAAAATAGTAGGATCGCAATAAATTCTAATCCATTTTACTTCCAATACGCACCTAATCTTTCAATGGCATTCTCTCTTACATTTACATAAAAAATATTAAAATCACCCGCATGAAAATTGGAGAATGGATAAAAAAAACTGCCTTTGAATTTTGGCTTGTCTACCCATAATATACTTTTGTGGATCTGAGCTCCGGACATACCAGCAATCGGAGCATCTTTTATATTATCCAGTACCGCTCCCTTGTTTTTTGATTTATCGACATATACTTCATGTTCCGTAGTCCAACTCAATGGATTGGTAAGCACAATGGGCTTTTCGAATTGTACAAATTTTCCGTCATACCCTTTTTTAAAACTTCTCCAGCTACAGATGCATCCGGTCTGAAGCTTACTTTCACAGGGTTTTAAAATTTTATAATTGTCAATGGGAATTGGAAATCCAACTGCATAAGCAACTACGAGCTTTTTTCGCAAGGAATCATTATCAAAAAATTCCTTTAATAACCGGATCATATGGACAGTTCCCTGACTGTGTCCGGCCAGGATAATCGGCCTGCCCTTGTTGTAATTTTTCAAATAATATTCAAAGGCTGACCTGACATCCTGATAAGCCAGGTTTAATGCTTTATCCGCAGAAACTTTGTCGCTGCAAAAAAAACATTGATAATGGGCTTGCCGGTATCTCGGTGCATACACTTTACCTACACCATTGAATATACTGGCCTGAAATGTGATGGACCCGCCATCTGTTGCGTGATTCACTTTATCATTATTGACATCAGCATTCCACTGATCATTTCCGCGCTTATTGAGATAACTTGTTGGATGTATAAAAAATACATCGGCCTGGGATTGATTTTGAATATCTATTAACCCGGCAGGAACGCTATCAGCTGCATCTAAACGACCCGGCAAAGCTGCCCAGTTCTTATCAAGGCTGTAATCCGGAGCAGGCGGTGAAACATATTGCTCAAAGGCTTTGGTTGGCTTTGTTGCTGCACACGAAGTAAAAATTATCAGAAATAAGATGCAACTTTGAACTGGAATTTTCATTACTCTATACTTACTTGTCTTGGACATACGAAGTAAACAATAAAAATGATTTAATGCTTAATACCAACTACTTTATTTTTATCATTAATGGAATTAAATAAAAAAGACATTTTATCATTGACAAAACCACAATTAAAGGAATCTCTCATTTCTTTAGGTTTTGAATCCTATCGACTGCAGCAGGTTGAAGACTGGTTGTGGAAACATGGCGTGAGACAATTTGATGCAATGAGCAATTTATCTAAAAGTCAAAGAGCTTTGCTGGAAGAAACTTTTTTCATACCCACCCTTACAGAAGACAAAATGCAGCAAAGTAATGACGGCACTTTAAAATTCAGATTCAAACTACATGATGGTTATTTGATTGAATCGGTTTTAATTCCTGTTGCTGAGGAAGATCGCTATACCTTGTGCGTTTCATCACAGGCCGGTTGCAGCCTTTCCTGTAAATTTTGTGCTACCGGTCAAATGGGATTGCTCAGGCATCTCACTGCTTCAGAAATTTTTGACCAATATATGTGGGTCAATGCAAAATGCATTGAGCTTTACGGAAAACCATTAACCAATATCGTGTATATGGGCATGGGTGAGCCTCTATTGAACTATAAAAATGTAATGGAAAGTGTCGCACGTCTTACTTCAGAATCCGGACCACACCTTTCTGCCAAACGAATTACTATTTCAACCGCCGGCATTGCAAAAATGATTCGAAAATTAGCCGATGACGGGACGAAAGTAAATCTGGCATTGTCGCTTCATGCCGCTGATGATAAAAAGCGAAATACCATGATGGCCATCAATGAAACCAATAATTTATCGACATTGATGGAAGCCCTAAAGTATTTTTATAAAAAAAGCGGTAACCGGATCAGTTACGAATACATTGCCTTTCAAAATTTTAATGACACCACCGCTGATGCAAAGAATTTAATACGCATGTGTTCCCAATTTCCGGTTCGGGTCAATGTCATCGAATACAATCCGGTAAAAGGACTTGATTTCATAAAATCTTCGGAAGACCGCATTAATGATTTCGCGCGGGAGGTCCGCAAACATGGAATCATGATTACAGTAAGAAGAAGCCGTGGAAAAGATATTGACGCAGCATGCGGGCAGCTTGCAGGGGAAGGATGAAGCAAGAGATCAGAAATCTGAGATATGAAATATGAACTATGAGTTATGAGTTATGAGTTATCAGCTAATTAAGTAGGTTTTCGCAATATGAAATAATGAGTTTCGCACTTTGAGTACACAATTCTTAGCACCATTAGGCAAACGAAATTTACCATAAAATACCCCAGTAAAAACCACGCCTAGCTTCAGAAGCTGAGATATGAGCTAAGTAGTTTATTAACTTTCGAAAATCTCAAATCTCAAATCTCAGATCTCAGATCTCATAGTTCAGATCTCAGATCTAATTCATTGTATCCAATTCATTTACCTGGAAGGTAGAAAGTTGTTCAAATTGGCGGATTCGTTCGTGAAGTTGTTGTTGTGTTAAGTTGCGAAGATTATTCAAGCTGAAATCTTCAACACAAAAAGATGCCATGGTAGATCCGTAAATGATTGCGGTTTTCATATTCGCATAACTGATATCATCTGTGCGTGCCAGGTAACCGATCATTCCACCTGCAAAGCTATCGCCTGCACCGGTTGGATCAATAACATCAGGTACAGGTAATCCGGGTGCAAAGAAAATCTGGTCGTCATGAAAAAGTAAAGCGCCATGCTCCCCTTTTTTAATAACGAGAAATTTGGGTCCCATGTGGTGAATTTTGGCTGCAGCCCTTACCAAACTATGCTCTCCGGAAAGTTGACGAGCTTCTTCATCATTGATAGTCAGTACATCAACTCTGGCGATCACTTCCCGAAGTTTATCCATAGAATGATCCATCCAGAAATTCATGGTGTCGAGAATGATAAGTTTAGGCTTTGATGTCAGTTGGTCTAGTACAGATAACTGAATATCCGGGGTCAGATTACCCAGCATGATATACTGGCTGTTTCTATAACTTTCAGGAAGAACCGGATTAAATTCAGCCAAAACATTGAGATCCGTGACCAGGGTATCCCTGTTATTCATGTCTTTATGGTATTTCCCGGCCCAGAAGAACGATTTTTTGCCAGGTACCCGAACCAGTCCCTGCATATTTACCCCTCTTGCCTCAAGGGCTTTTATTTCAGATTCGGGAAAATCATCTCCAACAATGGAAACGAGGTTGATATTTTTATACCAGTAGGATGCCGCCCAACTAATATAAGTACAGGCCCCTCCGATCACTTTTTCAGCGTTTCCAAAAGGCGTTGAAATGCTGTCAAATGCCAGAGTCCCAATGGTTAGAATACTCATTTTATAGAATTTAACATTCAAAATAAAAGCCTAAAAGGAAACTCCCTTTAGGCTTTTTTGGCGCCCCCTCTTGGGCTCGAACCAAGGACCTGCGGATTAACAGTCCGACGCTCTAACCAGCTGAGCTAAGGAGGCGTTTTTTAACGGAGTGCAAATATAAATTCAATAACTGAATCAATAAAATTAATTCTATTCGCTGGTTAAAACAGCCCCTATCATAGCTCTGTTCATCCTGGCTATATTTTCCAAACTGATTTCCTTAGGACATTCTGCCTCACAAGCACCTACGTTACTGCAGAATCCAAATCCTTCTTCATCCATCTGTTTGACCATATTCCGGACCCGCGAGGTATGCTCCAATTTACCTTGTGGTAACAGGCCCAAATGAGATACTTTGGCCGCCGTAAACAGCATTGCTGATCCATTCGGACACGCAGCCACACAGGCACCGCAGCCGATACAGGCCGCTGCATCAAAAGATTTGGAAGCACAATCCCGGTTGACGGGTATGGCGTTTCCATCCTGTGCCTGACCTGTATTTACAGAGATATAACCGCCTGCCTGAATAATCCTGTCAAAGGCCGAACGGTCAACTACCAGATCCTTGATCACCGGAAATGCCCTCGCACGAAATGGCTCAATAACAATCTCATCCCCTTCCTTAAAAAACCGCATATGCAGCTGGCAGGTGGTTGTCGCTTTATTCGGCCCATGCGGCCTGCCATTAATCACCATACTGCAGGCTCCACAAATTCCTTCCCTGCAATCGTGATCAAAGGCAACAGGCTCTTTCTTTTCTTCAATTAATTGTTCATTGAGTACATCGAGCATCTCCAAAAAAGACATGTGCTCATTGGCATTTACCTGATATGTTTCAAAAGCACCTTTTGCGTTTTGGCTTTTTTGACGCCATATTTTAAGTTTCAGATTCATACTAATTGGTTTGAAGTTTTCAGTTGACTGTTGGCCGTATTGTCCTCGCCTTTGTCAATGAAAATTTATTTATCATTATTTATTTTTATTGATCCGAATATTTTCCGGATAATCTATCCTGTATTGACTTGTTTTTCCAATTGATTCCCCGAGAAAACTGCATCTGACAGCTAACCTAAACCAAATCATGGTTTCACTAATTTCAATTCCGGAATATCTCCTTAACTGGTCCATTAAACTATTCTTCTCCTCTTTGGGAAATACTTTCGTTAATGCAAAGATTTTCATAGTTCAAGCAAACGACTTTTCATTAGCTTTATTTCTCCAAACTGCTAACTGCCAACTGCCAACTATTTATAGCTCCTGCTGGCAATTTTTATATTTTCAAATTCCAGATTTTCTTTAATCAATTCAGGTTCTTGCGCGAGATCTTTCCACAGCCATGCAGATACATAAGCGAAATGCTCATCATCACGCAACGTTTCACCCTCGGGTGTTTGGTACTCTTCGCGGAAATGTCCGCCGCATGATTCATTGCGATTTAAAGCATCTACAATCATGAGCTCACCTAATTCTAAAAAATCAGCGACTCTTCCTGCTTTTTCCAATTCAGGATTGAATTCATCAGTTGTGCCGGGAACAAATACATCAGACCAAAATTCTTTACGGAGTTCGCGAATAATTGCGCGCGCTTGTTTTAACCCTCCTTCGCTTCTCGCCATTCCACAATAATCCCACATCACTTTTCCCAAGCGACGATGGTATGATTCGACTGAATTTTTTCCTTTGATTTGAATAAGCCTATTTAATCTTTCGGATACTTCTGATTCTGCTTGTGTAAATTCCTGTCTGTTGGTATCGATTTTTGGCGTACGGATTTCTTCAGATAAAAAGTTGCCAATGGTATATGGCAATACAAAATAACCATCCGCTAGACCTTGCATCAATGCGGAAGCACCCAATCGATTGGCTCCATGATCTGAAAAATTCGCTTCACCAATAGCAAATAATCCGGGAATATTGGTTTCGAGATTATAATCGACCCATAGTCCACCCATAGTATAATGAACAGCGGGATAAATCTTCATCGGAGTTTCGTAAGGATTTTCACCGGTGATCTTTTCATACATTTCAAACAGGTTGCCGTATTTCTCCGAAATTACTTCCTGTCCCAGTTTAATGATTGTGGCATCGTCCGGATTATGGAGATTCAAGACATTTGCTTTTGATTTTCCATAGCGTTGGATAGCTGCATTAAAATCCAGATACACAGCAAGACCGGTTGGACTTACTCCCAGGCCTTTATCACATTCCACTTTTGCAGCGCGGGACGCGACATCGCGGGGAACTAAATTTCCAAAAGCTGGATAACGGCGCTCTAAAAAATAATCCCGGTCTGCTTCTGCAATCTGAGTTGCTTTCATTTGTCCTTTCCTGATTTTCTCTGCATCTTCTTTTTTTAACGGAACCCATACACGACCATCATTGCGCAGCGATTCAGACATCAGAGTCAGTTTCGATTGATAATCGCCGGATACCGGGATGCAGGTGGGATGTATCTGGGTAAAGCATGGATTGCCCATGTAAGCCCCTTTTCGCACTGCCTTCCAGATTGCGGTTGCATTGCAACCCATTGCATTTGTTGAAAGATAAAACACGTTTCCGTATCCGCCGGTACCCAATACGACACAATGTGCACCAAAACGTTCTAATTTTCCGGTCAATAAATTTCTTGCAATAATGCCGCGCGCTTTTCCATCGACCACGACCAATTCAAGCATTTCATGCCGGTTGTACATTTTCACTGTACCCAATGAAATCTGTCGACTCAGGGATTGATAGGCACCAATCAATAATTGTTGCCCGGTCTGACCACGCGCATAAAATGTACGGCTGACCTGAACGCCACCAAAAGATCTGTTTTCCAAAAGGCCTCCATATTCTCTGGCAAAGGGTACACCCTGGGCCACTGCCTGGTCTATAATTGCTGCACTGACCTCAGCGAGACGATAGACATTAGCTTCTCTTGCACGATAATCTCCTCCTTTGATGGTATCATAAAAAAGACGGAACACACTATCTCCGTCATTCATGTAATTTTTTGCTGCATTGATACCGCCCTGAGCCGCTATGCTATGTGCGCGTCTGGGGCTGTCGTGAAATGTAAAACAATGCACCTGATAACCCAATTCGCCAAGACTGGCAGCAGCAGCAGCACCTGCCAATCCGGTACCAACTACAATGACATCGAGTTTTCTTTTATTAGCCGGCGATACTAAGGGTACTTTGGATTTATAAGTACTCCATTTTTCTTCGAGCTTGCCTGCCGGAACTTTTGAATTTATTTTATTCATACCAGACTCATCTTTGGATAAAATAGACATATATAGGCATTATTAAAAAACCAAACGGAATCAGAATGGAATAAAGAATTCCGATCCATTGTATCAACGGATTGTATTTCTTATGATTCAATCCAAGTGATTGAAACGCAGATTGAAATCCATGATATAAATGCATGGCAAGTATCAACATGCTGATGACATAGAAAATGACAAACGGCAGATCTTTAAATACCTGCAACACCGGAGCATACAAATCTTTATAGGCATGTTCTTTTCCCGGATAGTTTACCATGGGGAGATTTCCCAGTTTCATTTGCAACCAAAACTGATACATGTGAATCATTAGAAAAATAAAAATGACCACACCCAAATGTATCATGTACTTTGCAAAAAAGCTTTTGTTGACATTAGAACTTACAGCATAAGACTGTCCTTTGGCTTTACGGTTTTCTATAGCAAGAAAAATTCCCTGGATGGTATGCAAAAGTATGGTTGCATATAGAATGTATGAAATCGTTTTGATCACCGGATTATGCGTCATGAAATAGGTGTAGAGATTGAATTGCATTCCCGCGTCATTGATAAACAATTGCAAATTTCCAAGCAGGTGAACAATCAGAAATAACATGAGAAAGATTCCGGAAAGGCTCATGACGACTTTACGCCCGATGGACGATTTAAATAAAAAATCAAATAACCACTTCATAAGGGATTTTTCAATTGACCCTGCAAATCTATAACATGAAAGGGAGAAAGCTAGGTCAGAATCAATAAAAACAGGTGTATTTTATCATCCAATTGCCTGATTAAGATCATCTTTGAGATCATCTATATCCTCTACCCCTACACTCAGGCGAATCAGTGAATCCGTTAATCCGTTTGCAATCCTGTCTTCTCTTGGAATAGATGCATGAGTCATGCTGGCCGGATGCCCGATTAATGATTCCACACCTCCTAACGATTCAGCACAGGCAAATAATTTGGTATTGGACAATACCTTTTTTGCAGATTCAAACTGGCCATCTTTTAAATCAAAAGAAATCATGGCACCAAAATCTTTCATCTGTGCTTTTGCAATATGATGATTGGGATGCGAGGGAAACCCGGGATACAATACTTTGGATATTTTTGGATGCTTCAACAAATATTCTGCCAGCACTTTTGCATTTTCACAGGATCGCTGTACCCTTAAATGCAAGGTTTTAATTCCACGTAGAATTAAAAAGCAATCCATTGGACCAGGTACTGCTCCACTGGCGTTCTGGATAAATTTAAGTTGTTCGTATTGCTCTTTTGATTTTGCCACAATGGCTCCATGGACAACATCGGAATGTCCTCCTAAATATTTGGTTGCTGAATGCAACACCAGATCTGCACCTAAATCCAGAGGATTTTGTAAATAGGGAGAGGCAAATGTATTGTCAACACAAACGAGAATATTATTTGCTTTGGCCAGTTTACAAACAGCAGCAATGTCGATGATATTCAGCAAAGGATTAGTTGGAGTTTCCACCCAGATCAATTTTGTGTTTGGTTTGATCTGCGATTGAATATAATCCGTATTCTGCATCGGGATAAATCGGCTTTCAATTCCAAATTGTTGAAAAAGGCGTACCAGCAACCGATACGAGCCACCATACAAATCATTTGTAGCCAAAACATCATCCCCGCTTTTCAATAGTTTGATGATTGCATCCATAGCTGCCATTCCACTTCCAAAACATATCCCTCCAAATCCATTTTCCAATGCTGCGAGATTTTCTTCCAGCACCTGCCGCGTAGGATTCTGCGTTCTGGCGTATTCAAATCCTTTATGATTTCCCGGGCCATCCTGCACGTAAGTTGAAGTCTGAAATATCGGAGTCATGATCGCTCCGGTGGAAGGATCCGGATGAATACCGGCATGTAAAACTTTTGTATTAAACTTCATAATGACTTTAATTCAAGACTTGAAAATAAACTTTACCAAAAAGAAAACCACAAAACAATACAGGTTTGTTTTGTGGTTTTTATATTGGTTAAATGGTTTTATTGTTTAGTAAGAATATCAAACAACATTGTTTTTTTATCCAGCAACATTTGCACGAGATAATTTCCGCTGGCCAATGTATTCAGATTCAAATGAAGAATTTCATTGTTTTTCGCAATTCCATTCATCACTGTTTTTCCTTCTTCGTTTATAACGGAGTACGTAGCTTCTTTAAAATTCACATTTTGACATTGAATGGAAACCAGGTCTGATACAGGATTTGGTGAAACACTCAATTTCAATCCGGCGTTTTGAATATTTCTCGTACTGACAATTTCCTGTTTATAGGTATTGGTCAGAGAAGTATCATTGGTCAGACCCAAAGGAGTTTCGATTTCCCGGAATTCCAAAGTAACAATCGGGTCTGCCAGTCCTGAAGTCAACCAACTGTAATTCTCAATGGTATAACTACCGTATGGAAATCCCATCACACTGATTTCAATAATGCGGATTGTTTTCATTTTAATTACCGGAAAAGTTCCATCATTCGTTCGAATGGTTCCCCAGGAATCAACATTTGCATTGGATTTAAAATCTTGTTTAAAATTTATTCCCTGTTGGGTATAATCCGCAGATGCATCATTTTGAAAATTCATTCCGTAGCTTAGCGGAAATGGCACCAGGGTTAATTTGGGAGTAAACACAATATCCAAGCTTGAATCCCTGGTTCCAATTATATACAAACCGGTACTGTTTTTCTCCATCATGATAAAAGAGCTATCCGGATTAGGTTTATCCACTCTACATAAATTTGTACCTGGAAAATGAGATTTGAAATAAAGATTTTGGGTACCGATGTATTCTAAAATACCATTATCAACATAAACACCTCTTACATCCCAACTCTTATTGCCACCTGTTTCTTTTAGTGGATCAAAATTCATGAGCTCATTATTTTCCAGAATCCTGGAATACAGGGTTACGCCGACTTTCGGACCATCAGATTCATTATATGTAATCTGGGCAAAGGTCGAAATTGCATAAAATGAAAATAAAAGGGTAATTATTTTTTTCATGTTAATGTTTATATTTAATGTTTACAAAGCAACTTACTATTTCTCACTAAATCCATCTTCCAGGATTCAATAACATATTTTTAATAAATTAATATTCCATTTCTACAGCTACATGATCCAAAGGTCCTCCAAGAATTGGTTTTTTAGATATCCTCACTTTACAATTGATGATCCGGGCATCCAATTCTTTAATTCTTTTGATTAAATGAGTGGCAATGACTTCTAAAAGTTGATGTTCGTTCTTCAATTCAGTTGCTACCGTTTTGTAAATATCCGAATAATCTATGGTATCTTTCAAATCTATAGTGTCCGTTTTTGATAAATTAAATCTGACGGATAGGTCAATGAGCAGTTCGGTCTCCCATTTCGATTCAACCGGATAAAGACCATAATGGCCAAAAAACCGGAGTCCTGAAAGTTCAATTGTTACTTTCCGGCCTGGTTCCATAGATTATTAACAAGCTGTTTCATTGCCTACTACCTCAGAATCTTAAATTTGTGCAAAATTGAACAAAAGACATGACTTCTAAAACAAAAGGTGTAGATCGCTACGAAGGCCATGATTACTATTTACTGGACGAATTGCTTCAGGAAGAGCACTTGCTTGCCCGTCAGGCCGTCCGGGAATGGGTCAAACAGGCTGTCAGCCCGATTATTGAAGATTATTCCAATAAAGCAGAATGCCCCACCCAGCTTTTCAAAGGCCTGGCAGAAATTGGTGCATTTGGCCCAAGTCTTCCGACCGAGTACGGAGGAGGCGGAATGGATGAAATCGCCTATGGTGTCATCATGCAGGAACTCGAAAGAGGTGATTCAGGAGTTCGGTCAATGGCATCCGTTCAGGGTTCACTGGTCATGTTTCCCATATACAAATTCGGGTCAGAGGAACAAAAACGCAAATATCTTCCTAAACTGGGCACCGGTGAATTAATCGGCTGCTTTGGACTAACGGAGCCTGATTTCGGATCTAATCCATCGGGGATGGTTAGTAATATCAGGGAAGACGGAGACTCCTATATCCTGAATGGCACTAAAATGTGGATTACTAATTCACCCATTGCCGATATCGCTGTAGTCTGGGCCAAAAATGAAGCAGGTGAAATCATGGGAATGATACTCGAAAAAGGCTGGAAAGGCTTTTCAGCTCCTGAAATTCATGGAAAATGGTCACTTCGGGCTTCGATCACCGGTGAGCTCGTCTTTGAAGATGTTAGAGTTCCAAAATCTCATGTTTTTCCCACAATACGTGGTCTAAAAGGTCCGCTGTCGTGCCTTTCCAAAGCGCGCTATGGGATCGCCTGGGGGGCAATCGGCGCTGCATTAGATTGTTATGACACTGCACTCCGTTATTCCAAAGAACGGATTCAATTTGATAAGCCTCTCGCGGCTTTCCAATTGACCCAAAAGAAATTGGCAGAAATGATTACAGAAATCACCAAGGCACAATTGCTGGCCTGGCGATTGGGCACTCTGGCCAATGAGGGAAAAGCCACTCCGGCGCAAATTTCTATGGCAAAAAGAAACAATGTCCATATGGCATTGGTTATTGCCAGGGAAGCCAGGCAAATATTGGGTGGAATGGGCATTACAAATGAATATCCGATTATGAGGCATATGATGAATCTGGAAACCGTGCTGACTTATGAAGGAACCCATGACATTCATCTCCTGATTACCGGAATGGATATTACCGGAATCAATGCTTTTGAATAATTTAATTTTTTATTAAGACTATTGACTTATAACATACGTTAATCAATATCATTTTTGAATAAGAATTAATTAATCGATATTGCAACGCAGATTTTGAAGATGTATCATCCTATAAAAACAATAAGCTCATTCTTTTTATTTGTGGTTTTCACCACAATTCAATTTGCTTATTCTCAAAATCCAAATGATATTTTTTTACAAAACGGATCCTTTGAAGGAACACCAGCATGCTGTATGACTCCTAATGGATGGACCGATTGCGGATTTAAAGGAGAAACGCCTCCGGATATTCAACCGGCATTAAACCAGGATAACCAGCCGTTTTTTAATGTCACCAAAAAAGCAGCTGATGGAAATACGTATCTCGGAATGGTGGTTAGAGAAAACGAGACATACGAACGGGTTTCCCAAAGACTCATTAAGCCTTTGCAAAAAGGAATTTGCTATACGTTCAGCATACTGCTATGCCGGTCTGACACTTATTTAAGTGCATCCAACCGCGACGACCCCAAAAATTTAAAACAATTTACTTCACCGGTATTATTGAGAATCTGGGGAGGTGAAGCGTATTGTAACCAGAAACAATTACTGGCCGAGTCTCCACTCATTGAAAATACAGATTGGAAAAAGTATGAATTTGAATTCCAGCCAAAATCGGAACTCAATTATTTCGAGCTGGAAGCATTCTACAAAACTCCGGTTTTGTTTCCATACAATGGAAATATCTTACTCGATGGTGCTTCTCATATCAGTGTAATCCCCTGTCCTAACGATCCGAACTACGCGCAATACAAGAAAGAGAAGGATAAAACAAATAGTAAGAACGGAACCGCTTCAAATAAACAAAAGGAAAATACCAAAAATCAGAATACAACTACAAAATACGACAACACAAAGCCCAAAGAAAAGATCCTGAAGTATCTGGACAACTCTAAAATGGCAGTTGGCCAGGTTTTCAAAATTGAAAAGCTATACTTCAATACGGATTCTGCAGTAATCATTCCTGAATCCTATCCCGTGCTTTTGGAGTTAAGGGACTATTTAGTCAAAAACAAAAAAATACGGATTGAAATCGGCGGTCATACCAACAATAAGTGTTCTGAAAAATATTGCGAACGATTATCTCTTGATCGCGCGGAAGCCGTTAAAGAATATCTGGTCACCAATGGCATAGATGCAAAGAGAATAAGCACCAAAGGTTATGGTGGTAAAAATCCGGTTGCTTCCAATTCAACCAAAGAAGGCCGGCAGCTCAATCAACGAGTTGAAATAAAAATTCTGAGTATCGCCGGATAGAATAACAGGCTGTTAGGGATTTAGGGTCTTAGGATGTTGGATTAATTTCATTCAAACTACCAAGTTGTAGCTAACTTTACTTTTTATTATTACTTTTAGTAATTAGCAATTGGTAATTCTTTAACTTCAGAAATCTTGCTCACCACTCAAGGCATCATATTCAGACAAACGCGATTTAAAGAAAGCAGTTTGATCTTAGAAATCTTCACACGGGAGCAAGGCCTTCATTCGTTTCTGATCAATGGGGTTTATACAAAAAAAAATCAACGCCTCGCTTCGATTTTACAATTGATGAACATCGTAGAACTCGAAGTATACTTTAGCGAACATAAAAATCTGCACCGGATTAAAGAAGTCAATCCTGCAGTCCTCTATAAACAAATTCCATTTGATATCAAACGATCTGCCATTGCTACATTCATGCTCGAAATTTGCAGAAAATCGATCAAAGGCGTTCAAGCTAATGAAGAGTTGTTTGATTTTTTGAAAAGCCGCTTTCTTTCTCTGGATGAGATTGAAGTTTTAAATCCATACTATCATTTATTTTTTTTGGTAGACCTCAGCTATCATCTTGGATTTAACCCATTGGACAACTATTCTGCTTCCTGCAATTCATTTGATTTACTCAATGGCACTTTTTGCGCTTTTGATCATCAGAATATTCATTTGGTCGTACCGGAAGAAAGCGAACAGTTGGCCAGACTATTCAGAAAATTACCACCGGAAGAATATTTAAAACCTATCGAACAAAGAAGAAAAATCATGAATCATTTACTTTCTTTTTACAAACTTCATGTTGACCAGTTTAGAGAAGTCAAATCGGTTGATGTGTTTAAAGATATATTTTAGGAGAGTGAGGAGTTAGAAGTTAGAGGTGAGGAGTGATGAGTTAGAAGTGATGAGTGATGAACTAGGAACTAGGAGCTAAAAGTGAGGAGTGATGATTAAGGAGCTAAGAACGAGGAGTTAGTAATCAGAAGTATTTGAGTAAAATATGGATTTGTTTTGATCAGAAATTAAAGAATTTTTTAAAAGCGGGAAGTTATTATTAAACACAACATGCTAAATAGTGAACATAGAATTCTTATACTTTTTAACTGGTATTTTGTGATTGAAAAAAAATCACAAAAAACAATGATCTATTAGCAATCGTATTATTGGGACACAATTCCTAATGCTCCTCCTTATCTTTGCAATTCGATTCAATAAAAATGGCTTCAATAATCACTTACGATAAAAAGAAATTCAGTAAAGACAAACTAATTCAGTTGTATAAGGCTCTTGTTTATCCGCGACTGATAGAAGAGAAAATGCTGCTTTTATTGCGCCAGGGAAGGATTACCAAATGGTTTTCCGGAATCGGTCAAGAAGCAATATCTGTAGGATGTACTGAGGCATTGGAAAGTGACGAACTGATCTTTCCATTGCACCGCAATCTTGGAGTATTTACTTCCCGCGCTATGCCACTGGATAGATTGTTTGCACAATGGCAAGGCAAATCAGCAGGTTATACCAAAGGCCGGGATCGCTCTTTCCATTTTGGAAATCTGCAATATGGAATAGTCGGAATGATTTCTCATCTTGGTCCGCAACTAGGATTAGCTGACGGTGCAGCGTTAGCATCGAAATTATTAAAAGAACAAAAAGTTACGATGGTTTTTACCGGAGAAGGTGGAACAAGTGAAGGCGATTTTCATGAAGCTATGAATGTGGCAGCAGTCTGGTCACTTCCGGTAATCTTCATTATTGAAAACAATGGTTATGGACTTTCCACTCCTACTTCCGAACAATATGCCTGTAAACAATTATCAGAGCGGGCCATTGGATACGGCATGGAAGGAATAACGATTGATGGCAATAATATTCTGGAAGTATATTCAACCATTCATGAATGGGCAACAAAAATGCGTACGCATCCCAGACCTGTTTTGATTGAATGCATGACGTTCCGCATGCGCGGGCATGAAGAAGCAAGTGGTGTGAAATATGTACCGAAACATTTATTGGAAGAATGGGCTCTCAAAGATCCGATTTCCAATTATGAACAATGGCTGATTGATGAAAACATATTAAACAAAGAAGACGCAGAGCGCATACGTGCAAGTTTCAAAAAACAAATTCAGGATGACGTTGAAAAAGTATTTGACTGGCAGGATGATCCGGTAAGTATTGAACATGAATTGGCTGATGTATTTGCAAAATTTGAATCCAAAGAAATTATACCGGAACCAAATGCCACACGAAAGAAGGTTCGATTCATCGATGCTATTAAAGATGGATTGGATCAGGCAATGACGAAACATCCGGATTTAATTCTCATGGGACAAGACATTGCAGCTTATGGCGGTGTTTTCAAGATTACAGAAGGTTTCCTTGCTAAATACGGAGCAGAACGCGTCAGGAACACACCGATTTGCGAAAGTGCGATTATCGGAGTAGGCCTCGGCTTGAGTTTTAAAGGAATCCGATCAATGGTTGAAATGCAGTTCGCTGATTTTGTTTCAAGCGGATTTAATCAGGTGGTCAACAATCTTGCAAAAACACATTACCGCTGGGGGCATTCCGCAAACATCGTCATTCGCATGCCATGCGGTGCCGCAACTCAGGCTGGTCCCTTTCACTCTCAAACCAATGAAAGCTGGTTTGCACATACGGCCGGATTAAAGATTGTTTATCCATCTAATCCATATGACGCCAAAGGACTATTGCTAATGGCATTTGAAGATCCCAATCCGGTCATTTATTTTGAACATAAAGCACTTTACCGGGCGATAGAAGAAGAAATTCCTGAAGGATATTACCATATACCCTTTGGCTCTGCGCGGTTGACCAGAACCGGTGAAGATTTAACCATAATCACGTATGGCCTTGGAGTGAAATGGGCCGAAGAGATTTTGGATAAATTACACCTGGATGCTGATCTCATCGATTTGAGAACTTTGGTGCCTTTGGATTATGACGCCATTCAAAAAAGCGTAAGCAAAACAGGAAAGGTTTGTGTGCTGCACGAGGATAACCTCTTTGCCGGAATTGGTGCGGAAATCAGTGCATGGATCAATGAACACTGCTTTCAGTACCTGGATGCACCGGTCATTCGCTGCGCTTCTCTGGATACTCCCATACCATTTACTAAAAGACTGGAAGATCAGTATCTTGCCTTTTCAGTTTTAGAAGAAAAACTTAGATATTTGCACTCTTTTTAAAGATATGATACAAATCGATCAAATTATTGCCGTTAGCAGCAAACCTACCCTGTTCAAACTTGTTGCTTCCAAATCAAATGGGCTTATTCTCGAAGACCTGACCAACAAGAAAATAAATTTCTATTCTTCAAGAACCTTTCAGTTTTCTCCGCTGGAATCTATAGGAATATATACGCTTGCAGATAATATTCCTTTAAAAGAAGTGTATGAACGTTTTCTGAAAGAAGAAGATAAATCCCCGGTTCCTTCTGAAACTTCAGCTGATCAGGATTTGAAAAATTACTTCGAACAAACATTACCAGAATACGACAGATACAGAGTGCATGTGCGCGATATGAAAAAATGTATTAAGTGGTATCACCAGCTAAAATTAATGGGATTCATTTCCAAAGATGCTACACCGAATTCTGCAGTTGAATCTGATTCCAATACCTCATCTGAAGCTGTTTAGGATTTCAAACGATGTATAAAAATAAAAAAGTAGCCGTTGTCTTTCCAGCGTATAATGCTGCACTGACTCTAAAGAGAACATTGGATGAAGTGCCTATGGAATATGTCGATGAACTCATCCTGTGTGATGACGCAAGCAAGGACAGCACGTATGAACTGGCAAAAGAACTGGGTATCAACTATTGCATTCGCCATGAACAAAATCTGGGATATGGTGGAAATCAAAAAACCTTGTATCGCAAAGCCATGGAAATTGGTGCAGACATCATCATCATGCTGCATCCGGATTATCAGTATACACCCAAATTAATACCGAGCATGGTCAACATCATCGGTGAAGATTTGTATCCGGTGGTTCTTGGATCCAGAATCCTGGGCAAAGGAGCCTTAAAAGGAGGAATGCCTTATTACAAATATGTTTTCAACCGGCTGTTGACCCTCTTTCAAAATGCAATGGTTGATTATAAATTATCAGAATATCATACCGGATACCGGGCCTTTTCAAGAACTGTTCTCGAGCAAATTCAATTCGAAAATAATTCCAATGACTTTGTATTTGACAATGAGATGTTGTCTCAGATTATTTATAAAAAATTTCAAATCGCTGAGATTAGTTGCCCGACAAAATACTTTGATGAAGCATCTTCTATCAATTTTAAGCGAAGTGTAAAATATGGACTTGGTGTTCTGAAAGTCAGTGTCAAACATTTTTTACAACGAAAAGGACTGGCTAAATTCAAAATGTATATTTAAGCAAGAATTGAGTTAGCCGGCTGACCAGCCTTTCACTAATACGAATACACTAAGGGAAGAATTAAACGGAACCAATTTTAAAATCGAAATCAGATCATAAATTGAGCTGAAAGTTAAAGACGATCATTTTCAACTAAGCTTTCTTGCAACCACAATGATCGAAAGTCCGCAGGTATTCTTAAACAATTTATCCAGCCATGAAGTAAAGGGGACAACAAATTCAAATATGCTGACCATGGCCGATGGAATCGTTTTATTTCTCAAAATAGATCCGGAAAAAAACCAGCCCAAAATTCCAATCGTATTGAAATAAAAAAACTGATCCTGAACCAATCCAATCTGTTGGAGTATCAAACTTATTTTTTGCTTATTGTATCTCCTGAAATGACTGAGGTGTTTGTCCAAGCCATTGTATAAAGCGGCACCATTAGGTACTAGTACAATCAGTCTGCCATTTGGTTTTATTAGTTTTTGTGCATTGCGAAATGCAGCAAGATCATCTTCAATATGCTCAATCACATTAATGGCGATTACGGTATCAAATGATTGAAACAGGTGTTGAAATTTGGTATCGAAACCAGGATCTACCAAATCAAGCTGAAGAATTTTAGTTACGGATTGGTTACCATCAAATTTCTGATGCAGAATTTCCAGATACGTTTCATCTGTTTCGGTAATCATTAACTGAAAACCATCTTTCAGAATCATCGCAGAAATATTACCGATTCCACTGCCGATTTCAAATACATTTCCTGCAATCCAGGGTTTAACCGAACGATAAATCCAGTGATTAAAATGATCTGCTTTACTCAATTTATCAAGAGTGCTGTGACCATGAATGTCTTTACCCATTTCATGCGAAGCTTCTTTCATTGTGAATTCTGGAATTGGTTTTTATTTTTAAACTATTTGAATTGGATTCATTTTCCCAAAAATAAAAATCGTGCAAAGCTCCCGGCCATGCACGATTTTTTATATCTGATTAAATCAATTACTTTAATCCGGCGATATGGCTCATGAGGCTGCTTTTAATATTGGCAGCTTTGTTTTTATGCCAGGTATTTTTTTTGGTCAGCCTGTCTATCATGCTGGCTACTTTTGGTAAGAACTTCTCAGCTGCAGCTTTGTCTGTAGTTTCTCTCAGCTTCATTATTGCAGTACGGGTGGTCTTCTTATAATATCTGTTAGCCAGTCTCCTTACCACATTTTGGCGGATTCTCTTTAAAGCGGATTGATGATTTGCCATAAAATTTCTTTTTTAAGGAATGCAAAGATAATAAAGCATCCGGATCTAAAATTCCGAATTAACAAGATTTTGCAATATTGATGTAAGATATTGATTATTAGTGTTTTGTATATATAAATACACAAATTTAATGGCTAAAAAGGCTTAAACGTTCCTGGGTGTAGTTTAGAAAGGAATGGCTCAGGTCTAAATTGAATTCAAATCTATAAACCCACTCTCCTATAAATCCCTAGATCTGAAGCCTATACCCTTCCGATTAATTGTTTTTTGAAAGTTTCATAAGCACCCAGGTTTCGAGAATCGTAAACAGCAGGTAACTCGATAATAAGGGTGCCACCAAATCCCTCGGTTTAATATGTAAAAATTTAATACAACTGATCACCAACATCGATAGCAATAAAATCTTAAGACTAATCGAAACCATAAACACTCTAGTAAACAAAAATGGATTTGAGGATCGGATTGCATTATTAGAAAAAATAAAAATGACTACCGTAAAAAAAATGAAAAAAGAAATCAGCAGGTAGGTAGCTTTATTAACTATATCTGAATCTGAGGAATTGCTTGTCAGTAGACTAATGCCCAAACTGGATACGGCGGTTACGATTAACCATATATAAAATCGAAACTGAGTCATTGATCCTTCCTTTTTAAATCATAATTCAACCATACTAATAAGAGGACCAACATCAATATACTGCAAGAAGCAGTAAAGATAGGTTTCGTCATTTCGAATTTGCGATCCAGCCACTTTCCAAAATAAGCAGCGACTGCAATTGAAATAAAAATCTGCGTAGCCAAACCAGAATACTTAAGAAAATTGTTGCTTTTAGAATTATTCCGTGGCATCTATTACCGGGATTACATTTTAATGGTTTCCGGTTTATTTAGTACCGGTGGAGCACCTCTTGGTGTTGTACTCATTTTACTGGTTACATTAAACTTAGCTCCCGGACTCACAGCCAGTTTATCGGTATTGATTTCACCATCTACAATAGCCGTTTCTTTAACCTGCAATAAATCTTCAATTTGCAGGATTCCTTTGAACCGGCCTTCAATCATTGCATTCTGAGCCTTGATTTCGCCTTCAATACTTCCTTTAGGGCCAATAATGACCTTTCCTTTACAAACAAGGATTCCTTTTAAAAAACCATCAATCCGAATATCACTTTCCGCATTAATCGTTCCTTCCACCTGTGTACCAGCAACCAAGCTGTTTAATGCACCCTGAGGTAATGGTCCAACGGCATTCTTAGGATTATCTGTTGTAGAACTCTTATTCCCGAACATATCACTTTGTTTTTGATGGGTAACAAAAATACAAATTACCCACTATACTTTATTCATAAAACAAAAATGGCATCTCACTGGATGCCATTCTCTTGTATATGTTATTTTTTGAAATTTAAAAATTAGGACAATAAATACCTCTTCTTTCCGGTCCGCAAATATTGTAGATAAAAGAAAGTTCGAATGAATTATTACCTGCGTTAGCTTTTCTTAACGATGAAGTATTCACATCATAACTCAATCCGAAACCATACTTGTTATAATCAAAGCGGGTAGAAAGAATAAGCGCATCCATATGCGTACCTGTTGATTCTGTTCCTTTGGAACCAGGATTTGCCGGATCCGGTGGATCAAATTGATATTTGTTAGCCAATCTTGCCCACAATCCCAATTGGAAAGACTGATCGTTGGTTCTGTTGTTTCCTGATCCGAAACGGATACTGGTTCCTCCATTCACCTGGAATGATGGCCCCTGGAAGAAAGCAACTATTCCTGGTATCAATGCATTTTTCTTACTCAATTCAAATACACCTCCCCCGTGAATGGTTAATTTAGAATACAAAGGTGCGGGAGAGAAGTTATTATTGGGTATATCCTTACTGTTGTTTTGTAAAGGTTCATTCAGGTGACTCAATGCAGCACCAATATAAAAGTTGTTGTTTTTATCCAAAACTGAAAACCATAGTACACCCACAGATACATCTGCAAACAAAAAGCTCGGATCGAATGCAGTCGGATCAGGTCCAATGGTGGGATCTGGACCACTTTGAGTGATTTGATTTCCCCAAAGTGCATTTTGAAAACTTACGCTTCTTTGGTTAATTCCACCTTCCAATCCAAATACCAGGTAATTGGATGAAGTTCTGGAACCCGACATTCTCTTGCTATATGAAGCCGATAATTTAAATTGAAGGGTACTAAAATCCAGTGATCCCGCTTTGTCTCCCCAAAATGTACCACCGAAGCCAAAATAGTCATACCGTGCTACAGGGATCTTCTGGTCAAAGGACAGATTGTAGGTATTGAAAGAATTGGCAAATCCCAATACAGGTGCCCATTGATTTCTGTAATTAGCTACAAAACGCATCTTACAATTCATGACTCCGGTTAAAGCCGGATTCAGATTCGTAGGAGACATGTAAAACTGGGAAAAGTGAATATCCTGTGCCTGAAGGCCGGACATAAAAATGAATAGAAAATAAAAACCGAATCTCTTCATACCTACTACGTTATAAAAAAAATAAGAGCATAAATTTAAGGCCTTTCCAACAAATAATATTCCCATTTTCATAATTTTTAACAAATTTAAAAATCAGCTATATCTAAACGCTTAATCCACACGTGCAATAGCGCCAAATTCGCGTATCAGAATATCATCGTATTCATTTGCTTTTTCGAAAAGCGCCTTGAAAATTTCACTTCCGGTTTCGGGTTTAAAATAATGGTCAAAAACCTGAAGAGAAAGAATGATGTCCTGATTCTGGATACTAAAGCAAAGACCCTCTAATAAGTAATTCTGCTGCAAGAGGTAGATATATATTTCTTTTATCTTGTCTTTTGGCAAGGAACAAATGAAAGCATCTCCTGCTATCATACCCGAATCTTCATGGTATGAAAGCATAATTTTTGCCGAACCCTGATTGATTTCCCAATTATAGGGCCCCCTGCGCGTCAGACTGATATCATAACCCAATTCCTTCAGGGAATCCTCAATTTCCATGCGGATTCCATTGGGTACATAATCTTCAATCTGTGAAATCAACGTGATCCTTGCTCCGCAAAATGGACAATATTTTTTTTCGGGATTTGGCTCAAAAACAATATTCGCGCAAGACAGGCATCTCACACCTAATTCTTTCCGCCCGGCGACAAATTCATCCAATACCTGTTTTAAATATTTGGAGGGCAGTGAAAACCCGATACTTTGTCCGTTTTGAATGATGAACGTATTTACCCCTAAAACTTCTCCCTGTGCATTAACCAACGGACCTCCGCTGTTTCCCGGATTTAAAGCAGCATCATGCTGAATATAATACAAATCATTTTGCTGGTGATTGGTATTGGATATAATTCCCTGCGTTGCGGTATACTTTAAACCAAACGGATGACCAACTGCAACAACCGTGTCACCTTCGTGGTAGTCTTCTTTTTCATGTAAATGAACAGAGGCCAATTCACTTTTTTCGGGCCCCTGCACAAATGCAAGATCATACTTCGGGTCAATGTATCTAACGGTGCGCAATAACCGCTGAACTCCTTTTCCTTCGATCACTACCTGCTTGTTATTTCTGACAACATGTTCATTGGTTACGATCAAATCATAATCCTTCAGATAAAATCCGGTTCCGATTGAAAACGGAGTGGCTATTTGTATCACCACATCTTTATATTTTTCAATAAGATTTCTCAATTAATGCTTAGGTTTTTGATAAATAATAAATACGATTTCAAGAATGCAATGAGGTCCGTATCGTCCAGACTG
Organism: Bacteroidota bacterium; assembly: GCA_029781865.1. Classification (GTDB taxonomy): domain Bacteria; phylum Bacteroidota; class Bacteroidia; order Chitinophagales; family Saprospiraceae; genus Vicinibacter. The sequence goes on from JAKOVW010000030.1 coordinate 88,098, forward strand.
GTGGTTACCGGAAGTACAGGATATTCGGATTTGTAATCGCTCAAAATGTCCTCAATCCGCTCCGTTATTTCATGCATTCGCGGTCTTTGCTTTTCATCATTCCAGAAGTCATTGGGGAATCCCAGCTTTTTGAAATAACCGGATTCCATAATTTCAAAATACAAATGAAAGAGATCATGATCCGGCCCAGGCATGGCAAAATTGTACAAACAATAACCCGCTATATAATTGCAAATCGCTATGCAAACCTGCTCGTGCTTATTTTCTTCATACCATTTCATCGATTGCAATTCTGAATCGATAAATTGTGAAATGGTTTTGTGATTTGCAGGACTGGTGATTCCAAATGTTGAAATGACATCGTACAATTCCTTGGATATTTCAGTATCTGACATATCCTGAATTTCCTTCAGGCCTTTTTCCAGTAAATTCACTTTTGTTTCAACATCTTCTGAGGGCGTTTCAAAATACTTGATGTGAAGGCGGGTTATGATATCGAGCAATCGTCCTTCAGGCTTAACCAGGTAGTCCAAACCATAAACTACCGATAAATACACATAAGTCAGTGCTCCCTGATATCTTTTTGGATTTAACTTACCCAGGACATCCGGTGCATTTGCATATTGGATTTTAACTTTAATAAAATCCAATTTGACCCGGATAATTTCTTCCGGCAATTTGATGATATGTTGATTTTGCAATGGTTCAAGGGAATCAAATTCATCGATCAGAATATCATCCTCTTTGTCAGACTGCAATGCCAACTCACGAAGTCCATAATACAACTTATACGGTGACGCTTCCATCAGAATGCTGTCAAACAACAAACACAAATTATTCTCCGGATCCAATGCAAAGCGGCTATAATTCAATAGATAATTATACTCGACAGCCTTTCGTAAAAATCCAACATTCAATTCTTTGCAATGAGCTACTTTCGATTCTGCCCTGAATTTATGCTCGTCGACAATACATAATATTTGTTTGGAACCATGATAAATGGTGAACTTAAAATTTAGTGAGTCTTGTTCAATCCGGATATTGTCTTCCCGATCATTTTTAAGATACCGGATAAGGCTTTTAATCGAATTCAGATATTGTCCCTCTTCATAAAGCCTGAGGCTTTCATCCCAGTCCGCATACCTTGCTTTAGGTTTATAAGCATCCGTAAATCTGCCAAATGAAATTTGCGGAATTGCCTGTTTTTTGGACGATAAAATTTTATCCCAGAAACTCATAATCAAATTAAGAAAGTCAAAGGTACTATTCAGGAAGGAGATGTTTGCAGTTTTCATCAACCCTTAACTGATGAACAATTACCTTTTGATACCAGGAATCTTGAGGATGATCGAGATGTAATCCATAAACAACCAGATCAGCTTGATGACATTGACTGTGACAGGCATAATACATTCATCCGCCTGTTAAAAAACCTTATTTCAAAGCAGCTGTTTAATACCGTATGTATGCCAAAACCACTTTTCCTAAAATTGAATCCGCAATAAAAATCAATCCACAGGATGGCCTCTACACCTGCGGGAGTTGTTTTGCCAATGAATTTTATGAACGACTTTCGGTACGACGGTTTAATGTGCTACCTCATCCATTTGGGATTGTATTCAATCCAATTTCCATTGCACAACAATTCGAATTAATTCTTTCCGGTTATTCATTTCAGCAAAGCGATTTGGCATTTCACAATGGATTATATCATTCTTTAAACCATCATGGTTCATTTTCAGGTTCAAATCCGGATCAGGTATTACAGCACATGAATAATCAGATACACCTGGCTCACCAAAATTTAAACAAACTGGATACCCTCATTTTAACTCTTGGATCCGCACATTACTATGAATATACTGCCACTCAAAAAATCGTTGCCAATTGCCACAAATTACCGCAAAATCAATTCAAGAAAAAAAGAGCAAGTACCGAGGAAATAACAGAACGATTAAGTAGCACATTTCAAAAGCTGCATGAATTCAATCCCAAATTGAAGATTATTTTAACTATTAGTCCGGTGCGATATTTAAGAGATGGATTTTCAGAAAACTCCATCAGCAAAGCATCTCTGATCATTGCTGCTGACCAATTAAAAGCTATGTTCAGCTTCGTGCATTATTTTCCCGCTTATGAAATATTTATGGATGATCTCAGAGATTACCGTTATGTAAAAGAGGATTTGGTACATCCCAATAAAGCTGCAATAGATTATATCTGGAGTTACTTCTACGATTCTTTTTTTAGTGAGGAGTCTAAAAAGCTCATATCCCAATTGAACCGGTTTTATCAACTGGCTGAACACAAGGTGATGAATCCGTTTTCCACTGAATTTCAAAGCTATCTTGAGAATTTAAAAAGTAAATTGAATCTACTTCAGCATGGATTTCCAAACATTGATTTTACCAATGAGGAAAAAGTATATTTGAAGTTGAAGTCTGCAGACTAAAGTTAAATGATTACTTTTCCTTTTGTGTTTGATGCCCTGGCTACGAGTGTATACCAAATTTTACTAAGCTGCATTACAATTAGATGGATCCTGCCATCGGAAAAGCGTTCTTATAAGATCAATCATCCATTGTTGTTCACAAACAGAATGAAATGATAATGTATAAATGTAAAAGGAAGTGAACGACATGCAGGGGCATATTTATCACTTCCTTTCACTCTTCTTATCTGAATGGTTACATTCTTAATATTGGCATCTATCTCGTTAAAATAGACAAGAAATCAGTGCATTTGAAATGCACATTATGACTATTGGCCCTTCTTAATGACTATTTTATTGATCGAGTTATACTTACCGGAACGAATTTCTAAAAGAAACACGCCATCCGGAAGATTGGATACATTGATTACATCTGCTTTTTGCAAACCGATATCTTTTTTGAACAACACCTGGCCCTGAAGATTTACAATCCTCAGATCAGCATGCTTGTCCAAAATCCGGTCAGCTGAAATCTGCAATAAACCATTAGTCGGATTCGGATATATGCGCAAACCCAAATCATCGGATTGATCTTTTGTACCGACAGCACCGATTTGAATTTTAAAATAATCACTTCCAAACCAACCGCCGTTACCATCTTCGACTGTAAACAAAAATCCATCAGTCTCCTGATCTTGTCCCTTATGATGATAACTCACCCTTCCATCGTCGATGTCTTTTTGGGTAAATTGAGAACCATAATTAGCTACATTTCCATTGAGTAACAAATCACCTTTTTGCGTAATGGCCACAATGGTATATTTGAGTTCAGCAGGTCCATTATCATTGTCCTGAGATAATAATAAATTTGATCCGATATTTTTTGTTTCTCCTTTATTCATAAACAATCCTAAATTGTTAACGAGAAACGGATCATTTACGATGAGTTCGGAACAGATATCCAATGTATACGTATTAAATGTTGCTACCTGGCTTAAATTCGCATCACAGGCAATCTCCAGTCTCCAATCTCCTTTTTTATCTTCCCCGTTGAATTTTGATAAAGACTCCAGTGGTTTTATCAATTTTAAATTGATTGGAGGACAAGCATTGTAACCCGGAGGTGCATTAGAGAATGAGTAATTTCCATCATCATCAAAAGAGCAATTGAATTGACCAGAATTTCCACATTGCCCGGCGAAAAGCCTTACCCTGGTACCTGTCGGACTGATTAATGTTAAGGTTACATCAGATACAAAATTCGCATCTGCCATAAAATCCTTCACATTTACATCATTGATTATTCCGGCTTCCTTAATAGGTATTAATAAAGAACCGGTTTGGTTTGGTCGCCTGGTCAGTATATTTCCGGGATATATAGTAGACACACAAGATTTATTCACTGTATGAAATGGAGAACTCAGCGTTGGGCTTCCCAATCCGCATCTGTTTGATGGTGTAATTCTCCAGTAGTACAACTGATTTTCATTAAATAAGAAATTCGGTTTAAATGAAGAGCCGGTTAACCCATCGATAGAATAAATAACGCTATTTCCAAAAGCAGGAGAAGTGGCCACTTCCAGTTTATAGCTGATTGCATTGATACTGGTTGCCCATTTAAACTCAATGGATTGATTTAACCCGGACAATCCATCCGCAGGGTAAATGGTTTTTAAATCGGAAAAATCAACACTGACGAGATCCAGTGTGATGTCTTCTCTCAAGGTGTCACCATTTGGTGTAACCGCTGCAACGATGAGATGAGAAACTCCGGAAGTATTTACATTGCTGAAATCAAGATGCAATTTTGTCTGGTCACTAACATTCATAGTCGACTTTTCGAAATTGGCAATGGCCTTATCCGGCAATCCGCTTTCAACAAATAATTGTAAGTCTCCATTTAAATTACTGGCACAGGATCTGATATCGATGTTGGCCTGACTTGGAACACAAAATTTTAAATTATTCGGCGAGACACCGAACACCAATTTCTCACTTGTAGGTGCTTTAATTCTTATGTCTGCATCTGTGACATCAAAAAAGATATTATCTGCAGCTTCAACTATTATTCTTGCCCTTGTTTGATTTGCATAATTTGCAGGAATGTCGACTAATTCTTCTCCATCGTTTTCGGTATTCAACGCAAGAGGAACAATATCAGTTGGTGTCATCCGGTTTGGCATAAGATAAATATTTACTTTCTGACAATTCACCAGGGATGATGATGTATTTGCAACATCCCAGGTTACTTTATTACACAATCCGGTAAACAAAGTATCGGTTTGTGGATAATTCGGATTTGTCACTGTAAAAGGTCCTGCAGATTCGAGGGCTCTGAAATAGGTTTGTTTCCAGGCCGTTCCACCTGAACCCGGATGATTATCTCTTACGGTAAATCTGAAATTGATTTCGCGACTCACGGTTGGCAATACTTCGGCAACATCGAAATTGCCTTTGGTCAAAACCGTGTTCCAGGAAGGAACAACCCTGTTGGAATCGGGTCCTGGAAATAATGATTTAAACAATGGACCCTCCTCCGTAAGCAGAGGCTGACCTATAGCCGGACCATATCCACCTGCATCATATTGTTCCCAGGTATAGGTAAGCGCATCATTTTCCATATCCCTAGCACGACCTCTTAACTTGAATGGAGTTCTTATCGGAATATAAAGTCCGGAAGGTATCAATATCTCCGGATCAGGAAAGGTATTTGTGGTTGAAGATGCTTTTCCGCACGAAGCACCACCGGCATTTCTTGAAAAGTATAATATCCGTTCCACTGAATTAGTATGAAAATAATTAGGGTGAGGTAAGTTTGATGTTTCAACATTTAAAGCACCACACAAACCACTATAGGACATGATCGATGTACCGCTTCCAGGTTCGTAAGAGGTACTCGATTCGTTGCCATTGCAATTAGAAAATGTATGGGATGCATCAAACTGATGACCCATTTCATGACAGGTAATTCGCTGACTGACATAAGCAATATCCGAAGTGTACCAACAAGTAACCCCTCCGCCTTTGTTTCCCTGGCATACACAACCTAAAAATGCAATACCTCCAACATCGGAACACGAGATTGTAAATGCATGTCCGAAATCATAAGCGCCGCTGTTTCCCAACTTCGCATTGATGACATCTGTATTCACACCGAGTATCTGGCCTCCAACAGTTGGATACAAATAAGGATCTGCGGTACCATCGAGGAAAATCAACCGATCATTATTGGCAATGAGATTCATATGGATGGAAACATCTTTTTCATAGACCGCATTGATATAGGTTAATGCAGCATTCATTTTATCAATTGCGCTTACCACACTTCCTCCTCCCAAATCCGCACGTCCACCCCATTCGCCGGTACATGCAAGTGCGAGGCGATAGGTGCGCAAATCCACAGGAGCTCCCAGAATTCCTGCATTTGTTCTGGAATGTAAATTGCCATTTGAAATCACTTTGGGTGAATTGATTTTAGACAACTCTTTTGCTCCACAACTCAATGGAAGTGGTTGATCGAGCTGAAGATCTTTAGAATTAAAGACACCAAATTGATTCAGATTTTTTTTGTCGATGGCTTCAATGACGATATCTCCATCATCCGTCAACACATAAGCCTGAAAGCTTAATGGAGAAATGGACATTCTCATCACATTGAGTCCGTCTGTTCCTTTATAGGTTTTGATTTCCGGAAACTTAGCCGCCAGCTCAGGCTCCATGACCGCTGATTCCGTGATGTAAAAACGACGCATACTGCCATCCGGCATCGGCAAGAGGATAGGTACCGGTTGTGCCTTCGCAGATTCGGAAGGTACATTCTGAGCTAAATAATCGCGGAAAGCCTGATGATCCAGTTGAACGATCCTCAGATTCGAAATTTTGTTCCAATGGCTGGTCACGCTGATATCTGCCTTCTGAGGGGCTATAGTCCAAAAAGATTTTTGTGCATTAGAATGAAAAGCCATAGCCAGGATGGCTAAGAAAAGGGTTAATCTTGTTTTCATGATTGTTTGATTACCTACTAAAATAATAAAGAGAATAACGACAAAATTAGGCAAACGTTGACTTACACTCTGTAAATAGTTAAATCCACAGGTCGGATCAGCGTATTTTTTGGAGAAATTCCTGTTCGGTCCAGATTTCTACGCTTCCCAATGCTCTGGCTTTGGCAAGTTTTGAGCCTGCGTCCTCTCCGACCACCAGAATATTCAGATTTGAACTAACGGAAGAAAGATTTTTGGCCCCGGCACGCTCAGCGAGTTCCTGTGCCTCTTTTCGGTCGAGTTCTTTCAGCGTGCCTGTAAAAAGTATGGTCTTGCCGGCCAGAGGGGCATCTGCAGCAATTTCTTTTGGTTTGTCCTCACTGGTCTGTTTCATGTTGACGCCTAATTCTTCCATCTCTTCCAGCATTTTCACATTTTTCTTGTCTTCAAAAAATGCGATGATATTCTTACCTACCACAGGTCCGACGTCTTTAATCGAAGTGTATCGTTCCAGGGGCCAATCCTTTAAGTCCGGCAAATACCGGAGATGCTCTGCGATAAGTTTGCTGACTTTTTTACCTAAATGATGGATACAAAGCCCATGCAGCAACCGATGAATTGGATTCTTTTTTGCCTTTTCAACCGAGAGCCTCAATTTTTCTGCAGACTTCTCCCCCATTCCTTCCAGATTTGAAATGGCTTTATAATCCAGGCGATAGATGTCTGCCATATTTTTCAGCCAGCCTAGTTCGAAAAACCGTTCAATTAATGATTTACCCAGGCCATCAATATCCATTGCATCTTTGGACACATGGTGAATCAGGCGCTGAATGATTTGTGCCTCACACATAAAATTGGGGCACCTCCAGGCGGCTTCATCTTCTTCCCTGATCAAAGTAGTTTTACAAACCGGACAATGTTTGGGAAAGTGAATGGGTTTTTCCTTCCCTGTCCTCAATTCGGGAAAAGCCTTGACAATATAAGGTATCACATCACCTGCCCTTTCGACCAATACCTGGTCTCCATATCGAATATCCCTGGATGTAATAAAATCTTCATTGTGTAATGAAATGGAAGAAACCGTTACACCGGCTAACTGCACGGGTTCGATTTTAGCTACCGGCGTTATAGATCCGATTTTACCCACCTGAAATTCTACATTCAACAATACCGAAGTAGCCTGCTTAGCCTGAAACTTATGTGCAACAGCCCACCTCGGATGATGAGAAGTGTAGCCACATTTTTCCTGTAATGCCAACTCATTTACTTTGACAACTACTCCGTCGATTTCATATTTATAGTGGTCTCTTTTCTCCACCCATTGATTAATATACTGAATGACCTGGTCAATGTTTTTACAAACTTTTCGCTCGTGCAAAGCCACTTTAAAACCGAGGATATCCAGAATTTTCATCCAGTCAGCATGTGACTTTTGTTTGAACATTGCATTCTCCCCTTTAAGATCCTCCACATAGGAAACCTGAAAAATAAAAACATCAAGTCCACGTGATGATGTCTCCGATGCATCTTTCACTCGTAAAACTCCGGTTGCTGCATTTCTGGGATTGGCTAGCAATGCCAAACCATCTGTTTCGCGGTTCTCGTTTATTTTTTGAAACATCGCCTTGCTGATCACCGCTTCTCCTCTCAGTTCTACTTTACCAATGCCATAATCGGAAAATGCGGCTTTCAATGGAACCGATCGGATCGTACGCGCATTGGATGTGATTTCTTCTCCTTTTGCTCCATCTCCCCGTGTTGCAGCCCGAACCAAAAAATCATTTTCATAAATTAAAGCGATACTTCCGCCATCAAACTTGGGCTCAGCAAAATAACTCAATTCATCTCCTTCACTCAATGCACATAATTTTTTAACTCGCGCATCAAAATCATTCAGGTCATCTGCATTGTATGAATTCTCCAGAGACAACATCGGACTCAAATGCTCGACGGATTTAAATACATCCACCAAATCACTGGACACCCGTTGTGTCGGAGAATCCGGAGTGATCCATTCCGGGTGCAGATGCTCTGCACGTTCCAATAATTTAAACAACTGATCGAATTCATAATCTGAAATCAATGGATTGTCGTGCACGTAATATTGCCATTCATGAAAACGAATTGTTGCACGAAGTTCTTCCAGTTCTTTTTTATCTGAAATTGAATTTTCTTTTAAAAACTTTTTAGTTTGAATATTTAATCTGGATGTCTCTTCTTTTGAATATTTCATTCTTTTATTTGAATTTGAACTCAAATATAATAGTCTGGATGGGAAAGTTGCAAGTTATAAATTTACAATAACAGGTGGAAAGAGTTGCAAGTTGCAAACTTGCAACAACAGGTAGGAAAAGTAGCAAGTTATAAACTTACAACAATGGGAAGTTGCAAGTTGCAAACTTGCAACAACGGGTTGCAAACTTGCAGCAACTGATGCAAGTTGCAAACTTGCAACAACGGGTTGCAAACTTGCAGCAACTGATTATAAACTTGCAACAACAGGTTATAAACTTACAACAACGCGAAATTGCAAGTTGCAAACTTGCAATAACGGGGAACTTACAACAATGGGAAGTTGCAAGTTGCAAACTTGCAACAACGGGTGGGAAGTTGCAAACTTGCAATAACGGGGAACTTGCAGCAACTGATTATAAACTTGCAACAACGTGAAATTGCAAGTTGCAAACTTGCAACAACGGAGTTGCAAACTTGCAACAACGGATTGCAAACCTGCAACAACCGAGGTAATTAGTAATTCGTAATTAATAATTAGTAATTAATCTTTACTCCGGTTCGAATCCGAGTACAAGACTAAATTTGGAATAGCCACTGAGAGACGTTGACGATGGGTCAAGCCAGGGTTTGTCAAATCCAATACCATAATCAAATCCAAGCAAACCAAACATCGGCAGAAAAACGCGTAATCCAAATCCTACTGATCGTTTTAATTCAAAAGGATTGTAATCTTTGAAAGCGGTCCAGGAATTTCCTCCTTGTGCCCATAGTGTACCATAAATAGTTGCGGTTGGATTCAATGAGAGCGGATAACGCAATTCCATGGTAAACTTATTGAAAATGGTTGCATCTTCCGGATCCGGATTGGTGCGCCTTTCTTCAACCGTTTTTGCCTTGACATCTTGCACTTCATAACCACGCAATGCAAAAATATCCCGACCGGTCACTGTAAATGATTGATTATTCAATCCATCACCGCCCAAGACAAATCGTTCGAACGGAGGCGCTTTTAATTTTTTATTGTAATAGCCGAGTATTCCCATTTTTGCATTAAAGGAAAGAACGAGTTTATCAACCAGATTGAGATACCATTCCCCATCAAATCTCCACTTGTGATATTCAACCCAGCGGTATTTGTCACTCAAACTCAGGCTATCCGGATTCCATCCGGATCTGAATAATGAATACGGCGGAGTAAGTTGTATCGATAATGCTAATCTGGAACCCGATCTTGGAAATAAAGGATCGGCAACTGTTGATCTGATAAATGTTTGCTTCAGTGATATGTTATAGAAATCTCCGTTATCAACCGGAGCAGCACCTGCATAAAATCCCACGTAATCTTTCAACCGAATGCGCTCCAGGTTTAAGGAAGCAGAAACAGCAAAATTATCATCAGGCCATACAAGCTGAGATCCTAATGTTCCATACAAACGGGCTATACTTAACCGTCCACCGGAAGTTGTCGTCAATGAAGTATTGTCTATCAAACTGTAAATCCCACCAATGGATAAAGAAGTCGGACGCTTGCCACCTAACCAGGGTTCAGTAAAAGAAGCATTATACGATTGATAATATCTTCCATTGGTTTGCGCTCTTAAGGACAACTTTTGTCCATCCCCTTGTGGTAATGGTTTCCATGCTTCCTTTTTAAAAAAGTTATGCGTAGAAAAATTATTAAACACCACGCCAAGTGTACCGATGACCCCATATGCACTGTACCCTGCTGATAATTCCAATTGATCGGATGGTCTTTCTTCTACGGCGTATTCAATGTCAACCGTTCCTCTTCTCGGATTTACCGGTGTATTAATACCCAGTGTTTCCGGATTAAAAAATCCCAAAGCCATTATTGCTCTTTGTGAACGTATGATATCGGACCGACTGAATTTTTGTCCGGGCTTGGTACGCAATTCTCTTCTGATTACATGTTCGTGAGTACGGTCATTTCCTTTTACGATAACCTTATCGATAGTCGCAGGAGGACCTTCGGTAATTCGTATTTCAATATCTACCGAATCATTTTCAATGGCTGTCTCTACAGGCTCTGCTTTAAAAAACAAATAGCCTTCATCCATGTACAAACTACTGACATCACGTCCATCCTGGGCAAAGCTCAATCGTTTCTGTAATAATTCCTGATTATAAACATCTCCTTTCTGAATGCCCAACACATTTTTAATATGCTTCTCCGGATATAGTGAATTTCCTTTAATCGAAATATTTCTGAAATAAAACCGATTGCCCTCATGCAAATCAATATGAATATTCATCTTGCCATTCGCAATACGCCAGATCGAATCACCTATGATATCGGCATTCCGGAATCCAATACTATTGTAATAATTGATAATACTGGCTTTATCCTTCTCATATTTATCTTCTTCGAATTTCGACTTTCCAAAAATCTTCCAGAATCTAGCGCGCTTGGTTTCACTCATTTGTTTGCGCAACTTAGATGCACTGACTTCTTTGTTACCGGAAAACGTGATGTTGGCAATCTTGACTTTGTCTCCTTTTTTGATATCGATTAAGAGTTTAACTGTGTTTGGTTTTTTTTCATCCGGAGATTCGGTGATGACCACCTTAGCATCGAGATACCCTTTTTCGTAAAAATATTTTTGAATATTATCAATCAATGCTTCCTTGATCTCGCCGGTGAATATGGAATTTTTAGGCAAGTGATTGGATACGATTACATTTAAATCTTCGTGAGTCGACTTTTTGACTCCTTTGTAGGAATGCGTAGAATATCTGGGCTTTTCTTTTACATGGATTTCCAAACTGACCACATTGCCAACTTGATTGGCAAAGGTTATTTCCACCTGTGTAAACAAGCGTTGCTTGTAAATTGCTTTGATTGCATTCTGAATATCCGGACCCGGAAGTGTAATTTTTTGTCCTACGCGGATTCCTGAAATCCCAATAATTGCTTTTTCATCACTGAATTCATTTCCTGTGACTTTTATGCCGGAAATTTCATAGGACTTGTTGTTATATTCAATGAATTCCTGTTGCTGGGCATTCAAACTCAAGGAGAACTGTAAAAATAGATATAGGAGACCAGGGACAATTTTATTCATAAGCTGTTTCAAATCTGAGTTCTATTAACGCATTCAGGCCTATAGGCATTGTGGCGGCGAAGGTAAGGCTTTTTAAGGAGCTTAGACGGGTAGATAGGTAGAGGGGGAAGCGGGAGAAAGGGAAATTGGGATACCTGCAAGTTCGGATAGACAATAGCCTTGCATTCTCTGTACAACATGGGATCCCATCCAAGACAAAATTGGTGTACAAATTCCGATGGCAATGAACTGAACTAAGCAGGGGAACTTTACGCTTATTAATTACCATTTACATTAAATAACAAGAGTTTAAATATACAAATTTTATTACATATAATAAGTGCTTTATCAGAACTTCGCTTTTTATAATTATAGGACTTGAAAACAGAAATAAAGTTGCATACTTCTGCATTTCCTAATTCATATGACACTTACGAACGGGATGATTGCCAAAATTAAGAACGGATTCCTTTAGAGAAAATGAGGAAATAGCCCTAATAAGCCTCAATCTCAAACCAGGTGGCTCCACTCTGATTAACGGGCAATCTGCTCCGACGTTTTGCCAAACCGCCGCTGCCTTTTCTGAAAATCGAGAATAGCTTCATACAGATTTTTCTTCCTGAAATCCGGCCAGAATACATTGGAAAAATGAAACTCCGTATAAGCAAGCTGCCAAAGTAAGAAATTGGAAATCCGGTGCTCCCCGCTGGTGCGTATCAACAGCTCCGGATCAGGTATTCCATTGGTACTGAGATAAGATGAGAATACAGCTTCATCAATGGGCAAGTGAATATTTTCGTTTTTAGACTGCTCTGCTATCTTGTTGACTGCAGAAAGTATTTCCCACCGGGAACTGTAATTCAGGGCAAGTACCAGATCCATCCTGGTATTCCGTTTTGTTTTTTCGATACCGCTCAGGAGTGCTGTCCTGGTGTTATCCGGAAGCTTGGAGAGATCCCCGATAGCCCGAAGCCGGATATTATTTTTTTCAAGTGTATTCAGCTCTGCTTTTATGGTTTCAACCAGTAAGCTCATCAATCCCATGACTTCCATTTCTGGCCGGCTCCAGTTTTCGGTAGAAAATGCATAGAGGGTAAGAAATTTGATACCCAACTCTGCAGAAGCTTCTGTAATCTCCCTCACTGCCTTTACGCCCTGCTTATGTCCAAATAGCCTCGGCATGTTGTGAAGCTTAGCCCAACGGCCGTTGCCATCCATGATGACCGCAATATGCTGAGGCAAATTTTGGATATCAATTGCCGCTAATTCAGGACTCTCCATTTTTCGGTAAAGTTAATAATTCATTCTATGCCTCAAATTAGGACGAAATGTCTTTATTTTGTTCTTTAAATTGTAAAAATCAAAATGTTATACCGGTTGATTCTCAGCTTTTTGACCGCTTTTTTATTGACCTATCTCATCATTCCTTCTATTATCAATATCGCCAAAGTTAAAAAGCTGACCGATGAACCTGATGAACGAAGGAGTCATAAAAAGAGTATTCCAACCCTGGGAGGTATTGGAATTTTTGCCGGTGTGGTCTTTTCCATTGTACTATGGACTCCATTTAATGTCTTTGGAGATCTGCAATACATTCTCTGTGCCTTTATCATGATTTTTCTGATCGGATCTAAAGACGACATCATCCCTTTAACGCCTTATAAAAAAATGCTGGGGCTGATTCTGGTATCCGGAATTCTTGTGTTTAAAGCAAATGTCCGCATCACCAGCTTTTATGGAATCTTTTTTATCGAAGAGCTCCCTTATTTCTGGAGTATCCTTATTTCATTATTCACCATACTGGTTATTGTAAATGCCTTTAACCTGATTGATGGTATCAATGCCCTGGGTGCAAGCCTGGGCATTTTAATAGCTACCACTTATGGTGCATGGTTTTACCTGGCTGATCAGGTTGTACTTAGTATCATATCTTTCGCGCTCGTTGGTTCTTTGATTGCATTTTTAAAATTCAATCTTACTCCGGCTAAAATCTTTATGGGCGATACGGGTTCATTACTGATTGGTGTCATCTGTTCCATTCTAACCATTAGCTTTATCGAATTATCCTACCGCGAACCAAATCCGTTATACAAGATCATTGCTCCTCCTGCAGTTGCAATCGGAATTTTATTTGTGCCTTTATTTGATATGCTGCGCGTTTTTTTTGTTCGCATTTTTTCAGGCAAATCACCTTTTGCTGCAGACCGTCAACATATCCATCATCTCATGCTTGAAGCAGGATTGAATCATTTACAGGCTACCGGTGTGTTGATTGCAGTTAATGCACTGGTATTATTTACCGTAGTGGAATCACAGGCCATTGGCAATTTACTGCTACTTATTCTCATCATTGGATTTGGGCTCGTGCTTACCGGCGTTTTATTATTTATTAAGAAAACAAAATCACCGGTTTCAGATGACACTATATAAGTTTCTATTAATATTTATCGGTGGAGGACTGGGAAGCATTAGCCGATACCTGATCGCATATAACTTAAATCCGACCCAATCCAAATTTCCACTTGCAACTTTTCTTGCAAATATTACCAGTTGCTTTGTACTGGGTATTGCATACAAAAATTTTAAAATGAATGAAGCACAATACTGGATCTGGTTTTTTGTCATGATTGGATTCTGTGGAGGCATGAGTACATTTTCCACCTTTGCCGCGGAAAATTTTCAATTATTACAACAGTCGGAATTTGGATACTTTGCGCTTTATATTTTGATCAGTTTGTCTTTTTGTTTATTTTTTTTCTGGTTGGGAATTCAATTGTAGAAAAGTAAATCAACATAGTAATTAATAATTGCAAATCGGAAGAGAATATGTATTTGTCGAAATTCACGGACTGTTTTGATTTCAGGATAAGACGCATACATTAAAAACAGCAATTGCTGATCAGGCTTTTTTGCATCGACGCCATTTATGGCAATAATTCTGAATGCTAATTCGTAAGACATCCATTGAATCAGAGAATAAAACATGCCGGCTTACTATTGATGTTCTTAGGGATTGTGTATTCCCCATCCTTCTCACAAACCAGTAGCTTGCGTTGTCTGAACTTACCTGTTAAGGACAGCATCCAATTAGAAGATAGCTTAGTCCTGTTTCCTGCATCCATTTCAATTACTTCCCTTCATCATCCGGATAAGCACTATACCTATTTGTTTTCAGAAAAAACACAACAACTCTCCATATTAAACCCAATTCACAATGATTCCATCAAACTTTGTTACCGGGTATTTCCGGTGGCTAAGTTTTCACATTATTTTTTGTATGATACCATAATCCGGCAAAATCCACTTCGCCCGGATTACGCCAATCCAACTTATGAAGTAAAATCAAGCCGGGATTGGTGGCTAAGCCCGGGTATTAATTATTCCGGAAATTTTACGCGAGGATTAAGTACAGGCAACAGTCAATCTTTAGTACTCAACTCGAGTTTGAATCTGCAACTCAGCGGAGATCTGGGGGATGGATTTTCGATTCTTGGCGCCATATCAGATAATCAGATTCCGATTCAACCCGAAGGCAATACTAGGCAAATACAGGAATTCGACAAACTATTTATTAAATTATCCAAAAATAAACAGCAACTGACTGCCGGCGATTTTGAAATCGGAAAACCAACCGGCTACTTCATGAATTATTATAAAAAAAATAAAGGTGGATTGCTTGAAACGCAACATCAAATTCATTCCTGGAACATTGACAATAAACTTGGCTTCGCGATATCAAAGGGAAAATCGAACCGGCTTACGCTCAAAACACAAAATGGAAATCAGGGTCCGTATCGGTTAAGCGGCAATAACAACGAACAATTTATCATACTCCTTGCCGGAAGTGAAAAGGTCTGGATTGACGGCACACTACTGCAACGCGGAGAAGATGCAGATTACAGCATTGATTATAACCTTGCAGAAATTAAATTTACTGCGCGCAGAATAATTTCCGATGTGTCCAGGGTCATTATTGAATTCGAATACCTGGACCAGAATTATACGCGGAGTTTATCGGTACTGCAGACGACCGCGCAAAAAAATAATGTAGGGATCTACTTTAATTTTTACAACGAGCAAGACAGTAAATCCCCTGCAGTGGCCGGAGATTTGGATTCACTGGACAAACTCATTCTTTCACAAAGTGGTGATGATTTAAAATCTGCTGTACGAAGCGGCATCATGAAAGCTGGAGGCAATTTTAATATCAACCGGGTGTATTACCGGGAAAGAGATACTATCGTTACTGTAAATGGAAATCCTGCTTTGTACCATTATTTATATTACGATCCCAATGCAGATAGTACTGCATTACAAGTTGGCTTTTCTGAAGTCACAGCAGGTACCGGAAATTACAATCTAAAATTAAGCACTGCGAATGGCCGCGTTTATGAATGGGTAGCTCCTGATCCGGTTAGCGGCAAAAGTTCCGGAAATTACGAACCGGTAGTACCATTGATAGCCCCTCAGCGACATACCATGATGACAGGTGGATTGAATTGGAAAAGCAAACAAAACATACAGACCGGATTTGAAGTTGCACTCTCTTCATTGGATAAAAATAGATTGTCTTCCTTGCAGGATGATGACAATGTTGGTTTGGCATTTAAATTTCAATCTACTTCACCGCGTGTCCGGTTGATTGATTCCCTGATCAGTTT
Organism: Bacteroidota bacterium; assembly: GCA_029781865.1. GTDB lineage: Bacteria > Bacteroidota > Bacteroidia > Chitinophagales > Saprospiraceae > Vicinibacter. The sequence goes on from JAKOVW010000030.1 coordinate 104,470, forward strand.
GCAGGCCAGCGTGTATTATGAATTCAATCAAAAGAATTTCACTCCGGTGAATCCATATCGCTCTGTGGAATTTGCAAGGGACTGGAATATTACTTCTCAGACAGGATCGGCTGATCGTCTTCCGAAATTTAAAATCAGTGCAGGTGTTGGCAATCATGTTCAATTGGAGTACGAACAAATCCGGTTTAACCGGTCCATCGGATTTGACGGACTTAAACATTTGATGAATGCAAGCTGGTCTGATTCCTTGACGAGAATTCAATTGACCTATGATTATCTGAAAAGCAATGATCTTACTGAAAAGGCCACCTTTCTGCGTCCCAATCTTCAAATTAATCGGACCTTGCCGAAAGGCTGGAAACTTCAGCTTAAAGCTAATCGCGAACAAAATGAACGGAAGCATATTGGAACCGACTCCATTTCTTTCTCCAGTTTTTATTTCGATGTACTTGAAGCAGGAATAGCAAAAGAAACGCAGAAAAAATTCAGAATAAATTTGACCGGGAAACACCGGATAGACTTTTCTCCGCAAGGAAATTCTTTTTCTAAATTTTCGGTAACCGATGAGATGGTATTAGAGGGCAACTTATTGAATGAACACATCGGTAATTTCGATGTAAAAATGAGTGCTAAAAATCTGAATTACGTAGATACAAAATTAAATGATTCTCTAGGTCGTATTTATTTTCTCGGATCATTTGACCATCAAATCAGTTTCTTCAAAAAATTTATCAACCTCAAAAATTATTACGAACTACAAAGCGGAGTAGAGCCAAGACAGGAATATGTATTTGAAGAAAAAAAAGCGGGAGAAGGAAATTTCATCTTTATTGATTCTAATCACGACGGCATCAGACAGATATATGAATACGTTTATGCACCGGATATTGACACAGCACGATTTATACGCATTCAATTATTCAATTCAGAATATGTACAGGTTTATCAATCGTCCTGGAATCAGTTTCTGAATTTCGATCTTAAAAATATCATTAAAGGAAAAAATAAATACGCCAAACTATTCCAGGGATTTTCATTTGAATCCGGTTTCCGATTTACCTCTAAAGTCAGCCGTGAATCGAATGTCAGCAACAGGCTGAATCCTCTTTACTTTTTAAAAAATCAAACCGATCTTATCGGATACAATTCATACATCCAGGAAAACCTGTATTACAACCGATCCCATCCGGTTTACGAATTGCAGGCCGGATTTCAACAGAATGGCCAACAAATACTTTTGACTTCCGGTACAGATACCAAAAAACTGCTGAACGCCTATTTTAAATCAAGAGTAACCTTGTTTAAAAAACTGGATTGCAATCTGGAGATCTTCAACAAACAGGATGAGAAAACCACGCAATATTATGCAGATCAAAATTATGAGATTCTCAGTTATGGATTTAAACCCGGATTGTTATACCGATTGAATCAATTTGCGCGATTTTATGCGAATATCACGATCCGAAATTCTCACGCCAGTAATCAGGCTGAAGAAAAAGCAAAGCTGGTTGAATCAGAAGCAGGTGCTGCAACCTTTTTATTTAAAAAATTATCACTTCGCTCTACGTTGAAATACCTGTCCATCGATTATACAGGAAAACCAGGCAGCATACTGGAATTTACCATGCTGGATGGTTATAAGAATGGCAATAATTTTAACTGGGATTTTCAAATTGATTATAAAATCAATGCATTGATTCAATTGCAATTTTCATACAATGGACGCAAAGCGGCCTCTTCAGAAACCCTGCATACCGGGAGAATGCAACTCAGAGCAAACTTTTAAGCGCAGATTGGAGGATTAAGCAGATGGCGCAGATTTTATATTTGCATGTGATTTTTGTAGTGATGGATTAAATCAACCAGGAACGCAGATTGGAGGATTAAGCAGATGGCGCAGATTTTATTTTTGCATGCGCACTATACACTAATGGAATAAATGTAATTCTTACAAGAACTTAGTGCCAAACAATCTGAAGTTAATTCAGATCTATGGTCTATTCTTCGTTTTGGAATTCAGTCTGATTAAAAATGCCATTATATATCTCTGTTAAATTGCTTTGGGAAGTTCGATGCAGAAAATTGATGATTAATGGCATTCTCAGAAGTATTCACCACTCTTAGTTTTAACTCAATATTTAGATTCAATAAGCCGTTTTATAGCCTTCAATGTTTAAATTTGCGGCTCTCAAAAAATAAAATGACGATATGAAGTACAGCTCAGATGTGGAAGGAATGAATGCCCTGGCCCAATCCTATAAAGACCTAACCTCTGAAATTGGTAAAGTCATAGTAGGTCAGGATGAGGTGATCAAAGCCACGTTAATTTCACTATTCAGCAACGGGCACAGTCTGCTGGTTGGTGTTCCCGGCCTAGCTAAAACCTTATTGATCAATACAATATCCCAGGTTTTGGATTTGAGTTTTAAGAGAATTCAGTTTACGCCCGACCTGATGCCATCAGATATTACCGGTTCTGAAATCCTCGATGAAGACCGTAAATTTAAATTCAACAAAGGTCCATTATTTGCCAATATCGTATTGGCGGATGAGATTAACCGGACACCGCCCAAAACGCAATCTGCTTTATTGGAAGCGATGCAGGAACGGAATATCACCGTCAGCGGAGTAAAACATGAGTTACCCGTACCCTTTTTTGTACTGGCTACTCAGAATCCGATCGAACAAGAAGGTACCTATCCCTTGCCTGAAGCGCAACTGGATCGTTTTATGTTTAACATTCTTCTCGATTATCCTTCTTACAAAGAAGAAGTCATGGTCGTAAAACAAACGACTTCCGAGAATACCGTTCAATTAAAGAATGTCATCAATTCCAACGAGATTCTGGATTTTCAACGCTTAGTGCGCAAAATCCCAATCGCAGATAACGTACTCGAATATGCAGTTTCACTGGCTGCACGTACACGACCGAATGCAGCGAATGGCATTAAAGAAGTAAATCAATATGTGAGTTGGGGTGCAGGACCAAGAGCATCACAATACCTGGTATTGGGTGCCAAATGTAATGCCGCTTTAAATGGAAAATTTTCACCTGATATTGAAGATGTGCAGGCCATTGCTCCACTGGTTTTAAGACACCGTATCGTCCTCAATTACAAAGCTGAAGCGGATGGACTTAAAATGGATCAATTTATTAATACACTGCTGTAAACTTTTAAAACCAAACCAACAATTACCTGATCTTAAACAAATAAAATTCAGATTAACATGAAAACAATCATTCTCTTTTTACTTCCTGTATGCTTTGTGTTTCAAAATCTAAATGCACAAAAAACCTATACCTGGGATTATTATAAAATTCAAATTACCGTTCCGGATGATTTCAGGGTAAAAACAAACGACAATCACAATTTTGAAATGAAAGGAGATGGTATGGAATTGGCCATGCATATCTTCGAAGAAAATGTTCCGATTGATGATTTGGATGATGCAACAATTGCCGGTGCAAAAGCGATTGAAATGACCGAAATCGATGCTGCTACCAAAGTAACAGCTAATGAATTGCGCGGCTATTATGTGGAAGGATTTAAAGCAGGATACCGGGTGATGTTTGCCGGATTGGGCGATCCGAATTCACATACAAATTTCTTTCTGGTCATCACTTTTGCTGATGATGATAAGGAAGCAGAAAAAGCAGCAATCCGGATTTTGGATTCTCTGGACGTACTTTAATTCAGAATTGATTTACCGGATTAATCCCTTTTATAGGGGAATTTCTTTGATACATTTTTCATAAGTCCTTTGGTCAGCGATTCACTATTGCTACCGATGCTTCCTTCTGCCACCCAATCATATTTCCAAAGAAGGTTGCTATTGGTTTTATCGTGAATGGTCATCGCGACATTGACTTTATTGGTAGAAGTCCACACCCCAAACAACAGTCCTAATGCAACCGCACCGCCTTCTGACATGGGTTTGTCCATAGTTACTTTACCGGAAATCACTGCGTCGACTCCAAGCGTCTTACACAATTCTTCTTTGCTGAATTCATGTAATTTTTCATAGGAAATTCCTGCTTTGGAAAGCAAGGCATTTGTTTTATCGATGTCCTGGAAAGTAACGGTGTATTTGTTTTTTGACATCTCTTTCAGAAAGTAGGTATAGGAGTGATTCTGAATGGAAAATCCGGTATTCTTTTGTTCTTCCTGAATGCCTTCAGCGGTCATACCCTTAGGCAATTTTTTCGCGGTAATCAGTACATCAAATGGAAGTATAGCTAATTCCCTGTGTTTCAACTTTACGCTCTCGAAGTTAGGCGCCATGTATATGGTTGGGCCACAAGAGGATAAAACAATTGCAAAAAGACAGAGATACAAAAAATGAATGCGATTCATAGACTAAACTTTGGTTAGAAGCTCAAATCTACCAAAACTAAATTTCAATTTAACTAAAAACATTTTTGGACTGAAAGCAATCAAAGAGTTCAATCCTTGACCCATTTACGGGATGCTTTTTCGTTTCCGGATTGAATCTGTACAAAATAAATTCCTTTCGGAAATGCAGCAACGGGATACTGGAACTGCTTGCTTCCGGATTTCAGATACGTGCTATAGATTTCACGGCCCATCAAATTTGTAATCGAAATTTTCCCTGTAACCGGTATTGCATTCTGCCATTCCAGTTTGAGCATTTCTTTTACAGGATTCGGATAAACTGTAAATTGAAGTCCGTTTAAATTGGTTGCAGAAGTGACAATATCAAATGGAGTGCCGCTATTCAATACTTCTTTGGTATCTGCATCCTGAATCCAGGCCATGATATACACCTGGCTTTCTACCCAATTGGAAGGTATGGAAATGGAAAGGTTTTTTGTCACCGAAGATCCGGTGGCTGCGAGATCAATTTGATCGCCATCAGCCGAACTAAGAAAATCTCTGAATACGTCATAGTGGATTTTCTCACCATTCGGAGATGCATAATTCAATTCTTTCTCCAATGCAACTGCATAAAATTTGTAATTCCCCACAGGTTTAGTTCCTACGGTTTTGATTTCAATCGCAGCAGATCTTGGGTTGGTCCCACTTTCTTTTACGATAATTTCAATAGCTGAAGTTTTATTTAACTCAGCATTCAAAGTTGCTGCGTTTACCGAACCCAGTGATTTTTTAGTCAATCCATTTATTACCAAAGTCGGGGTTCCACTGATATTGTAAAAATTAGTCCGTTGTGTATTGTCAACCGGATTGGACTGGTATAAAGCGCAAGATGTATAAGGAATAGCCGGATGAAACGAAATATGATGGTATTGATTTTTATAACCGGTTAATAAAGAATAAAAACCCGGATTTGCTCCGGCACAAATTCCGCAACGCGTATTTGTAAAATGCTCCAGGAAAATATATCGCTTTGCCTGGGAGAAGGCCAAATCCAGAACGAAAAAAAGTGAAAAAACTAAAAGTAAAGTTCTCTTCATAGAAATCGATTTTTACGGTTCAACTATAATCAGGCATAACGCTTGAAAAGCCGCATTGTTTAGCATAAGACAATAATTTAGCTTTCTTGAACGGACTCTATTAAAAACAGCAGGATGCGACTGCTTGAATGAATTATACAATCACCGGAAAATGCTATTCGAATTGATAATGCATTCTGATTTATGCTGAACTCACCCAAATTAACTGTTCAAATTTATTGCCTTTCGTTTAATAGCATGTTTGGTCTTTATCCGAAGTTCATTTTCTCTTCATCAACTTCAAATGTTCATTTTCCAGCCACAACAGGTAATCAGGATTTACGGCAAATGAACTTATCGGTGCGTTGCCTTTTAAAATAACTTCCTCCGATTTGAACCTGGTATCAAATTGGATTAACTCGTTCCCGGAAAGATAAAATAACTGATCACCGGAAACGTCCATTTTACTTATTTTACCATTCAGCCATTTATTCTCTTCAAACAATTGATTGTTATATCTTGAAATACCAATACCGGGTCTTAGCAAATACAGATACTCATTGCTCTGCTTTAACTGAAAAGGATATTGCGTATGAATGGTATCGATATTAAACAAGGGTTCGGAACTTACAGAAATCTGTTGTTCATAGTTTTTAAGTTTCAAAACATTATTCGAAAAAAGGGCAATGTAATCCGTGGAAAAATGACAGATCGTACTTTGTGCGTTCAATTCGGATTCGTCATATGATGAGATCACCGCAAGACTTTCATCCAAAACCAAAATCTTATAATCGCCCGGATAATACAAGAGACATTTAAACGGATCGCTGACATCCAGTACAGCCTGATCCCAGCCTTGTTTAAAACTGATGGACTTCAATAAACGCAAACTCAAATTGTATTTGCTGATGCTTTTTTCATTATTGTTTACCACATAAATCTGGTTCAACGGATCGAGATAGACTTCGTCTGCCTTTAAGATTGTATCTGTAATAACCGGCTCAAGGCCCTGAGCAGATATTCCCGTGAACCATAAACAAAACAGGATGAAATTAAGGAAATACTTTTCCATCTTCATTTTTATAGAATCGCATTTGAAGCTGACCGTCTTTTAATATCGCATACGATTGAAACTGCAACCAGTCACCCAGATTGATGTAACGCGATTTGCCATTGGCAAGTGTATAATCAATTGGCAAATGCCGGTGACCAAATACCAGATAGTCATAGTCTTTTTCCTGTAACTTGCGTTCAGCATATTGTATCAACCACTCTTTTTCCGGTCCAAGAAATTTTTGAATTGCATCCTGGGCTTCCCTGCTCTTCGAACTAAAATAATCCGCTAAACCAATTCCCAGATCCGGATGAATCCAGCGAAATAAAGTTTGTGCCACCGGATTGGCAAATACTTTTTTTAATCTCTTGTATCCATGATCACCCGGACCAAGTCCGTCTCCATGTCCAATCAGAAATTTCTTTCCTTGCAATTCAACTTCTATCGGTTTATGATAAATCGGTATGCTCAATTCTTTTTGCAAATAATCGAACATCCACAAATCGTGATTGCCGGTAAAATAATAAATTTCAACTCCACGATCTTTCAATTCAGCAAGCTTACCCAGTATCCGAATGAATCCTCTTGGAACCACTTTTTTATAGTCAAACCAAAAATCGAACACATCACCAACGAGATACAAAGCATTCATATCCGCTTTCATCTCATCCATCCATTGCACGATGAGCTTTTCACGAGCATGCGTATCCAGCCGTCCGGGCGAACCCAGATGAAAATCGGAAGCAAAATAAACGGTATTCAATGATCCAATTATGATTGATCAACAAATCTGGGATCTGCTGCCATCACAGAACCGCAATTCGGACAGGTGCGCATTTTTTCCGAACCATAATATTCCTTAAACCGTGGAATAAAATCCTTTTCGATATTCTCCAGTGGAAAATAAGTATCGTGCAATTTCGTATTGCATTTTTCGCAAAACCACATCAATCCGTCTTTGACCTGTGGGGCTCTTTTGGTTTCAATCACCAGTCCCATCGTATTCTCAGGGCGAATCGGTGAATGGGGAGTTCTGGCGGGTAACAAAAACATCTCCCCCTCTTTAATAGGAATATCAACAGCCTTGCCATCTTCCTGGATCCGGACAGTTATATCCCCTTCGAGTTGATAATACCATTCTTCCGTTTCATTGAAATGATAATCCTTGCGGGCATTCGGGCCGGCCACCACCATCACAATAAAATCCTGAGCATCGATGTATAAATTGCGATTGCCAACAGGCGGTTTTAATTCTGCTCTGTGTTCCTCCACCCATTTGTGGATATTGAAAGGTCTGCGTACCGGCATGTCTGAAAATTTTGATAAAGGTACGGAATTGGACGGAAATAAGGCGAGTTGCAACTGATAAGGAATAAGCGTCAATTTGCCGGCAAGCAGATAGGCGACAATTGGTAAATAAAAATTACTATTGCTTAAAATTCAAAAGATTCCTTGCTGCTACTTAGCATGATATACTAATTATTTATTTAGGAGAGATTCCTCCTTGGCGCCCGTAATGACATTCTCATTTCTTATTTAAAAGAGAGATTCCTCGCGGTGCTCGGAATGACATTCCTTTTTTAGAAGTGTTCCCTCTGTGTCTTTAGCAATGACATCCCTTTTTATTTCCGGAGAGATTCCTCCTTGGCGCCCGTAATGACATTCTCATTTTTTATTTAAAGAGAGATTCCTCGCTGCCGCTCGGAATGACAGTTGCCATTTAAATGGAACAGGGGGTTAAAGTAAGCTAAGGCCATGGCCTTAGCTTACTTTAACCCCCTGTTCCCCTAAATAAAAAAAGGAATGTCATTCCGAGCGGCAGCGAGGAATCTCAATTTCCTATTTAGTTAACCTGATTTTCAAAGATGTTTAAACCTTAAAAAGGCTTGCTTTTCCAATTCTTCCCGATGCATCGGATGAGCAATTTCTATTAATGCTTTGGCGCGTTGTCTTAAATTTTTTCCATTCAAATAGGCAATGCCGTACTCGGTCACTATATAATGCACATGGGCACGAGTGGTAGTTACTGCAGCACCTTGTTTTAAGAATGCTACGATTTTGCTTTCCCCTTTTTTAGTTACAGAATCCATTGCTATAATCGGCTTACCTCCTTCACTAAACGCCGCAGCTCTTATAAAATCCAATTGACCGCCAACTCCGGAAAATTGATACGTTCCAATAGATTCTGCACAAACCTGCCCTGTAAGATCTATTTCAATAGCAGAATTAATCGCAGTCACTTTGGGATTCATTCGAATGATTCCGGGATCATTGGTGTATGATGTTTCCCGCATGGACACCTCCGCATTGTCATGAATGAAATCATAAATTTTTTGCGAACCCAGCACAAACGAACTGACAATTTTACCCCGCGATATTTCTTTTTCTTCACCATTGATAACTCCGTTTTCGACCAGAGGAATGATACCATCCGAAACCATTTCCGAATGAATGCCCAGATTCCTGTGATTAGCCAATTCCTTCAAGACGGCATCAGGTACTCCGCCAATGCCTAATTGCAGCGTAGCCCCATCTTCTATTAATCCCGAAATATATCTTCCAATTTTCAAGTCGTTTTCAGAAAGCTCAGGAGATTGAATATAATAAAGAGGTCTGTTGGATTGCACGAGGAAATCAATTTTTTCCACCGGAATGCTGCCTGCACCATGTGTACGCGGTGCCTGCTCATTGACTTCTGCGATGATGATTGATGCCGCTTCTGCAGCCTGCCTCGCAACATCCACAGATGCTCCCAATGTACAATTGCCATGTTTGTCCGGAGGCGAAACCTGAATCAAAGCAACATCCGGTCGCAACAGGTCATTCTTAAAAAGCAAATGCACATCGCTTAGAAACATCGGCACATAGTCTGCATTTTCTTCATCGACGGCTTTGCGCATGTTTCGTGCAACAAAAAAAGAATTTACATGAAATGACTGTTTGTATTCATCTGATGCATATCGGGCTTTTCCTTCTGTATGCATGTGCATGAGTTCCACCTGTTCCAATTCATTTGCCCGTTCAACCATCGCATCAATTAATAGTTCAGGTGTCATGGCTGCGCCATGGATGAATACTTTTTGATGACTTTTTATTTTAGAGACGGCTTCTGCAGCGGTGACAAAATTCATTTGATTCGTTTTGATTTGTCTAAAATTGGGATGAATGAGTGATGAGTTATAATAAAACTAACCAGGAAAGAAATTGTTTAATCGCGAAACCAATTTGATTGGTACATATCGAACTATCAAACAATGAAATAAAAGGTAATCAAAAGAACATATGTATTCTGTTTTGCTTTGTTTTGGCCACAATTGAAAAGTACAACTGTTTCAGATCATCATGAATTCATTTAGATAACATACATTTCATCAACATTTCAGTATCCAGCTGGTTTGAATGCTTCAGCATTTCTAATTGCTTTCTTACAAAGGATTCATGTTTTATCTATTTTGAATGCAATGTGTATAAGATTTTAGATCTTTGTCCATAATTTTTTATTATGAGCAATTTCATATTCGCAATTACCCTGTTTTTTATTTTTTCATTATCTGAAATTCATTCTCAATCCCTCCTCACCCCATTCGAAAAAAACAACAAGACCACCACGACCTACGAAGAATGCATCAGCTTTTATAAGAATCTTGAAAAAACATCCAAACTGGTAAAGGTAATCGAAGCCGGTCCCTCCGACGTAGGCTATCCGATTCATACGATTGTTTTAAGCAGTCACAATGATTTTACCGCAGAGAAATCGCGAAAATCCGGCAAAACGATACTCCTGATCAATAATGGCATACATCCAGGAGAACCGGAAGGTATCGATGCCAGCATGTTGTACGCACGGGAAATGGTCACTGACGGCAACAAAAGTAAACTCCTGGATCAGATTACGATCGTGATTATTCCGATATACAATGTCGGTGGAAGTCTGAACAGAAATAGTTTCAGCAGAGTGAATCAAAACGGTCCGTCGGAATATGGCTTCAGGGGCAATGCACAAAATCTGGATCTCAACCGCGATTTTATCAAATGCGATTCTAAGAATGCAGAAACATTTACCCACATATTCCAAAACTGGGATCCGGATGTTTTTGTCGATACTCATTGTACGGATGGCGCTGATTATCCATACCTGATGACGCTGATCACCTCACAACGGCATAAACTTCAAAAACAACTGGGGGATTTTGTCTACTCCCATTTTGTTCCGGCTTTTTACGACAAGATGAAATCAGAAGGACTGGAGGCCTTTCCTTATATTAATTCTGATGGCGACCCATCCACGGGTATTTCCGATTTAATGGACAGCCCAAGATTTTCAAGCGGATACGCGGCGCTGTTTCATTGTATTCCGTTTATCAGCGAATCGCACATGCTCAAACCTTATGATGCCAGAGTGAATGCGCAAAAAATTTTGTTGCGAAGTCTTGCTTTGGTTTGCGTAGATTACAAAAAACAAATTTTTGAAATCCGGAAAACGGCCAAAGAAAATTACAGAAAACAAACTGATGTAACCATTAATTGGAAAATACAAAAGCAAACGACCGACAGCATTTTATTTCATGGCTATGAAGTGGAAAAAATGACCAGTGAGGTGACCGGCCTGGAACGAATAAAATACAACCGGAACAAACCCTACGAAAAGAAAATTCCATTTTTCGATTACGGAAAACCGGATCTCAAAATACAACGACCGGATGTTTATATTGTCCCTGCCGCATATCAACAGGTCATCGAACGATTAAAATGGAATGGCGTTCAGATGCAGATGCTAAGCAAAGACAGCATGATCAAAGCAGAATATTATCGGATCATCGATTACAAATCTCCGGCTAAACCCTATGAAAATCATTTTCTCCACAGTCAGATCGAATTGGAAACAATAAAAACAAAGCGCAAATTTTTTAAAGGCGACTACCTGATCAAAACAGATCAGCCTTCCATGCGCTACATTATCGAAACATTAGAACCACAAGCACCTGATTCTTATTTCGCCTGGAATTTTTTCGATGCGATGCTGCAACGCAAAGAGTATTTTTCCAATTACCTGTTTGAAGATATCGCCACAGAATTACTGCAAAACAATTATACCCTTCGGGAAGACTTCGAAAAACGCAAACGCGATGATCCTGCATTCGCAAAAGATCCGGATGCCATGCTTAACTTTATTTATTCCAGATCAAAATTCAGTGAGCCGGGCTATATGATTTATCCGGTAGCTAGATGGAGGGAGGAGTAGTGGGCTGTTGAAAGTTAGGAGTTAGAGGTTAGGGGTTATCAAGTGATTAATGATGAGTGATAAGTGTTAGGTGTTGGACTCTAAATTAAAATTGAAAATAGGAAGAAATAGTATAGGTGCATAGTCATCTTTTTAGTTCCGGTTTCGACAAAATAAAATACTATAGCTTTTTACCAAAAGACCTGGTAGTACCATTTTCCTCCTAACTTCTAACTCCTAACTTCTAACTCCTAACTCACATCTCCTTATCCCAACTGCCAACTTTTTCCCTATCTTTGCCCCCCTTAAGTAATCGCTTTTATGGGTCGAATTTTTGAAGTTAGAAAGCATACCATGTTTGCCCGTTTTGCTAAGATGAGCAAGCAGTTTGCCAGGGTCAGCAAAGAAGTATTTATGGCTGTTAAGGCCGGCGGTCCAAATCCGGACACCAATCCGAGACTTCGGGCAGCTATGCAGAATGCTAAATCCTGCAACATGCCTAAGGACCGCGTTGAAGCGGCGATCAAAAAAGCAAGCGGCAAAGATGAAAAGGATCTCGAAACCCTTATTTATGAAGGCTATGGTCCGCATGGGGTTGCCATATTGGTAGAAACGGCTACGGATAATCATACCAGAACAGTAGCCAATATCAGGTCTTATTTTAATAAATTCGGAGGCAGCTTAGGCACCAGAGGTTCTATTGATTATTTGTTTGAACACAAGTGCAATTTCAGAATTCGTAAAACGGCAGACATTGATCCGGAAATGCTGGAACTCGAACTTATCGACGCAGGTTGCGAGGAACTTTCTGTCGACGGTGACGAACTGATTATCTATGCACCTTTTGATTGCTTCGGAAGTCTCCAGCATTATTTTGAAACGCATTCCATGGAAATCATCTCATCCGGATTTGATCGCATACCAACAGTCACCAAAAAACTGACACCCGAACAAGCAGAGGAACTCAATAAACTACTCGATAAAATTGAAGATGATGAGGATGTTCAAAATGTTTACAGCAACATAGAATAAAACTCCCGGCTAATTATGTCATCAACCCATTCAGAACGGATGCATCGATTGTTGTATGACATCAAACTTCACAAAATCATTTTACTCTTACTTGCATTTTTACTCTATGCAAATACGCTTGGGCATCAGTTCGTACTGGATGATGGTATCGTCATTACAGAAAACAAATTTGTAAAAAACGGTATCAGCGGTATCCCGGATCTTATTTCCAAGGATTCTTTTTATGGATTTTTTAAAAAACAGGGCAAAGAGAAACTCGTCGCCGGTGGTCGCTATCGCCCGATGAGCCTGATTTTATTTGCTTGTGTTTACCAGTTGTTTGGGGCAGAACCGGCCATCTTTCATTTTTTATCCATCCTGCTCTATGGCATTTTAGGTATTGCATTCTATTTACTGCTGCAAAAATTATTCAGTCCGAAGCTTCAAAATCTATCCACACCTTTTGCCCTTTTTGCAGCCCTGCTATTTATTGCACATCCCGTGCATACCGAATGCGTTGCCAACATTAAAGGCGCTGATGAAATTTGTGCCCTTCTGTTTTCTTTGCTGGCATTTTATTTTTCCTTGTGGTATGCAGATACCAAAAAACATATTTATCTGCTGATCGCATCGGTTTGCTTTTTATCCGGATTGCTATCCAAGGAAAATGCCATTGCCTATCTTGCATTTATACCTGTAGCGATTTACGTTTTATATTCCAATGACAAATCATCCACTTTCAGGATTAGTGCTTCACTGGTCGCTTCGACTTTGATATTTTTATTCATGAGAGCGGAAGTTCTTGGATTCAATCCATTTACCGGTCTTTCCAATGAGTTGATGAATAATCCTTTTGTAAAAATATCCAACGGCGTTAGTCAGCCGATGAATTTTTTTGAAAAAGCCGGAATCATAAGTTACACTTTATTTGAATATCTGAGACTATTGATTTTTCCACATCCACTTACCCATGACTACTATCCAAAACAAATACCGGTATTGGGATTGATTTCGGTAAAATCGTTGCTGGCTATTCTATTATATGGAAGTATGATTTTATTCGCTGTAATAAAAATCAGGAAGAATCCGGTAATCAGTGTCAGTATAATCTGCTATTTATTTCCCCTATTTCTCGTTTCAAATATTTTATTTCCTATTGGAACGAATATGGGTGAACGATTTTTATTCATGCCTTCCGTAGGATTTTGCATCATCATTGCATTTTTGCTTGCAAACTATATTCGCACGAATCTGAATAATGCGGTTTATGTGATGGGGATTCTGTGCGTACTCTATTCGATCAAAACTATTTTGAGGAATCCGGCCTGGCATGACAACCTGACCCTGTTTACGACGGATGTAAAAACATCAAACAATAGTGCCAAGATTCACAATGGAATTGCAGGCATGATGTTGGAAAAAGTACCGGAATTAAAAGACAGTGCGGAAATCCGGAAGATCACTTCCAAAGCAAGAGTGGAATTGGAAAAAGCACTTGCCATTCATCCATTGTATACGGAAGCACAACTGCAAATGGGCAACATTCATTATTTTGAAAAGAATTATGAAGAAGCCATTAAAAGATACAATATCGTACTTAAGAATTTGCCGGAAGATGAAGATGCCTTTAAAAATCTCCAGATGGCATTACGGGAACGTGGCCGGCAGATTGGAATGCAAACGGGAAACATCGCATTGGCAAAAGATTATCTGAAACAATCATTGGGCATGAATCCCAAAGATGCAGAAGCTATGATGCTAATGGGGATTGCAGAAGGTTCATCCGGCAATTATCCGGAAGCGGCCGGTAATTTCTACAAAGTACTTGAATCCGAACCCAAAAATGCACAGGCTTATTTTAACCTGGGAATCACGTTCAGAAATTCAGGACAAATGACCCGGGCGGATTCCATGTTTCAGGAAGCGGCACGTTTGGATCCTAAAATTTATGAGAAAAACGGAGTACCCGGAAAATGAAAAAACACATCCTGTTCTTCATCCTATTAATTACTTCATCGGTAGTATTTTCACAAGCATCCCGGCAGACGATATGGGTTGATAGTGTATTGCAAAATATGACTCTCGATGAAAAACTCGGCCAGCTTTTTATTATCAGATCCTTTGCCAAAAAAGAAGAGGAACAATCTATCAAAATATTATCCCTGATTAAAGACTTTCACATCGGTGGTGTTTGCTTTTTTAAAGGAACTGTACCTGCAATGGTTGACCTGATCAACCGGTACCAGTCTCTTTCCAGGTGGCCTTTACTGATGAGCATGGATGCAGAATGGGGAATGGGTATGCGTCTTACGGATTTGTTGAGTTTTCCTAAACAAATTACCCTGGGTGCTATGGAAAACAATCAATTGATTTATCAAATGGCTCGCGAAATGGCAGCACAGATGAAGGATCTTGGCATTCACATGAACTTCGCACCCGTGTTGGATATCAACAACAATATTTGCAATCCGGTGATTAATGAACGATCGTTCAGTTCAAACCGGAAAAAAGTTATTGCAAAATCATTTGCTTACATGCAGGGCTTACAGGATGGTGGCGTTCTATCCTGTCTTAAACATTTTCCCGGGCATGGTGATACGGAAATTGATTCACATGCTGATCTGCCGACCATAAACTGCAGCAAGCAACGACTCGACAGTATCGAATTATATCCGTTTAAAGCGATTATCGATTTACATCCTGCATCTGTCATGGTTGCTCATTTGAATATACCCGCACTCGACAGCACAAAAGATAACCCGGCAACATTATCATCTGCCATTGTGAAAAGCCTGTTGAGAACTGAATACAATTATGACGGACTCATCATCACAGATGCTCTTGAAATGAAAGGAGTCACACGGAAATTTACTGCTGCTGAAATCGCGCTCAAAGCATTTCAGGCAGGTAATGACCTGCTCTTGCTCAGTGAAGATATCCCCGCTGCTTTGATTGCTTTAAAAAACGCATTGTATTCCGGAGAAATTACCGTAACGCAATTAGATGAAAAAGTGAAACGAATATTGATGGCAAAATACCACGCGGGGCTTTCCAATTTTCAACCCATTCAGATTGACTCCAATTGGATAAAAAGATCAAATCTCCGATCGCAATCAATCAAACAAGACATTTATAAAAAAGCATTTACGTTAGCAAGAGATAAAAACAATCTGGTACCGGTACGAAACATTCCTTCAAAAATTGTTCACCTGAATATCAATGGAGATCCGGATAATGGTTTTCAGAAACGGATTAAAGATTATGCAGATCTAACTACGTTTTCATTTTCCAATTCAGATCATTGGAATCCACAACTAAATCCTGTACTAGAAGATGCGGATTTAATTCTGATCAGTTTGCATAAATTAAATTATTCGGAATCCAGATATTACGGATTGAACGAAGAGTTCATTCAGGAATTAAATCCGTTGATTGCGGGTAAGAAATGCATCATAACGGTCTTTGGCTGTCCTTATGTAAGCATGCTATTTCCCAAAAGCTGCAGTTTGTTCCTTGCGTATGAAGACAATGAGATATCTATGGATCTCGCTGCACAAATGTTATTCGGTACCGATCCTATCGCAGGAAGCTCACCTGTGGATGTATATGACCTTTTGCAGGAAGGCTCCGGCATACAACTGCCTGCATTAATGAGATTGGGTTACAGCAATCCGGAATCTCAGGGAATGAACAGTGATAGTCTTCAAAAAATAGATTCGCTTGCAACTGAATTGATTCAGCATCAGGCAGCACCGGGTTGTCAGATCGTCGTTGTAAAAAATAATCATATCGTTTTTCGAAAAGCCTACGGATTTTTTACGTACGATTCAATTACGCCGGTAACTGATCACAGTATGTACGACCTTGCTTCACTGACCAAAATCGTTTGTACTGCACCCGTACTTATGAAACTTTTTGACGAGCATAAATATGAAGTTGAGGATAAATTTGCCAATTACTTTCCGGAATTCGGCAATAGCAATAAATCAGATCTGACATTAAAAGATTTTATGCTTCACCAGGGCAAACTGGTTGCATGGATTCCATTTTATAAATCTACCTTGATCTCTCCGGATACACTTAATGTTTTAGATCACAGCTACTATGGCAAAGTCCCTTCCTTCCGGTTTAATATTCCGGTCAGTGATAGTTTATACCTGAGATCCGATTACCGAGATACTATCTTTCAGAAAATTCTGGATTCTAAATTATTGGATGAAAAAAAATACCTGTATTCCGATATTGGTTTTTATTTCATGCCAAGGTTTGTTCAACAATTAACTCAACAGGGATTTGAACCCTATTTCAATAAAAACTTTGTAAAGCCACTATCCCTTAGATACACTGCATTTAATCCACTGTCAAAACAATATTCAAAAAATCAAATTGCTCCTACTGAAGTGGATAATTATTATCGTCACCGGGTAATTCAGGGTTATGTGCACGACATGGGTGCTGCTATGCTAGGTGGCATAAGTGGTCATGCAGGATTATTTTCAACAGCTACTGATGTAGCCACTATCATGCAAATGATATTAAACCATGGAACCTACGGCGATGTGACTTATTTCAATGCAAATACATTTTCAAAATTTACCACAAGAGATCCGGAATTATCGCGAAGAGCTTTGATATTTGATATGCCGGAATTAATAGACTCGTCCACTGCTTATGTTTCTCCCCTAGCATCCAAAAAAACGTTCGGTCATCAGGGTTTTACCGGTACCTGCACGTGGGTAGACCCAGAACATAAATTGATTTATGTATTTTTATCAAACAGAACCTATCCTGACTCCAAGATAAATCTATTGCATAAAAACAGGTACAGAAGGAAAATACAGGAAGTGATTTACAAATCTATCATGAATGAGAAGCAGGAAGTGGATTAAGGAGTTTGGAGTTAGGAGCTAGGAACTAGGAACTAGGGGTTAGGAGTTTGGAGTGATGAACTAGGTGGTTAATTCTAATTAATATAAGTTATTGGGTATTGATTAAGGATTCCATGTCGCTAAGGAATGAAAGCATTCTTCTATAAAACAAAAAGGAGACAAAGAAACAAACGCGTTGTCGTTTGTTTCTTTGTCTCCCTTTTCCCATAAGAAAATGCAACGTCATTCCGAGCGGCAGCGAGGAATCTCTTGTTAATGATAATTACATATCCCATACCTCCGAAGATTCTCTCTTAAAAAATTGACTTATCCTTTATCTGACAGGTATCACTCTAAAAAAATGCAATGTCATTCCGAGCGGCAGAGAGGAATCTCTTTTTAATGATAATGACATATCCTATACCTCCGACGTTTCTCTCTTAAAAATTTGACTTGCCCTTTATCTGACAGGTATTACTCTAAAAAAAAATGCAACGTCATTCCGAGCGGCAGCGAGGAATCTCTTGTTAATGATAATGACATATCCCATACCTCCGACGATTCTCTCTTAAAAATTTGACTTGTCCTTTATCTGACAGGTATCACTCTAAAAAAAAATGCAACGTCATTCCGAGCGGCAGCGAGGAATCTATTGTAAATGGTAATGACATATCCCATACCTCCAACTATTCTCTCTTAAAAAATGACTTATCCTTTATCTGACAGGTATCACTCCTAAAAAAAAATGCAACGTCATTCTGAGCGGCAGCGAGGAATCTCTTGTAAATGGCACTTACATATCTCTTGTCTGCGAGGATACTTTCTAATACTTTATCGGCTAAACAAAAAAAATCAGATACCCAATTGCACTATTTAAATGGTGGTAGTGTTCATAATGCTTCAATCTAACTTAAGCGCAATGGGTATACGCCCATTGATGTGCAAGCTTTAAGCCGCCATGACTTCAAGTGCAAGCTAACAAACACTTTCTGAACACATAATTCTTTCTCCCGGCAAAATTTATACTATTTTTATGACACCAACAAATATCTTAAAAGCTATTCCAGATATTACCTAAGGACCTAAAAACCTAAATACCTAAATACCTAAATACCTAAATACCTTATTTACAAAAGAATCCTTCTTTCTAAATGAACCTCACTAACGCCATCGCAATCCGGTATTTATTCGGCAGGAAATCGTCCCAGGCCATTCATTGGATTACGGGAATTTCAGTGCTGGGCATATCTGTAGGTTCGGCGGCCTTAATTTTAGTGCTTTCCGTTTTTAATGGATTTGAAGAATTGCTATCCGGACTATTCAGCAAGTACAATCCCGATATTAAAATTGTCCTGAAAGAAGGTAAGACCTTTCGTGAAGATAGTCTGCAAATGCAAAGCCTGCATACACTTAACGGAGTACTTTATGTAACCCGCACCCTGGAAGAAGTGGCCATGTTTCAGTATGATGATGCGCATGAGTTTGGAATTATCAAAGGTGTGGATTCCGAATTCGAAAAAGTTTGCGCTGCCCGTGAAGCAGTAGTAGAAGGTAATTTTGAAATCACCAGTGATGGTGCACCTCTGGCCAATTTAGGTTTAGGAATTAAAAATAAACTCGGCGTATCCATAAGCAACTTTCAGGAAGTGATCAAAGTATTTGTTCCGGACCATGAAGAAAATCTCAACTTTACCAACGAAATAAAACGATACCCTCTTCAACCGCAATCCGTTTTTTCATTTCATCAGGATGGAGACTACTCAAATATCATCACTGATCTGAATGCCGTTCAGATCATCCTTAAAAAACCAAACCAGCTGAGTTCCATTGAACTCAAACTGAACCCGGGCACATCAGTACAAAATATACTTCCCGAAATCAGAAGAATCATGGGGGATTCCTATCTGGTCAAAGACCGTTATCAGCAAGATGAAGCATTTCTCAAGATTATGAAACTCGAAAAATGGCTTTTCTATTCCTTGTTCTGTCTGACCTTGCTATTGGTTTCATTTACTGTCGTAGGCGCTTTGTGGATGATCGTTTTAGAAAAACGCATGGATATATCCATTCTGAAATCAATGGGAATGACAGATCGCAACATGAAAATGGTATTTGTCCATCTCGGACTGATGATTTGCTTTTTAGGCCTGATGTTCGGCTCTGCCCTTGCATTAACGTTTTATTGGTTACAAAAGAAATACGGTCTGATTGGCGTACCCGAAGAATTCATAATCGACAGCTACCCTATACAGATCAGGCTTGCAGACTTTTTGGTGGTGGGCCTGACCGTCCTGCTCATCGGGTGTATAGCCTCTTTTCTGCCCACCCGCAAAGTGGCTGAAATATTACCCGTTTTTCATGAGGAATAATTTGTCTAAATTTGCGCCCGCATGGAAAAGTGGGAATTGGATTTCGAATGGTTAAGAATCCGTCACTTTGTTAAAGATAAGATTGGCCGGGAAGAATTGCCGGAACTCAATGCGATATTGCTGATGATCGGCATTCAGGAATTAGGTCAATTGAAAGAAGGGCGCTTTACCAAAGAAGAAAAAACAGATTTAATGCACATTGCTTCATGCAGATTGCTGAGCCAGGATGGATACTATGAATTTCAGGGTAACGATCAGGATGGATGGCCGCATTATCAAATGATAAAACCTTTTAAACTAAAAGGTGTAAAAGAACAGGAAGAATATTTAAAAGTCAAAGTCATAGAATATTTCAAATCAGAATTTCCAACAGAATTTAAAAATAATCAGTCATGAAAAAAATTTGTTATCTAATTTTTTTAACATCAATATTAATTTCATCCTGTAAACAATTTGAAACCAAGGAGACCATTGTGCTCATTGAGACTCCGCTGGGTAACATGAAAGCAAAACTGTACAACAGCACTCCAAAACACAAAGAAAATTTTCTAAAATTGGTTAAGGAAGGGTACTATGATGGATTGTTGTTTCACCGTGTGATTAAAAACTTTATGCTTCAGGGTGGTGATCCAATGTCAAAAGATGCTCCTGCCGGAGTAATGCTTGGTGCCGGCGGACCAACGTATAAAATACCTGCAGAAATTGGTAAACTTCATTTCAAAGGAGCTCTGGCTGCAGCACGACTGGGCAATCAGGCCAATCCGAATAAAGAATCCTCCGGATCCCAGTTTTACATTGTTCAGGGACAACCCACAAATAGAAGTCAACTGGAAATGATGACGAAAGGAAAAAATGTAAAATACACTGAAGAGGATAAGAAGCGCTATGAAGCGTTTGGAGGTACTCCATTCCTGGATGGTGATTACACGGTATTCGGTGAAGTCATTGAAGGATTTGATATTATCGACCGTATTTGTTCTGTTGATGTCGATCAAAACAGTCGACCGCTTAAGGATCTGAAAATGAAAATTACCATTCAATAAATTATTTCTTCCTATAAAATTTTTCCTATGAACCGATTTCTTTGGTGTGTTCCTTTATTTTTTATTATCAGTGCTTGTTCTCCAAACATGGTAAAATTCAGCCTGGACAATAACCAGGTCAAATTACCCGCAAGCGCAACATTCAAAAATCAATCTCCCGATGCTGATCGCTTTGAATGGGATTTTGGCGACGGAAGCAAATCAAAAGAAAAAAATCCTAAACATTTGTACACAAAATCAGGCATCTATCAGGTGTCACTTAAATCTTTTAAAGGCAAAAAAATGAGTAGCTTTCAACAAAAAATCGAAGTTCTTCCTCCTGAAGGATGCTATGTAGTTATTGAAACATCTTTAGGATCTATGCTTGCGAAATTATACGATCAAACTCCATTGCATCGCGATAATTTTTTTAAACATGCCGAACAAGGATTTTACAATGATCTGCTGTTTCACCGTGTCATCAATGGATTTATGATCCAGGGTGGTGATCCCAATTCCAGAAATGCGTCTCCAACGAGCATGCTTGGAAGTGGTGGCCCGGGATATACTATTCCCGCAGAATTCAATCCCATGTTTGTACATAAGAAAGGTGCCATAGCAGCAGCAAGAACAGGAGATCAGGTGAATCCTAAAAAAGAATCTTCAGGATCCCAGTTCTATATTGTTCAGGGCAATATTCAAACCGAACAAAATCTTACCCAAATAGAAGACCGCAAAGGAATCAAATATACCGCTGAGCAAAAAGCAGCTTATGAGAAACTTGGAGGCACCCCTTTCCTGGATATGGAGTATACCGTCTTTGGTGAAATTATTGAAGGCCTCGATGTGATTGATAAAATAGCAGCAGTAAAAACGGAGAGAGGTGACCGGCCTACAGAGAATGTAACGATGAAAGTAAGAGCGCTTCATTAAACAATCTGTGATAGGATTATAGAATGATGGTATAAGCTATGATCGAAAATACCATTGTCTCTATAAGATATTTCTGATAAAAAACCGGCACTATTCAAATTATTAAAGACAGCTCTACAGCCTTTAGTCTTAAGCTTATAAGCGAATGTGGTTTTTTTTAGTATTCGTGTAATGATAATATTAAAAAATGCAGACCATTGCTGTAAGAGATATAAATTCTAAAACCCAAGTTGCAGATTCCTATACGCTTTTTATTTACTTCATCGGGAACGCTACAGATACATAGAAAGATTTTCTTAAACGCAAAGAACGCAAAGGTTTCGCAAAGAGCGCAAAGGTTTCTTAAACAGGCAAGGGTTTTGCAATGAGCGCAAAGAATGAATTCGAAAAACTACTATTTAGAAATGAACCGAATACAAGACTGGTATTATTACGCTTTTTATTTACTTAATCGGGAACGCTACAGATACGTAGAAAGATTTTCTTAAACGCAAAGGTTTCGCAAAGAACGCAAAGGTTCCTTAAAGAGGCAAAGGTTTTGCAATGAGCGCGAAGAATGCATTCGAAAAACTACTATTTAGAAATGAACTGAATACAAGACTGGTATTATCAGGAATTGAATGATTTCAAATGGTCATCATCAACTCTCGACAGAATAGTATCTGATCATGCTCATCACTTCTTTATCTTCATTCAACTGTGGATAAAGTTTGAGAAGGATCTGATACTCTTTGGAATTTTCAGCTAAGGCTTCTTCTAAAGTAGCGATGGCATTTTCTCTGGAATCAGTCAGAAAATAATACGCAGCGCGGCAATAAAGCAGATCTGCACCAAAACTATATTTATCTGCCCGTATCAGAATTTTTTCGGCCTTTTCAAATTGTTTGCTGGTCAGAAGGAAAGAGATATATAAGCACCAATATTTGCTTTGTTCGAGTCCACAGTTTGCTGACTTGCGGTAATGCGATTCCGCTTTTTTTACGTTGTCAATATTTTCGTAGGCAAGGGCGATACCCGCATGAAATTCTTCCCTCTGGTCATCCAGTTCTATCGCCTGCAAATAAGCCTTGATCGCTTTCTTCCAGCTGGATTCAGCACAGTAACATTCTCCTAAATAAAAGAATATTTCCTCATTGTATGGATCCTGATAAATCGCTCTTTGCAATTTAACTTTGGCTTCTTTGTGTCTGTTTAATTTAATCAGACATTCTGCTATATATACGATGAGCTCAGCATCCGGTCCAAAAATCTCGTTGGCTTCCTGGTAACATCGCAGTGCTTTTTCATACATGCTCACCTGTAAACAGAGTTCTGCACAATCCAAATAACCCTGTTCGAAATGAGGATTAATCAGGAAAGAATATTCCAGAGCTTCGACTGCCTTTTCGTATTCACCTAAACAGGAATAGGCATGTCCCAGGTTGTACCAGGCCAGATAAGAATAGGGATTTTTATCGATAATGTCCTGATGAAGCTGTACACTTTCATCGTATTTTTTGGAAAATTCCACACTGACCCAGATTTGTTCCAGTGCTTCATGATTGTTCGGATTCAGGATCAATGCTTCGCGCAAAGAATCAAACATTTTATTAAAGTCCTTCATGGTTTCGTAGATAAATGCTTCAACCAATAATAATTCTGTGAAATCGGTTTTCAAGAATTCGCATTTTAAATCTGAAATAATCCTGAGACTTTCGTCAAACTGTTGAGATAGTGCATACGCCTTTGCTTTGAGCAGGCTGATTTCCGGATCAGATGGAGAGAGTGCATAGGCCTGCTCCAGTACTGAAATAGCAGCAAGTGGCTTTTGCGAGGAAACTAATAATTTTGCTTTGATCAGGAAAAAGTCCGGTTTGAACTGGTATAGTCTTAAAGCAAGACTTGTTACTTGCAGGGCTTTGTCAAATTGACATTGTTTCTCATAATGATTGATCAATCGAAGGTAAGATTTTTCATCCCAACACTCACGTGTGAGTATTTGACCTTGCTCTTCAAATTCTGTGATAAGTTTTGAAAGTATATGATCCGGCTTCGTTCTTTTCGGCATATCTTCCTCAGGGGGATTATTAAATGCGTTGTAAAAGTAAAACAAAAATCCAAAAATGCATCCAGGCCTTGTTCTTTTTTACAAGAAGTCCTTCGTATTAAAAATACTCGTCATCTCACTAAATTTAAGGCTTCCAGATGCTTACACTTCTAATCATTTTCAAATGTGTATAAACCATTTTCATAACTCCTTAATTTTCATGTTCTAAAAAGAAAATTACCATTTCTAAAAAAAAAGAAAAGTTTTTTTCCTGTATCCCCGAAACAGGCCAAAATTCAAGGCTTTCCAAGCAATCAGATACGCATTCCTTTCGAATTCAAATCATCCATTATGAAAATGAAGACCCGAATTTGCACTGAATATAGATCACATTGCAGATCGGCGATCCGGTTTCGCGATCTTTAATCAAGTATTGGATCCTTGATCAGTACGACAATCAAATACATCATTTATCCATACTTTACTACCATTTATAATTCCGGTAGTAGTTTACGATATTTGCAATGTAAATAATTGAAAATGACGAAACGCAAGCTCATCAATACCATCATTGCATATACATTTTTATATACGCTTATTTTAGCCATTGGATTGATGCTTTATTTCTGGGATGGCTCAGCGAATAAAATGTACTATTCCCTCTTTAAAGATTTATTTCCGATACTCATTACTATACCCCTGGCCTACCTTGGTTTTTGCTTCCAGAGAAGATCCAATTTTATGCTTGCCCTCCGTTCCCTGTGGGGAAATCTGATCACCTCAGTAAATCAGGCACTATTGTATACCTATAATCAGAATAATTCAAGGGAAAAATATTTTGAAGTCTTATTCAACTTAAGCAAATCCATTGATGAGGTAAGAAGTGTTTACAAAAACCTGAATGAATCCGAAATACAAACCGGCCATTATCCATTTGAATCCCTGAAAACCATTTACAAAATCATCGAAACATTGGGATACGGCGATGTCGATTCAAAAGAAATGGAAGTGGTGCGTTTAAAAATCAGAAATAACTGGAAACAAATACGTCAAACCTTTCTGGCTGAATTTGACCGGTCTGAACCTACTGTATTCGACGCAATAGTCGATGAGAACGGATAATCCTGCTACGGTATACAATTGCAGGTATTCGGCCGTCTTAAACCTTTAAACTATTTATAAATACCTCATCAAAATGCTCCTCTTTCATATACACTTTTGCGGCTGTTGAGCCAATTAATGCCAGCAAATCCATATTTTCTACGAGATCCATTTCTCCAATAGTCTCCAGTTGTTTTGCGTTCAGATGAATCCCGATTTTTTCGAGCGGATCTTTATCCAGATTTACATTATAGCGCAGATAA
Organism: Bacteroidota bacterium; assembly: GCA_029781865.1. Taxonomy (GTDB): domain Bacteria; phylum Bacteroidota; class Bacteroidia; order Chitinophagales; family Saprospiraceae; genus Vicinibacter. Next base: position 129,751 of record JAKOVW010000030.1, read on the forward strand.
GTCAGTGCATACTGACCAAATAAATTATCCTCTTTTAAATCTCCGAATTCACTATTAATTTCAATTGCCGTAGGAGAATCACTTATGATTTGCAACAAGAGTTGATTGAAGGAATTGGCATCATGGAAAAAATATTCCGGAAGTTTACCGGCCCATGAAATCACACTTTCGTTTTCAAAATCGGATGGCTTGAACCGATTTGTTTTTACGCCGGTTCCAACGGAAACGAGTTGTATATCCTCTTTACCTACCTTCCATTTGAAAGGAAATCCATTTAATGTTGAAATTAAAAACAAATACAAAGACGGATTATTGACAAGACTGATGCCACCATCGATAAAGACACCATGCTCTCCTTTCGAAATTTCCATGGCTACCGGGATGAAATAGGTTGGAGCCGCTGCGCTTGCTCTCAACAACTTCCATAAGGGAATCTGTTTGTTTTCTTCAAAATATTTGCCTGCCGGATGATTGTATACAGGCCAGGTACTAAATGTATCCGCCCGCTTTGTCATCACGCATAAACCGGTTTTTATCTTCTCTTGATCACCCAACAAAATAGTTCCGGCCTGTTCCTGCAAAGCCTTATCCAATGGTTTGGGATCATACTTTTCACCTCTCAGTAAATAATGTATCAAATTTTTCCGCTTGCCAAAAACACTTCTTGAAAGTTCGAAATATTTCTTCTTAACCTCTGAAGCTGAATTGCCGATGGCAAGACTTGCTGCAATGATTGAACCCGTGCTCGTTCCTCCGATTAAATCGAAATAATCACAAAGCTTCAAATTTGGATTATTTGATTTGAGACGGAGTATGCGTTCCATTTCTTCGAGAAAACCTAAGGTCAGAATACCACGAATTCCTCCCCCATCCAGGGATAGTATGCGTTTAGGTCCTTTGGCATTTAATCGTTCAATCAGTCCGGACATGATTCAGGTATTAATTGCTTATATGATAGGATACTCCGATTCCATAGCTCAATGAAGTAAAGGTATAATTATCTTCCTGTCTGAAATCATTCAGATAAATTTTACTGCTTTTACCATAAGTTCCCTTTAGCATTCCAAATAAACTCAACTGACTGTTCAAATAATAATGGGCACCGGCAGATAAGCCGACTCCGTAACCAATCAATCGCAAATCAAAATAATTACCGGGATTATTGAGATCAGATGCCGGCCCTGTAAATTTGGTATAATTTACATGAGCCCCCAGAAAGGGTCTCCATTTTTTGGTGTTTGTATTAAAATAATACCGTGGTCCCAGGCAAGCCTCAAAATATGGGTAATTATCAAATCCCTCCAGCGGAGTTGCAATCGATGCAAAATGAATCTGAAGAATAACCGCCCATTGATGATTGAAACCGAAACCTGCATGAAACCCGTAATAAAAACCATTTTCAAATTGAGAATCCAAATCCTCCGAACTCCAGCCTAACCTACCGAAAGTAGCTGCAATGGAAAGACCTTTTGTTTGAGATTCCACAGAATAAGCATCCTGACTGAATCCGGACTTCATAGAAACAAGAGTCATCACACACAGAAAATAAAGTTTCATATCATTACTTTTCAATGGTTATAGCCTGAGCTGTTTTCACTTTAAATTGCTGACCTCTCGCGATGATTAAAGGAATATCATCATCAGCTTTCAATTGGAAATTACTCGACTTCAAATTTAATCCTGATCCATCGCCCAGGACCAATCTGGTAATCACAAACTCCAATACCCCCGCCCTCTTATAATCGCTTTTTTTGATTTTGCTTATTTTCATTTCTGCTTTATCATTTAATGAAACAGCGACTACTCCATTTATCAATACAGGTTTGGCAACTCTAAAATAATATAATTTATTCTGCTGAAGATCTTCTTCGCTATTGAATTCCTGATTGGTGGCCAGAACCAATTCCGTATTAGCCGGAATGGTTACTTTTCTGGTTTTATGTTCAGATTTTTGTGCATTCGCATTTTCAACGGATTTAGTTTCCGGGCTTATTTCCGGAACCTGCTTTATGGCTTCGTTTTTGGGAGGTTCTTTGGTCTGTACGACCGGGGATTCAGGCACGACCGGATGGTTGCTTTTATTGATTTCTTTTGAAACTGTCTCTTTGTTTTTTGATTCCGATTTGGGCCATTTTGCAATTTCTTCTTTTTGGCGGTTAATCCTATCCACCATTTCCCTTGTTTGCTTATTCAACGGATCCAGTTCGTGTATTTTTTGCACGATAAGCTGCGCTTCAAAAGGAGAATTTGCCGCCAATAAATCATTTGTTCTGCTTATCAATTTGGAAACCAGATCATTCTTCAAAGCCGGCAAGCCGGAATAATCCGGATATAATTTTTCCAGTTGTTTATAGGCTTTCCAGGCACAATCTTTATCCGGATAATAGAAATCACCGGACCTCAAAAAAGATTCTATTTTTAATTTGAGCGAATCCGCCACTGCAAATTCAATTTGACTTTTTACTGGAATCGCCACTGCTTGTTCCTTCGTGGAATTTCCGAATATAAACTTGCCCATTCCCAATACTAAAAATACAGCTACCATAGCTAATCCTGCCCACTTAATCCAAACCTTGGAAGTATGAATTGAATTCAACAATTCCGGTTTGGGCTCAATAACGGTTTCCGGTTTTGCCGGTATTGGAGCTTTTGACGGTTTCAATTTAGCTAAAATGCCCTGGCATAAAATCTCGAAATCAGTATCCGAATGCATCCTGAGATTTAAAGAATTAATGTCCCTGAGAATGCTGGTGAGCTTGGCAATATTATTTCTGATTTCAGTGTACAGATTCAGGTCATCCGTAATTCCTTCAATATAACTCAGGGAATTCAATTCTTTGAGTTTAGATTGCAATAGATCAATCTGATTTTCCCAATACTTTACCAATTCAAGACGATCCGTAGATTTAGATATAGCTACTTCATCCAAAACAATGGGAAAGATGCGGTCTCTAAGTCGGTCATTTTTATAAATCTGAATCAATTCAAACATACAAAATTCAGATTGCAGGTATTTATTACTTAAAATAATAATCACCATATCAGCTTTACCCAGCTGTATCATAAATTCCTGGATACTGCCTCTGTAATCGAGATGACTTTTGTCAACGATATAGGGTATGTTCTTTTCTTTGAATTTTCTGATGAGGGCTTGCGTGACTTCATCGGATAGACCTCCCCAGGCATGAGAAATAAAAACACTATTTGACGGATACTCCTTAGTCATCGGATAGGATCAAAATTTACGCTAAAATATGCTAAAATCGGGAAGATATCAATGGCTACTTTTCCGGTTGAACTGCGAATTGCTTAACTTATGCAAATAACCTTTCATTGGCATACAAGCCGTTTTATGATTAAAACATCATTCAAAAAAATTCGATGCTCATTATTCACGACTATCACAGAACGCATCACCGCAATTTCATATCTTGTGCCCTCTAATAGAACACATGAATTCTTTTCTCGACGGATTAAATCCGGAACAAAAAAAAGCAGTTACTCAAACTCATGGTCCCGTAATGGTAATTGCCGGTCCGGGATCCGGTAAGACCAGGGTACTTACCTTCAGACTTGCTTATTTAATTCAACAAGGAATTAAACCCTATAACATACTTTCACTCACATTCACCAATAAAGCTGCACGGGAAATGACAGAACGCATTAGTCAACTCGTCGGCAATGAAGTCAGAAAGGTCTGGAGTGGTACCTTTCACAGCATATTCGCAAGAATACTGAGAGTGGAAGCACCGAAGATCGGCTATCCTTCTGCCTTTTCAATTTATGATACGGAAGACAGTAAAAGTGTCATCAATGAAATTCTAAAGGAATTGAATCTGAATCCTAAAGAATACAATGTAAATACAGTCCGGACCCGCATCTCATCTGCTAAATCGAATCTCATTACGCCGATTATGTATGAAAAAGATGCTGACCTGAGAGATCAGGATGCCGAAAACCGGATGCCACGAACCTATGAAATTTACAAAAAGTATGTACAACACTGCATCCGCGGTGGTGCCATGGATTTTGATGACCTGTTGCTACAATTGTTCCGTCTACTTCAGGAAAATCCGGATAACGTACTTGAAAAATACAGAAAGCAATTTCAATTTGTATTGGTAGACGAGTTTCAGGATACCAATTATTTACAGTATGCGATTATCAAAAAACTAGTCCTTTATAAAGATAGTCCCAGAAATATCTGCATCGTCGGTGATGATGCACAAAGTATATACGCATTTCGCGGAGCAACCATAAAAAATATACTGGATTTTCAAACTGATTTTCCGGATGCACAAATTTTCAAACTTGAACAAAATTACCGGAGTACGCCACACATTGTTCAGGCAGCAAATGACGTCATTACCAACAATCAAAAGCAAATTAAAAAAGAAATCTGGACCGAAATTGAATCCGGAAATAAAATCAAATTACTGAAATGCACGACCGACGTAGAAGAAGGACGAAAAGTTGCAGATTATATAGTCGAATTAAAGAACAGGTATCATCTTAAAAATCACGAAATCGCCATTCTTTACCGGACCAATGCGCAGTCACGGATCTTTGAAGAACAGTTGCGCAGAGTGAATATACCCTACAAGGTATTCGGTGGATTGTCTTTTTATCAGCGAAAAGAAATAAAAGATTTTCTGGCTTATCTGCGATTGATTGTAAATCTGAAAGACAATGAAGCCTTCAAACGGATTATTAATTATCCCAAACGGGGCATTGGTGATTCTACAATAGATAAGTTTAAAGAATTCGCCACGGAAAACAATTGCTCGCTTTGGGAAGCAAGTGCACAGATCGAACTAAGTCCAAAAGCAGCACAGAGTCTTAAGCAATTCAAAATGCAGATCCTCGAGGTCCAGCAATCCAGTCATGCATCCGATGCTTACAACACGGCCATGTATGCATTTAAAATTTCAGGAATGTCTTCTGAATTAAAACAGGATCTGACGAATGAAGGATTACAGCGCCTGGAAAATGTGATGGCTTTATTAGATGGTATAAAAACGTTTACCGAAGAAGATGAATGGAGTGCAGAAGAAGACAAAGACAAATCACTTGCATCCTATTTACAATCCATCTCCTTAATTACAGAATTGGATCAAAGTGACAGTGCTGCCGAATATGTCACCCTGATGTCCGTTCATTCCGCAAAGGGTTTGGAATTTGGCGCAGTCATCATCGGAGGATTGGAAGAAAATTTATTCCCAAGTTATCTTGCGTCCAAAGATCCCGAGCAAATTGACGAAGAAAGGCGATTGTTTTATGTTGCTATCACCCGTGCTAAACAATTTCTTGCACTGTCATATGCAAATACCAGGTACGTATTCGGAAATCTTCGCATGAGCGAGCCCAGTCGCTTCATTGATGAGATCCAACCTGAACGAATGGAGATCGATAAAAATAATACACGCAATGCCGTATTTGAATTGATGGATGACAAACCGGATTTCAAAAATAAATGGGTTAGTAACAAACCGAAATTCAGCCGCGAAGTCATCACCAATTTTTCTGCCAGCCCTTCGGATTCCATACAATCCGGCATGATGGTCCTTCATCAAAAATTTGGCAGAGGAAAAGTAATCACCATTGAAGGATCAAAAGAAAATAGAGTTGCAACAATTCTATTTAATGAAATTGAAAATCCACAACGTAAAATCATTTTGAAATTTGCGAAATTGCAAATTGTAAATTAAACAGGTCTTCTAAAATTTATATGCTACGATGGCTTAGACATTTTGGAGTGATGAACAAACCCAAAATTTGTAGATACGTATAGCATTAAACTTTGCGCACTTTGCGAAACCTTTGCGCCTTTGCGGTTATAAAGTGCTTTCAACTTACGGATGCATCTGAAAATTAAAGAATATCGCACTAATAATTTCCCTTATTTCCCGTTATTTTGCAACGCTTTAGTTTTACGGCAATTACAGCTATTCAGAATCTACAGATGAATCAAGGTATAAAAACAAAGAATTGGAAGTTAATCATCATTGCAGTAGGACTACTGTTTATGCTGATGCCCTTATTCTATTCATATTACCTGGCTCAAAAACTTTCCAAACTGGAATTAACCAAAGTAGAATTATTTGAAAAAACCTTAAGAGAAATTACCAATACGTCCAACCTGAACGAAGATATGACCTATGAGCAGGAAATGCTCGAAACCATTAAATCGGATCTGCAGATTCTTACCATCAACAGAAATAATAAAATCGAATTTTACAATTTTCCTGAAAACAGTGATACCGCAAGTTTGGTGCGCGAACTTAAGGCTCATGGTCCGCCTCCATTGGAAAGTGAAGACTATATCATTTATTACAAGTATCCGGTGATACTGACCTGGTTAAGCTATTTCCCCGTAGTCCAATTATTCCTGCTCATTCTCTATGCGGGAATAGGCTATGCCGTATTTAATGCTTCGCGCCGTGAGGAGCAAAACAGGGTATGGGTAGGAATGGCAAAAGAAACAGCACATCAGCTGGGTACACCCATATCAGGTATGATGGCATGGATTGAGAATCTGCGTGCTGCAGGAACCAGCGCGGAAGATCAAAAGCGATTTATTGATGAAATGGAATTCGATGTATTTAAATTACAGCAGGTTGCGGACCGCTTTTCGAAAATAGGCTCACAACCGGAATTGATAAAAACAGATTTAGTAGAAGTATTGGTGAATTGCAAAACATATATTGCCGCCAGGGCTTCAAAAAAAATCCGATTCGAATTTCCGGATCACGCAACTAACTCATTTTTTGCTCAAATTAACAGCAACCTGTTTTCCTGGGTCATCGAAAATCTCCTGCGCAATTCACTGGATGCCATGAATGACAGCGGGTTAATCCGTTGTGAGATCAGGCAGGATTCAAAATGGGTCAATATCGATATCAGCGACACCGGAAAAGGCATTCCTTCTTCACAGTGGAAACAGATTTTCCGACCCGGATTTACAACCAAAACCCGCGGTTGGGGGCTGGGCCTCTCCCTGGGACGCCGGATCATCGAAAACTACCACAATGGCAGGCTTTTCGTCAAGTCCTCCGAGCCCGGAAAAGGCACCACTTTTACCATACAATTGCCAAAGATTTCATAAAGAATTCTACTCTGATTCTTTTTCATTCGGTTTTGATACTAACTTTGCAGCCGCTTTTCATTTAATCAACCAGGCTAAATCCAAATTCATGGGCTTTTCAGGTAAAATTTCAGCTAGATCGCCAATTGAAAACTATGGTATTAAGAATCCAAAACATGTTTATTCCAACTTAACTCCGTCCCAACTCGTTAATGAAAGTTTAAACAGAAATATGGGCGTGCTGAGCGATAAGGGAGCCCTCTGCATCCGCACCGGTGAATTTACTGGCAGAAGCCCGGACGATAAATTTACCGTCGACAATGACATAACACACGACGCAGTCGACTGGAATAAATTCAATAAACCCTTTCCACAAGATAAATTTGATGCGCTCTTTCAAAAAGTATGCGCTTATTTCGAAGGAAAAGAAATTTTCATTCAGGATTCCTATGCTTGCGCTGACGAAAGATATCGCATTAAAGTGCGGGTATTTGCTGAATATCCCTGGAGTGCACAATTTGCAAGCAATATGTTTATCCGATTAAACGATGAGCAAATTGAACAGTTTGAGCCGGAATGGTGCATATATTGCGCGCCTGACTTTCGCGCAGTACCATCTGTTGACGGAACCCGTCAACACAATTTTTCAATGATTGATTTTAAAACCAAGCGGATTTTAATAGGAGGTTCAGCATACACCGGAGAAATTAAAAAATCCATTTTTACCATACTCAATTTTATACTGCCTTATCAGAAAAATGTATTGTCCATGCATTGCTCTGCAAATATTGGAAAGGCAGGAGATACAACCATATTTTTTGGTTTGTCAGGGACAGGAAAGACAACCCTTTCAGCAGATCCTGAACGAGGACTGATCGGTGATGATGAGCATGGCTGGTCTGATAATGGCATATTTAATTTTGAAGGAGGTTGTTATGCCAAGTGCATCGATCTTACAGAGGAAAAAGAACCGGACATCTTTCATGCAATAACTCCGGGAGCGATATTGGAAAACATCGGTTTTTATAATGACAGCAATGTTCCTGATTATAGCAATTGTGCCATCACGGAAAACACAAGAGTTTCATATCCGATAGAACATATTCGCAATGCGGTAATTCCTTCTGTTGGTGGCCATCCGTCCAACATTTTCTTTTTGACCTGTGATGCTTATGGTATCCTTCCACCAATCAGTAAATTAAATAAAGGACAGGCGATGTATCACTTTATTTCAGGATACACCGCAAAAGTAGCCGGAACAGAAGCCGGTGTTACTGAACCGAAGGCAACCTTTTCGAATTGCTTTGGTGCGCCTTTCCTTCCATTGCATCCGACTTTTTATGCCGGTATGCTTGGTAAAAAAATTGAACAGTTCAAACCGAATATCTGGTTGGTGAATACAGGTTGGACCGCCGGACCTTATGGCGTAGGCAGCAGAATTAAATTGTCGTATACCCGTGCTTTGATTACAGCTGCAATGAATGGCACCTTAAACAAAGCATCCTATCAAACACATGAAATCTTTGGATTAGAATATCCCACGTCCTGCCCTGAAGTACCAGCGGAAATATTAAATCCCAAAAATACCTGGGCAGATAAGGAATCATACGATCAGAAAGCAAATGCACTGGCAGAACTATTCATCAAGAATTTTGAAAAATACAAATCAAAAGCTGATGATGAGATGCTTGCCGCTGCACCAAAAATGATGGTGGGGAATTAATTTCAGATAAAATAGTACCATACCAATTTGTTTTCTACTGAACCACATAGAAGACAAATAACATAATTTAAGAATACCTAAGGCGATTCTATCAGCACTATTGGTTTCAAAAATTTTTTCTGTCCTCATGATCAAAACATATTTAAAAACTGCTTCCAGGTTTCTAAGAAAATCAGGCTTTGGTCTTGAGGTAGATAAACTCATCTATTTTTATCATTTTCTCAAAAACAGAAAAGCGAATCTGCAATTTGAAAAAGCAAATCCTGATCTTCCACTGCCACCGCCCTACATGTTATTCGAATCCTATAAACTAAATTATGAAGCTTATTATAAGGACGGATACGAAACGGCTAAATGGATTATCGGTTTACTCGGAGCCCATCTGGACTTAAATAAACCCATACGCATTTTAGATTGGGGATGCGGACCATCCAGAGTCATTCGTCATTTGCCCAAATTAGTAAATCCCGGCAGCATCATTGCCGGCAGCGATTACAATAAAAATACCATAGCCTGGAACAAAGAGAATATTACCGGCGTCCATTTTATTTTGAATCAATTACAACCACCATTGGATTTAGAAAATAATTCATTTGACGCAATTTATACGATCTCTATTTTTACTCATCTCTCCGAACATCTTTTTACACCCTGGATTGAAGAGTTACATCGAATTTTGGATCACGAAGGTATTTTAATGATCACTTTACACGGCGAAGCATTTGTATCCAGACTTGAAGCTGATGAAAGGGAGCGCTTTCTAAAAGGCGAACCGATCATTCACGAATCCAATATAGACGGCCACCGTTCGTTCGGCGCTTTTCATCCGGTGAAATATGTTGAAGCCAGGATCAAACATTTATTTCAAATTGAGCAATTCATTCCGGGCACACTTATCAATGACATACCACAGCAGGATATGTGGATATTGAGAAAACAAGACTCAACGAGTAACACCACCACTTGAATGATGAAGATGAGCGACGATTTTACCTGAAGTCAAAACCATCTTAAGTGATCATAAAATTGTAATCCTATTATTTCAGGCCGATCCTGAGTACTACTTTATTTGGGCCTGGAAGAGCTTTGAATTGAATCCACATTGATTTTATCTTCCGGCTTTTCCGGTTTTTTATATTGTGGAAATGCGACTTCGGGTTTTTCCGGTCTGATGGAATCATGAGGAATGGTCAAGCTGTCGTATTTTATTTTTTTTGCGGTATAGATTAATATGGAATCGGCTTTCTCTTCAATTTCCTTCATCAATAGTTTATGACAATCTTCTTCTCTTTCTTTAATAAATTCGCGACGTCGCTCATCCAGTTTTTTGGCAACCATTTCAACGGTGACTTCGGATTCATTTTTGCATCGCAGAAACAAAACTACAATTAATAGGAATAAACTAATTTTCATAAACCCTTTTGCAATTGAATGATTTGGATTTTCCGCACCTCTACTATAGAATCGAGTAAATGAGGCAGCACAGATTTATTTCGTAGCATACAGAGTGAATCCTGTTCCCTGATGATAGTCTGATATTCAATCTGAAAAAGACTGTCCGCTTTTACTTTTGCTTTTTTCTCAATCTTGTAGGCATCTTCGCCACAGGAAAAAAAGAAAATCAGAAACAATAGTCCACTAAATACTTTCATTGCCTGCTCTTCTTTTACGCAATTCGAAATTTTGTCCGAGATATACTCTGCGTACCGCCTCATCTGCAGCTAACTCTTCTGCAGTTCCTGACATGAGTATTCGGCCTTCAACGATCAAATAAGCTCTGTCTGTGATCGACAAGGTTTCCTGCACATTATGATCTGTGATCAATATCCCGATATTTTTGGCTTTCAGTTTTTGTACAATAGATTGTATATCCTCCACTGCAATCGGATCAATTCCGGCAAAGGGCTCGTCCAACAATATAAAATGAGGATCAGAAGCCAGCGATCTTGCTATTTCCGTACGACGACGTTCTCCCCCACTTAATGAATCCCCCGGATTTTTACGCACCCGGTTTAAATTGAATTCTGCCAACAGGGACTCGAGTTTATCTCTTTGTTCTTCCTGACTCAATTGAGTCATTTCAAGTATCGCTTTGATATTATCCTCAACACTGAGCTTGCGAAAAACAGAAGGCTCCTGAGGTAAATAGCCGACTCCTTTCCTCGCTCTCACATACATTGCATCTCTGGTAATTTCTTTTTCATCCAGATAGACTGCACCTTTATTCGGAGTAATAAATCCAACAATCATATAAAAAGTGGTAGTCTTTCCTGCTCCGTTAGGACCGAGGAGGCCTACGATCTCGCCTTCATTGACTTCCACGGATACTCCATTCACAACGACACGTGCACCATATGATTTCATCAGATTATCTGTACGCAGTTTCATGTTATAATTTTATACTTACATCGACATCCCAATCCGCTCTTAAATCCGGAATATCAAAATACCAGATAGATTCAGCCTGAGTTCGGTTTGAAAAATCCGCAGGATCCCAATATTCATTCTTGTTTGCATCATGAATTAATCGCAATCGATATTTACCCGGAAATAAATTCCTGAAAAACAATTTTTTGTTGCTTTCTGTTGCGACAAAGGTGAATTCAACATTAACCGTTTCACCGTTCAGCAACTGAAAAATATACGCCCACCCAGTTTGCAAACCATCCAGATTCATACTCAATCGGGAAAGGCTGGATTTTTCCATAAACCTCAATGTAAAGGTATCTCTTCGATTCGTGATTTGGTGCAACCCCTGGATGGCATTCGCCTGAATAAGTAGTCTGGCAGGTTTACTTTGCGGATAAGTACCTTCAATCGAAAATTTTCGTGGATCCAGACTATCCATATGAATAGCCGTAATTTTCGAAACACTATCTAAAAACTGAAAACTGTCCTTACGGATTTGAAGAATAGGGTAATTCATTTTGAATTCTGGCAACTCACCCGGTTTGATCAGTGACTGAACCAACTGAATTCCACGGATTGAATCTTTTAATCGCTCTTTGACTGGTGGTATCTTGAAGGTATCTTTCTTGCTGTTATAATTTAGAATGCAACGAATTTCCTCTTGTGAGCCATTCCAAAGCAATACACTGTCTTTTAAATTTACAAATTGTATGGATGAAGATGAATCACATTCCAATTTCACTTTGAATGGTTTTTCATTGAAATAAACATTTAATTGTCCGGGACGTAGTTGCTTGTCTTTGATATTTACCGGCAATGATTTTACAGATAAACTCAACACATAATTCAGAGAATCTTTTGAATTGATCTGAATGGTATCCGGATAAAATGCAAATCCTTCGGTCGTCTGATCGTAATAATAATTCTGATTTTTATCTTCTAATGCATAGAGTTTATACATGCCCGGACTTAAATTATTCATAGAAAACTTTCCGGCTGTATCGGTCCAACTGAAATAATAGGGCTTCATTTTTTGAAATGCCGTATCGTCCAGTAATTTATACAAGCTCACCAAAATTTTTTCTTTAGGTTTTTTGGTAAATGCATCAATCACCTTTCCATGGATGCTCAATGAATCCAAATAACTTCCGGTAGAAAAAACATACCGGATATTTCGTTGAATATTTCCTGCTGTAATGTCTCTTATGCATTCTCCGAATTGTACGTTGTATGTAGTATTTACACGTAAGGTTTCCCGTTTGTCAAAACGGATCGTAAATCGCTTCCCTTTCAGTTTATACTCCGGTGGAAATTCGGTAGGTGGTGATATGCTGATATTAGCAGATGGATTTTCTATTCTCACCCACTCATTAAAACTCAAATTAATTTCCCTTTCATTAAAATTGGTTACATAATTTGGAGTAGAATTTTGTTCAGTTAACATCGGAGGGGTTTTATCTTCCGGTCCTCCCGAGATACCCTGAATATTGGCGCATGAGCTGTAATAGATAACACTGAGGATCATGAACCATCTGTAATCAAACATAGCGCAAAAGTAATGACAAGTCCTTAAAGCCTGGCCTAAAAACCGTTATTTGAATATATTAATCCGGCGAATCTTGGAAATTCCCGAAGCCTTACACCAAACAAAAAGCAGGAAAATTGAATTTTATAAAAACGAAAAAAGAATTTCTGCCATTATACTTTTCTGCCTTTCCAATCTGTAGCAATCGGTAACCAGGAAAGTATCCCCAGTAATATAAAATAAATGCTATGCAAAAATTCGACAGGTATAAACCAGAATTCCCATTTTTTAATGTTGTAAAACCGGCAAGCATCCATTTGAAGAATAAAGTCAAGCAACCATTGAAGAATCAAACAGGAAAATGAAATCATCAATACGTTAACATCCGAATAATAGATTCCTGCATAAAATAAAGCATACACCAAAACTCTTTGCAACCAGACAAATGCAGGCAAAGCTTTCAAATTAAAATCCTTCACAATGCCCATCTTTCCGGCCCATCGCAATCGTTGATTGATAAATGAGGACCAGGATGTCATCGCCTGTGTCTCGACAATCACTTCTTTTGATTTTGCAAAACAGATTCCATCCGGATAAGTCTTTCTTATTTTTTCAACCAGAAACACATCATCGCCGGAAGCAATGTTATAATTATTTTCAAATGCATCGTCTTCCAGAAACACTTCTTTCCGGTAAGCCAGATTTGCCGCATTGGCCAGGTAAAATTGTTTGGCATGAATTCCGGCTGCGTTGACTAATCCATTGCCGCTAAAATCCAAAGATTGAAAACGGTTGATGAATCCTCTCGTTTCAACCACTTTTACAGGGGCTGTCACCAGCTTAATACGCGGATCAGCAAAATAGGCAACCAGATTTTTTACCCAGTTTTGAGGTACGATACAATCGGCATCCGTAGTACAGATAATATCTCCCTTGGCATGATTAATTCCATAAGCCAGGGCTTTTTTCTTGGATCCTTTTATGGTGGTGCGACGATATACTCCCAATCTCATCAATACGAGTCTGCTGTCTTCTATTGCCTCTACCAATTCGTAGGTATTGTCTTCTGACTGGTCGTCCACGACGATTATCTCCAGTAAATGGGCCGGATAATTCTGATTCAGACAGGACTGAATACATTGGATAATGTGTTCTTCTTCATTCCTCGCAGAAATAACAATACTGACTGATGGTTCAGTAACGGATGATTTTACCAATTCAGGAAAGCTTATCCTGTTCCATTGATAAATTAAATAGATGATGAGCAGTATGTAAAAAAAAGTAAAAAGGATAGCAAAAATGGAGAGTATGGTCACGGAGGCTTACTTATTCAAATAAATCATCGTAACGCCCATCTGCCAATGCATTTTGCCTGGATGGATTTTTAGGTTTTGACTCGAAGTCCATTTCTTCATAAGGTGTAAATTTTTCTTCGAAATGATCTTGTTTCATTTGCTGATTAAGACGTCCGAATTTTTTATAGACCCAGGCCTTAAAAATCAAACCAATACTTACAAAAGGAAATCCGATCACATTCACTAATGCATTCATTAATCCGGAAACAATGTTTTCCGTGAGTTGCATCCAGATATTTTTGAAGTAGGCCAATACCACCTTAGGCTCCAAAATAAATGCAATAATCAGGAAGACCGGTGAAGCAAACCACAAAAATTTGTACAATTGAAAAAACAGGTAAAACAATACGCTGATTATAAGCAGAAACAGGAGGCTTCCTACCAGTTTTTCGGTAAAACTCTTTCCGCTTGAATAGGTATATGTTTTAAAAGTGTTCATGGACATTGCAAAGGTAATAATAATGTATTAAATAAAAAAATAATATGTAAAAATGGGAGCTGATTGGGCTGCTTAATAACCGGGGGTTTCCTCTGCTGTCTGAAAATACGTTTCATACAGACTTTTGTACAAACCATCTTCTTTCGCTAATAGTTCACTGGGTTTGCCAAATTCTACAATTCTTCCATTCTCCAATGCCATGATATGATCGGCATGCTGTATCGTGGACAGCCTGTGCGCAATTACAATAGAACTTCTTTTCTCGATGAGTTTTTCGATGGCGTGTTGCAATACGGATTCCGTTTCAGTATCCAGGGAAGATGTAGCTTCATCCAGAATAAGGACATCCGGATTACACAACAGGGCTCTGACGAAAGAAATCAATTGTCGCTGACCTACGGAAAGATTGCTTCCGCGCTCTGCAAGTACATAGTGATAGTCCCCGGGCAATTTCATTATATACTCATGAGCACCGATTATACGGGATGCTTCAATTACTTCCTCCAGGGTAATCCTGTTATTTTTAAGAGTCATGTTTTCCATGACGGTACCCTGAAATAAAAACACATCCTGCAATACAACAGCTATCCGGTTTCTCAAAAATTCAATGTTGTATTCTTTGAGGTCATGTCCGGCAATTTGAATACTTCCCTTATCGATTTCATACAATCGGTTGATCAGGCTGATGATACTGGTTTTACCGGATCCGGTACTACCGACGATGGCCAGCGTTTTACCTTCTTCAAGTTTAAAAGAAACATCTTTTAGCACTTCCGTTTCTCCATTGTAACTGAAGGATACATTTTGGAATACAATATCGCCTTTTAATTTACCGGAGCGGATCTGCCCTGAATCCTTTGCAGTTTCAGCATTATCCAATATTTCGAAAACCCGCCCTCCGGCAACTAATCCCATTTGTAAGGTATTGAATTTATCCGCTAGCGTTCTGACGGGTTGAAACAAGCGGGCCAAATACATGGGAAATGCTACGAGCTGGCCTATGGTCACCAAGCCTTCCAAAACACCCTGGGCTCCCCACCAAACCATAAATCCAAGAGAAGCAGCTGAAATGATTTCAACCACCGGAAAGAAAACGGCATAATAGAAAATGCCATCGAGATTAGCCTGTGTATATTCTTTGTTGATGTCTTTAAATTTTGAAGCCACCCGTTGTTCGGCAGCAAAAATCTGAACCGTTTTTATACCGCTGATGTGTTCCTGCAAAAAAGCATTCATGCGGGCAACCTGGGTACGAACGCGCTGGAATGAGGCTTTGACTTTTTCTTTAAACACATAGCTGGCAAGCAACAAAACGGGAAAAGTCACTAAACAAATCAAAGTGAGTTTGACGCTGGTCCAGAACATAAGAAACAACACCGTCAGCAGGGAAAGTATATCTGCAGCAATGGTAATCAGTCCCTCTGAAAAAACACTGTTAACTGTTTCCAGATCATTGATTACACGGGTTGTATTGGTGCCAATCGGGGTTTTGTCAAAATACGACAAGCGCAATGAAAGTATATGGCTGTACACTTTATTCCTCAGATCAAATATGATTTGCTGACCCATGGTATTCGTCAATATCGTGAATCCATATCTCATTGCCGTCAATACAAACAATACAATCAAATACCAGATTGCCATCACTTTTAATCCATGTAGATCGGGCTTCATGATATGTTCATCCACCATGATATTGGTGAGGTAAGGAAGTATTGCATTTAAAGGGGCCATAGCAATGGCTAGAAAGGCAGAAGACCAGAAAATCCACCGATAGGGCCTTATAAATTTGACCAGCCTTTTAAGTATTTGAAAACTAGACATGTCTTTTGAATCCTAAGTAATGAATAGAGCCTAAATTTTGTTCAGCTTATAATAGCAACTTCCGCAATTTATTTAAACGGCTGCCATCATATAACCTCCCGTCCACTAAAATCTAAAACCGTATTGAATTTTTATTGAAATACAATAGGCACATCGGGCACATAAGTTTTCATTATTTTAAATATCATTTAAGTCTCATGCGCCATATATGCCTTATCTGCCTTATGTGTTTTATTATATTTAAACCATATCAGGTTTACCAGACAAATCGTTTTTCCAATTTAAAAGTCTATAACATTCCTTCATCTGAAAAACTATAGTAGCCCTGATCAGAAACAATCAGATGATCCAAGACAGAAATATCAAGTGTTTGACCGGCTGCTTTCATTTTTTTGGTGAGGTCAATGTCCTGGCTGCTTGGTTTTAAAGATCCACTGGGATGATTGTGCACCAAAATAATTCCAGTGGATTTCAACTCCATAGCCCTGGTGAAAATAATTCTGCTATCGGCTACTGTGCCGGTAATTCCACCTTTACTGATATTCTCAATAGATAAAATTTTATTCGCCCGGTTGAGAAACATAACCCAGAATTCTTCATGATTCAAATCCTGAAGATTTGCTTTGATCAAATGATAAGCGGATTGGCTTCCGTTTATGACGGCCTTTTCTTTGGCTTCAGATTGTTGCCGTCTGCGTCCCAGCTCTAAAGCAGCCTCGATGGATATGGCCTTTACTGTACCTATGCCTTTGAATTTTTTCAATCGTTCGATGCCCAATTTACTCAATTCAACCAGGTTTTGATCGCAGCTGTCCAGGATGCGTTTAGCCAGATCAACGGCAGATTCTTCCCGGTTACCGGAACCCAAGATAATGGCCAGCAATTCTGAATTGCTCAATGCACTTTTTCCTTTGGACAATAATTTTTCACGCGGTCTGTCGTCTTCAGCCCATAATTTAATAGGACTACCGCCAGGGTATTCGTTAAGGTGTTTCATGAAACAATATTACGGAATTATTAAATTTTCAGAATCCATAAATAGTATTTTCAAATAAAAATCCGGATCAAATTTGAAAAATCCGTTCAATCTGCGATTAACATTACCTTTGATCTGAATACAAGTAAAAATTCTTCAATGCCTTCCAAACCATTTTCTGATTTCCTGAGCTTCTTTCCCAAGACTACATTGCCTTTAACGATACAACATACAGATCATCATCAATTCAGTAAAACAAACGATCCGCTTCCTGATCCCCTGCTATTGTCTTTTGTATTGCCCAACCTCGAATTTGAAGTAGATGAATTTACAGAATTTCTTCCGTGTCTGCAATATGAAAGCATGCCCGGCATGCATCATCTGGTCCTGTGGACTGCACGATTGATGCACTACTCCTTTTACCTGATGAACTTTAATCTGGAAGGAACGTTTCTTGACATGGAAGAGATTGCCGGTTTTTATACGGATAATAACCGGATCATTCAAAAAATGGCTCACGTTGATGCTGAAGGAAATATTTTTTTAGTGGAGGGGATTTTAAATGAAACCCAAAACGAAGTACAACCGGACCAAACAAAAAAATGGCAGATTGAAATTTTACCTGATGGTCTTATACAATCATCTGCTATAAAACTCTGATCACATTCTGTCTCCTCAATAATTCATGAAAAGAAACAAATTCAAAAAAAGGAATTCACCCAGCACAAAGTCCAATCCTAAAAATTTATTGAAAGAAAAACTGGCCGCTTTCTTTAGCAAACATCCCGGAAAAAAATTCTCCGTATTTCAATTAGCGGAAAAATTAAAAACCAGGGATGTTCGCAGTTTATTGGAACAATTGGACATTATGGTTGAAAAAAAGCAACTGCAGTCCAATGACAATCAAAAATATTTTGCTAAAGTAAATTCCGCTGCGCAGGGTAAGACAAGCATTTATGAAGGTTATGTCGACATGGCCCGAGCCGGATTTGCATATATCATTTGCAAGGATGAAGGCAAGGATGTTTATGTTGCGCAGAAAAATTTAAAAAGCGCAGAAGATGGCGATCTGGTTAAAGTAGAGATCATCAATGTTTATAAAAACAAACCCGAAGGACGGATTACCGAAGTCCTGCAGCGCTCGAGAAATCAAATTATTGGAATTGTCCGGTTTTTCAATAAGCAAGCCATCGCGTATGCACAAAGCGGACAGAAAGTATTTGAAGTATTATTAGACATCCCGAAGACCATACCGGTCAATGAATTTGACCGCGTGGTGATCTCCATCACAAAATACAAAGAGAAAGCACGCGATCTTCTGGAAGGAAAAGTAATCCGCAATCTTGGAAAAGAAACATCCATCGACGTGGAGATGCAAAGCATCCTCGCAGAAAAAGGATTTCCTCTTGACTGGAGTGAAGGATTGCTTGCCGCAGCAAACAAAATACCGGAAGAAATCACCTTGCATCCTTACCGAAAAGATTGCAGACACATTACCACGTTTACCATTGATCCGGTAGATGCAAAAGATTTTGACGATGCGCTTTCCGTACAAAAAAATCAGGATGGCAATTGGGAAATCGGAGTCCATATTGCAGATGTAAGTCATTATGTGGATGAAAATTCTGCTTTGGACAAAGAAGCACTCAAAAGAGGAAATTCAGTGTACCTGGTAGATCGGGTACTTCCAATGCTTCCTGAAAAACTATCCAACCATTTGTGCTCGCTGCGACCACATGAAGATAAATACACCTTTTCTGTATTGTTTACCATCACCCCGGAATTTAATGTATTGAATCATTGGATCGGCAAAACACTGATTCATTCCAATCACCGCTTCAGTTATGAAGAAGTGCAGGAAATACTAGATAAAAAACAAGGTCAATTCAAAAAAGAACTTATCCTCTTGAATGAGATGGCCATCCACATTCGCAAAAAAAGAATGGAAAATGGTGCCATCGATTTTGACTCAGAAGAAGTGAAATTCAAATTGGATGAAAAAGGTAATCCGGTTGAACTCATCGTGAAAGAACGGAAGCAGGCCCATATGCTGATCGAAGAATTTATGCTTCTGGCCAATAAATACGTTGCGAGTTTTATGGCGGAAAAAAACAAAGAACGACCGATACCCTTTGTTTACCGGATACACGACAAACCTGATCCAGCCAAACTGGAAGAGTTTGCCATGTTTGCCCTGGAAATGGGAGTCAAACTCGATCTGAGTTCACCAAAACGAATTTCCACTTCATTAAATAAATTGACGGAACTCTGTCAAAAAAATGAAGCGCTTAAAATATTACAACCTCTAGCTATCCGCTCGATGGCAAAAGCGGAATACAGCACGGAGAATATCGGGCACTATGGATTGGCCTTTAAATTTTATTCCCACTTTACCTCTCCGATCAGACGATATGCAGATCTCGTCGCGCATCGAATTCTGTTTGCCAATCTGAAAGAGAATTACCGAGTGGATCAGGGAATGCTGAGCAGACAGTGCCAGCACATTTCCAATCAGGAACGAAAAGCCATGGAAGCTGAACGCGCCTCTACCCGCTTTTTCCAGGTCTATTATCTGAAAGACCGGATCGGTGAAATCTTTGAAGGCCGTATTATCGGGATGAATGAACAGGGATTTTATATCGAATTGGAAAGCGTGAAATGTGAAGGTTTTTTAGCGTTTTCCCAATTCGAAGAAGAAATCATCATTGACAGAAACCGGTTACAGGCTACTGCTGCTTTCATCAATAAAAAATGGAAAATTGGCGATAAACTCAAAGTAAAACTGGCAGATGCCGATCTGAACCGCAAAGAACTCACGCTTTCTTACTATTAGTAAATTATTGAATTTCAATTATTTATCCAGATATCTTTGGATTTTCTATCCAACTTCCCTTAATTTTCGTACCTTTGCACTCCGTTTTAGAAATCTAAGCCTCCAATTGACATGAGCAAAAACAGGATACTATTTATAACACAAGAAATGGAACCTTATCTGGATTTGTCCGGAATTGGTTCGTTGATTCAAAAATTGCCCGCTTTTGCACAGGATGCCGGTATGGAGATCCGGATTTTAATGCCTCGTTTTGGAACCATCAATGAAAGAAGACACCGGCTCCACGAAGTCGTGCGGCTTTCAGGTATGAATATTATTATCAATGACGACGATTTTGCCTTAATCATAAAAGTGGCCTCTCTGCCAGGATCCAGAATTCAGGTCTATTTTCTGGATAATGACGAGTTCTTCAAACGAAAATACGTTTTTGAAGACGAACAGGGAAAACTTTATGATGACAATCAGGACCGGATGATCTTCTTTTGTAAAGGGGCTCTGGAAACCGTCAAAAAATTTGGCTGGCCTCCGGATGTAGTTCATTGCCATGGCTGGATGACCAGTTTGATTCCATTCTATTTAAAAACCAGTTATAAAAATGATCCGGTTTTTAAACATTCCAAAGTGGTATTTTCCGTATACGACCAAAAAATTGAATCCAGTTTCGGCGAAGATTTTCTGACTAAAGCAGCAATCAACAACCTGAAACCGGAACAACTTCTGGCCTATAAAAATGGAACCGGAATTACCTTGGACAAAGGCGCTATTCAGTATGCAGATGGAATTATACAGGGTAGCAAGAGCCTGAGTGATGCCATTTCAGCTTCCATTAAATCTTCTGAAAAACCATTTATACAGACCCAGGAAGAAGAATTCTTACCTTCTTACATCGACTTTTATAAGAATTTGATTCATTGATCCGTTAATTCCCGTATCTTTTAGACAATGACTGGAAAAATACTGAAAGGCTTTTGGGGAATAATCGGCAGCCTGTTGATTTTTTTGTGCAATTCCTGCAATGATTTTGATTCGTTTGGTACAGATCTTTTAAACAATGACTGGATCCACGCAAAAGGGGATAGTTCGTTTACCTTCACCGCAAAATCCGCAGATCTCGATTCCCTGATCACGTTTTATAACAGGTCTTACCTCAGCAGCAACAGCCTGAGCAGTGTTTCTTTTCCATTGGGAAAAATGATCGATCCTGTATTTGGCAAAGTAGAAGCAGCCATCGGAACACAATTGCGGATTATACCGACCAGCAACCTGGCTTTCCTGAAAAATCCAATAGATTCTATAATGCTATCCCTTCGATTTGATACCAGTCTGTTTTACGGGAAGTATAAGGAACCTATGAACTTCAGTGTTTATCCGCTGACACAGGCATACAATGCTGCTACAACATACTATAGCCATTATACTTTGCAATATGATGCAAGTAAAAAACTTGGTGAGCGCATCGCTTATTTCCCCAACAGAACAGACAGTCTGCCTTTGCAAACAGATACATTAAAATACAGAGCATTTCCGCAACTTCGAATTGCATTGGATGTCAATGCATTCATGACTATCTTAAAATCATACAGCGATACAGTTTATTTCACCCTGGACTCATTCAGCAAAGTTTTTAATGGCATTGCTATTGTTTGTGAACAAGGGAATGGAATTATATCTGTGCAACCGGAGCATAGTGATAGCAAAGTGACTATTTATTATCATGACAATGGCTCGGTGACACAATCCACTCAGGAATTTAATATGGGTAATCTGGCCGTAAAAACGCCGGAATACAAAATAGACAACCAGGGCACTATTGCGGGTCAATGCATTGATGGCACGATCCCGGGAGACAGCCTTTTATGTTTACAAGGATTTAATGGAAGAGATATCCATATTACCATACCCTATGATACCAAATGGAATGGTAAGTTTATCAATTTTGCTGTTCTTCAGTTTTATGCACAGACTGAATTACCCGGTGATAGTTTGTCCAACTATTCACTGCCCGGATTGTTAGAAATCTTTGATGTAAGTGGCGGAACAAAAGTGGGAATTGATGATGTCATTGCTGCTTTGGGATCTAATTACACCCGTGTATTCGGAGGAAATCCGGTAGAGACTACAGTGAATGGTAAATCCATGTATCTTTATAAAATGAATATCACCAGACATTTTCAAAAATCGCTGAAAGCGAAGACATCAATGGATTTGGTAATCAGCCCGTTGCTGAAACTGGAATCACCGGCCAGAGCAGTGTTTTTTGGTCCCGGGAAATCGCCGTTTTCTGCAAAATTATTTCTAACTTATTCTGAATAAGATTAAAACACTTTACATTTACACATAATATGTGTGGAATTATCGCATATCTCGGCAATAAGAATTCCTACCCTATCATTCTGGAAGGTCTTAGAAGACTGGAATATCGTGGTTACGATTCTGCCGGTATTGCTTTGCTCAATGGCAATCTTGAAATTTTTAAAAAGAAGGGAAAAGTTCAGGAACTCGCCGAACTTACCGATTCCAAAAACCTTTCTGCAACAATAGGCATGGGGCATACCCGTTGGGCCACTCACGGAAAACCGGACGATATAAATGCCCATCCACATTTTTCAGGAAACGGACGACTTGCCATTATTCACAATGGCATTATAGAAAATTATGCAACGCTTAAAGAAGCACTCACCCGTCTCGGTCATAAGTTCAAAAGCGAAACAGATACAGAAGTACTGATTCATCTGATTGAAGAATTTCAGAATAAAGAACATCTTCCGATTGAGAAAGCGGTGCGCAAAGCTTTAACTAAAGTAGTCGGAGCTTATGCCATTGTAGTCATCGATAAAGAAGATCCGAATAAACTCGTTGGTGCACGAAAGTCAAGCCCACTGGTCATAGGCATTGGCGAAAATGATTATTTCTTTGCATCAGATGCAACGCCAATCGTTCAATACACCAATAAAGTAGTCTATCTCAATGATGAAGAAATAGCCGTCCTTTCCCGTGAAAAAGGATTGGAGATTTCCACGCTTACCAACGACTCTCTGCAGGATCCTGTAATCCATGAATTGGATATGAACATGGATCAGTTGGAGAAAGGCGGATTTGAGCATTTCATGTTGAAAGAAATTTATCAGCAATCGCAAACGATTTCCGATTGTATGAGAGGTCGCTTAAATGGCGTAGAAGGCTGGGTAAGGCTTGGAGGACTGGAAGAACATATCAACCGCATCACGAATGCAAACCGGATTATTATTGCAGCATGCGGTACTTCCTGGCATAGTGCGTTGATCGGAGAATATCTCATTGAGGAATTAGCACGGATTCCTGTTGAAGTAGAATATGCATCCGAATTCAGATACCGCAATCCAATTTTGACAGACAAAGATGTAGTGCTGGTTATCTCTCAATCCGGAGAAACGGCGGATACCCTGGCAGCGGCAGAATTGGCCAAAGAAAGAGGCGCACTGGTTTATGGAATCGTCAACGTGGTTGGATCTTCCATTGCCCGGATGACTCATGCCGGCTCGTATATACATTGCGGCCCGGAAATCGGAGTTGCATCAACCAAAGCATTTACCGGTCAGGTTACTTTATTAACTCTGATGTCTTTAGTGTTGGGCCATCGCAACGGATCTCTTTCCAATACGTATTATCATCAACTCATTGCTGAACTTGCAAATATTCCTAAAAAGGTTGAAAAAGTTCTCGATACCAATGACAAAATAAAATACCTTGCTTCCGAAATACAATCGACTAACAATGCACTTTATCTCGGTCGCGGATATAATTTTCCGGTCGCTCTCGAAGGTGCATTGAAATTAAAAGAAATTTCATACATCCATGCTGAAGGTTATCCCGCCGCTGAAATGAAACATGGCCCGATTGCCCTGATTGATGAAAACATGCCGGTGATTGTCATCGCAACCAATGTTAGTGCATACGAAAAAATCGTGTCCAATATTCAGGAAGTGAAAGCAAGAAAAGGCATTGTCATTGCAATCGTCACAGAAGGAGATAAAGAAATAAAAAGAATTGCAGATCACTGTATAGAAATTCCAAAGACGATTGATCCGCTCACTCCGCTCCTCTCTGTAATTCCATTACAACTATTGTCTTATCATATTGCAGTCATGCGCCATTGTGATGTAGACCAACCCAGAAATTTAGCTAAATCCGTAACCGTTGAATAATTTATTATGAACTTAGAAAATGTAAGCTTTACCTATAATACATCGCAGGCAGAACTCATCATGCCGGAATATGGCCGCAATGTGCAGGATCTCGTCATTCATTGCAAGTCCATTGAAAATCCGGATTTGCGCCAGGCTTTTGCAGAAGAAGTAGTCAACCTGATGCAGATCATGACTCCGTATAACCGGAATATTGATGAACACCGTAAAAAACTATGGCATCATTTTTTCAGAATTGCCAAGTACGATATCAATGTCGTAACTCCTTATGGTTTCATTCCAACACCGGATGAAGATAAACTCAGACCGGAGCGAATCTTGTATCCTAAAGGAACAGATAAATACAGGCATTATGGCAATTATGTAAATATCCTTATTAAAAAAGCACTTGAAATGGAACCCGGTCAAAAGCAGGATGAATTTGCCCACATCATCGGTTCCTATATGAAAATGGCTTATAAAAACTGGAATAAGGAACACTACGTCAGTGATGAATTGATTAAAAATGATCTTGCCGTCATGTCAAATGGTAAATTGGTCATTGATGAAAATATACAATTCAATTCACTGGTGAATTCGCCTGCAAAAAATCAGCGACGAGTTTATAAAGGTCAGAACAAACAGAATTTCCGCAAGAAAAATAACAACAACAGGAATAGGAATAATAATTATAAGAAGAGAGCTTGAGGAAGTCAGGTAGGAGTAGTTAGGAGTTAGGAGTTAGAAGTGATGAGTGATGAGTGATTAATTAGTAATTAGTAATTGTTAATTTGTAATTGTCTATTCTTACATTATAGCGTTGATGAATTTTTCTTTTTGCGTTTTTTCTAAAGCCTGCAATCTATAGCCTACAGACGTATTTCTCCATGCTTACAAAAGAACAATTCGATCTTATAGAAAAAGCGGCCCTTTCCTGTATCGATATTGAATCTAAAGCCATTTTAAATTTAACCGCTGCAATTGGCGCTTCGTTTCTAAACACGGTGGAAGCCTTATTTTCATCCAAAGGCAGAATTGTAGTTACCGGAATTGGCAAAAGCGCCATAATCGGACAAAAAATTGTTGCCACATTTAATTCAACCGGAACGCCTTCCTTGTTTATGCATGCAGCAGATGCGATACATGGTGACCTCGGAATGGTTCAGTCTGAAGATCTGGTCATCTGTATTTCTAAAAGCGGCGAAACTCCGGAAATCAAAGTGCTGATTCCGCTGGTTAAAAATTTAGGTTCAAAATTGATTGCCATTGTTGCAAACGAACAATCCACTTTGGCACGATTGGCGGATCATGTCATACTCACACCCGTTGCCATAGAAGCCGATCCGAATAATCTTGCACCTACGACAAGCACTACGGTACAATTGGTCATCGGAGATGCGATTGCCGTTGCATTGCTGGCGCTGCGGGGATTCAGCACTAAAGAGTTTGCTCAATTTCATCCGGGAGGATCACTGGGAAAGCAACTCTATCTTAAAGTCAGCGATATTTATCCAAATCATCAAAAACCTGCTGTTTCCATACATGCAGATTTAAAAGAAGTCATTGTTGAAATGACCACTAAACGACTAGGCGTTACTGCAGTATTGAATGATCAGAATCAACTGGCCGGAATTATTACCGATGGTGATTTGCGGAGAATGCTTCAAAAATCTGTTTCTCTGGATGCGCTATCAGCCAAAGACATCATGAGCTCAAATCCGAAAACCATTTCAGAAAATGCATTGGCAATCGAAGCATTCAAAATGTTAAAAGATCAAAACATTACTCAAATTCTCGTTGTTGAAAAAGATCAATATCTCGGAGTCATTCATATTCATGATTTGATTAAAGAAGGAATATTGTGAAGGCAGTAGGCAGTAGGCAGTAGGCAGTAGGCAGTAGGCAGTAGGCAGTAGGCAGTAGGCAGTAGGCAGTAGGCAGTAGGCAGTAGGCAGTAGGCAGTAGGCAGTAGGCAGTAGGCAGTAGGCAGTAGGCAGTAGGCAGTAGGCAGTAGGCAGTAGGCAAAAAAAAATGGGTACAAAAGTTTGTTCACACAGATATCATTTATTTAATTTAAATATTTTTGAACTTTTTATATAAATCGCTATCACTCATCAATAATCAATAATCAATAATCAATAATCAATAATCAATAACTATTAACCACTAACTGCTAACTCCTAACTCCTAACTAATAACCACCTCTTTATCTAATTTTTAAATCTGAAACGTGTTTTTTCCAATTGGCGATGATAATGTACAGGGCGGGCATAAACCCATTTTTTCGTACACGCTTATTTTTGTGAATATACTGGTTTTTCTTTTTGAATTCAGTTTAAAACAAGATGCTGCTGAAGTATTTGTGATTCACTTCGGATCTATACCGGCAGAAGTATTATCCGGTCAGGATTTATTTACTTTGGTGACGTCCATGTTTTTACATAGTGGCTGGATGCATCTGATCGGCAATATGTTATTCTTATGGGTATTTGCAGATAATATTGAAGCGGTGGTTGGCACTTTTAATTTTATGTTGTTTTACATTCTCGGCGGAATCGCTGCAACTCTTATTCATGCTTTATTCAATCCAATCAGTGAAATCCCGGTAGTAGGTGCCAGCGGTGCTATCTCAGCAGTCATGGGAGCTTATCTCGTGATGTTTCCCTCTTCCAGAATTAAAGTATGGATTCTTTTTTTATTTACTTCCGCCTATGTTCCTGCACTCTTGTTTTTGGGTATCTGGATTTTCCAACAGATGATTTCCGGCGTTGGTTCTTTGGGATTGAGTATTGATGAACAAGGAGGAGTAGCATGGTGGGCACATATCGGAGGATTTGCTTTTGGTCTTATGGCTGGTTTCTTTGCCCGAAAAAACTATGGCAATAAATATAAGTACCTGAAAAGCGACGATCACTTTGTCTAACTCAAAATTTTTTCCTGAATTTCATTCAACGAGAAATGACGACAACTATTGGCTTCCATTTCGATTTCTTCTTCCATAAATTATTGGATTCAAAGTATAGTGAGCTGGCAAATTCGATTAGCAAATAAACGCAGTGCAATAAATAGTTGCATCGAGTTCGGGAGGTCTCAACCTTTAAAACAATTCCAAGAGTTTATTAGAATGTGATTCAATATCAGTTTTGCAATTCAGAGAGAAACATAAAAGCAGGGGAATTGACTTTAATCAGATAGAGAAAAATCGCAGAATAATCCTATCTGGATTTTGGATATCATATTATTGATTTGCGTACATCTTTGATCCTTGTCGAATCAATTATTTTACAGCATTTTTTACATTAGTGAAAAATATTTTTGATAAATAATTTGGAAATATGGTTTTTTTTTTAAACAGATTTGTAGAGAAATCAATGCCACTATTGTGATTTGAGCTCCCTAATTAGCGCGGGTATGATTTCATGAATATCCCATTGCATATCTGCAATCAGGTTGATTTAAGTTTTACTGTTAACCATCTTCATACGGATACTTTCATTTGTGTCAGATCTTTCGGTCATTCGTCATTGAACTAACTGAAAATCAAGGTTATGTGTATTTGACAGGTTAGGCAAGGTTAGCAAAATCAATGGAACGGTTTAGATGGGTAAACAC
>JAKOVW010000073.1 GCA_029781865.1 Bacteroidota bacterium
ATCCGATTGGTTTTGCAGGAATACAACTAAGCTACCCTCTTTTTAATGGAACAGTTACACAGCGAAAAATCAATCAAAAGAAATTGGAGATTACCAACAATGAGTTGCAATCAAAATTGATTACGGAAAAGAATGATATGGAAGTTGAAAATGCTATCCGACAAAAAACAATTGCACAATCCACCATCACGAATACCGAAAGTCAAATTGCTTTAGCCAAAACGATTTATGATCAAACTGTTTTACAACAAAAACAGGGAACAGCGAGCCTTACCGATGTTTTGTTAGCTGATAACGCACTTCGTGAAGCACAACAAAATTACCTGAATGCAGTCATTGATTTTCTGAAAGCAGATTTAGAACTTAAAAAGCTAACGGGGTCAATTACTTCAATTAAAAATTAAAAATTACGAATTTAAAATAGATAAAATGAAAAAGATAATTTGGATAATAGCTGGAGTTGCTGTAGTTGGTATGATGATGTTCAAACTTTTAAGCAACAAAAAAACCACCGAAAACAGAATATATCAATACGATAAGGAAAAGCCAATTTCGGTAAGTGTTGATACAATCCGACTACAAAATATTGTTGATGCAGGCAACTATACAGGCACTTTTGAGCCGAATAAGGAAACAAAAATAAGTGCAGATATTCAAGGAAAAATCAATGCGGTTTTGGTAGATGTAGGCAGTTATGTAAGCAAAGGGCAAACACTTATTCAGTTGGATAATTCACTATTGAAACTACAACTGCAAACGGTTGAAGTGCAAATTGAGGGATTGGAAGATGATGTAAAACGATACACCATTTTAACGGAAGCCGATGCCGTTCAAGGTGTACAGTTGGAAAAAGCAAGATTAGGGTTGAAATCGGCAAAAATTCAGAGAGCAACTTTGTTAGAGCAAATCAGCAAAACTTCTATTAAAGCACCTTTTAACGGTATTGTAACTGCCAAACTTAATGAAGAAGGCGGTTTTGCAGGACCGGGAGTTCCGTTGTTGCAAATAACAGACATAAGCACTTTACGCTTTACAGTCAATGTTCCCGAAAATGATTTGGTAAAATTCCAAAACAACCAAACTTACAAAATCAATGCAGATGTTTATCCCGACATTTCACTTTCGGGCAAAGTATCAATGATAGGAAGCAAAGCCAATATGGGCAACAGTTTTCCAATTCAATTTCAAGTTGCAAACACCAAAAATCTAAGTATCAAATCAGGAATGTTTGGAAAAGTTAATCTTTCTGAAAGCGAACAAGAGCAAGGTATTCTTATTCCCACATCTGCCATTATTGAAGAAAATGGAATTGCAAAAGTTTATGTCATAAAAAACGGAAAAGCCGTATTGCAATCTATTACAACTACTAAAACTATTGGAAACAAAACGCTGGTTTCAAATGGTTTAAATGAAAATGACATCATCGTTACGAATGGATTTATCAATCTTTTTGACGGAGCAAATATTTCAATTAAAAATTAAGAATTACGAATTAAAAATCTTTGAAATGAAAGAGAATATCATACAACAAAAGAGTTTTGCTTTTGCAATAAGAATGGTGGAACTGTTTAAATATCTGCAAAATGAAAAGAAAGAATTTGTCTTATCCAAACAAATACTTCGTTCCGGAACAAGTATCGGAGCAAACATCGAAGAGTCTATCGGAGGTGCTTCTGATAAAGATTTCTTACATAAATTAACAATCTCCTACAAAGAAGCAAGGGAAACAATTTATTGGTTAAAACTACTTCATGCTACACACTATATTTCAGAAAAGGAATTTAATTCTTTGCACAATGACGCAGAAGAAATCTGTAAAATATTGGGCAAAATCCAGATTACTCTCAAGTCCCGTAATTCGTAATTTTTAATTCGCAATTAACTATGAACATTACAGAAATATCAATCAAACGCCCATCGCTGATTATCGTGCTTTTCAGCGTGTTTGCCCTGTTGGGAATTATCGGCTACAAGAATTTGAGTTATGAATTAATGCCCGATTTTAATCAACCTGTTGTGGTAATTAAAACAGTCTATCCCGGAGCAGAGCCCAACGAAGTGGAAACTTCGGTTTCTCGAAAAATTGAAGATGCTCTTTCTAATTTGGAGGGTGTAGATTATTTGGTAACGAAATCTTTGCCCAATGCCTCCATCATTATTGCCAATCTGAAATATGGTACTGATTTAGACAAAACAATGCAGGATGCACAGCGCTACATTGACAATATTAAAAAGGATTTACCAAAAGATATTCAAAATCCGGTAATGAGTAAAGTTTCACCAAACGATTTACCGATAATGTCCGTAAGTGCTACAAGCGATTTAAACCCGACAGACTTTTATCAAAAAATGAAGGATGATTATCTGCCTCAAATTCAGAAACTAAAAGGAGTAGCGGAAATTACCATCCTTGGCGGAGAAGAACGAGAAATTCAGGTAAAGGTGGACAAAGATAAATTGAAGCTCTATAAAGTTTCATTGTATCAAGTAGTTGAAGCCATTAACCGTTCGGGAATTGATTTACCTGCCGGAAAAGTTCAAACCGACCAAGAAAACAGTTCAGTGCGTTTAGTGGGGAAATTCAATGACTTGAGTAGCATTCAAAATGTACAAGTTGCAATGCCGATGCCGGGCAGTCCTGTTTATGTGAAAGACATTGCAAATGTGGTGGACGGCATTAAAGAAACAAGCTCTATTAGCAGATACAACGGTAAAAATGGTATCGGGCTTTTAATCAAAAAACAAAGCGATGGTAATGCTGTTGATGTTTCTAAATTAATCAAAGCACAATTTCAAACCATTGAAAAAAACAATGCTTCTAATAACGTAAAATTTGTAGTTACGGACGACAGCACGGATAATACCATTGCTGCTGTAAATTCGGTGGTGTTTGATTTGATTTTGGCGGTTATTTTGGTTTCTATCGTAATGCTTTTGTTTTTGAGAAGCTACCGAAATTCTTTGATTGTTGCCGTTGCTATTCCTACTTCATTGATTACTGCTTTTGGGACAATGTGGTTGTTGGGTTATACGCTTAATTTGATGACACTTCTTGCAATGTCTTTAGTGATTGGTGTTTTGGTGGACGATGCCACGGTAGTTTTAGAAAATATTCAACGCCATTTGGATATGGGAAAAGACAAGCAAAAAGCCGCAATGGACGGACGAATGGAAATTGGTTTTTCTGCATTGTCTATTACATTGGTGGATGTGGTGGTGTTCTTACCTATCCTTTTCTTACAGGTTTTTGTTGCCGATATGCTCAAACAATTTTCCGTTGTAATTATTGTAACGGTATTAACGAGCTTGTTAGTCGGGTTTACACTTACACCTTGGTTAGCTTCCCGAATTGGAGAGAAAGAAAACCTCCAGCCTACCAATTTTTTCAACCGATTTTTACTTTGGTTTGAACATCAGTTGGATAAATTTATTGCGTGGTATGGCGGTAAATTAGATTGGGTTTTAAAACATAAACTCATTTTTACAGGCTTCGTGATTTTTCTTTTTATTGGAACTGCCGTAATGATGAAACAAGGAATTATCGGTAAAGAACTCATTGCAACGGGAGACCAAGGTAAATTTCGTTTAGGATTAGAATTTGACAAAAACACTTCCATTCAACAAAACAATTTGATTTCAGAAAAAATTGAAACTTACATATTACAACAACCCGAAGTAGCCTCGTTGTTTAGCAATGTTGGCGGGCCAAGTATAGGTATTGGAAGTTTGGGAGTTGGTTCAGCGAATAAATCCGAATTTACTATTCAATTAAAACAAAAAAAGGAAATTAATAATCTTTCCACTGAAAAATTTATGACTGATTTGCGTAGGGATTTGCAAGAAAAATTCTCAGGTATTAATTATTCGATAAGTGGTTTGGGGTTAATTCCAAAAACAGCACCCATTGAAATTACATTGAGTGGTTCAGAGCTAAATCAGGTAATGCAAACAGCACAAAATTTAAAATCAGTAATTGAAAAAATCCCCGGTGCAGATAATGTTCGCTTATCGGTTGAAGCAGGAAGCCCGGAGTTAAAAGTGATACCTGACAGAGATAAAATGCAACGCTTGGGTTTAAATACTGCTTATGTAGGAATGAATTTACGTACTGCTTTTTCTGGAAACGATGATGCAAGCCTAACTGAAAATGGAACAGAATATCCTGTACGAGTTTGGTTAGATAAATTCAGTCGTCAAAATTATGATGATATTAATAATTTGAATATTGTCAATCCAATGGGTGTTCCCATTGAAGTTTCCCAGTTTTCAACAATTGAAAAAGACAATTCTCCCTCATTATTAGAACGAAAAGACCGACAACCAGCCGTTACCTTAACTGCCGATGCTTTGGGTCGGCCTTCGGGAACAGTAGCCGATGAAGTCGTAGCTTATGTAAAAAATAATCCTTTACCTACTGGCATTGAAATGACTTGGGGAAGTGATATAAAAAGGCAAAACGATAGCTTCGGAGCATTGGGTTCTGTGCTGATCATATCA
>JAKOVW010000087.1 GCA_029781865.1 Bacteroidota bacterium
CGGAGCCTAAACTCTCGATCTTGATAACTGGGACGCCAGGCACAATTAATGGTATGGTGAAAGGGGTAGAAGACGGTACGGCTTCCAGGTTTATTTATTATGGATTTGCAAGTAGCGGATTGATTTGGAAATCGCAGCAATCTGAAGCTAAAGTAAAGGCTGACAGTGAAATTTCTAAACTATCAAAATCAGTTGAGGAACTATTTGAATTCACCAAAGATCGTCCTATAAAATTTGACTTTACAGAAGGACAGAAATTGGAATTTGACAAATATTTTGAAGACAAAACGAGTCTGCTAGACCCTGATGCAGATGTGCATTATTTTGCCTCTGTTAAACGGCATGGACTCATTTTTAAACGAATCGCAGCCATTCTTACTGCTGTTGAAGCATTTGAGAATAAAAATTCAAATAATGAATTAATATGTTCTGACAAGACCTTCGGTGCTTGCAAGGACATCATTGATACCCTGCTTGAGCATTCAAAAATTGTCTTCTCAAATTTGGAGCAAAGACCGTATGAACCGCTTCAGGACAATTCTGAAAAGCTATTGCAGGCACTGCCAGATGAATTTACTCCTAGGCTAGGATATAAAATTGGCGAGGACCAATTGGGAATTACTGAAAGGACTGCCCGGAACTACTATAAAAAGTTAGTTCAGAATAAGAAACTGGTTAAAGTAGGGCCAAAATATCAAAAAGTACAGATTGCCGCCGTTGCCGTTGCTTCCGCCGTTGCCGTTGATGCCATTGATTTTAAATAGGTGAAAATCAAATGAAAATTTTATTAAGTAATTATTAAAAACATAAAAATATGATTCAAAAACAACCAGTTGGGTATAATACATCTGAACTCAATACGATTCCACTTCTGGCAGGAAGCATGGGTATCAATCATAACAACCTTTATAAATTTTTACAAGATCATAGTTTTTTGGATACACAAAACCTACCCCGCAAAGGGGCTGAAAGGTTTTTTGATCCGGTCTATGATACACATGGTAAAATTGTGGAACTTAAGCTTTCGAAAGATGGGATTATTGAAATTCTCTTCGAAATTGCAGTAGCCGGAATACAAAGAGTTAGGAATTGGAATTAGTAAATTGTCAATTTAATAAACTTTATTGAATGGTAATTGGAAATTAATGCTTTTGTCAGTTTGAATTACC
>JAKOVW010000010.1 GCA_029781865.1 Bacteroidota bacterium
TCATTGGAATAACCGAGGAAAGAAATCAATCGTATGGAGATGCGTCAGCAGATTGGAAAACACCGGTTTATTTTGTACCGCTTCCACTATACTTGAAGATACGCTAAAAGAGAAAATTGTAGAAGCCATCAATGTAGCGGTCAGCGGAAAAAACTCTTTTCTGGCCATACTGAAGAAGAATATTGAAACCGTATTAAGCGAGGATTTGGATGAGAGTACAGCAGATATTGATAAAAGGATGGAAGAACTACAAACCGAGTTGATCCAAAAGGCGAATTCAAAGGAATCATACGATAATATTGTCAATGAGATTTACCGACTACGGGACTTAAGGCAAGAAACACTTTCGAGAAACGCTCTTCGCCAAGATAAGCGGGATCGGATCGCTGAGATGACTGACTTTCTTAACACGCAAAGCGGTGATATTGCGGAGTTTGATGATAAACTGGTCAGAAAACTGGTTGAAAAAGCAACGGTTTATGATGACAGGATAGTGGTTGAGTTTAAGTCGGGGTTGGAAATAGAAGTGAAACTATAGGATTGTAATAAGATTGCCGCCAGTAGGGGAAGAGTACTAATAGTATATAAATAACAACAGGAGCAAACATCCCATCACTTTTTGGAAATATGATAGTCTTCTTAATAATCGGATTATCGCCAGCGGGAAATGAAGCAAAATATGCTGGTTGAAAATGCAGAACGTGAAGGGAAAAGGCAACGAATCCCCGAGATGACTGCTTTCTTGAATGCGCAGTCATATGAGCTGGAGGAATATGATGAGCAACTGGTAAGGCGGCTTATTGAAAAAGTTACGATTCACGATGGCAGGGTTGAAGTGGAATTTAAGTCAGGCATTAGTATAGACATTGAAAATTGAATAGAAATAGTTATTAGAATCTAACACCTTGCTGAAATGCAGGGTGTTTTTTAATGAGTCAATACAAATTAGTTTATTAGTATTTACAAATTAGTGGTATAATTTGTAATAGAGTAAATAGTGGAGGTGTAGACGGTGAATAAGAGCGTGACCTTTACAGTGGATGCAGATGTGTATGAGAAATTCTGCATCGCATTGAATTTAACAAATGAAATACAAGATGTTGCAGTGGAAAGCTGTATGCGTTGGTATATTGCAAAAACCTTTGAAAAAGCATCACAAGCCTATAACCCAAAAACAATAGCAAGACAGAATGAAGATACAAACAGGGATTTTTACGGAAAAGCAAATCAACGAATCCCAGTATGGGCTATAAAGTCGAATCAATATAACCACAAGATCATCCGTGCTTATTTTAAGGCGGTTGCCGCCACAGGTCGTGCTACCATAGATATGATGGAACGCTTATGCAGTGAAGAAAACAACCCGGAACTGTACGTGCCAACTTTTAAGAATAATTACTCACAGATGAAGTTGGATGGACCTAAAAGTCACGGTAAAGTATTTGAGGATGACGGTGAAACGGTAACTATCTGGCATGAGGTTGAAGATACGCTAATGAAATACAAATCGAGTTTTTGTGATTAAGGGAGCAAATTTATGCTTTAATAAGATAGGGGGATTACATAATGAGTAATCAATTAACAGAACGAGAAGTTTTACAACAATTGAATATTCCGGATTTTCGGTATATTACAAAAGATAAAATTATGACTTTTGCATCCATGCTGCAGAATATGGAGCCAGAAGTTGCAAAGAAAGCGTTAGAGCAATTCCCAGAGTTTGCAAAAATGGCTTTGGAAGTGCTGAAAGATTATAGAAGTGTCATGGAAAAAACACTGGATGGAAATTCAGCGAGTAGCAAGCAGTGCTATGACATATACAATGAAGTCATTGATGCCTTAAAGACTTGTTTGGCGAAGGGTGACTTGCCTTTCGAGGAGAAAAAATATTACATCGAAAAAATGATGGAAATTGCAAAAATGGCCGAAAGTAAGGATACAGAAAACAAAGGATTTAACTGGAGAATGATTTCGTTAGGCACATTGGCAGTCTTTACAGTTGTTGGTATAGGCGCAAGCATTCTTGGTGGTAACACTAATATTAAGTTGCCAAAACCAAAGCTATGATTATAGAAGGTAGGTAGTTAAATGTATGATTTTGACTTGAGAACACCTGATAGAGCGTATGATTTTTTACTTACTTTCTTTAATATGTCTGGAGAAGAATATATTGAAGAGCTTATTATCAATAGTAATAATGAGTTTGAAAAATTTTGGGATCGCAATGCAGCAAAGGTAAATAACATCAATATGGATACTATTAGAATATGGGGATTTCATGTTATAGGGTCTTTAGATGAATGCGGAGAAATTCATAGTCAAGGCTTAAAGAATCTCCAAAAGGTTTTATCTGGGGATACTCTATTAAGCAGAATGCTAAAATCCAATGGCGTATTTTTTGATGTGGAAAGACGTTTATTGTTCTATAAAGGTAAAGAGTACAATGTGGATTATGATTGGTATAGGAATAATGATTATTCAATGTCTCCGGAGAAATATCTCAAGCCGATTGCACATCGAGTTTATTACGACTATTGCGTTAATGGATTTATGATGAATGATGATATTTTTTCCTATGGAACAAATATTCATGAAAGACCAGAATTTTTGATGAAACTTTCCGCTGCTTTTCCGGATTTGAAAAAGATGGAGGAAGAATGGGCTAAACGTAGTAAAGGCTATAAAGTGAATTTTTACGCAACGATAGATCAAATCCATCGGTTCAATTTTGACTTAAATGATACTCAAGAAGAACTGACAGAT
>JAKOVW010000019.1 GCA_029781865.1 Bacteroidota bacterium
ATCAGCAGAATGAATTATTCTGAATAGTGTTCCATTAATTCATACAAAGGTTGGTTAATGTAGTGTGATAGTTACAGGTTAAGTAAGAAATATATTGAACCAATCCAACCTTTTGCTGATGAATATTATGAAAAATATGTTAAAAGAAAGGCGGATTAAAATGAAGGATTATGGAAGGGTAAGAAGCACAATAAGCCCAAAACCAATGATTATTGATGAATTCAGTGTATGGATTCATAAAAACATTACTGAAGTCAGTGAAAATGTTGGTGAAGAAAATGAATTCATTGGCTATGAATATGACATGATTCAGTATGATAAAGATGAATATATTGAATTGATAACTGAACAAGGCATTACGCATGGTAATTATTTGCTTGACTTAGGTTTTAGATTATCTCTTGTTGAAATGGGGGTTAAACTGTAATGACATATATCATTTGTAAAAGAGTGATTGAGAATACGACTTATAAAAGTCAACAGGAAAAAGATGATATGCTACTGAAGTTGGATGTGTTTCTATTGAATGACAGATTGACGCAAGCAGAGTATGAGGAGCTTACACAGCTGTTAGCTGAAAAACCTATTGTTGCTTAATGCACGTTTGGATAATAATGCGACATAAAGTAATACATCTTAAGCGTCAGTTTAACAACGTTACTAGAAACTGCACCAAAAGCGGGGGTGAAAATAAATATGTCCGACAGAAAATTTAACGTCGGTAGACAGTCTGAGCAGCTTTACAATGAAGAACTGTTTAAGCTGTACGAATCAATTAGACATCTACTAGAAATTCCTGAAAACGATAAGCCGGGCCCTGATGCGAAGTTGCATGGAGCATTGTGGTTAAACTTAGCCACAAATGAGTTGAACTACTATAACAAAGAGCTAAATCAATGGGAAATCATATTTAGAGATAAATTCAGAATTGTAGATAGGCTGATGGATCAATTCCCGCCTGATCGTCCTGTATATGGCCAGTTATGGATCAACCAAGACGTTTTAATGTTCTATGACGGATCCCAATGGAAGCCTATCAAAGCATTAATGCAAGACGGCTCTCAAATTAACTTAGCAACTTTTGAAGACTTTCTCATAATGAGCCCGCTGCATCCACCAGGAAACTTGGTCATCAATGACGGAACGACAAGCAATAAGTCTCAATTCTTAGTTCCAAATACGAAAGCCGGCAAACTGTTCATTAACAGA
>JAKOVW010000026.1 GCA_029781865.1 Bacteroidota bacterium
AATCATGTACGACCTTGACCGGGTATTTGTATTAAACGAAAACTACGGGGATATTGTGTTTATTAAAGAATTTGAGGATTACGTAAGGGAAACAGGCTTCTCAACAGTAATTTGCAGGCCAAGAGACCCACAAACCAAAGGGAGAGTAGAGAATCTCATAGGCTATGTAAAATATTCGTTTCTTGAAGGGAGAACATATAACGGAATTGACGCTCTCAACAGTGCTTGCTTGCAATGGCTTGATAATGAAGGCAATGGCTTGGTAAATGCAAAAACCAGGAGGATTCCAAGGGAAATGTTTTATGAAGAGGCTAGGCATTTGATTCCTGTAAAAGCCACAATACCGAAGGAACAGGTAATATTAAGCGTAACCTCCAAAAACTGCATAAGATACAAAGGTAACGAGTACGCATTGCCCAAAGGGAAATTAAAGGAAAAAGAAAGGGTGCGTGTCGAGGAAAGGGACAATAATATTTTCATATACCAAGCGTTAACAAATGAATTTCTTCTTAAACATGCTATTCCAACAGGCGAAGGCAATACAGTTTCAATTGAGGAAAATTATTATGATAGTGTTTCAGTTGAGAGAATTAAACGAATATTTGGTGATGATGACCGTATTGACAGCTATATAAAAGGGATTAAGGATAACAGATATATAAACACTCAATGTAAGCAGATTTACCATTTAATCAATTATTATTCAGAGACTCAAATGATGAGCGCCATAGAGCACTGTTTAAGAGTTAATATCTGTAACACAACGGAACTTGCCGCTTACCTTATATACAAATTTGGAGCATCGAAATCAAAAAGGTGTTTTTCCAAAGAGAAGCTAATCTTTTACAGCAAAAGAGCCCAAAAGATTAAGGAGGAGTTAGATGGTTAATATATCTGACATAAAGGAAAAGGCAAGGCTTTTGAATTTGCAAAATATCGCGAATGGCATTATTGATATTACTAATTACAGCGAAGGGAACTTAAAATTTTTAAATGAAATTTTTGAACAAGAATTGAGCATCAGAAAGAACAATAAAATCATTAGGTTTTTGAAAGCCAGCGAAATTCCGAAAATCAACTTCATATTTAATGAACTTCCTAAAGTATTGATATGGCAGATAGAACGGCTGCTGGAGTTTGATTTTATTGAGAATTCAGAAAACCTGTTTTTGATTGGCAAATGCAACACCGGAAAGACAAGCCTTGCTGCTTATATCGGGCGAAAAGCAATTGAAAAAGGTTATAAAGGTGTATACATTAAAACAGATGAATTGCTTTCAAACAACAAAAAGACACAGATACTAAATGATATGGATTTAATTATTATTGATGATATTATGTACATGCCTTTAACAGATGAGCAATTACAATTTTTTTATCGAAAGTTAATATTCTTAAATGAATCAAGAAGCATAATATTTATAACCAACCGCGAGTTATCAGAATGGAT
>JAKOVW010000044.1 GCA_029781865.1 Bacteroidota bacterium
CGTAAGGCAAAATGCAGAAGGAAAAGACTTTGTTGTTTTGATCCTTCAAGGAGACATGGAACTTGTCAAGTCTCAAACTACAGGTAACTTTTATGCAACAGCAAAGAAGTGTACCATTACTTCAACCTTCAATGAACACACAGCAGCAGCATTGATTGGTAAAGAGATTCCAGGAAAGATTATTAAACAGGATTGTGAACCTTATGAGTTTATAGTTCCGGAAACTGCTGAAGTGTTGGAACTTTCTCACAGATGGGTTTATATTCCTGATGAAACCCCTATGAAAGTGCAAAGGCACAATGAGATCACTTTTTCAAAGAATGGTAGTTTAGTAGAAGCTTAACTGCTGCTGCCATTGATGGAAGAGCGTATGCAGATTGTGTACGCTTTTTCCATTTTTATTTAACAGTTTAAAACATATAAACATGAATATCAGAAAAGCAGAACGCAAGCAAGCAAAGATTAAACTTGCCATACAGGGACCATCAGGTTCAGGAAAGACATATTCATCACTGTTGATAGCCAAAGGTCTGTTAGGAGCATTGAATAAAGTTTGTATTATCGACACAGAAGCAGGATCATCAGATCT
Organism: Bacteroidota bacterium; assembly: GCA_029781865.1. Classification (GTDB taxonomy): domain Bacteria; phylum Bacteroidota; class Bacteroidia; order Chitinophagales; family Saprospiraceae; genus Vicinibacter. The sequence goes on from JAKOVW010000044.1 coordinate 590, forward strand.
CTATGCAAACCTGGGAGATTACAGTATCATTCCTGTAAACAGTCCTTATACACCGGAAAAGTATATCCAGGCTATTGAGTTAGCAGAAGCAGAAGGAATGGAAGTGATTATTATTGATTCTCTTTCACATGGATGGGAGAATCTATTAGATTTCCATGCAGGATTATCAGGTAACTCTTTCTCTAATTGGTCCAAGGTTACTCCAAGACAGAATAACCTGTTTACCAAAATCCTAAGCTCAACATCACATATCATTGCTACACTGAGAGTAAAACAGGATTATGTGTTGAATGATAAAGGCAATGGTAAACTGGTTTCTGAAAAGATGGGATTAAAACCCATTCAAAGAGATGGAGTGGATTATGAGTTTACCCTGGTCTTTGATCTTGATGTAAAACATCAAACTACCTGTTCAAAAGACAGAACAGGACTCTTTATTGACAAACCTGAGTTTAAAATAACAGAACAAACCGGAGTACAGATCAGAGATTGGTGCTTAATGGGAGTAAACAAAGAAGCTGTAATCTCCAAAATACAGGCAGCTAATAACCTACAGGATTTGACAAAAGTGTATTCAACATACAAAGACTATTTTCCTGAACTGCTTTCACAGTTTACGGAAAGAAAACAAGCAATTACATCCAGATTATTAACCTTTAAATCATCAGCAAATGGAAGTCCAACTACTTGAAGCAATTGAAGAAAGACCTTTTATCGTAGCGAACACTGTTTCTGCAAGTTTAAAGGACCTAAGAGAAGAACACATCATCCCTGTATTCACAAAGGACAATCATCCTTTGATCTCGCAATCACAGATTATAGAGCTTACAGGTGATGTGTTGAGTAATTTCCCAGACTTCAAATTATCAGAACCACAGATCAGGGTATCACATCCTGTAATGGGTAGGATTCCAGAAGCCAGGAATAAGAAAGCCATTGACCTTTTACCACATGAAAAGACATTGTATTATGAAAGGATGATGTTCCTGATACAGATTCCAAATATCAAATCCAGAGTTAATGATCAGGAGCTTTCATTGGTGATAGGAGGGATTAAATCCTATTCATGGGATAACCTGAGTAAAGATTACAGAGCTAACCAGCATTTTAAATTCTTTATTGGATTTCAGGTATGGGTATGCTCTAATTTATGTGTATCCAGTGATGGTGTAGTGCTTGATTTTAAAACCACTTCATTAAGCATGATAGCACAGCAAATAAAGCTCATGGTGGAGACTTATTCTCCTGATCAACACTTGAGATGGTTAGAGAATCTGTGTAATTACAGCTTATCAGAATCACAATTTGCTCATTTTATTGGAAGGTGCAGGATGTATCAACATTTACCTGATAAAGCACAGATTACGGAGTTGATGATTACTGATTCACAGGTTAATTCTATTGTAAGGGGTTATTATACTGATACTCATTTTGGTAGTAAAGATTCAGAGATCAGTTTATGGAATCTTTACAATCTGATTACAGATGCAAATAAGAGTTCTTATATAGATGGATTTCTGGATAGAGCAGCTAATGGTGAGCTTATAATGGAGGAATTGAGGGGAACTATGGAATACAGAAGACATAGTTGGTATCTGGATTAACAAATTTTATGACCGCAAGCGCAATTTGCTATATATGTGGATTGCGCTCTGCGCTCTTGCGCTGGGGTATTCCAATTTTGCATTAAGTCCTATTAAGAAATAATGCAAAAATGGAATATTTGTCACCAGATTGAGATTTTATTCCCTATAAAGGATGTGAAGGTGGTAACACTTACCTTAGCGCAAACGCAAAGATGTATATAGGTGTTTTGTGATCTGCGGTGGCAACATGGCAAAAGAAATGTATCCAGAATTTGATGTAGAGGATTTTATTAATTTACCTATTGAGATTCTCAGACAAAAACTAATTATCATGATATTTTAATATAATTTCTTGCTTAATTATCTTTGCATTTTCACAAATAGTTAAATAATATAAACCTGAAATTAGATCTTTTGTATTGATAACATTAGGCCCTTGAGTAAGTCCATTGGATATAATCTTTACACCTAGTTGATTATAAATGTAAAAAGTCATTTTTGCAGAATTGTTCACAAGAATTTTTATTATAAGTAAATCTTCGAATGGATTGGGGGCTATTTGAATTGATTCACTTTTATTTAATAGTTTTGAACTTACTGTTTTAATATTTAGTGTTTTACATAAAGTATCCTTAGCTATATTGTTTTCAACAATTAAACAAACATTAAATAGTCCATCCGCAGAAAATGAATAAACTGGATTTTGCTCATTACTTGTGTCAAGTGGGTTGATCGGATCATCAAAATTCCAATTCCATTTTATTATCTCATGTTTACTGTTGTCAATAAATTTAAACTTTCGATGATTCGCACTATCTCTAAGATAATTCCAATCAGCAACCGGCACCTTGTTTAATGTATCACAATCACTACCCTTTAAAGCGCTTAATCGATAATATGGGAAATTTGGAATTGTGCTATTATGAATAATTAAGATATTGTGTTGCCTTAAATCACAATCGGTTCCCTTATTGTTTGGGCTCCATATTGTACTTAGATGTTCAGTGCTTCGCCCATTAAAAATATAAATTTTTCCATCTGGTGCTAATTGCATGAAGGTAAGATAAGAAGGTACTTTTGCACTGGGCTCCGATATAAAACCATCAATTGTATCAATTTTTATTTTATTGTTGAATGGTAAAGAATCATCCATATCAAGCTGATACAATAATTTACCAGTAGATAAATATAAATATTTACTGTTTGGTGAAAAAGCAACCCCTATAAAATCAAATTGTGGATAATAATCAAATTGCATATTTGATAGTTGACCATTGCAACGATCAAAATCACAAAGAAAAAATTCTCTGTCGGTATTGGTAAAATGAAAAAAACTATATTTGGTTCCATCAGGACTAAAAGTTGATTGACCTGTTCCAGGCATTAATTCAAATGGAAAACTCTGAGTGTCATTATATTTTAGACCTGAAGGATCTAATAGAAAAGTAAATATCTTTTTACCTGAATAATATGGGCAAATTAACCACCAATCCCTACCATTTGCATGTCTGCAGGCAGTTAAACCCCCACGGGATAAACTATCCGCAAAAATAGATTTATTCTTGTAAATCACATCCCCTAAGCCATTATTCAAGTTCATATCTACAAGAGTTGTGAGCATATTTCCAGCATGCCAATCTTGTTTAACAAAATCCCGTTCCGTTGTATGATGAATAATAAAGTACATATTATTATGATCTGGCCAAGGTAATATTATGGCACCACCAATTAATGTATATCCCAAATCTTCATTATTGGTGGCAAATTCTCCTGGATTTAAATCGTCTCCATTTGGCATGACTTGATAATTTCGATTATATACTTCAAGTCCATTGGTATAAAATAATAAATTTCCTAAACTATCTGATATAGATGCATTTGTAAAATCCAATTTATTTATAGTATTTTGAGATTTGATAATTTTCCTTGATATGTCGGAAAAAATAAACTCACATCTCCCATAGGTTGTATCTGAGGTTGGTTTAAACAAATTATAACCAAGTATCCAATGATAATCTTCTTTTTGTCCCAAAAGGCATGGTGCTTCAAGGAGTAGAAGCACCATGATTTTAAATATTCTTGAGAAAATCATCTTTGAATATAGACTTTATTAAAATAATTCATGTTATTACTGTTTTGAACACAAATATAATACAAACCTTCATTAACTCCAAGATCAATAGAAACAACATCTCCTCTTGATAAAATTTCCTTTTTATTTACTAGCTTACCTTCCAAGCTATAAATAGAAAGATTATATAATATATTGTTTTTAGAATTGGGAAGCTGAATATTTAATGTTCCGAAAGAAGGATTCGGCCACATTTTAATAAAATTTGATTCCGATTTAGAAATAACTCTTTTAAATCTTGGTCCTGTTTCATCCGAGCAGGTTACTCCAGGGTTATAATAATCAATATCCATTCCCCGCAGAATTGATCTAGCTCGATAAACAGCATCGCCACCGTCTAGTGGACATTGATTTGCAATTGATGCAAGATTGCTAGAATCAGTTGTTGTTATTAAACTATCTGGATTAAGAAGCCTGTAAAGTGCAAAATGACTAACAAAGACATCGTTACTATCCCGTATGTTTCCAGGAGTTATTCCGGAAATAAAGCTCAAAATAGATGGAATTGAATCCAACATAATTTCATGCAGTGAATCTATTCGTGTTTGATAAGGTAAATATGCATCTTCGAAATTTGACATATGACCTGCTCTGATTCCTTCCCAGTATTCTACATCTACTTCTTCATCCTCAAACATAGAATCAGCTTCCATAATTGCTAACATTTCTGATTGTAAAATTGTATCTAAATGAAGTAACCCACTATCCATAGAATGAGAAATCTGAAACAAATCACTCATGTAATTGCCAAGCTTTGCCAGTTTACCAATAGTAGTACTTTCATTATCTGACTTAAAATTTTCAACTAAAGTCGAATCGCAACCGTAACTTGAATCATGGAATAATTTTTGAAGTAAATTCTTCTTCGCTTGCCATGTTAATCCTTCTCCATGAGTACCACTATAGCCATGCGAAAGTAACAATGTATCATAAGGATAATCGTTACAGCTAATAGAAGCTCCCGGAACACCATTGCAATTTGAATCATCTCCACATGCATACTCGTCTCCAGCCACGGTTGTAAACCATCCAGTTGGTGGATCAATCCCGTCATCAGGATGGAATGGAAGACTTCCACTTGAGACAATAAATGGATTATCGGTAGCTTCTTGTGAATTGCCAACAAAAAGTGCATCATAATTTGAAGATGAACCAGACCAGTCATTTCCTGGGTAGATTTGTTTAACGCCAGTCATTGTATATTCAAAAAAAAGTGCGTTCGAGGAGAAAGGTCCATTAAAATTTTCACCACGGATCAAACTAGCGGAATTAGCACCAGAAAAGTGGATTCCATTATCTAATGAATCTAACGAGTTGCAACAAAGAAAAGAATTTGACATATCAGTTGAGAAAATTCCTTGGGCCGCAGGAGTATTGCTTCCCCCTCCTCCTTTTAGTGTATTTCCCATTATCTGTAAAACATCACAATTTTTAGTAAGTACTCCATTCATAGTATTAGAGCAGTCCCCTCTATATCTTGCAAAATTAGAATTAAGTTGAACATTTTCAATATTTGTTAATTCGTAGCCTCGAAATTCAGGGTCATCATTTGAATAATTAAAATAAACATGATTGTTGGTTATTTGTGCGGTCTGCTCAGCAATTCTCATGAAATTATCTATTTCAATACCTTCATGAATATATGCATTAGTCGGTTTAAATGTTGCCAGTCCAAACGTAATACTATTATTATCAATGAAAGTTCTCAAGGTTGGCGAAACAGACCTAAGACTAATTGCATAAGAATTGACGGTATCAATTTCATTAGTTTCAATGTCATTCACTTTATTGTTATGCATACCATCTGTATTGCCACCAATAAAGAAACCATAATGAATATTTGTTATAGTATCAAATTTGGCAGTAACATCAGTATAATCTGAGGAGACACCAAAATATGCACTCCTTATTCTACTCTTTGTCACTGTAAGATGCCCATCATAAGTACTAATAGCAGCCAAATCTATATGCGAAAACTTATCCTTATTACAAGTTAAAGTTGACCATAAAGAAGTAATACCACTTTTTAGATTATCAAAAGTGCAAGAGCGTTCTGTTATTGTGCAATATGCAAGTTCCATACCTTCATATGGAATTTGTCCAGAATAGGGGCTTATCAAAGAGCCCGTACAAAGAAAACTATTACCAACAAAAGGTCGTGTTGGATTAATGTTTTCAGCTATAAGTCCGATCCTACAACGATCAATTGTATTGCCAATAAATTGAATAATTGGTTGACCGCTAGAATTATCAATTCCTACTACTGCATCATAGATCCAATTATGATTAAAGTCAAGTTCACCATCATCCGCCGTTATACCATTCCACATGGATGAACCACATCTGTAAAATTTAGTAGCACTTGCTTTAAAAAGACTGCCACTTGTCACGTGAATTGAAGAACCTGGACTCATATAAAAATAACACAGATTAAAACTTGCATCTACATCTATATTTAATCTTCCATTAATACAAAACTTTATAGATGTCACAGTTCCCCCTCCTGATAATCCCGTGCTGCTCCAATTAGTAACACTGGATGAATTCACTCCATATGTATGGTCACAGTCACAAGTTGCATTAATTTTAGATAAATTTCCCAATAAAGAAAGTAAAATTACTATTAATTTCCAAGAGGGCTTCTTGCGTTTTGAAATATAGAGATTGATGGTACCCAATTTTAGAATATGGCCAGTTCCAAAAAATGTTTCTAAGAATAGATTAACACCATGCCTCCCGGCTGGTTTGTTATGAAAAGATATTAAGTACATAAACGAATAGTTAGAAAAGAATTAAAAAGAATTAGAAATCTCACTGCATTCAAATAGCGAATGCATAAATCAATATAAGTAACTTTAATTAAGTATCAGAAATACTTGGCTATGCCAATCGAAATTGTAGTGCAGTAAATAAATTGGTGGGGCTGTTCCGCTTAGGTTTATTCTAATAATTCTGCTCAGGGGTCTTCTTGCTTAATGTCTACAGGTAATTTATTACTATCGTTTTTAGGTGCGAGACAAATGAATGATTAGAGCAATCGATTTCTGCTTACGATCAGCCCTGACCCGTCTGGTGGAGTAAAATCTTGATTTTCCATGGTTTTGGAGTTTAAAGTGAATAAATAGCTAATAAGCCGATTCATGAACAATTTTATCCTTGAAATTTTTTAATAAATGTACTCTTATTTACAACTCGATGATGAAATAAATAATAGTGTGTAAGGGTGATTTGAATAAGAAGATGCAATTTATGGGATCTTTTTATCACAATTCAAATTATTTACTAAATATTTTTCCGAAAAAATAATAATTCAGGGTTTACCCTGATAAAATTAACACAAATCTTGATTAGTAATTTCCAATACCTTCCTAAAGCAATAGAACATCATTAATTGCATTGTCAGCTTTTACCAAATGCAGGACATGTAAATCGGTTTGTAAAAAATACAAGCTAAGAATATTTTGAAAACGGGTGATGAACAAATGTAAGAGACCTAATCTCAAGTAATGTTAAAATGCATACAGGATTTTTCTGGTATTCAAACAGGAATTTATATCGTTTTCTGAGGTAAAGTAATAGTTATCGCAGCGAGTGCAAAGTAAGATATATATAGCGGTTGCTCTGATTAAAAAGAAACCATCCTGTTTCAAAAGATGGTTTCACTAAAGGAATGAAATATCCTTACCTATTTTACTAAACTCACAATAGATCATTACCTCACCAAAGTCACATCACCAGTTTTCACCTTAATAACATTATCTTCCCCAGCAAACTGTATCCAATAAATATAAACACCTGGATTCATCTTATCTCCATTAGCTGTTCCATCCCACCCAAATATATCACCAATAGCGCCATCGAGTCTTTGATAAATCTGATCTCCCCATCTATCATAAATCCTAAATTCTTTAATAGCTGTACTATTTGGAAATTTGAATATGGGTTGAAAAATATCATTGATATTATCTCCATTTGGAGAGAAGGCATTAGGAATAAATATTTCTGCATTGTCAACAAGTATAGAAATGGTAATTAAATCAGAAACATCGCAACCGTTAGGATCCTTAGCAGTCAATTGATAAGTAATATTATTCTCTGGTTTTGAAATAGGATACAAGCAGGTGTCACAATCCAAATATAGATTAGGACTCCATTTAATTGAACTTGGAATAAAGTTAACGAATGGTTTTATTGTAATGGGATTTCCTTTGTGAACCGTGGTATCATTTGGCAAATCAACAGAAAAGGAATTATTAATGCTTAAATTAACATCAACGATGCTATCACAACCCAATGAAGAGCCACCCTTAATAATTGCTGGTCCCGCAAAATGATCTTTATTGAAGATTGTATTGCCAATTTTCAGTGTGTCATTTTCGCAAATACTACGACTTAACTTATTTCTTCCAACAATTACAGCATTTATAGTAACCGTACTATCGCAGCCAGTGGCAGATTGCAAAATTATTGAATCAGAAAGGTGATTTTGGTGAATAAGAACTGTACCAAAATTCAATGTATCATTAAAGCAAATCTGAAGATCAATATGTGATCTTATACTGGGTTTAACTATGAGGTTAACCAAAAAAATTGAATCACAAATACTCACACTATCACCAGTAATAAGAAAAGAATCTACCGGGTTGAGATTTGAGAAAGTATGTCCTCTATAATTTATACTTTCACCTGGACAAATTGTTTGGCTATAATTAGTATGAACAATTCCTGGGCATTGATAGCAAGATGAAAATTCAGAATATATTAATGGTCTCTTACTCGTATCACTATCAAATTGATAAGCCGAAATGGTACTTTTATTTGGATACTGAACATTTAAAATCCAGTTTCCTAATCCATCAGCACGGGTTCTTCCTAATTCTTCTCCTCCCATGCAGAGTACATTGTTGCAATTGGTATCCTGATTAAAATACAAAACGATGCTATCATTTGGAAGTCCGGTGCCTGTTATTTGATTCCGATTCACTGTGCTAATCACAGGAATTGCATGCCACCAAGGAAGAATTTTAGGTATGACATCCACCAAATATTTGTTTATGCAGAACATCTTGTTGTCAAAATGCCTTATTCTGCGTGCACCATTTTTAATGGTGTTGATGGACATTCTACAATGGAAGGCAGTATCGTAATTTCGGATATTATTATTTTCTAAAGTAATCTCAAAGATATTATTGGTTGTCAAAAATGTCCTTCCATTTCTTGCAACATTATTAGCAATTGTAAAGGACCCATCTAATGAGAAACCATTATCGTTTTGATATAAATTTATATCAATCTCATTATTAATAAATTGATTAGAGGAAATATTTAAATCTTCTTGACTAACAGCCACTACATTAATTGCAGCACCTTGAAATCCGGTAAAGTAATTGTTACTAAGTTGTATTTTTTGATTGGAGAAAATCGACTGATAATAAAAGCCGAAATCTGAGCTTTGATAATTCAATTTATCGGTTGTATCTAGCGTTCCAAAAATATTCCGTCGTGCAATAAAATGCTCACCATATTGGACTCCAATAAGTTTTGTTAAAAATAAATTAGAATCAATTATAGTTATATTTTTCTCATTGACTTGCCACGCATCAATTCCCTTGTGTACATTTGCTATAAATGAACGTGTGTGATCCGTGCCAAAATTACAATTGGAAATCGTAAATTGATTGGCAAACCAAATCTGAATTAAATAATATTCAGGGTGAATAGAACCAAACGAATCACTAATAAATGAACAATTTGAAATTCTACTATTATCTGCATGTTTAGTTGGCAAACCTAGTTGCAATAAGACATCATTTGCATTGTTAAAGAAGAAATGAACAAAATCCAAGCCGCTCATTGAGAATCGAGGTGCCAAAATGTTCCAGAAACGAATATTTTGAAAATCTCTATATTGAAAATCAATTAGTATGGAACCAGGACCTCCTGGCTGCGATTCTCCTTTAATGGTTAAGTCAGGTTGTGTTATGTCAGGAAATGGAGCAAGAGGAACTATTTTATGAGGCCCGGGGCCTGGAATATTAAAAAGAATAGTGCTTGGTACTGTATCCTTTTCTGCTGCATCTATTGCTTCCCTTAGACTACAATGTACTGAATTGCAGACACCGTTAAATACGTCATCATCTGTATTTACTGTATAAACTTGAGCACTCAGAACAGAGCTAAATAGTATTACCAATACCAATAAATATGGCCTCCTAAACCAGTTCATTTCTGATGAATTTCATCCAAATATAGCTTTTTTGATCTGTATCAGAAAATTACTATCTATTTTTTACGTGAACCGGAATCTTTTGACACTCAGTAAACATAGTGAAATACCAGCAAAGACTTATTGAAGCCTGATATCCATTTATTGAAGTGCCAGGATTTCTGATTAAAGCATGGCCTAATCTTTTACAACCTTCCCATTTTTTATCAACCCGTTTTTATTCCGTACTTCATAAAAGTAAATTCCTGGTGAAAGATATTCAGTATTTAATGAAACTGAGTTTGTAAAGTTTTGCTGAATCAATTTTCTGGAAGTAACATCAAATAGGATTACTTTCTTTTGTTCAAAGTCATTTGACTTAACTAGCAACTCATTTGAAAATGGATTTGGATAAAGAAATATTATATTTTCTTTATTAATATTATTAACTATTACTTCACATGGAATTTGAATTAATGAAACATCATCAATGTAAACATAAGAACTTTGTTGAATTGATGAATTTGATAACAAAACTATATTTGTAGAGAAGTCATATTTAAAATTACCAATGGTTAAAAAGCTTTCTCCGCCAGCAGATTTAAAATCACCTGAAACTAATGTCCAGGTAAGTGAATCAAAATTATGCCCATTACTACTTATTTGAAATGGCTTAGGAATGCAGTGATAGTTTTGGACAAATTCAATTTTCTGATTAGATAGATAAACCTGAATATCATTGGTAGTATAACGACAAGCATTACCAAGATTCACATACATTTCAAAATGATAGCAGTAGTCTAATTGAAGAGGGCTTGATAAAGGTACTTCAATATATTCCCGGACGTCTGACTCTGTTAAATAATAAAGTAAAATACCACAATAACCATTCCCACTATGAGCGTTCTGAAATCCCCAGTTATTCTTAGGAACACCAGTTAGAGAAAATCTTGAGCACTTATTAAAATAATCAGGCGATCCTAATGAAGGTGTCATCCAAGGTTTGACAAGTTCAATTTGAGAGTAAGATATAGGGCAATCAAAATAATTTTCAAAATCTCCATTTGGAACGAGATTCTGTGCATGGCAAATTTCACTAATCAGCCAAAGAAATATTGTAATAGCGTTCTTCATTGCAAATCGTCAACAAAATCTTTAACTCACCAAAGTCACATCACAAGATTTTACCTTCCTCACCGCAATTCTATAGATATAAGATAGAAAATTCAACAGACTCATTCTATTATCAAAACCGAGATTTCCATCCAAATATAGCTTTTTTGATTCAGAGTACGAAATTACCATTGATTTTTAGCGGTAACTGGTATTTGTTCACCCTCTGTAAACACATAAAAATACCAGTAAAGACTGATTGAAGCCCAAAATCCACTTATTAAGGCCCTGGGCTTCTGATTGTACTCACTTTCACATTTCATTCCCTAATAAAAGTTCTCAAAGTGAGGACACTTATCCCTATTAAACCCTTCCAATATGAAAACACTAGCAGAAATACAAGTCAGTTATCATCCAAAGACCAGTGATAAGCCTCTGATTAATTCCAGTCAGAATGCCTATGATCTCATAAAACCTCTGTATAACGAAGATATACTCCAATACAAAGAGATTTTCATGGTGCTTTATCTCAACAGATCAAACAGGGTACTAGGATATCATATTCACTCAATAGGATCAGATATAGGTACTGTAGTCAGTGTTAAACAGGTAATTGGAATTGCTTTGAAAGTTAATGCATGCTCATTAATCCTGGTCCATAATCATCCTTCTGGAAATACAAAACCAAGTGAACAGGATATTGAGTTAACCAAGAGGATAAAAGAAGCTGCTGGTTTATTTGAGATTAAGGTATTGGACCATTTGATTATTGGTGATGAGTATTATTCTATGAGTGATGATGGGGTTATATGAGCGCAGACCGAAAGAGCGCAAAAGGGTATATGTAAATGGGTTGCGCTGCGGTGATCTTCTTTACAAAGTCATGATTTCTCAGGGTTACATTGTTCCAATAGGTTAAAAATGTCAACCAGAGAATGTGAATTATATGTAATTTATTAAATATGCGTTTATTATTGATTATGTGCAATTTAAGAGACTTTGCGGATCACATACAGGATATGCCCGGAAATGAGAAATCGTTGCCTGTAGGGCTTTTGAATTCGTTTTGGAGAGCGTTTTAGTTAGTCTTCAGTGAGCTATCTTAACCTGAGATCCATTTGTAGTAAAAGAAGATCTTGTGAGCGCAACCGAAAGCTATTTCATATAGGGTTCTGCGGTGTTTCGTTTTGCGGTGGGTTGGATATAATTGGGGGAATCAGTTTATGTTTAGTCAATTTAACTACTTTCAAGAATTCTTTTGGTTTGCCTGACCAAGTTTACATAAAGTTCCTCCTTTTCAGTGATATCCATCTTAATTACCGGACGCGAAGGTGAATGCATGGCTTGGTATTGATTTAATTCTTTAAATTCCTCAAATAAGCATGGTTTCAATATTACTATTAATATTACAGCACCATTCTCTTCGGCTGCTCTTAATAAAGGAGGTAATTCATTAGAAGCTATGAATTCAGAAGCTAAATAATCAGCACTTAATAAAAGAATGGCTACTTTTGTTTCATTAATTGCAGCGGCTATTTCTTCTTTCCACTTTTGACCTGGCAATATTTTTGAATCGTCCCAGAAATCTATCGACTCAAAAAATGGTTTAAAATGCCTCTTCATGTCAATTAAAAAATTCTGATCAATTCTTGAGTAACTAACAAATATTTTGTTTCTTGAGACGTTATTGATATGTTTTTTTTGATGAGCAATGATAGGCAATGTCTCCAGCTCTTGATTCAAATAAAATAAAACCTTTTCAATTTTAATTTCAAAGGGACAGTTACTTTGTGGTTTGCCATTATGCTTAATATTCCAATGCTCTTGTAATTTATTTACGATGAACAATTTGATTTCATCTAAGAATATGGATTTATATTCTTCAGTGTAAAAGTCTGACAGCCGTTCCTTTATTGAATGAAATAAGTTAATTGCTTCATGATTTTTTTGAAGACTATAATTGTGTTCGATGAATTTTTTGGCTTCTAACCTAACAACATGTTCAGATGTCATAATTTCATATAATTAATAGATGATGCATAATTGATTTGGTATAAAAGCAGATGCCTCTATACTTGTGTGTATGCCGTGTTGCACGGCAGTTTTTCATTTTATGAATCACTCTGATTGGAAATTTCATTGTAGAGTTTTAAACCAGAATAAATCTGAGTTCATACGAGAAATTGCACCATTTACTTCATTTTCATATTCCCTTTGCCTTATTTTTGGAGCATTACGTTGTTTAGTTTTTGCATATGCACCAATTGCATATTGAACTTCTTTGCCGATCGTGTGACTTAAATCTGCGTGAATTATTTTATATCTGATAATCTGATCCTTTTCAGAGTTTTTATCTCCTTCTAGCAATTCAATTAATTCTCTCAATAATTTTAAAATTTCTCTTCCTATTCTCTCAAGTTGATATGGTGAATCTTGAGAATTAACTTCGTTAAAGTTTGCTATTTGTTTACGAATTTCTAAAATTAATTCTTCTTTATTCATTTTTTAATATTTTTATGTTAGTTGCCACAGATTGGCATAGACGCTGCTCCGCCAATTCATTAGCAGCCAAAATTAAGAAATAAGTTTTTCATTATTGGAATAAATTAAAAGAGAATGATTTTGATACTTGGCGGTGTAGAGTCTATGCCATGTTGCAGGCAGGCCTATATTTTAACTATTTTACCTATTATGTTGCCATCCATTGAAATAAAATAAATACCGTTACTTAGGGCTGACAAATCAATTAATTGAATACCCGGCATTATAGTTCTCTCGTATACTTGATCACCATAAATATTTAATACTCTAATTGTAACAAACTTGTTGTTTTTGTTTACTATTTGTAGGTTATCACGGATAGGTGTTGAATAAAGATCAATAACCGTCGTACCATTTGAATTATTTTCAATGTTGGTCAAGTTGTTACAATTATATTTATAATTACTTCCATATTGCAAGTTATCAAACGATACTATACCTAACAATTCATTTTTGAAACATCTTATTATACCTCCTTCGCCTCCATCTCTTGAAACATCTTTATCATCAAAGGGTAAGATATAAAGCCATTTCAAACCGATATACTCATATATAGTGTCAATAAAAGTTGACCAACCTGGGCTTTTATATTCTGCGGCTTGAGTGAACAACCTAACTCCAGATATTTCAGTTCTAAATGTGTCAACAATGGTAATTTGAATAGAATCTGTTATAACAGAATTCCAATATCGATAAATTTTCCATGAGTGACCAATCCTTGCTTTATAGTTTATAAGAGTATTATATAGTATAGCGTCTTCCGAAAATTCAATTAAACCATCAATGGATCGAATATATACAGGTTTGAGATCAAAGCTGGACAATTGACCATCAATAGTTCTTTTACGGGTAGCTTTTTTAGAAAACTTTCGAATTAATTCTCCTGCTATCAAGGTATCTTTTTCATATTGAACTTCAGTTATTCCAGTTGACCATGCGCCTGCATAATCGAACACCCACCTTGAATCCGGTGTGCCAAAATCCTGTGCTAAACAAAATTCTGTAGTTAGTGCGAGTAGTAATATGCTAAATAGAATTTTCATTTTTATATTTTGTTGGCTTGCCTGCAACGGTCTTGGTATACGCGCAGTCCCGTCCAAAGGAGACAGCCAAAGATAACGAAACAGTTTTATTTTAAAGCCAAAACAGAATGATAAAAGTTAACTGACGGGACTGAGTGTATACCATGTTACTGCACGGTGCGCTGTCCCTACAAGTGGATTGATTAAAAGCCGCACTTTAAAAACGATGTAAAGAAGGAGGAAAACTAAAAGAGCCAAATATCCTAGTTAGAAAATTATTTTTTCAGAACCTTCGCACTGCGCGGTAACGGTCGTGTATACACGCAGGCGCTTTGCGCTTGTGTGTATGCCGTGTTGGCAGCATTTTATGAAAGTTATAGCAATATTACTTCATCTTTTTTGTTATTCCCATCATTGATTTAAATTTTCTTTCAGAATCATTTGGTTTCTTATGACTTTTATCAGAACTAACTATATTTTTTATTGACCAAGTCTTTTTTGCTACTAAATATGTGTTCTTAATTTCAGGATTTTTAAGATAAGCAATAGGAACTAAAAACTTCTCAATGTCAGAAACCTCCTTTGCTGACCATTTGCCCTTTGGTTGAACAATAAAAAATAAAACTGGATTACCTTTTTTAAAATCTGTTAGGGCATCATTATATTTCTGTAATTTGTCAGACGTGAAGGTTTCTTTCTCAAACGTTTTTGTTGCTTTTCCAACATAATAAGGAACAATTCCTTTTGCAGATCGAATTCCAAAAACGTAACAGCCATGCTTTTTCTTTAATTCGTCAGCATTAAGGTCTATCCAAAAAGATTTATTAGGTTTAGAAATAAATCTTGCTCCTGAATTTTTCTTGATAGAAGGAATCACGTAAGGACCTGTAACTGTATATGTATCCATTTGAATTAATAGTAATTTGTTTTACACTTTTAAAATGATTTCAATATTGCTGCCAACGGTCTTGGCATACACGCATTTCCGTCACTTGCCGCAAGCCAAAAATAAAGCTTTAATTTTTAATAAAAGAAAAAGAATAAAAGAGAATGATAAAGACTTCTTGGCGGGAATGAGTGTATGCCATGTTAGTCGCCGTAATTTCAATAATCCGTTCTGTATACATTTTCGTATAAGTAGTATTTTGATAGAATATTGCATATCTGTCTTGGTTCATAGTTCAGATGTTTAAGATCAATCACTTTCTTTAGGATATTTGAATCAATGTCAATGTAGTGAATTGTTAAGTTGAATATGGCAGGTCCCCGAGCGGTAAACTCATTAAAGTGTAATGTTAAAATATATTTCCAATCTATACAGAGTTCATCAAATTGCAAGTAGCCTTTATTGGCTATAAGCACTATTTTTGGTTTATTGTAAAGCTTTATGTGCTTAATAAAATCATTAATTACGAAAATGTTAATTACGATTAAAGCTATACATAATGGTGAGTACAAAACTTCAGGTATTAAGCTATAGTTTGCAAAAAATAGCAATGCAATCATAAAAACATCACCGAAAAGAGCGTCTACTAATTCACTTTTAGAATGCCTAATGATGTATTCATCTTTTTCCGGACAAGTGAATTTTACATCGCGATACTCTTGAGTTTCGTATTCGGTAGAACCAAATAACTTAAACCTACTTTTATAGTGCTTATATTTTATATCGCAAATTACTTTGTTTATTTCCATTCAATTTGATGGCGACTAACTCCTTTATACACGCAATAAAGCTACGTAAAATATACCAATTTGGAATATTTACGGAATGTTTTATACCGGATATTCACCAAAACTATTTCACAGGTCTGAATTGCAATTAAACAAAAATGGACCAATTTCTTGGTCCATCATCATTTCCTCTTAAGGTTTTTACCCTTAAATCCATGCTTATTTTCCTGTCGGACAGAATCCATTTATGGTACTGCTGAATACCTCTCAACCTGACTTAGGATCCTCTCCACCGGAATTTTAAGGTTATTTGACCCTGGGTTATGCTTTATGGCATCAATTCTCAATCAAATCTGGATTTAGCCCTGCTTTTGGACGTATGATAGGGGATACTATGGAAGAAGCATAATCCTATTAATCCAAGTAGAGGACCGCAGCGTTAAACTATTACATTTATGTGTCTGCGGCCCTAAAGTCTGATGTGAACGGTAATTCAAACTGACAAAAGCATTAATTTCCAATTACCATTCAATAAAGTTTATTAAATTGACAATTTACTAATTCCAATTCCTAACTCTTTGTATTCCGGCTACTGCAATTTCGAAGAGAATTTCAATAATCCCATCTTTCGAAAGCTTAAGTTCCACAATTTTACCATGTGTATCATAGACCGGATCAAAAAACCTTT
>JAKOVW010000045.1 GCA_029781865.1 Bacteroidota bacterium
CGTAAGGCAAAATGCAGAAGGAAAAGACTTTGTTGTTTTGATCCTTCAAGGAGACATGGAACTTGTCAAGTCTCAAACTACAGGTAACTTTTATGCAACAGCAAAGAAGTGTACCATTACTTCAACCTTCAATGAACACACAGCAGCAGCATTGATTGGTAAAGAGATTCCAGGAAAGATTATTAAACAGGATTGTGAACCATATGAGTTTATAGTTCCGGAAACTGCTGAAGTGTTGGAACTTTCTCACAGATGGGTTTATATTCCTGATGAAACCCCTATGAAAGTGCAAAGGCACAATGAGATCACTTTTTCAAAGAATGGTAGTTTAGTAGAAGCTTAACTGCTGCTGCCATTGATGGAAGAGCGTATTCAGTTTGAGTACGCTTTTTCCATTTTTTAATTAACAGTTTAAAACTAATAAACATGAACATTAGAAAAGCAGAACGCAAGCAAGCAAAGATTAAACTTGCCATACAGGGTCCTAGTGGATCAGGAAAGACTTATTCATCACTGTTGATAGCCAAAGGTCTTTTGGGATCATTGAATAAAGTTTGTATTATCGACACTGAAGCAGGATCATCAGATCTCTATGCAAACCTGGGAGAATACAGTATCATTCCTGTAAGCAGTCCTTATACACCGGAGAAGTATATCCAGGCTATTGAGTTAGCAGAATCAGAAGGAATGGAAGTCATTATCATTGACTCTCTTTCACATGGATGGGAGAATCTTTTAGACTTTCATGCAAGATTATCAGGTAACTCTTTCTCCAATTGGTCCAGGGTTACTCCAAGACAGAATAACCTGTTTACAAAGATCCTAAGTTCAACATCACATATCATTGCTACACTGAGAGTAAAACAGGATTATGTACTCAATGATAAAGGCAATGGTAAGTTGGTCCCTGAAAAGATGGGATTAAAACCCATTCAACGTGATGGAGTGGATTATGAGTTTACTCTTGTGTTTGATCTTGATGTAAAACATCAAACAACATGCTCAAAAGACAGAACAGGACTCTTTATTGACAAACCTGAGTTTAAAATAACAGAACAAACCGGAGTACAGATCAGAGATTGGTGCTTAATGGGAGTAAACAAAGAAGCTGTAATCTCAAAGATCCAGGCTACGAATAATCTTCAGGATCTTACAAAGGTTTACACTGCCTACAAAGACTATTTCCCAGAACTGCTTTCACAGTTTACGGAAAGAAAACAAGCAATTACATCCAGATTATTAACCTTTAAATCATCAGCAAATGGAACTCCAAATACTTGAAGCAATAGAAGAAAGACCTTTTATTGTAGCGAACACTGTTTCTGCAACATTAAAGGACCTAAGAGAAGAACATATCATCCCAGTATTCACAAAGGACAATCATCCTTTGATTTCTCAATCGCAGATAATAGAACTTACAGGTGATGTTCTGAGTAATTTCCCTGATTTCAAATTATCAGAACCACAGATCAGGGTATCACATCCTGTAATGGGTAGGATACCAGAAGCCAGGAATAAGAAAGCCATTGATCTTTTACCACATGAAAAGACACTGTATTATGAAAGAATGATGTTTTTAATACAGATTCCAAACATCAAATCCAGGGTAAATGATCAGGAGCTTTCATTGGTGATAGGAGGAATTAAATCCTATTCATGGGATAACCTGAGTAAAGATTATCGAGCATCACAGCATTTCAAATTCTTTATTGGATTTCAGGTATGGGTATGCTCTAATCTTTGTGTATCCAGTGATGGTGTTGTATTGGATTTTAAAACCACTTCATTAAGCATGATAGCGCAGCAAATCAAGCTGATGGTGGAGACTTATTCTCCTGATCGACACTTGAGATGGTTAGAGAATCTGGGCAATTACAGCTTATCAGAATCACAATTTGCCCATTTTATAGGTAGGTGTAGGATGTATCAACATTTACCTGAAAAATCACAGATTCCTGAGTTGATGATTACAGATTCACAAGTTAATTCTGTTGTAAAGGGGTATTATTCTGATCCTCATTTTGGTAGAAAAGATTCAGAAATCAGCTTATGGAATCTGTATAACCTGATTACTGATGCTAATAAGAGCTCTTATATAGATGGGTTTCTGGATAGAGCAGCTAATGGTGAGCTTATAATGGAAGAATTGAGGGGAACTATGGAATACAGAAGACAGAGTTGGTATCTGGATTAGAAACTTTAATGACCGCAAGCGCAACTATATATAAAAGGTAATTGTGCTCTGTGCTGTTGCGCTAGGGTATTCCAATTTTGCATAAAAGCTGTATAAAGAAAAATGTAAAAACGGAATTTGTCATCACTTTCAGATTTGATTCCCTAATAAAGGATGTGAAGGTGGTGACAGTTTTGTTTAGCAAAAAAGAAAGCTGTCCTGAATTTGAAGCGGTGGATTATATCAACCTGGCAAATTACCATATTTATTTAAAGCTCATGATTGAAGGGAAGCAAAATTAAACTCTTCTATTCAGGTTGTGCATATTGTACTTCAATGTAAATTAACGCTATATAGTATAATAATGGGATAATTAATTGTAGGCTATAGTTTTATCAATTTATTTACAACGAGAACCTTATTGATTCTATCAAATGCCCTGATAAAGTAAAAGCCAGGTGTCCAATTTCGTGCATGTAATTGATAATAATTAGTGCCAATAAGATTCAAGTCCTTAAAAATTATTTTTCCATTGACATCAATAATCTCAATATATTGATAATCTCCATTGATTTCTATTGAGATAAAGTCCTGGATTGGATTTGGGTAATAGTTCAGATATGAATCTTTAGAAATATTTTTATTGCCAGTTGATAAATCAAAGGTGTCTTTAAACACCATTATCAAATGATAACCAGAATCAAATGCATTAAAAATAAGGGTTTCAACTTCTGCTATATTTGTGTCGACAGGTGTTACCACAATAGGTTTCGAATATGGACATTCTTTGACATAAAATACAATCCTATCAAGGAAGTATTTTAATTTGTCTGTAAACTCCATTTTGAACCTTACATCATTTTCATAATGCATTAAAAATTCAAAATATCGGTTTGTACGATCTCTTGGTCTGTAATTAACTTTTGAATCAAAAGAGGGAGAGTAAAATATAGAATCATATACAATGTCACCATTAATCACTTTAGCATCAAATGGATTTAGACAATAAAAATCAATATAATCTCTCTGTAATATTCTGAAGTCAAGTGATTTCAAAGGTGCATTTCTTATATTTTTTTCACCTAGTAACGTATCCACACCGATAGTTGCATTTTTATCATAACCAAAACGCAAAGTATCCATTTGATTTGTAACTAGATCTTTGACAAATACATTAGCTTTTTGTGCTTCAGAAATTCTATATACGAACAAAATAATTAAAATATAACAAAGCTTCATATCAGTTCATTTTCATGTTGCTACGAATATATTAACTAATTAATAAACTAAATTCATCAAACCAACCAAATTATTTCACCAAAGTCACATCCCCTGCCTTCACCTTCCTCTCACCCCCATGCACCTGATACTGTAATACATAAGGATATACACCCGGAATCATAATCTGCTCCTGTGATTTACCATTCCAACCTTTATCCTTGCTCTGAGATTCAAATAACAGGTTGCCCCAACGATCAAAGATCTGTAGGTTAAAGTAATCCACTTGCTCACAATTGAAAACAGGTAGAAAAACATCATTTATATTATCTCCATTTGGTGAAAAAGCATTTGGTAAATAAACATCGGTTTGAACTTGTGATAATGATAAATTCAAACTTGCAGGTATAGCACATGGACCATCTGTACTTATGGTAAATCTTGTAATAGAGCTGGATTTCAAAATAACGCGGCTACATGGAGGGTCAAGACATTCCACATAGGATGAGGGAGTCCATATATAGTTTGTGCCTCCGGAAGCAGTGAACTTAATCTGTTTACAGGGATTTACCAGGGTGTCACCAGTTACCTGTACAACCTGTCTTGGAAAAATATGTACATTCAAACTATCAATCCATTGTTTGCAATCATCTGATGCTTGTAAGTAGATCCGTTCATCACCTATAACCTTTGAGTAAAAATTAGTAACCAGGTTATTGGAATTATCAAAGTTACCATTTGTGGATTGCCAGCTAAAGTTTGCATTTCCTGAGAACACACCATTGAGCTTAAGAATATCGCCTTCACAGATACTGGTGTCTTTTCCTGCATCCAGTGTAGATTGATTACCAGGTTTAATTGTTAAGTCTAGAGTGATTGTACTATCGCATCCATTGGTGTTTAATAGATAAAAATTATATTGACCACTTTTGTTAAACCAGATACCAGAGAACTCCAAACTATCACAAGCCGTTTTGTATATTGTTTGTTTTCCGCCGTTATTTATTGTTAAATGAAAATTAACCGTACTATCACATTGATGTACATCTTTTAAATATTGAGGATAAATCCCAGACTGATAAAACCATTTACCAAATTTAAAAACAGAATCACAGGCTCTCAATACATTTGTTGATGTACTGCTTTTATAAATAGTCAGGGATAAATTCAAGCTACTATCACAGAGATCTGCATTGGTTAACTTTTGATAGTAACTTCCGGATTGATAATATGTTTGTCCATTGAATATCAGAGAATCACAACCTTGAGCTGTACTATCTTTGATAGTGCCTTTGTTAATGGTGATATCCAGACTCAATAAACTATCACACTGATTGATATTGGATAGCTTTTGTGAGTATAATCCAGTTTGTTTATAAACTATATTGTTTAGTTCAATTGAATCACAGGACTTGTATTTCAGATTTGTTGAACTTTTACTCAGCCTGGTAAAATCAATGATCAGCATACTGTCACATAGCATAGCGTTTGACAGTGTTTGTTGATAGATCCCAGTTTGTCTATATGTAATGCCATTAATGGTAACAGAATCACAGGACCTGAAAATAGTATCACCGGAAGTGCTTTTATTAATCGTTAATGCTACATTCAGGGTACTATCACATTGATATGTATTAAGCAATGTTTTGGTATAGTTTCCGGATAGATAATACCATTTATCAACAATGAAAGCAGAATCACAGGATGTTAATTTGTAATTGTAAGAACTCTGAGTTCCAATGGTTAGGACAATGTTTAATGTACTGTCGCAACCATTGGCTGATGTTAATTTTTGAGTATAGTTTCCGGATTGATCATAATAAACTCCATTGATGGTAACAGAATCACATTTTGTCTCATTTAACTGACCTTTGTTACTACTGGTTATATTAATATGAACATTGACAATGCTATCACAGCCATTGACAGATGTGTAAAATTCAGGGTAATCTCCGGTTTGTATATAAATCTTTCCTTTATAAACCACTTTATCACAGTCACTAAATGAGAGGCTATCTCTTTGTGTTGCATAAATTGTTAGATCAAGGTTGACTATACTGTCGCAATTATCTATACTTTGATAAACCTCAGGATAAATTCCAGTTTGGTAATAAACCCTACCACCAACTTCTAAAGAATCACAAGCGGCCATCTTTAAAATCATAGTGGTAGTTTTTCCAATGATTAAATTCAGGTAGAGTAGACTATCACAGTTGTCAGAATTAACAAGATTTTGAGTGTAATTGCCAGATTGATAATATACCTGATTGTTTATGACCAATGAATCACATCCTTGCAAATTTAAACTTGAAGTTGTACTTTTTGTGATATTCAAATCTGTTATGATAACGCTGTCACAACCAAATACATTTTTCAATTGCTGGGTGAATTGAGCATTTTGGAAATATGTTTGCCCATTAATCACAGCAGAATCACAATAATAAACACTCTTATTTTCTGTTGTCTCTCTTGCATTTGCTTCATTTATAGTATCGCAAAATGTTTTTTCACAAATTGAAAAAGCATTTCCTAAATCAACCCTTACTTTAGTTTCCAAACAGTAATCTTCGTTTGTTTTATCTACAAAAATATTTTCATCAGTAGAAATAGTGTTTTTTAAGGTATCATTCTTTTTGTACCACTTGTAGCTGAAGGAATATGATTCTCCAACATCGCATTTATTGAGGATTTTTATATTAGAAGATATTTCAACTTTGTTGAAATTACATTTAGCAAGCCATGCTGGTCTAAAATCAACAGAAACGGCTGTAAGATTTAGAATACTGTCACAATCGTAGGGGTCTTTTTTAGGAAGACTTATATAGTATTGCGATTTACATGGAAGATAGCTTCTGCCTTGCGGGTCTATATAAGGTTTATTATCACAAGTAATATAATTAACTTCTGTTGGACTTGAAGGAAGTCTGACTTTAACTGTTGAACATTTGGGTCCAATTTTTGAACATATGGCTCCGCTCTGGGGATTTCCTATATATGCGGTTACACAAACTTGAAACTCTCCAGGATCAGGGAAGTCTAATTTTATATTGCTCTTATTGTCACCAACTTCATTGCCATTTAATGTCCAAATATACGTTGGTTCAACACAATTACCAGTAGATTTTACAAATAATGGATAGTTAGTGGTTCCTGCACAAATAGGCCCAATAATGTTATTGGAAATATTATTTATATTGCTAAGTGTTAGATTAGGTGGATTTCCTCCTGAAGTGCTCATTGTTATATCGCAAATACAATCACAACAAGCATCTGCTGAAATGTAATAGACCTTGCAAGCCTCCAAATTCATTTGATAGGTTATTGATTGATTTGTTCCAATGCATCCAGCAATACACTTGATTTCATCAGATAGATCACAATTGCCCCATATACCAAACACAATACCATAGTTACAATTATTGTTACAATTGCACATTCCGACACTGAACTTTATTGATACATTTCCTCCGTCAGATACAAATGACCACCACGTTCTATTGGAACCTGGGGGGCAGCAACGAGCACATCCTGGTCTATTGGCATCCCTAGTCATGCTTGGATTGGTACAGGTGTATCCGTTCATCTCATCAAGTGAACAAAATAAAGAAGCGCCATCGCAAGTCTCAGAAGGAGGTGGATCGCATTGCCCCAAAATGGGGCCATTATCAACAACAAAAGTTGAAAGCAAGAAGATAATTCTTAGATGTAAGAAAAGATGCCGCATACTAAACAGTAAATCCATCCAAATATAGCTTTTTTGTTCTGTACCAGGAAATTCTCATTGATTTTTTGGGAAACTGGAATTTTATCATTCTTTTTACGAAGAGCAAAATACCTGCAAAGACTTATTGAATCTCTAGATCCCCTTATTGAAGCACTGGGATTTTTGATTGCCACCAGATTCACATTTCATTCCCTAATAAAAGTTCT
Source organism: Bacteroidota bacterium (assembly GCA_029781865.1). Taxonomy (GTDB): domain Bacteria; phylum Bacteroidota; class Bacteroidia; order Chitinophagales; family Saprospiraceae; genus Vicinibacter. The sequence goes on from JAKOVW010000045.1 coordinate 7,322, forward strand.
CAAAGTGAGTACACTTATCCCTATTAACGCCTTACAATATGAAAACACTAGCAGAAATACAAGTCAGTTATCATCCTAACACCTGTGATAAGCCTCAGATTAACTCCAGTCAGGATGCCTATGAGCTAATAAAACCTCTGTATAACGAAGATATACTCCAATACAAAGAGATTTTCATGGTGCTTTATCTGAACAGATCAAACAGGGTACTAGGTTATCATATTCACTCCATAGGCTCTGATATTGGTACTGTAATCAGTGTTAAACAGGTAATTGGAATTGCACTTAAAGTTAATTCCTGTTCTTTAATCCTGGTACATAATCATCCTTCTGGAAACACCAAACCAAGTGAACAGGATATTGAGTTAACAAAGAGGATAAAAGATGCTGCTGGTTTATTTGAGATTCAGGTATTGGACCATTTGATTATTGGTGATGGGTATTATTCTATGAGTGATCATGGTGTTATATGAGCGCAGACCGAAAGAGCGCAAAAGGGTATATGTAAATGGGTTGCGCTGCGGTGTATAAAACCAAATTGATGTAAGAATAAATAATCTATCGTGCGATTGTTAGAAATTCAGTTCTAATTTTATTATTTTGTTCTAATTTTAGCTGATAATTTCCGGGGGCCAAACCTGAAAATTTAATTTCACCTTTTCCATCTAATATTGAAAAGGTTTTGGTAAAACAAAGTTTTCCATTTAAGTCATAAAGCCAAATTCTAGCAAGACCATTCAATGCTTCCTTCCATACTAAAGTTAAATGATTTTTAGTGGGATTAGGATATAATTTTAATAATTCAGTCTTGTCTAATTGATTAATATTTACCGGAAATGCAATTTTAGTTTGAACTGTATTCGTTAGAACAGAAGGGTTATAATCAAAATATATATATGCACGATTTGGTATTTTGGTTCCTATAGAAGTGCTTTTAAAAGGAGAAACTGAAAATTTGACAAATCCATGGCTTCCCGGCTCAATAGTTGGAAGGTTAATATTTTGAAAATAGAAATCAACAACTGTTTTTCCTTCAATATTCCATTGACATGGATGACTGGTTGAAATTAATTTAAATGTACTTAAATCAAGGCTTTCATCTAGTGTATCAATTACATGAATAAAATCAGCAGAAAAATTTCCAGTATTTTGAAAGCGGATTGTATATTCTAAAGCCATACCTGACTGTAATTCAATTGGAGTCAAATAGGATTCAGGTGAAACACTTTTATCATTCGGATCATATGAAGTTACCACGAGAGCAGTATGTTTGTCAAGATTGTTTGAGGGATCTTGATCATTGATTGATAAGACTTTCGCAGCAAATAATACTGTATCATTTCTTTTCAGATCAACAGATACTGTAAAATTTACAGTTATACTAATACTTTCTTGAATGCCAAGATTTGTAAGGTTCCATGTAATTGTATCAGCAGTTTGATCATCCGGAATGGGAATAGAAGAAGAAGGTATGATGCCATATGGTATAGCCATCTTTACAATCCCATCAGTGCTTATTGTTCCTATGTTTTTAATTGTAATTACAAAAGAATTGTCAAATCCTGGTCTGAATACAGCGGTATTGGTTATGGTAACACTTACATCTGTGATATTTGGAATTCTCTGTACACCAAAATTATAGCTTCCGCCTGATGAGACTGCATAATATGAAGGAACTGTAATTGTATATGGTGTGGTGGAAAAAGCTCTTAATGTATCATGAAATTTATCCGCTATAATCGAATATGTTCCTAATGCAGATGAGGAAGAATAACTTTTTAATGGAAATGTTGAGATTATTGCTCCTTTATATGGTAACTCACTTGAATCTTTTATTCCGTTACCATTATCGTCATTCCAAACATAACCCGCTATTACATTTAGAAGGTTTCCCCTTTTCCATATTCCAGAATCTGAAGTTCCAACATATAATATTGAATCTGAGACAGCAACACAATTTGATTGAAGGTTTTCAAGGCCATCATTATATTTAAACCAATTACTTCCAAGATTTCCGGAAGTATAAACACCATTATCAGAAACAGCAGCAATTAATAAATTTCCAAAATTGGTTAAGCTTAAGATAAGAAAGGTATCACGAGCTGTTTTATTGGGAGTCCTGGGAATGCCATTTCTGCCAAGTAGTTCCCAATGATTTCCACGATCAATGGAAAATTTTGCAATTCCATATCCATATGCAAATAAAACACCATTCAGAAATTGAAGTTTGTTGATGTATGAAGCGTCAATAGCATCAAGGTAATTCCAATTATAACCATTATCTGTGGACTTGAATATTTGCCCGGTCTGAAATATCGCAAATATCACTGAATCTATAACTAATAAATCCGTACAATAATTGCCAGGAATAGGATTGCTTATTTCCCATGTTTGACCCAAGTCTGATGTGATGTATATTTGATCAGCTCCAACAAAAAGTTTATTCTTAAACCATAGCAAGCCCTGTTGTGAATCTAAATTATAATTCGGAAGACTTTTTTGAATCCAGCTCAATCCTTTGTCGAAAGAAAAAAGTAATTTACTTCTATCAACAGCAATAATAGTATCTCCTAGAAATAACATATCGTAAATAAATAATGAATCTGTTAGACTATCCGGTAAGACTTTTTGCCAATTGAGTCCACCATTTTTAGATTGAAATAACCTTGAACCCTTAATAAAAGTTGGATCACCGTCCATTGTATAAATATATCCATCAGGACTTGTAAACAAATATCGACAATCTGTTGCTAAAAGATTGTTATTTGATAAGTCCCATTTTTGTAGATCAGAAGATACATGTTGAATCCCATTACCAGAGACTAAATAATCGCCGTTTTTTAATGGGACAATATCTGTGCCACCATATTGGGCCATTTGCCAGGTGTAACCATTATCAATCGACTTCCATAAATTGTCATGTAACCAATTTGTACAAAATGTATAAAGATTTCCATCTTCTTCTCTTCTAATTGAAGAAACAAACGTAGATAAATAGAATGAGTCACGAATTTTGAAATGATCCCATTGGTTCCCAAAATCCTTAGAAAGAAATATGGAATCCGTGTAATCTTCTCTTAGAATAATTAAATCATGATCTGCAAAAACTTCTAAAATATTATGATCTTTTGGAAATTTATTCATAAGCAACCATGATGAACCTCCATCAAATGAACAGTAATTCAAGTTTTGTTCTGTAGAATCATTTTTGTAAGTATCTAAAATTATTCTATCAATTCCGTTAATGAGTTGTATATCATCAGGATTGGAACGTACGCTATCGGGTATTGTAATTGATTTCCATGTTTTTCCAAGATCATTTGAATAATTTAGATCTAAAAATAAGCCGAATTTATTAAAAAAGATTTTATGTGATCCAATGTATTGTTTGAAATTTCCTATTTGATTTACTTGCCATGGGGATGTAGCATTTACCCGAATGTAAAGCGAGTCCACAATCTCTTCTTGGTTTAGATTGGTATTAAAATAATTATAAGATGCCAAAACAATGGTCGTGTCATTATCGGAAATGATATTGGTAACTATTGCATTAATTGGAAAATCTTTAGATTGTTCCCAATGAAGTCCATCATCTTTGGAAGTGTACAAACCTCCGAAGTAAGTTCCAGCCCAAATTTCGGAACCCACTCGTTCAAGGCTGAACACTATGCCACCCTCTGGTCCATTGGTTCTGGTCCACTGTGCGTTTATATTAAATAAAGTAATTATTGAAAGTAGTATGGAAATACAAAATATTTTTATCATAAAATTAGAATATACAAAAGCATTTATAATTTAATAAAAGATTTAATCAAGTGATTTGATTTGTTTCCAATAGTGATAAAATACATGCCACCAATTAGATTTTCTGTATTAATATATTGAGAAGAATTTAATTTTTGTTTAGAATAAATTAATTCTCCATAAACATTTTTTAGTTCATAATACAAATCTGAAGAAAGCTCATCAGGAATTTTAATAAATAGAAAATTTTGTGATGGATTTGGAATCAGTTGAATGTCAGAATTAACTATCAGTTTATACTTGATTCCTGTGGTCGAGCATTTAATTTCAATCGGAGTTATATTTATAGAGTCGGTACTTCCAATACCTAATTGTCCTTCACTGTTATTCCCCCAACCCCAAAGTGTGCCATCAGTTTTTATTGCCAAGGAATGATAGCTTCCAGTTGCTACCTGGTTCCAATTTGTTTCATTGCCAACCTTTCCTATAACATTGCGTGAATAAAAGGTTCCATCTCCAATTTGTCCATATTGATTTGATCCGGTTGACCATAGTGCACCATCATTCGATATTGCAAAAGAAAAAAGAAGTCCTCCAGATATTTGATGAATATTATTTATAGAAACGGATGTTATTTCAGTTTGGGAAGTATTGACGCCAAGGACACCTAGTTGTCCATTAATACTAAATCCCCAAGCCCATAATGAATCGCCAACAGATGTCGCTAAGGAATGAAAGCCTCCAGCAGTAATCTGTTTCCATATTTTAGTAGCACCAATTTGTTCTGGAACATTTTTATTATTATGTGTTTCATCACCTAATTGTCCAAAGTAATTATATCCCCAAGCCCATAATACCCCATTTTTTGTTAATGCCAAATTATGAAAGCCACCAGCTACTACTTTTACCCAATTCGTATCAGTTCCTATTTGTTCTGGAATATTTTTATTATCAAAAGTTCCATCTCCTAATTGACCTGAAAAATTTGCACCCCACGCCCATAAAGAACCATCGATTTTTATTGCAACAATATGAGAGTTGCCTGAGGACACTTGTTTCCAAGTAGATTCTGTACCAATTTGAATTGGTGTATTTTGAATATTATAAGTACCATTACCCAATTGTCCATAACTATTTATACCCCATGTCCAAAGAGTTCCATTGGTTTTTATTGCCACGGAAAATGTATCACCGCATGAGACTTGATACCAATCTTTGGATGAGCCAATTTGCTTTGGAAATATTTGTGATTGAAAAGTTCCATCTCCCAATTGTCCAAAGTCATTATTCCCCCAACCCCAAAGTGTGCCATCAGTTTTTATTGCCATTGTCTGATTGCCTCCTGCAGCAATCTGCTTCCAACACTGAGCATTGATGGTAAAAGAATAAAACAAGAAAACAAATACGATAATGATGACAATTTTCATTTGTGGAAGCTTTAAGTTCGATCAAATAAAGATATAATTTTTTAAATTGGCCTTGGGAATTGATGATATAATTTTTTTACTAACTGTGGCCAAATATAGGAATTTTATTTGATCTTTAACCAATTGAGAAATGTGCGCGGTATCAAACTGAGAAAAGCACTGAAAGGAAGAAAGCAATTGAAGAAGGGTAGGTAACTTCATATCGAATAACATCCTAACTGGCTATAAATATCTGAAATTATCCTTATTTGACATAGTATTGCGTAAACTAAACCAGGAGGGGTAGCGCAAGCGAAAGGTATTTCATATAGGGCTTTGCGGTGTTTCGTTTTGCGGAGAGGGTTGGGTAGAGTCTATGCAGTCCCACCGGTAGTTTTTATTGTATCTGCAATTGCTAAAAGCTTTGCAACTGTTCTAATAGCAGTATTCTCGTAATTTCCAAAATCTGTTTTAGAAACTAAAATTCGTTCCCCTGTACTTTGACTGCATGAATTAATTTTATTTTTAAATCTATCATCCACAATTCCTGCTTTGTGGACAATTAAATTTCTAATCAGTTCAAGATGGAAAAGATATTTGTCATTAAGAAATTGAAAAGTATCTTTTTTTGATTTATCTAAGTCTATAAATGCTTTTTTTATTCCAGCACAACTAGTGAAATCATATTTACATGAAAGAATGTCTCCCAATTTGTTGTTTAGATTGAAGCCATATTTACCAAGAAGGCTTATTGATATGTACTTTCCATTAATGCCTTCAATTTCCTCATCAGTCTTTGCTTCAAGAAGATTGTTGAGAAATTTGTCCTGACAACTATTCATTAAATAAACCCAGATGTCTTTAGTGGTAGATTCAAGTATTGTCCAGACATGAACTAATGAATTTAATGCTTGTATTTGAATGGCATTTTCAATGTATGGATTGTTGCTCCTCATTTCAGCAAATGCTTTTCTTCCTTCCTCTGAGTGTTCTTTTTCATTAGCTTCGAATTTTCTTTTTATGTATTCATCTAGTTGCTTTTTACCTTCTTCAGTTTTTGGTTGAATGTTATTTTTTGTTGCAACAGCACCTTCCAAAAGATATTGAAAATGTTTTATATCCTTAATGCTTTTTGTCATTAAGAAATGTGGAAGAGCCAGTATTATTGATACTTGTGTGTAATTATCCTTTGCTGATAAGGCTATTTTCCTTAACTCCTCGTCAGACAATTGTTCACAACAAACTTCTAATGCTTCAATATCTATATTTGTTGTTTCGTAATTATATTCCATTCTGTATAAATAAAATTACTGCTAAATGATTTAGCATACAAGCATTCTTGCCATATGCCAGAAGCCAAATATAAAGCATTAATTTATATAAAAACGAAAAAAATCAATAGAGGATGATAAAAGTCTTTTGGCGGGAATGAGTGTATGCCGTGTTGGCGCCAGTTTATTAGTTTGGGTAATTTTCAATCACTGAAGTTTCTTTTAAAATTTGTTTAAAGTGTTCATTGTTCTTTATCTTCTCGCAAAATTCCAAACAAACTTTGTTAAGTCCATGGCAAATTCTCACAGGATCTGGTATAATAACCAATAAATCTTTTTTGTTGGCAAACTGGGTTATAGTTTCTTTAAATTTATTTTCGTCTTCCCTTTTATAAAGCGGTTCAACAAAGTTTTTGTATGTAATTTTCTTATGATCTTTATACTTTTTGGGAATTGGATCAAGTTCAATGTGATATTCTGAATGATGGCTAAAAAGGAATCCCTTCGGGTGTTTAACAAAATTAGCCCACTTCCTCATCTCTACTAAGACAGGCCAATTATTTTCCACATATTCTTGTGTAATACCAATAACTTTGAATATCGTGGTTAATTTTTCAATTAAAAGAAATGTTAGTAAGGTGAAATTAGTAAAAGTATACTCAATATCTTTTCCACTTTTATTTTGTTTTAAAAAGCGATATATGAATTCTAATGAGCTATTTAGATTACATCCCAGACAAGCGTGGCTTTTACTATCGTGCTTTCCTAGATACACTGGGTCATGCAATATACAAAATACTTCCTCACAATCATTTTCTGGAGAATATGTACATTCCTTTTCCAATACATTTTTCGCTTGTGTAAATCTGTTCATTATAATTTTTTAATTGCCGCTAACGTATTTGGTATACACGCATTCCCGCCAACCGGAAGAAGCCAAAGTTAATGAATTTGTTTTAATTGATAAAATATTAAATAAAATGCAATTCTGTTGCCAATCCTAATTGCATTAGAGCTGACAATAATTTGAATATAATTTATTTGCTAAGAAATAATATTGTCTGATATTCCAATTGTCTTCAAATCACGTAAAGTTCATTTATTGTGGATTTGGATCATCTTCATCATTCTGATTTGGTTCATCATTATTATCTTGGTCAATATCAAAATTATTTTCATCTTGGTGCTCATCATCCTTAGGATCTGATACTTCTTGATTTTGATGCTGCCAGCATAGTTGATTGGGATTATCTGTTAAATGCCTGCATCTTGCTCCTTCAATAGTTGTACCAATACATTGTACAGGATGAATTAAATTATTAAAACAATCAGAAATACTAGTTGTCGTAATTTGAACAGTATAATGATATCCAGCATTTGAATCAAACTCAACAAATCCGTCTTCGTCCAATTCCTCATTTCCAAATTCATCTTCATCCATCCAGCCTTGTGGAAAATTTATCTTGATCAAATTGTTATCCTGCACTTCAACAATAAGTCTATATTCTGAATGAGTACCTGTATTTGGATTGTAATAAGTGATATCAGCACAATAATCACCATCATAATTATTTGTTTTTTCAATTGATACGCTGGCAACGTGTTCATTATCGTTGAGTTCAATATCTATATCAGAACTATGTTTTACATACGCATTTTCGTTGTTTTGATCTTCGAAGCTTGAATCAGGTTTATTTTTGTTTGGCTTCTCTTTTGTTCCACAAGCTGTTACTAAAAAGAATGCCATGAATAAAGCAAAATAAAAATTGTATTGCTTATCAAAATAATTTCGTAAATAGTAATTCAATTTTAATGCATCAATTTGTCTGTAAAATAATCTCATTATGATGACTAGTAATTGAAATGAAATAGTAGCAGTTCCTAAATTGCAACCGCAAACAAAAATAACAAATTAATTTCCATTCCGGAAATCCAGATAATAGAAAACAAAAATGGACCAATTTCTTGGTCCATCATCATTTTCTCTTTGAGATTTTACCCTTGAATCCATGCCTATTTTCCTGTCGGACGGAACCCATCTATGGTACTGCTGAATACCTTTCAATCTGACCTAGAATCCTCTCCACCGGAATTTTAAGGTTATTTGACCCTGGGTTATGCTTTATGGCCTCTATTTCTCAATCAAATCTGGATTTAGCCCTGCTTTTGGGCGTATGATAGGGGATACTAAGCAATCAGCATAATCCTATTAATCCAGGTAGAGGACCGCAGCGATAAACTATTACATTTATGAGTCTGCGGCCCTAAAGTCTGATGTGAATGGTAATTCAAACTGACAAAAGCATTAATTTCCAATTACCATTCAATAAAGTTTATTAAATTGACAATTTACTAATTCCAATTCCTAACTCTTTGTATTCCGGCTACTGCAATTTCGAAGAGAATTTCAATAATCCCATCTTTCGAAAGCTTAAGTTCCACAATTTTACCATGTGTATCATAGACCGGATCAAAAAACCTTT
>JAKOVW010000055.1 GCA_029781865.1 Bacteroidota bacterium
TATCAGTAGAAGAGAAATATCTTGATTGGAATTTCACTTATTATGTTTTAAAGAGTAGTGAAAATAATTTAATAAATCAACAACAAAAAGGTGGTATCCCAGCAGTATCAAAAAAACAAGTAGAGGAATTTTATATCCCCGTTCCCCCTCTGCCTGTTCAGCAGGAAATTGTCCGTATTCTGGACAATTTCACAGAGCTTATAGCAGAGCTTACAGCAGAGCTTACAGCAAGAAAGAAGCAGTATGAGTATTATAGGGATTTGCTGTTGACATTTGGAGATGGGGTTGAGTTTGTTGAACTTAATGAAGTATTAGACTATGAGCAACCTACTAAGTATATTGTGAAAAGTACAAATTATGATGATTCCTATACAATTCCTGTGTTAACTGCAGGACAATCATTTGTGCTGGGTTATACAAATGAAGATTTTGGGATATATAAGGCATCTCCTGATAGTCCAGTAATTATATTTGATGATTTTACTACTTCTTTCCATTGGGTTGATTTTAACTTTAAGGTTAAATCTTCTGCAATGAAAATGTTAAGGTCTAAGGACAATGAGATTGCTAGTTTAAGATTTTTGTTCCATTTAATGAAAAATATTAACTATATTCCTGTAGACCACTCTCGTCAATGGATTGGAAAATACTCTAAATTTAGAATCCCACTTCCCCCTCTACCTGTTCAGCAGGAAATTGTCCGTATTCTGGACAATTTCACAGAGCTTACAGCAGAGCTTACAGCAGAGCTTACAGCAAGAAGAAAGCAGTATGAGTATTATAGGGATTTGCTGTTGACGTTTGGTGATGAGGTAGAGTGGATAAAGCTAGGTGAAATAGCTGATTTTAGAAACGGAAAAGGCCATGAGAAGGTTATTTCTGAAGATGGGAAATTTATTGTTGTTAATTCAAAATTCATTTCAACAAACGGGCAAGTTGTTAAATTTACAAATCAACAAATTAGTCCACTTTATATTGATGATATATTGATAGTAATGAGTGACTTGCCTAATGGGAAAGCGCTAGCGAAATGCTTTATAGTTGATGAGAACAATAGATATACTTTGAATCAACGAATCGGAGCCTTGAGAGTTAAAAACAAAAATGTTGTAGACACTAAATTTTTATACTATTTTCTGAACCGTAACAGACAATTATTGAAATATGACAATGGAGTTGATCAAACGAATTTAAAGAAAAACGAGATACTTAGTGTAAACATTCCAATAATTCCATTAAAGGAACAAAAACGCATCGTAGCTATCCTCGATCGCTTTGACGCTCTCTGTAACGACTTAACCAGCGGTATTCCTGCTGAAATCGAAGCACGTCAAAAGCAATACGAATATTACAGAGATAAACTGTTATCTTTCAAGGAGGTGACGGGATGAGCATTTACAACATCGTTGCCAGTACTGATGAAGCAACGGTTGTTGCTGAATATGCAGCTGAATATAATGTCCGTCCTGAAAAGTATCAGAGCGAGGCAGAACTTGAGCGGGAGTTTATCAGGCAACTAACTTCACAAGGATATGAATATATTT
>JAKOVW010000062.1 GCA_029781865.1 Bacteroidota bacterium
CGTAACTTGTATGGAATTATAATTACAATTCTATTTCTTCAACCCCGAAGGGGTGACACTCTTGTAGTTAGCGATCACATATACGTTGAACCCTGAAAGGGTGACATAATTTTTTTCATTCTTCGAAAATCATGACATCCCGTCGGGGTTTATATTCACGTTGATTCAGACAGGGAATTTTAAAACGAAAAACGGGATGCCTTATGCAGTCATCCCGTTTTTCTTTCACACGAATTTATAATTAGCGATGTTTCTTAATTGCGCTCAATCATCAATTGCGCTGTTTTTTGTTTTTCTGTATCTGATACTCTGATTAAATAGGTGACACTACAATTATTTCACCCCTTCGGGGTTAGGTTGACGTAACTTGTATGGAATTATAATTAGAATTCTATTTCTTCAACCCCGAAGGGGTGACACTACAATTATTTCACCCCTTCGGGGTTGGGTTGACGTAACTTGTATGGAATTATAATTACAATTCTATTTCTTCAACCCCGAAGGGGTGACACTATTGTAGTTAGCGATCACATATACGTTGAACCCTGAAAGGGTGACATTATTTTTTACAATCTTCTACAATCATGACAGCCCTTCGGGGTTTATATTCACGTTGATTCAGACAGGGAATTTTAAAACGAAAAACGGGATGCCTGATGCAGGGATCCCGTTTTTCTTTCACACGAATTTATAATTCGCGATGTTTCTTAATTGCGCTCAATCATCAATTGCGCTGTTTTTTGTTTTTCTGTATCTGATACTCTGATTAAATAGACACCAGTATGTACACCTAATCGTTGTAAATCCAATTCCAACTGATTCTGTTTGGCTTCAACCCGTACACTGAATACCAGTTTGCCATACAGATCAAACATCGTAACTGTCTTTTGATGATTTTCGAATCCTTCAATCAATACGGTTGTAAACTCATTTGCAGGATTCGGTACAAATACCAGGTTAGTTGGCAATTCTAAATGATTATTTTCCTTTTCATTGGATACTCGGCTATCAATACTTCCCTGGAAGGGAACAGGTAAGGTATGGAACCAATCATTTATCGCGGCTGATGTTGACATTCCACAAATAGTTCTAATCTGGTAATTGTAAAAACTATTTGCATCGAGTCCGGTGTATTGATGCAACAATCCAGGACCACTGGCTGGTGTCCAGGCTGACCAGGGTCCCCATACTCCCGGCGATAATTCTTTTCTGATTCTCAGTTCATATGCTGTTCCACATTTGCCTGCGACCCATTTTACTTTTGCTGAATTGAACGTTGTATCATAATGCAATACCTGTATAGGTGTTCCGCATGAATAAGCAGTTACAGTTACTTTCTGATTGCAGGTCGCTGTGTTGCCACTCATATCTGTAACCTTCCAGGTTACTGTTGTCATCCCTACCGGATAAGAAGACAATCCGTTATTTGTTACAGTTGTCATTCCACAGTTATCTCCAACACCTGTTGGATTTCCTAATATCAAACCTGATACTGAACACTGACCAGGCAATGTAATTACGGTAAGATTTGGAGGACAGGTGATCGTTGGCAATTCTGTGTCTTTCACTTCAATTGTAAACATGCATGTATTCATGTTTCCATTTACATCTGTTGCCTTCCATAATGCTGTGGTAATTCCTTTATTCAACATTACTCCGTTTAAGGTTGCTAATCCACTTCCAGTTGTTGCACCAGACAAGGTGCAGAGCAATGTAGAAATACCGCAGGCATCCGATGCGGTTGCATTGAATTCCGTACCTGATACAGTGTATTTGCATACACCGGCAGCTGTGTTGCGTGTTGCATTTCCAGGACAATTTATCGTTGGCAATTGTGCATCGGTTACTGTTACTGTGAATGAACAAGTTGCAGTATTTCCGGACATATCCGTTGCCGTGTAAGTAACTGTCGTCATTCCAACATTGAAAGTGGAACCCGGATTTTTATTCGTAGTAAATGAACTGATCATGCAATTGTCAGTTGCCGTGGGTGCAACCCAATTCACTGTTGCAAAACACTGATTTACATCTGTGTTTTGTGCAATATTACCCGGACAACCATTGATTACCGGTAATTGATTATCATTAACTGTTACTGTAAACGTGCAAGTCGTTTTATTGTTGGATGCATCCGTAGCTGTATAATTTACCGTTGTAACTCCTTTAGAAAATGTTGAGCCCGGTGCAAAATTAGAAGTGAAGGAAACTCCCGGACAATTATCTGAAGCCGTTGGAGCAACCCAGGTTGCAGTAGTACTGCACACACCGGGATCTGTATTCTTCACTATATTGGATGGACAACCAGTAATGATCGGATTCTGATTATCAATAATCGTAATCGTAAATGAACAAGTTGCCGTGTTTCCTGCTGCATCAGTTGCTTTCCAACTCTCTGTTGTTACTCCAACTGGAAAAATCTGACCGGATCCTAAACCACTGGACAATGTTGTTCCAACTCCAGGGCAATTATCACTTGCTGTTACCGAATAGGTGATGACTTTACCACAAACTCCAGTCACCGCAAAATCAGTAATGTTGGATGGGCAAGTAATCTTCGGCAATTCATTGTCATTAACAGTAACTGTAAATGAACAGCTGGCCGTATTACTGCTTGCGTCTGTTACCTTCCACGTGTTTGTGGTTACCCCTTTAGGAAATGCGGAACCACTAGACAAACCTGCTATCTGCATATTTGATTGCCCGGGACAATTATCTGATGAGTTTACAGAATAACTAAAAGTGGCACTACACAATCCTGGATTTGTATTCAGAGTAGTACTTGCCGGACATGTGATCTTTGGCAATTCAGCATCATTTACGGTAATAGTAAAAGAGCAAGTTGCATCAGGCGCGCAGCCATTTGTAGCTGTTATGGTAACATTAGTAATTCCTTTATTAAAACTTGAACCTGAACCGGTACCAGATCCACTGCCCATAGTTGCTCCTGAAAATACATAGGAATAGGTTGGAGCCGGAGATCCCGTTGCCGAGGCAGTATATGAAACAGTCGCAGCACAGGTTGATGGAGCTGTATTGACGGTTACATTTCCAGGACATGGAGAAAAAGAAGGTGGAGTACAAGGTGGATTTACTGTGATTGAACCCATTGAAGTAATATTTCCGCAACCTCCCGTAAGTGTTACTGTATAATTGAACACTCCAGTTGTAGTTGGTGAACCATTTATGGTTACCAGATTACCAGCCCAGTTGCCACTGACACCAGGAGGCAAACCGGCAAACATGGCACCTGTTGCACCTGTGGTTGCATAATTAATAGTTGTTATTGGAGTCATTAGAATGACTGTTTGTGCATCTGTACCGGGAGCTGAAGTTAATGTGGATGTATTGTTTGGATTTACAGTTACTGTTATGCAATTGCTGTTTGCTGTACATGGAAATCCACCAAGTGTGCTGGTGGTTACCCTCCTGTAAAAAGTAGTATTCAATAAACCCGCCGGAGGATCGTAGGTTGTTGCATTTGCACCTCCGATATCACTGAAACCTGCTGAACAATTTGTTGTACTGCTCTGCCATTGATACGTTAGTGTTCCACTTCCGGTGGATGCTACACTTTGAGTAAATGCTGCAGGGTCAGCCGGAGTGCAAATTGTTTGGTCTGATCCTACAGTTCCACCCGTAACGGCATTAACCGTAACAGTTATACAATTGCTAAATGCAGTACATGGAACACCACCGAGTGTACTTGTCGTAACACGCCTGTAGTAAGTAGTTACTGTCAGTCCAACAGGTGGGTCATACGTTGTTGACATTGCCCCGCCGATATTACCAAAGCCACTCGAACAATTTGTAGTACTACTCTGCCACTGATAGGTCAATGCACCACTTCCGGTTGATGCTACACTTTCAGTAAAAGCAGCCGGATCACCTGCCGAACAAATCGTTTGATCTGTTCCGACGGTTCCACCCGTTACGCTATTAACAGAGAGAGAAGCATTTGCAGAAGTTGCAGTTCCGCACTGATTGCTGGCAACTACATTATAATTAGAAGCAGCATCACCGACTTGTACATTGGTAATGGTAAGAATATTTGTCCCTTGTCCTGACACAGTGGATCCGGAAGCCTGTAGTCCATTTACCAAAGGCGTAGATCCGATATTCCATACAATTGTCGGGGCCGGTGTACCTGTAATAGTTGAGATAAACATCACTGTACCACCAACGCATGATATCGCATTGGCCGGATTGGTCACAGTTGGTATTGTATTCACAGTAATATTTGCTCTTGCCGGAGTTGCTTCCGATGAAGGCACATTATCTACCTGTGCATTAACTGTAGCTACTCCACCTGTTCCATTTGAAGTAAATAAAGCTGTTGCTGTTCCGGATGCCTGTATTGAAAACTGCTGCGCTGAAAGGCTTCCCAATGTTGATGTCCACGCAACAGGTAATCCAATTAACCTTGATAGACTGTCAACCGGAATCGAAGTTCCACTTGAATTTTTTAAAAAGCTGGCTGTAACGTTAGATGTATTTCCAAGACCAGCTGCAGTATTACAAATCGGATTTGGTGACGCGGTGACTTTTAATTGTAGCCAGGGATCGGCATCCAAAGAACCTCCGCCAGCTACATCTCCGCCAGCCTGGTTGCATGGAGCGGTAGAACTGGCACCAACCGGATTTGTGTTACAACCCCACCAATTGTTTTCTGCATTTACACTTCCGGCAGACTCAACAAAATGCAGGCCACTGGACAATGCTGATGCGGCGCTTGTATTATTATAAAACCGGTTATAATGTATTTGTGATATAGACAAATTTGGAGAGTTGTTTGCAGAAATAGCTCCACCTAAACCGTCTGCTGAATTATTACTAAATGTATTATGACTAATCATGACACTGAATGTACCCACGATGCCCCCTTGACCTGAAAAAGCAAGCGCACCGCCATTGGATGTACCTGCGCCCGGGAAGATCACTGAATTTCCAGTAAACGTAGAATGCGTTACAACCAGATCACCCTGATATCCAGGGTTATTGAAAATGATAAATAAAACGGCTCCGCCATCGGCGTCATTACTGACATTATTTGTAAAAGTAGAATTATCAATCGTTAAGCTTCCGGAAACCTGCATACAAACTGCTGCCCCACCAAAAGCATTAGCAGGAAGCACATTATTATCAAATACGCAATTGGAAATACTTAGAAAATTACCTGTACCTCCACCGGCACAGATTCCTGCACCTCCATAAGGATCAGAACTTAAGTAGCCATTTTGAAATTTAATACCCTGAACAATTGTAACAACATTGTTTGTAGTACCAAGCGGATTGATAAATAATATACGATCCTTATCTGCATCAAGAGTATTGCTTATTATAGTATTTGCAGGACCATTACCATTGATTGTTATATTTTGTGATGTATTTCCAATTGTTATCTCTCTGTTTGGAATAGCCTGCGTCAAATTGTACGTTCCGGTTGACAAGTTAACTGTATGGGTCCCTCCCAAATTATCTGCAGCCATCAGAGCAGATCGAAGAGAAATAGTACTTCCTCCGTTAATTTTACCGGTGGCATTATCCAGTGTCATTATAACAGGATCTGCAAAAGTATTAGGAACATATACATTCGCTATTCCTATTGAGGAAAAGAGCATTGAGTATAAGAATACCAAACCATAACTAATGGAGTTATTTACATGGAACTTATTTAATGATTTCATTTTGACGAATTGGTTAAAGAATGATTATATTAAAATACAACTGCTATTTAATCAGCAAAAACTACAATTGCCCTTAAGTGAAGAAGCAACTTACTTCTTTACGTTCTTGGAGGAAAAACCCCCTGAAGAGCAATATTAAAGTAAAAGGTATTGTATGGCATCATGTTATTATGCGGAAAACTTTGGCCATTATTGGCCAATGCCAAAGGATTCATAATTACTGGTGGATTTGCGACGGCAGGCGCATAGAAATTTGCTGCCACTTTGGTGGCATTGGATGTGCCCCAGACCATATTTGTTGGGTTGGCAATTCCACCGGCTACTTTCGCATTGGCCGCATGGGTATGTGATGGCATTTCTGAAATGATCAATGTGACCGTTTGGACTCCCCCTTGTTCACCCAGTGAACGGAAGGAAAGCCCCGGACCTTGACCGTCAAACATAGCAGCTCTGCCTTGAAGGTCTGGTAATGCGAATGTCGATTTCCCATCGCCCCCATACGTAGTTCCCAATAGTGAAAACAGCGCCGTATTCTGGCTGATGGGTAATAACTGACCATTACACCAGGCCCAGCCTTTGGGAGCAAAATTGAAAGGAAATATTCTTATTTCTGCTACAAATGGATCCATATCAGCGTATTATTAATTATGAAATTAATTTGAAGAAGGAAATATCCCCTGTAGTGCGATACAAAAATTCAGCACCAGGTAAGGAGATCTATTTTCATGTGGTTGGCTTCCACCAGTATTTCCAATAGCCTGTGCCGACATTGCTGTATCAGCAACAGTTCCATATGGAGTGAAACCAGTATTCGAAGCCCAGAAATTATTTGAGGGTGAAGAAACTGAAGGTCCATTAGCACTGGCCCTGACCTGATGCGTATGAGCAGGCATTTCATTTAAATTCAGGGTATGGTTTTCTTCGCCGGCCTTATCTCCCAAATTCAATCCATCACCCACATGCATAGGCACGCGGCCGCGCAATTCAGGCAAACCGAAATTAACACGCCCATCTCCACCAAAAGTAGTTCCGAGTAGAGAGAATAATGCCTGATTTTGATTGATAGGAAGTAATTGCCCATTGCATTGAGCCCAACCCTTTGGTGCAAAGTTGAAAGAGAAAATCCGTATTTCAGATAATAGAGGTTCAGCCATTTTATTGAATTTAAGTTGTACTAAATTTAATTCTCATCGAATACCCATTTTAGGATTGACTTGGGAAAATCCCAAATAAAGAAATGATATACGATACACATAGGAAGGGAATCATATTCTCATGAGGCTGACTACCCCCTTGAGGTAAAATAGTTCCGGCATTCATCTGAACGGTAGGAGGGGCAGCAACATAGGGTTTGCCTGTAGCCGAATTTCCCCAGAAATTATTTGCAGGGTTATCACTACCTCCGGAATTGGATGCATTTGGAGTATGAGAATGTATAGGTATTTGATTCGGGGATAGTGTAACTACTTCTACTCCTCCAGATTCTCCAATAACATAACTTGATAATCCCGGGCCCTGTCCCTGATGAATAGGTACACGACTCCTGAGGTCCGGTAAGGCAAATGAATCCTGACCGTCACCACCATAGGTGGTGCCAATTAATACAAAAAGTGTATCGTATTGAGAAATTGGAAGTAATGAGCCGTCGCAAAACATCCATCCGGCAGGGGCAAAATTACCTGCAAACATCCTGATCTCTCCAACATAAGGCTGTGCCATAATAAAATGTTTGTTTTTAAAAAAGAAGGTATAACATCATTTAGGATGTTCTTTTTCAAAGATTAAAACTACATCATATATATTAATCAACCAAAAAAAATGCTCCATTCTTAAATTTTATTTAGCAAGTACCGATTCTCATAAAATGCATTGTTCCAATAAATTCAAGAAACATTTTGATTAAAAACCTTCAAACCGATTACCCGGCATTATTCCTAACTTGATTAAATCGTTCGCCAAAAGAAAACCTTCATCACAGTAAACCATGCGGATCAGTATGGCACCCCCATTTAGAGTGGAAACACAGATGCCCTCATTTCCGATAGTACGGATATTACCAGGTTCTTGTATTGAGTCTTTGTTCTCTGCTAGCTTTACGGCATCCAATAGACGTATGACCTGGTTATTAATTTTGGTTACCGCACCTTTATTCCAAGGATTGCAGGCATGTATCAAAGCAATCACGGCATCAGCATTCATGGTTTGCCAGTTTACGACGATATCCGCAGCCTGCTGCCTTTTGTAATACCTGGCTTTGGTTTCATCCTGAGGCTTCAAAGCAATGTTCAATTCCATGTTCAATAACTTGATCAAATTACCGGTCAATTTGGCAGCAAGATTTGCAAGTTTTGTGGTTAACCAGCCATAGGTATCTGTTGGATCAATTTTTAGCATTTCTATAATTACCAAAGGTCCGGTGTCAATGCCAACATCTATTTTGTGTAGAGTTACTCCTGCCTGCTTTTCCTGATTCACTAATTGCCGGAAGACGGGATCAGCTCCCCTGTATTGAGGCAATGGCCCCGGATGAAGATTATAAAACCCCAATAAAACGCTATCGAAAACAGAGGAAGGAATTTTAAAGGGAAAAGTCAAGACAAGGCCAAGATTAATTTCATTAGTTCGTATAGCCCCGGCAATTTCAGCAGCAAATGTATTTTTGTCCAGCTTCAACACGGGAATATTTGTGCCCTGTAAAATGGTTTCTACATTTTCTATAATCTCATCACAGTAAGCTGGTATTGCAACAATTGACAACATCCTATAAAATGCCAGTTCTTTTATGGCAGGCAATGCAAACCTCGAACTGCACAATAGTATAATTTTTAAATCCTTCATGATTTAATAACAGAGATAGGTGTTTGTCCATCCTGAACTCACTCCTTCAGTTGAATTAGCCACAAATGATTTCCATTCTTGTTCGGGAAATTCTATTTGCTCAATGGACAGCACGCCTGATTGTTGAGAAACGACACATGAATAAACCGGAGCCGTAAAATAATTGGTTTCCGTATCGAGATTCAATACGCCACGTGGACTGTTGATGCTTTTACCTGCAAGATTTCCAACAATCTGAATTCCATCTGCATAATTTTCAGCACTGCTTAAAAAGACCTGGTGCAGGATCAAACCGGATTCCCACCCGAGTAGCGAAAAAATGGTCGGCTGTTTATTTGTTTTTTGCTGATAACTCTTAATAAAATCCTGATTCGCATTATTTTCTAAGGATATATGCCAGGGCAGGTATCCTGCTATTGAAAAATCAAATCCAGCTTTAAGAGGTTCTAGTGCTTTTTCTTCCAACATCATTGGCGAAACAAATAGATGCAAATTCCTTGCTTCTGCATAGTTTCTCAAACACAAATAGAACAAAGAAGCAGGAAGGGAATCGAAGATACATAGCAAGCCATTAGACTCTTTATCAGAAATCAGAAAATCTGTTAACTGCTTAATTTCAAATGCATCGTCATAGCGTTGATTATTTATGTAATTAAAGGAAATGTGCCCTCCGCTATTTACAAATGCTTTAACCATTGCTGCCGTGTGAAGGTAGCCGCAATCGTAGAATGTACTTGCCATCACGGAATTCGTGATATTCTTCGACGCAGCCTGTTTTCCTGTCAACCAACATAAAAAGCCGTGTTGTAGGGATAAGTTTAGAATATTTGGCTGAGGAATCCAGTTTTCGGGGTAATTCGCACCAGGATTCACAATCAGAATCAACCTGCCTGATGCAAAGAACAGTGGCTTAATAAGCTCCAGGATCCGGAGATCCAAAAAAGCTACCAGTACATCTACCCCCTCTATTATAAGCAGCTTCTCTGCTTTTTCATAAACCTCTTTTTCTACCCCACCATATCCAATAGTCTCTGAGATCAGTTGAGCTGTATTATTCTTTTGGAAATGGCCCAAAGCGGCTTTGATCCCTTCTATAAAATCAAACATAATACCTGGATGAGCTTTGGAGCGTGGGTAAAGAATACCTATTTTCATTCGATTTAGATCTTAGTATTTAACTTTTTCCAAAACACCACTAGAATTTGGTGCAGGCTGATATACAGCAAAGATGTAAAAAAAACGCATTGATTTCCTGAATTTCAAAAAACAGGTGAATCGTTTTAACACATAGACTATTTCTTTTGAACCCGGAAAAATTTCAATTAAATTATGCGAATTTTGTACATTGCAAAAGTTTTAACATCAAACCCTTCCCAATATGTTTACCAGAAGAAAATTTATGATTCAGGGTAGCATGGCAACAACCGCCATACTTGCATTAAAACCATTAAAAACCCTTTCTGCTTTTACAGATTTGGGGTTAGGCTCAGGAAAGCTTATTTTTTTGCACACGGCCAATCCGGATTCCCAAATGGATCAAAAGCTGACAACCCATCTTGCAGGCATCGAAAGCACTAATGCGAATACAATAGTCTTGCAAGCAGGACAAACGAATAAGCAGCAGAAACAGGGCAAACAGATTTATGATTATTGCATGAGTGAATTTCATGAAACAACTGCAGTAACAAACAGTTATAAGATTATCAGGAAAGGCAATATCCATATTGGCTTAATCAGTGCCAGACCGGATGAAGAAGATGTAATCCAAAAAGTAAATACCTTGTCTTCCTATTTAAAAAATGAAAAGGATTGTGCCATCGTTGTTTGCCTCTCACAACTTGGGTACAAAAACAAGAACACTCCGGATGATATTACACTGGCAAAACAATCCAATCACCTGGATTTTATTATAGGAGGCAATGACCAAAATGTTTATCCACATCCTGTTATTTTATTAAACCAAAATAATGAAGAAGTTATCATTCATGCCGCTGCTAATGATTCAGCTACTTTTGGAAAAATAGATCTTGACATTAATGAACAGGGACAAAAAAAGTATATCAGCTTTAGTTATTGCTAGTCAGATGATACGCCCTCTGATATAAATATCAGGCCCCTTGATCCCTTTAGATCAAAACTTCTTATTTAGCCTGTGGTGAGACTGCATTTACAATCAAAAGATATTATTGAATTTTTTTGATTCTGAATTTAATATTTGGATGTCCGTAATGTTTAATATATTTTAGCAATCTATACTTTAATAATTTCGAAATTCATCCCTCGTTAATCGTTATTCGATAATGTGATCATAATTTTAAGCTCAATCCTAATATTGGTGGAATAACAAACATCCATTCTCAAATGATTTTTCAGAAGTAACACGATATCAAATGCCAGAGCTTCCTTATAGTTTCGAACCTGTACCGGGATACAATGCTTATAAAGTGACCACGATGCTCCGGGATTATCTCGAACTCCTGATGGAAAATCCGGAAAACCGCAGCACGATAGATCAGATACTGAAGTTGATAAATGACTACATTGTCCAGCTAAAGAATCTGAGGGCTCAAAACCGTAAAGAAACAATCCTTCAAATTGATCAGGCAATTGATCATTTTTGGCTTCGCGCTCCTGAAGAAAACAAAAAAGACATTCAATGTAAATCAGGTTGCACGGCATGTTGTTTTATTGATGTTGAGATTTCCCGGGATGAAGCAAAGCTGATCGTTGATTATTGCCAGGAGAATGAAATAGAAATAGATAAATCTTACCTGGTTGAACAAGCAAAAGCAGGTCGAAAGACATTCTCATCATTGTCCCGTTGTGTTTTTCTAAAAAATAATATGTGCAGTATTTACCCGGTGAGGCCAATTGCCTGCCGCAAGCATTGGGTAAAAACAGATCCGGCATTATGTGATTTTTCAAATAATGTAATTAATCAGATAGGAGGATATTTTGATGTGAATACAGAAATACTTGCGAGTGCATTATTGAATGTTGATGAAACAGGATCATTCGAAAAAATATTACTCAGTGAACTTTGAAAATGAATGTCCACCATCAGATCTACAATGATTACACCCCCTACAATCATTTCACCCCGTCGGGGTTGGACGTAACTTGTATGGAATTATGATTTCAATTCTATTTATTCAACCCCGAAGGGGTGACAATATTGTAATAAATGATCGCATTTACGTTGAACCCTGAAAGGATGACATTATTTTTTTGCAATCTTATTATATCATGACACCCTTACAATCATGTCACCCCTTCGGGGTTTGACGTAACTTGTATGGAATTATGATTTCAATTCTATTTATTCAACCCCGAAGGGGTGACACTATTGTAATACGCGATCTCATATACGTTGAACCCTGAAAGGGTGATATTATTTTTTCATTCTTCTATAATCGTTTCACCCCTTCGGGGTTGGATTGATGATAATCTTATTGATTTTCTATTCCCAATCTTTACATTCAACCTCGAAGATGTGACATTTTTGTAACACATCATCTTGTCCAGGTTGAACCCTGAAAGGGTGACATTGTTTTTTGCAATCTTCTATAATCGTTTCACCCCTTCGGGGTTGGATGTGTTGCAGCGATCGCGATTCGTTGCTACAATCATTTCATCCCTTCGGGGTTGGATTTACGTAACTCTTATGAAATTATAATTTCAATTCTATTTATTCAACCCCGAAGGGGTGACACTATTGTAATACGTGAACACATATACGTTGAACCCTGAAAGGGTGACATTATTCTTTGCAATCTTCTACAATCATTTCACCCCTACTTCAGGGTTTATATTCATGTTGATTCAGACAGGGAATTTTAAAACGAAAAACGGGATCCCTGATGCAGGAATCCCGTTTTTCTTTCACACGAAATTATTATTCGCGATTTTTCTTAATTGCGCTCAATCATCAACTGAGCTGTCTTTTGTTTTTCTGTATCTGAAACTCTGATTAGAAAGACACCTGTATGTACGTTTAATCGTTGTAAATCCAATTCCAATTGATTCTGTTTTGCTTCAACCTTTACACTGAATACCAGTTTGCCATACAAATCAAACATCGTAACGGTCTTCTGGTGATTTTCAAATCCTTCAATCAACACTGTTGTAAATTCATTTGCAGGATTCGGTACAAATACCAGGTTTGTTGGCAACTCTACATTGTTGCTTTCCTTTTCATTGGATACCCTGTTATCAATACTTCCATTAAACGGAACTGGCAAAGTATGGAACCAATCATTTATTGCTGCTGAGGTTGACATTCCGCAAATGGTTCTTATCTGATAGTTGTAAAAACTATTTGCATCCAGTCCGGTATATTGATGCAACAATCCAGGGCCACTGGCTGGAGTCCAAGCTGACCAGGGACCCCAAACACCGGGTGATAATTCTTTTCTGATTCTCAACTCATACGCTGTTGCACATTTTCCTGCGACCCATTTTACTTTGGCTGCATTGAATGTCGTATCATAATGCAATACCTGTATTGGTGTTCCACATGAATATGCATTTACAGTAACTTTCTGATTACAGGTTGCAGTGTTGCCACTCATATCTGTAACTTTCCAGGTTACTGTTGTCATCCCTACCGGGTAAGAAGTCAATCCATTATTAGTCACTGTTGTCATTCCACAATTATCACCTACACCTGTCGGATTACCCAATACCAATCCCGATACGGAACACTGACCCGGTAAAGTGACCACAGTGAGATTCGGAGGACAGGTGATCGTTGGCAATTCATTATCTTTCACTTCTATGGTCAACATGCAGGTGTTCATGTTTCCATTTGCATCTGTTGCTTTCCATAGCGCGGTTGTAATTCCTTTATTCAACATTTGTCCGCTTAATGTTGCCAATCCACTACCGGTTGTTGCGCCGGACAAAGTGCAAAGCAATGTAGAAATACCGCAAGCATCCGATGCGGTTGCATTAAACTCTCCATCATTGACTGTGTACTTACACACTCCTGCTGCTGCATTGCGCGTGGCATTACCCGGACAAGTTATCGTTGGCAATTGTGCATCGGTCACTGTTACTGTGAACGAACAGGTTTTGGTATTACCGGACATATCCGTTGCAGTATAGGTAACTGTCGTCATTCCAACATTGAATGTGGAACCCGGATTTTTATTCGTAGTAAATGAACTAATCATGCAATTGTCAGATGCGGTTGGTGCTACCCAATTCACGGTTGCAAAACATTGATTCACATCTGTATTTTGTGCAATATTGCCCGGACAACCATTGATCACTGGTAATTGATTGTCATTAACCGTTACTGTAAATGTGCAGGTCGTTTTATTGCTGGATGCATCCGTTGCCGTATAATTTACTGTAGTAACTCCTTTTGAAAATGTAGAGCCCGGTGCAAAATTGGATGTGAATGAAACTCCGGGACAATTATCTGACGCTGTTGGAGCGACCCAGGTTGCTGTAGTATTACATACTCCGGGATCAGTATTCTTCACTATATTGGATGGACAACCCGTAATGATCGGATTTTGATTATCCACAATAGTTATTGTGAATGAACAAGTTGCAGTATTGCCAGACGCATCTGTTGCTTTATAAGTTTGAGTAGTAACACCAACAGGGAATATCTGACCTGAGGTAAGCCCTGAACCATCAATTTGTGTTATTGTAATTGGCAAACAGGTTCCTGTTGCTGAAACCACATAAGTAATGACTTTACCGCATACACCTGTTACAGCAAAATCTACAATATTTGAAGGACATGATGTAAACGTGGGCGCAGTACAATTTTGGTAAGTAATTTTAACCAGTCCATTTCCAGTTCTAACTCCTGCCATTACAACTCCATTTGTAACACCAGCGGTACTTGAAGAGCCACCTGCTCCTCCGCCACCGCCACCTTTATTATTTCCATTGCAGCTTGTAGTTCCGGCCGAACCGCCGCCGCCGCCGCCGCCGCCGACATTGCCGCCGCCGCCGCCGCCACCGCCTGGGATGCTTCCAAAAGTAAAGCAGCAACAACTTTGACCACCTCCACCATTAGCTCCATTTTCATTTGAACTATTCAATCCCGGCAAACCTAAAAATCCTGAACAGCCTATACCAGCAGCTCCACCTGTAACACCTACACCCGGAAAACCTCCGCCTCCGTCAGGTGAATCAGTACCTTTTATTCCATTACCATCACCTGTTCCTCCATTTCCTCCATTTGGCGAACTCATTTCACAACCTCCACGGCCACCGCCACCGCCGCCAGCTCCTACTATTTTACGATCTGAAGCTAAAGTACCTGGAGTTCTAACATCACTTGCACCGCCGCCACCGCCTGCGTTTGCAGATCCTCCTGTACCTCCTCCGTTAAAACCTCCGGTTGGCGTTCCTCCTGCTCCACCCACGAATATATTCAGAATTTGACCTGGTACAACAGCCAAGGTTCCTGTAGCCTTTGATCCATTTCCCCCGGCACCACCATTACTATTTCCACCAACTGCTCCTGACCCACCCTGGGCCCCATTGCACTCTATGTCAACGGAAACTACGCCTGCCGGTACTGTGAATGTTTGCATTCCTCCGGTGTAATTAAAGGTTACAGTAGTCTGAGCATAATTTAGTTTACATAATATCAGAATAAAAAGCAAGGTCAAGTTTAAGCTCAGATTTTTGAGCTTAGAACCATGTTTAAGATTTGAAGATTGGTTTTTCA
The DNA here is from genome assembly GCA_029781865.1 of Bacteroidota bacterium. Lineage (GTDB taxonomy): Bacteria > Bacteroidota > Bacteroidia > Chitinophagales > Saprospiraceae > Vicinibacter. The sequence goes on from JAKOVW010000062.1 coordinate 15,220, forward strand.
TTTAAGTATGATTGAGTTTAAGTAAATTATTATTTGCATGGAAAACAATCTGGAATGCAGATATTCTTGAATTACCTTTCAAAAAGACCTAATAACCAACGACATATGATTGTTTATTGTGTAAAAATGATTTGCCAATTCTAATGAAAAGCTATAAATCGAACCAAAAATAAATGGATTCGGTGAATATATTTAGATTTAATATATCTATTTTTTATAAATATAAGGAATTTCCAAGAGGTGAATTGACATCAATGAAATTCTTTATAATTCTCTCGATTTATAAAAAATCAATAGATCCGGAGAAATTCAAACAGAGAATATCCAATAAATTTATGACCATGTCAGCCCTGCAATCATGTCACCCCTACAATCATGTCACCCCTTCGGGGTTTGGATACATTGGCACAATTGAGATTCTTTACTATAATTATTTCACCCCTTCGGGGTTCGATCATTCTTACAATTATTAGTTTCGTTTAAATTCACCAATTAAGAAATCACTCATAATTCAGATCTCATAAATCAGATTTCATCCTCCTCAACATTTTATTGTAAGATCATTACACCCCTATAATCATGTCACCCCTTCGGGGTTTGACGTAACTCGTATGCAATTATGATTACAATTCTATTTATTCAACCCCGAAGGGGTGATACTACAATTATTTCACCCCTTCGGGGTTAGGTTGACGTAACTCGTATGCAATTATGATTACAATTCTATTTATTCAACCCCGAAGGGGTGACACTACAATTATTTCACCCCTTGGGGTTGGGTTGACGTAACTTGTATGGAATTATAATTACAATTCTATTTCTTCAACCCCGAAGGGGTGACACTACAATTATTTCACCCCTTCGGGGTTGGGTTGACGTAACTCGTATGCAATTATGATTTCAATTCTATTTCTTCAACCCCGAAGGGGTGACACTATAATTATTTCACCCCTTCGGGGTTCGATCATTCATACAATTATTAGTTTCGTTTAAATTCACCAGTTAAGAAATCACTCATCACTCATAGTTCAGATCTCATAACTCAGATTTCATCCTCCTCAACATTTCATTGTAAGATCATTATACCCCTACAATCATGTCACCCCTACAATAGTGTCACCCCTTCGGGGTTTGATGTAACTTGTATGGAATTATAATTTCAATTTTACTTATTCAACCCCGAAGGGCTGACACTACAATTATTTCACCCCTTCGGGGTTGGGTTGACGTAACTTGTATGGAATTATAATTACAATTCTATTTATTCAACCCCGAAGGGGTGACACTATTGTAGTTAGCGATCACATATACGTTGAACCCTGAAAGGGTGAAATGATTTTTTTCATTCTTCGAAAATCATGACATCCCGTCGGGGTTTATATTCAGGTTGATTCAGTCATGCAATCATAAACGAAAAACGGGATCCCCTTTTACAGGAATCCCGTTTTTCTTCACACGAATTTGTTATTCGCGATTTTTCTTAATTGCGCTCAATCATCAACTGAGCTGTCTTTTGTTTTTCTGTATCTGATACTCTGATTAGATAGACACCTGTATGTACGCCTAATCTTTGCAAATCCAATTCCAATTGATTCTGTTTTGCTTCAACACGTACACTGAATACCAGTTTGCCATACAGATCGAACATCGTAACGGTCTTTTGATGATTTTCAAATCCTTCAATCAATACGGTTGTAAACTCATTTGCAGGATTCGGTACAAAGACCAGGTTCGTTGGCAATTCCACATTGTTGCTTTCCTTTTCATTGGATACTCTGTTATCAATACCTCCCTGGAATGGTATAGGCAAGGTATGGAACCAATCATTTATTGCTGCTGAGGTAGACATTCCACAAATGGTTCGTATCTGGTAATTGTAAAAACTATTTGCATCCAATCCGCTGTATTGATGTAATAATCCTGGCCCACTTGCCGGAGTCCATGCTGACCAAGGGCCCCATACTCCGGGTGATAATTCTTTTCTGATTCTCAACTCATAAGCTGTTGCACATTTTCCTGCAACCCATTTTACTTTGGCTGCATTAAATGTTGTATCATAATGCAATACCTGTATTGGTGTTCCGCATGAATATGCTGTTACAGTTACTTTCTGATTGCAGGTTGCGGTATTACCACTTGCGTCTGTAACTTTCCATGTTACTGTAGTCATTCCTACCGGATAAGAAGACAATCCATTGTTTGTTACCGTAGTCATTCCACAATTATCTCCTACCCCTGTTGGATTACCTAATATCAAACCTGATACCGAACACTGACCAGGTAAAGTAATTACTGTTAGATTTGGCGGACAGGTGATTGTTGGCAATTCGGTGTCTTTTACCTCAATGGTTAACATGCACGTATTCATGTTTCCGTTTACATCTGTCGCTTTCCATAATGCAGTTGTAATTCCCTTATTCAACATTTGTCCGTTTAATGTTGCCAATCCACTTCCCGTTGTTGCACCTGATAAAGTGCACAGTAATGTAGAAATACCGCAGGCATCTGATGCAGTTGCATTAAATTCTGCTCCTGATACGGTGTATTTGCATAGACCGGCAGCAGTGTTGCGCATTGCATTTCCAGGACAATTAATAGTTGGCAATTGTGCATCGGTCACTGTTACAGTGAATGAACAAGTCTTGGTATTTCCTGACATATCCGTTGCCGTATAGGTAACTGTAGTCATTCCAACATTGAATGTGGCACCCGGATTTTTATTCGTAGTAAATGAACTGATCATGCAATTATCCGATGCAGTGGGTGCAACCCAATTTACAGTAGCAAAGCACTGGTTCGCATCTGTGTTTTGTGCAATATTTCCGGGGCAACCATTGATTACCGGCATTTGATTATCATTAACCGTCACTGTAAATGTGCAGGTTGTTTTATTGTTGGATGCATCTGTTGCTGTATAATTTACAGTTGTAACACCTTTGGAAAATGTAGAGCCAGGTGCAAAATTGGAAGTAAAGGAAACTCCCGGACAATTATCAGATGCAGTTGGTGCAACCCAGGTTGCAGTTGTATTACACACACCCGGATCAGTATTCTTCACTATGTTGGATGGACAACCGGTGATGATCGGATTCTGATTATCAATGATTGTTATGGTAAATGAACAGGTTGCTGTTGCGCCATTTGCATCCGTTACCTTCCATGTTTGCGTAGTAACACCGACAGGAAAAATTTGTCCTGATGTCAAACCGGTACCATCTATTTGAGTTAATGTAAGAGGATTTGTTCCACCGGATGCAGTAACTGTATATGTAATCACTTTTCCACAATTACCAGGAATAGCAAAATCACTTATATTACCCGGACAAGTAATTTGCGGAGGTGAACCCATACAATTTGAAACGGTGACCACAGCAGACGCAAACGTATCAGCCGGATTGCAATTGTTTTTGAAAACCACATAGCTGTTAAATGTTCCACAGGAGGTATAGGTATGTGTTTTATTTGCAGGCGTAAACAATGTATCATGAGCACCATCCCCCCAATGATAGATTAATGTATCAAATGATAAACCTGCATAAGTCCAGGTCACTGTTTGATTGACATTTATATTCGTATTTGAAACGGAGAAATAAGGAGGCATAACTAAACCTCTCAAATCGTCCGGATTAGCTCCAAATTGAGCACCCCATCCACCAGCAGCTGTACAATAATTAAATGTGGATTGTATAGTTGAAATGATGAATGTTGAATTTCCTAAATACAGCGCACCGAATGTTTCACCATGTGTACTACCGCTTATTGGAATATCGGTTACCGTATATGGTGGTGATGATTGTACTTTTTCATAAACGACAGTACCATTTCCGCTCCAGTGGTAAAAAAAGCCATCCGTAAAGTTGTAACTTAATATTTCTCCGTCTGCACCATTACCCAAATGCACAGCAAGTGTTGTTGCTGCAGTTGTTTTATCAATCATGTACATGGTCTCACCATTGGCACCACCATCTCCGACAACACCAAAAAGTTGCCCGTCACCTCTGAAAGTTATCGTGCTGAAGTTATCACCCAGGTTTCCAATCTGTGTACATACTCCTGATTCCAAATCAATTTTTGCGAGGACACGGCCACTTACGCCACTTAATTTCAGAACACAATAGGTTTCATGAGCACAATGATCCCAGGCTAAACTATTAATACCGGTAATGGTAAATCCGGCCAGAGTTGGTCCAACATGTGCTACTATTGACCAGTTAGATGTGTCCACCGCCCATAATGAATCCTGAAATGGTGAAGCCCCCCAGAGAAATGGGCCATTGCCCGGAGGTGGTGCTAAAGGAGCAGGACTTTGAATGCTTGTTCCTGAATTTTTAGTAATCTTAGGATCCGCGGAGAATCCTGAAAAAAGGAAAAATAGCACTGCAATACAGGAAATGTTATATGCTACCTGCATATACCGATTTTGAGTTTTAATTGGCTTCATGGTAAAATAATAATCAGGTTAAATAAAGCAAGGTGGTTTTTAGAATGGAAAGGGACTTGAAAATCGCTTTCAGATATACCCCAAAATTAGCGCTGTTCCTTCATATTTGTATTCTTTTATATCAGAATTAATTTTGTTTATAACTCATTGTTTTTCTGCTATTTATATTGTTAGCTTAAATCAATAAACACATAAGGCACATAGGGCACATTAGGAATATTTGGATTTGCTCTTCTTATGTGTCTAATGTGTCTATGTGGTGATTTTTTTATTGAAACACATAAGGCACATTAGGAATATTTGGATTTTGCTCTTCTTATGAGTCTAATGTGTCTATAAGGTGATTTTTTTATTGAAACACATAAGGCACATAGGGCACATTAGGAATACAGGGATTTGGTATTCTTATGTGTCTTCTGTGTCTATGTGGTGTTTTCTTTTGAAACACATAGGGCACAATAGACATACATAGCTATTGGCTTTCTATGTGAATTTTATGTGCTCTATGTGTTTAGAATTATTTATTCCATCGCATTCTATTTTTGAAACATATAGGGCAAATAGGACATAACAGGAATACTTCTCGTGTCAATAAAAAAAAGCATAAATAAATAATCCGGGTGTTCGTGTTCATGATGATAAAATTTATGTTATTCAATAAGAATACAAAATTAAATCAGTTCTATTTATGCCGAAATTTATTACTGTGTATTCTTTAGAATTTTATTCAGCAAGCATTTTGATTTATTTAAATCTGCGTTCCGCTGATTCAAGCAGGCAAAAAAAAGTTGTAATTATGCTGGTTCGCAAACTATAGCTTAAGAATATAGCAACCAGGATATAAAAAGCAATTGGAATCTGCCCTAAAAAAATGGTCATTCATATTAAAAAAATCGCAAATATTATTACTTTTGTATACCTTACCTGTAGTTCTATAACGAACTAACATTTGCGATAACCCAGAATTTACGAGAGCCGGAATGCATTCATTCAGTTAAAATTAGTTCATGATCAGAAAAATACATTTCATACTTTTTTCATGCAGTCTACTCCTCCAAATGGCCGGAATTAGTCAGAAAACCCTGGTTTTGCATCCGTCCAATGATGTTTACTATTTTACCAACACCAATGGACTCGGCACCAAGAGCGTTATCAAATATGACATTTCAGCGATACCGGCCGGGGCTACTATTAAAAGTGCCATCCAGGAGTTTCATGTGAAATCTTCAGGTGCCAATTGGGATGGAGACCTTCTTTTTATGAATCTCAACAATCAATTCTGGTCTGATACCATTACGTCTGATTCACTTGATTCATACCTAAAAAGCGATACGATTCTACAAAAAACTGGTTTGGGGATTTCGCCCGGCCTGACCTATTCTATAAATCTGGCTCCAATTGTACTGAAAGATTATAAAACTCCGGGTCATAAGTACTGCAGTATTTACTTAAAGGATCCAGATGACACGACTCATTTGAATTCGAGTGGTATCAAAGTAAAAAACCTGGATTCTCTGATTTGTGGTGACTTAAGTTTAAATGCTTCTATGACCTTCTGGTCCCGTGAAAGCAAAGACACGACGTTGATTCCTAAATTGATTCTCAATTACTGCGTCGATAGTCAATTCGAGACAGACCAGGAAGGCTGTGACAGTCTGCGCATCAATGGTCAAACCTACACAAGCAGTGGAAAATACACACAAAAGTTAATCAATAAAGATGGCTGTGATTCAACTTTGATACTTAACCTTACCATAGTACACAGCAGCGCCCAAACGATTCAAAAAACAGCTTGCGACAGTATCGCAATCAACAAACAAGTGTATAAGTCAAGCGGCATATACATGCAGCAACTGATCAATTCGCAAAACTGCGACTCACTGCTGACCATTGATTTAAAAATAAATCATAGCAGTTCGACTTTTTTAAAACTGGCCAATTGCGATAGTGTTGAAATCAACGGCCAGGTATATCATACTTCCGGTACGTATATCCAGAAGTTACAGAATGCAGAAGCTTGCGATTCATTGCTTCACCTGGATGTAACTGTTTATCCGGTATACCATGACACCATCATTCAGGAAGCCTGCGACAGCTTTGAATTTAATAACATTGTTTATACCTCTTCCGGAATTTATACACATCACTTTACATCCAGTCAGGGATGCGACTCCACTGTTGTCCTGGATCTCACCATAAATACGTATTCCACCGAAATTAAAGAATATACAGCCTGCGACAGCATTACCATAAACGGAGAATATTTTGATTCGGAAGGCATTTATCTCCAGCATTTCACCAATCAAAAAGGCTGTGATTCGTTACTTGGACTGGTATTACATATCAATTACAGCAGTGCAGAGAGCTATTCTCTTTCCAGCTGTGATAGTGCAACATTCAGCGGTATCACGTATTACCAGAGTGGAACCTATGTTCATAAATATACCTCAGTATCAGGTTGTGATTCGACTGTTATTTTAAGCTTGAACATTTACCCCAGTTACCATAAGGACACGCTTATTCAAACCAGTTGCGATAGTTTTAGCCTCAATGGGGAATCCTATTACGCTTCCGGTTTTTACCAGCAAAAATTATATTCTGAAGCCGGTTGCGACTCCATTATTTCTATTGATCTAACGATTCATCATAGCAGTACGTTTTCTTTGACGGACAGCGCATGTGGAGTTTACACCATAAATAATATCGAATATACCAAAACCGGTAATTATACTCAGGTACTAACGAATGCCGTCGGATGTGATTCGATACTCAACCTTGATCTGATCATCTTTCCGGTTTATCATGACACATTGAAATTGTCTGTCTGCGACAGCGTAACTTTTGAAAATGCGTTTTACGATGAAAGCGGTGTATATACCTTTGCAGAAAGAACCAATCACGGCTGCGATTCCATTTTTGTACTTGAACTAACCGTTCATAAACCCAGTCTGGATAGTATTTCCCTGATTGCCTGCGATAGTATATTACTTGGAAATCAATATTTCTCCCAGGAAGGAATTTATACTTTGTTTCTCCAGAGTCAATTTGGATGTGATTCAACTGTCGTTGTGAATTTAAGCATTCATCACAATTCTGCGGCATCATTTTCTGCAACTTCCTGTGACAGCATTGTTGTAAACAACCAAACATACCGCTCCAGTGGAATCTATACTCAAATCTTAACCAATGCAGAGTCCTGCGACTCCATACTCACCCTTTATCTAAATATTCATAAAGCGTATCACGATACTCTAAAAGTAGACGCCTGCGATAGTTTTGTTTATAAAAATACCCGTTACGACTCCAGTATCATTGTAAAAGAATCGTACACCAGTGTAGAAGGTTGTGATTCTATTTTCGTACTATGGCTAACTATCCATCATAGCACCCTGGATAGTGTATCTCTGACTATTTGCGATAGCATTCAACTCAATAATAAATACTATAAACAAGATGGCAGCTATAAAATTGAATATAAAAGCATATTTGGCTGTGACTCCGTTGTGGTTTTTGATCTCACCGTTCATCACCGGACCAAATCAATCATAACAGCCTTTTCCTGTAGTCCTTTGACGTATAACAATCAAACCTACACAAAAAGTGGCACCTACACGCAATTGCTGGTCAATTCGGAATATTGTGACTCTATCCTGGTATTGAATTTATTTATTACCGTATTGGATACAACATTAAATCAAAACGGCATAAGCCTGACAGCTAAAGAAATTGGCGTGAACTACCAGTGGGTTGATTGCGATAATGGGTACGCACCGATTCCCAATGAAACATTACAGAAATTTACCGCTTCAAAAGATGGAAATTATGCAGTCATTCTCAAAAAAGGTTCATGTATCGACACTTCCAATTGTTATAGAGTAATGCTGGTAGGCACAAACACAGAAATCGATCATGCATTTATCCGCATATTCCCAAATCCCAATCTTGGTTATGTGAATATCCAAAGCAGCAGAGCTTTGACGGATGCAGAAATCAGAATTTATAATTCCGATGGCCATTCAATTAAATACATTTACCCTCTCAATGGCAGCTTGTTTTCGATAGACCTTAGTGAATTCAATTCCGGAATCTATTTTGCTGAAATCAGGGAAGGAAAAGAAATACAGCGATTTAAGCTGATAAAAATGTAGTGTTGAATTTAATTGCGCATTTTACCTTGTGCCTTGATGAAAAAGAAACACGAACTCAAGCAAACTCCGGGAAAGGAGTTCTCTTCCGGGATAGAAAATTTAAAGGCTCCCGGAAATTGGAAAATTGCAGGGATCCTATTCTTCATACTGCTGATTTCCTTTCTGGTTTATTTACCGGTATGGCATGGCCAGTTCCTCAACTGGGACGATGACCATTACATCCGGGAAAATCCGCTGATCACTTCCCTAAATTTAAAAGATATATTTACGACCAATGTCGCAAGCAATTATCATCCGCTTACCATACTCTGTCTTGCAATCGAATATCAGTTTTTTAAATTAAATCCGACCGGTTATCATGTCTTTAATCTCTTTCTTCATTTGTTGAATACTCTTCTTGTTTTTCAGGTTATAAACAAATTGAGCAAAAACCAACTGATTGCATTGGTTGCAGCATTATTATTTGGCATTCATCCCATTCATGCGGAGTCCGTTGCATGGGCCGCCGAACTGAAAGACTTGCTTTACACTTTTTTCTTTTTATTATCCTATTTGTTTTATTTAAAATACATCGCTGAGCAGAAAACATCGTTTTATGTTTTCGCATTATTGCTGTTTTTACTCTCCTTACTTTCAAAAGCCATGGCAGCCTCTTTGCCCGTTGTATTTATTTTAACCGACTTTTACCTGGATCGCAAGTTTACGATCAGGACTGTGTTAGAAAAAATACCATTCTTTATTCTTGCACTGATTTTGGGTATTGTTGCGGTAATTGCGCAAAAGTCAACCGGCGCTACAGAGATGATTGTTTTTCCATTTGTCGAACGCATACCTTTTGCCTCCTACGCTTACATCCATTATCTTTATAAACTTGTATTCCCGTTCCAACTTTGTGCCTATTATCCCTATCCAATACGACCCGGAGCAGAATTGCCTGTCATTTATTACGCTTATGTTTTCCTGGTGATCGCACTTGCCATTCTCCTTTTTTATAGTCTCCGGTATTCGAAAAAACTCTTCTTTGCATTTGGTTTTTTTACGATAACCGTTTTTTTGGTTTTGCAATTGTTGCCGGTTGGTGGAGCAATTATGGCTGACCGTTATAGTTATATTCCATCTATCGGAATCTTTTATCTGGCCGGAGAAGGCATTCAATTTTTATTCGACAAAAAATTAAAAAATGCTGCAATCCTGCTTCTTGCCGTATTCGTCATTTTCTTTTCTTTTAAAGCTTACGAACGAAGCACGATCTGGAACAACTCCTTTTCACTTTGGAACGATGTTATCAAGCAATATCAGAATGTCCCACCGGCATACAATAATCGCGGTCTGATCTACAGAAGTGATAAGAAACCCAAGCTTGCCATTGAAGATTTCAGCAAAGCCATTGCACTGGATACCACATATTTTGAATCCTATATCAACAGGGGGAATGCATATCGGGATATCAACAAATTTGATGAAGCGCTTGCAGATTACAACAGAGCCATTGAGTTAAAACCCAATTTTTTTAAAGCCTATATCAACCGTGGCATTCTGTTTCTCGGCAACAAACGCAATGACGAAGCACTTGCCGATTTTAACCGGACCGCACAACTCAAACCCGAGTTTTCAGAATCATATTATCACATCGGATTGGTCAACTACGAAACTAAAAACTATGATGAAGCCATCAAAAATTACAACAAAGCGCTTCAACTCAGACCGTCCTATGCGGAAGCCTTCTACAGCAGAGGAGTATCAGAATATTATTCAGGACAAAATGGAGTCGCCTGCAGTGACCTGAAGAAAGCGGCTGGTTTGGGTTATCAGGTCCCTTCAGAAGTGATGAAACTGATTTGTAAATAGATTTGAGGATTAAGTGGAACATTAAATCTAATGATGCTTTTAAATTTGATCGCCGGATTAAACCTGTAAATGTCTGAAATTGTTAGTTGATCCACATTGCAGTATGAAACCTGCCAATTGACCATAAACTCTGTAAAAAATGACAGCACAGAATTATCTTGATTGCTGTATTCAGCAATTTGAATCGTATAAAATGCTTGGAGAGAAAGCTATGAATCAGATTCCCGATTCTGCTTTGTTTTATAATTTAAGCCCGGAAAGCAATAGCATTGCCATCATCGTCCAACATCTAAGCGGTAATATGTTATCCCGCTGGACCGATTTTTTACAAAGCGATGGCGAAAAAACATGGAGAGACCGTGATGCAGAATTTGAAGAGCATATTACCAATCGCGAAGAACTACTCACTTGCTGGAATACCGGCTGGGCCTGTCTACTCGACGCATTGCGCGCACTCAAAGAAGATGATTTGGATAAAATCGTACATATTCGAAACACAGCACATACTGTAGTCGATGCCATCAACCGTCAATTAGCTCATTATGCTTATCACATCGGGCAGATTGTGTTCATTTGCAAAGCCGCGGCAAATGAAAACTGGCACTCGCTGACCATTGCCAAAGGAAAATCGAAAACCTTTAATGATCAAAAATTTTCTGCTGAACCAGGTAAGGATCATTTTACCAAAGAATATGAGGGGAGGTGAGAAGTTAGGGGTTAGGAGTGAGAAGTTAGGGGATAGGAGCTAGGAACTAGGAACTAGTAGTGAGGAGCTAGGAGTTAGGAGTGAGGAGAGTTATGAGATATGAGTGATGAACGATGTGCTATGAAATAGTTAATTAGAACTAGAAGTTAGGAGTGAGGAAATTAGTGAAAATGTAAAGTGATTTGGTAAAAAGATTACGAAGAATTCAATTTTGTTTTGTTTCAACCGGATAATTTAAAATCCATTTATTTTTGAATCTGCTGTTGTAAGTCGGAAAGTAATTTCATAGCCATGACAAATCCGTTTACTTGTTCGGCAATTAAGATCAAACTTGTGTTCGATTGTTTGACGGAAAATTTGGTATTCAATCCAGCTACAGATTTCATAATCGATTGAAATGTAGGAGACTCAAAAAACAATGACGCCGGATTAGAAATAAAATAGCATTGCAGTTTTTTCTTTTTCAAAATCACCCGCTCAAATCCCAGTTGCTTTGCAATCCAACGCAATCGAAGTCCATTTAATAATTCTTCGACTTGTTCCGGAACCGGGCCAAACCGATCCCTCAGCTGGTTGCAAAAATTCTGGACGGCTTCTTCATTTTCTAATTTGTCCAATGCCTGATACAAATTCAAACGCTCCTGGATATTCGAAATATAATCATCCGGAATAAGCATTTCTATATCGCTGTCTATCGTGACGTCCCGAATGAATTGCTTTTCTTCTTTTTTGTCTTCGTCAAATAAATCTTTGAATTCATTTTCCTTTAATTCCAGCACTGCTTCTTCAAGAATGCGTTGATAGGTTTCGTAGCCGATATCCGCAATGAACCCACTTTGCTCTCCTCCCAGCAAATTTCCGGCGCCGCGTATATCCAGATCGCGCATGGAAACATGAAATCCGCTACCGAGGTCTGAAAATTCTTCAATCGTTTTTAATCGCTTGCGGGCCTCCATGGTCAGGGTCGACGAAGGTGGTGCAAACAAATAACAATAGGCTTTCCGGTTGGAACGCCCTACCCTTCCGCGCAACTGATGCAAATCACTTAATCCGAATTGATGTGCATTATTGATGATGATCGTGTTTGCATTCGGAATGTCCAAACCGGTTTCAATGATGTTGGTACAAGCCAAGACATCGTATTTCATGTCGATAAAATCTACCAATACCTTCTCCAGTTTTTCGGCTTCCATCTGACCATGAGCAACTGCAATATCTACCGTTGGACACATCCTGTGCAACATTGCAGCAATCTCTCCCAAAGACTTTACTTTATTGTGGACGAAAAATACCTGTCCACCGCGATACACTTCATGCATGATCGCATCGTGTATTAATTGATCATTGAATACACGTCGTTCGGTATGAATTGGTTGCCGATTGGGTGGCGGAGTCTGAATTACGCTTAAATCCCTCGCAGACATCAAAGAAAACTGCAAAGTTCGGGGAATAGGCGTCGCAGTCAGAGTCAATGTATCTACATTGTATTTGAGATGCCGCAATTTTTCTTTTGCCGCAACTCCAAATTTCTGTTCTTCATCAATAATCAGCAGACCAAGATCTTTGAACTTAATTTTTGAATTCAGCAAACTGATCGTACCAATAATGATATCCAACTTCCCGTCGGCAAGATTTTTGCTGATCTGTGTTTTTTCTTTTGTTGTACGAAATCTGGATACATAATCTACATCCACCGGGAATTCCTTAAATCGCTCGGTAAATGTACGGTAATGTTGTAAAGCCAGAATCGTAGTTGGAACCAGGACAGCGACCTGCTTTCCATCCTGAACGGCTTTAAATGCAGCGCGAATAGCAACCTCCGTTTTTCCAAATCCGACATCACCGCAGATGAGTCGATCCATGGGATGCGGTTTTTCCATATCTGCCTTGACATCCATTGTCGCTTTGAACTGGTCCGGAGTATCTTCATACATAAAAGATGCCTCAAGCTCTGCCTGTAAATAATTGTCCGGATGAAATGCGAATCCCTTTGCTGCTTTTCGCATTCCGTAAAGTTTGATCAGTTCTTTGGCAATATCCTTTACTTTCTGCTTGGTTTTATTTTTCAGAATTTTCCAATGATCCGATCCCAGTTTACTTAGATTGGGTTCAGTTCCTTCCTGTCCGACAAACTTGGAAATCTTATGTAAGGAATGAATGCTGACGTATAAGATGTCATCATTTTTATAAATCAACCGTACTGACTCCTGCAATTGGCCATTGATATTTATTTTTTCCAGTCCGGCAAACCGCCCTACGCCATAATCCATGTGGGTAACAAAATCACCGGGTTGTAATTCCTTCAGTACTTTCAAACTTAGAGCCTGATCCTTGGTAAATCCTTGTTTGATTTTGTATCCATGGAAACGGGAAAAAATCTGGTGATCGGTGTAACAGGCAATTTTTAAATCATGATCAATAAATCCCTCACGGATGGACTTCACCTCGGGGATATATTGTATATCTGCTTTCAGGTCTTCGAAAATATTATAGAACCGCTCAATTTGCGCCGTGCTGTTTGTACAAATAAAGCAGTGGTAATTTTTTTGATTCAGATTTTTAATATCCTCAATGAGCAGATTAAAATTTTTATTAAAACTTGGTTGTGCCTGACTGCTGATACTTAATACCTGCATTTCCTCAATTCTGTCCGGGCGATTCTGGTAAAATACCAAGCGGAATTTTTCAAGTCCCTGCATAAACTCATCCGTGCTAATGAACTCGCGGTTATGTATGAGCTGAATGAACCGTTCCTCATCGTAATGTTTCATTTTATCCGCCTGACGGTTCGCTGATTCAAAACATTTGTTCAAAGATTCAATCGCTGCATGTAAATCACGGATCCAAACGATGGTATTCTCCGGCAATAATTCAAACAGACTTTCCTTTGCATCCGTCTTATAATCGGAATGCATATTCGGTATAATTGAAAACCGCGAAATAGTTTGCTTTGAAAGTTGAGATACGGTGTCAAAGCTTCGGATACTTTCTACAAGTTCGTCATTCAATTCGATACGGAAAGGCAGGTCTGATGCATACGAAAACACATCCAATATCCCTCCGCGAACTGAAAACTGCCCGGGTTCATAAACAAAATCCGTTCGGGTAAAACCGTATTGATTGAGTTTGATAAGAATATCATCGAGATCCAGTTTATTGCCAATTGAAAATTCGATTTTAGAATGTTCAATAGCTTTTCCGGAAATCATTTTTTCAAAAATCGCTTCCGGATAAGTGACCATGATGTGAGCCGGTCCCTTGATGAGCTTATGGATGGCATCAATTCGCTGTTGCGTCTGAAAGGAATCCAGTTCCTCAAAAAAGAGTGGCCGGCGGAATGAATCCGGAAAAAACGAAATTTTGGCATTCGGAGCGAACTGTTCAATATCATTTAGGACATATGCGGCTTCTTCCTTATCTGAGCAAATGACTAAAAATGATTCGGATTGATGGACGAAGCTTGATAAAATCAAAAAGCTATCCCTGGATCCACACAGACCCTCAATGATAATATTTTGCTTTTTGTCCTGACCCAAAAGTCTGGAAAGTTCCTTTCCTTTTGGATCCCGGGCGATGTAATCCTCCACCCGGATAATGTCCTGCTCCACATTGCAAAGATAAAGATAATTATAGAAAGGTCCGGAGAAAGGAATGGGGTTTCATGATAAAGTCTGAAAATAAGGGCATTGCATAAATGGAGTTACAACTATGGAATTGCAACCTATAGAGTTGCCAACTCTGTACGAAAATTAATTGGCATTCTACAAATTATTTTGTCGAAGAATATGTTGAAATTGGATTGTTAATTTAAACGGATAATATAAAATTGATTTTAAGTGACGTCGATAGAAAACTTATAATTTCATGATTTTGTATCCGGATTTATCAATATAGATTTGGCAACTCTGTACGAAATTATTTCAGCATTGCAAAATTAATTTGGTAGGCACACATTTATTATATGTATTGTTAATTTACCAGAAATCTTACCAGACGAAGCTTAATTTTTCAATACCCAAGGGCTATGAATTCTTAAAACAAATTTGTCCACTCCACTGAACGCAACTCCCGACAAAATTTGGCCGGAATTTCTCCAATCTTATTTTTCGAAGAATATCTTGAAATTGACTTGTTAATTTAAACGGATAATATAAAATTGATTTTAAGTGACGTCGATAGAAAACTTATAAATTCATGATTTTATATCCGGATTTATTAATATAGATTTGGCAACTCTGTACTAAATTAATTCAAGATTGCAAAATTTATTTGGTATCCGCGCCTTTCTTACATGCATTGTTAATTTAACGGAACTTCTACCAGGCCACGTTTATTTCCCCATTACTAAAGGTCAACGAACTCTTGAAAAAAATTTGTCTGCCTGAATACGCTCAACCCGATTTGAAACTTGACTGGATTTTCCTAAATTCTATTTTTCAAGAATATTTTGAACTTGAATTGTTAATTTATACGGGTAATAACAAATTGAATTTTTGTAGAAATTGATAGAGATCGCATCATTTCATGATTTTATATCCGGATTTATCAATATAGATTTGGCAACTCTGTACTAAATTAATTCAGTATCGCAAAATTTATTTGGTATCTATGCATTTATTATACGCATTGTTAATTTAGCGGAAAATCAGTAGGAATAAAATTCCATGCAAAAGTTACCCTAAAACGACAATTCCTCAATATAATGTGGCTTAACTACAACTGATCATAAACTCAATATTATTAGAATTTGATCTGAAACCATTTATGAATTCTCCAGGAACTATTCAGAACGCATTGTTAAACTTTGCAAAATCCGACTAAAACAAATGTTTGCTTTCCGATGAATTTTGTTGCCTTAATTCCGTTCCATCCCACAATGGAACGAACATAGATTTGGCAACTCTGTACGAAATAATTTTCATTTCATCCGATAAAATTTAATTCACTACCCGGGTCACAACCGTCTTGTTAATTAATTTTATTTTTCGCAGACTTTACGAACAACTCAAGTCCCTGAAAATTTGACAGAATAAGAAAAGGAATTTGTATGTTTGTTTCTCATGTATTCCAAAAGGATTTACCCCTCTAAAATTTTACTGACCGGCGAATATTCCGTATTGCTTGGAAGCCCGGCTCTGGCAATACCATGGACCGGAAGATACGCAGAATGGATTGATTCAGGTACACAGGTCAATCGTCCTTTACTGGACTTCTTTCATTATATCCAAAATCATCCAACTCTGAAAACCTGCTTCTTGCTGGATTCATTTGATGCCTATATCAAACAGGGAGCTTATCTGAAAAGTACTATTCCTTACGGATATGGCTTAGGTAGTTCGGGCAGTTTTTGCGCAGCCATTTTCCATCGATTTTCAAATGTCGAAGATCAAGATACCCATTTGGTGCATCATTTATTGAAATTAATGGAAAGTCATTTTCATGGAGAAAGCTCCGGATTGGATCCAATGGTTTGTTATTATAACAGCGCTGTAAAGATTTGCAATGGAATCATCTTATTTCCGGAAATAGCTAGCGATGAGGTATTCATAAAACATAATCTCAAACTGATTGATACCAAACTTTCCAGAAACACACAAGGATTGGTATCCCATTTTAAAGAATCCATTGAGCACAAAACTTATTTATCCAAAATTAATGAAGAGATTATTCCAACAAATAATTTAATCATGGACTCGTTGCTAAATAATAACACTCCTGATTTTGTTTACAACTGGAAGAAATTGAGCATATCCAGTATCGATGTGTTTAACCAAATGATTCCCGGATCATTTATTGACTTCTGGAAAAATGGCATTGAAACGGATACTTATTATTGTAAACTATGTGGTGCCGGAGGTGGAGGATTATTTCTTGTAATGGTCTTAGATGAACTTGCTTTCACCTCCTCATTAAGTATACATGCACTTGAGTTGTTTCAGTAAATTTCTGTTGCTAAGTTGAGATAAAAGGTTCTTTAATGGTAGCATTTTATGCTCTAATGTGAATGCCCATTGATTCATTTAGCATTACTTTCTAAATTCTAAACACGTCCTGAACTAAACGATCGCAAAAGGCAAATATCTTTATCCTTATTTCTCCATTTTGTTTAAATAATTCAGATAAAGCAAAAGATCTTCATCCTGTAAAACGTGATCGATAATTTCCTTTCTGGAAAGTTCTTTACCGGAATCAAATGCTTTCAGATCCAGATGTAACTTATATTGCGACTGATACCTGATCATATCTGCCTCTGCTGATTTGAACGATTTGTAAATACCAAAATAGTATTTATACCTACTTTCATCCCCCTTTTTCTCAACAAAAACAACACCCTCTGAGAAACGCACCAATGGATGATTCAGAATACTTGCGGATTCTCCAAGGTATATTGAATACGTCAGCCCGGTTCTCCATATCCTGAATGATTCCTGCCGCTCTGATTTTAAAGCTGCTGGCACAGGAATGGAAGCATAATTTATTTTAAGTCTGTTTGAATCAACTTGCAACACATTGGTTTCAATCCGTTTATTTAATTTTTCTGCTGCAACGGATTTGATGCCATTGATTTTTAAATTGGCAACAGGCAATGATGAACCAACCCCGATGCAACTGATTCTTTGTTTCGCTATCTTTTTATCGACTAAATACTTCTCCAGTTCTTCAGCCTTTTTGATCGAAAAATATAAATTGACCGGATCCTGACTGTCTTCATATGAGTGACCTATGAATTGGATCTTTAAATCCGATTGGACTTGCATCATCGCAACCAATTTATCGAGATTCTTCTGCGTTTTGCTTTCATTTATAAAATTCTCTTCATTGTAATACACGGGCTCGATAAAATAATTTTTTCGCTCTTCTTTTTTTAAATTCTCTGCTAACAATTCATCCTCTCTTCCCAATATGCTATTCTCATTTCCCGAAGATTCAATATCCACTATTGAATTTAAAGCACTGCCTTTAGCTTCTGTCAATTGCTCTGTTAGTTCGCCTTTAAAATAACAAAGGTAGATATCCTGACCTCCCAGATTATCTATTTTTCGATCTGAACTAAAGATGCCCGCTAATCCATCGTTACTCAATCTGAAATACAAATCATTACCTGCAGAATTAATGGGTATTCCCAAATTTTGTGGTTCTGACCATTGCTGAGCTTCCGGTTGATACCTGGATTTAAAAATATCAAAACCTCCTATTGAATGTAAATTATCAGATGAAAAATATAAAGTAAGTCCATCTTTGGCAAGAAATGGATTCTCCTCATTAAATGGTGTATTTATTTTCGGCCCGAGATTAACTGGACGCGACCAGGTTGAATTTCTCTTGACCGAAAAGTATAGATCATACGCCCCGTAACCACCTGCGCGACAACTCGAAAACAGCAACAGAGAATCCTGAAAGATACAAGCAGAATGATCTCCGATTTCCGCAATCATCGGACCATTGAATAATGAATAATTTAATTTAGAATTCTTATGGTCAAGACTATCTGTTAAAATTGTTCCCTGATCATCGTTCCAACTTCGATAAAAAACCAGGACAGTGCCATTTTCGGCAACAGCAAGAATCCGGTCTTCCATATTGCTGTTTAATTCAGGTTCGCTAAGACGATTCAGGGACCAGCTACCATTGGTTTGTTTCATGTAAAAAATGTCCGATCTCCATCTGCCCTGTTCAGTATCATTTAATCCTTGCGAATTTCGCTTACCTCCTGTATTGTTTTCGCGAACGGCACTGATGTAATATCCTGTATTATTTTTAGGATCCGGAACCGGAGCAAATTCATCCAGACTGGTATTGATGGAAGATCCTATTGATTCAACGATGGCGAGCGGTTGTCTTCGATTCAATTTTATTCCTGATTCACAACGAAGCAATTCGTTCTTTACAAATGGCTTTTGTGCATCATTATTTTTTACTGCTTTCAAATAATTTTTATACTGAACTATAGCTTCTTCGAATTTATATTTGTGCTGATAGCATTTCGCCAGGTTCCAGTTGGCCACTTTATCGATTGGATCGCCGACAACTAATGCTTTTTCGAAACAGCGGATTGCAAAATCAAGATCATTGGCTTTGTAAGCACTGCTGCCTGCATCCATTAAGTACGTCTTGTCTTTTTCTATTTTATTCCAGGATAGCTTAAAATATTTACTCGCTTCAAAATAGTCCTGTCTCTTATATTTATCAACCGCAAGCCTGAGCATTTCTGACTCGGATTGCGCATAAAGCAGCGAAAAAGAAAAAAAAAGTAAAGCTATTGGAAGCTGCCTGATATTGAAACAGTAATTCAAATCAGAATGTATTAAATGGTCTGATTCACATCAAATTGTTCAAGATAGTCGCCGATTCTTCTCAGGAAAGAACCACCCAACGCACCATCGACAACCCGATGATCATAAGATAAGGAAAGAAACATCATGTGTCTGATTCCGATGCTGTCTCCGGTTGGGGTTTCTATGACAGCCGGCTTTTTCTTGATTGCTCCGGTAGCCAATATGGCAACCTGTGGCTGATTGATAATCGGAGTGCCCATGACATTGCCAAAGGTACCCACATTGGTTATTGTAAACGATCCATCCTGGATTTCCTCAGGTTTTAATTTATTATTCCGTGCACGATCTGCAAGATCGTTTACCTGATAAGTCAATCCAACGAGATTTAAGCGGTCTGCATTTTTGATTACAGGAACAATTAAATTACCTGACGGAAGCGCTGCCGCCATACCGATATTGATATCCGGTTTTTTAATTATCTGTGTGCCTTGCACAGAAATATTGACCATTGGATAGTCTTTGATCGCTTTTGCAACGGCTTCAATAAACACAGGAGTGAACGTAATTTTTTGCTGGTATTTTTTGATAAACGCATCTTTTACTTTATCGCGCCATAATACAATCGGAGTCACATCAATTTCAACAAAAGAGGTAACATGCGGAGAAGTATGCTTGCTCATGACCATATGATCGGCAATGAGTTTGCGCATGCGATCCATTTCAATGATCTCTACATTACCGGACATGGAAATTGCAGGAGCAGCTGGGGCGGTATAAACCGGAACCGATTTTGCCGGAGTTTCCGGTGCTGAAGTACTCACTTCTTTATTGCTGGATAAATAAGCTATGAGATCTCTTTTTGTCAATCGACCCTCCAATCCGGAACCCTGTATTCCTTCCAGTTTTGACATGGGAATATTTTCCTGTTTCGCAATATTTCGCACGAGGGGTGAATAAAAGCGATTCGATGAAATTTTTTGTTCTTCTGGAATATTCACTTCCTCTTCAACAACCGGAGATTTGGAAGGCGTTTGTGTTTTAATGCCGGTATCGGCAACCGGACTTCCATTCGTTACAACTGCAGATTTGGCTTCAGTTTCAATATGAGCAATGACTTTACCAATGGCAACCACTTCATTTTCTTTATACAAAATTTTGGTTATAACACCTTTGGAAGGGGATGGAATTTCACTATCCACTTTATCGGTCGCTATTTCTAGAATGGTTTCATCCTGTTCAACCGTATCGCCCTCTTTTTTCAGCCATTTTAAAATGGTAGCTTCCATGATGCTTTCCCCCATCTTGGGCATAACCAGATCCACTTTAGCCATAGTCAAAAATTTGTGTAAAACTAAGCAAATTCGGGCATGAGTTGATAGCTTAATAGTCTATTGCCTATGCCTTTTCCTCAAAATCCGACAGGACTGCTTGAATTACAGAGCATTTCTTATTAGGGTATAAAATGTTGAGATTTCCTGTACAAGCCACAAAATGAATCAAAAAAGAGATCCTCGCTCCATTTCACGGAATCTTATTTCAACATTTTCCAAAATTCAATCAATGCATAGGTTGCAGAAGCCTCAATGTTCCGCAAACGGTCACGGCTGAACAAAAATTTCCTGGTCTTAATTTCTACTCTGCTGCCAAAGGCCATCCATACTGTACCAACAGGTTTGTCCGGAGTGCCTCCACCAGGTCCTGCAATACCGCTTATCGCAATTGCATAATCCGTATTGAATACTTCACAAGCGCCTTTCACCATAGCACGCACACATTCTTCACTTACTGCTCCATGATTATTTAAAAGTTCTTCCGGAACACTAAGAATTGATTCTTTAATATCATTTAAATAAGCAATCACTCCTCCTTTATAGTATTCAGAAGCTCCCGGAACTGATGTGATTTTATGTGATAAAAATCCACCGGTACAACTTTCAGCTATACTCAGAAATTTATTTTGATTCCTTAATAGGTTACCTATTTCCTGCTCAAGACTGGTGTCACCATATCCAAGAATCTGCTCTTTTAAACATTCATCAATGATATGCTTAAACTGCATTAGCTCCTGCTGAATAAGTTCGGTATCAGTATGTCTGCCTGTTAATCTCAGTTTAACCTGTCCCGCAGATGGCAAATAAGCCAATGAAATATAGTCCGGAAGTGCTCCTAATTTTGGTTCGATGATACTGGCAATTTCTGTTTCTCCCATTCCAACAGTGTGAATGGTCTGGTGAATTACCTTTATATTTTGATTCATTTCCGCCAACCTTGGCATCACCCCATGAATCATAATGTATTCCATTTCATAGGGGACTCCCGGCATGGAAATATAAATTTTCTGCTTGTATTCCATCCACATACCCATTGCTGTACCCAATTTATTATCGAGCAATTCAGCATTTGCCGGCAGGTAACATTGCGCCATATGTAATTCGGTAACCGGAATATTTCGTTTGGTCAGCATCATAGTAAGATGCTCTTTATTGATTTCACTAAAAACCAATTGCACATTCATATACCCCGCTAAAGTTTTCTTGGTGATATCGTCTTTGGTAGGACCTAAACCACCTGTTATCAAAATGAGGTCAGCTTGTTGCGAGGCTTCATTCAGTGCCTGGATAATTTCACTTTCCTGATCGGCAACAGTCCATTTTTTAAATACTTCCAAACCTTGCTTGTACAACAGTCTCGCAATTGTACTTGCATTGGTATCTGTCACCTGTCCTAATAAAACTTCATCCCCAATGATGATAAGTGCTATTTTCATTTTATTGAATGCTGTTAAATGATATAAATGTCAATTTCAAATGGAAGACTTTTACAATCGCATGTATTTAATTGTAACGGATTTACTTTACAATGATCAAATTTAGAATGACAATACTCGATATTTTTACGGGTATTCCACTCTAAAATTTTCAATCAGCAGGATACACCTTGTTTAAAAATCAAATCGCAATTTATCCAGGTTCATTCTAAAGCCTCCACTAAACCAAATTACTGATTTTTTACTATTCTCAACATTCGTAGATCTGTAATTCAGATTCAGATCCAGCCATGCTCTGTGAAAAAGTCGGTAAGAAACACAAAAATTTCCTGCAATTACTTTGTTTGATACTCCTTGCGCAATCGTATTTCCATAATCTGCAAGCCTTGTATCATAGTTCAACAATATATTCCCTCCATTATTGATGCCTGTGCTGTCTGTTCCTTTATGATAAGCAAGCCATTGACTGGAAAAGACCCAACGTTCATCAGGCTGATAATGAACTTTAAAAATCAGTTCCTTGAAATTGGCTCCAAGCGGATGTGCCAAAGCCTGGTGGTATTGCGTGTAATTGGATATGCTGTCCCTGAACGTGTATGTATAAGGCCTGATCTGGTTATATTCTATTTGCAGCAATAAATGGTTCAGACCAAAGGCATTGATATATTTACATCCAAGCTGGACCGCATATTTATTTCCCCACCAACCTTTTGAACTAAAAAATTCCTTCAGTACAAATTCATCAAAAAGCATTTGCCCGTAAACAGAAAATCGATTCAACAGCAGAACATTGGAATGAAGACCAATAAATACATTATCCGGACTGCCCAGGGAATGCTCAATAAAACGATAGAGTATGACCGGATTCAGGTATTGCAACTCAAACCCGTTTCTCCTTGCAAAAACTACGGATTCAAAAATGCCTGCATTCCAGTTTTTGGTAATGTTCATACTTAGATAATGAGCAGCCATGTATTTCTTTTCAATCAAATGATCTCCCTGCTCTCCTAAACTTTCGGGACTTAATTCGGCAAATAGGTTCTGATAGTGCAACTTCCACACATTCGTATTGATTTGCAAATAAAAATGCGGAGCTGAAAAATCTGAAAGGAACATACTGCGAATGCCACTTCCTATAAAATGAGTACCATGACCCAGGCTTACGTTAATGTGCCTGCTGGCTTTGAATTCAACTGCAGCGTTGGAAATTAAAAAATCATAGGCACGTTCTGATCCCGGAAACCGGCTTTGATATCGCTTGTACAAACCAGCTCCAGGAAAGGTTTGATACAAATCGACATAATTATGCACATAGTCCGGTACGGACAATTGGGTTTCGATAATATCTGTATGAAAAAAAACACGCTGATCCACACTTCCTGCAATCCTCAATCCCCGTCTGTTGATAAATAATAATGTGGAATCTTCTTTGCCTATGTCAAAATACAGCAGCGGGTCGATACTGATTTGGAAATTCCTTTTGTAAAGACTTAAAAAATGAGCACCGTCTTTATAAAAATACTTCAGAAATGGTTTGGATGATTTAAAATAGGAATTCGGTGAATCATTCATTTTCTCTTCATTATACAATGCTTCCACATGATCTGCAATCATTTGATTGGCGAATACAGTATCGCCAATTGCATTGTTGTTGTCCGGCTTTCCGGAACTATTCGATTTGAAGCGGAGGAGTTCATTGATCGTCCTGATTTTATTCAGAGCCTGTATCTGCAAGTGATTATTGAATAAAACCCCATTTTGAATTTCTATGGCATCAAGTTGAATTTTTTGTTCAGCGTCAGGTTGCAAATAGCCTTGTCCCGATACGGCACTCCCGAAAAAAAGCATGACGCAGATGCGGACCAGTTTCATATTTTAAAATCCAAAAGGTAGGTCTTTATAAATTGATTGAAAATTTCTTCTTTATAAAAAATAACTTCTATGGGAATGGCATAAACCTCTATATCCCGTTGCTCGAAAAAGTCCCGGAACAACATCAAACGGGTAGCATCTTTTTCAGTTGTTAAAATCATTTTATTGGGATGTGAAATCTGATCGTGTTTGGATAACAAGGCTTTGATTTCTGATTCTTTAAAATAATGGTGATCCTCAAAGTTATAATCTACAACTGAAGCAACATGAGTGGATAAATAATTCAGCAGATAAGAAGATTGTGCAATAGCGCTGATTAAGGTAACATGAAGCCCGGGATTCAGCAAAAATTGCTTTGCCGGATTAAATATCTGATAAGGGATACCGTAATTGATTTTTGAAAAAAACAATTTTTGATGTTTTTTCAATTGCAGCGTGTTTCTCCAGGATAAAAAATCGGATTCAGTCAGATTATCCGGGCATTTGGTCACAATAACCACATCGGCGCGGGCAGCTCCGAATCGCCATTCCCGCAATCTGCCGCTAGGCAATAAAAAATCAGATGTATAAGGATGTGAAAATTCAGTCAGCAATATATTAAGCCCCGGCTTCACAGCAAGATGTTGAAAAGCATCATCCAGCAGTATCAGATTTAATTCCGGAAAATTTCGAATCAATCTGGGAATTCCAAGTGCCCTGCTTTCACTTACCGCTACAGGTATATCCGGAAACTTATTTTTGATTTGCCGCGGTTCATCGCCAACTTGTTTTGCATCGTGCTCTGAGTCGACGAGAATAAATCCACTGGTATTCCGTTTGTATCCTCTGCTTAATACACCAAGGTAAAGGTGTTCTTTTAATAAGCGGATCAGATATTCAATATGTGGCGATTTACCGGTTCCACCCACAGACAGATTGCCAATGGATATAACCGGGAAACTAAACTTTACCGCTTTAATAAATCCGGAATAATATAAAGACTGATAAATGCTCACTCCGATTCCATACAGCATGGAAAATGGAATCAATAAAATGGAAATGAATTTCTGCACGCTATTTAAAAAAGTATTGTATTCCCAATTGCGGAATTCCGATTGTAAAATTACTGGTAGGACCTCTCAATCCCGGTTTTTGATCAATTTCTTCGATATCCGAAAGGGAATAATCCGGTCTTATTAATGCATTCAGACAGAATTTACCCATAGTATATTGCAATCCAACGGCCACAACCAATTCGATTGGCAATGAAGTATAATAACTTTTTACATCAACCAGGGCCGGGCTATACGCACCATAAACTCCTTTTCGCGAACTCTTTGCTTCTGATAGCATGCTGAGCTGGAATCCACCCTGCAACAGGAAAGACAATTTCTTTTCAGGTCTGAGCCTGTAACAAAATAAGACCGGAATTTTAAAGTAAGTCAATTCCGTTTTGTAATTCCCTATCGGATTTCCATTGGTACTATAATTCTGCCCCTGTTGGGAATAGATCAATCCGGTCTGAATACCTGTTCTTGTAGTGAAGCGGTAACCCAGATCGAATCCGAATGCAGATTTAAACGTATTTTCAAAATCCAATTCTCCTCCCAGATTCTGATCATCCGAATTGGCAATGCGCGTATTCTGAAAAGCGGCATTAACCCCAACATACAATCCCGTATGCTGAGCATTTAAAAGATTTCCGGATATTAAAACCAATACATAAATCAACAGTCTTTTCATTAGATGAATTTTTTAATTGTTTAAATTAATAGAATGCCGATTTGCGACTATTGATAAAATGGGTTTTTGAGAATTTCATTGCCAATGGAACAGGATGTACATTTTTTCTCGGTGCAATATCTTTGAAATAACTGAATCCCTCCCTGGCTATGACCTGCGTGATCAAACACAAAATTAAAATTTTTCCACATATGACTGATATGATTAGTCTCCGGTTTCATCCTCTCCAGGTAATTTATAGCCCGGTCCATACAGGTATTCAACTGATAGATAGATCCGTAAGCAAAGAGAATCGGACAAATAGCATTAATAATAATAAGCTCTTTTGTTTGTTTTCCTATTGCAGGAATTCAGCTTTTTACCGCTTTTTTTGAAAAGGTATAATGTTCCCTCCAGTATTCATCAGGGTCAGCATCCAGCAGGCCAAGCAACTGGGCGATCCCATTGCCTTCCAGAATTTTTGAAAACAATCGTTGGTGCTTCGCCAGTAACGAGGTCAATTGAGCAATTCGCAAGGTTGGAAAATGCGCAGGCCTCAATCGCAACAATTTCCATTCAAAGGCTTCCATCGGACTAAGATCAAATTTGGCTTTCAGAAAATGATATTCCGTCTGAAGCGCTAAAGAATACGAATGATCCATAGTTTCATTCAGAAATCCGGCAGTACCAAAAAATAAAGCTGAAAGTGAGAAAGCGTCGTGATATACTTTTGTAATGATGGGATACGGAAGTTTCTGACACAACCGGTCCATGGCTTCGCAATTGACAGGGGCTACAATATAATGCGCGATTCGATTAAACAATATGGCTTCCCAATCCCATTGCAACCCTGACAAAAGAACTTTGCAGTGGTTGGTTTTTTCTTCCATCCGTTCCATCATCATTCGTTCTATCTGACTTGCTTTAATCAAAGGCGAAATGTTTTCGATAAAGCGCTGGCAGGGAATTCGTTGCCTGTTTTCCATGAGCTGCTGATAATTAATCAAAATTTCAGGGCGGATCAAAGACTTTAATTCCAGACAGGAAATCTTTCTGCCTGACCAACTTATTTCATTATCGTGATCCCAAACCACATGCAATATGGTGTTTTGATAATTAGGATCATGTTCATGCTGATGCAGCAACCAGTCAGAAGATTTTACATGAATTTCAACATGACCAACCCATAGTATGTCATTGATCTTAATTTTAGCAAAAAGAAAATCCGGTCCCTGATTGGTGTTTTGATGTCCGGTATGGAGAATCTCTATCGTCTCACCGTTTGTGGTCAATGGATTTTTTGAATAAATAAATTTAGATCTCCAGATAAATTGAATGAGGTCTTCTTTCATGAGGTGTTTGATTTAGGGTTATTAAAAAACTCATTGCGTGTTGAATCAATGCACTGCTCCAACTTCAATGAACTGTTCATGTATTCTCAAAATGTCCAATTGCAGTAATTTCATTCTTAGATACATGTTGTTATCTAAGCAGTATGGGTGTTACTCAATTTTTTTACAATGGCATATGTACCATTTCCTTCAAACTGCCAACTCAATGCAGCTCCATGCGCATCCACCCTATTCTTACAATCAGCACTTTTTATCGTAAGTCATAATAGTGTAAAACGCACCAAGCCTACATTTCCGGTTTGCCTCAAAAATGTTTGCTTAATTGAATTAATGCTTCACATAGTGTGTGTATCCTCTCTCATAGTTCTGATCTCATAGCTTCCATCTCCACTCATCGTTCATCTCTCATAACTCATCTCTCCATTCTCCTCTCCTCTCCTCTCCTAGCTCCTAGCTCCTGGTTCCTGGTTCCTCTCTCAGATCTCATAGTTCGGATCTCATAGCTCAGATCTCCATTCTCCTCTCCTAGCTCCTAGCTCCTAGTTCCTGGCTCAGATCTCATAGTTCCTACCCCCTCTCATATTGTATGAAAGAATAATTCATCTTGTTTTTTTCATCTGCTAAATGATCTTCTCTGAAGCTGACCTTCCATTCTTCTAAATTGATTTCCGGAAACCAGGTGTCTCCTTTGCAGGGCACATCGACCAGTGTTACATACAATCGATTCCAAAGATGCACAGATTGATTGTAAATTTCTCCACCACCAATGATAAAAATTTCTTTTTCATTATTTCTTTTGGACCATAACAATCCTTCTTCAATAGAATGAACTATGATGCAATTGCTCACTATAAAATAAGGATCACGGGTTACAATAATATTTGTCCTTCCAGGAAGTGGATTGCCAATGCTTTGAAAACATTTCCTTCCCATAAGAACAGAATGACCCATGGTTTTCTTTTTAAAATATTTGAGATCCGCCGGCAGATACCATGGAATTTGATTTTCAAATCCAATCACGCGGTCCTGGTTCATCGCAACTATTGAAGAGATAATCATGTTTTTGCCAATTTGGGAACAAGACTTTTTTTAATCATCGATTCCTCAAGATCTTTTCGCTTGACTATTTTATTCAAATACTTTTCTATCATTAATGAAGCAATGGGTGCAGCTACTGCACCTCCCGCACCTGCATTTTCAACATAAACGGCAATGGCAATTTTGGGATGATCCTTTGGAGCAAAAGCAAAAAACACCGAATGCGATTCTCCATGTGGATTCTGTGACGTACCGGTTTTACCGCAGGTTGTAATTTCAGGATTGTAAGCCAGATAAGCTGTTCCACTCTGAACGGCCATTTCCATTCCTTCAATTACTGGTTCAAAATATTTTTCATCAATGGGCACCCTGTTTTGAGTCCGAAAACGCTCCGGAATCTCCAGTTGATTTCCAATAAAACTCTTAACCAGATGCGGAGTATAATAATATCCGCGATTTGCAATAATCGCCGCCAGATTAGCCATCTGAATGGTGGACAGCTGCAACTCCCCCTGGCCAATGCCTACCGATACAAAATAAGTAGATCTCCATTGATCTGTTTTATACATTCTGGTATAAAATTCTGAAGTGGGAATAAATCCTCCACTTTCTGTAGACACATCGGTATACAATGGTTTTCCCAATCCAAATGCTCCCAGATATTTGACCAGGATATCGAGTCCTACCTGTGGTTTATTGAATCCTTCAATTTCGATCAGATCCCTGAATGTTTGAATAAAATACGAATTACAGGAATGCTGTAAGGCAACTGACAATTTATACGGTTGCGGATGCTGATGACATCCATAGGAAACATTTTTATAATAATAGGCTCCTGTGCAGGTATGCGAAGTATAGTCGTGTAACACGCCTTCCTGTTGTGCGATCAAAGCAAGTATTGGTTTAAATATAGAACCCGGTGGATACTTTGCATTGGACGAACGGTCAAATAATGGTTTCAGGGTATCCTTGAGCAAGTATGCATATGCGACGCCCCTGTTGTTGTGAATGGATAATAAATTCGGATTGTATGTCGGAGCAGTAACCTGGCATAGAATTTCGCCGGTCGATGGCTCAATGGCAACAATACCTCCGACTTTATTTTGCATAAGCGTGTCCCCGTATTTCTGAAGCTCTATGTCAATAGACATTTTGATATCCGAACCGGAAACAGCTTCCTTGTCGAGTTTGCCGTGTTCAAAATGACCTACTTCCCTTCCGAGATTATCTTTCAATACGAACTCCACGCCATTGGAGCCGCGGATGGCATCTTCATAAATTTTTTCCAAACCTGATGTGCCAATGTAATCGCCCAACCGATATTTCCCATCTGATCGCTCGATTTCCTCTTTGGTCACCTCGCTGATGTATCCAAGATAATTTGCTCCGTGTGGTTCAGGATATTCACGGATAGATCTCAGCAATCCTTTAAAGCCCGGAAAGCGAAATGAATTTTCCTGGAAAGGAAGAAAAACTTCCGGTGGAATACTTTTGAGAAATACAAAGGGAATGGACCTGCTGTACTTTCCGGTACTCCAGTCCTTATCGAGGTTTTCTTCAAAGGTTTCTTTGCTGATATGCAGTAATTCGCAAAACAAAGTGGTATCCATTCCGGGCATTAGCTCCTTATAAGTCACATACAAATCATAGGTCGGATAATTGATGACCAGTACTTTTCCATTGCGGTCATAAAATAATCCTCTGGAAGGATAGATGGTATTTTGATTTAATGTCGTCGAACTGGCTTTATTGGAATAATATGGATTGAATAACTGGATTTTTGCCAAAGTGATGATCAGTGTAGCGCTGCATACAATGACTAAGCCTTTTACAATCTGATATCTCTTAATGCGTTTGTCTTCCATTTGATCCGATCAGGACTTAAAGCTATAAAACAATTGAACGAGAAAAATAATAATACTGGAAACAAAAAAACTGAGAATTGTTTTGACCAGAATTTCTCCTGCATATACAAAGGTGAAAATCTCCAGTATAAAATAAGATAGAAAAAAAATAAACAATAAAACACTGGCATACTTTGAAAACCAAACGACTCCCAGATTGCTGATCGTCGGACTAATATCCGTATGATAACCATTCTTGGGTTCAAAAATCCGCAACACCAGCGGACGAAAAATGACCATCCATAAACACGCACCCGCATGTACTCCGGGTGAAACGTAAAATAAGTCGACTATAAATCCGATGGTAAATGCAATCAAGATCACAAAAAACTGTGGAATTTTTATAGGCAAAGTCAACAAGGCTACCGGATAAATCATGATGAAAATGTAATTCTGATTAGAACCCGCAAGATTAATATGCTTGAGTACCAATACCTGCAAGGCAATGTACAGGATAAAGCGGACGATATGATTTACCCAGATATTATTCATAGCGCAACATACGTTTTTCCAGATTTTCCTTTTCCCCTAAACTATTATTGCTAATCACATACACCTGCTCAATGTTCGTCATAGACTGACTTAATGCGACATCAATTTTATACGTAAATGAGCCCGCTTCCACTTTATACAGATCGACAAAACCAATCAACAGATTTTTGGGAAACACAATAGAATAACCGCTCGTAACAATGGTATCCCCCAATCGCACATCTGCATATTTCTGAATGGCTTGTAAATTCATGATCGAAGGATCTTTTCCATTCCAGACTAAAGAACCAAAAAATCCACATCGCTTCAATCTTGCGCTGATATTGGTATTATTATGTAATAAAGACATGACCAGTGAATAATGGGCACTGGTATCTGTAACTATACCCACAATTCCTTTTGAAGTGATCACACCCATTCCGGGAGCAATGTGATCACTCCCTCCTTTATCCAGCGTAATCATATTATTACGCTTATCCAATGAATTATTAATCACCTTTGCCGGAATGAGTTTATAAATTTTTTGATTTGGAAGTTGATTAATAGAACTATCGAGTGCGGTACCGGCATTCTGACTGCGATTGATAAACTGACTCAATATTCTCGCATTTTCAGTGGCAATGCTGTCGTATTTTTCTTTTAAATGAAAATAGGAAACCATATTCTGGAAACGGGACTGAATATTTCCGGCCATGAGCTGATAGGAATGCAGATAAATTTTTTGCTGATTTTGATTGTATTTGACAATCCAAAACAAGCTGATACATTGCAAAATGATAAACAAAACCAGGGAACCATTTTGAACGATTACTCTGGCTATTTTCCACATCGGTTTAGTCTTTTAAGCTATAGGCTTGATGCTATATACTACAGGCAATATGCTGTTGGTTGAAAAGTTAATGAATCTTGCCTCATGTGAACCGGGAATAATTTTATTTCAGAAAGTAGTGCCAACATCGGTATTTAATATTCAAACATTATGGAATCTGATTAGTCTTAAGTCCTGAGCTTACCACATCATCAGATGCTTTTCCTGTCGATCAAAAATGAAAACCGGTCTGTATTTTTTAAGGCAAGCCCGGTACCGCGCACGACAGCACGCAAAGGGTCCTGAGCCACAACCACAGGAAGTTTCGTTTTTAATGACAGCCTTTTATCCAATCCTCTCAGCAAAGCACCTCCTCCGGTCAGATAAAGACCAGTTCGGTATATATCAGATGAAAGCTCAGGTGGTGTAAGCTCCAATGCTTTCAAAACGGCTTCTTCTATTTTCATAATGGATTTATCCAACGCCTCCGCCGTTTCTTCATAGCGGATGAGTATCTGCCGGGGAATTCCGGTCATCAAATCCCTTCCGTTTATCGCATAAAGATCAGGTGGATTTTCAAGTGTTTTAAGCGCCGATCCAATATTGATCTTCATTTGTTCAGCGGTGCGCTCTCCGATAAGCATGTTATGCTCCCTCCGCATGTAATCAATGATATCACTGGTAAACTCATCACCGGCCACACGTATAGATTGATCACAGACTATCCCGGATAAGGCAATGACGGCAATTTCCGTCGTACCGCCTCCAATATCGATAACCATGTTGCCAATGGGTTCTTCGACGTCAAGCCCGATACCCAGTGCAGCGGCCATCGGTTCATGAATCAAATAAGTTTCTTTGGAGTCAACGTGATCTGCTGAATCAAAAACAGCCCGTTTCTCGACTTCGGTAATTCCCGAAGGAATACAAATCACCATTCGCAAATGGGTGAAGAACCTCCTCTTGGTTCCGATCATATTGATCATGCCCTGGATCATGGCTTCGGCAGCCTGAAAATCGGCTATCACACCGTCTTTCAAAGGCCGGATGGTCTCGATGTTTTTATGGGTTTTTTCATGCATTTGCATGGCCTTATTGCCCACTGCAATTACATCCCCTGTTTTTTTATCAACAGCTACAATGGATGGCTCATCCACCACCACTTTATCATCCTGTATGATCAATGTATTGGCTGTACCTAAATCTACAGCCAGCTCCTGAACAAATAAATTAAATACTTTCATTCCGTCGGTCTGGTCTAGTCAAATTATCAAAAATCAATCCAATTAAGAAGATTGTCAAATCGGATAGTAGTTCAAGGAAAAGTTTGCAAAAATACATAAAATCCGAACAAAAACGCCAGGCTGCTTCTGCTGTTGAATGTAATTCATTCCAATAAAAGCACTTGTGTTCTAAACCAGCCTTTCTCCAACCCGGAATCTCATTTCATAAATGAATTTCTTAAGTCTATGAATCCGGAAAATGGGTTAAAAAATGAATCCGGTTTGCTTGTTCTGACTACTAAATGGAATTAATTGATTTAAGTTGTTGAAATGATATTTATAATTGAAAATCAATGCATTAAATGACTCCCTGCCCCTTCGTACTGACGCTTTAATGAATGCAAGAAGCTCTGGTTAAAAGGAATAGATCGAAAAAGCTGTTCTCATGCCCCCGCAGTCACTAAGATCATTTCTCCGGGATTAAAATATCGGGCTGCAAGACGGCTAAGCATAGCTGAGTCGGCTTCCAAAATGGCATTCAGCAAACCCGGAAATGCATCTGCACTACCGTATTCCGTAACCAGTACCTTGATAAAACTCATCGTTTGAAAGGGACCATCCATGTGCCTCATGATATTTCCGCAGATATAATTTTTAACCAGGTCCAATTCATCGAAAGGTATGGCTTCCGTACTCAATTTATTCAGTTCGTCTTTTATACATGAAATGGCATTGGCAATCTGGTCCGGATTTAATTCTGCACTGATGTAAAAACAACCATCATGAACCAGAGCATCCAAAGTGGAATGGATGTCATACGTGTAGCCTTTGTCCTCTCTCAGGTTTTTCATCAGGCGCGAACCAAAATAATCCCCGAGAATGGTATTCAATAAATACAGACCAAAGAAATCCGGATGCTTCTTGGGAATGCAGCGCATACCCATCTTTAAACTGACCTGGGCACATTGGTCGATGGAGAAATGCCTGGTAACCGGAGCCCCGGGGGCTGCAGTATACTTGAATTCATCTTTTTTTTGGCCTTTTGGGAATTGCAATATGATTTGCTCTAAATGCTTTTCAGCCTGACCCCCCAAATCACCGCAATAGAAAACCTCCAGGACGTCTGAAACGTAATTTTCTTTTTGATACTGATGAAGATCGGCGGTTTGCAGTGCTTCAATAAGCGCCGGACTCGTATTATAACCGTAGACTGTTTCGGCTCCATAAGCCAGGGCCGTAAATTCCCGGTATGAGACATAATCGGGCTCGACCAATTGATGTTGCAGCTGGGATTTAAAAAACAGCCGTGCCTTATCTAAATCCTCCTCTCTGTAGGCGGGGTTAAGTATCAGATTTACGATAAATCCGGTTAAAAATTCAAAGTGCTTTTGAAGACAACTCATTGAAATGACCGTAAAATCCAGGTCCGCATGAATCGACAGATTCGCTCCATAGAAATCTATGATGTCTGCCACCTTATGGGCATTTAAGCTGGTAGTGCCTTCCTGAATCTGGTTAGCAGCCATCCTGGAGGCCAGCTTTTTATGCTCGCTGATCCTGCCATTCCTAAACACTATTTCCAGGGAGCACAAGCCCGGTTTTGAAGTCTGGATTTGATAGAGCCGGGCCCCATTCGGGAAGTCCTTCTTCTGATAATCCGGCAAAGTCAAGTTCTTCCAATCCACCTTTACCTGTGGAATTTTCAACCCAGATACACTCATCTTTGATTCTGTCTTTTAATGCAAGCCAAAATAAACGTATTTTTGTCCACCATATTGAGTGTAAACTTATCGATTGGTTAAGAATCCTCCGTATTTAATTGAAATTAAGATCTAATATCGTACAGCAAAATTGATTTGATTCATGAAATTCAGCGTATCCTCCGGTAACTTTCTGGAAAAACTAAGTAAAGTATCTTCTGCATTGGCTTCTAATCCGGTCATCCCCGTTTTGGAAGATTTTCTGATTTCTTCTAAAGGGAATAACTTAAGCATCACTGCCTCCAATCTTGAATTGACCATCACTACTCACATGGAAGCAGAAGTGTCTCAACCGGGTAAAATTGCAATACCGGGTAAAACCTTACTTGAAACCCTGAAATCTCTTGCAGAACAACCAATCAATATTGATGTCAATGAAGACAGCAATGGAATTACAATAACCTCCCAGTCGGGAAAGTATAAACTGGTCGGAGAGAAAGCGGAAGATTTTCCTGAGCTCAGCCTGCCTACCAATGAAGACAAAATCACCATCTCGGCTGAACGCCTGATGAGTGCCATAGATAAAACTTCCTTCGCTACCAGCAATGATGAAATGAGACAGGCTATGAAAGGAGTTTGCCTCAACATTGATTTTAAATCACTCACTTTCGCTGCCACCGATGCACACAAATTGGTGAAGTACTCTTTTCTGGATATTAAAAGTGAAGCATCCTCAACGATCATTCTAACCAAGAAATCCTTACTTGCTTTGAAGTCCATTCTGCCAAGAGATGGCGAAGTGGTTCTTCATTTCGGCAGAACAAAAGCATTTTTCACTTTTGGAGAAACGGTTTTATCCACGCGTTTAATTGAAGCGAAGTATCCCGATTACAACGCTGTAATTCCAACCAACAATCCATATCAATTACAGGTCAACAGACTGGAATTGTTGTCTGCACTGAAAAGACTGATCGTGTATGCGAATAAATCAACCAATCAGGTCGTATTCAACATTCAGGATAAAAGTCTGACCATCTCTTCACAGGATCCGGATATGTCCAATGAAGCTACAGAACAATTGAGTTGTAGTTTTCAGGGCGAACCAATGACGATAGGCTTCAATGGTAAATTTTTAGTCGATATGTTATCCGCCATGAACAGCGAAAACATTAGCATCGATTTATCTCAACCGAATAAACCCGGAATCCTATTGCCTTCTGAACAAGCTATGGGTGAACAATTACTCATGCTGATCATGCCGATTATGACCAATTATTAATTTGCATGAATATCGGATTGTTTTTTGGTTCATTCAATCCAGTTCATACCGGCCATATGATCATCGCTCAGCATCTGGCCAATCAACCAGAAATAGATCAGGTCTGGCTGGTGGTTAGTCCGCATAATCCGTTGAAATTAAAATCCAGTCTTGCCAATGATTATGACCGGCTTCATCTGGTCAATCTTGCTGTTGAAGACAATCCCAAAATCAAAAGTTGCAATGTGGAATTCAAATTGCCACAACCTTCCTATACTATTGATACCCTGGCTTATTTAAAAGAAAAATACCCGCAACATGTATTTGCTCTGATTATGGGTAGCGACAATCTCGATAGTCTGACCAAATGGAAGCATTACGAACTCATCCTGCAAAATCATCTGATTTACATCTACAACAGACCTGAAACAGAAAAAGAGAATCCATTATCAACACATCCTAATGTGAGATTCTGCAAAGCGCCGTTAATTGAAATTTCATCTACCGAAATCCGGACGATGATCAACGAAGGCCTTTCTGTCAGATACCTATTACCGGACAAGGTGTTTGAGTATATTCAAGGCAGCACCATGTATAAATTGAAAAATGAAAAATGAATTTGTCCGGTATCCGGAAATTTCAAATATCATTTTCATCACAATCATTTCTACAATCCTGTCACCCCTTCGGGGTTTGATTTACAGTTATTATTCAGAATTTTGTTTTTCAACTTCGAAGAGGTGGAATTATTATTGCATATTATAACATACATAGTAAACCATGAAAGGGTGACATTTTTTTTCTACAATCATATCACCCCTTCGGGGTTTGATGTGCCGTTATTATTTGGAATTTTGTTTTTAACCTCGAAGAGGTGGAATTATTATTGCATATTATAACATACATAGTAAACCATGAAAGGGTGACATTTTTTTCTACAATCATATCACCCCTTCGGGGTTTGATTTACCATTATTATTCGGAATGACATTTTACAATTTTTCCCCAACCTCGAAGAGGTGGAATTATTGTAATATCATATTACACCAATTCTGAACCCTGAAAGGGTGACATTATTGTAATTCCATAGGACGCAAA
Source organism: Bacteroidota bacterium (assembly GCA_029781865.1). Classification (GTDB taxonomy): domain Bacteria; phylum Bacteroidota; class Bacteroidia; order Chitinophagales; family Saprospiraceae; genus Vicinibacter. The sequence goes on from JAKOVW010000062.1 coordinate 51,852, forward strand.
TGTTGAACCCTGAAAGGGTGACATTATTATAGCACATCATGGCATCCATTTTTAACCCTGAAAGGGTGACATTATTCCCATACATTCCTTTGAATTCCAATTTTCAATTTATTTATCCACCACAATTTTTTTGGAAATCAATTTTTTCAATTTTCCCGAAGTCGTTTGAATGAAATATATTCCATTTGAAAGATCTTTCATTGGTATAATGTTCCGCAATTTATTGAAGGTATAATTCAAACACAATTTTCCCATAAAATTGTAAATTCTGACGTCATGCGACTCGCCATCATCATGAAATAAAATCTGCAGGAATTCCTGAACAGGATTTGGATGTATTTCAAAATTGAATTCTTCTGCTTCCGTCGAATTCGTTGCCTGGTCCAGTTTCATTTCATATAAATTGCCACCCAGATTAATGGTCGAATTATATTCATCTGTCAGATACCAGGTATTATCTTTAGCATAACAAATGCCCTCCTTTTGCGTGAAGGTTGGAAGTACAATCATTTGCGATTTCCCCTGAAAAAAACGACTCGATTGAAAATCGGTGAACATCCAAATCCGATCGTGCGATAACAAGATCAATTGCTTTTCTACCGGATTGATTGCTGCTCCTGTGATCCAAAAAAACAACATTGGTCCGGGACCGGTTTTAAAACTATCGACTGGGGATAGTTTGTAATCTCCGGGTATGGCAGGCATGGTATACTGATAGGTATAGCCGGTAAATGGGCTCGTCCTGTTTTTTGAAAATAAATGCAAACTATCCTGATACCATACCATCGCTTCCATATCAAAATTTTGTTCCGCAGACGATGGAGGAAAATCTTTTTGATTTGCATAACTGAAGGTAATCTTTTCAGCTGTGATCTGATCGGAAGAATGTTGGTCTACATTTTTCAAAATATAAATTTTAAGATTGGTGCGGTCATTATTGTTATTTCCAAAATCGCCAATGTAGATGGTTCCTTTGTAATCTGTAGTTATATCTTCCCAATCTGTTTTACTCACATTGGTCATTTTTAGAGTGCGCAAAACCCTACAATCTGTATTAATCTCGTAAATCTCTTCCGGACTGTTGTTGTCCACCTGGGTCCAAAAGCTAAGACCCTGATTTAAACTGAGAATTCCCGAACTGTGATTCATGCGCGAATCCAGTTTGCAGAGTTGATTCCAGGAAGAAGTCTGACTGTGCAGGTTCCAGCCGGATATCCATAACAGTATAATTGCGAAGTGTTTCATTAATTTAAAATTCAATTTTTCCATTGTGATCCATTGGCTTTCGAATCAGATCGATGAAACCAATATTCACGCATTTAATTATTTGCCGGCTATCCTTACCTACCCAATCTGCCTAATCTGCGTAATCTGCGTAATCTGTGTAATCTGCGTACCCATCAATGCAGTTGCAAATAAATCAAATACTTCTCATCAAAATAGTCCTCCGGAAAACGATCGCGAATATTCCAGATTTCATAATAAGCCTTTGATTTAATTTCTTTGATTTCTTCGGTTATATTTCCTCCTTTATAAGCGATGACACCATTGGGCAATGCGGTAACAGAATCTTTCCGGATCAGTGGTTTACTCAGGATGCACAATTGGTTTAGCGTAGTCACTGCGCGGCTTACGACGAAGTGATACTTGTCTTTGCAATCCTCCGCTCTCAGATGTTTAGCTTCAATATTTTTTAATTGCAATGCCTCTGCCACTTCGCGAACTACTTTTATTTTTTTTCCTGTGCCATCAATTGCCGTAAAGGACACTTCCGGATAATAGATTGCCAGCGGTATTGCCGGAAATCCACCCCCGGTACCTAAATCCAGTACACTGCATTTGTGATTCCATTGAATAAATTTGGTCAGTGTAAGCGAATGCAAAACATGATGTAAATAAATATGCTGTATATCCTTTCTTGATATGAGATTTACTTTTTCATTAAACGCTTCATAAATCGCTCTCAATTGATGCAAAGCCAACAATTGATTTTTATCCAGTTCCGGAAAATATTTTAAAAGTAACTCCATTATATCACTCACTTATAAATTGCGAATTCCATTTTTATTAGTATCATCAACTCCTGGTAATTAGTAATTAGTAATTGTTAATTAGTAATTGCTAAACAATCCCTCTCTCCCACTCACCATTTTCTCTTTTTTATCCATAAAAAAGGAAACTGAATCACAAGATGAATCAAATAAATGAGATTTAATACAGGATAATACATACACAGATTCTTTTCTTTGAAAATTTGACATTGCTTACAAAACAAGGGCCAGCTGATTGACCAGTAAAGCAACAGAGACCCCATTCCAATCCAATAACTTTTAAATATAAATACCCCGAACAAGCTGATATGGTAAGCTATAAAGCAGGCAAAGAAAACGATCAGGTAAAGTTTAATGCTCGGGCTGTATCTATTGGATGTGGCATAATGTCTCCATTTCTGCTTAAAATAAGTTTCATACGAATTTGATGGACCGGAATAAACAAAAGAATCGGAAGCGATGCAGATGGCGGTGTTTGTGGCATTTGCTTTTCTGCTAATCAGTAAATCATCATCCCCGTAAGCGAGTTCAGCTTGCAAGGCCTGTGGATCAAATATGGTCTTGTGATAAATTAAATTTCTTCCGGTACCCATATAAGGAATACCGGTTTCAGAAGCAGAAAGATATTGCAAGGCATTCAAAAGTGTTTCAAAACGGATAAGCCGGTTCAGCCATCCTGTTTTTGTCGTATAAGGCGCATAACCAAGAATAATTTCCGTTTCCGGACCTCTTTCCGACATCATAGTTGATAACCAAAAATTTGAAGATGGTCTGCAATCGGCATCAGAAAGGGCAATCCAATTATACCTGGCATTCGCGATGCCCAAACATAATGCCTGCTTTTTCCCTTTTGTCGTTTTTTGATTGCGCAAATACGTTAACCCGGGATATATGGCCTGCTGACTTTTTACCCATTCTTCCGTATGGTCATTTGAGCCATCATCAACAAGGATAAGTTCAAACTCAGGATAACTTTGCATCAGAAATGCTTCCAGATTTCGTTCTAAATGAATTCTTGCATTCCGGGCACAAATGATCACCGAAACAGGCTCCGGATCCTTGAAAGGTTGGACTGTTTTTTTATTAGCTAACCTGTTGAAAATGAGAAGCCAGTAACATATTATACCCGTCAATGAAATAAGTAAGGAAATGAGCCAGAACGTATCAATCACCTTTAAAGATAAAAAAACGGGGAAATCAATTAATATTACAATATTTTTATATATGTTTGTATCTGATAATCCATTAAGTCTATAGTTTTTTATGCCGCGATTTCTACAAGCTTGTCTATTTACGATGCTGATTCTGGACTTAAATGCCCAGATGACCTTCAAGTCCCAATCTCTTTTTGGCAACGAATGGATTCGCCCCGGACTTGAATACCATAAATTAAAAATTGCAGATGACGGACTGTATAAAATTAGTTACCAGCAATTGATCCAGGCCGGAATACCGGTTGGAAGCATTACTGCAGACCGATTTAAATTAATCCGCTTTGGTACAGAAACACCTCTGATCCGGTCAACTTCCGGAATAATGGGTAACCAGGATTATCTTCTTTTTTATGGCTACCGCAACAGAGCCGATCTCGATGAACCCTTATTTGATGATCCAAAAACCCTGATGAACAGAGAGTACAGTTTGTACAATGACACTTCAGCCTATTACTTAAGCTGGGATAATGTTCCTTCCGGATCCGACGTTTCGCGCATCTCCAACGACCTCTCTTCGCTGCCACCGAAAGAGGACTATTATATCAATTCGAAAACTGCTTATTTCACCGAAAACAATTTCAAACGCAGCAATGGGGAACAACATGAAATTAAATTTCCATTGTATGATGCTTGCCAGGGATATGCAACCGATATTTTCCAAACCCGGACATTTGCTTTACAAACTGAACATGCATTTGGGTCAGGGCCTGACGCGGTATTCAACATAAGCTATTCCGGATATGGGCAAGATGGCACTTCCCACAAAGCCAATTTTCAATTGAATGGAACCCTGATCGATAATGATGTTTTTACCGGATATCAGTTCAGGACGAAAGATCTCAGTTTGTCTGCTGCAGAATTAAAAGATCAGACCGATTTAAAAATAGATGCAATAGGCAATCCGGAAGATTTTCTCGTCGTATCCGTGATCGATTATTCTTATCCCAGCACGTTCAACTTCAACCAGAAAAAAACCGGATTACTACGGTTTGATGCAAGCAACACGAATAAATATATTGAACTTGAAAATTTTGACGGAGGGGATGAGATCATTGTATATGATCTGACCAATCATTTTTATTTATATAGTACCAGGGAAAGCAACGGCGTATACAAAATAAATCTTCCGGCATCTGCACAAAAAAGAGAACTACTTGTAATCAATAAGGCAGAAATCAAATCAACAAACCCCCTTGAAAAAATAAATTTTACGCCTCTAAATCCCGGAGATTACGATTATGTTATTCTGTATCATCCGAAACTCATGGATGATGGCAATGGGAATAATTACGTTCAGCAATATATCAATTACAGGTCTTCTGCTGAAGGTGGATCACATCAGGTTGCTGCTATCAATATTGAAAATCTCTATGATCAGTTTGCTTACGGCATTGAGACACATCCATTGGCGATTAAAAATTTTGCTCAATATGTGAGTACGATCTGGCCTAAGCTAAAGTATTTTTTAATCATTGGAAAAGGTCTGGATTACTATAGCTACCGGAAAACGGGCATTGATCCAAGCTACTTTTTTGTTCCAACCTATTCGTATCCGGCCGCCGACATGATGCTGATCACTGATAACAACAAGCAGCCTCTTTATGCATTCGGCAGGTTACCGGTTATCAATGGAAATGAACTTAAATTCTACCTGGATAAAGTAAAATCACATGAACGTTATTTAAGCAATACAACATACAATATTGAATCCAGGGAATGGCAAAAACGGATCATTCATTTATCCGGTGGCGATCCGACTATTTACAGTTGGATCAGCAATGAACTCAGCACCATGGAAGATACCATTGAAACAAATTTATTTGGTGCTCATGTAGAAACGTTTTATAAACAAAGCAGTAATACCATTGAAGTTTCCAATAGCGAGAAATTAAAATCAGATATTAATGAGGGTAGCTCTATTATTGCTTTCATGGGTCACTCTGCTGCTATTCGTTTGGACTTCAATCTCGAAAATGTAGATTCATACAAAAACAAAGACAAGTATCATTTATTCATGGCCATGGGCTGTTATGCAGGAGCCATGTTTTCGGCCAACCGGTCGATCAGTGAAGATCACAACCTGGCACCTGAAAAAGGATCTATCGTTTATCTTGCTAATACCACAGCCGGCTATCCGAATATTTTAGGAATCTATGGCCAGGAATTTTATCATCAACTGGGCTCCGACAATTATGGAAAATCAATTGGTGAAGCTATGCGCTCTACCTTTTCAGTCCTTCAGAAACTTGGAGGAGAGTCCTTATTGACACAGGCCTATTCAACCAGTTTCAACGGAGATCCTGCTATACATATCAATATAAATAAGTCGCAGGATTACACTGTGGATTCCAAAACAGTTACAACAAATCCTTCGCTTGTTTTTAGTTCGCAAAAAGAATTTCAGTTGAAATTTGATGTAGTGAGCCTGGGCGCATATGTAAAAGACAGTCTGTTATTAACGATAGATAAAAAATTACCTTCCGGTAAAATCGTAACGATCTACAATGCAAAAATTGCAAATCCTGCATCCAGGTCTTCACAAACGATTCTGATACCAGTTGGAGGCGATGAGGCTATCGGATATAACAGTCTATTTGTCAAACTGGATGGCAGAGATGAAATCAGTGAAGGACCACTTCCTGATGCAGAAAATAATAATGAATTAATCATTAATGGACAGAAAGGTTATACCTTCTATGTGTTTGGCAATGAAGCCAGACCGGTTTACCCGGCGGAGTTCGCCATTGTTAATAACAGCAATTTGAAACTGATAGCAGATAACGGCAATACACTTGCTACTGCAATAAATTACTTTCTTGAAATTGACACTACAGAATATTTTAATAGTCCGTTACGGAAAAATACAATCATCAAACAAACCGGTGGAACCATTACCTGGGCTCCCAACATCAGCCTGATTCCCAATACCGTTTATTATTGGAGGACTGCACCGGATAGTATTGGCTCCGGTGTATTTGCCTGGAGATATTCGTCTTTCATTTATCTTCCAAACAGTTCGGAAGGATGGAATCAATCTCATTATTTCCAATTTAAAAAAGATGATTTATTTAAAATGAAATTGCAGGAACCGGAACGAACCTTTAACTACGCCGATGCCTATGTGGAAATAAGGGCCAACAACGGATATATTGAATTGCCCACTTATATCCGTCCCAGAGTTTATGTCGGTACTGATGTAGCATCCGATTATGAATACTGGTTGCATACAGCCAACTTTTCCGGAGTCGTGATCAATGTTTTTGATCCGCTAACCGGTAAAATGTGGATTAATAAAAGCGGAGGCGACTTCAATAGTGTTTCAGAATCCGGATACATCAATAAACCTTTTTTCGTTTTTAAAACTTCGAATTCAACGGAACGATCCGCACTCATGGATTTTTTACAAAATGGAATACCTTACAATCACGTAGTCATATTTAGTACACTTAGCCAATACCAATACTCTTACTATCCTGAACTTTGGGAATCCGATGGCACCCGAAATTTATACTCCGTGCTGGAATCCTTTGGTGCAACTTCGGTTCGCAATTTGAAAAATCTGAATTCAGTACCCTACATCATGATATACCGAAAGGGACGATCCGATTTTGAAGTAAAGGAAAGTGTCGGAAACTTTACGGATGAAAATGAAATTTCGCATTCGTTTTCCATTCTTCAAACCTCCGGTTTTATTCAATCGAAATTGGTGGGTCCGGCAAAATCATGGAACAGGTATTTATGGGATTCCAAAAATTTCAATGGAAATGAAGATCAGCAGGAAATCAATATTTATGGAATTGATCCCAACGGTACTGAGAGTCTGCTCTTCGCATCCTTCACTCAGAATGATGTTAGTCTGAAAGGAATCGACGCAAAAAAATATCCACATCTGAAATTGGAATGGAAATCATCCGATACGATTTCAAGAACTGCTCCCGAATTAAATTACTGGAGAGTGCTGTATGAAGGACTTCCGGACGCTGCCTTTAACCCATCTTTATTGTTGACCAAAAGTAAGGATACCATTAACCAGGGAGATGTATTTAATGTAAAAATAGCAGCACAAAATATTGGTTCTTCAGGTATGGACAGTTTGCTGGTAAAATTTACCATCGTCAACCAACTCAATCAACAAACTACCAGCTACAGGCGATTCATATCCTTAGCTCCGTTGGATACGATCCATATTCCATTCAGCTATAATACATCTGCAGTGTATGGATCATTTAAACTTTTCATCGAATTAAATCCGAATAATGACCAGGCCGAGTTATATACATTTAACAATACAGCCATCATACCGTTTTTTGTCAAGCATGACAAAAGAAAACCTTATATGGAAGTCACTTTCGACAAACATAAAATTTTAAATGACGATATCGTATCCAGCAAGGCAGTCATTGAAATTACGTTACAGGATGAAAACAAGGATTTGCTGCTGAATGATACTTCTGCATTTACCATCAAAATCAAAGAGCCCGGAGGATCCGCGCAACGCGTGTACTTTGCACAAAACAATGTCAGTTTTATTCCGGCCGGTTTTAACGATAACAAAGTAAAGGCCATTATTAAAGGCGATTTCAAAAGAGATGGCATCTACACCCTTTACGTTTCGGCAGTAGATGGTTCCGGTAATACCGCCACCGATCAGGATTATATAACCGACTTTACTATCGTTACAAAATCATCTGTTGGAAATTTACTCAATTATCCAAATCCGTTTACCACCAAAACCCGCTTCGTGTATACACTCACGGGTGATATCCAACCGGAAAATTATATGATCCAAATTATGTCTGTATCCGGAAAAGTAGTCAAAGTAATCACGAAGGAAGAATTGGGCCCACTTACTATTGGCACACACATGACAGATTATGAATACAACGGTACAGATGACTTCGGTGAACGACTCGCCAATGGCGTTTATCTCTACCGGTTTGTCGTAAAAGACAAGAATAAAAACTCCTGGGATAAATACGATACCGGAACGGATCAGTATTTTAAAAATGATTTTGGGAAAATGGTCATTATTAGATAGGGGGTTAGGGGTAAGTAGTTAGTGGTTAGGAGTTAGTGTTTAGTGGATATTGAATATTGTTTATTGAACATTGATCATTGGTTATTGATTATTGGCAAAACCAAGTCTATCATAAAATTCATTCAACTTTAAAAATAGAGCTCCAATTTTTATATCACTTTCTTCATCAACCCGCAGGCATCTAAAAAAAATTTCATCGTCCAATTGGTATACCTCAAAGGAAAATAATTTTTCCAAACCGGCATACTGGATGGCAATGCACCATTGTGCTCTGCAGAATCAGACTTTATTTGCCAATTCAATAATTGCTTAAATAAAAGTACAGCGATATCCTTATAAACCGGATTTCGAAGATCCGAATAAAGCTTTAAATATAAGGCACAGAGCTGTGCCTGACCCGTAACACATACAAACGAAAAATCCGCTTTATAATCAGGATATACATGCGCCGGTGTTTTTTGATGTTTTTGAATCATTGAGCCAATCCGGTCCAGAATATTTACAATATACATTCTCATTTCGACTAGTCCGCTTAACCTGCTGCATTCATAAAATCCCTCAAGAGTATATGCAACGGTATGCAGTGAAGCAGCTTTACCGGGATAAAATTCCATGTTGTTGAAAAATCCTTCCGGATTTTTGCAGGAGTATAAATAATTCAGGGAAGTCAACAACTTTGATTCGTTAGTTGAATTAAAATACTTGTGATCGATGAGCATTAATGGCCAAAGTGCGCGAGCATAATAGGCTGCAAAATAATCGCTGACATAAAGTCCTTTTTCACATTTCCCATCCTCATTCATTGCCTCAATCAACCAATGAAATGCATCAGACATAGAGCGGAAATATTTTTCATTTCTTGTTTTTGTGTATAATACATCCAATCCAAAAATAATCTGTGCAGTATTAAATGCACTTGGCTTTTTAAACTGTGTCCCGGAATGAAAGTAGCCTTCTTTTGATTGAATGTGAATTAACCATGAACCAGCGGCTTCAGCCATTTTAGAAAGACCCGGCACAACACCGGCATTGAAATCCAAAAAATTTTCTATCAGGTATCCGGTCGTCTCTGCATAATCCCCTTGCCAGGCGAATGGAGAAGGCAAATACATCCATCTGCTGTGCGGAAAGCCTCCTTTCCCATGACTATAGGAATTGCACAGCCATTCCATTGCTGCTCTTTCAGCGCTCATTACCTGGTTTAAAGAAAATTCCATTTCCTTAGCAAATTAAACTTAAATTCATTACTTTTAAACATGTTATTTTTGCCAATAAATATATTTACAAGCACAATAGTCACTTAGCACAATATTTTCTATGTAGCTTACTTGTCATTGTAACTCAATTTCTTTCTTTACAAACTTACATGAAGGATTCCGGATTAATTCTTGCATACATTGGTACTCCTGATAGCTATTTCACTAAAAGATTCATACCATCGCTTCAGGAGCTTTCATATGCGGAATTGAAATTTATTTGCGTCAATCAAAAGGAACTACTTTTGTTTCCGGATAATCCATCTCTGTTTACAAAGCTGATCAGGAAATTCAAACGGCTAAATACGTTTATCAAAGGATTAAACAGTTCATTTTATTGGTCCATCTATAGTCAACAATATCAAATCCAATTTTATCAGACAAGTGATGTGAATTCTGAAGTGGTAATAAATAGCATCAAAGACTGCGACTTTGTACTTACCGCAGGAATCCGAAGTACATTTAATTCAGAACTTCTTGCCGCTCCAAAAAATGGCATTGTGAATTTTCATTACTCCTTATTGCCAAAATACCGGGGAACCCATCCTGTCTTTTGGCAAAAAGTCCAATCGGATTTCAATTTCGGCTATACGTTTCATTTAATGGATCCATTTATAGACCACGGTGAAATTCTGATGCAAAACCAAATTCCAGTGAATAATGCTCAATCGTCATCCGAGATCTGCGATCATTTAACTGATCATGCATCGCAGCAATTAGCTCAACTGATTCAACAACCGGTATCTTCATTACCCCAGGATGAACAAAGAGCAACTGCATTTACCAATTCGGATTATTTGAAGTACATTCATATTAATACCGCCGAAGATGGCGCTACCTGGTTTGAGAAATCCGGACATACGAATCTGTTTATTTTAAATGAACGATGGATGGTCCATTTGAAACCAATCGGGCCTGACCATTTACCCAATCAATTTACGATCCGGGGTTCATTAGTCAAAGAAGGCTATCGCTTTAAGTTCAAAAAAATCAATTACCTTCCACCCGTATTTTATTACTTTACATTGAGAAAATACTTTGAGTAAAGAATCCGCCAATCCTTCCCCCCATTTAGCACTGAATCATCTTTTCCGATGGCAGTTTGGTTCTTCCATTTACATGAGCTTATTGCAGGTGATCAGTATTGTATTATTGGGACGATTTCTTGGATATAAAGAACTAGGTATTTATACGATATTTCAACTCATCTTCAGGTTTGCAGTTTCCGTGTTCGAACCCGGAATGTTTGTATCCATTATCCAAAAAGCCGGATTTAACCGGACCATTTTATGGAAAGAAAAAAAGATTCAGTATGTTCTGGTTTCAATTGGAATGGTATTGTTGCTTTGCTTTTTCGCAATAGAAAAAAATTATGTTGCCAGCAATGCATCCATTGTTATGATCAGCATTCTGTTATTTGCACTTATTGGCTTCTTTAGCCACTATCCCGCCCTACTGACCCGGCAACTCAAGCAAAAAGAAATCAGCATTGCACAGATATCGGGTTCTACTTTTGAATTCATTTTTATAATCAGCTCGATTTGGTTTATCTCACCGCTCCTTGTTTTTAGTGGCGGATTATTCATTCGCTTCATCATTTACTATGCGATGTGCAGGTATTATCTGAGCAATCTTTCCCTGAATGAAGACACTTCCGCATCTGTTGAGGAACATGTACATTTTTCCGGTTATCAGCTGGTCAATCAAACACTGAGTTTTGTTCAGGGCAATTTTGATACCGTATTGGTGGGATCTGTATTTGGCTTATCTGTGCTCGGACCGTACAACTTTGCTTCAGAAATCAGTTATCTGTTGTTTTCAAAAATCAATCCTATTTTTAACAAGGCAATATTTCCGGTCCTGTCCAGGTTTCAGGATAAACCTTCGGATCGTCAACACATTATTTCTGAATCTTTACTCAGTCATGCACTCATCTGTCTGTCCTTTTATTTAGTGCTCTACTTCAATATTGAGCAGATCATTCCATTGATTGCTAAAGATCCCGAAGGTTTAATTCTGTCCTTTGCCAGATTTATTCTCATCATGGCTATGATACGTTCGGTAAACAATGTTGTTTTTAATCAGCTCTTGTCCTTAGGGGAATCCAAAAATCTGCTTAAATGGAATATTGCCGTGCTCATCATCAATTACACATTCATTGCATTGATCTACATTACAGGAACTCCGATTTTAAAATTCCTGTTCATCAATATCTTTGTGAGCTTGTCTGTATTGGTATATTCTTCCCTCAGGCTTCGTTCGTATTACGAAGTCAAAAATCTATTTGAAAAACAATTTGCAGCTTACCTGATTTATTTTATCACCTGCATCGTCTTCCTGTTTATCATTAATTATCTGGAATTTCATTTTGTCATGTCCATATTACTTGGTTGTTTGGTCATTTTAATTCTCAACATGATATATTACAGACAAAAAATGTCAGAACTTTTTAGATTCCGGATCATCTGATGAGTGATTTTTTATTTTTTCAGGATAAATCGAAGAGTGATCATTCAGTTAATTTAAAGTTACCTGAACGTTTAAAAAGATTGAATTCTATAAATCAAGGTTGTCAACTTCTGAGTTCCGGTAAGCCGTCCATGATTTTCCACATAAGGAATGACAACATTGAATTCTACCTGTTAGGCAATTTTACCTTTTACAAAGGCTTTAATTTAAATTTTGATGCACTTATTCAAAATAATAAATTAAACCATGCTGAATTAAATCGCGTTTTCAGAAAAATCAATGGTATATATTGCTGCATTATTATTAATAATCACCTTAATCAGCTCCATCTGTGTACAGATTACCTGGGATTTTATCCAATTTACATTTACCAGGACAGACAACGATGTGTATTCTCTTCTGAAATCAAATACTTCAAGTACTTCAGCGAAATTGAATGTAAACTAAACGAATTGGCTATTGATTCCTATTTAAACAATGGCCACCTGATGCTGGATCAAAGTTGGTTTCAACACATTAAGAGAGCCAGGCCGGCTAGTATTTATACGCTGAATTTGTCTGACCATCAATTGCACCAGGAATATTACTGGACCTGGGCAGCAGTTACGAAATTCGAAAAACCGGAACCAGAACTTATTGAAGAATATACCAGGCTTTTCAAATGTGCAATTGAAGAACTGGACATCCCGAATGATTCCCCGACTGGTTTGAGTTTAAGTGGCGGATTGGACAGCCGTTGGATAGGGCAAATTGCATCACAGAAATTCAATATCGAAGCGTTTACATTTTCGAGTAAAGAAAATTTTGAATCCGGCCTGGCGAAACAAGTTGCCGCTTGCTTACAAATCAAGCATCAGAATCCAATACTTGAAAAAGAGCATTGGTTGATTAACCGTTTGCAGGCTTTCTGGAAAGCAGATGGCATGCTACATCTTGGCCACTTGCATGAAGGGCAACTGCCTCAATTTATTCATTCTCATTACGCACATTGTTTCCATGGTTTTTATGGCGGAGGGATTTATGCAAGTCATAATGAATGCAATAAAAGAATTACCCATAATCTGGCATCACAATATTTTAAGTTTGTGGATTCCAATACAAAAACGGAGGACTCATTTTATGACACACCATGCATAGATCCTTACATTGCTGATCAAAAAATAAGATACCAATCGGCTTATAGCATTTACCTGTTGTCTTCGTATTGCAAAATGGTTCTCCCCTTTTATAATATGGATTGGTTGGAATTCAATTACCGCATGGATGACAGGCTTCAGTTACACAGCAAAATTTATCTTGAAGCATTGATCAAAACATTGAATGCAGGACTATTAAAGATTCCGTGGCAACGCACCGGTATTTCTCCAAAGCACATCGCTTTGAATGTCTTAAGCATCAAATTCAGGATTCCTTCTATTCTTGAATTGATCAATCAGCGTTTGCATTTATCCCGCCATTTTATCGATTACCATTATTATGACGACGAAATAAATGATTGGATCCGGGAATTCCGGAACGACATTTCCAATCTTCAATTGAATTACCCTCTTAAAACACGCGAACAAAAACTCAGAATGTTATCTTTGGTACTTTGGATGAAGATGATTTCCGCAAACAGCCCCGATGTCATTTAAGATTCTACATATCATAGATGTTTTTCTACCCGATACCATGAATTGGCTGGAACGATTATTGGATGAAACCAAAGAAGATTGCGAACATCACATTTATGCAGAATATTACATTAGTCCGTTAACCCGGAAATATAAGTTTGTTGATGCAGGAATACCATCTTCCTACCCAATACCTTTATTTTCAAAACTAAAAGCGCGGTTAGTTCATTCCGGGATATCTAAAATTCTCTTACAATACATTCAGCAACATAAAATTCAACTTGTTCATTTTCATTTTGGTCATGTAGCAATTAAATTTAAAAACTGGATTCAGAAAACAGAACTACCATTTTGCGTCTCCCTGTATGGTTTTGATTATGAATACCTGGTTTATCAAAATCCTCAGGTAAAATCCGAATACCTTTTACTTTCCAAACTGGGAGGTCAATTTATAGTGGAAGGAAAGTATTCAAAGGCACTTATCGGGAATTATGGAATTCCAAATGACAAAATACATATAGTTCATATGTTGTTTGATCGGGAGCAACAAAAATCGATAGTCCCTTATGCCATACCTATCAGACTTTTTCAGGCTGCAACATTTACGGAGAAGAAAAATCAACTTGGCCTGATCAATGCATTACGGGATAAACATGCCTCAAGGTTTATCATTTCACTTTACGGAGAACAACCGGATAAATCGTATTTTGCTGAAGTCAAAAATGCAGCAAGCAAACAACATAAGCATTGTATCCGCATTCACGATGGTGTGGATTTAAAACAATATCTACAGTTAATAAGCCAAACGCATTTTTCTATCAATCTAAGCAGGCGATCACAATTGCATGACACCGAAGGTGGCTGCCCGGTGTTCATTAAAGATAGTTTAAATCTGGCCAAACCTGCTATTGGAACAAGCCACTGTGATATTCCGGAATTGATTGCCAATGGTTTCAATGGTTTTTTGCTTCCTGAAAATGATTCATCAGCGGTTTCTGAACTGCTGGACCAATTGCTTTTAGTAACCCAAAGGCAGTATACCCAACTCTGTATGAATGCCGAAGAAACAGTAAAAACCAACATTCAACAAAATATCACCAGACAGGAATTGATCCATGTCTATCAATGCATGTTATGAGACTTGTTGTGTTTACTACAAATTATCCACCGCTCAACAACCCCAGAGCATTCCGTATGGATCATTTTGTACACGCCAATATCGATAAGGCTGAACTAATTGTAATCACTTCGCCGGTTAAAGGCTATATTGAAAAAGACAAAAGAGTAATTCGATGTGGTTTGCGAATGAAGACTGATAGCAGGTACAGGAATTCCCTGAAAAAATATTCTATCTTACGGTTTCTTCACAAACTTTGCTGGCCGGATGATAAAATCATTCATCAGATATTTTATTTGGTACATTATCTGTTCAGGTACAGGAAGAAAAACGATCAAATTCTTACGGTATCGAATCCATTCAGCAGCCATTTAATCGGGTTGCTTCTGAAGAAATTATGGCAACACAATTGGAAAGCGGATATCGGCGATACGTATTTTGGAAATCAGCATTACAGTTTTCTAAGTACGTATTTTGAGCGAATCGTTCTCCGGACAGCCGATCAGATAATCGTCAATTCTGATTCGTTAAAAAATCATTTTCTTCTCAATTACAATATTCCGGTTGAGAAAATTTCCGTCCTACCAAATGGAATCCGGATAGATGCCACCAGGATAAAGCACATTCCTTCAGATTTTACTAGACTTAGTTATATAGGCAATACGTATGCTACCATACGGGAAGCCATTGATGAACTTCACCTACTTATTGATCTCGCGAATAAGCATCCTGAGCTTAAACTGCGTATACAATTATTCGGAAATCAATTTTATAAAGTGCATGATCTTGTAAAAAGATATCCGGAGCTTATTCAAAGCAGTTACTGCAAGAATGAAGATGAACTAATAGAGGCTTATTCGAATACGGATGTACTTATCAATTTTGCAAATAAAAATAATCCCGGACTGCCCAGTAAGCTGGAAGAATATGTGTCAACCGGTATACCCATTCTCAATTTTTATCTTAAGGAATCCGACTCATCTCTATATTATTTCAAAGACCAGCATTCTGAAGTATACCATTGCTGTATTTCTCAACCAAACCTCGCGACCCTCCGGTATTTCATTGCCAATCAAAAATAGATTTAAAAATAGTTTTCCGGTTGTATTTTGATTTCCAGGAACGAACTACCTTTATAGTTGATCGCTTTTTATAAAATTAGAATCATGGGATCTGGTATTAAAATAATCTTTTTCTGCATTACAGTAACCGGGACTATTTACGCACTATCCATACGGGTTGATCATAATTCTATTCCTGAATTTAACCAGATACCTGAGGCCTATAAAACTGCCGCTGCAGGATTGCGAATGATATTTATGGATCGTTCATCTAACACATTAAATTAAGTGAACATGAATTTATTAATAATTACTTATTATTTGTATTTTTGAGCCTATGAAAAAATCTGCTGTTATTTCTACATTGAATGAATTTCCAAAGGAATTTGCTTTAGAGGACTTGCTGGAAAAACTAATTGTAATAGAAAAAATAGATGAAGGTTTGAAGGATATGAAAGAAGGAAAGACCATAAGTCATGAATCTGTAAAGAAAATGGTAAATAGATGGCGAAAATAAAATGGAGTAAAAGAGCAACGAAAGATCTCAAGTCCATATTTGAACACATTTCTTTAGATTCAAAATATTATGCGGTTAGATATATTGATAAAATTATTTTACGAGTTGATCAATTACAAAATTTTCCAAAGTCCGGTAGAATTGTCCCGGAAAAGGAGGATCCATCTATTCGCGAATTAATTGAAGGTAATTACAGAATTTTTTATAAAATACATAGAGCTGATTTAGTAATACTCCGGATACATCATTCAACCAGAAAAATAAATTAGCGACCTGTTATTCTCACTTTGACTTAACCCGGTCGAAGTCCTATAAATCATCATTTTTCTTAGATAGCAATACCGCAAATAATTTTGGGTTGCAAATTTATATATCAATACCACTTCCATTCTAAACCGTATTGCTTTCTATGCCAGGGAGCCACGGAGACACAGAGGACTTTTCCTTTTTACATGCATCGAATGCCTGTTCAATTCCTTAGAATAGTTTATCTTTTATTAAACCCGCAAATTCAATTTGAAATTAGAATAAATTACTTTTGCCTTTGATAATAACTGAAGTCCTTGAAGTACCATTTTACCAATAGCAATCTCAGGCTCTTCTGGAAGTGCCCGGGGGACTTCTTGGAACGCCTATTCATTGGCATTCTCTTATTCGTTTGTTTTCTGGATGTACGCTCTCAAAACCTCAGCGATCTGCGCCTCGAACTTCTGGATGAAGAAAACGGACTGTCCAATATTATTATCACGAATATAGCCAGAGACTCTTCCGGTTTTTTATGGATTTGTACTTTGAATGGATTAAATCGCTATGATGGCAATACGTTCAAAATTTTCAAACACAGTGACAAGGATTCAAGCTCATTACTTCACGATAAAGGACAACAAATCTATGTCGATGCGTCAGGCAAAATATGGATAGGTTACCGCGAAGGGGGAATAAGTTATTTCAATGAAGATTGCCAGTGCTTTACTCATCTGAAGATGCCTGTTGAAAACAATAAAGAACATCTTCCTTCAGGTACCGGCATTTTTTATGTCGATAGTGTGAATACCTTATGGTATGGCGGAGTTGAAATTGGCTTGAATTCCTATAACCTTCAAACCGGTAAAATCACCCGGTACAATTTACCTAAAATCAATACGGGTCATTTAAAACCCAACAATGTTGAAACAAATTCCATCAATTCGATCTATGTAGATCAGGATGGTTTGTTTTGGATATGCACAGATAATGGATTATTTACGTTTGACCGCAAAAAAGAAATCTTTTCTTACAAAATATACAGTCTCGAAACACCAAAATTGTCCTATGATGATTTTTTTCTTGAATTAATTCCGGAAGGTAACAAAGGATTTTGGCTTGCGGTCTACGGTGGAGGAGTATGCTACTTTGATTTGCAAACAGAACAATTCACAAATTACAAGTACAATAAAAATGAACTCTCTGTTTCCATTGGCAATGTGGTCAGGGGCCTGTACCGGAAAAATGATGAAGAGTTATGGGTGACCACTGAGGATAAAGGATTAGGTACATTTAATACCGTCAGTAAAGAATTCCACTTCATGGAAGGAATGGCTGTGAATAATGTCGAAGTAACTTCCATGATCGTACACGATATGATCATTACTCCGGATCATGTCCTGTTTATGGCTAATGACGATGGCCTGCTGAAGTATAATCCCTATGTAAGTTTATTTAATTTTCATCCGCTGTTACCGGACAACAAACAAAAAGGTTTTGGTTTCAGAATCAGTAAAGTCATAGAAGATCCTGATTTGAATACCGTTTATTTTGCGACTGATTTAGGAAATGGCTTAAACATCCTGGATTCGAAATCAGGCCAACTGCAAATTCTTCCCATTGAAACAAATCCATTCAAAAAGGAACGCTATATGCGCATTCTGGACATGACGATGGATAACAGAGGCAGGCTTTGGGTTTTATCTGTCGATTTTCTTTACTTATATGATAAGATCAGAAAGAAACTGATTCGCGTTCCCACTCCCTTTAAACTTGAAGATTATAAAACCAGATATATTTTTAAAAGTATGGCTCAGGATAACAACGGCAATATTTGGATCCTGACAGATCAAGGTAGTGTGCACCAATTTCATCCGGATCAAATTACTTTTTCTGAACCCATAAATTCAAACTCTCTTGATACCAATTCCATTGAACACTGCGATCGAATTTCATTCGATAAACTAAACAGGATTTGGCTGCAGGGCGGCAATCGCATCGGCATTTTCAACCAATCAACGCAGCAATTTGAGCATCCTATACCTGCAGACCTTCAGTCTATACTCAAAAATGGAGTCAACGGTATGACCTCAGATAGTTCCGGAAACATCTGGATGGCCATACAAAATAAAGGTCTTCTGAAAATCGATACAAAAAATACAGAATACCTGAGTTATAAAATGATTACTGACGAAGAAGGATTGCCCACCAACAGAATTTACAATATCAGCAATGACCCTGAGGGCAATCTCTGGCTCACTACAATACTTGGAGTCATTTATATGAAAAGTACTAACCTTTCCTTCAGGATTTATAACCAGGCGGTGGGAATGGATAAAAGTTTTTGGTCGATTAAATACAGTTGTGCCGGAAATAATTTCTTTTATATCACATCGAAGGGAAGATACTGTCGCGTAGACTTTGGCGCACTCAACAGGAAAGTGGAAACACCTAAAATTTTCATTGATAAATTCAGAATATCGAATATTGAGCAAGCCATACAGTTGAAGCACAATATGTCTGTTAGTATTAAACCGAACGAAGACTTCTTTTCCTTTGAATTCGGATGTATTGATTTTACCAACCAGGCCCATAACAAGTTTGCCTATATGCTTGAAGGCTGGGACAAATCCTGGATTGAATCCGGCTCCCGACGCTATGCCAGTTACACCAACCTGGATGGCGGAAATTACAGATTTAAGGTGAAGGTCGCCAACAGCGAAGGCATTTATGGAAAACCGATCGAAATTGCCGTCATCATTAATACGCCATTCTACAAAAAAACATGGTTCGTTTTTCTGGTGGCCTTGTTATTTGTAATCATGATTTTTTCACTTTATCAATATCGGATCAAACAAATTGAAAAAACAGAACATTTAAAAACGGAATTCAACAAGCAGCTTTCGGAAACAAGAATGGAAGCTTTGCGGGCTCAGATGAATCCTCATTTCATCTTCAATTGCCTTAATTCTATAAACAGGTATGTCATTAAAAGCGATATTAAAACGGCTTCCCTGTACATCACCCGATTTGCAAAACTCATACGACTTATATTGGATAACTCAGAGTACAAAAAAGTCGTACTCGCCAATGAGCTGGAGGCATTGAAATTATATATCGAAATGGAAGCTCTTCGTTTTGACCATAAATTCAGTTTCGAAATACATGTCGATGATGAAGTCGATACGTCCAACATCGAAATCCCTCCACTGATTATACAACCTTATGTGGAAAACGCAATCTGGCATGGTCTTCTTCAGAAAGATTCCGGTGGAAATTTAAAAATTCATGTTTCCCTGGAAAATGAAATACTAACCTGCGAGATTACAGATAATGGTATCGGAAGACAAAAAGCGATGGAATACAAAAGTAAAAACGCACCTACACGCAAATCGATTGGAATGAAACTCACCGAGGAAAGATTGAATATGGCTTCTGATGAGTTCTCCAATTCAGGTACCCAAAAAATTATAGATTTGTACGATGAAAATGGATTGCCTGCAGGAACTAAAGTAATTATAACCATACCCGTTTGATAAAATGATCAAGGCTGTAATTATAGATGATGAACGGAACAGCATAGAAATGCTGGAATGGCTGATTACCACTTATTGCGCCGAAGTACAAATACTTGCCTTGTGTCAGTCGGGTGAGGAAGGTATTCAGGCCATTAAACAACATAAGCCCGAAGTCATTTTTCTTGATATTGAAATGCCAAAAATGAATGGCTTTGATATGCTTGAAACATTTAAAGATATTGATTTTGAAATTGTATTCACTACAGCCTATGATAAATTTGCTGTAAGGGCATTCCGGTATTCTGCCTTGAATTATCTTTTAAAACCAATTGACCCGGATGATTTAAAAGCAACTATCGGACGATTAAAAGAAAAAAAATCTACTCCTTCAAAAGAGCAAATGGAGCTTTTGTTTCAAAACCTGATCGCCAGGAATAATCCGGTAGAACGCATTGCCTTATCTACCAATGACGGCCTGATCTTTGTCCAGACAAAAAATATCGCTTATTGCAAAGCGGAAAGCAATTATACCCATGTCGTCATGGCGGATGGTCAAAAGATACTCGTTGCCAAAACCCTTAAAGAAATTGACGAAACGCTTTCCGGAAAAGACTTCTTCAGGGTGCATAATTCCTATCTCGTAAACATCAACCACATTACCAAATTTGTTCGGGGTGATGGCGGTTATATACTCATGCCCGATAAAACGGAGATCATTATAGCCCGGAGCAAACGCGATGAGTTTTTTCAGCTTTTTCACCGTTTTTAAAGCGCTCCTTCCGGGCCTGATTTTGATTTTGGCGCCTAAATCCACTAACAAAATCCGTCAGCCACTCTTAAAACCGGTCAGCGGCTAAGTGATCCAAAACCATAACAGCCTCCTGGCTTAGGTTTGCATCATGAATTATAAACAACACAAGGCTAGCTTTAAAAAGAAAGCATTTCCGGCCTACGATCTTTTCTTTTTACTGACAGTAAGCCTGTTCTTGTTTATACTGATCATGCTTTTGAAATATTAAATCCAAACTTTTCAAACAGTTCTAATTTAAAATCATATGAATTCAACTATTGCAAAACCAGATCTCTTTTTAAGCTTAAGCGGATTGATTGACAAAAACCTCAATTCAATCCGACCTGATGCAAAAAATGAACTGGAATCTTTATTCGCTTACTGCAGGGAAGGCATGGAAACGGATTCTCAGAAATTTCTGGCTACGATATTGATCAAAGCATTAAACAAAACAATTCAATCGGAATCCATTAATGAGAATATCTACCAGAAACAATACGAAGTGCCGCAAATTCACTTGTTTAATATACTCATCGAAAAATTTCCTTATGTAAAATACAGCCAGCAAATAATCAATACGGCAATTGCTGATATCATAAAGAAAAACGAGGAAGTCACCATTATCGACATTGGGGTTGGCCTCGGCACTCAGATGGTCAACATCATAGAGTTGTCCAAAGAATTCAGTCATTTAAAGAAACTGCGAATCATTGGCATAGAGCCTTTTGAAGAAGCACTGAATATTGCTGAAGCAAAAATCAATTCCTGGCAGGGAAAAGTGCCGTTTACCCTTGACTTCGTAGCTGTTAAGGAGTATGCAGAAAAAGTAGACTTTACTTCATTTAAAACTTTGGAAGGGACTGTGATTGTAAATGCATCTCTTGCCTTGCATCATATTCAATCCGATGCCCAGCGAAATGCAACGATTGCAAACATCAAGTCTATCAAACCGGCTGCCTTCATTTTAACAGAACCCAATGTCAATCATTTTGAACCCTCGCTATACCGGCGATTCACAAATTGCTATCATCATTTTTATAGCTTATTTCAGGTAATCGATCAACTTGAAATTGACAACAATGAAAAAAATGCACTGAAATTATTTTTTGGACGAGAAATAGAAGACATCCTCGGCAAACCGGAAAAAGACCGATTCGAAAAACACGAACCTGCTACCCACTGGATAAAAAGACTGCAGGAAAACCAATTTACCATACAAAATGAATTATTGGTTATCCCGGCTAATTTGAAATTGGGTGTCGAAATAAAATATCACAACGAAGGGTTTCTCGGCTTCACCTTCGATCAGGAAACCGCTTTAGCTGTAATTTATGCAAACTAGAAATCAACCAAACATGACCGACCATTTTTTCAGTTTTCTGTTGCAAACTGCAGAAACCCGCATTGCTCCGGCCAAACAGTCTTCCCGTTTTCTGCTGGATAAAAATGAACAGTCCGACGACATCGATATTTCGCTGAAGAAAAAAGTCCTGGAATCGCTTCTGCATGCAAACTGGAACCGCTACCCTGCTTCTGACTACAAAGACATTGAATGCAAAGTAGCCGAATACTGCAAGTTGAAGGCAGAAAATATTGTATTGAGTGCCGGTTCTGCAAGTATTATAACTACGCTACTTGACTTCTTTGCTTTAAATAATAAAAACATCATTATCACCCAACCGTCCTATTCCTTATTTGATTATCACTGCAAGACTTATAATATCAATTACCATCCCTGGTTACTGACTCCGGAGTTGGAATTTGATTTTGCTAATTTACCAAAGCTGGACTCCAATTCTGTATTGATCATCACCTCGCCCAATAATCCGGTTGGCAATACCATGAAGATGGAGCAACTTGAGCAATTACTCAGCGCCAATCCACAGTCCATGTTTATTGTGGATGGTGTGTATTGCGAGTTTAGTGAAACAGACTTCACTCCGCTTATTGGCAAGTATGAAAACCTAATCATCCTCCGTTCATTTTCAAAAGCTTTCCCCATCGCAGGCCTGCGTTTAGGTTACCTTTGCGCATCTGCTCATGTGGCATCCATTATTAAAAAACTCATCCTGCAATTTTCCATTACCCATTTTTCACTCATTTTTGCCCGCGAGATGCTATTCAATCCCGAATTTATGGAGAGTGCCAGAGTGAGAGTAAAAGCTATCATCAGCGAGCGGGAGCGCATGTATCAACTGATTAAGAACAGGTATGACGAAAATAAAATTCACGTATTCAGATCAGAAGGAAATTTTCTGCTGCTACGGATATTCGATACTGATACCTACGAAAATTTACTGTCTTGCTTAAACACGCACGGCATCAAAATTCTGAGAACATCCTCTTTTAAACTTCTGGAAAATACCTTCCGCGTATCCATTGGCAATGAAGAAGAGAATGATGCATTTTTGAATTGCCTTTCAAAAATCATGCAAGCCGATAATAAACCGGTTTTAAAAGTAAGCTTTAATAAACACAAAGCTGAATCAGATTACTCTATGTTTTTGTCCCTGCAAAATAGCAATTAAAAAAAATAATCTCAGTTGCGGCTTTAGGAATACGATTTTTACTTTATCCATATCAATCTGTGTGCTTATCACATTCATTTTAGGAAATATTTCCAAAAGTGATCATAAATTACCCCAGCGCAAAAGCACTGAGCGCACATCACCTATATATCTTTGGACTTGTGCCTATATTTAGTCTCTTACATATTTAATGTTAAGATAAAATTATAACAGGAAATATAAAGTATCAGTTAATTTTACTTACATTTAAGCTATGTTTGTTAAACATTTTTCTGAGGATTTACAAATTATGTCTTATCGGATCAGGCCATTAAAAATATGCACATTTTTAATGGCCTTATTTTTAATAACACAATGTTATGGACAGATTAAGATATGTTTGGAAGATTCCACAAAATGCTATTTTAAAACAAAGTACTTTCTTTCAAATTTTGAAATTGAAAGAAAAAATGAAAGTGTCGAGGACGTTCGTACGGCTTATTCTTTCCTATTGGCTGATATGGATGGAGATTGCGTTCCTGAGTTTATAGTTCCCGGAGTTAATTGGGATAAAATCATAATTCTTGATTCAAAGACAGGAAGAATTAAATGGGAATTTAGCACTCCGACAATGGAAATATACCGTGGTAGTATTGCAGTAGCCGATGTGGATAATGATAGAGTTCCTGAAATTTTTATTAAAACACAAGGATTTGGATCAAATCCTGTTAATCTCAAAGATAGACTTATATGTTATAGTTCAACAGGATTGCAAAAATGGATTTCAGATCAGAGAGTAAATTCCACTAATAATAATAATAATGAAATCACTGGAATGTTGGCTTTAGCTGATTTTAATCAAGACGGTATTCCTGAACTATATATTAATAACCAAATTTTTAATGCACGCACAGGAGTAAAATTAGTTGGCGGTGGTTTGAATGGAATCGGGAAAGAGAATAAATTAAATTTTGATCCTGGTCCAATTACAGTGGCAGCACAATTAGATAATGATACTTCAGATTTAGAGCTTGCAGCTGGTTATACCATTTATAAAGTAAGAATTTCTAATACAAATGGGAGTATCGGTAATGGCATGACCCCTTATAATATCCAAGTTAACAATGTTTACAGAGATGGCTTTACTACTGTTGGGGACATTAATCTGGATGGCAAACTAGACGTTATAGTTACTTCTCCAGGGATTAACGATGATGCCCTTCTTTATGCGTATACATTTAAAAATGGAGTTTTACAGCTTTTAGCAATGAGTTATCCACAAGGTGCAGGATACACGGGGATAGGCCCTGCTTGTATTGGTGATATTCATGGTAATGGACGACCCTCTATTCTAATCACAAGAGATTCATTTTTATATTCTTATACCTATAATGGTACTTCTGTCTTTCAACATGAATGGTCAATGGCAACATCCGATAGATCGGGTTCTACAGGAGTAACACTGTTTGACTTAAATCATGATGGAATAAATGATATTGTCTATCGAGATGAAACTAACTTAAAGATAATTAATGGATCTGTGCTACCCCCAAAAGAATTAGCAAGTATAAAATGTCTTTCCCCAACTCTAAATGAGTATCCATTAATAGGAGATATTGACAACTCTGGACATGCTAAGATTTGTGTTTCTTGTGACATTTCATATAATAATCCATTAGGCAAACTCACAATCTTCGGTCCTCCAGACTCCCTCTCCGGCTGGGCACCAGCACGTGGAGTCTGGAATCAATACAACTATCATGTGCTCAATATCAACGATGATCTCACTGTGCCAAGGGTAGAAAAGAATAATGCTACTTACAAAAATGGAAAGTACAATAATTTTTATGTGCAGGAATCCCTGCTGGATGAAAACGGAATGTATAAAAAACTGGCTGCGAGCCTTTGGGGCAGAATCCATTGCATCCATTACGATCCCTTTTTGGATGAATACATCGTGAGCTTTGATATTTTTAACAAAAAAGATGCATCTGCACTTGCCGATATTAATCTGCCAGTTTCATTTTATAATGGCAATCCTTCAGTGAGCGGTAAATTGCTTGGTACTTATTATACACAGAAAATAATATCCGTTGGTGACAGTCTTTTTAATTTGGAATTTCATTTTAAGGCAAATGCATTGAGCGATCTTTTTATGGTCGTCAATACAAAAAGGGATACTGCTGGCATATTCAATCCATCTGATTTTTCGTCAGCTGAGTGCGATTATACAGATAATTATTTCCATACCCTAGAGTTTCCAAAAATAAAAATAATTTCTATTTCAATCTGTAATGGCAGTGAATACCAATTTTATGATACGACTTTAACAGTTCAAGGAAGATATGTTCATTCATTTTACAATACCAAGGGTTGTGATAGTTTGATATCTGTCCTCGAATTAACAACTGTTGATTCCATTAATAGTTTGCAAACTTTAACTGCCTGCGATAGTTTCAATTGGAATGGCATAGTATACCGGGAGAATGGAACATTTATGAATCATTTTCAAGCAGAAAATGGTTGCGATAGTATTGTTACACTGAATCTGATCGTTCGCAAAAGTAACGATACTCTAATTCAGACTACAGCTTGTAGAAAATTTGGATATAATGATAAAGTCTACACCGAAGGAGGCAAGTATTATATAACATTGAGAAACCACCAGGGCTGTGACAGTCTTATCGAACTTGATCTGAATATTATTGCACTGGATACCAATATCACTAAACTGGGAAATACCTTAATTGCGTTGGATAGTGTAGCAACTTACCAATGGGTTGATTGCAATAATAATTTTGCTATTGTACCTGGGGCGACGCAAAAAACTTTTAAACCAAATAAAGATGGAAGCTATGCAGTGATTATCACCACGCCCCCATGTATTGATACATCAGCTTGTCTAGAAGTTGTGTTAACACAAACAATAAATAGCAGTTTAAACAATTTCATCATTTACCCAAATCCAGCTAAGGATGAACTAATAATTGAATCAAATTTGGAATTACCCTACAACATTAAAATAGAATCTTTATCAGGAAGCAGTATTCATGAGATCAAAAATGTTCATACTGATAAAATGATAATTCCTGTTGAGAATTATCCTGTAGGATTGTATATTATCTCAATCCAAAATTCTAAAAAGAAAAACAGTCAGAAATGGCTGAAGATATAATAAAGGCAAATTTACTTGGATTGTATGTTATGTTTAGTAAACATTTTCCTGACGAAATACATAAACTGTCACCACTTTGACATCCCTTATAGGGAATCAAACCTGAAAGTGATGACAAATCACCCTAGCGCAAATCACCCATATATCTTTGGACATGTGCCTATATTTTGCCTAATACTTATTTTTATGTTAAATTAAAACTATCACAGGAATTAAAAGTACCGGGTAATTTTACTTACATTTAAGCTATGTTTGTTAAACATTTTTCTGAGGATTTACAGAGATTATTCTATTTATGCTAAAAAATATTTTGATATTACT
This sequence comes from Bacteroidota bacterium, assembly GCA_029781865.1. GTDB lineage: Bacteria > Bacteroidota > Bacteroidia > Chitinophagales > Saprospiraceae > Vicinibacter. The sequence goes on from JAKOVW010000062.1 coordinate 78,742, forward strand.
TTTTATATGTAATTTTTATACAAAGCATTCTAGAGCCCAGGGTGGATTCATTAAAAGGCATGATATTGCTGGGTATGATAATCCGTATTATACAACAATTATTGCAAGCGATACATGCTATTGGGCATTTGGAATAATATGGGATACTACAAGTCCATATTTGGGAGGCACCGCGGTATTCAAGTTTGACCTTCAAGGTAATTTATTAAAACAGAGAGAACTGATTAGTAAAACACAATTCTTAGGGTTTAACAATGACATGTACGCATTTCAAAATAAACTCTATACATCTATATTAACTCCATACTCAACTTCGAGTATAATTGCTTATGATATATTAAGTGATTCATTTCAAATTGTTGCAACGGTTGGAAATTTACTGCCGGAAGGAGATTTTTTAAGTATTAATAACCTTCATTTTGATCTGTTAGGGAATTGCTATTTGGCAAATTCAGTAAGTTCTAAAACTACAACGGATTCTTATACACAAATCCAATTAGTTAAATTCAATAAGAATTTTCAAATAGAATGGAGTAAGATGTTGGGTAATGCTAAAATTGATGAAATACCATATTCAATTGAGAATGACTCAACTGGTAATGTTTATGTAGGTGGTCAAAGATTAAAATTAAATTATATTGAAGGCGATGGAAGTTATAGCAAAAGTATCGTATATAAATTATCAAGTGATGGGAAAATATTAAAGGAAACTACTGCAGATAGTTTGAGTGGAGCCATTTATGATTTTACAATTGATGAACAAGGAAATTACATTTGCGCCTCAGAAATATTGTTACCCTATCATCCTCAAAGGCCATTTCTATATCCAGCTTATCAAAAACTGGAACAGGAAGGGAAAATAGTATTTCGACAGTATTTTGAGGAAGCACCAAAAGAAGAAAAACTATATTCCAATTTTTCTAAAATTCGAAAAATTGGTGATAATTATTATGCATTGGGTGGAATAGGTGTATTTGACGATGATATACAACCTTTAATTGTCGAATCAAGAGCAATTTTTATTAAGTTTAATAAATCTGGGAATCTAGTATGGAAAAGAATTTATAAAACCGGTTATGGCATTGAGGCCACCAACCTATATGATTTTGACAAAACTCAAGATGGTGGATTTATTATGGCAGGCTTAGGGGCTGTTGGTGCTAACGATTCTATCGGATGGAAATCAATGATATTAAAAGTGGATTCACTAGGATGCATAATACCAGGATGCCAACTTACGAATAATGTGGGTGAAAAAATAGGTGAAAAATGTTTTAAAATTTTTCCAAACCCCGCTTCTAATTATCTTGCTTTGTATAATGTTACAAATCATAAGCTTGTGATCTATATATTTGATTCAAACGGATCAGAACTTTTAAAGTTTAGAATCCTTTCAAATGAAACCTCTATTGTTGATATAAGCAATTATCCAGTAGGGTCTTATTTTGTTAATGCAAAGTTCGATGAAAAAACAATTTCAAGTGAGATATTTATAAAAGAATAAAATATACATTGCCAAATACTTTTCTACGTTTTTTAAAGTAGCTTATCAACAACCAAATTCTCTTGAGATACGTAGTTCCAAATGAGAACGTCTAATAATATTTATAACATTAAAGTATTTTATTTTCACTAAATGGCCTATTCGGCTTTCCATCAATCATAAGCTTTAAGTAGATTTTGAAATTAGGCAGGTTTATAAAATCCTCAGCATAAAATTCAGGATACATTTCTTTTCTAAACAAAACTGTCACCACATTCCCATTCTTTATAGGGAATTAAACCTGAAAGTGATGACAAATCACCCTAGCGCAAATCACCCATATATCTTTGGACTTGTGCTAATATTTTGCTTATTACCTATTTTGTACTAAGCCAAAATTATAACATGAATTTAAAAGTATCGGGCCATTTTACATACATTTAAGCTATGTTTTTAAATATTTTGTTGAGAATTTACAAAGTTAGATTGGCAAATCATTTTTTAGAAATTGCATATTCTGATCTTTTTAGAAATACCAGAAAGCATCAGACCTGCGTTGTTGATTATTTATCCTATCCGATCGCTCAAGAGCGCTTTTATAAAAATGGAATTAAGAAGTAAAATTATTTTTATCTCCTTATTAAATGCAGCATTTTTTCCATTAGTTGCCCAAACTTATATTGGAGGATTTATTGGTATTGATTTATCAGAAATTAAAGAACCTGAAAATATTTGGCACTACGAAATACTAGATAAGGCTTATAAAAACGAAAGCCTTATGTTCGGCATTATAGTGCAACATAATTTAAACAAAACAATTTATGTTGCTCTTCAAATATCTGGAACTCACAAATCTCTGAAAACACATGATGCAGGATTTAATCCCTTAATCGGAATTTCATTTTACAAATATTCCAATTCCATTCTTATTGGTTATACTATTTTAAACAATTTCCAATTTGCAGCGGGACCACAGCTCTATTTCATTCCTGCAATAAACTCCTTTGGCAAAAACGGTTTTCAAGGTTCTGAAAAAGTAAATAAAACTGTAGCAAGTATTAAAATTAGTTCCAGTTATTTATTTCGTCGATATTTTATTAGTCTTTCATTTATTAAAGGAATTGATTACATCAATATATTTAATAAATCAGAGAATTATTATGAATATATGAGACCAATAAACTCAATTGAACTTTGCCTGGGATATAAGTTTAAACTATTTGGTCAGAGCATTAACAGCAAGTCGATTAATTGCCCGAGTTTTAATGCTGCCAAAAAGAACTAAAATACGAAGTATAAATTCTCAATGAGAATAAAAATACCAATTAAATTTAAGTTAAGTTTGATAAACATTTTGATGACTAAATATAAAATAATGTGAGATTTGATAACACAAATCGATTTATTTTTGGTCATTTATATTTAATTTTACAAATATCTCTTTATTTCAATATTAGAAAATGAAACGAATTTTTACGATTTCTTTTTTAGTCATTTTTCAAATTGCAAATGCCGCGGACACCATTCGTGCCCCCAAATTTAATTTCATCGGCACCAAAGTAGCCTGGCATCGCCGTCCTGTGAAGAATAATAAAATGAAGCAAGTAGGAACTATCCTTAAATATGAACAATTACTCCAATTTAAATCCCCCATCATTAAAAATGGCAGAGTCTTTTTCTTATTGGATGATGCTGGGATATTAGATGAGACTGGAAGCACGCTGATCTGTTATGATCTACAAACTGGAGATAGCCTTTGGCAGAAAAATTATAATAAAAACTTTTTTGGTTCGGGTCTGACTGCCTGGAATGATTTTAGGGAGCTGGGTGATCACGTGGAAATTCTGGGCGATGAAATGAAGGACACGCTGGATGGAACTACCAGGAGGTATTTGAGCGGATTTACATCTCGGCGCATAGTAAATGATGACGGCTCTGATAAAGAATTATTTATTAATTGGAATATTGATGAGCGAGTTTACTCTTTTGCATCCTTCCCACCTCACTATTTGGAAGGAAGTGATTATGCATTTTTTTATCAGCTTGGCGGTTCTGCTGATACACTTCATACAGATGGGATGTATCCTTATATTTGGAATGATAGCCTGGTACCACGGTATATTGATAAGAATAAAGTTTTATTTAACGAACCCAATGCTACTGGACTCTTTCCTTTTGGACCTGCACAATTGGATCCATTGACTTACGTATATTTTGCCAGGTTTTATGATCGCAAAGTAGGCAAATTCAAACACTACATGTGGAAAACGAATGCTGTAGGAGATTTTAGAGACCTTAAAGATGTTAGTAGCACGATTGGAGGCACTGATTTAAAACAATACATATTAGACTACGAACCAGTTGGCAATCTTATACGATTGAAAATTTTTACCCCATTTATGCCTTATAGGCAAGGGAATGTCGGATATTTATATCTTGACCGGGATGGAAATATTGTTAAGGATCAAAGGGCTCTGCAATTAGATGGAAAACATGTTGGTCATATTGCTTCTGTTAATTTATTAGATTCTAATCAGGTTCTTCATGCCATAAGATTTTATGAAGAAAATAATATCTACTTTTATAAAGAAAACTTAAAGGGACAATTTGTTAAATGTGGTGAATTGATAAATGCCGGCGATCCAAAATTTGCGTTTCTACCAAAATTTATTAAACAAGCTAATACAAAGGATATCATTTTAAGTTTTGAATGTGCGCTTGATTCAATATCTTATGGTGAAAATTTTGTTGAAGGAGGATGGCCATACATTTGTAAAATTGAAGCCAAAGAACTTGGACTTATTACAAATACAGGGACAATAGACGACTTAAAACTTGATATTTTTCCAAATCCTACAAATAAAGTCATTACAATTCAGGGTGAAGGATTAATAGATGTTAGCAAAGTAACAATTCAAGACATGCAAGGACGAAATATTGCAATAGAATATAAAAATACAGAAAATGGTATTGAATTGGATTTGGAAAAATTTAATGATGGAGTATATTTTGTAAATCTAGTCAATAAAAAAGATCATTCAATACTAAACAAGAAAATGGTAAAGATCAACTTTTTGAAATAATCTAAATCTTCTCAAATCTGTTGAAGTCTTTATTTCTAAGGTAATAGTTCTTAATAAGAATTTGATTTTCTCCAGATAGCATCAACTATTTAATTTGAATCTGGAAATAGGATTGATGTAATCTTCAAACAGATACTAAATTGAAAAATGGGTGTTTGAGATTCCCATTCGCAAGCATTAACTATGATAAGGGTATTCGCGCAATTAGTGCTTAAACACAAAAGCCACTCGTTAAAGTGGCTTTTATTTCTTTTAGACATGAGATTTCGTTTCAAACACATTCCCGCACTTAAACACTCATGTCTGATCTGTGGTACCTCCAGGAATCGAACCAGGGAGTAACACTGAACGTCTCTGAACGTAAATAAACTCATTATCAAATTTTTATACATTACCATGAACTAAATATGTTCAGTATGAGTTCAGTATATCCGTTTTTGTAGCCAAAAAAAGGTGGCAAAAAAGGAGGCAATTTTAAAATGAGTTATATGGCCAAAGTGAGAATAATCATCAACAGATCGAAAATAGACCGGCAGGGGTTGTGCCCGCTTAAATTAAGAATTACAGATAACTATGACAGAAAAGAAGTTTATCTACCCGGTGTAAAAGTGAATCCCAAATTCTGGAATCCGCGTAAACAACTGGTCACAAATGATACTATGCTGAATGTCCGGATTCAGAAAGCCATACTTGATCTTAACCTTGAAATCAACAGACAAATGGCACTTGATCTGGAAATTGACCCAGCGACGATGATCTGTAAATTAAAAACAAAAGGACCATCGGTTAAAAACGTTTCATTCAATATACCGGAGTATATTGAAACCCATTTTTGTAACGATTCAAATTTAGCTTATAGCACCAGAAAAGGTTATAAGAGCATTAAAAAAATAATTCAGGAGTACGATCCGGATATTTCATTAAAAAAAATAAATTTGGACTGGGTTGGAAAATTTAAAGAATACCTCATCACAGAACGTGGTCTGAACAATTATTCCTTAAGTACGCGACTAAAATTGGTAAGAAGGGTTTGTATGCATGCATATGAACATAAAGTTATAAGCACAAATCCAATGGCGGGCTTGAAAATTAAGCAAGGTATTGCACATAGAAATTATCTTACGGTTGAAGAAATTAAACAACTTGAATTATACAAAGCGGATCAGTCATTAATATCCACCCACAAAGCATTTCTATTCGCTTGTTACAGTGGCCTAAGGTTTAGTGACCTTTCTACGATAACATATAAAAATATTGTTCTGAAGCAATCTGGTAATGGTCCCGAATATTATTTACAATATACCATGCGCAAAACTAAAAAAAACCTGCGCTTGGCGTTGAGTAAAAAAGCCCAAAGACTACTTGATCTAAATGAAAAGGATAAGGATAAACCGATCTTCGAATTGCTGTCAAAACAAGATCTTTGCATGCCAACTGATAAGATTTCCATGAAAATAGAATCGGCCAATGCGTTAGCCAACAAAAGACTTAAGGTCATTTGTCAAGATGCCGGATTAAAAGATTCCTATAGTTTCCATTGCTCCAGAAGGACTTGGTTCTGTACTGCTTTATTGCTCGGTGTTGATCTTGTTAGCTTGAAGGAACTTGGCGGGCACAGCGACTTAAAAGTGACGAGCCAGTACCTACAGGTTTTGGATTGTAAAAAAACAGAAGCTATGCTTAAATTTGATGAAATATGACTTTAAAAGAACAAATACAAAGCCTGTATTATGAAATTCAAACGCATTTTCAGCATTTGATTATTTCCTGCAATGATGAAAATTGCTTTTGTATTGATTATTTCCCTATTGATCATGTAAAACATTGTTTAATAGAGCTTGATTCGAAAATCAATGAATACAATATCAAAACAGTTATTTCTAAAGATAAAATAATAGATCTTAATAAAGACATATGTGTGGTTTTGAATAATATTCCTGATCTCAATGTTACTTATCTCAATCACCAATTAAAAGCTGAAACTTTACATAAAGATTTTTGCCAAAAGGAAACTAAAATGAACAAATCAGCGATAATTTCCTCTCGAATTTTTACTGAAAGTGAAAGAGCCCTTTGGCATCAAGCATCATCATTTTGTCATGATAGTGATAAGAAACATATATATTCCAACTTACAAATTGAAATTGATAAGTTAAAAGCAAGTTACTGTAACTCCCTAAATGTCAAGCCTTGGCTAAAAATTAAACCAGGATTTGCAGGCAAAGAAAATATTAACGTGACGGAATTTTGTGATTTACTTGTTGGAAATGGATATTTTGATCAACCAAATGCTGAAGTATTTAAAAGGCTGCTTTTGGGAGAAAATATTGCAGATAATATAATATGGTTAAAACTACCAGCTTATGTTTGCCGTGTGATTAACTGTATCAATGTTTATAATATTCTAACATATAAACCACAATGGTCAAAATTTGAAAAGAAATTTATTATCGATGGTAAGATCGCTGATAATTTGAAATCCGCCGCGCAAAAAACAGGGAGTACAGCCGAAATTGAGGAAATCGTTAAAAAATCTTTTAAATTAAAATGAATTCTATTTTATTGAATTTCAATATGTTATAGTATTATTTTCCAGTCTATTATAATCTACTTTTCTACTCACGTCTACTTTTAAGAGAGTAGTTCTTACACTCATGTTTACTTGATGCCATTCCATTGAATGGTCTTGGAAGAAGATCCAAGTAATTACTTATTTTTTTGCATGACAAATAATAACAGCGCAAGATGGATTACGATGAAACAAGCTCAAGTCCGACTAGGTGTAGGAAGAACTTCAATGTATAAGTTACGTAGAGATCACAAACTGAAATGGTCGACAATTGGTCGTAAAGTATACGTTCTGAATACCAGCATTGATGAACTCTTAGATTCCAATTCATCTGAGTTTCAATTTAATAAACTCGAAAAAGAATAATGATAGAAGTTATAACCGGGGGATGGGTGCATACATGATCCAGATGGAATCTATCAGCCCTACCCCGGAATTTTTTAAAACATTAATTAGAAAACAATGAAACATAAACAAATAAATGGAAATTATCAACATGTTGAAGGTAGTATTGAAGGTGACATCTCTTGTAATGGGTTTCGCTTGGAGTTCATCGTTACTGGTCCAATGAATTCAATAAAAGAGTGCGACGGACTTAAAAAGGAAATGGCCAAATTAATTGAAAAGTTTGCATGGCTTACAGCTGCGCAAGCTATGTCAATCTTGAATTGTAATTATACGGATTTAAAAAAGCTTGCAGCGCAAAATGCAATTCATTCTGCATTAATAGGGGGAATTGATTATTATGATTCAGAAAGTCTCTATTTGTTGGTTGATTATCTTGAATTATTCCAAATCGACTTACAAGTTCCGGGAGCTATAAATAGGGTTACATATAACCTTGATTCAAATTCAGAAGAAGAGGAATAATCCGATGTATACCACATTTTTAAACCGAGAATTATAAATCATACATCATGATAAAATTTCAAATCAAAAAATATATTCAAAATGAACATTTATATGTGTTCATATTTCCTAATAAAAAAATTTGCAAATGAAAAATATAAAAATAAGCACCGTTTGGTGCCATATACAAATAGGAGCCCCAATTACATTAGAACAGTACGTTGAAGCGATTCAAGATGGCGCATTTAAAGAATCAATTGAAAAGCTAAGAGAGAAGATAAAATCAGGTCTGCCAAAAGAAGCAGATCAGATCAAACGGAATCTTAAGGCAGTTTTACCACATGGAATATTTGCCTCGCGGGCAGGTAATACTCCACCTACAGAATACTCACAATTGTTGGCGATTGACATCGACCATTTAAAGGATCAAAATATCAATGCAGAAGTTTTTAAACGTCGACTTTCATTTGATCCACATATCATTTGTGCGCTGTTAACTTGTTCCGGAGATGGCATGGTGTTATGGATTAAACATTCCGGTGACGTTTCACGACATTCAGAAGCTGTAGATCAGGTGTGCGACTATGTTGAGTACAACTATCAAGTTGATATTGACAGGAAAGTATCGAAAGGTATTAATAACCAAAGATTTTGCTCCTATGATCCTGATGCATATGTCAATTGGGATGCTATTGAATTTGACCTTCTACCTAAATCAGTATATGATTTGATCCAGGATCAGAGGAAATTTACTGATCAAAAAGAGAAATTCGAACCTGGAAACCGGAATCAATGGTTATTCTTGTTTGCCAACAATTGCAACCGGACAGGTATCTCAAAATCAGATCTATTAGTTTATGCCAATCGGTATCTTCAGTCTAAGGATTTTGAAATGGAAGAGATTTCCAGGACGGTCAATTCAGCTTATAAAAATGAAATACCTGAGCTTGAAGACCTTGGTCCAGTAATTCCGGAACTTTTTGAACCAATTCCAGCAACAGAAATGGCAAACGGCAAGAACGGCAAAGACGGCAACGTGGCAATTTCACACAAAAAGGTGCTTGATTTTAAATCTGCTCCTACTTTCCCTAGTTCCCTATTCGATAACCTGCCGGAATTACTAAAAAAGGCAGCAGCCACTGGGGAAACTCAAATCGAACAAGATCTGGCTGTGCTTGCTGCAATTACCGGTGTTTCAAGTTTACTACCCAACCTGGAGCTATTTTATGATCACATTCATTATCCGAATATATTCACGATGATCCTGGCTAACGCAGGAGAAGGCAAATCAAAGGTCAGCAATGTTATTAAAATGTTTGATCCTTTGCATTTAAAAATGGTATCCGAATGCAGTAAACTCAAAGCAAGATACAAAGCAGCCAAAAAAGAATTCGAAAATTGCGATGATTGCACGAAGGCACCGGAGAGTCCGTCTTGCAAAGGGATCTATGTGCCTGAGGATATCACCCATGCTGCCTTATTGGATAAGCTGGCATCCAAATCCCAACATAACCTATTTTTTAGTACAGAGATAGACTCCGTAAACCGAACAATGGGTAATGAGACATTCAATAAAACTGATCTCTTTAGAAAAGCTTTCCATCATGAACCAATTAGTCATTCCCGTAGAGCTGATGATCTGGAGATTCACATCCCGGAGCCTAAACTCTCGATCTTGATAACTGGGACGCCAGGCACAATTAATGGTATGGTGAAAGGGGTAGAAGACGGTACGGCTTCCAGGTTTATTTATTATGGATTTGCAAGTAGCGGATTGATTTGGAAATCGCAGCAATCTGAAGCTAAAGTAAAGGCTGACAGTGAAATTTCTAAACTATCAAAATCAGTTGAGGAAC
>JAKOVW010000091.1 GCA_029781865.1 Bacteroidota bacterium
TCTTTTACTACTGCGGTTGCACTGGTCTTTTTACCTTTTGAATCCGTTACCGTTAGGGTATAAGTACCCGCACAAACATTATTTAAATCCTTAGTTGTAGCACCAGTAGACCAGAGATAAGTAAAAGGTGTATTCGTACCATTCATAGTAGATACTATGTCTTCACTACAATCCTGAACACAATTTCCATTGACCACCAAGGATAAATCACTTGGGCATTTCATTGAATCGACTGGCTCAGTATTGTTTCCGGTTTTACTTGGGCTCGCATGAACAGATGCAATTAATGGAAAACCGAATCCCGCTGATCCAAAGGCGTTCAAATCCACTGTTGTCTCATACCAAACATCATATATCCAATTTGGATAACTCGGGTTAGGAGTATAATTAGCATCGGTTGATGGTGAATTTGTAGTTAGTACATAACCATATGTATTAAAATTTACATCCAAAGATGTGGTTGCACTTTTAATACTTGAAGCACTACCGGTGAGCATTTGACCTTCACCTCCGGTTACACCCAGACAATCATAACCTGATGATGCTCCGGAACTAGCAGTTATATAATCTTGTTTGAATTCTAATTTTTTGACGCCATTTTTATCATAAAGCGCTAATTGAACGTGATCGGATCCTACCAAATCTCCAAATTTATGACCATTCGGCCAGCCTATTGCTGTAGTTCCATAAGTATTATCCACAAAGGTCTTTGCAAATGTGGTTCTTAATGTAACTGTATTTTTTACCGGGTCAATTGTCCAGGTAATCTTTGCACCTACACGAGCATCATTTGTCGAACTTTTGAAACATAGCTCATCTCCTGATGATTGGCCATTTAAAATTGAGCCAAAATTAAATAGCATTATACAGCAAATAATGCTAAAAACTCTTTCCAATTGGTTTTTGTAAATCCGTTTCATTTCACAATTAATTAGTAAGTAATAATTATTTTAATATTCCAAATATTTATTTACTCATCCCATTGAATGTTTCTGAGTGTTTTCATTAACACTACGAGAACTTCAGTTGGCATATCAATGCTATAGTAGATTCCAATTGTTATTCTTACAACAACATCTGAAAACATTTCCACCATAGCGGATTGAGTTTTGATAAAATAATACCCGTATGTATTAATAAATACAGGCGACTATTATTGAGAATTGAATTGGTTTTCTTGCTGGCATTATGCCAGTTAAACGGCAGCTTGGTAATTCTAATTTATATATGTCAATTTCGCACTACATTACCAGAAACGAAATTTTAAGGCTCCCAACATTGCAGAGTCAGAAATACTTGATTTCTAAATTGCGGGTGTCCAAAAGAACCCTTATACATTAAATTCTTGAGATTACTAATAAAATAAACTATTCTGAAATAGAGACTCAATGCTATATGAAAACAATGAAGACATAGATTCGACTTCTGTCTCTTCCTGCGATTTTTCATCAGGTCCAATAACTCATCTTTTATCAAGATGAAATGATTTGTAGTTTTCATAATTCAGGGACTCTAAAGCGCAAACTTAAAGACCTTTTTTGAAAATTAACACCGATTATGTTTCAAATCAAATCATATTTTTTTTTAACTTCTTTAATGAATTAGACATAAATAATATACACATTTAATTTTATTGATTTGAGGATTTTACAAATGGTTCTTTAGAATCACATAAATATTAAATTACAGATTTCATTCTAAATTATAGAGAGAATTCAGATAACCAACCAAGTATATTGAATTTAAATGTAATAAATTATAAATTCAACTCTTGATACTTACAAATTCAAATTAACTTATATCAATAAAAAATAATTTCATCAATAGTACATAACCAGAAAAATAAGCGCTATTCCAATTAGTATTTATTCATTCCTGCCCTTGAATTTCCTTCAATTAAGAACGCCCATTCCTCTGAATGAGCGCCGTAATAAATAAATATAGTTCATTTACCTTGAGACCGTAAATCTTTTATGAATTACTTCATTGGTCGTTTTAATTTCCAGGACATATTGCCCGGGAATTAAGTTCTTTATAGGTATTGATTCAATCGATTTCCCTTTTGACTTAAATTGATCCGCAGGCACGGACATAATAACTCTACCACTTTGATCGAATACTTTTGCTTCTACTTCAGTATTCAAAGGGATTTTTATTTCTACTTTCAATAATTCGCTCACTGGATTCGGATAAATGGTCACTTTGGTCTCCTGCTTCTCCTCTTTGACATGAACTGAAATAATTTTACTGTATGTAAATGAACCGTCTTTATCCACTTGCTTTAATCTGTAATAAATGACACCTGAAGTATTGATATCAAAATCATCATATTCATAATCATGTGAGGCCAAATTCGGATTTGCATGAGAAGCAATTTTTTCAAGGGAAACAAAATCTTTATCTATTTCTGTTTTACGCTCCAGTACAAAATAATCATTATCCAATTCAACACCCGTTGTCCAGTTCAACTCTACAAATTCGCCATTGTAATTTCCACTAAAATTCAGCCATTCAATCGGGAGTAATTGAGCGACTACACCTGCGTCTATGGTCGGTTTAATTTCACCAGCATAGATACTAAAGATATTTGTACTTCCGTATCCGTTCTCACCACCTACGTCACTATCATTATCATCCTGACCAGCATGTGCTTTTGTAAAACCATACTTAGGATTTGGCAAATCAAATTTAACATAAAACTCTCCGTCAGCTAGTCCATCTAACATAAACCTTCCATCCGGTCCCGACAGACTTTCACTGACTTTCACTCCCATGATATTAAATGCAGCGACTTTCACGTCAGCTAATGGAAGTTCATCTGAATCCTGAATTCCATTAAAATTTTTATCAATCCAAACCATATCTCCAACTTCTGATCTAATTTGAAATCCTCCAAAAATATTGGACACAGTTTCTCCGCTAGATAAAGAAAATTTTCTAGTAGTATTAATTCCATTTTCATGGGTAATGTCATTGTCTTTATTGGGATCATTTCCCTTATAGGGAGCGGTTGCAGCCAACTTTACAGGTCTTTCAAATTTTAAATAATATGTTCCAGGCTTTATGCAGTCAATTGCATAATAGCCATCCATTGAAACTGTACCAGGTGTCACCTTGGTTTTCATTGTGGCCACGGTATTATTCGTTGCAGCATCAACCACAAATACATTCATACCATTAATTCCTTTCTCTTCCGGGTCAAAGACCCCATCCAAATCATTGTCCAACCAGATATATCCATCTAATTTTGCACACTTATAATACCCTGCATCCCAATTGAGATCATCTTCTCCTGGACTTAAATGAGTCTTTACCGTGGTCCCAGGTCCGTTTGCATTATCTACATCACTATCCTGAAAATCTGATGTCACATTCGGAAGTGTTTGAATCCATCCTGAAGCCGCAGTAAACTTTAAATAATAGTCTCCAGGCATAAGCTCATTAAATAAATATTTACCGGTTGAATTTGACAATACATTTTTTATAGGCAACTGAGTTAAAGCATCATATAATGTTACACTCACATCTTTTATTCCGGCCTCACCCGGGTCCTGTACTCCATCGCCGTTTTTATCAATCCATACTGAATTACCAATTGATGCATATCTAACCATACCTGCATCATATGTGCTATCTTTTTCAAAAAGATCTATTGTAGTACATGGACCTACTCCAATTGAATTGACATCGCTGTCTATTTGGTCATCTAAACCTATATTTTGAAATGTAAATCCATAACTTGAAGCATAGGAACCTGGCTGAAATACTACATAATAATTCATTGGAACCTGAAGAAAATCAAATGCATAATTACCTAAAGCATCTGTAGTATCCTTGCGCAATAAAGTTCCATCACAATTATATAACCATGCTTCAATTCCTTTCAAGCCTGGCTCATTCGAATCCTGTAAACCATTTCCATTTAAATCATCCCATACTGTTCCTTTCAATTGTCCGGCAGGCAATTTGATTAGCGTGGGGTCATCTATGGTTCCTTTATCCCCAGGTTCACCCGGATTTGTTCCACCTGTCAAAGAATTATTCGTAGCATTCGCACCACTATCAGATAAATCTTTGGTATCTTCAGGATCGTCGTCAGCTGATAAAACAGGATCATCGTTATTAGGTTTGTCAGCAATCGCGACTGCTTGATTATAATATTCATATTTAATCGGGTTAATAAGTAAATCCAATCCGATCTTTATTTTTTCACCCACCTGAATGGTACCACCATCAATGACTTTAAGAAACTTATAGTCAGATTTTCCATTAAATCCGGTATTCAATGTTAGTAAATTTCCACTGTTTATCAGCCAATTAAAATTCGTAATAGTGTATTCTCCAGGATACAATGGCAATGAAGATTTATAATTACCAAATTCATTGGTTATATTATCAGTTATTTGAACATCACCTAAAGTAACATTTCCATTATTCTGCATTGTCAATTCAAATTTTGCAGAAAACGTTCCATCAAGATTATTAATTACACTCAGTAATTTTTTAGAAATTCCAATTTTTGGATTTTGTGGTAGATTTGTTTTAGTCGGATCATCTGGATCCCCATCGTTGTCAGGATCTATGTTGGTAATATCATTCGGATCATCGCTATTATCAGATACCGTATTTCCTTTAGTATCCAAACATTTTGCAGTTGCAACATTCACTACTTTACCGGTATCAATATCCAATTGAGTAATCACATACGTTCCGGTGAAAACTATACTATTACAAGCACTAACGGCTAATACAGGAATTGGTCCTCCGAAAATCGTTATTAAAGGATCTGTCAATGCTACATTTGATAATGTTACATTTCCTGTATTACACACTTTAAATTTATAACTAATGGTTTCACCGACATCGGCATATCCATCATTATTTAAGTCATTCCATGTTCCGGTTTTTTCAAGAATAATTTTCGGCACCATTGGAATCAATGTTGTTTCATCATCTGAGTTAGTAACATTCATATTCTGAGGATCCCTGGCATTTACGGTTGCCGTATTATCCTTTTTCCCGGAATCGATATCAGCTTGTGTCAAGATGTAACTTCCCTTAAATGTTGTATTGTCTGTTGCCCCTGGTGCCAGCGTAACAGGTCCACCGATTACAGTCACGATTGGATCAGTGATGATTACATTGTGCAATGTAACGTTTCCTGTATTGGTTACTTTAAAAGTATAATTGATTTTATCACCAACATTTGCTATCCCACCCGGCGCGACAACATTCATGTCCAATATCCCGGTTTTAATCAATGAGATTGCTGCAACTTTAGGAATCGTTGTCATTTCATCATCACTGTTTGTCACCATAATATCTTGAGGATCCTTTGCAGTTGTTATGGCGTTATTGTATTTATAACCGGCATCGATATCCATCTGCGTCAATGTATAGACACCTGTAAATGTTCCATTATCAACAGCGCCCGGTGCTAAACTAATTGGCCCACCTAATACCGTTATTATTGGATCAATTATCATCACATTGGACAATGTGACATTTCCAGTGTTTGTCACTTTGAAGGTATAATTGATTCTATCGCCCGGATTGGCAATTCCATTCGGTGCAATAACATTCATATTCAATGCACCTGTTTTGACCAATGCTATACTCGCAATCTTTGGAATCACCGTCGTTTCATCATCTCCATTGGTTACACTTATATTTTGCGGATCTTTGCCTGTTGTAGTTGCTGTATTGTACTTAAACCCGGCATCAATATCCGCTTGCGTTAAAGTGTATACACCTGTGAAGCTTATGTTATCTGCAGCACCTGGTGCTAATGTGATAGGACCTCCGGTAACTGTTACTATAGGATCTGTTACTTTGATATTAGTAAGAGTTACATTTCCGGTATTGGTCACCTTAAATGAATAATTAATTCGATCTCCAGGATTAGTAATTCCATTTGGAGAAATCACATTCATATCCAACACCCCTGTCTTTACCAACGCAATGCTTGCAATTTTTGGAATCAGTGTCGTTTCATCATCAGCACTTGTTACAATTATATTCTGTGGATCCCGTCCCGTAGTCGTTGCCGTATTGTATTTAAATCCGGCATCAATATCTGGCTGCATCAACGTATAAACTCCCGTAAACGTAATGTTGTCAACAGCTCCCGGCGCCAAAGTAATCGGCCCGCCAGATACAGTAATAATCGGATCGGTTACTGCTATATTGGTAAGAGTGACATTTCCGGTATTGGTTACCTTGAATGTATAATTGATTTTGTCGCCTGGATTTGCAATTCCATTTGGTGCAATTGCATTCATATCCAATACCCCTGTTTTGACTAATGCAATACTTGCAATTTTCGGAATCACTGTCGTCTCATCATCAGTACTTGTTACAATTATATTCTGTGGATCTCGTCCCGTAGTCGTTGCTGTATTGTATTTAAATCCCGCATCGATATCTGATTGCGTCAATGTATAAACTCCCGTAAACGTAATATTGTCGGTTGCTCCAGGCGCCAATGTGATGGGTCCACCACTAACACTAACTATCGGATCTGATACTGTGACATTGGCTAGCGTTACATTTCCCGTATTGGTTACCTTGAATGTATAATTAATCTTATCGCCCGGATTGGCTATTCCATTCGGTGAAATGACATTCATATCCAGTATTCCTGTCTTCACCAATGCGATGCCTGCCATTTTTGGAATTGATGTAGTTTCATCGTCTCCATTGGTTACGTTTATATTCTGTGGATCTTTGCCTGTTGTAGTTGCCACATTATATTTAAACCCGGCATCAATATCTGTTTGTGTCAGGGAATAGACACCAGTAAATGTAACATTATCTGTTGCTCCGGGTGCCAATGTGATGGGCCCACCACTCACAGTAACTATTGGATCCGTTACCGTGATATTGCTTAACGTTACATTTCCTGTATTGGTTACTTTGAACGTGTAATTAATCTTATCGCCCGGATTGGCTATTCCATTCGGTGCAATGACATTCATATTCAATACCCCTGTTTTAACCAATGCTATACCGGCCATCTTTGGAATTACCGTGGTTTCATCATCACTATTTGTTACATTTTGATTTTGAGGATCTTTTCCTGTGGTCGTTGCAACATTGTATTTAAATCCAGCATCGATATCGGTTTGCGTCAATGTATAAACTCCAGTAAATGTTGTACTATTAGAAGCTCCAGGTGCCAATGTGATGGGCCCGCCGTTCACCGTTACTAACGGATCTGTTATTGCAATATTGGCAAGCGTGACATTTCCCGTATTCGTCACTTTGAATGAATAATTGATTTTATCACCAACATTTGCAACACCATTCGGTCCTATTACATTCATATCCAACACACCGGTTTTGACTAGTGCTATGCCTGCAATTTTTGGAATCAGGGTAGTTTCGTCATCTCCATTTGATACGTTTAGATTTTGCGGATCTTTTCCCGTCGCCGTTGCGGTATTGTATTTAAATCCAGCATCTATATCCGATTGCGTCATTGTATATACACCGTTAAAACTTATATTATCAGATGCTCCCGGTGCCAATGTAATGGGTCCACCACTAACACTAACTATCGGATCTGTTACTGTGACATTGGTTAACGTTACATTTCCTGTATTGGTCACCTTGAATGAGTAATTAATCTTATCGCCCGGATTCGCAATTCCATTTGGTGCAATGACATTGATATCAAGTACTCCATTCTTTATCATTGCAATACTTGCTATTTTGGGAATTGATGTAGTCTCATCGTCTCCATTTGTTACGCTTATATTTTGTGGATCCTTTCCCGTCGCAGTTGCTGTATTGTATTTAAATCCCGCATCTATATCTCCCTGTGTCAATGTATAAACACCTGTGAACATAACATTGTCGGTTGCTCCAGGCGCCAATGTAATGGGTCCACCACTAACACTGACTATCGGATCTGTTACTGTGACATTGGTTAGCGTTACATTTCCCGTATTGGTTACCTTAAATGTGTAATTAATTTTATCACCCGGATTGGCAATTCCATTGGGTGCTACAACATTCATATCCAGCACACCTGTTTTAATTATTGCAATGCCTGCACTTTTTGGAATAGTTGTAGTTTCATCATCACTATTTGTAACATTTTGACTTTGAGGATCTTTAGCGTTTGTTGTTGCCGTATTGTACTTGATTCCGGAATCGATATCAGATTGAGTAAGTGTATAAACAGCAGTAAACGTACTAATATCAGTTGCCCCCGGCAATAATGTGATTGGTCCGCCACTTACACTTACTAGCGGATCGGTAACTACCACATTGGTTAAAGTCACGTTTCCGGTATTTGTGACTTTGAACGTATAATTTATTTTATCTCCGACATTTGCTATTCCATTTGGTGCAATGACATTCATATTCAACACTCCGGTTTTCACCAAACTTATAGATGCTATTTTCGGAATTAATGTTGTTTCGTCATCAGAACTTATAACATTTTGATTTTGTGGATTTTTACCAGTTACGGTTGCAGTATTGTCTTTTTTACCTGAATCAATATCAGCCTGAGTTAATGTGTATGTTCCAATGAAAGTTGAATTATCAGAAGTTCCGGGAGCTAACGATATTGGGCCACCACTGACGGTTAGGATTGGATCAGTTACAATTATGTTACTCAGAGTAACATTACCGTTATTGGTAACCATAAAAGTATAATTGATTTTATCACCGACATTTGCTATTCCATTTGGTGCAACAACATTCTTATCGAGTGATCCGGTTTTGATCAAGGATATTGAGCTAGATTGAATAGCGGGTATATAAGCTGTATCGCTGGCTGGTGGCAGAGATCCACTGATCACAGTACCTGTTGCCGTAGCTGTATTAATAAAATAACCATTATTTAGATCAGGTTGTTTTACCGTATGAGTTGCAGAATAGATCCATGTTTCATTTTGATCGAGGATTGAATCATTGTTCAAATCGCCAGCTACATACGTTAAACTTCCATTATCTGCAAGAGGATCTGTTACGACAACATTGCTAATGGGTAGATTACCGGTGTTATTGATAGTTATGGAATAAGTCAGCAAATCACCTTTTGAATCAAAATGATTTGGATTTGTCGTGCTGGTTTTAATCAAATTCCACGAAGGCATAGCTGGTGTTACAGTAAACGATGCATTGCAGGTTCTTGGAGCACTGCAAGAATTTGTATATGTAAAGGTGACCGTTTTAGTTCCTCCTAAACAATTATCAGGAGCACCTGAGTTATTATTTGATAATAATCCATTGCATCCACCATTTGCATTTGCCGTTGCCAACCAGGATGCAAATTTTGAATCAATCACTGCTTGACCCTGGCAAGGCGGTTCGGTTACATTCACGGGACAATTCAAAGATATAGATGCGGGCGAATTAACTGTAAAAGTTGCAGAGCAAGTTTTAGCCGCCTCGCAGCTGCTTGTTACAGTAAAAATTACTGTTTTGGATCCTCCACAAGCTGAAGGTGCACCAGTGCTATTATTTGACAGCCCTGGATTACACCCACCACTCATTGTTGCTGTTGCCAACCAGGATGCATATTTTGCATTGATCACCGATTGCGTTTGACAAGATGCTTCGGTTACGTTACCGGGACAGTTTAGAACTACAGCAGACGGAGAAGCCACTGTAAAAACTGAAGAGCAGGTAGTTGTAAAGGGTATACATGTTCCCGTGTACGTAAAAGTTACCGTTTTACTTGCACCACAAGCTGATGGTATCCCACTTCCATTATTTGTTAAAACTCCATCGCAACCACCTGCTGCAGTTACCGATGCCAACCAGGCAGCATATTTTGTATTAATTGTCGATTGCAATTGGCATGAAGATTCATTTTGAGAAGCCGGACAATTTAAAACGACTAATGAGTAATCTTCAACTTCACCATCAGATGCACTCACAATAGATCGTTCATCTATATTTGGTGTGCTCGTATCATCATTTAAATTATCTGTGGTTAGTCGAAGCCTAAGATAATGTGATCCAATAGGACCACTTATGTTTACACCTGACCAAGTCAAATTAACATCTCCAGAATAACCATTTGCAAGCGTTACTTTTTGAATTTCTGAAGCTTTAAACACGCCATCTCCATTAAGATCAATCCACGCGTAAAGATTAGCTGCAGATCCGGTTGTATTAAGTACATTTTTCACCAGTATACTTATATTTTGAGGACCTCCATTTGTAATATTGGGAAAACTCAGAATTCCATTTTCATCGTCGAGATTATCCAGATCATCCCCATTGGCCTCTACAGTTGGAATTGGCCCTGAATCGCCATCATCCACTGTATTTATATTGAGATGAGTACAATCCAAAATATGGGATGGAGTTCCATATGAGGATGGTGCATCACTATAATCCGTTTCTAAAATCGCGGTGAATTGTATAGAAAAAATAACGTGTACGTCATCAGAAGTCGGAACAGCCGTATTGCTCTTTATTTGATCAAATCCTGATCCACCCACAATTGCAGGGTTATGTGTTTCACTATGTGTAGTTGTTCCTACATAAATGTTACCACCTTTAACGCATAAGTGATTTGCACCTCTTGGATCACCTGTATCTCCCAAATAATCATTGTACGGACCTCCAATATTCGTTGCGTATTTTAGAGTGGATACATTTTCATTAAATCCTGCAAAAAATATATCCAACCCACCACTATTTGTTGCACTATAAAATGACTCATTCTTTAAATTCACCGTGGGTATCCCGACTGCATCCTGAGCTGTAGTTCCAAATACTAAATAAAATGAAACTTGCGTTCCCGCACAATTGATTTGAGTCACTTCTTTGATTCCAGCTCCGATATCATTTCCACTTCCACCGAAAAAAGTAGCTTTATAACTTGCAGATCCCCCAGTAGTACTAGCTAAACCAACTATGACATCGGTTCCCCCATTGTGAGAAACATCATATGCACCGGCTGACGTTGGGAATCCAACAGATGCAGATCCAGTCCATGCCAAACCATTTTTGACAATTTCAATATCATTTATCCGATCATCACCCGGACCTCCGATTTCATCCAAATAATCAAAAGCAGTTGCTGAGGAATTCAAAACTCCAATTATTCCGTCCGTATTATCAGTGAGGTTTGATTGAGTTGCGGCTGAATTCACTTCTGTAAAACCTGCAATAGTATTATTACCCCAACCTGCAAAAGCAACACGTCCGTCAGTGAATACCTCCAGGTCATTAAATGTCTCATCATCAGCTCCACCAACATATGTACCCCATTGCAATATATTGTTTGAAGTAAATCTGGCGATGTACATTTCACTTCCGCCACCGAATATTTTATCAGGAACACTTGCACTGATATAAGCCGCCGGTAAAGCTGCCATTGCGGTCAAACCAACAACGAATGTGTTGTCATTGATCGCACGAATTGATGTAGCTCCAAGATTTTCATCATTCCAACTACCCAGATACGTAGCATATTGCAAAGTGCCAAGATCTTTTGAAAACACTGCAACAAATCCATCATTGCCATCGCGGATGCCATCAAAAGGACTGCCAACCATTGGTAAATCCGCTGTTGTTTTTCCACAGATAAAGACTCTGTTATTCGATAAACTCAAGCCAAATGCCGCAATATCATCTGATACATCAACAGCGCCCGGTCCATATAAACTCAAATCAACCAAATCCGAACCACTGCTTGAAATCCGATAAATAATAGCAACTCTCGGAGTACCTGCAGTACCTAAACCAGCAATTGCATTAAGATAACCATTTGCATCATAAGGCGATGAACTTGTCGAAATTTCTCTGTTTGTTGCACCTGCGCAATACACCATACCATCGACCTGATCGACTTGAATAGCAAAAAGATATTGATCAAAATCAGGATCGTTACCATCCATGAAAGTACCCCAGGTCAAAATCGGATCAATTACCAATGGGTACTTCGAATCAATAGGTGAACTGGTTTTAAAATTAACTGTATGCAATCCATCTGTATGAAATGCAAATTTTACAGGTATTTTTCCCTCTTCCGTAACCTGATACGATTCCGGAATATTAAAATGAAGATCAGTAAACCGAAGGCTTACTTTCAAGCTTCCATTATCCTGAACACTAAGATTATCCTGCCCTTCAAAGTTCATATTTATTTTACTGTAATCCGCCCCAGGTTTCAGAATCCAGTCAAATTCAAGTGCCCCATCATTACTGCTATATAACCTGATATCAATACCCGTATAAATGTTTTCAATAGTAATATCCTTAGCAGCCATCACTCCTGATATCCATTTTGTAGCGTCTTTCCCAAAAAAATAATTATAACGAGTACTAAATGAATCCCCTAACTTAACTTTCGCTTCTGAATTAGATCCATTCAGGTTTAAAGTCAATGTATGTGTTCCCTTTAAATGAGATTCATCTTCGAGGAATTTTCTCTTTCTAACTTCATAATCCTTAGCAACAAATCGTATTTTTGATTTTTCAATATACACTGCAGACTTCTTACTTTCATAATAGTATAGAATATCTTTATTCTCCAATTGCCCTTTATTTTCCATAAACCGTAAGGTCTCTGCATTCTTTTTTAACGTCTCTTTTACTTTCTTTTCAATAGCCAGATCTGGCTTTAACTGTTGTTGACTTAGTAATCCATTTTCTGCAAATAAAAATAATGCGGCAAAACAAAGAATTCTGACCAAATTAATGCTTTTAATAGTACGACGATTTTCATTAGACCAATTCACAAAATCAGCAGTCGTGCGTGCCCTTAAACAGTTACTTAAATGAATTAACTGTAATTGGATTTTATTCTTTCGATTTACGAAACTATTAAATATCATCCAAATATTCTGTGTGCCGTATCTGATTCGTTGTCTTTTCATGATTCCGTATTTCTTCCGTAATTGTATTAAAATAAAAATATCAAATCATAAATGGATCTGATTCATATCTCAGATTGAATTCAAAGAATTCCTTTCCTGAGGAATAGTCTTGATGAACCATGATAAATACAACGCAGTAAACTTGCACCAAAAACCTGAATGGCAATTGAGTAAATAAAAAAGGTCTGGAATTAGAAGGAAACTTATCTTTTTGATAAGAATAGGAATATACTGTCTTGCAAAATACTTGAAGACAAGATTGTACTCCAATCGTTTGTGAAGATTGAATATACTGTAAAGTATCCGCCCCGTAATGGACCGGTGATGTAGTTATCATTCTTGAAGACTTAGGCATTTTAAAGCAAGAATTATGCCAACAACATTAAATTCAATTAGTATATTTAAAATATTGTATTAGAGGCACTTAAACACTTTTTTAGAAAACGGATAGGGCTTTTTCAGTAAAGCGAATTTTTGTTTTATTTGACCATTTTTGATTTTGTGCCTGAAAGGGCTTACCTATAAAAGAAATGAGATTATTATAATTAAAATCAGATCAGATTTCTTTTAAAATCTTCAATTACTATTTAGATCTGTTCAAATCTCAGAAAGCACAGGGGTTGAGCACTTCTACATATATGTCACTAAACAAAATTGCAATTCTATTCCAAACAATTTATCTAAGAAGAAGTGATTTTGAAATTCAACCACACATAGAGTTCATAAGTGAAATCCGTTTAAACATAAAGCCCATCATTTCTAATGGGCTTTTCTGTTGAAAAAGGTAGTTAACCTACTTTAAGACCGTAAATTTTTTATGAATCACATCATTTGATGTTTTCACCTCAAGTATATATTGTCCAGAATTTAGATTACTAATTTGGATTAACTCTACACTTATGCCTTTTGATTTTAGCTGGTTCAATGGCACAGACATTAATACTCTGCCACTATTATCTATTATTTTTGCTTCTAACTCAGTATTCATCGGAATTTTCATTTCCACATTCAAAAATTGAGTAGTAGGATTAGGATATAACGATATCTTTAAGACATCCTCACTTTCTTCATTTACATGGATCAATATTTTTTTACTATAACTAAAGCTGCCATTTTTATTGACTTGCTTTATACGATAGTAATATACACCTGAGTATCTCACATTAAAGTCATCAAATTCATAATCTCTATTTACATGATTTGGGTTATCCAGTGATTCTACTTTTCCTATTTGAACAAAATTCTGTTCGGTCTCAAATCTGCGCTCTACTATAAAATAGTCATTTTCATTCTCTGCAGCAGTAGACCAATTCAATTCCGTAAAACTTCCATTGAAATTTCCATAGAACTGCAACCATTCCAGGTCAAGAACTTGACTGACAACCCCTGCATCTATCGTTGGTCTTATTTCTCCGGAGTTGATCTGATACAATTTTGTGGTGCCATACCCAAAAGTGCCATCAACATCATTATCCAAATCATCTGCTCCAGCATGTGATACCGTAAAATTGTAATTTGGGTTGGGCAATTCAAACTTAATATAATAAGAGCCTTGAGTCATACCATCCAACATAAATTTACCATCAACCCCTGATTCGCTTTCACTGACTTTAACACCCTGATAATTATATGCCTCCACTTTTACTCCCGATAAAGGTTTCTCATTTAAATCCTGTATGCCATTGAAATTTTGATCTATCCAAACTTTATCTCCAACCATAGATTTTGTTTGAAATCCACCTCCGATTCCGGATACTGAAAGCCCTGCCATTAAAGCAATGGTCCGCGTCGTATTAATTCCATTCGCATGTGTAATGTCACAATCCTTATCCGGATTACTTCCCTGATAAGGTGGACTAGCGCCCAAATCACCAGGCCGTTCAAAATGAACATAATAATTTCCAGGCTCCAGGCAGTCCGATTTATAATAACCATCTTTAGATGAAGTGCCGGGTTGAATATCCGTGAGCATTTTTGTTACGACTCTTCCGGTAATGGCATCTACAATTTCCACATTTAATCCATTAATTCCCTTTTCTTCCAAATCATAAATCCCATCTTTATCCAAATCATTCCAAACTACTCCGGATATCGTTAAGCAGATAAAGTACGCAGCATCCCAACTAAGATCACTCTCGCCTGCACTTAGATAAGTTGTCGCTGTTGTACCCGGACCATTACTATTATCCACATCATTATCCTTAAAATCATCTGCTGCATTAGGTTTTGAATTATTCCAGCCTGCCGGTGTATCAAATTTTAAATAATAATTACCCGGATATAAGCCTTTGAATAAATAATTTCCTGAAACATCAGTAATTGTATTCTTTACAGGCAAGTGACTTGTTGCATTATAAATAGTAACTTTTACTCCAGATAAGCCCTCTTCACCTGAATCCTGGACTCCATTTCCATTTTTATCATTCCAAACAAAATTTCCCGTAGTTGCAAACCTTACCAATCCGGCATCATAAGAGTCATTTTGATCATTTATCTCAAGAGATATGCAGGGGCCGACTCCACTTAAATCTACATCGCTATCTTTTGCATCATCGATACCTGCATTTTGTATAGTAAATCCATAATCTTGAGAATATCCAATAGGTTTAAATAATACAAAATACGCTGACGGCGCAGGTAAGAAATCAAAAATATATTTGCCGTTCATATCTGTTGAAACCTTTTTAACAAAAGATCCAGTACAATTGTATAACCATACTTCTACTCCCATCATGCCATTTTCTCCAGAATCCTGAATACCATTGGCATTAAGATCATCCCAAACCCTGCCACTTAATTTAGCTGCTGGTATCAATATCTGAGTGGGATCATCAACAGTACCTTTATCTCCTGGTTCACCTGGATTTGCACCACCCTGCATTATATCATTTGTTGCATTAATTCCACTATCTGAATAATCACTTGTATCCTCAGAATCATCATCTGATGTTCCGACAGGTTCATCATTGGATGGCTTATCAGCATAGGCTATTGCCTGATTCATGTAACTATATTTAACAGGCAGAAATATAACTCTGATTCCCACTGTTACTACTTCGCCAACTTTAATGACTCCACCTTTACTAACATTAAAAATGAATTGATCGGTTTTTCCATTAAACCCGCTATTCAAGGTTAAAGGATTTGTACTATTTCCGAGAATAACAAAATTAGTAAAGGTATATTCTCCCGGATTAAGCGTACTAACAGGATTATAATTACCAAATTCATTAGTTAGATTATCGGATATTTGAATGTCCCCCAGAGTAACATTACCGGTGTTCATTATGCGTAACTCAAATTGAGCGCTGAATGTTCCATTCAAATTGTTAGTAACGCTAATTAACTTTTTTGCTATTCCTATTTTCGGATTCTGTGGTAAAAGTGTAATGGTCGGGTCATCCGGATCTCCATCTTTATCAGGATCTACATTAGACAAATCATTCGGATCATCACTTACATCAGTTACTGGTTTCCCTTTAGGATCTGATGAATGTACCGTTGCGGAATTAACAACACGCCCTGAATCTATATCCATTTGCGTGATAGCATAGGATCCATTAATTAGTTGATAATTACAATCACCAACTCCTAAAACCGGAATTGGTCCTCCCGACACATTTATTAATGGATCGGTAACACTTACATTCGTCAGAGTCACATTTCCTGTATTACAAATCCTGAAGGCATAATTTATATGTTCTCCAACATTGGCATATCCATCTCCATATAGATCCTGTAAAACGCCCTGTTTTTCCAATATTATTTTTGGAGATTGCGGAATTGTCGTGGTTTCATCATCGTTGTCTGTCACAAATTGATTTTGCGGATCGGTTCCAATGGTGGTTGCCATGTTGAATTTAATTCCTGCATCAATATCAGATTGAGTTAAAGAATATACTCCGGTAAATGTCGTATTGTCCATTTGTCCGGGAGCCAAACTAACCGGTCCGCCAATAACAGTTACGATCGGATCCGCAACAGAAACATTGGACAAGCTTACATTACCGGTATTGGTCACCTTAAAGGTATAGTGAATTTTATCTCCAACATTTGCGATTCCATTAGGTGCCACGGCATTGACTTCAAGAACACCTGTTTTGATCAATGAAATAGAAGCTTGTTTAGGAATGACCGTAGTTTCATCATCGGTACTCATTACGGTTAAATTTTGTGGATCCTTTCCAGTTGTTTTTGCAGTATTGTATTTAAATCCGGCGTCAATATCTGTTTGCATCAAAACATAAACTCCTGTAAATGTAGTATTATCGAATCCTCCCGGTGCCAATGTGATGGGTCCACCATTCACAGTAACAATTGGATCTGTAATGGCTATACTGCTTAGCGTAACATTTCCGGTATTGGTGACTTTAAATGAATAATGTATCTTATCACCAACATTTGCAATACCACCTGGTGAAATGACATTCATATCCAGTGTTCCTGACTTCACCAATGCGATGCTTGCGATTTTTGGAATGGATGTCGTTTCATCATCGCCATTTGTAACACTTATATTTTGTGGATCTTTGCCTGTTGTCGTTGCCGTATTGTATTTAAACCCGGCATCAATATCTGCTTGTGTCAGGGTATAGACACCTGTGAATGTAACATTGTCTGAGGCTCCGGGTGCCAATGTGATGGGTCCACCATTCACAGTAACAATTGGATCTGTTACCGTGATGTTGGTTAACGTTACATTTCCCGTATTGGTTACCTTAAATGTGTAATTTATCTTATCGCCCGGATTGGCTATTCCATTCGGTGCAATGACATTCATATTTAATACCCCGGTTTTAACCAATGCAATACTGGCCATCTTTGGAATCGATGTCGTTTCATCATCTCCATTTGTTACACTTTTGTTCTGTGGATCTTTTCCTGTTGTCGTTGCCACATTATACTTAAATCCGGCATCGATATCTGATTGGGTCAATGTATAAACTCCGGTGAATGTTGTACTATTAGAAGCTCCAGGTGCCAAGGTTATGGGTCCGCCAGTAACTGTAACAATCGGATCTGTTACAGTGATATTGGTTAATGTTACATTTCCCGTATTCGTCACTTGGAATGAATAATTGATTTTATCACCAACATTCGCAATCCCACTCGGTGCAATGACATTCATATCCAACACACCGGTTTTTATAAGTGCAATGCCTGCAATTTTAGGAATCAGTGTGGTTTCGTCATCTCCATTTGTTACAGTTAGATTTTGCGGATCTTTTCCCGTTGTTGTTGCTGTATTGTATTTAAATCCTGCATCTATATCCGCTTGCGTCAAAGTATATACACCGGTAAAACTTATATTGTCTGATGCTCCCGGTACCAATGTAATGGGTCCACCACTAACACTAACAATCGGATCTGTTATAGTGATATTGGTTAACGTTACATTTCCCGTATTGGTTACTTTGAACGTATAATTGATCTTATCACCCGGATTCGCAATACCATTCGGCGCAATTGCATTCATATCAAGTATGCCCGTCTTTACTAATGCAATACTCGCATTCTTTGGAATCAATGTTGTTTCATCATCGCCATTGGTTACGTTTATATTCTGTGGATCTTTTCCCGTTGTCGTTGCCGTATTGTATTTAAATCCGGCATCGATATCTGTTTGTGTCAGTGTATAAACTCCGGTAAAGGTTATATTGTCTGTTGCTCCGGGTACCAAGGTAATGGGCCCACCGCTAACGGCAACTATAGGATCTGTTACAGTAATGTTGGTAAGAGTGACATTTCCCGTATTGGTTACTTTGAACGTATAATTAATCTTATCACCCGGATTCGCAATTCCATTCGGTGCAATAACATTCAAATCAAGTATGCCCGTCTTTACTAATGCAATGCCCGCAATCTTTGGAATCAATGTTGTTTCATCATCTCCATTGGTTATACTTATATTCTGTGGATCTTTTCCCGTTGTTGTTGCCGTATTGTATTTAAATCCGGCATCGATATCTGTTTGTGTCAGTGTATAAACTCCGGTGAACGTTACATTGTCTGATGCTCCGGGTGCCAAGGTGATGGGCCCGCCACTAACGGTAACAATCGGATCTGTTACCGTGACGCTGGTTAGCGTTACATTTCCTGTATTTGTTACTTTGAATGCATAATTGATTTTATCTCCCGGATTCGCAATTCCATTCGGCGCAATAATATTACCATTTAATACTCCTGTTTTGACTAATGCAATACTTGCTAACTTGGGAATTACTGTCGTTTCGTCATCTACACCTGTTACGATTATATTTTGCGGATCCTTTCCCGTTGTCGTTGCCGTGTTGTATTTGAATCCGGCATCGATATCCGTTTGTGTTAAGGTATAAACGCCCGTAAAAGTTACATTGTCTGTTGCTCCGGGTGCCAAGGTAATGGGGCCACCGCTAACGGTAACTATCGGATCTGTTACTGTGACATTGGTTAGCGTTACATTTCCCGTATTGGTTACTTTGAATGAATAAATTATTTTGTCTCCCACATTGGCAACTCCATTTGGAGCGACATCATTCGTGTTTAATGTACCAGTCTTCACTAAAGAAATTGAAGCGTTTTTCGGTATCGGAGTTGTTTCAGTATCACTATTACTGATATTCTGATTGATTGGATCTTTTCCGGTTGCAGTTGCTGTATTATTTTTTACACCTGCGTCTACATCGGACTGAGTCAAAGTATAGCTACCGGTAAATGTAGTACTATCACAAGCACCTATATTCAGCGATCCCAAAGGACCTCCTGTTACAGTTAGCAATGGATCTGTTACAATAACATTCGTCAATAGGGTTTTTCCTGTGTTGCATACTTTAAACGAATAACTGATTTTGTCACCCGTATTGGCAATTCCATTCGGAAGCACAACATTTGTATTCAATACCCCCGTTTTTGTAAGCTGAATTCTTGGAAATGAAACAGGCGTTGGTGCACTGTTATTGGTTGGATCACCATCATTATCAGGATCTACATCCGTTCCGTCTTGTGATATATCTGTTTTAGTTACACCAACAGGAGAAATCCCACTCACCGTTGCATTATTATTATACACTCCATAATTGGATCCTGGAAATACCGTCACCGTTAATAAAACGGTACCGCTGTCTCCTGAGATTAGTGCATTTGAACCAGATAACAAATTGATATTGCTACTTCCATTATATGCAGGATTAATGGTAAATTTTGATGAGCTTACACCGTTGACTGAAAAACTACCGGCACCTGAAAAACTTGCGGTCAGATTATCCTGAACCTGCAATGAAGACATTGTAACTTCTCCGGTATTTTTTACTTTTATAGAATAGGTAAATGTGAAACTACCATTAAGATTATCAACCGGACCGGAAGTTATTTTTTTAGCAAGACCAATTTTTGGTATCCCTGGTATTATGACAATCATCTTATCCATAAAAGTCATTCGCCCGCAACCATCAACTACCAATAATCTGAGTATGCAAGGAGTGGTATCCAAAACATTTGCAGGAGTAAACGTAGTTGTTGGAGCGGTAGGATCTCCAAACGAACCGCCACAAGACATTGTACTCCACATATAAGAATACGGAAGTGATGTAATCGGAGAAGACACTGTAGCATTAACATTATAAAGATGCGCTGACTTAAAGGTATCTGTTGAAGAAATTATATTTACTAATGGCGCTTTATCTAAAGAAGCATAAAAACTGAAATTCAGAAAAGCTCTTTCAGCAGCCACATTTTCTGGCTTACTTCCATTATGATTATGACCAGCTTCATACATAACTTTTCCTCGTGCATTATCTCCAAAGCCCTGACCATAGGCAACTACGGCAGCGGGTCCGGGTGATTTTAATGGAACATCAGCTTGTGTGGGATCTATTACGGCGAGTTTTGTAGAAGCTCTCCAGGATCCATTCAATACCGGCATATAAATTTGTTCAGACCCATTGGTAGTTGCGTCATCCAATGTTCCCATAAATTGCATGATAGGATCTGTGTGATACGAATAGGTATATGGTGTACTGCCATCATTGTGATCCGTCCAGATTAATAATGAGTTTTCAGCATATGGACTTGGTTTGGGATTTTTTGGAATCTTTATGGATAGAAAATTCATTTGCGTTGCAGTATCCAAGGGATCATATAAATTTTCCAATGCACTTACAGCATGACAAGCTGCCCAGATTGCACCTAAACAATCTTTATTCCAACTATATAAGCGACTGTGCGTACTCCATTCAGGATCTGCATGTGGCATTGCAAATACATTATCGCAACAATCCAAATCAGCAGGATCTTTAAATGAGTATGCAGTTAATGGAATTCCTGCATTTTTGATGTAATTTTCTGCTATGGAACCATTCTGTTGGTCCAGAGTCCAATTCGGCGGAGTGGTTATAGTCAGGGCAATAGGAACAGAAATGGGTGCTGTAGTCGTTACGCCTACTACACCTAATCCTTGCCAAAACGCAATTCTTGCATTTACAGAAGCTGAACGGTATTCAGCTTGAATGATAAAAGTTCCACCTTTATAATCTATGCCATTGTAAGTAAAGTCAATTCCATCTTTTCCTTTTGCACCGTTAATCACCCACTTTACCGGTACATGATAATTCTGAAGTAGATCATATAAAAGACCATATGGCTTAATACCGTTGCTAATCGTTTGAGGTGTCACTCCCATGTTGATAATAAATGAACCGGTAGAAATTGTTTCTGTTGCTGCATTCAAATGAACGGAACCAATAAAAATAAACATGAGCTGCAGATAATTTCTACCAGCAGCGAGTCGAACCATTTTTATAGCATTGGAAATTAAGGAGTTCATGAATAGATTCTTTGAACAGTTCTTTGAATGTTATACTTTCGGGAATGGTGATTCAAATACCCATTGCAGAATTCATAATTATGAATGCTCCTTGCAAAAAAATCATCTGATAGTTCCGGATGGATTCTGCAATCAGCAGCATTGGAATAGATAATTATTCTGATACCAATGAAATGCTGAATTATACCTTGTAGAAAAGACTTAAACTGAATGAATGCAAACGGATGAATATCTATATAGGAGTGTAGCCTGAGATCAGACTTTAAAGAATGAATTATTAATCCCGGGAGGGACCAACATGTAGTTTTCATAATCTTAAGACTTACCCGCTCTGCTGCAATTATTATGCCAATTAGATTGAATTAAATAACAATGTATATCTTATTGGTTTTCTGCAATTTATGAAGCACAATGAGGGAATAACCCAGCTTCAGGGCTCCCTTTAAAAATTGAAACGAAAACTCCTTAGATTTGAAAAAGTGAAGATTTAGAGCTAATTTTATATATATTAATCTGTTTTTTAATGCTTTACATATATATTATTATTGTAATAATTTACAACCCATTGTGAATACTGTTCAGCGGATTCATATATCCACATGCTATTGGATTTTAACATTACTGTTTTAGTTAAATTTATCTGAGTGAACGATGCAGGATTTATATTTGGTAGAGATTGATGTGCAGATTGCCCAACCGGTGCTCATAGAAATACCATTGTTTACAAAATTCTCATCAATATGAAAAAGACACTATGCCTTTTCAATTCTGCATCAAACTACAGGATTCATCTGATTTTCTGTTTATGCTTATATATTTCTATCTTAATAAAGTTAAGTGCACAATGCACACCACCGATGGCGGAAACCTGTGACGAAGCCAGTGTCTTATGCAGCCTTAGCGATTTGAATGCTTATACCTGCAATAATCCAAGCACCATTCCATTCCCTTGTGATAAAATCAGAAAAGGCTATAATACCAGCTGGTGGGGATTTGTTTCCCATGGCGGTCCGGCTACCATTAAAATCACTGTGGGAGATTGTACCAGTAGCCGCGGATTAGCTTATGGTATCATGGGAGATTGTACTTGTGCTGAAGAAATAGTTACACGTCAATCACCATGTATTGTTCCACATAGTATTGATTCCGTCAATGTTACTTTAACACCATGTAAAACGTATTTTCTCTGGGTTGATGGCTGCAAAGGAGATATCTGTGATTTTACAATAAATACTACAGGTGGAGGAAGACCTGCATTAGCACCATTGGGATTTATCAACGATATTCCAAAGGGAGTAATTGAACCAATATGCGTTGGTGCATGTAATGTAAAATTCTATATAGATCCCCAACCAGGTGCTTGCTCACCTACTTATGTTTGGACCTTAGATGGTAATGAAGTAGGGACCAACAGCAGTGAAGTCTTTCTGGACTTTCCTGATGAAGGCGATTTTGTACTTTGCGTAACTGCATATATCGGAAATCCTTCGAGTGGATTCATCTGTGATCAGCAAGGTCCGGTATGTGCGACTGTAAAAGTAAGACCTGTCCAGGATAAAGTGGATCCACGAATCAGAATCTATTGCAATGAAGCTGTAATACCCGGTGGGATTAAATGGCATTCACAACGTATATACGCATCTGGAATTTACAGAGAACAATTTACAGATGGAAATTGCTGCAAATTCGATTCAGTCGTTGAATTCAAAATCTTACCTCCTCCTGCTCCGGTTGAACTCTTTCATATAAGCTGTGACAGCACGCCTTATATTGATGGATTGGGACGAAGCTGGTATGGTTGTAAATATCAATATCCGATTACATTGGCAAAATCCACCGGAATCTATCAATGCGACAGCACAATTTTGCTAACTTCAGCATTCTACTCATTTATCCCGGTGTGGAAGTTCAATTGTAATAATGGTCAGATGCACATCAGCTTGACGGATGAAGTTTCAAGTTGCTATTCCAATAATCCCAAGAATTCACCTTTTTTATCCATACAAAAAAATTACTCCTGGTATATTCAGGCTGATCCAAATCACACTACCCTTTCCACCGATAGCTTTCTTGTGTTTAATACATTGGGTACATTTTGTGCCGATGTTCATGTCGAAGTTACATCTATTGCCAACCAAAAAAAGAATTGCATTAAAACAGTTTGCTATGAAATAAAATCCGATTCACTTTTTGCATCAGCTGACCAACTTGGTAAGACTCAATTATGCTATGATGACATCGGAATCTATAAATCAGATACCGACGGAATCAAACAAGAATGGTCAGCAGATGGAAATCCGGTCGTTCATTCCATAGATAG
Organism: Bacteroidota bacterium; assembly: GCA_029781865.1. Lineage (GTDB taxonomy): Bacteria > Bacteroidota > Bacteroidia > Chitinophagales > Saprospiraceae > Vicinibacter. The sequence continues at coordinate 23,972 of JAKOVW010000091.1, forward strand.
TCTCTATAATAAAGAAATCCAGTTAAGTTGGCATGAACCCGGTATAAAAAATATTTGTATCAGACACTATTATGGATTAAATAGTTCCTGTCTTATCTGCCAGAAAGTTGAAGTCATTAAAGCTGCACAGGCTGGTCGTGATTTAAAAGTGTTGGGCTATCAAACGAAAATGAAAGCAACAAAAGCAGAGTCAGGCATATGGAAAGTAATTTCCGGACCCGGTAAAGTTAATTTTACAAATAAAAACGACAACGTTACCAGAGTCACCGTAACTAAACTCGGTCATTATGTATTGGAATGGTCTGCAATGCTAAAAGGATGTCGTGATAAGGATAGCATAGCCATCGATTTCTTCAAACTGCCTTTTATTCATTCTGAAATAATTCAATTCAATGAAGAGACAGAATCAGAAGCAGGAAGAATAACGCAGAGAAATCATATTACATCCGGTAATGATTTATTTACATCCAATCTTATACATACCAATGGCTTTACAACACTGCACTTAAATGAATCCATTCTGTTTGAAAATATAGAATACAGCTGGCTCAACCTGACCGGAAAAATAATGTTGCATGGTGTAATTCATTCCGAAAACTGTACATCAGCGTGCCCGATTCCGGCTCCTGTTTTATCTGGTATGTATTTCCTTTACATCAAAACAGAAAACCAAAAATGGGTGAAAAAAATAATTGTGATGGAATAAGTATTTATCCATAATTTAAAATACAAGGTCTGAACTTAATATTGCAGGAAGAAGTCTGTAGGCTGTAGGCTATAATTTGTAAATCAGTTTGTTTGATACTAATTATGGCCCACTCATTCAAATACATCTCAGATCTCAGATCTCATAGTTCAAATCTCTTAACTCAGATCTATTACCCTACATCTAATTCTTTCTGGGTTGATTTTTATCGAATGGTTTTTTGCGGAATTTCTTTTTCTTTTTCCGCTTATTGTCGGGCAATTCGATCTGACCGGTAACATCTTCATATTCGTGCTCTACCGGTTTAGTAGTATCCACGGCTTCTTCAACGGCAATAATTTCATCAGGCTTTTCACCTTTAACGTTCATGGATTTAACCATACGTACATAATCAGGAGTCAATGCCATTACCAGTGATCTTCCTTTTTCCGGCTCATAGGAATAATACAATACCCCGCGGAAGATATCTATTTTTACGAGACTTGCCTTTCCATGTTTTGAATACAATTCCTCCACATTGGATGGATATTTATCCAGTTCATCCACATACAAATCCAACTCATAATTCAAACAACATTTCAATCGTCCACATTGACCGGTTAGTTTGGATTGATTGATAGCAATATTTTGATAGCGGGCCGCATTGGTATTTACCGTTTTGAAATCGGACAACCAGGTTGAGCAACACAATTCCCGACCACAGGAACCGATTCCTCCAATGCGTGCGGACTCCTGCCTTGCACCTATTTGCCACATTTCAATTTTTGTACGGAATTCCTTAGCATACATTCTCACCAATTCTCTAAAATCAACTCTGCCTTCAGCCGTGTAATAAAACGTTGCTTTTTTTAAGTCTGCCTGAAATTCCACATCTCCGATTTTCATATCGAGATTCAGTGTTCTTGCAATGACCCTTGCTTTTACCAAAGAAGAATGTTCAATCGCTCTTGCCTCCTCCATTCGCTCAATATCCCGTTGATTGGCTTTACGCAAAATATCAAATGTAATTCTTCCTTCAGAAAAATTCTTGCGCTTCATTTGAATCTTGACAAGATCTCCCATCAGGCTAACTCTGCCGACATCATAACCTCCGTATCCGGTATCTACAACAACAAGGTCTCCTGTTGTAAACCGGTATGAATCCGGAACTCTGTAAAATGTTTTCCGTGAACCATTTTTAAAACTTACTTCTGCCAATTTACTTTCTTCAGGATCATCGAGATCCAGTACGGTGAGCCAATCATACGTATTCATCCGGTTGCATCCACCACTCGAACAATGTCCTTTATCCTGACAACCACCCGGAGCTCCGTTCTTATTTGTTTTACAACTTGTACATCCCATTGCTATCTATTATATGTTATTTAATAATCGTCACTGGTCATTCCTAATTGTTAGAACTACTGCTTTTTAAAATTCCCGATAATTGGATACAGAAGTCTGTCATCAGGATTTTTACATTCGCATTTCGCTGAATAGCCATATGACAATCGTCCATAAGATCAACCCATTTTTCAATTTGGATTAATGTTAAGGAATTAGATAATTTTTTTGAATATGCCATCATTTGGTTTTCCGGAAAATCAAGATCTGAATTTCCCGAAAATTTTATTCTTAATACAAACGACAACAAAAGTTGAATCCATTCTATAAATTTCTTTTGTTCTTCCCTGTTTAATTCCAGAAAAGTTTCTACCCATTGCAACATGGGACCTACCTGGTAAGAATAAGTAATCTGCAGTAATTTTTTCAATACATCAATAGATGGACTTGACTTCTGTTCAATTAACTGTATTGCTTCCTGAACATTTTTGTCTGTAGAAAGTAAGGTGGAATAGGCAATATCACGTGACACATTATATTTATCTGATAAGAGTGCAGACGCATGATCCAACTGGATCGACTGCATTCGGAATAATTGAGCTCTTGACAATACCGTTGGTAAAAGCAATTCGCTGTTTTCCGAAACCAAAATGACGAAGACATTTGCCGGTGGCTCTTCAAATAATTTGAGCAAGCGATTTGAATCCTTTCCAAGATATTCTGGTAACCATAAAATCAAAACGGTTACATCAGACTCAAATGGACGTAATGTGAGTAATTGAGAAAAATTATTAATTTCCGTTACTGATATATTTGCATTTTTACTTTCATCCGATAAATATTGAAACCAATCTGAAATACTCATGAACGGCTTTTCCTGAATTGCTGTTCTCCAGGATGCATAATGCTGCTGACAAGTTTCTTTAGGTTTGTTTAAAGGAAATGAAAAATGAAGATCCGGATGAATCAGATAGGTGATCTTACGGCAAGCTTCACAGGTTCCGCAAGGTTTTTGTTCCGTCTTACAAAATAAAGCCTGTGCGATGCTCAAGGCCAACACCAATTGTCCATTACCGGGTTTTCCAAGCAACAAGCTAAAATGAGGAAACCGGTTTTGCTGAATTGCCGACTTTATTTTTGGCCATAACACTTCCTGGGAAATCAACTGGTCAGACCAGAGTTCCTTTGGATAAACCGTCAACCGTGCCTCCTGTTCAAAAAGCATTTTTATTCTGAGTTGGGCAAATTTACGAAAAAAAATCCACATCTAAAATGTTGATAATTAACATGTTAGAAGAATAGCTACCCTGATGCCCTAAAATGCCTATTAGCCGAATTAATAAATCAGCCAGTAAATAAACTGTGTTCTACCTGAATTTAGATTATAGCTATTAATTGAAAGATCCAATCAAAATTCTCCGGAGCAGACAGCTTTGTTTTAAAAAGATTCAGCCGGAATTCCAATTCGCGATACGAGTCCTTCGCATTCTGACTCATTCATAATCTTCGCCAAATTCAAAACGAATTGAAATAACAACGCTTTAGGAATGGCGAATATCAATTATACCGGGGAAGAGTTAATCTTGGAATTATTCCCCAACAGCTGCTTTTATTTTAGCCAGATCCAGTTTTGAGGCAAATGAAATTTCATCTTGCTCCGTAGCAAAGCCCTTTAAATTTAAGGTAATTAGCGTTTGACTTAATGGAACTTGTATTTGGGTTGATCGGATTTTTTTACTGCCTCCGTTGTCATCATAATAATCCTCCATTTCCGATTTCAATACTGCTCGCTGCGTTCCAACGCGGACACTTTTGGATCCTTCACCCATTAGTGAAGGATTGCTTAAATACATGCTCATTGCGTTTAACATTGGAGAATTCGCAATTATTTGCACTTCCGCATTATTTTCCTTTTTACCGGGATATTCATACTTTTTACTGATTTGCATACCGCCGCCCATAACTCCTAAATTCGAATTACTGGCACTACCATCAACCGCTTTCAGTCCATTAATCTCAGGTGGCAATAAGTCGCCAACCTGACCTGACATCAGTTTATTGAGTTCGTTTATGGCATCCTGTAAACTTAACTGCGCTTGCTTGTAATTTTTTTGAGCATAAAAGCCTTCCGCTTCTTTAATAAAACTTTGAACCTGATCCTGGGCAATTAACTGCAAACTAAATACAGTCAACACGAAAAAGATGTACGTTTTTTTCATAATAATGTATTTTGAGGTGTTAGTCAAAGATACAACAAAAATAAAATGGATGAAAGCTACGAAACTATTTCTTCCTGCCGGAATCCCTTATTTTGACTAAAACAACCGCGTTGATGATATGCGATTTTACCATCTTACCTTCAATCTAAAGTCAGACAGATGATACGTTCTTAGAAAAACTACTCACCCATTTCTGCATTTCAGGCTAGGCTGTAATATCCTAAAATTTTAACTCGATAAAATGGCATGAAAACAGTATGCTTACTTCATTATTGAATTACAAAATCAACTCATTTGTATAAAATACAATATAGTAAACAACCGGCTATTGATTCAATAGTTGAATATTGAATCAGAGAACTCATTTGTTATCCAGTACTTGTTTAGTAGTAAAATTAAATAGAGCTAAACTTCAACAGATCCACCGGAGTTATTTAGTAGTAAATAGTTAATCTATTTAAAGTAAAGAGTGAACCAACCGGGAACTACGCCAGCTGAGATAGTTATCAGAATAAAAATAAGCAGGATCCCTTTATAAATCAAGGGCGTATTCCATTTCTGATCTGCACTTTGACTGAACATTGCGTTGATAATTTTATAATAATAATATACCGACATCAATGTGGAGATTACTGCAACGACAACCAGGGAAGCAAAACCATAAACCACTGCCTGATTTAAAACAAATAACTTTGCAATAAAACCGGCCGTCAGTGGCCCTCCTGCCAATGAAATCAAAGCCAATGTCATCAGGATAGCAAGAGTTGGATTGCTGGATGCGAGGCCTGTAAATGAATCAATATCATCAGAACCGCTTTGCTCTTCCACAAAATGAACAATGATAAAACAAACCAATGATGATAAAGTATACGCCAATAAATAATAAATAACAACCCATGCGGTATCACCAGTTAAATGAATAAATCCAAAAAGGATAAACCCGGCCTGAACAATTCCGGAATAAGCAAGTAGTCTTTTTACACTTCGCTGACTCATTGCCATGATATTGCCCAACAGCAATGTTGCCAAAATGAGTATTGCGAAGAACCAATCTAACCAAACAGGTAATATAGCCTGATTGAATTGAATGATTCTGAACAAAGCTCCAAATGCAGCCACCTTAACCACAGTAGACATTGCTGCCGTAAATAAAGTTGGCGTTCCTTCATATACATCCGGTGCCCAAAAATGAAAGGGAACAATGGCAATTTTTAAAGCAAAAGATACGAATATGAAAATGAATGCCAAATCAGTAATAACATCACCATGACCACTGACCTGCAAATAAGATAAAGATCCTCTGGTTGCATAGATCAATGCGATACCAAATAAAAAAACAGCACTGGTAAAGGAACCGGTAATAAAATACTTCAGGGATGCTTCATTCGATTTCACTTTTCTCCGGTCAGCGCCAGCCAGCACATACATGCTTAAAGAAAGAATTTCAATCCCCAGAAACAAAATCATATAATTCTGACTGCAGACCATCAACATTCCTCCCATTAAAGCAAACAAAAAGATACCAAGGAAATCACCCAATTCTTCATTACCTCTTTTCTGAAACAAATGCAGGAAAGGAATTAATCCAAGGCCCGTACATAAGATCAACAATGAAATTACAGAAGCATATCCTTCTGTATCTATCATGTCTGCTAAATAATGATTCCAGAATGTTTGTTTGGTATAAATACTGCCGATCGCCAGTATCACTGCAAGTAGCGAAACGGGAATAATCAGATTTCTTTGTTTGGCAAATCCCAAAAAAAGTATGAGAACAGAAAAAAGAGTCAATATAACAAATGCAAGCATCATAGATTTCTCATTTACTTGTTGGAATGTAATTCATATATTGATAAGCATACTGGCCAAGTCCTATCCAGTCACCGGGAAAAAATCCAAGTACAACAATCAACACAACTATAATTATAAAAACATATTCTTCAGACAAATTCAATTTTTCAAATTGCATCACATTCGGAGATGGCACACCGAACATGGTGCGCTGATACATGCGCAACATATATACTGCACCAAAGATCAATGTGAGTGCAGCCAGGATTCCCAATGGAAGCCTGAACTCTGCAACTGCCCAGATCATGTAAAATTCACCAATAAATCCACAGGTCAACGGCAGACCTACAGTAGACAGCAGAATAATGAAAAAATACGTTGCAAATCTCGGACTTACCTTTGCGATTCCTTCGCTGGAATCTATAGAGGAATCATTTGTTCTCCGGATGATTACATCAGATACAAAGAACAAACCTGCTGCTGCGAGACCATGTGCCAGCATAGAAAACAAACCGCCTTGTACTCCTTTATTGGTCAGCGTAAGAATACCTGCCGCAATTAAGCCCATATGGGATAAGGATGAATATGCCATAATGCGTACCATGTCTTTTTGCCGCCAGGCAATTAATGCTCCATAAATGACACCGATTAAACAGATCAGAATGAGATAGTAAAACCATTCATAAAGAGCTTCCAGGAAAAAAAAGTCAAAGCGCACCAATCCAAATACTCCCATCTTTGACAACACTCCTGCAATTATCATTAAAGTTGGCTTATCCGATTGTGTGTACAAATCAGCTTGCCAGGTATGAAATGGAAATATTGGCGACTTGATTGCAAATGCAATTAAAAAAGCGGCAAGCAACCAATACTGATACTTTATATTTAATTTGTTTTTATAAAACTCACTCCAGCTTTGCAGCTTGAGTTCTTCATGCATATTGGATTGAAGAAACAGAATGGCTGCCAACATCAATAATCCGCCAAATGCAGTGTACAAAAAGAATTTAAATACAGCTTGTTTGCGTTTTGGACCACCATTATTCAGCACCAAAAAATAAACCGGCAGCAGTGCCAGTTCAAAAAAGATAAAAAAAGTAACCGGGTTCTGAGCACAAAAGAATCCATTCAATCCGGCCTGTGTCAATCCTATTAAACCATAAAAGGATGAACTCCGTTGATTGCCTTTAACCATCGTGGCTAAAAGACTTAAACAGATTACCAATTGGGTAAGTACCAATGGCAATATCGCCGCCGCATCCAAACCAATATGAAAATAACCTCTGATTACCGGGAGCCAGTCTATACAGGTATTGAAAGCCAGATACTTTTCTTTAACATTGTATGCTCCCATCAACATAAGAAAATAAAAAAGTGTGGTCACTCCTGATAGCAAAGCGATATATGGAGCCCATTTTTTACCTGATATAAATGTAATCAGTGAAAAAAATAAAGGGATTAATATTAATAAAATAGCCAGATACATGTTCTTTATTTAAGAATGAACATCAATAAAATAAGTAATAATCCGGTTACAGAACTCAGCAAATACCAACTCAATTTTCCGGATTGCAAATTCTTCAATGACTCTCCTGCCATAACCAATACCCTGTCGGGTATTTTGACGATAGGATCTATAACATGATATTCAAAATTGCTTCCCAACCAGGTCCCAAGTTTTTTTAATGGATTTACAAAAAGCAAGACATACAATTCGTCGAGGTAATATTTGTGAATGAGTGTATCGTTTACAAAAGTTCTTGCAGATTCAAATTCTTCTTTTGTTTTATGGGTATACCTTTTATAACATAAATAAGAAATCACTGCCAATGCAATTACGGTTAATGCCCAGAGTGTAAACTCAAACAAATGAGAAGCTTCAAACCTGACCTGGGTAATTGATTGGGTAACAAATGTATAAATTTTATGTGGCTGACCTGTAACCTTGGGCAATCCCACAAAACCGCCAACAATCGAGAACACGGCCAATACAATAAGCGGTATCAACATACTCCAGGGAGATTCATGTACTTTGCCTTCTTGTTCTTCTGTACCTCTGAATTTTCCATGAAATGTGGAAAACAACAATCTGAACATATACCAGGCTGTAAACACAGAAGCAATAGAGAGTATAATGAAATAAAATTTATTCTTTGAAAAGGCCACCGCTAATATTTCATCTTTAGAAAAGAATCCAGCGAAAGGAGGACAACCTACAATGGCCAGTGTACCAATAAGCATCACAGCGTAAGTCCATTTCATTTTCGATTTTAAACCACCCATTTTACTGATATCCTGTTCTCCGTGCAATCCGTGGATTACACTTCCTGCACCCAAAAACAAAAGTGCTTTGAAAAAAGCATGAGTCATTAAATGGAAAATAGCAGTGATGTAAGCTCCTACGCCTAGGGCCACAGCCATATATCCCAGTTGACTTACTGTAGAGTAAGCCAATATTTTTTTGATATCATTTTGTTTTAAAGCAATACTGGCAGCGACAATTGCTGTAAGGCAACCTACAATTGCAATGATCGTGGACGTTATAGGCGCCAACTCAAATACAAAATGCATTCTTGTAATTAAATAAATACCTGCAGTAACCATTGTTGCAGCATGAATCAATGCTGAGACAGGCGTAGGGCCGGCCATAGCATCGGGCAGCCAGGTAAACAACGGAATCTGTGCGGATTTACCACAAACTCCCAGGAATAAGAATAAAGTCAGCACGACAATCATCGGATCATTGATGAGACCTTCATCAAGAACCGTTTCGCGCATTTCCATAAAGTTTACCGCGCCGAATTTATGAATGCAAAGAAATATTCCTATCAAAAAACCAAAATCCCCGATCCGGTTCATGATAAATGCTTTGGCAGCTGCCTTGTTGAATTCTTTGTTTTCGAACCAGAAACCAATTAACAAAAATGAACAGAGTCCAACTCCTTCCCAACCGGCAAATAATACTACAATATTGGATCCCAATACCAATAACAACATAGAAAACAAAAACAGATTGAGATAACTAAAATATCTGGAGTAACCCTTATCATGGCTCATATAACCGGAAGAATATGCATGTATCAGCGTTCCGACTCCGGTTACTACAAATAACATGATATAGGTCAAATGATCGATATAAAATCCAAACTCTACCTTCGCAGATCCCTCAGCAATAAACCAGGTATACAAATCTATGTTGGTGGGTTGCCCTCCTAATTGAACATAGGCCAGACAGGTTCCGACAAAACTCGTCAACGGCGCAATACATGCAATGAGAGTCACTAAAAGTTTTGGCAACTTAGTACCCAAAATACCATTGATGAGAAAACCGATCAATGGCGGCCACAATATGAGATGTAAAATTAATTCTTCGTTCATCTATTCAAATGATTTATCATCCTTTCAATTGGTTGAAAAGATCGATATTGGTTGTTTGTAAATTCTTGTATAACATTACGATAATTGCCAATCCAAGTGATACTTCTGCTGCAGCAACAGCCATAATAAACAAGACCATTACCTGTCCTGCCGCATCACCTCTGTAAGCAGCACTGGCCACCAGTAACAGATTGACCGCATTGAGCATAATCTCAATGCACATAAATACAATGATGATATTTTTTCTGACCAGAACGCCAATCATTCCAATGAAGAATAAAGCGGCGCTCAGGATCAAATAATGATCAAAAGGAATGGTCTTTATTATTTCTGGAATGTGATTCATGGCAACAAGTTTTTTACAGTTTCCGTCTTTTCTTTCCGGCTCAGCAACATGACGCCAATCATGGCTACGAGGAACAACACGGAACTGATCTCCATAGGAAATAAATAATCCCGGTACAGGACTTCACCTAAATTCTCGACCAGTCCAATTTGATATCCGCCAGAATTTTCAATTTGTATTTGGTGAGATGATTTGTACGCAGATAAAAAAACAAGAAACACACAACTTCCGGATATGACCGCAGCTGCCAATGGCAACCAGGACTTAAACCGTTCGATATCTCTGTTAAGATTCAAAAACATCACGACAAATAAAAATAATACCATGATGGCACCAGCATAAACTACAATATTAACCAAAGCCAAAAACTGGGCATTAAGCAAAATGTAATGTGCGGAAATTAAAAAAAATGTGAGCACCAAAAAAAGTATGCTCCGGATCGGATGCTTGGACAAAATGACCATGATTGCAGAAATCAATGTCAGTCCGGATAAGATATAAAATAATTTTTCCATGCCTTTAAATTTGTGGAAATGGCTCTACCAGTCTGTCTTTACCATAAATAAAATCACCCCGCTCAAAACTTGGTGGTGCCATAACATCATTCTGAAGAAATATGGCCGCCTTGGGACATGCTTCCTCGCATAAGCCGCAGAAGATGCATCTCAACATATTGATTTCATATACTGCTGCATACTTTTCTTCCCTGTATAATAATTGTTCACCTGCTTTGCGTTCAGCTGCGGTCATGGTAATTGCTTCGGCAGGACAGGCCAATGCACATAAACCACAAGCCGTACATCTCTCTGCTCCGTTTTCATCGCGTTTTAAAATATGCAATCCGCGGAATACATCACTCATCGGTCGCTTTTGCTCCGGATAACTGATGGTTGTTTTTTTCTTAAACAAATGACTCAACGTAATTGCCATGCCTTTGAAAACTGCAGGAAGATAGATGCGCTCCATGAAGCTCATCGGTTTACGTTCCATGACTTTTATTCTTGATGTCAGTTTTATGATAGCCATGTTTTTTTTAGCTTTTGAATAAAATGAATCCTGCAGTGAGCAGAATGTTAATTACCGATAATGGAATTAATATTTTCCAACCCAAATTCATCAATTGATCATAACGGAATCTCGGCAACGTCCACCGAACCCACATGAAGAAAAATATAAAGAAAAATATTTTTCCAAACATTACTGCTGCACCCAGTATTGTTTTTGCAATGCCCGGGTCCATACTACTGATAAATGGAAATTGATACCCACCAAAATACAAGGTGGCTAATACGGCACTGCTGATAAACATATTAATGTATTCTGCAAACAAGTAAAATCCCAGCTTCATGGATGAATATTCGGTATGATAGCCTCCAACTAATTCAGTCTCGCATTCCGGTAAATCAAATGGAGCTCTGTTGGTTTCAGCAAATGCGCAGATAATGAAAATTAAAAATCCCAAAGGCTGATAAATTACATTCCAATGCCAGCCTGATTGCTGACTTACGATATCCTTTAATGACAAACTGGACGTCACCATTATTAAAGCGACAATGGACAATCCCATGGCGAGCTCATAACTGATATTTTGTGAAGCTGCACGAATAGCACCTAACAATGAAAATTTGTTATTGGATGCCCAGCCACCAATTAAGATTCCATAAACTCCCAATGATACCACTCCAAAAATGTATAAGATCCCAACATTTAAATCTGTTGCCTGCATGGAAATCAGTTTTCCATCCCACATCAAATCCGGAGCGAATGGAATTACCGCACTGGTCATTAATGCCGTGCAAATAAATAATCCAGGGCCCATCAGAAACAACCATTTATCAGAAGCTCTTGGAATAAACTCTTCTTTAAAAAATAGTTTGACTCCGTCGGCAAGCGGCTGAAGTATTCCAAATGGTCCTGCTCTGTTGGGTCCCAACCTGTCCTGAAGAAATGCGGCGATCTTGCGTTCCGCATAAGTAGAATACATTGCAATGAACAATGACAACGCAAAGATTACTACAATGAAAATAAATTTCACGACCCAATCACTCATTCCGAAACGAATTTAGAATCTACCAATACTGCCGGAGAAACTACCGGTAGTTCATATTTATTTGCTGAGATTACAGAATCATCGCCCATATCTCTTACGCCTTCTATAACCCAGTCTGTTTTTGACCTGTGATCAAATCGGCATTCATTGCATATAAACTCTTCTACTTCCCCGAATTTATTTTTCCTGGCTGTAACGCGAATGATATTTTCATCTTTCATCCACAACACCGTTTTGCCACTGCATTTGGTACAGTTCCTATGCGCATTATATGGTTTTGAAAACCACACGCGTTGTTTAAACCGGTATGTTTTATCGGTCAGTGCGCCTACCGGACATACATCAATGATATTTCCTGAGAAATCATTATCAATAGAATTCTGAATATAGGTACTGATCTCTGAAACATCTCCTCTGTTTAAAACTCCATGTACGCGGCTATTGGTTAATTGATCTGCAGCATACACACAGCGATAACATAAAATGCATCTCGTCATGTGCAATTGAATATGCGGACCTATATCTATTTTATTGAATTCCCGTCTGCCTTCTTCATATCGTGTTGTTTCAGTTCCGTGTTCATAAGATAAATTCTGAAGATCACATTCACCTGCCTGATCACAGATTGGGCAATCCAGTGGATGATTGATCAGCAAAAACTCAACTACCCCTTTCCTGGCTTCCAGTACTTCGGCAGAAGATTCGTTTTCCACCACCATTCCATTTTCCACTTTGGTCAGACAACTCGCCACTAATTTTGGAATGGGCCGCGGATTAGCTTCACTAGTCTGACTCACTTTCACGAGACAAACCCTGCATTTGCCTCCTGTGTTTTTCAATGGCGTATAATAACACATAGCCGGAGGATATTTATCACCGATTTGCCTGGCTGCTTGTAAAATGGTGGTGCCCGGAGCAACTTCGATGCTCTTTCCGTCTATCGTTACTTTTAAAAGATCACTCATTTTTTATACATCAATTATTTATCAGTTCTGGAATTATAGTTTTAAAATCTTCAAATCAATAAAAGATCGATTTAAAACTGATCATTCCAATCGTATTTATTAATTCCATTCAGCCACAATCACTATTTAAAATTCATTCATTTTATTAATGCACCGCTAAAGTTCCAAAATACAAATGCTTTGCACTGCAGGATTCCGGATGAAGAATATGATTTTCAAATTCCTTTCTGAAATGCCGGATTGCACTCGCTACCGGCCAGGCAGCTGCTTCGCCTAAAGGGCAAATTGTTTTGCCTTCTATTTTTTTAGCAACATCCACCAATAAATCAATGTCAGTCATTTTTCCATGCCCATGTTCAATCCGATGCAAAACTTTTTCCATCCAACCTGTTCCTTCGCGGCAAGGACTGCATTGACCGCAACTTTCATGGTGATAGAACCGCGTAAAATTCCACAGATTCCTTACAATGCAAGCCTGATCATTAAACACGATAAATCCACCTGAGCCCAGCATGGTACCACTAACGAATCCGCCATCGGAAAGAGACTCATACGTCATCAGTCGTGGTTCCCCATTAGCCGTTTTTAAAATTAATTCCTTTGGTAAAATAGGTACTGAAGATCCTCCCGCTACAACTGCTTTTAATTCCCTATTCTCCGGTATTCCTCCGCAATATTGATCTGAATAAATAAACTCTTCGACTGGTACACCTAATTCGATTTCATACACTCCCGGTTTATTAATATTTCCACAGGCAGAAATCAATTTGGTACCGCTGCTTTTTCCTATTCCGATTGCAGCATATGAAGCACCACCATTATTAATAATCCAAGGAACAGCTGCTATAGTTTCTACATTGTTTACTACCGTCGGACTATCATATAATCCGGATACCGCCGGAAATGGTGGTTTATTCCTGGGGTTTCCTCTCTTTCCTTCAAGGGATTCAAGCAATGCAGTTTCTTCACCGCAGATGTATGCGCCACCTCCCGGATGAACATAAAGATCCAAATCATAACCAGTACCCAAAATATTCTTACCCAGAAATCCTTTCGCATATGCTTCTGCAATTGCTTTTTCAAGAATTCTGATCACATACATCATTTCACCTCTTACATAGATGTAAGAAGTATTTGCTGTAAGCGCAAAGGAAGATGTAATCATCCCTTCAATCAACAAATGCGGAATTCGTTCCATCAAATACCGGTCTTTAAAAGTACCGGGTTCGGATTCATCTGCATTACATACCAGGTATTTTGGCTTATTTGATTTTTTATCCAGAAAAGACCACTTCATGCCTGTTGGAAAACCGGCTCCGCCTCTTCCACGTAATCCTGAAGTTTTAACCTCTTCTACGACCTGATCGGGGCTCATGGATTTCAATGCTTTTTCAACAGAAGCATAGCCTCCATTTTTCATGTACCCATCTATCGTATTGATTCCGGGTTTATTGATATGTTCGAGCAATATTTGTTTTCCCATTTTTATCCTTTCGCTCTTAATGATTCTATCAATTGATCCAATTTTTCTTCTGTCAAATTTTCTTTATAAATGTAATCCGGACCGATTTGCAAGACGGGACCGGTACCACAGGATGCCAGGCATTCCACAGGCTTTATGGTAAACAATCCGTCTGCTGTGACTTCTCCTTCTTCCACATTCAGTTTGTTTTTTAAATATTGAATGAGGCTTTCAGCTCCAACTAAACAACATGGACCTGTTCTGCAAATTTCCAACACATATTTTCCGACCGGCTTCAAATGAAACATGGTATAAAACGTCGCGACTTCATACACTTCAATCGGATGGATATCCAAAACTTCTGCAACGTCATTCATCACATCGATAGGTAACCAGCCATGATCTGCCTGTGCCAAGTGCAATACCGGCAACAAGGCGGATTTGTGTTTTCCGGCTGGATAACGATTCTTGATTTCTTTGATCTGTTCTAATCTTTCTGCTGAAAAGGCCATCTTTCTTATACTATCTCCCCAATGGGTTTTGATTTAATTTTTTAATTCATTTATCTGCTTCCTCCATTCATTTTTTCAAACACTTTCATCAACTTGTTCTGCTCCGATTTTGATAATAACTATTGTCACTTTACTCCCGTTAATACTTTTTCCATTTTTGCATTATTCGAAAAAAAAGATTACGCATCCAATTCACCTGCAATTACATTCAAACTACTCATCACTACAATGGCATCAGAAAGCAATTGTCCTTTGACAATTTCCGGATAAGCCTGGTAGTAAATAAAACAAGGTCGTCTGAAATGCAGGCGATAGGGAGTTCGTCCACCATCACTGATCAGGTAAAATCCCAACTCACCATTTGCTCCTTCAACGGCATTATATACTTCGCCAACCGGTGCATCAATTTCACCCATGATGATTTTAAAATGATAAATCAATGCCTCCATGTTCTTATACACTTCCTGTTTTGGTGGAAGATAATAATGATCATTGTCTGCATGAAACTCACCCGGTCCCATTTTTTCAATTTTATCTAAGGCCTGTTCAATGATTCGCAAACTTTGCCAGATTTCTTCATTGCGCACAACAAAGCGATCATAGGTATCACCGGTCGTTCCAACCGGAACATCAAATTCAAAATCTTCATAAGAACAATAAGGCTCTGCAGTACGCAGATCGTAATCAATTCCACAAGCTCTTAAATTGGGGCCCGTGAAACCATAATTCAGTGCGCGCTCCACACTTATAGCCCCGGTATCAATGGTGCGATCCATGAAAATGCGATTACGCGATAATAAATTTTCGAATTGTTTCCAGATCACCGGAAATTCTTTCAGAAATTTTTTAGTCTTTTCAAATACAATCGGATTGAAATCACGCTCAAACCCTCCGATGCGTCCCATGTTGGTTGTTAAACGGGCTCCGCAAATTTCTTCATAGATTTCATATACAAATTCGCGCCACTGGTATACGTAAGTAAATCCGGTGAGTGCACCTGTATCCACGCCCAATATACTATTACAAATAATGTGATCAGTTATTCTTGCAAGTTCCATGACCAGGACGCGCATATAGTCCACGCGTTTCGGAACTTTTATTTTAAGCAATTTTTCTGCGGTCAGCATCCAGCCCGTATTATTGATAGGTGCTGAACAATAATTCATCCGGTCTGTAAGCGGAGTGATCTGATAGAACGGTCTGCGTTCCGCAATTTTTTCAAAAGCGCGATGTATGTAGCCAATTGTTTGCTCACCACTTACGATTCGCTCTCCATCCATTTTAAGCACATTCTGGAAAATTCCATGAGTTGCAGGATGTGTAGGCCCGAGATTCAGCGTAGTATATGGAATTTCCGGTCTTTCCGGTTCATGTATTTCTGACAGGTAATCTAAATTTGTTTTCATTTCTATTATCTTCCAAATTGAAAATCAGCTTTATCTTCCCTTGTTGGATCTTCCAATGGATATTCCTTGCGCATGGGAAATGCTGACATTTCATCCATATTTAATATTCGCTTTAAATTCGGATGTCCTAAAAATTGAATTCCAAAAAAATCATACGTCTCGCGTTCCATCCAGTTTGCACTGGCATATATTCCCGTTAAAGTGGGAACTTCCGGCTTTTCAAGAGGAACAAATATTTTAATGCGAAGCCGTGTTTTATTTTGCATGCTTTGCAAATGATAGACGACAGCAAATTCATTTCCTTTATTATCCGGATAATGAACAGCGCAGATATCAGTTAAAAATTGAAAACCAAGTACTTCATCTTTAAATAAAAATAAAATCAATTGATACAATTGTTTTAATGGTACGGTTGTATTGAAAATACCATATTCATCTTCAGTAATACTCAGAGGACTACCGAGATGGTCACTGATATGTTGTTCTATCTGTTCTTTTGTCAATGTGCGCATCACTTCACTAAATATTCTTCCATCAATTGCTGATATTCTTTTGAATTGCGTCTCCTGACGGATTCTTTTCCGATCAAATCCTGGATGCGCATCACTCCTTCAATTATTTGCTCCGGTCTTGGCGGACATCCGGGAACATATACATCTACCGGAATAATCCGGTCGATTCCCTGTAATACACTATAGGTATCAAATATTCCACCGCTGGAAGCACAGGCTCCAACAGCGATCACCCATTTGGGCTCAGCCATCTGCTCATACACCTGCCTTAAAACGGGTCCCATTTTCTTGGCAATCGTTCCCATGACCATCAATAAATCCGCTTGTCTTGGTGAAAAGCTCAATCGCTCAGATCCAAATCTGGCCAGATCATAATGGGATGACATGGTTGACATAAACTCTATGCCGCAGCAAGAGGTGGCAAATGGCAATGGCCAGATGCTGTTTTTTCTTGCCAATCCCACCACGGAATCCAAAGAAGTGGCAAAGAATCCCGGACCTGCGTGTCCTTCCGGTGCTTCACTTATTTTAATTTTTTCGCTCATTGTGATGACTATAAAATGGACCAGGACTAAGTTTATCTATGTAATCCTCAGGACCCAATCTTCTTATTTCTGTTTTTATCTGACCTACAAAACATATTTGTTTTATCTCCGGAAATCAGCATCATTCAGATTCCCTGGTTTCCCATTTTAGAACTCCTTTCATCAGCACATAGTAAAATCCAGCCATCAATAAGGCCAAAAAGACAAACATCTCCATAAAACCAAACCAGCCTAATTTTCTGAAATTTACAGCCCAGGGATACATAAATACAATTTCCACATCAAATAACACAAAGAGAATAGCAGTCATAAAATACCTGATAGAGAATGGATTACGGGCATTTCCTACACTATCTAAACCGCATTCAAAGGAGTTGTCCTTGCGAACTCCGCTTCTCTTAGCCCCTAATAAATGGGTTGCTATCAGCGTAACGACCACAAATCCACCTGCAACAATGAATTGCAACAGGATCGGTACATAATCATAAGGTATGTGATTTGACTGCATCGCAATAATTATAAAACTTGGCAAATATAAGGTGGATCGACCGATTGGATAGGAATTAGGGAAGAGAATCTGGGATGATTTAACTCAACAGAAGAACCTATAATAATCATTGTTCCTGAGCCCTATTCAGGCAGTCTCAAGACTTTAAACCATAGACCCTGATTAAATGACCGGGGTCATTAAGACTTAAGTTGACCAGGAAGATGTCCTGATCCGGTATTAATAAGCCGGAAAATCTCAAATCGCTTAGCCCAATACTACAGTCAATTCCTATTTCCCTTAGTTTTGCATTCAAATTGACTCCATGAGGATTTCTATTATACGAAAAGGACATTTCAATGCAGCACACAGACTATTCAATCCGGATTGGTCTGAGGAAAAAAACAAACAGATTTTCGGAATCTGCAGCAATCCTAATTTTCACGGCCACAATTATGAGATGGATGTAAAGATCAGTGGCGAACTGGATCCGGAATCGGGTATTTTAATGGATCTGAAAGTATTGAAAGAAGTGATTGAAAAAAATGTCGAGCAACGTTACGATCATAAAAATCTGAACATGGATTGTCCGGAATTTGTCAATAAAATTCCTACCGCTGAAAATATTTGCATTGAAATTCACAGGATACTAAAATCCGTGCTTCCAGATCACCTTGATGTGCATATCCGCTTATCAGAGACCCCCAGAAATTTTGTCGAATATCCGGCATAACCGAATCAATTCATCTGAACCTTCAATTGATTGAAAAAAATTTCTATTTCAATGTGTAAATCAATTCTCCGGAAACAGAATAATTAGTTCTGATGCTGTTGAAATTCCGCTATTGATTTTTATTTGAATTTTTCTGAATGCGCATTGTTTGAATAATGCGCTCATCTGATCCGATAAGCTTTAAAAAATACAATCCATCCGCTAATGCACTGACATCATACGTCTTTTCCGTGACTGCATTCTTCGCCATTACGTTCTTACCTAAAAGCGTATACCACTCGACTCGTTTTAATTGCTGATTGGTTTCAACCGTAATTAAATCAGAGGCAGGATTGGGATAGACGAGGCATTCAACGGCTTTGTTTCCTTTCGTTGAAAGTATCTTGTTAAAAAAATAATCAGCCCTGTATTTTACAGTTGTATCTGATTTTTCATAGAGCCAGACAATAACATGTGCTTCACCTGCTTTTCCATTTTCCGAAACATGTACTTGCAATTTACAAGTGTCATTCGGCTTCATTTGACCAGGTAAATTATCCGGGCACTTTTCAAGCGTATGGGAATAACAATTGTTGCAATCACAAACAGCTGAAAACCAATCCTGAGGCATCACTACATTTTCTTTGGTCCACAGTAAATAAATCGTTGTTTTTGAATTGTTTTTTAAAATTCCTTCACCGACATGATCTGAATTATCAGATACAAAGTACGTATAGACCGGATTTGGATTGACATTATACTTCGGAACCTGAGCAGCAACAGAAGCAATGCTCAATACGATAAAAAGAAAGCAGGCATGTTTCATCCACTTTAGAATTTGGATTCTAAGATACGTAAGATTAACGGTTATGCTGAAGTAATTTCACCATAGACTTCACCATCAACACTATTATTTTTGTTAATTCGAATTGATACAAACAATTGAAGGTATTGATTTCCGATCAGCCTAAGAATTAAAATTCGACTTAAAAAAAAAAGCCCATTCTTATGAATGAGCTTTTCATATCTTTTGAAATGAATTTAATTAAGGTCTGTAAGATCTTTTTTGAAGGCGTATGGTTCTAAGATGTTGTTCATTAGGACCAATCAGTTTAACAAAATAAAGTCCGTCTTCAAGCTGAGAAATATCATAGCTCGTTTTTTGCATCGCTTTGTAAGAAGTGACTTTTTTACCCAGAATAGAATAGAAATCAATTCTGTTTAGTCCCTGGTTAAAATCGATAGAAAATGAATTATAAGCCGGATTCGGATAAACTTTTATTTCAATATTCTTAACCTGGTTATTGGACAAAACCTTATTGAAAAGGTAATCCACTTTTATTTTTTTGGAAGTATCCTCTTTCTCATAAACCCACATTACAATATGAGCTTCGCCATCCGTACCATTATCGGTGACATGCACATCCAAAGTGGTAGAATCACCTGCTTTAATTTTATTAGGACCGTTATCCGGACATTTACCAAGACCCGGGCCATAGCAATAATTGGCATCACAAACATAGGTTTGCCAATCAACAGGTAATTGAAGGATTTCGCGGGTCCAGAGTACATTGATCTGTGCGCCGGTGTTGTTCTTCACTTTGCCATGGGCGAAATGATCGGTTCCATCAGCCTGAAAGGAAATACTGTTTGGATTCGGGTTCACAGAAAACCTCGGAGTCTGTGCAACCAGAACTTCAACACATAAAATGCTGATAATCAAGTAAATGTATTTCATAGGCTTTGAATTTTATAATACAATTGTAAAGATAAAAATTTAAACGTTTCTGAACCGGATTTGTATTAAAAAAAATCGCGATAGCATGCTTTATTGCGGCGATAAACGATAAATGCTTTTTGCCGACTGCCCTGTTTCCCAAGCGACTATAAGGCTGGTACAGCTCAAATTCTATTGCTTGTTTCAGTTGCACTGCAACATTCGGATACTGTATTTTTTACGGATCAGATCAAAAAAAATAGCCGGTCTAAGCCGGCTATTTGTATTATGAATACTATTTAGAAACTATTATTTAATGAATACTTACAGTTGTGTTTCTAACACCTTTATCCGTGGTTATTTTCAGATTGTATAATCCCGGATTGTAAGAGTCAACTTTAAATGATTTCACATTGACACCTTCTCTCAAATCAATATTTTGACCAAGTATACCAATTGCCTTTCCATTCATATCAAACAACTGAATGGTAGCTTTTGCAACCTGGTTTGAATTGATTTGAATGTTTAGTTCATTATGAACCGGGTTCGGATAAACTTTCAAACCGGTCAAAATTCCTGCATCTTGTGTAGATAATGGTTCTGAAGCAATATTGATATCATCGATAAACATCAGGTTACTTCCGGA
Organism: Bacteroidota bacterium; assembly: GCA_029781865.1. Classification (GTDB taxonomy): domain Bacteria; phylum Bacteroidota; class Bacteroidia; order Chitinophagales; family Saprospiraceae; genus Vicinibacter. The sequence goes on from JAKOVW010000091.1 coordinate 44,749, forward strand.
GGGAGGATTGTAACCTCTCAATCTGATGAGTACTTCAGGTGCTCCATCGAAGTCTTTCATACTCACTTTATCCTGTGCCCATTCACCTGCTAATGGTGCAAAATAATTTCCCGGAACGGGAGCGACAGAAGCCAAATCAGCACCTTCTTTTTGATAAACAATCGTCCAGTTGGCACCACAATCTTTTGAAGCTTCCACGATGAAGCGGGTTGGCTCATTGCCCAATTGAGCAAAAGCGCGACTCAACGTCAATGTCGTATTTGTACTATTGCTTAGATTCAATTTATCCCAGAATATTTTTACTTCAGTATCAGGTGGACCAAAATAGAAATCCCAGAATAAAGAGAATGGAGAATTGCCAAATCCACCGACTTCGTCAGTTGCTGCAAAATACGCTTTGTCTGCTGGAAATACACTCATACTGGATGTATTGTCTGCATAACAGTTTGGAGGGAATACACCTCTTGCACTTACAGCAAATCCTTCATGCATTTCAGTTGCGTAAGGCGTTGTTGCCACGTTGTATAAAATTTTATTCGCTCCTGCATGATTCAATTTATCAATGTCTTTGTTATTTGCTCCATTGACATTGTTCACTCTGAAATTAACCAGATTTTTTCCGGCTTTCAGGTTGATATTTTTATATTCATAGGTAGTTGATGCACCACCGGGTAAATTAACGGTATCAATTTTAGTCGTGCCTTGTTTCAGGTTATTTAGCAACAAATCCAATGAAACGGTTTTGATACTGTCAGTACCATAATTGTTTAATTGTACCTTTAAGCTGACCCCAGGATCGCACAATCCAGTATATCCAAGCACCTCTGCAGATGCATTCAAATCCAAAAATGTAGCTCCTGCAGGCAAAGGTTTTGGATAACTTTCAGCAGACTGCATGATTTCTTTTTTGGTTGTGTTTTGCACGAAAGCAACTGCACCTAAATTTCTAAGGCTATAAATGTAAGATGGTATCACAATGGTAAAACTGAATGTTTTGGTTTCACCTGCTTTTAATCCACCCAATTTTGTACCTGAAGAATTCGGTATCATTTTACGCATTACAGAGAAGAACTCCAACTCTCCGTTGGTTCCGGGAGGAGTAGCAAATTGAATTGTTTTCTCAATAAGTACCGTTTGTAAAGTATAATTATCGGCTAAATCATTCGCACTGACATTCTTGGCAGTAACATTTATAGTCACTGAATCCAGTTTAGTCATTAAGGTATGATCTACCGTAAGTTCAATCGGACTTGTAACCTTCGCGCGATTGTTTATCATACTTTGGGTGAAATCGGCAATATTTCCGTGAAAAATTGCTGTTGCCGTTTCCGTAGTCCCTCCGTCTTCAACACAATCAGGAACCGCGTTAACGCCATAATAAGAAACCCGGTTTGCTACTTCAGTAGCATTTTGTGCATTCATCGGATCTGAACCCGGCCAGCTAACCTGATAGCAGAGTAAGCCTACTTTAGTTTCATTTCCAGGGCTGAATATTATACCATGAAATTTTGGATTATAAGCAGCACAAGGAGGACAGGAAGCTTGCGTAAATTCTTCAACAAGAACCCGGCGAGGTGCCTGAGCTTCGGTTTTAAGGGCAATCAGAAGTCCTAAGACAAGGAATAGGTAGAATTGTTTCATACAGATTGATTTAATGAAAAAAAAATTAAGTTTGCAAATGTATTCTTTTCCCAAATAATAATTGCAAAATTAACTTTCTACGAAAAAAATCGTACTCAATTGCAATTTTTTTTATTAAGTCATTGATATTCAATAAATAAGATGCCTCATATCGCAATTATTGGCAATGGAATTGCAGGAATTACCGCTGCACGATTCATCAGAAAATTGTCTGCAAGCCTTCCTGAGCACCAAATTTCCGTGATTTCTTCGGAGTCGGAATTCTTCTTTTCACGGACTGCATTAATGTACGTCTATATGGGACATATGCGCTGGAAGGACATTCAGCCTTATGAAACCGGCTTCTGGGAAAAGAATAGAATAAATTTGATTTACAATACCGTCCAGGAGATTGATTTCAAAGAAAAACGATTGAAATTCAACCAGGATCCTCCTTTATCATACGACAAGCTGATTCTTGCAACAGGATCCAAATCAAATACTTTTGACTTGCCTGGTCGGCACCTGGCCGGAGTCACCGGACTCTATTCAAAACAAGATCTTGAACGAATTGAATCATTAAGTCCCAAAATAAAAAAAGCCGTTATAACCGGAGGTGGATTAATCGGAATAGAACTAGCAGAAATGTTTCATTCCAGGAATATTCCTGTCACCATGCTGGTCAGGGAAACCGATTACTGGAGCAGTGTCCTTCCACCTGAAGAAGCTAAAATGATCTCCGGACATATCAGAGAACATCATATTGATTTGAAGCTGGAGACGCAGTTAAAATCAATAACTGATGATGGTCAGGGAAGTGTTGCTGGTATAATCACTGACCGAAATGAAGAAATTGCCTGCGAGTTTGTTGGATTGACAATTGGCGTACGTCCGAATATCGATTTTCTCAGATCAGGTCCGCTGGAATGCGATAAAGGCATCCTGGTGAATGAATATCTTGAGACTAATATTCCTGATGTTTATGCGATTGGCGATTGTGCGCAAATCAGAACGCCAAACAGCGGAAGAAAAAATATTGAAGCCGTTTGGTATACCGGACGAATAATGGGAGAAACTGTGGCTCATACGCTATGCCGTCGAAAGACTATGTATAATCCTGGTATTTGGTATAATTCTGCAAAGTTTTTTGACATCGAATACCAGGTTTACGGTTTGGTTCCCGCTCAGATCAAATCGCCATTAAATAGTTTTTACTGGGAAGATCCCAATGGAAAAAAAAGTGTACGCTTGATTTATGACGATGAGTCGCGCATCATCAAAGGTTTTAACCTGATGGGCATTCGTTTCAGACACGAAGTATGCGAGCGTTGGATCCAACTGGAAACAAAACTGGATGAAGTCATCGCAAATATCCGCCTGGCTTTTTTTGATCCTGAATTTTTTAAAGATATCGCGCCGGAATTAATACAACAATACAATCGCGAACAGGGTAAAAACATTGCACTGCGTTCCACCAATTCTTTAAATGCAGTTTTGCAATTTTTTAAACAATCAAAATCAAACACATGAAATCAATTCAAAATAATTTAACCCCTCCAATTTATTCTTCACGCTTATACTATTTTATGTTTGCGGGGTTCATGGGTTTGCTGATCCTTTTACTTAGCACCTTACATGTTATTACACCGGGAGCATTGTGGCTGGTCATCAGTCTGGGTTTAATAAGTGCAGGAGTGATACGGTTTTCATGGGAACTTTATTCGACGAGGCCGGAAGGAATTAAAAACAATGGAGTTTGGTTTGAAGCAATCAGTTCGAGAAAATACGCAGCCTGGATTTTAGCTATTGTGTTGACTTCATTTTATTGTTTATTGTATTGGTGGCCGGAGTATCTGGGATTTTCAGAAAAAGGAAATCACGGACTCATTGCTTTGTTTGATCCGTTGAGTTACCTCTTAAAAAATCAGGCCGCCAGTCAATGGTTTGTGTATGGTGTATTATACACCCTTGCAATTTTATTATTTGGCATTAAGTTCATTTGGAAATACAGGCATAATAGATATCAGCTTGTACGCACCGTCTCGGTAGTATTTTTTCAGCTTGCATTTGCATTTCTGTTGCCGGAGTTTATGCTACGCATGAATCTGCCTTATAATGACTTTAAAAACATGTGGCCACTGAATTATTATTTTTTTGATGGCTGGCATCTTCAGGAGTTGATGAATCATGGGCGTATCGGATGGTTTATGTTGCTTTTTGGAGTAATGATGATTATACTGATTTCTCCTGTACTGACCTATTTCTATGGCAAACGATGGTATTGTTCTTGGGTATGCGGTTGCGGCGGATTAGCAGAAACGGCAGGAGATTCATTCCGACATTTATCTGACAAGTCACTGCGCGCCTGGAAGATTGAGCGCTTCTTAATTTACACAGTATTGTTGTTTGCAATCATCATGACTGCCGGTATTTTGTATACCTATAAAACCGGACAATCCAGTTTGCTGGGCTTATCCACAGCTTCTATGAGATCGGTGTATGGATTTGTCATTGGATCTATGTTTTCAGGTGTAATCGGCGTTGGATTTTATCCGTTAATGGGCACAAGAGTCTGGTGCAGATTTGGTTGTCCTATGGCTGCAATTCTTGGAATTCAGCAACGATTGTTTTCACGATTCCGAATAACCACGAATGGTGGACAATGTATATCCTGCGGCAATTGTTCGACCTATTGCGAAATGGGAATTGATGTAAGAGCCTATGCCCAAAGAGGACAAAACATCGTGCGTGCATCCTGTGTAGGCTGCGGAATTTGTGCAGCTGTCTGTCCCAGAGGAGTTCTGAAACTGGAAAACGGATCCGTCGATTTACATGAACGCACCAATTTGATCCGGAATGAACGCATTGGATAAGAAGTCATTTTAACTTCAGTATTGGTTTCCATTATCAACTATTTCAACCTGGTTGCTGGTTGCTTGTTATTTGTTGTTGAAATTAATCATAAAACACAGACATATAATTTAAGCAAATTATTTTACTCTCCGATTTTATGTCCTTTTATCACCTGTGAATTTCGTTGTACTGAACTCATGTGTTGCAAATCAACCAACAAACAGGCAAATGCAGATTCTGATGTTGTATACCAGCTTGCGTCCTGATAAGTAACCGTCCCGGAATTCCGGTTCCATTCCTTTCCCAGTAAAACATAGCGGTTTCCGTATTTTGGATTTGGACCAAACATCAGATACTTGGCAGGTTCGGATTGTTCAAAACTAATAGCAAAGCGTTGTTCTTTTGGTGAAAACAAGTAAACACAAGGCGTTCCTCTTTTAAAAATCAATTCTTCAATTTTCTCACCATCAATGGTTTTGATCTTGCCATTTTGTATTTGTGTTTCACCTTCACTGGCTTTTCTTCTCAAAACAATATCATCGGATAAATAAAACTGGATTTGCTTTAAATCATCCGGATTCCACTTATAATCATCGTAGAGTTTTTGCGTAAATGGAGTTAAGGTTGGACTGCAGGACGTTAATAGGGCCATCAGACCAAAAGCGAGGATTGCATTCAAATAATTCATATCACTTTATTTTTGCTCAAGGTAAATGAAATGAATCTTAGACCCGGAAACTTTAAAACAATTTAACCAGGGAGCAAACTTTTTTTTACTTTTTTTAACTAACGGGGAGAGAGGAGAGAAGTTAGGAGTTAGAAGTGATGAGTGATGAGTTAGGAGTTAGGAGTTAGGAGCTAGGAGCTAGGAACTATGAACTAAGAGTGATGAGTTAGAAGTTAGGAGTTAGGAGTTAGGAGCTAGGAACTAAGAGTGAGGAGTTAGGAATGATGAGTGATGAGCTAGGAATTAGGAGCTAGGAACTATGAACTAAGAGTGATGAGTTAGAAGTGAGGAGTTAGGAGCTACTGTTTGATTTTTCTTTTTTCTTTGAAAAAATGGCTGAGCAATTCACTGCATTCGTTTCGCATGAGTCCAAATTCTACTTTGGTTTTAGGATGAAGCATACTGTTGCCATAACGCATATACCCCATTTTTTCATCTTCGGCAGCATATACCAGTTTACTCAATTGAGCCCATCGCAGTGCTGCTGCACACATCGGGCATGGCTCGAGTGTAACAAACAGGGTGCAATCTTTTAAATACTTGCTATTCAGAAATTGAGATGCTGCAGTGATCGCCAGAATTTCTGCGTGTGCTGTAACGTCATTGAGTAATTCAGTTTGATTGTGGGTTTTTGCCAATAATTGTTGTTTGTGAACCAATACGGCTCCAATAGGAATTTCTCCATTTGCAGCCGCCTTCCTGGCTTCTTCAAAAGCCATCATCATAAAATATTCATCACTGAAAACTTTGATCATCCGGTCAAAGGTAATTATTGATGTTGATTCACCTAAAGCTTGTATGTCAGAGTTATAATGCAAGGATTGAATCTTTCCATCCGTACGTTCAGATGGATCCAGCCGGAGGTGACCTTTTTTAAATAAGACCTCATTCCTTACTGGAATTAGCCTTAAATGATTCAAGAAATTTCAGGTGTCAACAACGCAAGAAAAGCCTTTATTCGCTATGATTCTAAAACACCATAGAATGCAGTAGATAAACCCGTACACCATTTTAATATTCAGATCAAATTTTAACGGCACTTTGATCAAATATCATTCTAACTTATTGAAATATAATCATTTAACAAAAATAGATTATTTTCTTCAAGGGTCTACAGCCAACAAGCTATAATCCATATCTTTGCACATGGAAACACATTTTTTTTCTGCCCAATTTCCTGTTCAGGAAGCCCTCACTTTTGATGATGTTTTACTGGTGCCTTCATACTCTGAGGTATTGCCAAGGGAAACAGATATAAGTACACAACTGACCACAGATATTCGCATCAACGTGCCCATCCTATCCGCAGCAATGGATACAGTTACTGAAAAAGATCTTGCAATCTCTATGGCCCGGGTTGGTGGACTTGGTTTTATACACAAGAATATGAGCATCGAGCACCAGGCTCACCAGGTGCGCAGTGTAAAGCGATCTGAAAGTGGAATGATCATAGATCCGGTTACCCTGAACAAAGATGCCAAAGTAAAGGATGCCCTCCTGCTGATGTCACAACATCGCATTGGTGGAATTCCGGTTATTGATCCCAATCATAAATTAGTCGGGATACTCACTAACCGGGATTTGAGATTTGAATCTCATCCCGACCGACCAGTTAAAGAAATCATGACCAAGGATAAGCTGATTACCGCTCCTGCCGGAACTACCCTTGAACAGGCAAAGTCCATACTCCAGAAATACAAAATCGAAAAACTTCCAGTGGTTAAAAAGGATGGTACCCTGATCGGATTGATCACCTATAAAGACATTATGAAATTGGAAAATTTTCCGTTTTCCTGCAAGGATAACCTGGGCCGATTAGTCGTAGGTGCTGCCGTGGGTATCGCCTCGGATACAATGGATCGGATCGAAGCCCTCGTGCAGGTTGATGTAGATGTATTGTGCATTGACACTGCTCACGGACATTCTCAGGGAGTGATCAATATGATCAAGCAAGTGCGGAAGAAGTATAAAAATTTACAATTGATCGGTGGAAACATTGCCACAGGCGAAGCTGCACTGGATCTTGCAGCAGCCGGCGTAAATGCGGTAAAAGTAGGTGTGGGACCAGGTAGCATTTGCACCACACGTGTTGTCGCAGGTGTTGGCGTTCCGCAGTTGACTGCTATTGCACTTGCTGCCAAGGCACTGGAGAAAAAAGGAATACCCGTTATTGGCGATGGGGGAATAAGATATACCGGTGATATTCCAAAAGCCATTGCAGCAGGTGCAAGTTCCGTTATGGCCGGATCCTTATTTGCAGGCACTGAAGAAGCGCCGGGAGAAACGATCATATTTGATGGCCGAAAATTCAAAGTCTACAGAGGAATGGGTTCATTAGGCGCAATGCAACATGGTAGCAAGGACAGATATTTTCAGGATGTCGAAGATGATATTAAAAAACTGGTTCCTGAAGGAATTGAAGGCCGGGTTCCTTATAAAGGCCTGGTATCAGAAGTCATGGTCCAATATATTGGAGGCCTTCGTGCCAGTATGGGTTATGTCGGCGCAAAAAATATCAAAGCGATGCAAAAAGCGAAATTGGTAAGAATCACCAATAGCGGACTGACAGAATCGCATCCGCATAATATTACTATTACCAAAGAATCGCCGAACTATACGAGAAGGTAAATGATATCCAAGTACCAGCTCAGCTCATTATTTCATTAGGATTCTTCAATCACAAAAAGACTTTTTGATTTTCAGGTAATCAATGATTGAGCATGAAAATTTTTAAAAACAGTTTTTACTGCATATTGACCCTAACTCTTTTTGTACAATTAAATCATCTTTGTACATAAATCAATCTTAATGCAGAGCTTTCATATCTGGCAATTCATCGCAGGCATAGCTGTATTCATATATGCGATGTCTATGATTGAAAATTCCTTAAAGAATCTCGCAGGTCGCTCTTTCAAAAAATACCTGCAAAAACAATCCAAACGGAAATTCAAGATGATGCTGTCAAGCACCATTGTAACTGCCTTTTTACAAAGTAGTTCAGTGGTTTTGCTGATGGTCTTGTCTTTTGTTGGAGCTGGCTTGCTTAATCTCCGCGGAGCACTGGCTGCCGTGCTTGGTTCAAATCTGGGCACGACTCTGGATAGTTGGGTGATAGCACTGATTGGATTCAAAATTGATTTTAGTGCTATCTCCTACCCTGTTCTCGCAATTTCCTTAATCGGACTTCTTCTATCCGGCAAAAACACGAAGCTCTATCAGCTGACTCAATTCTTCATTGGTTTTGCTTTCATCTTTATTTCGCTGGAGTGGCTTAAAAGCAGTGTCGATAAAACAATCGAATCCGATCTACTCGGTTTGAGTCATTTGCCTTATCTCGCTTTTTTACCGATTGGATTTTTAATTACCGCGATTATTCAATCCAGTTCGGTGACTATAGCCATAACATTAACCAGCTTGTACAATCATTTAATTCCATTTGAAAGTGCTGCTGCGATTGTGATTGGATCTGAATTAGGAACTACAGTAAAATTTTTATTAGGTTCAATTGGCGGAATTTCAGATAAAAAACGCGTTGCCTGGGGTAATTTTATTTTGAATCTGGTCACCTTAATTCTGGCTGCCCTCTTTTTATTTCCACTGATTTATCTCATTCAAAATATATTTTATATTCAGGATCCGATGATTGCCCTGGTCGTATTTCAAACCAGCATCAATTTGTTGTCTATCCTGTTGTTCTTTCCATTCCTGGGCGTACTTGCCAATTTCCTCGAACGACGGTTTAAAGATGATTCTGCAAATCAACTTACCCTGTTCATTCGCAAAGCAGATCCTGCCCTACCCGGCGATCCGCTGGAGCTTGCTGAAAAAGAAACCATTCACCTGATGAATGAAACCATTGAATTAAACAGGGAAATACTGGGCATTCACAAAGAAAAAAAAGAAGGCTGGATTCAAAATCTCAAAAAATTTGCATCCGATTCAACTTCATATGCTTTAAATTATGGAAAAATAAAAATGCTTCATGGCGAAATTCTCGAATACATTACCGAATTTCCAAAATCTGAACTGTCGGAAACTGAAATGGTGCGCATCGGTAAGTTGGTACATATCAACCGCCACATTCTCAGATCCGCCAAAAACATAAAAGATATTATCCATAACCTGGAGGAATTTGAATCCACCGCCAATGATTATCTGTTTAATCTGTTACTCAATATTAAATCAAAGCAAAAAAAATTTTACGGCTTATTCCAGACTCATTTGAATGAGACTACTGCATTAAATCCGGATACTATTGATCATTTAATGACAAACAACCGCAAACAATATGATGCGCTGATTTCGGAAATGCTTCAATTCTTAAAAGAAAATAAGATCAAGGAACTGGATTCCTCAAATCTCATTAATGTCTTCAGAGAAATGTATTCTTCCAATAAAGCATTGATACAGGCGCTTGGCGATATACATGATATCGACTTAGAAGATTCATGAAAATAAGCCCTGATGAATCAACAGGTAAGGTCTAAAGAAGTTACTTAGAATCCGGATCCGTGCCAAGAAACAAGGACAGTGATTTTAATTCGGGCACGCGGTCTGCAATCAATTTCAAAATCGCCACAAAAGGCACAAATAAAATCATTCCTGCGGCTCCCCATAAAATTCCACCCAGAATAATTGCAAGAATGGTAACCAGCGTGTTAATCTTTAAGCGGCTACCGACGGCAAACGGAAAAATAAAGTTTCCTTCCAGATATTGTACAAATCCAAACACCATTACTACACCTAAAGGATACCAATACGAATCATAGGTAATCCAGGCGATGGTGATGGGAAGTAATGAAGCAGTTATTATCCCTACATAAGGAATAAATGTTAAAACAGAAGCAATAAATCCAAATAAAAACGGATGCGGAATGCCCAGAATCAGTAAGCCGATACTATTCAGGCAACCGACAATAATATAAACGATAGAAACTCCTTTGACAAAATTATAATACGTGTGTACTGTCTCCTGAATGATTTCCTGTATCATCGTTTTTTTCCCATCTTCAAATAAACTATACAGTACGGTCACATAATTTTTTCTGTTGAATAAAATAAGTGCTGTAAAAAACGGAACCATTATAGCGAATGCCAAAGCACTTAAGGATGAGAAGGCAAAGTTCCTGATGATCGGATAAATTCCAGAAGTGGAGTTGCTAAAAAAATCATCGAATAGCTGAATTTGTTTATCCTTATCCATGCCGAAATTTTGCTGAATATAGACGGACAATTCAGCAATGGCGTGCATCAGCTTGTTTTTAAATTCAGGCCACTCTACGGAAAATGAAAATAACTGTTGCAGGAATAATCCAATAACACCTGTAATTAAAACACTAAGCATAACCAAACAAAAAATAATCGCCATAGCCCGGCTCCATTTATGCTGTTCCAGCCATACACAAACCGGGTATAAAAGAAAACTAAGCAGTATGGCGAAACTCAATGGTATAAATAGAGTTTGCCCGAAATACAGGATGAACAGGATTCCAATCAGACTTAAAATGATATTGCTTGTTTTGCTTAATTGCACAGGTAAGTTGAATAATAAATTTACTACATGAAAATGTTATCCTTATTCATAAATGAAAAATTTCTTTCCATCTCCACTTAGTTATAAATTAATCCTCATCAGCTTGCTCGAATAATGCACAGCATGCGCCAGCAGGATCTTTAATCACCGCATAAAAAGATCCGTTTCCATACGATTTAGGACCGGATATGATTTCTCCGCCTTTTTCTTTGAGCTTTTCCAAACTTGCATTCAAATCGGCAACATAAAAGTAAATCAACCACATGGATGGTAAATTCTTGTTTTCTCCTTTTGCGTGGCAAATTCCTGCTTTTGTCAGACCATCATCCGGAGAATTCATACAGAAATCATCATAGCCACCCATGTCAATTCCTGAGAACGTATAACCAACAACAGATGAATAAAAATCTCTGATTTCCGAAGCGTTTTCTACACTCAAATCAGCCCAGCCAAATGAACCTACAGGTGCTTTCATCAGCAATTATTGCTTTGTTAATCCGCGAACAGTATCCATAAATTTAGATCAGCCAATATCAGATTATTTCACTCATACCCTTAGTATGACATACTGTTTGGTGCCGAAGGAGGGACTCGAACCCTCATGTCCTCGCGAACACACGCCCCTGAAACGTGCGTGTCTACCAATTTCACCACTTCGGCAAGGCAGCAAAATTAAGGTTTTTGAATGATTTATAACGGGAATATTACAGAACAAAGAGAACCGGACTTCCGGTGATTTATCTTATGCAGACTATCCGACCACAATTCGAATTTTAAAACTCCTTATTGCCAGATTCAATTATCCAAAAAATCTGAAATTTTCTCATGTCATTGTTGAAAACACTTTAGGCAAGCTAATATATTAAAATCCTTCATATGAGGCTTGTACCCTATATTTGCAAGGAATTTTACATACCCGATGATAGAATACAAAAGACATTTGGTTACTGCAGCATTACCTTATGCAAATGGTCCTCTTCATGTTGGGCATTTATGCGGTGCTTACCTGCCTGCGGATATCTATGTCAGATTTCAGCGTTTAATGGGCAAAGACATCATTCTGATTTGCGGTTCTGACGAACATGGTGCTGCAATTACCATGAGGGCCATTAAAGAAAATAAAACACCGCAGGAAATCATCGATACCTATCACGAACTTTTTGTAAAAACATTTAAAGGGATTGGAATTTCTTTTGATTATTATCATCGCACCTCAGACCCGCTGCATCATAAAACATCCCAGGATTTTTTTATGAACCTTTATAACAAGGGTGAATTTAAAGAGATTGAATCAGAACAATACTATGATGTCAAATCCCAGCAATTTCTTGCAGATCGATATATTGTTGGTACCTGTCCCAAATGTGGAAATGAAAACGCATATGGTGACCAGTGTGAAAATTGTGGTTCTTCCCTGAGTCCAACAGAACTCATCAATCCGAAATCCGTTTTAAGCGGCGATGCACCTGAATTGAGAAAAACAAAGCACTGGTATCTTCCGCTTGATACTTATGAATCCTGGTTAAGACCGTGGCTCGAACAAGGTATCTTAGATGGTAAAGAACATCACGATCCATCTTCCTGGAAAAACCATGTACTGGGCCAGTGTAAATCCTGGATTGATGGCGGACTACAACCTAGAGCAATGACCCGTGATTTGGATTGGGGCGTTGATGTCCCTCATGAAATTCCAGGCAGTAAAGGCAAAAAATTATACGTATGGCTCGATGCGCCAATCGGATACATTTCTTCAACCATTCAATGGGCAAAAGAGAATAATAAAGATTGGAAATCCTACTGGCAGGATCCTGAATCAGAATTAATCCATTTTATCGGCAAGGACAATATTGTTTTTCACTGCATCATTTTTCCGGCAATACTCAAGGCGCATGGTCAGTATAATTTGCCGAGCAATGTACCTGCCAATCAATTCATGAATCTGGAAGGAAATAAAATTTCTACTTCCCGCAACTGGGCCGTTTGGGTACATGAATATCTGGAAGATTTACCCGGCATGGAAGATTCACTCCGCTATTATTTGATTAAAAACATGCCGGAACAAAAAGACAGTGAATTCACCTGGAAAACATTTCAGGAAGCGCATAATAATGAACTGGTAAATAACCTATCGAATTTCATTCATCGCGTTTTATCACTGACGCATAAATATTATAAAGGCAAAATTCCCGATTTTGATCCGGATGAAAGTTTTGAAGGCGTATCGGGTGATGAACTCGGTGGCTTCCACGATGCGGAATTGATTTACCTGTTTGATCAGATACACGAATTGAATCAACATTTAAGGGAATACGATTTTCGTTCTGCCTTAAAATCGCTCATGGATATTTCTACTGCAGGCAATCAACTGTTGCAAAATAATGAACCCTGGAAAATTCAAAAATCCAATCCAGAAACAGTTGAAGTGGTCATGAATCTCAGCTTGCATTACGTCGTTGCATTGAGTATTGCCATGAAACCATTTTTGCCCTTCACCTCTGACAAACTTCAAAAAATGTTGAATCTTCCGTTATTGAAGGAGAACGGCGAATTGCTTGATGCGTTGGACAAAATAGCAGAAGGAGAATTTCTGATAGCGGCAGGTCATCAAATAAATGAAGCAGAATATTTATTTTCAAGAATCGATGATGCACTTATACAAAAGCAAATCGATAAATTGCACAAACCTATGGAGAAAGAAAATACGGCTTCGGCTGAACCAAACCCAGATTCAAAATACCACCCGGTGAAGGAAACCATCAGCTATGATGATTTTGCCAAAATCGATTTGCGCACTGCTAAAATTCTAACCGCTGAAAAAGTAGCTAAAGCAGATAAACTGTTGAAACTGGAGTTGGATCTCGGTTTTGAAAAACGCACGGTGGTTAGTGGCATTGCACAACATTATGCTCCGGAAGAAATTATCGGGAAACAAGTTATTATACTTGCCAATCTCGCACCAAGACCCCTAAAAGGAATCGAATCCAATGGAATGATCCTGATGGCCGAAGATGCAGAAGGAAAATTGAATTTTGTACAGGCAGACGAGATCAGCAAATTGGGAAGTATAGTCAAGTAAAAGTATAATTCAACTCAACGGAAACTTCAGAATACCTGATTTCAACTTCATTTCAGGTTGTATTAAATCTGATCAAATGAGATTCTGTTAGGATACTCCATTTGCCGGACCACAACAATAGTTACACTTCAGCATTATACCTGTCCTTTTTAAAATCAATAACTGAAACCTGTTTAGAGAGAAAGCATTGAATAGTATAATAACAACAGGAACAACTAAAAAATTAGCTCCTGGTCCTCAATTTCAAACGAATAACTTATGGGAGAATGCATTCTATATCCACCTGAGTTTTAACTAACCGGAATCACCAGTCTCTATAATGACTTCAATGGTATCTTCTGTTTTAGAACGCTCTAAAATTCAGCTATAACAATTGGATTAACGTATAAGAGTTACCGTGCCTTTATACTTTTTATCCCCACACTTAGTTGTCATGGTTGCCAGGTACATATACGTATCCATTGGTGCAGGCTCGCCATTGTAATTTCCATCCCAACCACTATACAACTCAGTAGTTTTATAAACCATTTTTCCCCAACGATTATACACTTCTAAATTATACTTTGTGATTTCCATAGAATCATTTGGAAATGGCTTAAACTTTTTATTGATCTCAATCATAGAATTGGGAGGAAATACATTTGGAAATTTCAATTCAACAAAGTCCCTCATTGAAATCTCGAATGTTTGAACAAAAGTAGATTTGCAATAATTTACGGTCACTTTATAGGTGCCGGGGCCAGCAATTGTTCTGAATTCCTCAGTTGTTCCATCGTCCCATTTATACTGTACGTTATGAAAATCGGGTCCATAAAATGCATACAACTTGTCCGGATATTTGCAGATATTAAATTTAAAAGTTTCATCAAAATATTGGCGGTAATCAATTCTGAAACTAACAAAGAATGAAGTTTGGCAAACGGTAACTTTTACCTTATAATTTCCGGTATCCGAAATAGTCCGGCTTGCACCTGTCGAACCATCATCCCACAAATACGTAGCTCCTTTGATCGTATCGCCCTGGGGCGCATATAATATCTGCGGAAAATCACAATTTTTGAATGGTTGAAATTGATCCGGATAATTTGGTGAAGAGACATTAAATGTTTGGACAAACTGGGACATGCAATAACTCACCGTTACTTTATAAGTGCCGGGCTTATTTACATTTCTCGCAGAACCCGTTGTGCCATCATCCCACAAATAGGTAGCTCCACGAATATTCGCTCCCTGGTATGCATACAAGGGCAATGGATAATCACAAATATTTTTAAGATCAAACGTCTCATCTTTAAACGTTTTTAATTTGACATTGAAGGTCCGTTTAAATGTCATTTCGCATTGCGTTACATCAACGGAATATGTACCCGGACCACTTACATCGCGGAACCGTGTGGAATCCCCATTATCCCATTTGTATTTTGCAGTCGACAGACTTTGACCTCCGAATGCATCTAACCTGCGCGGGTAATCGCATTCTTCAATATCAATCACTTCGTCATGATAAGTGATATAAGTAACCTCATAGGTGATTGTGATTGTTTTGTCACAATAGGTAATCTGCTCAGAATAATCTCCGGCAACTTTCACCCAGATGCCCGGTTCTTTAGATCCATTTGCCCAGGAATACGTTGCATTTTTTAAATTGATTCCGGAAAGAAACACAGAATCTCCTTTGCATAATTTGGTTGGGATCTTTCCATCTTTCAGATCAAATATTTCGCAAACGCGGTTTAATTTGAATGTATCGTGATGACCAATGATGTCAATATTGTCAATACTTAAAAGGGAGTCATTGATATTTCTGGTGTTTAAGGTATCTATGCGGGGAACCGAATACAAAACAACGGAATCGTGTTTGGTATCGCAGGCATCTTCATAGGCTTTATTTGCTTTAATATTGGCGAGGTCATTCAAACCATTGGAATTTGCTAACAGGATAGATACTCCATAATTTCCATCATCGAGTTTAGCCGATTTATAATCGAGTACACTGTCTTTTGCAGACCAGCGTTTTGAATTCTGAATATTTCCTTTTGCATCAAGTGTGTGTGCATAAATGGCAGGAATGGAATCACCGTTAATCGTATCTATGGCATTGTATAGCACATTTCCATTCGGATCAACTAATAACCGGCTGTTAAAAGTTGAAATGGTTTTACTTTTTAAATTTTTGATCAATGGGGATTGCCATTGCAGATTTCCGGCTGTATCCACAGATACAATTTGCTGATAATCCTTTTTGATAAAGGTATCCGTTGAATTAAAATCAGCAAGGAAAATCAATTGACTATCTTGTCTCAACACACTGTTATAAGTGAATTGCCTTTGCTTCACTTCACGAGTCCACAAATTGACACCCAGGGTATCAAAGCGTCTCAGTTTATTGGAATCAGCTACTACAAATTCTTTTGCATTAATCATTTTAACCCAGCGTACAGGGCCATCGGTATGAACTGTTTTTGACCAGCGGCGACTCAGACTTTTATCCAACATGACCAACCTGCTCTGCGAAACCCCATTGGTCTCATCCCGGAAAGCCATTAAAATACTATTGTGATCATAAATGGAAATGACCGGCTTGGTTTCTTTTGATGCAGCCGTCACAGAAATCAATTTACCTCCTTTGATAATTCCTCCAACAGAATAGAAAATGAGTATTTTGGAACTTGAACCTGTTATGAGCGTACCATAAACCAGTGATGTATCTTTTCCCAAATAAATAATTTGCGGATTGTCAAAACTGGTTTGCTGGGGCAATGCATATTTTTCATTCGTAATAACCTTACCACAATAATCAAATTGCACTATGGAAAATACAGAATCCGGAGTGACTGCAATGGTCAACCAACCATCCTTGTCATCAGCAGTCAGATCCAATGCTGTATATTTGGTAGAATCTACTTTGTCATAAAAGCGAAGGGGTTGTGCCATCAGGTTATTCACCAGAAAAATCAGCAATGCTACTTTGAATATATTCTGCATACAGGCAACTGTTTAGAAGCAACAAATGTAGAGAATATCGCTTAGGAAATCTGTTAAAGTTTAAACAAATCAGCAGGTCCGGATTACCTTTAAGAAATGAAGAATCGACCTTTAAAAAAAGCCTGTATCTTTGAAAAAATTCATTTACATTATTTCTTAATTATATGTATAAATAGCTTTTATTCAATCATTAGCAACGCACAAAAAGACTATCACCTCGAATTATTGTCCCGGGTCAAAATCGCTGAACATGCCAGCAGCATCTGGGGTTATACAGACCCGCAAGGCACTGAATATGGGATCCTGGGCACCAGCCAGGGAGTGCGGATTTACAGCTTGGCTGATCCTGCTTTACCCACAGAATTGCTCTTTATTCCCTGCTCTTCATCGGCCTGGAGAGAGCTAAAAACAGCCGGCGAATTCGCCTATATTACGACTGAAGCTGAAGATGGACTGCTCATTGTGGATTTGCGGAAAATACAGGATTCAATACCCTACAAATTTGTAAAATCATTTGTTACTGCACAAGGCGATAGCCTCAGCATCATTAGCGCTCACACCATTTACGTCGATGAAAAAAATTATATCTATTTGTCAGGAGCCCGTCCAATCGGCGCGGGATTCATCATACTGGATCCGGGTACTGATCCCTTTCATCCGGTGATCCTAAACCACAATGAAGACGAGTACATTCATGAAACACATGCTGCAAATGACACCATGTATGCTGCTGAATTATTTTCAGGAGTCTTTAGTATCTGGGACATTCAGGACAGGACAAATCCAAAACGAATTTCGGATCATCAAACCGCTTTTCATTTTACCCATTCCGTTTGGAAAGAAAAAAACAGGCCATTCTTATATACTGCCGACGAAGTGGCCAGCGCAGTCGTGGAAGCCTGGGATATTTCTGATCCGTTTACAATTATTAAAACAGATGAATTCAAAGTCAACAATCCCAATGCGCCGTATGTGATACCACATAATGTGTTTCATCTCAATGACAAATTATATGTGTCTTATTATACGGAAGGCGTTCGGATCTTAGATACTAAAGATCCCCAGAATCTGGTTGAAGTCGCCTATTATGATACGCACGACGAACACATCGATGGATTTCATGGATGCTGGAGTGTGTTTCCATTTTTCAAATCCGGTATTTGCATCGCTTCTGATATTGAAAACGGAATGTTTGTTTTAAAATACGATCGCAATGAGCCATCCTATATTCATGCACTGATTGCGGATAAATCAAATAGCAATCCGATTTACAATGCATCTTTAAGAATCGTCCAGGGAAACCGGAATGTTGAAGCGTTTTCAAATATTCAGGGTTTGTTACGCACGGGTTTTCCGGAAGAAGATTCAGTCAACATACTGGTCACAAAAAAGGGTTATTACCCGGACTCATTCAAACTGCGATTGTATAAAGATTCCGTGATAGATTTACGAATTCTTTTACAGGAATTGCCACAACACCATTTGAATATCATTGTAAAAGATAAAAAGACCGGATTATTCATACCTGATGCTAAAATCAAATTGTACAATACAGACTTTAGCTTTCTATCCACAACTGATCTAAATGGCAACAGCCAACTGGATAACATTTATGAAAATAAATGGACTCTCGTGGCCGGCAAATGGTTCTATAAACAATTTGCATTAAAGAATTTTGAACTGAATGCAGATCGTATCATCGAAATCGAATTAGAAGAAGGTTATGAAGATGATTTTATTTTGGATCTTGGTTGGACCACGCAAAGCACCGATCCTTTAGTTTCCTGGAGTATCGGAGATTTTAGTGAAATACCCGTTCCTTCGAGTAATTTTCCTTCCCGTGATATTGAAGGTGACCTTGGCAATTCCTGTTACTATACAACTAATTACAACAGCAGCGGACTGGATTACAACATTCATGGTGAAGTGAAGCTGGTTTCTCCATTGATGAATCTTAGTTCTTTTTCCAGTATCGATTTGAGTTTCTATGATTGGGCTTATGGCGGATTTATATCTTCCAAAGAAATGGTATTGCAATTTCCGGATACTGCAATCATAATTGAAAAGATTCCTGAACTGTTGACCGGACAATTCAACCCGGTTTCAACTATTCATCTTGATCTGAAAAACAGGAGAAGGGATTCTGTTCATTTTGTTTTCCGGCTATTCAATGATTCTGCAACTGCAGAAATGGCCATCCGGCTGATGGGCGCATTGGATGTATTTCGATTGACAGGCAATACCATCGTTAGGAATTATGAACTAAACAGGAATTCCCAAATCTCCCTTTTTCCGAATCCGGTTGATCATATTTTATTTATTCATTCTTCTATTCCATCCAATTCCGGTGTGATTAAGATTTATAACTCTATTGGTCAATTGATGAGAAACGAACCTGTTTCTGATACAGGTGATAATACCATTGATGTGAGTCAATTAAATTGCGGAAACTACTTTTTGAAAATCGGAGAAAACCCTTGTATGATGTTTTCCAAAGTAAAATGGTAAACATGGAAAAGTGAGAGTTTAAGTAAAAGGTAATAGCGCAGAATTCGCGTTTTGCCAATATCTATAATGCAGTATATAAACTTCACTTGCTTATGTTCTGCATGTTATCTATTTTAAAGATAACGGTTACATCCATTCCTGCCAGTTGACTGCTTATTGAAATTAAACCTATTCCAATTGATCGTATTATCTTTGTATTCTTATCCAATATCATATGCAATACCGCAAAGAAAAAGATACTATGGGCATTGTTGAAGTGCCTGCTCATGTTTATTGGGGCGCTCAAACGCAACGTTCAATTGACAATTTTAAAATTGCCCGGGATACCGATAAAATGCCGATTGAAATCATCAGGGCATTTGCTTATCTCAAAAAAGCTGCAGCCCTGACCAATTTAGATGCAGGAATATTGCCACCAGCCAACTGTCAATTGATTTCGACGGTCTGTGATGAAATCCTTGAGGGAAAACTCGACGATCAGTTTCCGCTCGTCGTCTGGCAAACCGGATCAGGAACTCAATCCAATATGAATGTCAACGAGGTGATTGCTTATCGTGCACATGTCAATAACGGAGGATCATTACTCGATGAAAAAAAAGTCATACATCCGAATGATGATGTAAACAAATCGCAATCCTCGAATGATACATTTCCGACCGCCATGCATATTGCTGCTTATAAGATGCTGGTGGAAGTTACCATACCCGGAATTCAAAAATTGCGAGACACCTTAGATGAGAAATCAAGAAAATTTTACCGGATTGTAAAAATCGGACGTACCCATCTGATGGATGCAACACCATTGACCCTGGGTCAGGAATTTTCCGGTTATGTTTCACAACTGGATCATGGGATCAGATCAATTAAAAATACTTTAGCGCATTTATCCGAACTTGCTTTGGGAGGAACTGCTGTTGGTACCGGTATTAACACACCTCCGGGTTATTCCGAAAATGTGGCAAAACATATCGCCACCTTGACCGGACTTCCCTTTATTACTGCTGAAAATAAATTTGAAGCACTTGCTGCTCACGATGCCATTGTTGCTGCGCATGGTGCGTTAAAAACGGTAGCCGCGAGTATGATGAAAATTGCAAATGACATCCGCTTGCTAGCCTCAGGACCACGTTGCGGCATCGGGGAATTGTTCATTCCGGATAATGAGCCGGGATCTTCCATCATGCCGGGTAAAGTCAATCCTACACAATGCGAAGCCATGACTATGGTTGCTGCACAGGTTTTTGGAAATGATGTTGCTATCAATATTGGCGGTGCCACCGGTCATTTCGAACTCAATGTTTTCAAACCGGTGATGATATACAATTTTTTACATTCTGCTAAATTAATCGGTGAAGTTTGTGTATCCTTCAATGACAAATGCGCTGCAGGAATTGAAGCCATTCCGGATAACATACGCAAAAATCTGAACAACTCCTTAATGCTGGTTACCGCATTAAATACCAAAATAGGATATTACAAAGCTGCCGAAATCGCGCATACCGCACATAAACAAGGTAAAACCTTAAAACAAGTTGCGGTTGAATTGGGTTATCTAACAGATGCTGAATTTGATCAGTGGGTTGTACCGGAAAAAATGGTGGGACCTATTGATAAAGTTTGAATTCAGAACATCGGTTAACGAATGTTGTTTTACAATCTTTATTATCTCGATTTTGATTTTGGCCATCGACGTATATCGTTATAAAAACCAACATTAAATAGACTCTAATTACATTTAATTGAATACATCTACTTCTCCTCTCATTCCTCCTTTTGAAAGATATCAATTGGACAATGGCCTTACTGTTTTACTTCAAAAAGATGCAACGACTAAAATGGCAGCAGTATGCGTCTTATATAAAGTCGGCTCCAGAGATGAAACGCCGGATAAAACAGGTATTGCCCATTTGTTTGAACATCTCATGTTTTCGAATTGCGGTCCGGAAATTGATTTCGATTCTATTTTGCAAAATGCAGGTGGAGAATGCAATGCCTTTACTACAACGGATACCACGCAATACTATTCAATTGCTCCGGCGCAGCAACTTGAATTGCTGTTGGCTCTCGAAGCCAATCGAATCAGTGGTTTTCATGTTAGCCCTAAAGATTTTAAAACACAACAGCGCGTCGTCATCGAAGAGTTTAGTGAAATTTATCTCAATAATCCATATGGTGATTTTACCCATCACCTGATGAGTCTGGCTTACAAAGTGCATCCATACCGATGGCCGGTTATCGGTTTCAGCAGGGACCAGTTAAAAGAACTCAGCATCAAGGATGCTGAACATTTTTACCATACCTATTACAATCCGGCCAATGCCATATTAGTCATCAATGGAAATTTCGATAATGAACAAACCAAAGCATTGGTGGAAAAGTACTTCGGAAAAATTAAATCTTCGATCTGTAATGCACGCTATTATCCAAAAGAAGCGGAGATGAATGAAAGAAGAATCAAGACCATCACCCGTGAAGTACCAGAAGAAGGCTTTTATTATGCCTTTCATTCCAGTGGTCGTATAGATCCTGATTTTTATGCCATTGACTTTATGACCGATATGCTTTCAGAAGGCAAATCATCCATGTTATACAGCCGATTGAAAAAGGAAAAGATGATTTGCTCTACCATAGATTGCTATATAACTGCAACTACAGATCCGGGTTTAATTATCGTAGAAGCCAAGATGAATCATGGGCATAGTATTGAAGAAGCAGATCAGGAATTCTGGAACATCATAGATGAATTGCAAAACAAATCTATTGAAGATCATAGTTGGGAAAAATACATGAACAAGAATGAAACGGCCTATTTGTTTTCACAACTGGGAGTTGTCAATCAGGCCTTGAATCTTTCTTATGCTGAATGGCTGGGCAATCCGAATCTGGTGTACACTGAATTAGAGAACTATAAAAAATTAAAAAAAGAACAGATTCAGGACGCTGCCAAAAAATATTTTCAAAAAGAAAAATGTTGCCGCTTAATTTATAAAAATGAATAGGCACCAGCCAATAAGAATTTTACCTTTTTAAAAGAACAATCTGGTAAAATTGCCGTATTCAAATTACTTAAAATCCAAATCAAAGACCGGATTAAAAATCGAACTCAATCGTATCCCCTGCTTTATAGGATTTTCCACTATCCTTTGCCTTCGTTTTCACTTCCTTACTCTGGTCAACCACACTGATCAAAGGAACATCCTCAATTCTGTTTCCTATCGCTTTCCAGCCTTTTACATCAACAAATTCATTGATGGTAAGGATTTCATCTATTTTTTCCTTTTTGCGCTTGTAGGTAAATAATACTTCCGGATTCGGATGCGTCGTAGCGTAATACACTTTTGAATCCTTGTGATCTGTGATGAAGGAAAATTTTGAATTTAAGGTTGACGTTTCAATAGTAAATCGCTTGGCCATTGACCACCCTTTTTCACCTTCAAAATAAATCGCGGAAATAACCATATCCGGATGATATTTTGCAATGTGTATCAAATCTTCATAACTATACCGGTTATTCAGATCGTATTCAGAAATTTCGTAATTGCCATTTTTATAAATGGCGATAATCTGATCACCACGGTTCATGCCACCTAAATAAATACCACGCTCCTCAGTATTCAGTCTGCCTGTGTTTACATCATACCAGATCTGTTGTGCACCCAGTGTTGATTTTCCTTTTTCCTTGATGACCACTTTGCGTACCGGATACTTGGTAATGATGTTACCGAGACTACTTCGACCTTTAATTTCAAGTTCGCTGAAGTCAAAATCGAATGTTTTAATTTTTGCTTTACAACCCGGTGTTAAATGAACGGTTACAATTTCTGCTTCACCTTCAGGATTAGCAGAGAGATATAAACATTTTGATTTGGGATGTCCTTTGGTAAGATCGTATTCCTTATCCCGTGTAATACCGGTGACATTGAACCGCTTGGCCATTGCCCGTCCCGATTCTCCTTCCAGATAAATCATGTTATACGTGGTGCGCTCATCCCCTTTTTTCCATACATCGACATGAAGAATGTCTTTACCGACAAATGTTTTATCTGAAATCCGGCTGACTACCATTTTACCATCTGCGCGGAAAACGATAATATCATCCAGCTCACTACATTCCTTTACGAATTCGTCTTTCTTCAAGCCATATCCGATAAAGCCATCTTCCCGGTTGACATACAATTTACTATTGTTGGCAACGACCTGCACAGCCTGAATGGACTCGAATTCCATTAATCTCGTCTTGCGCTCCTTTCCTTTTCCATACTTTTCGAGAATCCGTTCAAAATAGCTAATGGCATAATCGGTTAGATTATCCAGATGGTGCTGCACTTCTTTCAATTCGTTTTCAAGTGCTTTTAAATTTTCATCCGTTTGAAATTTATTGTATTTGGAAATGCGCTTGATTCGGATTTCCGTCAGATGCGTTATATCTTCTTTAGTGATTTCGCGGTTCAGTTTAATTTTTCCCGGGGCAGATTTCAATTTCATCGAAGGTGTTACCACGTATTTTTTCAATCCCTCTTCAATTACTTCCAGTACTTGCTCGAAACTCGTACAATCTTCAATATCCCGGTAAATTTTTTGCTCGATAAATATTTTTTCCAATGAAGTGAGATGCCATTTTTCGAGTAACTCATTGCGCTTGATCTGCAATTCTTTTTCCAGTAAATCTTTGGTATGAAAAGTCGATATGCGCAAAATTTCATTTACGGTCAGAAACATTGGTTTGTTTTCCACAATCACGCATGCATTGGGCGAAATGCTGACTTCACAATTGGTGAAAGCATATAATGCATCAATGGTTACTTCAGGCGAAACACCGGGTTGCAATTCAATCCGGATCTCAACGTCTTTCGCGGTATTATCAGAAACCTGTTTGATTTTAATCTTACCTTTTTCGGAAGCCTTTACAATACTTTCAATCAAAGTACCGGTGGTAACGCTAAACGGTAATTCGCGGATGACCAGCGTCTTTTTATCTTCAATTTCGATTTTAGCCCTTACTTTGACTTTACCACCGCGCAATCCTTTATTGTACTCTGCAACATTTATGGAGCCACCGGTTTCAAAATCAGGATAGAGATCGACTTTCTTTCCTTTTAGAATCTGTATAGATCCTTTAATGAGTTCAATGAAATTATGCGGTAAAATTTTAGTGGCTAATCCTACTGCAATTCCTTCGACCCCCTGAGCCAGGAGCAATGGAAATTTCATTGGCAGTGCAATGGGCTCCTGATTTCTCCCATCATAGGATAATTGCCAGGTGGTAGTGTCCGGATTAAAAGCAACTTCAAGTGCAAATTTGGTCAGACGCGCCTCGATATATCTGGGTGCAGCTGCGGAATCTCCGGTGCGATAGTCACCCCAGTTACCCTGTGTATCGATCAACAGATCTTTTTGCCCTAAATTGACCAGGGCTTCTCCAATAGCGGCATCTCCATGTGGGTGAAATTGCATCGTGTGACCGATGAGATTGGCCACTTTATGATACCGGCCATCTTCTTTCTCGTACATGCTGTGCAGAATTCTGCGCTGCACCGGCTTAAGTCCATCATCGATTGCAGGCACAGCCCGCTCGAGAATGACATAGGAGGCATAATCGAGAAAGTAATCCTGATACATACCGTCCAGGGTGACGATATGATCCATTTCATGGTTATTGGGGGGGTTGTCCATTCATTAAATTTCCGCAAAGATAGGAATTAAGACATATTATGGAAAATCTATCTATTTAAAGTGTTAAAAATGACCGTCAGGAAAGGTAACCATGGATGAATTTGCCATGTGCGATTTACAACTTCATTGCGGGAATTCTGAAAAGTAAATAACAGCGTAATTCAGTTGAATCGTTTCGCAACCCATTTTAAAATTAAAATTTAGTTAATGCAGCATAAGCGGTTAATCAAATGAAAAGCAATCCAGTCTTATCTGTGTATATGAAATTGATAAAACTAAATTGTAAAAAAATGAAAACGAAATGGTTTGCGTCGTTCATTGTTCTCTTTCTGTTTTCGATTGCAGCACAATCGCAACCGAACCGGATTGAACGCAGATTTGATGAAAATCAAAGAGAACGCATACGGGAAGGATGGAGATCCGGCGAACTAACACCTCGTGAATTTAGTCATCTCAAAAGGGAACAACGCCATTTACATCGAGCTGAGAGAAGAATGTTACGGGATGGCAGGCTCGGGCCCGTGGAAAGGCACAGGCTGCACAAGATGAAAAGACATTGCAGCCGTGACATCTGGAAGAAAAAGCACAATAACGAAAGAAGATTCAGATAGTCATTGTTCGTTTCTTTATAAAATAACCCTGGTTGTGAAACCGGGGTTTTTGCTTTTGTTTTAGCAAGAATTATAAACTATGATTAAAGAAATCTGGTATTGTTTTATGAATTCATTCGTAGAAAAAGCATAACCGCGAAGACGCCAGGTTTCCGCAGAGGGCGCAAAGTTTAATACACATCAATTTCTTACTTTGTGTCCTTTGCGGATAAGCTTTACGCTACAAATTGTTCGACATTCTGCTACTTCATTCGTCGCAATATTCATTAAATTAATCTTAAAATCGTCTTAATTGGCCAAAATTGAATAGATTCAGAAAGTTAATTGATTATCTTTGACACCTTAATTTTAAAATTCATAAAATGAAAAAATTAGTAACGGTTTTGACTTTTATTCTTGCTTCACAAAGCTTGTTTTTCGCTCAAACTGCTGATGAAATTATCGACAAACATTTGCAGGCAATTGGAGGAAAAGAAAAATTAAAAAATTTAAATAGTGTCGTCATGGAAGGAAAAGTCAATGCACAGGGCATGGAGTTTCCAATGAATACTACTATTGTAAATAAAAAAGGATTCCGGCTTGAATTTTCCGTGATGGGAATGGATGCATGGATTGTTATGAGACCGGATTCCGGTTGGTCATTCATGCCGTTCCAGGGTCAGACCAAACCCGAAGCCATCCCGGCAGATCAATTAAAAGAAAGTGTTGACCGCCTCGATCTCTCCACGGATTTATGCGACTACAAACTAAAAGGACATACTGTGGAATATCTAGGTATGGATGATGTGGAAGGTACGGATTGCCATAAATTAAAATTAGTATCCAAAAATGGTAAGTTAACCTATTACCTCATTGATCCAAAAACGTATTACATCGTGAAAACGATTTCCAAAGAGAAAGCAGGGGGTAAAGAGTTTGATGCTGAAACAAAATTCAGTAATTACAAAGAAGTTGAAGGCGGATATGTGTTTCCACACACTATTGAATCCGGACAAGGGCCCCTTGAAATTGTAAAGATTACCATCAATGGAAAAGTTGATGATTCCAAGTTTTTATTAAAGAGTTAATTGCACCTGAAGCATAATATTAAACCACGGCGATTCGTCGTGGTTTTTTTATTTCACCCCTATTGAATTCATAAACTAGATCACATTGCGAGAGAATGATTGTGAATTAGTAACCATTCTTTCGTCGTATTACTTTGACCTGTAACATCAACATTCCATTATTGCGTAATGAACATTATTGAATGCAATCCATTCCCAAATACTATGGCCATGTAGTATCTTTCCGGTTGTGGAATATTTTTTGAATATTATAAAATCAATATTTTGAATCTTTTGGAATTTATTTCAGACGAACGTAATTTGACAACTAAAACAGTGGAACTAATTCCGATTCTTGCCCGGTATCCATTGGTTTTTTTGAAAGGAGAAATGGGTTCCGGAAAAACCAGTTTGGTCAGGACCATAGGAGACATCCTCGGCTTTAAACATGAAGTCAGCAGTCCGACGTTTTCCATCATCAATGAATACCATGCTGTGTCAAACAACTGGGGTATACAGCAGGTGTACCATATGGATTTGTACCGTTTGAAAACCCTGCAGGAAGCCCTGGATATTGGCATACTGGAATACCTGGACGGTCCCGGATTATGTATTATTGAATGGCCGGAAATGCTTCAGGACCTCCTTCAAAATGAAGCTCATCTAGATATTCAAATCGAAGTATTGGAGAATCAACAAAGAAAGTATACCTTAACGGTTTAAATTATGCAAGACCCCGTATTTTATTCCGCTGTTCAACGTGAATTTCTGACGCAACCGGAAATGCTAGAATTATACCGGGCCAAGTCGTCTCTTAAAATAGGCATTCCAAAAGAAGCCACGCTGCAGGAAAACAGGGTTGCATTGGTTCCCATTTCGGTTAGCAATCTCGTAGCCAGGGGGCATAAAATAGTCATTGAATCAGACGCCGGTAAAAAAGCACATTACTCCAATAAAGATTATTCAGAGGCCGGAGCCATCATCACTGAGGACAAAAAGTCCGTTTATGAATGCGATATCATTTTAAAAGTTGCGCCACCGACCCATGATGAATTGCAATTATTTCATCCCAACCAGGTACTTATTTCTCCTTTGCATCTACCGGTCATTGATAGTGAATATATCCAGATATTAAGGCAAAAACGCGTTACAGCCATCGCGATGGAATATCTGCAAGCAGATGATGGTACCTTTCCATTGGTCAGGATCATGTCTGAAATAGCAGGTATTTCCGTCGTCCAGACTGCTGCTGAATTACTGAGTAACCCATTACATGGAAAAGGCTTATTGCTGGGAGGTATTTCGGGAGTTCCACCCGCCAAGGTGGTGATATTAGGTGCCGGTGTGGTAGCAGAATTCGCCACAAGAGCAGCACTTGCACTGGGTGCTTCGGTCCGCATCTTTGATGACAACATTCATAAACTCATACGCATTCAAAACCGAATCGGAAGACAACTTTATACCTCATCTTTAAATCCTATCACGCTTACCCAACAGCTTATGACCGCCGATGTGGCCATAGGAGCCATTCACAGCAAAACCGGAAGGACGCCATTGTTGGTTTCAGAAGAAATGGTCATGCAAATGAAAACTGGTTCTGTAATTATCGATGTCAGTATTGATCAGGGCGGATGTTTTGAAACCAGTGTTGTAACCTCACATGACAATCCTACCCGGATCGTTCATGGTGTCTATCATTATGGCGTACCCAACATACCTTCTAAAGTTGCGAGAACAGCATCCATTGGCGTTAGTAACATCATAACAACCATTATTCAACAAGCCGGTGATACCGGCAGCTTCGAACACGTTATTTACAATCATAAAGGTCTGCGTAACGGCATATACACCTACAAAGGTTGCCTGACGAATGAGTATCTAAGTCATCGTTTTGCAATCAAGTACACCAATCTGGAATTATTATTGACTTCGATTAGTTGAGGAAGGTTATAGCTGTTAAGGCTTTTAGTCTGTTAGTTTAATGTACTTAACAAAAGTGCATTGTATATAGCTTACACCTCTTTCCTGTTTGACTTCTAACAACCTTAACCACTGTAAGCCTAAATCCCTAACAGACTTTATTTTTTTCTTTCCGTTACAAAATAACACAACTTATACAGTGCTTCATTCGCATCATTTTGCGGCAATTGCTTTAATAATTGAATGGCATTGTCACGGTATTCATTCATTTTTTGCTGCGCAGTATCAACGCCTTTGTATTCGTGAATAAATGAAACGACTTCTTTAATCGATTCTTCCCGCTCATTGTGATTCCGGATTAAAGAGATCATCCGGTTTTTTTTAGGCACAGGTGCAGCATTTAATGCAGAGATTAATGGAAGCGTCATTTTTTTTTCTTTGATGTCTGCAATTTTTGGTTTGCCGGTTACATCATTGGAAAGATCCATCAGATCATCTTTTATTTGAAATGCAATTCCAATATTTTCTCCAAAGCGATGAACCAAATCAAGTGCCGAACGGTCATCTGTATTGCTCTTTGCACCGCAAACACAGGCCGCTCGAATCAGCGATGCCGTTTTTTGACGGATGATCTGAAAATAAATTTCTTCTGTAATATCCAATCTCCTGGCTTTTTCCAATTGCAGTAATTCACCTTCGCTCATTTCAGAAACGGAGCTGGATAGAATTTCCAGTAAATCAAAGTTTTTATTATTCAGTGCAGTCAACAAACCTCTGGATAACAAGTAATCTCCAACCAAAACGGCGATTTTATTTTTCCAGAGTGCCTTTATCGAAAAAAAACCACGACGCTCGATCGAATCATCTACAACATCATCATGGACCAATGTAGCTGTATGCAAAAGTTCGACCAATGAAGCCGCGTTGTATGATTTTTCATTGATTTCACCAAACATTCTCGCGCTCAACAACGCCATTAGTGGTCTTAGTTGCTTCCCTTTGGTTTTTACTAGATAGTAAGTGATTTTATCAAGTAGAGCAACCTTGCTGCTCATCGCTTTCCTGAAATGTTTATCGAATTCAACAAGTGCCTGATTTACAGGACGCTTAATGTCTTCAAGGGAATAGCCTGGTTGCATATGAATTGTAAATATAGAAAAGTTATGTTTAAGAAGACTGTAGACTGTAAGCTATTGGTTGTACGTGAAAAGGAAATACAAATTCATTCCTGATTATATGCGGCATATAACAATTGTCAACCATGAGATGTTTCAATAATTTTATTCATTCTCCTTTAAAAGAAAAAAAACGGAAAAAGTAGGAAATTAAAAAATAGATCTTCCAAAAGTTAATGATACATAATACTTCTGGCTCCTGTTTTTTAAGAAAACTTGTCATACCTAAAACCTATAGCCCACAGCCTCAATCTTAAACCTTGCTCCTTCCTCAACATATAATTACCTTAGTATCTGTTTTTTCACCTAAATTTGAAGCAAGAATTGGAATTCATTGTTAGCTCTATTTAAAAAAAATGCTTTTTTCAGCGTCCTTCTGCTGATTCCATATGCTTTTATTCTTCATGCGTCAGCATGGTTCAATCGGATTCCGGAGCCCGAATCAGCCAATTGTTGGTTTTATAACAGAATCCGGAACGGATTAGGATTCTCTGATCATTTTGAAGTTTTCCTTTCCATCTTTCTGATAATACTTCACGCGATTGTACTTGCACGCATTACCAGTAAATATAAATTAAATCCGGAAGGACAGTTATTTGGAAGTCTATTGTTCATATTGTTTTGCGGATTTCATCATTCCACATTAAGCCTGAATGCTGTTTTGTTTTCCAACTTATTTCTTACTCTTGGCATTTACGAATTATTCGGAATTTATCTAAAGAAAAATGCAAGCATTCAACTTTACAACTTTGGGTTATTAACCGGCATTGCAAGCTTATTTTATCCTCCCTATTTTGTATTCATGCTATTCGGATTTATCGGAATTGTCATATTGAGAGGAACCCGATTTAAAGAATTTCTGCAGTTAACCGGAGGATTTATCAATGTGTATCTTTTGCTTTATGCATTTCTCTATGTTTTCAATTTGCAATCTGAGTTTTGGAATCAGCAGATCACAGGCTTCTTTAATCCATTTATCTTTTCCATGAAATTCATCAATTCAGGTTGGGTGGCCTTTTGCCTGTTTTTTATTTTCATTATCATAAATCTATTGCATTACCAGTATTTTCAAAGCAAGCGAAGCATCATAGTACAAAAGCAATACGATTTGTTTTTCTGGGCTTTGCTTGTTAGTCTTTGCAGTATCTTTTTTGTTAAGATAAACCAGGTCAGTCATTTGATTGTATTATTTACTCCACTGGCTTTTTTAACGGGAATGTTATTGAACAGAATCAAGAATCCATTGTTACAAGAAACATTACATCTCTTTTTAGTGATCACTTCCTTATTTTTGCAGTTTCAAAATTGGTAGAAATGAAATTTGGCGTAATCGTATTTCCGGGATCCAATTGTGATGACGACATGATCTATGTCCTTCGCGATGTATTCAAAAAAAATGTGGAAAAAATCTGGCATAAAGAAACGAGGTTGAGTGGATTTAATCCTGGAGATTGCCTGTTTCTTCCCGGAGGGTTTTCATACGGAGATTACCTCCGTTGCGGTGCTATCGCCCGGTTTTCACCTATTATGAATGATGTAATCCGATTTGCCAATGAAGGCGGACTCGTCATTGGAATATGCAATGGGTTTCAGATTCTTTGCGAAGCTGGTCTTCTGCCCGGTCAGCTTTTGGTCAATATCAATGAAAAATTCATCTGCAACAATGTATATCTAAATCCATATACATCGGATTCTCCGCTGACATGTACTCTGGATAAAAGCAAAGCTTACAAAATTCCAATTGCACACGCTGACGGGCGCTACTTTGCCGACGATGCCACGCTTCAATCGCTTCAAAAAAATGATCAGATCCTGTTTCAGTATTGCAGTGAAAATGGAGATGTTAATCAAGCCAGTAATATCAATGGATCCTGCCTGAATATAGCCGGAATCTGCAATGAAAACCGCAATGTTTGCGGGATGATGCCCCATCCTGAAAGAGCTTCAGAGACCGAGTTGGGCAATTCTGATGGAAAATATCTGTTTGAATCCCTTTTTAGCTGGATTAATCAATATTCCATGAGTATAGCCTAAACAAGGCTTAAAAAGGAACTGAAATCCGGATTCTCCCTGCGCAATCACACTTTTCAATTTTTTTATAACTAATAAGGACTTCATTCCCCTATAGGCGAATGGCATTATGACTTGTTTCAAAGTCATTCCTGGCTACGGGAGCGTTAAACTCCTATTAAAGCTGAATGAAACTTCTGTTTGATCCCTGCTATTATTCTATTTTTGCAAGATAAATTCACGAAGGAATGAAGATTCACAAATTATTGATTTCCACAACTTTAGTTCTCCTTATTTCAAACGCCTTTACCCAGATTCTACAGCCGGTGCACTGGAGCTATGACCTCAAAGCTCAAAAAGACAATACGTACGAGGTCACTTTACACGCAAAAATGGATAAAGGCTGGGCCATTTACAGCCAAACTTCTGATCCAAATGCTGCACAACCCACAGAAATCACCTTTGAAAAATCACCCGGCTTTGAGTTGATTGGCAAAGCAGCAGAGGTAGGAAAAAAGAAGGAAGGACCTGAACCTCTTTTTGACAATCTCGTGGTTTCAAAATATTACGATCACGTTGATTTTGTCCAATTGGTAAAAGTAAAGGATCCATCTAAGCCAATTAAAGCTTCTGCATATTACATGAGCTGCAATAGCGAAAAATGCATACCACCTACCAATGAAGATTTTGTCATTTCATTAAACGGTCAGAAAGCAGAATCAAGCACCTCTGTAAGTGAACCACTGGGTTCGTCTCCTATTGCAAGTACAAATCTGCTGTTGCAGGAATCCGCAACTAAATCAAACGGAATCTTTGAACCGGTTAAAGTCAAATCTGAATTGATCAATAAAGGACAAAATATTTATACTTTGAAATTTATCGCAGATATCGAGGACGGTTGGTATATCTACAGTCACGATATTGGTCCGGATGGGCCGATACCATCGAATATAGAAATGACTGCATCTGACTCCTACGAAATTGTCGGTAAAATCATTGAAACTTCAGATCACAAGATTGAAGCGTATGATGAGATCTTCGAGATGAAACTCATCAAATACAAACACCAGGTATTTTTTAATCAGGATATTAAAGTGAAGGATCCTTCAAAAGAGATCAAAGGATTTTTTACCTTTCAAAGCTGCGATGCTACCAAATGTCTTCCACCAAAAAACATTGCCTTTCATTTTAAACCGGATGCCAACAGTTTAAAACTGGAGACTGAAGAAGGGGCGCCCATGCTTCCTGCTATCGGTGACGGGAATAGCATCAATTTATCTGTGCCTACTTTAATTGAAACACAAAAAAATCCGGCGGGAAATTGCGGTGAAGAACTGACTGAAGGCAAAAATTATTTCTGGACATTCATATTCGGATTTCTCGGTGGATTATTGGCTCTTCTAACTCCTTGTGTATTTCCGATGATTCCGCTCACCGTTTCTTTTTTTACAAAAGATTCAAAGGAGAAAGGAGTCCGCAATGCCATTATTTATGCCTTTTCTATCATTGTCATTTATGTTGCCATTGGCATTTTAATTACAGCCGTATTCGGTGCAACAGCGCTCAATGAATTATCTACCAACTGGGTTGCCAATACTTTATTCTTCATCATCTTTATCATTTTCGCATTTTCCTTTTTTGGATTTTACGAAATCACATTACCCAGCAGCTGGGCAAACAAAAGCGATAAGATGGCTGAATCCGGTGGTTTGATCGGCATTTTTTTTATGGCATTTACTCTGGCTATCGTGAGTTTTTCATGCACCGGTCCGATTATAGGATCTGCAATTGTCCAATCAGCGACATCGAAGATGGGTCCATTTATCGTTATGCTTGGATTCTCCACTGCATTGGCAATTCCTTTTGGATTATTTGCAGCATTTCCGGCATTTTTAAATACACTACCCCGATCCGGTTCGTGGATGACAAATGTGAAAGTCGTATTAGGATTTCTCGAACTTGCATTGGCATTTAAATTTTTATCTGTTGCGGATATGGTGCAGCATTGGGGCATCCTTGGATATGAAATTTTTATGGGTTTCTGGGTGCTGATCTTTGGTGCCATGACTTTGTATCTGTTTGGACTTTACAGATTTCCACATGACAGCCCGGTAAAAAAACTTTCAGCTAAACGCTGGAGCTTTTCACTTTTATCGCTTGCCGCCACAATATATCTCATGACGGGATTTAATTACAATAAGGAATTGCATACTTACAATTCACTTAAACTGATGAGTGGTCTTGCGCCTCCGGCATACTACAATTATTTATTGCCAAAAGCTGAGCTCAATCAGGATATTAAAAATAAATATCCATCCTTTACCAAATGCGCTAATAATCTGGATTGCTTTAAAAATTACTTTGACGGTCTGGCTTATGCCAAGGAAGTCAACAAACCTATGCTGGTCGACTTCACCGGATATGGCTGCGTCAATTGCCGCAAGACAGAAGAACATATTTGGGTCGATGAAAGAGTACGCAATAAAATTGCACATGATTTTGTATTGGTATCCCTGTATGTTGATGACCGTGCCCCATTGGAGAAAGAGTTATTTTCTGCTATCCGAAAAACTCCATTGCGCAATGTTGGAAATAAATGGGCCGATTTTCAAATTGTAAATTTCAATCAAAACAGCCAACCATTATATGTGATGGTAAGTCCAAATGAAAAAGTCCTCGCAAAACCACGTGGCTACAAAGAAGGCGTAGATAGTTATGCGCAATTTTTGGAATGTGGACTGGACGCGTTTAAGAAAAGCTCAAGCTTGGGTGTACAATAGTTAGGCGATCATCTCTATTCGATATCAATTGCGAATAGATGAATCAATGCTCTACCATTTTCTTCCTTAGTTTTTGAAGGAAGGGCGATGCAAAAATAAATCCTTCGAGTATTTCATTCCTAGTCGTTAGCACTTCTTCTTTATTTCCTTTCCAGGCGAGTTGCCCTTCATGCAATAAAATGATATTGTCGCCTATTTCCATGACACTATTCATGTCATGTGTGTTGATTACAGTAATGATGTTATTCTCTTTAGTAATAGAGTAGATCAACTCGTCGATGACCATCGCTGTTTTAGGATCCAAACCTGAATTCGGTTCATCGCAAAAAAGATATTTCGGATTTAAAACTATTGCCCGGGCAATACCCACCCGCTTTTGCATTCCGCCGGAAAGCTCTGATGGAAATTTGTTATTCGTACCTGCAAGATTGACGCGATCCAGACAATAATCCACCCGTTTATTTTTTTCTTTCCGTGTCATGGTTGAAAACATATCCAATGGAAAACGGATATTGTCCTGAACATTCATTGAATCAAACAATGCAGAACCCTGAAATAACATTCCGATTTGCATGCGCAATGCGCGCATCGGTTGTTTCTCCAGTGCATAAAAATCAACATCGTCATACCATACTTTTCCGGAGGTTGGATGTATCAATCCGATCAGAATTTTTAACAACACCGTTTTTCCTGCTCCGGACCTCCCAATGATCAGATTGGCTTTACCCTGCTCGAATTCACAAGACACGTCATTCAACACATGTTGATCGCCAAAATTTTTAAAGATATTAACTGCTTTAATCATCAGGTCATCAACATGGCTATTACGTAATCGGCAGATAAAATCAATATATTGGAGTAAACCACTGCTCTTGTACTTGCATCACCCAACTCGATGCTACCTCCTTTAACAAAATAACCCTGATAACAGGATACAGTCGTAAGGATAAAGGCAAATACAAATGCTTTGACAAACATCATCCAGACATTATAAGGCTCAAAAAAGGAGCGCAATCCGCGAATGTATTCAGCGTGAGAAAACCAGCCCGTTGGAACAACCGCAATATATCCTCCGATCACACTGATGAATGCTCCAACACAAACCAACATGGGAACGACAAACAAGGCCGCTATGATCTTGGGTTGCACCAGATACGCAGCTGTATTTACACCCATGATTTCCATGGCATCAATATGTTCTTTTTGACGCATCCCACCAAGCTCTGCTGCTAAATTGGACCCCACCTTGCCTGCAAGTAACATACAGGAGAATGTTGGCGCTAATTCGATAATAGTCATATCTCTTACGATATAACCGACATAGTATCTGGGAATGATGGACTCCTGCATCTGATAGGCAAACTGAACAGCGGTTACCGCTCCGATAAAAATGGAAATAATCCCTACAATGACTAAAGAGCCAATGCCGATACTATTCATTTGCCTGAGGGTCTCTCTCCAATACATACTCCACTTTTCAGGCTTATGAAAAACCTGGCGGAGCCATTGAAGATAAATTCCAAAATGCGTAAGGATTGTAAACATGCTATTTATAAAGGCCCGAAATTAATACATACATTCTTAGCTTCCGTGAAAAATCTCATGGCTTCCCAACCGCCTTCCCTGCCTACTCCGGAATCATTCATTCCTCCGAAAGGGGTCCTGAGGTCTCTCAAAAGCCAACAATTTACCCACACTATTCCGGTTTTCAATTGCTGTGAAACCCGATGGGCTCGGTTCAGATTTTGTGTCCACAATGTAGC
This sequence comes from Bacteroidota bacterium, assembly GCA_029781865.1. Classification (GTDB taxonomy): domain Bacteria; phylum Bacteroidota; class Bacteroidia; order Chitinophagales; family Saprospiraceae; genus Vicinibacter. Next base: position 81,029 of record JAKOVW010000091.1, read on the forward strand.
TGCAAGCCCATAATTGCTTCGATTGGCCAGTCGAATGGCATCTTCTTCATTTTCGAAAGGCTGGAGGGTAATTACAGGCCCGAATATTTCTTCCATATTGCAACGGCTGTCAGGTCCAAGGCCTTCAAAAATAGCAGGCATCACAAATGCACCATTTGCACATCGACCGTCTGGCTTAAATAAAGTACCACCACATAACAACTTACCACCTTCCTCTTTAGCCAATTCAATATATGACATTACTTTATTCAAATGTTGCTGTGAAATCAAAGAACCCATTTTGCTTTCCGGATTCTCAGGATCAGAAGGGATTAATTTTTTGACCTCTAGTATCAGATCATTTTTGAATTGCTCATAAATCTTGTTTTCAATCAGGATTCTGCTCCCACATAAACAGATTTGCCCACTGTTGGAAAAAGCAAGCCGGATCACTTGTTTAACCATCTCTTTATAATCACAATCTGCAAAAATCACGCAGGGGTTTTTTCCGCCCAATTCCAAACTCATTTTCTTGAATTTGGGTGCCGCAATAGAAGCAATATGAGCCCCGGTTTTAGTTCCACCTGTAAATGAAATGGCTTTAATTGTAGGGTGCATTACGATCGCTTCACCGGCTTCATGACCATAACCCTGAATGATATTGAGTACTCCTGGAGGCAAACCGGCTTCATTGCAAATCTCGCCCAACAGATAAGCGGTGGTCGGACTAAATTCCGATGGTTTCGCTATTACACAGTTTCCTGTAGCAAGTGCAGGAACTATTTTCCAGGTAAAAAGATAAAGTGGCAAATTCCAGGGAGAGATGCATCCAACAATACCAATAGGTTGCCTTAAAGTATAGTTAATTGCTTTGCCCGGCATCTCATGCGAGTCGGAAGCAAATTGCATTGCTGCCGTCGCAAAAAAACGAAAGTTGCTTGCCGCCCGTGGAATGTCTATTTGTTGAGAATGCCTGATTGCTTTACCGGTGTCCCTGGTTTCTGCAATAGCAAGATCATTTAATTTTGAATCAATGAGCTCAGCGATTTTATTTAGAATCGCAAACCGAACTTCTAACGTTGAATTAGCCCATGATTCCTGAGCTTTTATTGCTGCATCAACTGCCAGTGCAATATCCTTTTCATTACTTGCCGGAATTTTAGAAATAATTTCACCCGTAGCAGGATTTACATTGTCGAAATATTTTTTTTCGACCGGATCGACGTATGTTCCTCCAATAAAATTTTTTAAATACAGCATGCTTTGGCAAAGATAAGAAAGAGTTTTAATTCCGTGGCCTAAGCATTACGTGTGATGCTCTATGTTTCTAGGCCAAACTTAAAATCTATTTTTTGCTTAACATTTTAGGTCTTAACATTTATTATTCTGTTTCACTTTTTTAGTCAAACAAACTATCTGAACCAAAATTAATTTTGGCAATTCATTCTATACCACATGTACGATTCTTGAATGGCATGATTTGTTTATTCAAAGTAAAAACGCTGATATTGTTCTCAATTCCTTTCGGTTTCTAGTGTCTCAAACAAAAAAGAACTGTTCCTTTTGCATTTGTAATAATGCTCAATCATATTCATATTATTTATGAAGTGCTCCAGCCATTCAACAATAGTTCTTTTAAAAATAGTTTATTGGGATTCACCTCAAAAGAAATATTAGGACAAATGACCCAAAACGAATAGCGTCTGTTTTTTGTTCAAAAATCAACTCGCAAATTTCAAATATGGAAGTCCTCGTCTTGAAGTGTAAATTTGTTCAGCGATAAGTTTATCTTACAAGAACTCAATTACAGACATAACAATCCTAATAAGCCGGTCTGGTAAAAAATAATGCTGATTACAAATTAAGCTCCAATTAATCTTATTCGGTAAAGCAAAGTGAATTTGATTTTTTAACTTTATTGGAATTCAAAATTAATCAGATAAGATTTCGCTAAAGGTTTAAACCATAAGATGAAATTACTCAAATTGACACGTTTCGGATAGAGCATGTTGCCAGTAGCAGGGAAGCTTCAAACAGCATATTGGTATGAAACTCCTCAGAATTTCTTTTTCTTCCTCTTCCATTTATCCCTCCACTCATGAAAATGCTCTGTCATTTCTGCAATTTCTTCTTCCACTTTCTCAGCAATGTTTTGAATATTGATTGTTTTACCTTTCATCGCAAGTCGATCTGCGGCTGTTACCGCTTCCGGAAGAATAAAAATCAATGCAATGTATAATAATATGCCAAATCCCCACATACCAAAAAATACAAAAGCTACCCGTACCCAGGTTGGATCTTCTATTCCGAAATAATGAGCAAGACCGGAACATACACCACTGATTTTTTTATCGTATGGATCCCTGAACATCCTTTTACCTGTTCGATAGTATGCTTCTGAATAGCCGGACGAAGTTTCACCTTCTTCTTCAGTACCCAGGTTTTCAGGTGTTCCCATAACCTGAATCATTTTGTTTACATGATCCATATTTACGATAGATCCTCCCTGCATATATTCCTTAAATAATTCTGCTATCCTGCCTTCGATATCTTCCATAATTTCTTTGGCTCCATCTGAATGCGAGAAATGATTATTCAACCGCACCAGGTATTGATCCAGTTTGTAATATGCATCCTCATTGATTGAAAATGGGTAGCCGCCTACATTAATGTGTTGTATTTTATTCATGGTTACTTTTTATTTGAAGTGATTGATTGACAGATTGAACAAATTGAATCCAGCTGCTTGAAAGGGTTTTCAGTGCTTCCTTACCCGTTTCTGTAATGGTAAAATATTTTCTGGGAGGACCTGCATTGGATTCTTTCCAGTGGTATTCCAAAAGACCATTGTTTTTAAGCCGTGTTAATATAGGATACAAGGTTCCTTCGACTACAATTAAATCGGCCATCCGCAATTTTTGAATGATGTCAGATGGATATACCTGCTCCTCGCTAATTATCGCCAGGATGCACATTTCCAGAACTCCTTTTTTCATTTGGGCAATAGAATTTTCAATTTTCATGCTGCAAAGCTATTACATAATCAGGTACTATGCAATACATAGATCAATATTATGCATAAAATTTGACTATTTTGCCTGCTTTTAGGGCTTAATTGCCAAAAATGATCGACAAAATCTAATTTTGACCCGGAATGAGCGAAAAAGCATTGAAGTTTATATTTATCATTAATCCAAGTTCCGGAAACCAAAAGCTGAGAAACTGGGAAGGCCTGATTGAAGCAAACCTGGATACCAATAATTACGAGATCCTATACACACGTTATGCCGGTCACAGCAGCAGCATCCTGTCAAATTACAATCAGGAAGAAAATCTATGCATCGTAGCTGTAGGTGGTGATGGAACAGTTAGCGAATTGGTGCCTACCATACTGAAGAGTAAAGCCTTCCTGGGCATTATTCCAACGGGTTCCGGAAATGGATTAGCCAGACATCTCCGGATTCCATTGAATACTGCACAAGCCATTCGAAACTTAAATACCGGTAAACCCCGGGCAGTTGATCTGATAAAAATGAATGATCATTTTTGCAGTAATACCTGTGGAATTGGATTCGGAGCATTGGTCACCAAACATTTCGGTGCTAAAGGGCAGCGTGGATTCCGCACGTATTTTAAACTTGCACTTGCGCTTTATAAAACCAGCCAATGTTTTGATATTAAACTCAACAACACGGTATACAAAAATGTATGGTTGATCGAATTTGCCAATTCATCCCAGCTGGGAAATGATGCTATTGTTTCGCCTTTTGCATCCGTAACGGATGGAATAGCAGACATACTGATTATGAACAGACCTAAGCCCTGGCAGGTCCCCGCATTTATTGTGATGGTATTAAGCGGAACAATTCTGAAATCCGGATTAAGTAAATTAATTAAAGCAACCGAACTTAAGATCACTTTAAATGATGATCAACATTATCATATTGATGGAGAATATATGGGACTGATTAAAGAAGCAGAATTAAAAATGATTCCGTCTTCTTTGCCCATTTTATTACCAGTTCAGTCAAACGCAATAACAAAAAAAATATAAACGATGTCTGAATTATTATGGGGAATTGATTTAGGCGGAACTAAAATTGAAGGAGTAGTCATTCAAAAAAATCCGGAATTCAAAATTATTGATCGTCAGCGATTGCCTACAGAAGCAAGCAATGGTTATGATCATATCCTTTCTCAAATACAAAAACTCATCGATCAAATCAGCAAAACAACAGGATACCGTCCTGACAAATTAGGAATAGGAACTCCCGGTATAGTGGATCAGGAAACACATCTCATAAAAAACAGCAATACACTTGGATTAATCGGAAGACCGATGAAAACAGATTTGGAATCGCTATTGGGCATCGAAGTGAACATGGCAAACGACGCCAATTGTTTTGCAGTTGCTGAAACCTTGTTAGGTGCAGTACCTGAAGTAACAACAAACCCGGAAGTCGTTTTTGGTGTAATTATGGGAACGGGAGTTGGAAGCGGAATTGTAGTTAATGGTAAAGTTATCAATGGAAAACACGGTATCGCAGGTGAATGGGGACATAACGTTTTGGATGAAACCGGCGATGATTGTTATTGCGGAAAAAAAGGTTGTGTTGAAATGTTTATTTCCGGTCCGGCCATCGAAAAATATTACCATAAAATAAGCGGTTCTAAAGCAATTGCCTCTGATATCTATCAATATCATCTGGATGGCAATTCTGCAGCAAATAAAACCATGAATCGTTTTGTACATTATTTTGGAAAAGCCGTCGCAAACGTAATCAACATCATTGATCCTGAAGTGATCGTTTTTGGAGGCGGAATTGGCAAGTTGGATCTCATTTATACGCAAGGACGGGAGGAAGTAAAAAAATACATCTTCAACTATAATCTCAAAACTAATTTTATTAAACCGAAACTTGGAGACAGCGCAGGAGTCATCGGTGCTGCATTATTGTAAACCATTCTCATTCTTTTTGGTTAAAGATATCATAATTGCTTATGCCCGGATAATTGAACCCTGACCAATTGTGTTATTGGACCATTTATCAAAAAGCAGAATATGCAATGAAGCAATTAAATAATGAAGAAAATACATCATGCTGCAACGTTCTCTCATTTCTATTTTTCAACTAAATACACGTTTATGAAACAAGTAATCCTATTCCTTTTCATTGCCATTGGTCTTACCCTGCAGGCGCAACAAGTGGTATCATCCGATATCAAAGAAGTAACGATTTATCAAAACGGCGCACAGGTATCCCGCGATATTACCCTTAAACTAAGTCAGGGTGCACAGGAAGTTTCCATTAAAGGACTTGCAGAAAACCTGGATGCCAATAGCATTCGGGTCGTAAGTGATCCGGATTGCATACTTCAGGGAGTCAGACATGAATTAAATTATATTCAAACTGCAGAAGACAAGACGGCCGAACTTAAAAAGAAAAGAGATCAGCTCCTCGATGATGCTGCACGAATCAGCCAGCAAACATCCATCCTGAAATTTGAAAAAACCATGCTGGAAAAAAATCAAGCTCAAATTTTGGGAATATCCAATTCTACTTTAAAACTGGAAGATCTGAAAACCCTAATCGAGTTCCAAAAACTGAGATTGCAGGAATTGCTTCCAAAAATTTATGAGCAGGATAAAAAGTCACAATTGGTACAAATCGAAATTGATAAAGTCAATAAACAGATCCAGGATATGGATCAAAACAAATTAAAACCCAGCAGCGAAATTATTCTTACTCTAATTGCCAAGTCTCCGGGCAATCATCAATTTCAGGTTCAATACTACGTTACTAACGCAAGCTGGAAAATGAATTATGATGTTCTCGTAAAGGATATTAAATCACCATTGGAATTGATTTACAATGCAACGGTATATCAATCCAGCGGTGAAGACTGGAAAAATGTAAAACTGAATTTGTCAACAGGAAATCCTTTCGAAAATGCGGATCGCCCGGTATTGAATCCATGGTACTTAAAAAATCAACCTCCATTCGCTTATGAGAAAGCTCAACGTGCCCCGATGGCCCAAAATAAAGCTATGAACGATGTCGTAGCTTCTGGCGCCATGCTGCAAGAAATGGAAATTTCAGAAACTGAAAAAATAACAAGCAGAACCTACAGTATCAACTTACCTTATACCATACTTTCTAATAATAAGCCATTTCATGTTGAGATTAAGAAAGCATCTGTTCCCTCCAGATACACTTACTTTGCAATACCCAAATTAGACAAGGATGCTTTTCTCACTGCTGAAATAGAAGACTGGGAGGATTTAAACTTAATTGATGGTGAAGCCAATTTATTCCTGGAAGGAAGCTACCAGGGTAAAACATTTATCAACACCAGATCCATACAGGATTTTCTGAGACTTTCATTAGGCCGGGATAAAAGTATCAGTATCGAACGAAATAAAATCAAGGACTATACTAAAAACAAATTCTTATCGGATAAAAAAATCATCAGCAAGGGCTGGGAAATTATCCTGAAAAATAAAAAGAACACAGCCATTGATATCATCATCGAAGATCAATTGCCTATCTCCACTGAAAAACCAATCACCGTGGAACGCGAAGACATCTCCGGTGCAGAGTTTACAGAAGAAACCGGCAAATTGAGATGGGTACTTAAAGTATCTGCAGATGAACAAAAGAAATTAAAAATCCGGTACACAGTACAATGCCCAAAGGATTATGTATTGAATCTGGAGTAAATGTTTAGTCTACGTTGAAATATTCATGTTTAGAATTTAATTCAGAACCGCAAAGACGCCAAGGGAAGAACGCAAAGTTCGCATAAAAGACTCCTGGCTCTGCGTCCTTTGCGAAAACTTTGCTTCTTTGCAGTTCTGTCTTTTGCAAGCGATTGATGAATTCGTCTCCAGTCGATTAAATTGAACCCATGTTTATCTTCAAAAAACCAGCATGAAATATTAACCGCAAAGACACGAAGGGAAGAACGCAAAGTTCGCATAAGAAAGACTCCTGAATCTGCGTCCTTTGCGAAAACTTTGCTTCTTTGCAGTTCTGTCTTTTGCAGGGGATTGATGAATTCGTTTCCAGTCGATTAAATTGAACCCATGTTTATCTTCAAAAAACCAACATGAAATATTAACCGCAAAGACGCGAAGGGAAGAACGCAAAGTTCGCAAATAAGACTCCTGACTCTGCGTCCTTTACGAAAACTTTGCTTCTTTGCGGTTCTGTCTTTTGCAGGGGATTGATGAATTCGTTTCCAGTCGATTAAATTGAACCCATGTTTATCTTCAAAAAACCAACATGAAATATTAACCGCAAAGACGCCAAGGGAAGAACGCAAAGTTCGCAGAAAAGACTCCTGGCTCTGCGTCCTTTGCGAAAACTTTGCTTCTTTGCAATTCTGTCTTTTGCAAGGGATTGATGAATTCGTTTCCAGTCGATTAAATTGAACCCTTGTTTATCTTCAAATAACCAGCATGAAATATTAAACGCAAAGACGCCAAGGGAAGAACGCAAAGTTCGCAGAAAAGACTCCTGGCTCTGCGTCCTTTGCGAAAACTTTGCTTCTTTGCGGTTCTGTCTTTTGCAGGGGATTGATGAATTCGTTTCCAGTCGATTAAATTGAACCCTTGTTTATCTTCCAAAAACCAGCATGAAATATTAACCGCAAAGACGCGAAGGGAAGAACGCAAAGTTCGCAAAAAAGACTCCTGAATCTGCGTCCTTTGCGAAAACTTTGCTTCTTTGCGGTTCTGTCTTTTCTCTGAAATTTTGAAATTCGCTTTTAAACTATTTATCGTACAATGATGATGGGCAAACTTCGTTGTGCAGATCCTTGCTGCAATCGCAAATAATAATTTCCTACCGGATAATTTTCATTTTCCAGATCATAGTGGTATGTACCCGTCTTTAAATTGCCTTTGCAAATTGTTTTTACCACTGTTCCCAAAGGATTAATTAATTGCAGAATGGCATAGCCATCCATCGTTTTAATTTGAATGCTGACCCGCTCAACCAAAGGATTCGAACTAACATCCAATGATAAGTTATCATTCAGCGCATTCAAATCATCCACACTGGTGATGCAATTTGATTTTTTAACGATGGGCAGAGATTGATAATTTTTGAGCAGAATTTCCTGTAATGCCGGATCTTTTACGCAAAACCAATCCTGCAATACCGAAGAATACACTGAACGAAAATCGTACTGCATCGGCAGGTTATCATTGTCATTCACTGACGCCGGAATAAATGGATTGGCACCCACTACTCCGCCCTGCACATTTTTTCCGAATAAAAATAAAGGAGCTGCAGCACCATGATCTGTACCACCTGCACCACTTGCACCACTCATATTATCCTTTATTCTTCTTCCGAATTCTGAGAATGTCATTCCCAAAACGCGGTTATCCAAACTCATGGCTTCCAGATCGCGTTGAAATGCCAGGGAAGCGTCAGCAAGATTCTGAAGCAGATTGGCATGTACTCCGGTAGATTTATTTCCTACAACCACCTGGTCTGAATGTGTATCAAACCCATAAAGGTTTACTAAATACAATCGCGTTTTTAATCCTCCTTTAATAACTCTTGCAATTACTTTTAAAGCATCCGCTAAATAATTACCGCTTGGATATGTTGCTACATTTGTGCCTTTAATGTATGCATTCAACAATGCATCGGCAAAAGATTTGGATTGCCTGTTCAGCGTCCTGATAAACGTCAACTCATGACCCAGATTGTTATTTGGAGCAGGATCATCAATTCCGCTTGGCCATGCACCGAAGATATCCGGATTCGATAAATTCATGGCCATTTGTGCATTAGGTCCCTGAAATAACAAAGGCAAATTACCCCCAACCTGCACAGCAAGCGGATCCGGATTGTTTGCATTCGGATATCCCAATGGAAATCCCGGATACTCGGTATTCAAATAGCGACCCATCCATCCGGTATCCAAAATCTGATCGGAATCAGACCCAGAAGTCCAGATATCCGTGGATCTGAAATGCGAATAATCGGGATTTGGGTAACCAACCGATTGCACAATGGTCAATTTGTTTTCATTATACAATGTTTGAAATCCACCCATTGACGGATGCAGAGAAATTTTTGTCTGACCATTCAACGAAAGCAATTTATTCTGCTCAATAAATACATTCGGTCGTGCTGCAACATATTTGCTGTATTGATCGACAGGTATCACCGTATTAATTCCATCATTGCCTCCGCCCAGATAAATCAGCACCAACACATGATCTGTATCCACGCCGGGATTTACCAATGCATCCAATAGGGAATTATTACTATACGCTTTTACCGGTAAACCGTTTAATACCGTAGGAACAACAACTCCGGCAGCGGCTGATTGTAAAAAATGACGACGTTTCATGGAGGAAGTTTAAGAATTTAAAAATGTAAATGCTGATCACTACTCAATTTTAAGACAGATGATATTCTGCCTGACTGATAATTTCTCTGTACAATGCATTCAGTCTTGTGACGACTGCACTCTTCAATGCCGGATCGGTAGGATTTGCTGCATAGGACAACCACGCTATGGTCCAGTAACTATCATCCGGATAACCGGAGATCAGAAACGACTTGAAATAATTGTAAGATTTATCAGACAGATCATAATTGTATAAATAGCTTACCGAATCTTTCACCAAATCAATAGCAGATGAAGGAACCGGCATTTGAGCTGCAAAAATGGTGGGATCTATTTTTAATGCAACAGTGAGAACGATGACTCCATTCGGACTGGTTACACCTTCTGCTACCCTGTTCTTATTTGCAAGTGAATCTGCATTAATCCAGATTTCATGAAATTGAGGTTGCTGATACCAGGCTTGCCATCCGGCTACAACAGGTGGTTCGCCGACACTCAAACCCTGATAAGCGGCTAATGCTCCAATGCTTCCCCAACCAATATATTGATTGATTAGTGAAGCTGCATCGACAGGGTTCGGAAATGCAATATCAAATTCTCTGCACATGCCAACGGCATAATCAAGAGGATCCTTGATTACACAGCCCCTGTTGGCTACATCATAAAAATGTTGAGAACTGAATAATTTCTCCAGCACTTTTTTGATTTCGAAATTTTGCTGGATTAAATAATCTGCCAATGGAATGATTATATTTTGTTCGATTTGATCATTAATATCATAATAGACAAAGAAACGATAGAGCTTTCTGCAAATATGTCTTGCAGTTTCTTTATTGTCAAATAACATGGTGATCAGTTCATCCAATTCCTGCTCGCCTTGTGTCAATATTTTTCCGGTAATCAGTTTGTTCTTATAGAAAGCGGAAAACTGTTTATTCGAAGTATCGTGTTGGGTAAAATCAAAATAATAGGTTGCAGGCATCACCAATGGATTAATCCTGAATCCGGTTAATATTTTGGCGGCCGCTTTAACATCACTTTCGGTATAATTTGAATCCGGTCCTTTACCTATGGTAAATAATTCCTGTAATTCCCTGGCATAATTTTCATCTGGTGCCGCTTTGCTGTTGAGGTATCCATTTAAATAGCGAAGCATTGCCGGATTGATTGAAATCAACTTCGCCAGTGTTTTAAAATTTCCAAGGCAATTGTCGCGAAGTAATTTATAATATTGATGCATCAGTTGTGCAATCTGAATAGTCTCGGAGGCAACCGCAAAATGATTGTGCCAGAAGAAAGTCATTTTTTCCGTGATATTGCAATTCTGGCGAATCATATTTCCAACCCACCAGGCTTTCAGAACATCGCGTCTGGATTGATAATATTCGGGTGGAAGTGCGGCATTAATCGGAGCATTCACAAAGGTTTGTCCGAAGGGAATATCCGGATCCGGTTTTTGCGCGGTACTGTATATATTTAATGGCGGATCAGGAATGGCATCTACCACCAGAAGATCATTTAAAGCAGCCTGCATACCCTGGGCAACAACCTTGTCCACATCTTGTTTTTTAAGTCCGAAAGTTACCCTCCGCAATAAATGTATGGCTTCCCGCTTTGTCCATGGCCCGTTATACGGATCCAATGCAGCCGTGGGTGATGGCATAAGCGCTGTCCTCCGGGCCTTCCAGATTTGTATAAACTCAGATCTATTCATAATAAGATTCTTGAAGTTCAAATATAATTAATTCCGCAACAAAACAAGGTTTGCCTCGTCTGTTGAAATGTTATCATTTTACTTTGCAGTCCGCACGCACATGATCTGTTCTTGTATCACTTTCGATTGATCCCGTGATACTTCATATTTAATATTATTAAGCCGGATATTTGCAATTGGATATTTTTCCAATTGGGCTATTTGATTTTCATCTAATTTAATATTGATGATGTCAAACCAGTTCGACCCTTTACGGGAACTTTCAGAACTACTGACTGTGCGGTGAGAAGGATATACATTGAGAATACTATCAGTTGCAAACTGAATGCGAATGGCATCTTTGGGATCTGTAACTATAACACCTGCATACACAGCATAAAAACGCAAACCCATCTTTCCGTTTAATGAAAAGGTTTTTACTTTCAGACTGTATCCTTCTGGTGAATTGGATGAGCCCTGGAATTTTCCGATCGTTGTGTAATCACCGGATTCTACTTTAAGATCTTTTGTGAATGCATCGGTTTGAATGATACATTGACTCTCAAGTTGCAATGAAAGCATTACTAAAATAATAAAAACAAATTTTAACGGATTCATCTGTTTATGTGATTTTGTGCTAATGAAATAAGCCTTATTAAATGGACTGAATAAGATAACAAATAATCAGAAATCAAATTGAACCGGCAATGGATGCATTCTATTATCTGTAGTCGCAGTAGGTACTTTTTCATAATATATGGACCCAAGGCAAATATAAGAATTAATGCATATGGAATTATTTTGACAGCATTATTAATCTACATTTAAACACAATTTAACACCTTAATAATTAAACCAGATTAGATGAATTCATTGTACGAACCATTCCGTTTAACAGGGCAGAAAACGATTTCTGCTTACTTTAGTAAAAAGCCATAAAGCATTAAAAATTGTTTTTACGCCAGATTAGAATTGCATGAGATTGTTTCTTGATACAATACAGGAATCCAAAGACAACACAATCCAACAACTGCCATCCGACAATCCGTAATTAAATTTTTTGTCCCCAAAAGAACTATTTCCTGAATATCTTTGTTTTTGACACCATCATTCTTCAGCAAAACAGGATTTATGAAAAAATTACTTTTTTGGGCCCTTGTAATTCTTATCGGATCATGCAAGGAAAACACTAAAACAATAATTAAAAAAGATATGACTGGAAAATACAATGTTCATCTTGAACTTAATGAAAAAACCTTTGATAAACAAGGAGTTAAAGACAGTATTACGGAAGCATTGACTAAAGCAAAAGAGGAACTGTCAAAAATGAAAACCGAATTTGACAGTCAGATGGATACCTCCACTGAAGAAGGTAAAGCGGAATACTACGCCAAATCATTTGCCAAGACGATGGCTTCATTTGGAAAAGATCTTGGTGAACTGGGAATCCTAATGGGTCAGGCAGCCGGAGATGTTGCCGTTGGCGCAATGGACCTTACGGAAAGTCTGATTAAAAAAATCAAAATGGATGTCGAACTAAAAGAAAACGGCAAGATAATTACGCATTCATTAATGGCCGATAATATTCATTTTTCCGGATCGCAATGGGAGATTAAAGATGATATGTTTATTTTGAAAGATGACGAAGGCAGAGGCAAGCATGAATACAAAATTGCAGACAAGACGGATAATGGTTTTGTTCTATTACATGAAAAATACAGGTTGGTGTTTGAGCGCACAGCTCATTAAAATTAAACTACTCGCTTGACCTTTGCATCCTTCCCCGGTATCCATTTACCATTGACATTTTTAATATCCTGTATCCAGTTAATCCCAGGCTGCTTGTTTTTTGTTATTGACCCTAACCGGTCATTTAGTTTCAATGCTTTTGCTCCGTTAAATGTAGCCCAGGTCAATAACTCCTCGAGACCTAAAAATGAATTGTATCTAAGAATGGTTTTGATCTCTTCCAATATGGATAAATGCCAGTTTGAACTCAAACTATCTGTGCCGATACACAAACTAGCTTCTGCATTCAAAAATTGGGAGTAATCCGGTAATGCATTTTCAATAAATAAATTGGCATTTGCACAAGTCACAAAAAAGGAATTGGGATTCCACGATAACACGTCGCGAATTTGCGATTCCTTCATCTGCGTATTATGGATAAATAAAGTATGCTGGTCTTTTTGCATCCTATCCATCGCATAATATACTGATTCCTTTCCGGTTGGCTTGAATGCATCCATTTTAAAACCAAATGACTCCCAAAAGGAAACAAATGCTCCGCTCTTGTCAAGAAAGAGCAGGTCCTCGTCTATCGTTTCCTGGTTATGAATGCTCAAAACCGTCTGATCATCCGCATTGACTTCATTGATCAAATCGAACAACGTATTGGAAACGCTATATGGTGCATGCGGTACCATAGCCCTGGACAATCCTTCGTAGCTGTCATACACTTTTTTGTATCCATCAAAAAAGGATTGAGCAAGATGGTCTTGCAAAAAATCAAACGCTTCAACGAATGTATGATAATGTATACGGCTATTTTGTTTGACCTGAATAGTATCTGTTTTGTTTGAAATATCCCCTACCGCTACAATTCCTTCCGCTGACATTTCTCTATCTGCATCTGCAATGGCTTGCATAATGATGTCCTGTTCTATTTCCCGTTGGGAAACTACTGACTTTAAAAATGGTATTAATCGGGTACCGGTATCAAATTTGCCTTTCAAATGAGATAATTCCAAATGACAATGCGCATTGATAAAACCGGGAACCAATATCCCGGGATAATATTCAATTCCTGAATTTTTTCCTTCTTCAAAAGGCACCAGGTCCAGAATCGTACCGGAGTCATCCAGTATGATCACATGATTTGAAATAAATCCCTGATCACCGGTGTGAATGAAATCTGATCTAAGTTTTCTCACGTTATATTAATAATTCCACAAAATAGTTTTTGCAGACATGAAATACCCAAACAAAATTCCTGATCCTTTGCATGTCTCAGCATCCCAGGATAACTTTCAAACGGCAACTGAGGCTCTGAGCAGAGAGGAGGAATAAATATTTTATTTTAACTGCAAATCGACATCCTGTACTATAATTCCATTTTTGATGCGGGGTTCAAACCAGGTGCTTTTTGGAGGAAGAACCATATGTTCGTCCGCCACTTTCACAAAATCACTTTTTCGAACGGGAAAAAACAAAAATCCGACAGAATCGGGTTTCTCCTGCACTGCTTTTATGATCGGTTTAAAACTCTTTATTCCTTCCAGATAGGTTATCCGGTCACTAGAACGAATACTTTGTACACCTAAGATATCCCGCAATATAATTTCATTAAATATGTCGATATCAAAAGCTATTCCATTTTTTTGTTTAAAATACTGCAATACTTCTTTTCTCCAGATTAGGGAATAACAAGAATCTGCAGTGATAATGATCATTTCCGTTTTAGATTTACTAGGTCTTATCTTTTTCAGGACGGTAATCGTTGCGTAGCGATTTAACAAATTAAACAATTCATCCTTAGTGATGACATCAAACGCTTTAATGATCCGGTTGTACGGGAATATACTCAACTCACTAAAATCAAACAGTGCACACATTACACAATTGAGACCGGTTTGACTTAATTCCGGATTCTGTAAAATAAATTTACATACAGCTGCCATACGATGATGCCCATCGGCTATGTATGCTTTTTTAACTTTCGATTTAAATTCCTTTTGAAATTGCAAGATGAATTTTTTATCCGTAATCTCAAAAAACTCATGAACCTGTTGATCTCTTTCAAATCCGAGTTTAAATTTGGGCTTCACTCCAACCACACTCTTTTTAATTAACTCCTTTATTTTCTTTTGTTCATTGTAGGCTATAAGCACAGGCTTGATGATAGCTGCACGTTCCTTCATCAGATTGCTGATCGTTTCTTCCTGAGTCGTCAGTGTATTCTCATGTTTTTTGATCAAGCCTTTGAGATAATCGTGTATATCAACGGCGGCAATTATTCCCTGGTAAGTTCTGTTCTTGGCCTTTATCCGGTATACAAAAATGGATTTATGCAAATCATCCTGATAGATGCCTTCTTTTTTCAGATCAGGGAAAACATTGCGTACCTGGTCAAAAAACGAATCGTGATCTTTTATCTTTTCAAAATCAGGATGTAAAAAATGAAAAGGCTTTATGTTCAAGTTTTGGCTTTATGGAGTGAAAGTAATCAGAATTTGTGATTCAATCAAAGCATTTTCATAAGTGTATTATAGAACCAGTGGGAATCTGTTTTCAGCAGCAATTCCAAAGCATTATCAGCTTTATGTGCAAAGCTGTTGATCTCAGATACCATTTTTTTAAACTCCTTGCTTTTTTCACATTTGTCTGTGCAGCTCACCAGATCGTCCAGATCCTGCAATATGGGGTCCAACTCTCTTTTTTTCCGATTCAACAAAATTTGTTTGAACACATTGTGAAGGTTTTTTTCAGCGTGATAAAATTCACAGCGCTCACCTTCTTTTGAGGTTTTGTAAATCAAACCCCATTCCGCCAGGGCACGAAGATTCATGTTTACATTTCCGGAAGAGATGTCGAGCTCATTCATAATTTGCTCTGCATTCATTGGTTCGCTGGCCACCAGGAGCAGGGCATGCAACTGTGCCATGGTTTTATTGATTCCCCACTGGGGACCGAGTTTTCCCCAGGTTTCTATAAATCGCTCTTTACAGTCTCTGTATTCCAAAAAGTACTATTATGTACAAGTAATCAAACTAGACGCAAAAAGTTTAAAACAGAATAAAAAAAGACAGTGACAATCGGATTTAAGCCTCCGTTATAATTATAAAAACAAAAACTTAAATTGTCTTTAAACGATTTAAAATTAAAATTGGATAACTCTTACCGGATCGTCAATCTACCCTTTTTTATAGAATGGAATTTTAGCTACATGCGCATCAATTGATTTTGAACCGATTTGAATTTGAATTTTGGTATTTTCCTTGGCAAAATTCGTTGGAACATATGCCATACCAATCGGAACATTTAAAGAAGGAGAAGACGTACCTGAAGTGACTACTCCGATTTCATTTCCATTCATGTCCAATACCGGGTATCCGTGACGAGGCACTCTCCGGTCATCGCCTATTATTCCAACTAATTTTTTACTTAGTCCTTTTTGCTTTTGTTCCAACATCCAATTCCGTCCGATAAAATCTCCCTTATCCAGTTTGGTAATCCATCCCAGACCCGCTTCTAATGGTGAGGTGTGATCATCAATATCATTGCCATAAAGACAAAATCCCATTTCCAATCGCAGGGTATCACGTGCACCTAATCCGGTTGGCAATAAACCAAGGGGCGCTCCTACCCGTATTATTTCATCCCAAAGATGATTGATATGTTTATTGTCGGCATACAATTCAAATCCACCGGAACCCGTGTATCCCGTTGCAGAAATGATGACGTTATCCACATCGGCCAACCGGCCCTTGGTAAAATGATAATATTCTATCGGGGCAAGATCTACCGTTGTGAGTTTTTGCAAGATGTCGATGGCTTTAGGACCCTGCACTGCAATTAATCCGGTCTCTTCCGAAATATTAATCATTCGGGTATCGAAGGAATTATGACTGGCAATCCAATCCCAATCTTTCTGGATATTTGATGCATTGACAACCAATAAATACGATTGCTCTCCGGCTTGCGCCATGTCTTCCGGTAAACGGTACACCAATAAATCATCTACAATTCCACCATCATTATTTGGCATACATGAATATTGCGCCTGTCCAATTTTTAATTTGGAAACATCATTGGATGTTACTTTCTGCACAAGATCTAATGCCTGCTTCCCACGGATGATAAACTCTCCCATATGGCTGACATCGAAAATTCCTGCATGATTTCTTACTGCGTCATGTTCTTCTTTAATTCCGGAATAAGAAATCGGCATATTATAACCTGCAAACTCAGCCATTTTGGCTCCAAGTGCAATGTGTTTTTCTGTTAGTGGCGTATTTTTCATTTGGAAATTTTTTAGATTAGGTTTTAGTTTTTAGGTTTTTAGGTTTTTAGGTTTTTAGGTTTTTAGGTTTTTAGGAATAATTTAAAATTTTAGTTTTGGTTCAATTTTAATACGAATTAATAATTAATTTCTACTTTACTTAACTTTAAATAAAATGTTTCATTTAGTTTGTCCTCAATAAAAATCAATCTGCTACAACCTAAATGACTAAATGACTAAATTCCTTTACTCCTTTTCAATTTAGAACTATATTTTTAATTACATCGCTTTGAGATAAACTCATCAACACTTCATTCCCGGAAATCATTTTACCGAAAATGGAATATTTCCCATCTAAATGCGGGGTCGGAGAATGTGTAATAAAAAATTGCGTACCCTCGGTATCCAATCCTGCACTGGCCATTCCTACCATCCCCGATTCCTGATAATTCAATAGTGAAATATCTGTGCGTAGGGTATAATCCAAAGCACCGTAACCATCACCACGGGGACAACCAACCTGGACCACAAAATTTGGAACTACCCGGTGAAATACTTTATCAGCATAAAATCCATCCTTTACAAGTTGAATGAAATTAATCACTGATGAAGGGGCGTACTTAGGATATAAATCAATTCCGATGTCACCTTTATTCGTTGTGATCGTGGCGTGAATGGTGTCTTTATAATTATCCAGTACACTCCAGTTAACCGGATGATTGAATTCCGGTAATTTTGGTTCGAATTTCGTTTTCTTCAATCCTGCGATACATTTTCCCAATTCATTATACGTTTCAATATCTCGCGGCAATTTCAATTTGGATTGTGCTTCTGACAACATCGAATCAGCTTTAAATAACTTATTCAATCCTGGTTGTGGTTTTGAAAAAATTCCAGCCATAACGGCAAGTGCGCCGGCGTCTGCAGATTCACATTGCCTTTTAAAATATTCACTGAGCTGATAATAGATATAATTCTTCGATCCTTTATACACCAATTGAAAATCGGGCTTATTCAAAATAGTACTGATACATTCTGCAAGAGTTGTCCTGATATATGGATGCAGATTTGACGTACTTAAGGTCAGGTAATAATCCAATGATTTAATATCGGTAGTCAACGCTTTCAGATATGCTGCTTTCTCATAAGGGTTTTTCGATTGGGTAACCAGATTCATCAATTTCCCTTCAATGGCTTGCCGGGTTAATACCAAATAGGGAGGGATATGTTTTAAAGCTGCTTCAAATACTACACTGCGTATTTGCCAGGGAAGATTATTCCGTTCGGTCAGGCTTTTTAGTTCTTCAGCGATTTCCGCATTCCCTTTCTCAAGTATGTATTGAGCTGCATAACTGGAAACATGCAATGAAGGATTTTGCAAAGCTTTCAATGCAAAAAAACGGGCTTGCGGACTGTTATGCTGCATTAATCCTTTTACAATATTGGTTTGTATGCGTACGTCCAATCCTCTTGAATACAATTCTTCCATTGCATTCAACGCTGCAGGACTTGCAATGCGAGAAAGCGCACTCACCAGGCACATCCGGATATCCGGATTTTTTTCTTCGTTACAGGCTTTTTTGAGAATATCAAATTGATTGGAAAGCTCAAACGTTTTTATTCGTTGCAAACAATTCGCTGCCATCAATCTGGCCGGAAACGGAAACTTATCATGTGTTGCAACCAGTACTATCTTTTCTAAGGACTCATTACAGACTTTCTCTCTCAAACCGAAACGGTATAAAGCACACATTTGACCATAGATCAGAAATGTGTCATCGGGCTGATACGTTTTGATCTGGCAAATTAAATGCAGGGTCGAATCGGATCCGCATTTACCCAGTGCTTCCAGGATCATACCATTCGTTTTATTAAATGGTCCTGATGAGTCTACTGCTATGAATGCAGATATTAATGGCAACTCTGCTTTTATGGAAAAGGATTGACCCAAAGAAAAAACGGCAGCCTGTTTTACCTGTTCAACGGGATCTTTTAAAAGCTTTGCCAATTCCGGAATGACGGCGGTATCCTTAAATGAAGCAAATGACAATGCTGCCAGATAGCGGTATGCAGCTTTTTTATGGTTGAAATACAATACCAGTGAATCCCGGTTGTGCCTATCCTTTGCATCAAAAATCGAACGTACCACCGGATCGCTTAAGGTATACCCAACATTGTTATCCTGATCTTCATTGGGTGGAAAGCAAGATTCGGTAAACAGCACTGCAAACAGCAACGCTAAAAAAAAACCGATCCTGATTTTTGAGTTGAACATCAATTATGACTTATACATTGATTTGTTTCAAATTGCGAAGATACACGATGAATGCAATGGCACAGGCGATCATTTCAATGCCAAGGCGCAACATCCCAAAAACATCGCCCTGTTCTGCATTTCGCTTAAAAGGAACCATGAAAGCGATGAACAGACTTAGCGAAAGGACCATCATCAAAATTAATAATCCCTTTTGGCCATTGCTTAGAAATTTCGACAATACCAAAAACAAAAGGCCGGCACCTAATGGCACAATAGCAGTATGC
Source organism: Bacteroidota bacterium (assembly GCA_029781865.1). Lineage (GTDB taxonomy): Bacteria > Bacteroidota > Bacteroidia > Chitinophagales > Saprospiraceae > Vicinibacter. The sequence continues at coordinate 100,618 of JAKOVW010000091.1, forward strand.
ACCATGAAGTGATTGGCAACAAAACCCCAGGCGCCAACAACCAAAAGGACTATGGAATTCATTAAAGCTGCCTGATTTGATTTCATCTATTTATTTTAGTATGCTTAAAATTTGATTGATCAACGAGTCCGCGGACTATAATCTAACCATCAATGCGTTTATCTCGGTTCTTCTTTTTTCTTTTCTTTTTGAATTGGCTCATCTTCAAAAATCTCATCATCCTTATGTTGATTATTTTGAGGCTGAATGGAATTTCCTTCGTTATGTGAACTCATCATTTTTTTAAATTTCTCGCAATCCAGTTCGATACCAATTTCTCCGGGTGGTCTGTAAAATTCAACGTTCGAACTGAATCCGGACTCTTTATCCGCTTCCAGTTTTGTAATAAACTGTGTAAAAAATGGTTTTGCCATATAAGAACCCTGCCCCATTTCAATTGATAAAAACCGAATCCAGGGATCTTCTCCTCCAACCCAGGTGCCTACGACAAGATCCGGAGTTATACCCATATACCATCCATCCACATAATCATTTGTAGTACCGGTTTTTCCACCATTCGGAACTTTCAAAGTCCAACTCGGACTTGACTTCCGCAGCAAATCAACCATGACATAATTATAATTTGGAGACAATGCCACATTATTGGTAATGTTGCTTCTGTAAATTACCTTTCCATTTTTATCTTCGATCCTGCTGACAAAAACAGGTTTCGTATAAATTCCATTATTGGCAAACGTGGTATATGCACCTGTCATTTCCATTACAGAAAGATCTGAAGAACCTAAAACAATAGAAGGAAATTTAGGAATCAGATAACCACCATCGCGTCGCCGTAAAGAAGAATCGATTCCCATGTTATGAAGTAATCCGCGAATGGGTTCTACACTTCCAAGAAGGATAACCAGTTTTACCGTTATAGAATTTTTTGATAAAGCAAGGGCACGGTATAAATTCAAATTTTCACCGGTAAATTGTTCCATAGCATTCCCAGGTGACCAGGCCTCCGGCAAGTGAAAATTGGGATCATTAGCAGGAATCGTATACTGAACATCCTGAAATTCACTGCAGGGTGAAATACCTTGTAATGCAATTGCCGTAGCATATACAAAAGGTTTGAAGGTCGAGCCGACTTGTCTTCTCGAATTTACGTGGTCGTATTTGAAGTATTTAAAATTGGTTCCGCCAACCCATGCTTTGACTTCACCGGTATGCGGATTAACAGCCATGGAACCTATCTGCATGTGCTTCCGGTGAAACTTAATGGAATCCAATGGACTCATCAGCGTGTCTTTTTCTCCAAACGTCTGATAATCATAAACCCGCATTTTAATTGGCGTGGTCATAACCTTCCGCACTTCAATTTCAAATGCATCCCATTGCTTTTTTATAGCCGGCCATTGCGAGCTATTCTGAATCCTGATACAATAATCGTATTGCGTCTGATTGATGATTTTCTTTTTTAACTCTGTATCCAGATAGCCCTTTTCTTTCTCTTCATTGAGTATGCGCTGAATGGTGCGGTCACTCAAATCCACATTGCCGATTTCTGCTTCAAGTTTGGAAATGATATTTCCAAAATAGTGATTCCATAAAATAGAAAAGCGATCGGTTTCTTTTATCATCAGGTTCAATGCATCCTTGCGTATTTTACGCATGTTCTCATCAGCATCATAAGTCCAGGGATCTGCCTTGGTCCAAACATTATTGTATGCTTTTTGAACCTTTTGCATATGCTCTCTTGCAGCATCTTCCGCATACTTCTGATATACGGGATCGATGGTCGTGTATATTTTCAGACCATCCTCATAAAAATTATATTTTGATCCATCTGCTTTCCGGTACCGTTCGTCTTCCAACAAATTTTTCAACCATTTGGATAGTTCTGCTCTGAAATACAAAGCAAGCCCTTCCAGATGGGATTCCCTTTTAAATTGGGTAATGTCAATTGCTTTGGAAGACAACGTATTGAATTCTTTTTTTGTAATATACCCGTCATCTTCCATCAAACTAAGAACAGTATTTCTCCTGTCTTTGGCTAATTGAGGAAAGCGTTTTGGATTATAGCGCATCGGATTTTTCAACATCCCAATCAACATTGCAGATTCTTCAACATTCAGATTGCGTTGATTCTTTCCGAAATATGTTTGCGCTGCAGTTTGAACTCCATTCGCACCATATAAAAAATCAAACTTGTTGAGATACATGGCCAGAATCTCTTCTTTGGTATAGCTTTTCTCCAGTTTTATTGCTGTAAGCCACTCTTTGAATTTGATGCGGACCATCAGAAATAATTTTACAAAACTGTTTTTACCTTCAAGATTTGGTCGCTCAAACAACAACTTAGCCAACTGTTGAGTGATGGTACTACCACCACCTGATTCCCTCTTGCTTAATAAAATAGTCTTAAGCGCAACTCGGGTCAATGCCAGAAAATCTATACCTGAATGTTGATAGTATCTGGAATCTTCTGTTGCAAGTAAAGCATTGACCAAATTCTTATTCAGGCTGTCATATAAAATGAATTCCCGGTTTTCAATGTAATACTTGCCGAGGATGCTCAGATCGTTGGCATAGACAATTGACGCCTGGTTGTAGCTTGGATTTTCGAGATCTTCAAAAGTAGGCAGGTTGTCAAAAGAAACGAGAAAAAGGCAGAGATAGACGAAAACTATAGCACTCAAAACAATTTTCCACATCAGGAGCACGGCCTTTTCATACCAGCCTTTGTCTTCCGGAGTGCTACCCGAATAGATATCCGTAAATTTGAATTCCTTCCGGAATTGGTTTATAAAACTTACTATTTTCTCTCTAACGTTCATTCTACCAGCTCACAAAAATCCGATATTAATCATAATATTCCAAAGATTTCAGAATCAGATCATCAGGAACTTTTTGATCCGTTTTGGGCTTTCCCGGAGCATCCAATAAACTGAAATAGACATTTCTATTTTTGCGCTTCTTGTCCAATTCCATTTTAGCAACAACTTCGGGATAATCGGCCTCCGATAACCTTAGTGTTCCTTTAAAAGGTTTCATAAAAGTTTGAATGGATTCGAAGGTATGAGGCCTCCATTTGAAAAGCACCGAAGAAATGTAACTTTCGCAAATGATTCCTGCTGCTACAGCTTCACCATGCAAGATGTCCAGATCTTTTTCAAGGAAAAAACTTTCAATGGCATGTCCGATGGTATGACCAAAATTAAGGCTTTTGCGTATGCCTATTTCTGTAAAATCTTGTTCAATAATATCTGTCTTTGTACGGATTGACTTTTTCATATACTCCAGCAACTCACTCTCCTGAAGTGGCCAACTCAGATTGGTCAGGTCCTGAAAATATGGCGGTGATTGAATCAGACTGTGTTTGATAATTTCTACATACCCATTTTTAAGTTGACGTTCCGGTAAGGTTTTTAAAAAGTGAACATCAATGACAATTGCTTTGGGCATCGTAAATGTGCCCACCTGATTTTTAAATAGATTAAAATTAATTCCCGTTTTACCTCCGATTGAAGCATCAGCCATAGCCATCAGACTGGTGGGAACATAAATACAATCTACTCCTCTGATTATAGATGAAGCGCAGAAACCACCAATATCACTGACCACTCCTCCTCCCAGACATATCACCAGTGAATTCCGGTCAATTCCTGCTTCAAGCCATTGAGTCCAGATATACTGACAGGTTTCCAGATTTTTAATGAGCTCACCGGCCGGGATCGTAGTAACTTCAAAATTTAAGCCAGGCATTTTCTCCTTAAAATAAGGCAGACAATGCATGGATGTATTTGCATCACAAAGCAGAAAAACCGAAGAATACTGTGTGTCGTTAATGAAATTATCAAGTTTTTCCCAGGGAGAAACTGTAAAAATTCTGGAATTTTGAACCGCCATAGGGGGTGGAAACGATTTGAGGATGCAATGTAAGAATATTTGACCATTGGCAATCCTCCATTAGCTATCAACTGTGGATGAGATTGAAGAAAAGAGCAAATAACGACTTGCTAAAACAATTCCTGATTTACAATCAATCCATTCTGCTTCATTGCTACAATAAATGTTAGTGCCATGAACTGTCTTTGACGGACAACAAGATATTTTGTGTGAAAATATGCAGACCACCTAGCCAAAATGAAATTCATAAGTAGCCTATTGTGTATGTGCTTAAAAAAATCAAGATACAGATTGTCTGTGGGAATAGTCAATCCCCTATGATAAATTTAGTATGCAAAAGCTCACCGTTTGCAAATTGATTTTTACAAATGTAAAGCCCGGGATTTAAATTGAAATGCATTACAATCTGATTAAATGAATACTCTTTTTCAAACGGAAATGATTTTCCGGAAAGATCATAGATAAGGGAATTTAGAATTTCAACTCCACTTGTATTTTCCAAAATTATGTGATCGTGAACTGGATTAGGAAACAATGTAATTACATTGTCTATTCTATTCGATGAATGAACCGCTGATAACCCGCATAATAAATTTGGATTTAAAAATGAAAGGACAGAATCCTTATAACTATATAATCCTTCAAAAATATGACGCTCACATGAGAAACACTCCCAATTGGGTAGTATCCAATTCTCATATCCAAATTTTTCGGTAACATATTTATCCATAACAAAGTGACTAAAACCAGGATTACCGATTGTAATGTGCTGCTTTTTCAATAATTGCCCATTTATGGTTACATAACTTATTGAATCAATCAGAATGTCAAAATAAATTGGATTGTTAGGAAATAAATGCAAATAACTGGAATCAAAAACGATTGGATATCTTAACAAATAACGATCGCCTTTACCTAATGAAAAATTATATAACAAATGAAGAGAATCATTTTCTAAATAGTATACTCTGTCTCTTTCATTACATATAACAATAGATTTTGCCGTCCCAAATTCCCGGGGTTCATGGGTTAGAAACAATTCATGACATTGTAAATTTTGCACCACTGTATCTGTAAGTGATTGCACTTCGATATAATCATGCTTAAGCGGGGAAGGACCAAATTCTTCGAGATAGCAATGTTGCCAGACCGTTCCCTTTTTTCCAAAATCCTGGGAATAAGATAAAGTAACAAATGAAGATAATATAATAATGAGGTATACTTTCATGGAAGATTAATTAATGAATGGAAAATAAATCCATAACAGGCAAAAAAGAAATAACTTAATGACAAATTCGAGGAAATAAATCCAAGTCCTTCGGGCTTACGTTTTAATTCATTTCGTAGTATTTCAAAAATTCTTCATTCTCCCTGTAGTTCTTCAATCAATCTGTTTAATGCAAGTGTATACCCTTCCAGGCCCATTCCGCTTATAGTAAACAAACAAACATCTTTAATAAATGATATTTTGCGAAAGTCTTCCCTGTTGTTTATATCAGAAATATGTACTTCGACTACAGGAATTTTTATGGATGTAATGGCATCACGTATGGCAATGGAAGTATGGGTGAAAGCACCCGGATTTAATAGTATTGCATTTGCCTTTAAACGGTAATCCTGAATCCAATCGATAAGATCTCCCTCGTGATTACTTTGATGATAGGGCAAGCGAATTTGCGGAAATTCTGTTTTTAAACGATCCAGAAAGTCTTCAAATGATTCGGTTCCGTAAATTTCAGGTTGGCGCTCTCCTAATAAATTCAGATTCGGGCCATGTATGATGGGTATCTGCAACATCAATTGACCATTTCGGACATGAATTTCAAGCGGACGAGTCTGATTTCTTCAAAGGTGATATCCTCTTCCTTCAAGGATTTGTAGGCGTCCTCCACTGAATCCGATTCCGCGGAATTGAAATATTCGTAAATATCTTCTTTTGAATACTGATCGACATTGTCATTGATATAATAATCGATATTGATGCGCGTTCCCGAAGCAACGATCATATTCAATTCATCCATCAATTCTTCCATATTCATCTGCAAATTTTTTGCGATGTCTTCCAGTGGAAGTTTCTTGTCAATATTCTTAATGATCTCAACTTTATTTTTGGACTTATCTGCAACCTGGCGGATGACAAAATCTTCAACTCTTTCAATTTCATTTTCTTCGACGTACTTTTTAATGAAATCTAAAAATGGCTGACCATAGCGTTCCGCTTTGCCTTTGCTTACACCGGAAATCTGACAAAGATCCTCAACGGTGATCGGAAAGCGCGTAGCCATTTCTTCAAGAGCAGGATCAAAAAAGATGACCCAGGGTTTTACTTTATGCTTACGTGCAACATCGAGTCGAATTTCCTTTAATGTTTTAAATAAATTCGGATCCAGTGCTGCTCCCTGTGCAGGTGCAGAATCCTCTTCGATGATAGATGCTGTATCTCCGTAATCGTGATTGATGGAAATCATCACTTTATGAGGCTTCTTAATAAACTCAAGTCCTTTCTCACTTAATTTAAGGATACCATAGGTTTCAATATCCTTAATGATGTAGTCCATCAATATTCCCTGTCTGAATAAAGAAAACCAATACAGGTTTCCTTTTTCAATTCCCTGAGCAAACAATTCATGTTTGTCGAGATCATAGTCCAGGATATCTTTTGTCTTTACACCACAAATAAATTCGACTAAGGTTTTTACTGTAAAATTCTGATTCAATGAACTGATTGCTTTAAGTGCAAGTAACATTTCATCTTTGGCATCAATTAATGGTTTTGGATTCCTGCAATTGTCACACATTTCCTTGCAGGTTTCTTTTTCAAATTCTTCACCGAAATAATGCAACACAAATTTTCGCCGGCAGACTGCACTTTCCACATATGCTTCCATTTCATCGAGCAATTGTGCGCCCATATCCCGTTCTGAAGCCGGTTTATCGCGGAGGAATTTTTCCAATCGCAATAAATCCGCATTGGAGAAAAATGCAAAACAATCACCAACCATTCCGTCGCGGCCTGCACGTCCTGTTTCCTGATAATAATTTTCCAGACTTTTTGGAATGTCATAATGAATGACAAAGCGCACATCCGGTTTATCAATGCCCATTCCGAAAGCAATGGTTGCACAGATCACATCTATTTCTTCCATCAGAAAATCATCCTGCACCTGTGTACGTGCTTTAGCTTCCATACCTGCATGATACGGAGAAGCTTTGATGCCATTCACTTGTAAAATCTGTGCCAGATCTTCTGTTGTTTTTCTGGCCTGTACATATATAATACCGGATTCACCGGGATGTGATTTAATAATTTGTACTATTTGACGAATGGTTTGATCCTTTGTAATTTTTGGCCGTACTTCGTAATATAAATTCGGACGATTGAATGAAGAAATGAATATTTGCGGATCCACCATTTCAAGACTCTTTACAATATCCGTTTGCACTTTTGGAGTTGCGGTTGCGGTTAATGCAATAATCGGAATCTTTTTTGTCAGTGAATTTATCATATCCCGGATGCGACGATAATCCGGTCTGAAATCATGTCCCCATTCAGAAATACAATGCGCTTCGTCGACGGCCACAAAGGAAAGATCCACTGAATTTAAAAATTCTATGGTTTCTTCTTTTTGCAATGTTTCCGGTGCTACATAAAGCAATTTTGTTTTTGCACGTACAATATCTTCTTTGACCTGTTTGATTTCTGAACGATTTAAAGAGGAGTTCAGAAAATGCGCAATTTCATCAGTCTGTCCGTAACCGCGAATTGAATCCACCTGATTCTTCATCAATGCTATCAAAGGTGAAATAATAATTGCGGTACCCGGCAACATTAATGCAGGCAACTGATAACATAAGGATTTACCACCACCTGTAGGCATGATCACAAATGTATCTTTGCCATGCAAAAGACAATCTATAATATATTCCTGGTTATCTTTAAAGGACTCAAATCCGAAATGATACTTTAATGCGTCTTGAATAATTTCTTTAGTAAACATCGGTTACACATTTTTGCCATACAATGTATTTACACATTGATGCGATTGGGTTAAGGGAACTAAAAATACGAAAATATCCAATAATGGTTTAACGAACATAATAATTTTCACAATTTTTTGACAAATTTTATAAATAAACACTGCAGATTTGTGAATTCATGAAAAACAATCAGGATATTCTGGTAGAGAAAATACGTCAGTTAGAACTCATTTCCCGCAGTTTAGAGCCATCATTTGAATTGCGTAAAAAATGGACTGATAAAAGTACAACTTTTGCTTATCATTTTATCGATTCACTTCCAAACGGAAAAGCATTTCAATTATTTGGAAGTCAAAAAGATAATTTTGTATTAAACAATAATGCATTACTTCCGCATGAAATTTCTGAGGTACTGAAGGAACTTGAAGAACACCTGATCACTCAGGGACTCAATCCTGCATCCGGCGGACATTTGGGATACATTCCGGGGGGTGGAATTTATGCCGGTGTATTAGGCGATTATCTGGCTGCTGTCACGAATCAATATGCAGGTATTTTTTATGGTGGCCCTGCAGCGGTTAAAATTGAAAATGAATTAATACGCTGGTTATGTAATCTGGTTGGTTATCCAGCTTCCAGTCATGGAAATCTGGCCAGTGGCGGATCGATAGCTAATCTCATTGCAATCGTAACAGCTAAGGAAGCAAGGCAAATTCGCGCGGCAGAAATTCCTAAACTCTGCATTTATCTTACCGAACAAGTTCACCATTGTGTACATAAAGCGATCAGAATCTGTGGATTAGGAGAAGCCAATACGCGGTTTGTCCCAATGGATCCTGCCTGCCGCATGAATGTGGAAGCGCTTAAACAAATGGTCCATGAGGATAAATCGCAAGGCTTAAAACCCTTTCTCGTGGTGGGTAGTGCAGGCACTACGGATACCGGAGCGATAGATCCACTGGATGCAATTGCAGACATTGCAGAAGCTGAAAATCTTTGGTTTCACGTGGATGCCGCATATGGTGGTTTCTTTATTCTTTGTGAGCTCGAACAACGGAATGGAAGACCGTTGAAAGAGGCATTTAAAGGCATGGAACGCTCTGATAGTCTTGCCATTGACCCTCATAAGGGATTGTTTTTATCCTATGGATTGGGAGCCGTCCTGGTCAAAGATGTGGCTTCACTCTATAAGGCTCATTACTACAAAGCTGCATACATGCAAGACACGCTCACCAGCCAGGAAGAATTGAGCCCTGCAGACTTATCTCCAGAGCTGACCAAACATTTCAGAGGTCTTCGTCTATGGTTACCCTTAAAACTGTATGGGATCAACCCTTTCAAAGCCTGTCTCGAAGAAAAAATTCTTCTTTGCCGGTACTTTTATGAGGAGGTCTCAAAACTGGGATTCGAAACCGGTCCCTACCCGGAAACATCCGTATGCATTTATAGATACGTCCCTGAAACCGGGGACGCCAATGAATTTAATCAACAGATTGTCAATTATATAGTAAATGACGGAAGGGTATTTGTTTCATCAACTAGCCTGAATGAGGTTTTCTGGATCCGCATCGCCATCCTGTCCTTCAGGTCCCACCTGGAAATAATCAATACCTACCTCGAAGTTTTAAAATCAGCCCTGAAGGAGGCGATGGATAAACAGTAAGAAGAGGGTTGGATAGTTAGGAGTTAGGGGTTAGGAGTTAGCAGTTAAGAGTTAGGAGCTAGGAGCTAGGAGTTGGGAGCTAGGAGTTAGGGGTTAGGGGTTAGGGGTTAAGCGATGAGTGATGAATGATGAATGATGAATGATGAGTGATGAGTGAGGAGTGAGGAGTGATGAAAATAATATAACTAATTGATTTTATGTGTTTTAAGCAAAATAATCGCTATAATACTTCTCATCTAAGATCTCATATCTTATATTTCAGACCTCATATTTCAGATCTCAGATCTTAATCGTGTTTTCCCGTCTTAACTTAAAATTATTCCCCGCTCTTGGTTTATTTCATTTAAATATCTACATTTGCAGCCCTTTTTGAACAAAAAGTATTATTCATTGATATGCGTCATTTAGAAGTAAGCTTCATCGTGGATCCAGTGCTGTCGGGCGATGAAGTAAAATCGACAGTTCAGACGTATAAGGACATGCTCACCAATGAAGGTGCAAGCATTGTTCATATAGCTGAAATGGGATTAAGGCAACTCGCCTACCCCATCAATAACCGCTCTACAGGAGTTTATTTCTGTATTGAGTTTTCTTCACCGAATCCTACATTCATTCCAAAGTTGGAACTTGCCTTGAAACGCGATGAGCGGATCATGCGATTTCTTACCGTAAGCCTGGATAAGTATGGAGTAAAGTACAACGAAGACAAGAGAAACGGTAAAATCGGAAAGAGACAACGCAAAGAAAAGCAAGTTGAAAGTCCGGTTGTATCCGAACCTTATGTTCGCCCCGTACAACATGCAGCTCCTGCCGCTCCTGCAGCCGCTCCAGAAATTGTAATTCCTGAAGAAGAATAACTCCTTAAAATTTAAATCATGGCAACACAAGATGAAATAAAGTTTCTCAGTAATCCGAATATTGGACAGAAGAAAACAAAATATTGCCGATTCAAAAGATTCGGATTAAAATACATAGACTATAAGGATGATGCATTCCTCATCCAATTTGTAAACGATCAGGGTAAATTATTGCCTAGACGTCTGACCGGCAATTCTCTTAAATATCAAAGAAGAGTTGCAACCGCTGTTAAGCGTGCCAGACATCTTGCTATATTACCTTATGTAACTGATCTTTTAAAATAACCGGTAAACCTGAAGTAATATGGAAGTAATCCTTTTAAAAGATATGGATAAACTGGGTGACAAACACGAAGTGATTAAAGTTCGTCCCGGTTTTGGTCGCAATTTCTTAATTCCAAATGGTGTGGCTTTGCTTGCGAATGATTCCAATTTGAGAAAATTAAAAGAACTCAAAAGACAGGAAGATGCTCGTGAAAACAAAAAAGTCAATGACTATAAAGCAATGGCAGAACAATTGAATGGCGTTGTCCTGAAAATTGGTGCAAAGACCGGCGCAACGGATAAGATTTTTGGAAGCGTAACCAACGTACAGCTTGCACAAGCTTTAAAAGATCAATGCAACATTGATGTTGAACGCAAAAAAATTCACATTGACGAGGAAGTGAAAACAACGGGTTCCTATACTGCCATGATTGACTTTCACAAAGACGTACATGCCAAACTCAATTTTGAAGTCATTTCAGAATAAGGAATAGATAGCGCTAGAGATTCTAAGCGGTAAACTAAGATTCCGACATTTAGAAAAGTAATAGGTAAAAATAGATCCCGGTGTTTTTTCAAACACCGGGATTGTTTTTTTTATAAGAGTGCGTCCAGGATTGCCCGGACAAAAACAGAACAAGGATCTGAATGAATAAGGAGTGCTAAATCACAAGACCTATAAAATTAATTACGGATTTATTTTAGATCCTTGCATGACGTAGTTGAAATTGCCATGCAATTATTTATTTTAAAAATCTAAGATAGAAGGTCAGGATAATCATGGCCACAATCAGCAGGATCAAAATGATAATGTGAATTTCTTCCTTACGCTCTTTTTTGATTTCCACATTCAATTCTGTTGGCGTTTTCTTATCTACATTCAATGTATAATCAAATCCACTTCCATTCTTATGGATATCCAGTTTCAGCAATTCACGTTCGAAAAAAAAATTATAACTCTTGTCGTCTAAAATCCCAAAATCAATAATCATGACCCTGTCATCCAGATAGGCAACCAAATGACCACTATCTTCACCATGGTATATTCCAAAGGTGTGCTCCACACTGGACTGATCGTGAAATGTCCAAAACTGCTGTGCCATTGGTTGAGTTGCTTAGTAAAAATAGTATATCTTCGTTTTGAAAATGATTTTATGACGAAATTATTTTGGCTACAGTTCCTATTTTCATTTCCGGTTTTGCTTGCAGGTCAGAATTTAATTCCCAATCCGGGATTTGAACAATGCGATAAATGCGATAACCGGGGTTTTAAAGAACTCAGCATTGGTTTTGGCGCTAATGACCCTGCAGACTGGACTGCCGCCACATACGGTACACCGGATTTTCAATCAGTCAGCCCTCATACCGGAAAAAAACACGGAGGCTTTTTTGTGGGATTTCCAAAATTTGAATACCTCACCAATCATTTTACCGCCTGCCTTAAAAAAGATGCCGTGTATCAATTTAGTTTTTGGATTAGCCCGGATACCCGCAGTCCAAATTACATTGTCGATGAAATTGGTGTTTATATACAACAAGGTCCTTGTGAATTTAAACAGCCGGATCCACTGAAACAGCTGACACCGGTTTATCAATCGGACGATGGAGATTTTATTGGCAAATCGGGATACCGATTGCTTCGATTTGAATACACTGCCAAAGGTGGTGAAGATCATTTTGTTGTTGGAAGATTCCGTAACCTGGGATTGGGAGATACTACTTTTGTAGGAACCAAACGTCCTGCAAATCCGTCAAGCGAACCTGTTTATTATTTTGTAGATGATTTTGAAATGATTCAAATATCTCAGAATCCGGTAATTGATCTGATACCTGATGTAATTACATTGTGTCCTGGCGAAAAAAAACAATTGACAATACCATCACCGTATAACCAGGGAGCAATCAATTGGAGTACCGGTCAGAAAACAGCAACCATAGATGTGCCTGAAATAAACACAGTCTATGTAGAAGTGACTTTAAATGATGCCTGCAAAACAATCATCAAAGATTCCACGCATATCATAATCCGTCCACTGGCTCAAATCCAGATCATAGGATCAGATAGCATTTGCGAGGGTGGATCCACACTACTCACGGCAACATGTGACTCCTGTCTCGAACTCAGTTGGAATTCACTGCTCGTAACCATGCCCGGAGAATATACAGTTACTGCAAAAACAAATTGTGGTGAACAAACAGTATCCAAAAAAATAGTTCTATATGATGATCACGGTCAAATTGCGATTGATGGTGTTGATGAAATTTGCACCGGTGATAAAAAAGAATTAACAGCGCATTGCGATAGATGTACCGATTTAAGTTGGACAAAACTCGAAATATCACAACCCGGTGAATATACCGTTACTGCCAAAACGATTTGCAAAGAAATCACAGCGACAAAAAAAATCGGTACAGCCAATCAACAAATAGACAGCCTGGTCCGATTTCCAAACGTCGTTTTTCCCAACGGTCAGGACATCAACCATAGTTTTAAACCTGTAATAAAAAAAGGAGAAGAAGGCAGAATTATGAATTTTACATTTACCATTTTCAATCGTTGGGGTCAAACATTAATTAAAACAAAAGTAAAAGAAGATGAATGGCAACCTGATCCGGGATTACCGATGGACACTTACTTATATATTGGTGAAATCGAATATCAGGATTGTAACGGAATTAAGAAAAACGGATTTAAAGGAACTGTAACACTGGTACGATAATGTTGAAAATAGATTTGGAACATAAGACCGCGCTGGTATGTGGTGCGAGTAAAGGAATAGGAAAAGCTTGTGCATTCGCATTAGCGCAGGCAGGTGCGTCTGTTACCTTACTAGCAAGAAATGCGATTGCTCTGGAAGAAATCATTCACCAATTGCCTAAATCAAAAACGCAGCATCACCAGGCATTGGTCGCTGATATGTCGGATCCGGATGATTTACATCGCAAAATTGAAGTCTTTGTAAAAAATCATCCTATACACATCTTATTGAATAATACCGGCGGACCTTCTCCTGGTCCCATTGTCACCGCGGATAGAAATCACTTTGAAAATGCATTCCGCCAACATCTCATCTGCAATCATATCCTGGCCATCAATCTCATTCCGGGAATGAAAGAAGCGGAATACGGTCGAATCATCAATATTATTTCCACCTCAGTCAAACAGCCTATCGAAAATCTGGGAGTCTCTAATACAATACGGGCCGCTGTTGCAAATTGGGCTAAAACACTATCCACTGAACTGGCACCTTTCCAAATCACCGTAAATAATATTTTACCCGGAGCGACTCAAACGGAACGCCTGGATGCCATTATCGATAAGGAAGTGCTGATTCATCAACTTTCTCATGAAGAAGTTACTGAAAAAATGCTTGCAACAATACCCATGAAACGATTTGCTCAACCAGGAGAAATTGCAACTGCAGTCGCATTTTTAGCCAGTCCTTTGGCATCCTATATTACTGGAATAAATCTACCTGTGGATGGGGGGAGGACTAAGAGCTTATAATAGTTAGGAGTTAGAGGTTAGAGGTTAGGAGTTACTTTTATTCTTATTTTTAAGTGTAAATATTGCGCTCCGAATCATTTTATATACTCCAGTAAATTTATTCACAACTTCCTGGAAGGATTCTACAGAAATATAATTAGTTTCTCGTAATATTTCCAACCAATAAATTGTTTCATCACATTCCTTTTGAGCAATTGCAAGTTTATGAATAAAATCATTTGTGCTTTCCGCATTTTGAGCCTCTCTTATATTGGCACCAACTGATGTGCCGGATCTCAACAACTGTTTGCTCATTATATACTCCTTTTTCTCGTTTATCAGAAATTTGTATAATTCTATAATAGTAATAGCATTAGCAAAAGACTCCCTTAATAGAGCAGATTTGTTCTCTTTCATTTTTAAGAATTTTTAGTTATTTAACTAGGTGTTTCAACTTTTAGGTTGTGCAAAAATAAAAAAAATCAAATCTTTTAGCCAACTAAAAATTCCCTAACTCAGAACCTCTAACTCCTAACTTCTAACGATTAATTTCAAATCACTATAGACTAGGGTTTTATCTGCATCGCGATTCTCTCTTGCTTAACTGCATTATCAAACTTCACTTGAAATTTTTCTTTAAGTGTTTTATGATCTGCATCCGCTTTATCCACATCTTTTTGCAAACCTGCTGCCCGGTCGATAAGTAGATTTGAAGGTCTTTGTTCTTCTCCGACTATTTCTCCATAAGCTTCGGAAATTAATTCACGCAATTTTTTCTCATCGGCAAATATGGATTTCTGTTTTGTTGCCAATAAGGTGGTTCGCAATTTTTCTAATTGAGCGAGATAGTCTTCTGCAAGTGCTTTATTTTTTTTGTTTTTCATTTTGTCTTTTACATCGCGGATGATTTTTTGCTGCGCACTGATCTCTTCTACTCTTCTTCCCAATTGCTCATGCATGTAATAAAATTTCATGCACACATCGTGTTGTAAAATACGGTCTTCCAGTTTATAATCAGGTCTGTCTTTGTGTACCAGTTCGAAGGTGTCTTTATATTCATCTTTTCCGACGGTCAATTTAAAAATATATTTTCCCGGCAATACTTTAGGAGCAGAGAATCCTCCAAAATCAATTTTAGTACCCCCTTCAGCAACTTTTGCAGGTTTCAATCTTTGATTCCAGGTAACTTTGTTGATTCCTTTTCTCTTTTCGGCAGGTAAGTTACGGATCACTTTTCCCTCCATATCCAGTATATCAACTTTCACATCTCCCGTTACCGGACGCTCTTTCAGGTAATATTGAAATGGCGGAATTTCTGCCGGATTATCAGCATTCCAGCCACCACTGAATGGAGTACCTCCACCATATTTTCCGGTTGTTAATTCAATCTGTTTCGTATCAAACAATACTACTGGTTTCTCCGCAAGTTCCTTACTCATGGTGCGGAAAGCCGTAATGTCATCAATGATGTAAATACCACGTCCATGCGTTCCCACAATTAATGCGTTGTCGCGTTCCTGAATTTGTATGTCTCGAACCAAAGCATAATCGGGAATATTATTCTTCATCCGAAACCAATTCTCGCCACCATCAATAGTTGCAAACAATCCCATTTCTGCTCCTAAAAAAAGCAGATTCTTATTCACTGCATCCTCTCTGATCTTATGTGCAAATCCAGAAAATTCATTGCTTCGGATTCTGGTCCAGGTCTTACCCATATCTTTGGACCTGGCAAGATAAGTTTGTTGATCTCCATAGGTATGATTATCAAACGTAACATAAACAACATTGCTATCAAAACGCGAAGGTTCGATGCTGCTGATCCAGGATTGAGCAGCAATTCCCGCCTGCGCATAATTGGACGAAAGATTGGTCCATGTTTTTCCACCATCCTTTGTCAACTGCAGATTCCCATCATCAGTACCAATCCAAATTACATTTTCATTGAAGGGTGATTCCGCAATGGTAAATATGGTGCAATGATTTTCTGCACTGGTCACATCAGCACTCAATCCTCCGGATTCCTCCTGTTGTTGTTTTTTCTTGTCGTTGGTAGTTAGGTCTGGTGAAATAGCGGTCCAGTTTCTTCCCTGGTCTGTTGATTTAAACAGATACTGTGCACCGACATACAAATTTTTAGTATTGTGTTTGCCAAAAACAATGGGACTATTCCAATTCCATCTTAGTTTTTCCTGCGACTGAGATTGCTGCGGAGTTGCAGAATATGATTTTAAGGTGGTGAGATTTACTCTGGCTGAACTTCCTCCCTGTGATTCGGCATACGCCGTATTCAAATCATTTGGATCGGGAACGGTCCAAAATCCATCACCCCAATAAATTCCTTTCCAGTCTCCATTACTAATGCCACCGGGATTTGCACTTGGTCCCATCCAGGATCCGTTATCCTGTAATCCTCCATATACCCTGTAGGGATTGGCATTATCAACAGCAACGTGATAAAATTGACCGACAGGAAGATTCTGACAATAGATCCAGGTTGCACCTCTGTCATTGCTGATATACACTCCACCATCCGTTCCGAGAAACATATGACTCGTATTATTTGGATCAATCCAGAGTGCATGATGATCGCTGTGTACCCATCCTCCATCATAACTGGCATCATTAAAAGAATAGCCACCATCATCTGAATAAGAAAACTGAAAGGCCGGACGATACACGCGTTTATTATCCTTTGGATCTATGACCAGTGTCGAAAAATAAAATGGTCTTGAAACGACATTGACAGTTGCACTTTGTGGTTTCCATGTTTCTCCATGATCAGAAGAAATGAATAATCCGGTATTATTGGATTCTACAATTGCCAATAAATTTTCCGGTGCGCTTGGTGCGAGTGCCAATGCAACTCGTCCAAAATCACCTTCGGGTAAACCTTTGGTAATTTTTCTCCAGTTCTTACCACCATCCTCACTTTTATAAAGTGCAGAACCTTTACCACCTGATTCAAACGAATATGCTTTTCTTCTGAACTGCCAGGTTGTAGCATATATAATATTTGTCTGATTCGGGTTGATTGCAATATCTGCACAACCTGTTTTTTCATCTACATATAAAATCTTATTCCATGTTTTTCCAGCATCGGTAGATTTGTACAAACCTCTGTGCGGACTATCACTCCATAATGCGCCGGGTACCGCAACATAAATGGTATTTGAATTTTTTGGATCGACTATAATTTTTGAAATGTGTTCCGTGCTGTCCAGGCCAATCCGTACCCAGTTCTCACCTGCGTCGGTAGATTTGTACATTCCATTTCCGATAGAAACAGAATTCCGCATATTGCTTTCACCGGTACCGACATAGATTGTCGTTGGATTGCTTTGATCGATGGCAATAGCACCTATGGACTGACAATATTTATCAAATACAGGTTTGAAGGATGCCCCTGCGTTTGTTGATCTCCATACACCGCCTCCTGCAGTACCCACGTAGATTTTCCGGGATTCAGTGTTTACTCCCTCAATAGCAGTAATACGTCCGCTCATTGTACCCGGACCGAGCGCCCTGGCTTCTACTGATCCGAATGTAGCTGCATTGATTTTTACCTGAGCCTTAGTTTGAATCAGGCATAATAAGCTGATAATGAAAACGAGATAGTTTTTCATGCAAATGATTTAAATGTTAAAATGTCAAAGGAGTAATCTATCTGTGGAGTAGCCGGGCGAAAATAGGGAAAAGTTGGCAATTGGCAATGGGCAATAGTTATTTAACTAGGAGTAATAGACTAAACGGTACGAACAGCCGACGATCTTGTACTTTGAGAGACTAGTTATTATTGCTTGTTGAAAATTTGCAATAACGCTAATCAGTTGCAAGTTGCAAACTTGCAACAACCTCATGCATGATAGTTGCAAGTTGCAAACTTGCAACAACTTCTTTATTATTTCATGATAGTTGCAAACTTGAAACAACCAATGAAAGTAAATACTGTTGCTTATGGACTATTGCTTAGAATTTGCAAGATAGTTCTAAGTTGCAAACTTGAAACAACCTCAATTATTAAACTGAGAAGTTTGTGAAGCAAAAGTTTAACTAAATCAAGCTAAGAACAAATTAGTTGCAAGTTGCAAACTTGCAACAACCTCCGTTGCAAACTTGAAACAACCTGCGTTGCAAACTTGAAACAACCTGCGTTGCAAACTTGAAACAACCTGCGTTTAAACTTGCAACAACCTCCGGGCAAACATGCAACCACCTCTAATTTTCTAACTACTAATTGTAAACTGTATACTGCTAACTGTCAACTGCTAACTGCTCACTCATAACTCCTCACTCCTAACTCCTAACTCCTCTTCCCAACTCTATTCCTCATGTTCCTTACTAATCTCTTTGTACTCCTTAATTAATTTTTGCTGAATGTCAGGAGTCACGGGAGCGTACTCATTAAAGTGCATGGTGAATTTTGCGCGGCCCTGAGTCATGGAGCGCAGACTGGATGAATAGCTGTGCATTTCTGCGAGTGGTACTTTGGCTTTGATTTTTTTATAATGTCCTTCAGAATCCATACCCAATATTATAGCGCGACGCGTTTGCAAATCACCCATAATGTCACCCATCGCTTCATCCTGGCATAAAATTTCCAGTTCGTAAACGGGTTCCAGAATTTGTGCACCGGCAGAATGAAAAGCTTCTTTGAATGCCATCGTTCCCGCAATCTGAAAGGCCATATCATTACTATCCACGGGATGCATCTTACCATCGAACACAGATACGCGGATATCCGTGCAGTAGGATCCGGTCAGGGGACCTTCGATCATTTTATTCATGATCCCTTTTTTAATGGCTGATGAAAATTTGGTATCAATGGATCCACCAACAATGCACCAATAAAATGCAAGCTTTCCACCCCAGCTCAGATCGTCAAATTCCTTGTTTCGCACATTCAATCCAGCAGGATCTGCCATTCCTTCATGAAATGGTTCAACCCGCATGTGCACTTCAGCAAACTGACCGGAACCACCGGATTGTTTTTTATGACGGTAATTTGTATCGGCTGCTTTTGTAATAGTCTCCAGGTATGGTATTCTGGGCCTGGTATAATCGAAATGTAAACCATGTAATTTTTCAATACGGTATTTCAGTAAATCCAAATGCAGTTGTCCCTGTCCATGCAAAATATTCTGACGGAGTCTCTGCGATTGTTCCAATACTAAGGTCGGATCTTCTTCCTGCAATTCATGAACGGCTTTGATCAATTTTTCAAAATCATTTTTATTCTCTGTGTGAATAGCTGCGCGGATACGTGGTTCCGGAAATGGAATTGGTTCGATTTCAATATCATTCCCTTTTATACTTAAAGTGTTGTTGGTATGGCTATCTTTTAATTTCACCGCAACTCCAAGGTCGCCGGCTACAAGATCAGGAACTGCTTCCCTGTTTTTGCCATTGGAAACAAATACCTGGTTAAGTCTTTCTGATCCTCTGTTGCTATTGTTGATCAGTTCATCTCCGGTCTTTACTCTTCCTGAATACACTTTGAAATAAGAAACCTTTCCAACTTTGGCTTCCGTCATTGTCTTATAAATAAAAAGTACGGCAGGGCCATTTACATTCATGGCCAACTCTCCTTTTTTCAATTTCACTGATGACCGGTCTGCGGGTGACGGACAGACATCATTGATAAAACCCATAATCCTTCCACTTCCCATATTCTTGATTGCAGAACAACAAAATACCGGAAACAAACTTTGTTTGGCAATTCCCTTGCGCAATCCATCGGCTAATTCAGATTCATCGAGATTTCCGGTTTCGAAAAAATGTTCCATAAGTGTGTCATCATTTTCTGCTGCAGCTTCGACAATGGCATTGTGCATTGCCTGTGCTTTAGCTTTCTCGGCTTCAGGAATATCTTTTTTAGTTGGCTTCCCACCATCGGCAGGAAATTCATACATCACCATTCGAAGTGCATCAATGATTGCATTGAAATTCTTTCCCGGATTATAAGGATATTGAAAGGGAATCAGCTTATGACCAAATCGCGAAATGGCTTGTTCCAGGGTAGCATCAAAATCTGCTTTTTCATGATCGCATTGATTGATGACAAACAAAGCAGGCAGATGAAATTTCTCCACATGCTCCCACATCAATTCCGTTCCGACTTCTACGCCATGTGCAGCATTGAGCGTCATAATTCCAAGGTCCGCCACTTTCATGGAAGACAATATTTCGCCGACAAAATCATCAGAACCGGGAGTGTCAATAATATTTATTTTACAATCCTTCCAATTGACATGCATGAGTTTACTAAACAAACTGGCTTTTCGCTCCTGTTCAATTTCAGAAAAATCGGACACCGTGTTTCCTGCGTCGATAGTTCCTCTTCGCGTAATTGCTTTCGCTTCAAATAACATGCTTTCGATTAAACTCGTCTTTCCGCTATGGGAATGGCCGAGGAAAACGACATTCCTGATTTGTTTGGGATCTAAGCTCATATAAATTGGATTTTATCTTGTTTAGTAATACTTGCAACAAGTTATCTTATTTGGAAAGAATCCCAAAAATTATTTCATATAAATTTTTTACAAACGGGTAAAAGAACTGGTTATGTGGATAGTATAGATTAGAGTTATATTTCATGTTTGGTGCGTGCAGAATGTCCGGTTCTTAACGGCAAAGGCGTGAAGGTTGCGCAGAGGACGATAAGATTGACGTTTGCATTTATTTGCTTTTATGTTTACTCATGAATGAATATGGGTTCAATCATTGTATTTCTTGCTTGCAGAATGTCCGGTTCTTAACCGCAAAGGCGCAAAGGTTGCGCAAAGGACGCTAAGATTGATATTTGTATTTATTCGTTACTAACTCTACATAATCAATGTAAATAGACTGCAAATTATAATTCTTCCTTACAGAATGTCCGGTTCTTAACCGCAAAGGCGCGAAGGTTGCGCAGAGGACGCTAAGATTGATATTTGTTTTTATTCGTTACTAACTCTACATAATCAATGTAAATAGACTGCAAATTATAATTCTTCCTTACAGAATGTCCGGTTCTTAACCGCAAAGGCGTGAAGGTTGCGCAGAGAACGCTAAGATTGTTAGTTGAATTTATTCGTTGCGAACTTTGCGTTCTTCCTTTGCGGCTTTGCGGTTAGAACTCTTTTTATGAAGGAAGCACATCAAGCAATTGAAGATCGTCAATTTGAAGTGCACATTTGAAATGCTTCTCCGGACATGCTTTATATCCATGTAAACCGCAGGGCCTGCAATACAATTTTTCGTTAAGCTGAATGATGTGTTGAATATCTGATAATGGACCAAAACCAAACTCAGTTACCGTACTGCAAAATATTGCTGCAACTGGAGCATTTACGGAAGATGCAATATGCAAAGGCCCGGAGTCATTTACATAATTCATGACAGCATGCTTCATCAGCTCTGCAGATTCCTGGATGCTAAGTTCACCACACAAATTGTGCATCTCCAGGTTTGAATTTTTTAATCCTACCTCTGCAATGATCTGTCCACACAATCTGCCATCATTTTTCGATCCTATAAAATACACAGCTTTGTTTGAATGCAAACCGGAAAGAAATGATATCCATTTTTCCTTCGGATATTGCTTGGTAAACCACACAGAAGCCGGTGCTATCACCAAATAAGGTTTTTTAGTCAGCGATTCAATTTTAGTTTTATTTTCTTCAACTGTATATACTTTTGGTCTGGCAGCATTGGAATCCGTATAAGCTTCAATCAACTTTTGATTTCGCTGTGTTTCATGAATAAATTGCGTGGCAGAAATTTGGTGGGCAACTTTTACAGAATAAAATAAGGATAATGGATTTTTATCGAAACCGATTTTTTCTTTCGATCCGGATAATACGGTCAGCAATCCGGTTGAAGCAAATCGCTGCAGATTAAACACTTTGTCATATTTTCTTTCTCTGATCTTAATCAAAACCTGAATCAGATTTTTGTATTTGTCTTTTGTCTTGTCCCAAATAATCAGGCTGTTTATTTTCGGATTGTTTTTAAACACAGCTTCATTTCCTTTTCTGATCAATACATCCAGAGAGTCGTTGGGATAATATTGATTCCATTTCTCCATCAGGGCAGTTGATAAAATCACATCCCCCAAAAAAGAAGTTTGTATAAAAAGTATTTTGGACATTTAATTTAATGGATTTGCATATTCTGTTAAATACCTATTTAATTTTCAATTGCAACGGAATCATCTCCCCGTTGATCAGCAACTCCAATAAACGAATCCCCTTCTCGTGCAATCAACTCAACACGCCCGATTTGCTCTCTGACCAGCAGATTGTATTTCTTGTTTTTCAAATCTGTAAATAATTTTTTATCTAAAATTCCCTTTTCAAAATAAATGCAGTCCGGAAGCAACTGATGGTGAAATCGCAGACTTTGCACAGCATCTGAAGGACTCAAATGAAATTCAATCAGATTCATCAATACCTGAAATACACTGGTAATGATGGTTGATCCACCCGGAGTTCCTACAATATATTCCACCCGATTTCCCCGGACCACAATGGTTGGAGTCATACTACTAAGCATTCTCTTATTAGCTGCGATAGCATTGGCCTTAGAACCGATGAGCCCATAGGCATTCGGCACTCCAGGCTTCACACTGAAATCATCCATTTCATTATTCAATAAAAAGCCTGCACCTTCAGCAACTACGAATGAACCATAAGAACCATTTAAAGCAGTGGTAATGCTCGCAGCATTTCCATCTTTATCGATGATGCTGAAATGCGTTGTTTCTTCAGATTCACCAGACAGTTCATCTTTATCGATAAAATCCCTGGAATCCGATGCCTGTTGAAGATCAATACCGGCTATTCTTTTCTTTAAATAATTTTTATTCAACAACTGTTTTACCGGAACCGGATAAAATTCGGGATCTCCGAGAAACATTGCGCGATCTGCATATACTCTCCGCTCAAACTCTGTGAACAACTGAATATGCTCACTGGAATGAAATTTCAAATCAGACCTTCCCAATAATTCGTACATCCCAAAAAGTTGCGCCAGGTGAACACCTCCACTGGATGGAGGTGGCATTGAAATGATAGTATAATCGTTATACTGAAACTGAATCGGCGTTCTCCAAACGGAATGATAGTTTGATAAATCAGCTTTACTAATCCATGTTTTCTGATGAGCATTCATGGTGTTGATCATGCACTCGGCCGTTTTTCCCTGGTAAAATTCGTCCCGTCCATTTTTAGCAATTCTCTTTAATGTTTCCGCCAATTGTTTTTGTTGAAATAAATCTCCCTGTTTCCATCGCGAAAACTTTACAAAAGCTGTTTCTTTTTTATTGTTGATTAAAAAACGGGATTGCAAATGATTCAGTTGATCTGCCTGCATTTTTGAAAGAGGATACCCAATTTCAGCATACTGAATTGCCGGATGCATTAATGTTTGAATATTCTTTAGTTTAGAAAATTTATCGAACATTTGAAATATACCATCCACTGTGCCCGGTACACCGATTGAATAAATTCCTTCCTGGGATAGTGAATCAACGACGTCTGCTTTTTGATTCAGATAATATTTTGAATCGGCTACAGCCGGCGCCTTTTCTCTAAAATCCAAAGCATGTGTTTGTCCATTTCGCTCGCGATAAATGAGAAATCCTCCACCTCCTATATTGCCGGCTTCCGGATAAACAACCGTCAAAGCAAACATAACTGCAATGGCGGCATCTATGGCATTTCCCCCTTGCTCTAAAATGGATGTGCCTGCCCGAGATGCCAATGAACTAGCAGTTACCACAATACCTTTATTCGATTTGGCTTCCTTGACTATTGGGGAGACGGTTATACCTGTTTGTGAAGTTTTACATGCCCAGGTGAGCAATAATGCGATAATAATGAATCGATGTATCAAATTCCTCATTGGATCAAGCTGCTAAATTAATCTATGTCCTGACAAATGAGATCAAATCTCATAAGAAGACCCGAACCGCATATTTAGCTTGAACACTTTCGCCTTAAAACCGTTGTTTCTCAGTCAAATCTGGTTTGAAGGATAATTAACATAGTCTTTAATAAAACCATGTATTATTGGCTAATGATCTATTCTTTATAAACCCATTAATCCATAACTTTGCCAAAATTTTTAAACAAATGGAACAAGTTGCAACACACCTTAAATTCAGAGTTAAAGACATAAGCCTTGCTGATTGGGGCCGTAAAGAGATCGAGCTCGCAGAAGCAGAAATGCCGGGATTGATGTCCCTGAGAGCTGAATACGGCGCCACTAAACCTTTAAAAGGGGCCCGTATCGCAGGTTGTCTTCACATGACCATTCAGACCGCAGTTCTTATCGAGACCTTAATAGAATTAGGTGCAGAGGTGAGCTGGTCTTCCTGTAATATATTTTCGACGCAAGACCATGCCGCTGCGGCTATTGCTGCAAGGAATATTCCGGTCTTTGCCTGGAAAGGAATGAATGAAGAAGAGTTTAACTGGTGTATTGAGCAAACTATTTTTGCTTTCAAAGACGGCCAACCATTGAATATGATCCTAGATGACGGAGGCGATCTTACCAATATGGTTTTAGATCAATATCCTGAGCTTGTAAAGGGAATTCGCGGAATTTCCGAAGAAACAACCACGGGTGTACTACGCTTATACGATCGGATGAAAAACGGAGGTCTCCCTTTACCTTGTTTTAATGTAAATGATTCTGTTACCAAATCTAAATTTGATAATAAATACGGTTGCAAAGAATCTTTGGTTGATGCCATTCGCAGAGCAACCGATATCATGATGGCCGGAAAAGTAGCCGTCGTAGCCGGATACGGAGATGTTGGAAAAGGATCTGCTGCATCTTTACGTGGAGCAGGCTGCAGAGTTATCGTTACAGAAATTGACCCGATCTGCGCTCTTCAGGCTGCAATGGACAGTTATCAGGTCATGAAAATGGAAGATGCCGTGAAAATTGCCAACATTGTAGTTACTGCAACCGGAAACTGCGACATCATTAATGAAAAGCATTTCCGCAAAATGAAAGATAAAACCATCGTTTGCAACATCGGCCATTTTGATAATGAAATTGATGTAGCCTGGTTGAAAAATAATTACGGTCAAACCAGAGTCGAAATTAAACCACAGGTAGATAAATACACCATCGATGGTAAAGATATTCTGCTGCTGGCAGAAGGCCGTTTGGTCAACCTTGGCTGCGCAACGGGTCACCCATCCTTTGTCATGAGTAATTCATTTACCAATCAGTGTCTTGCTCAGCTCGAATTATGGCAGCATGCGGATCGCTATGAACCTAAAGTCTACACCTTACCCAAAAGTCTGGATGAACAGGTAGCGCGTTTGCATTTAGCTAAAATCGGAGTTGAACTGGATACATTGAGTCCTAAACAAGCACAGTATATCGGAGTGCATCAGGATGGACCGTATAAGCCGGAGTATTATAGATATTAAGAAAGTGAGGAGTTAGGGGTGAGAAGTTAAAAGTGATGAATGAAGAGTGATTCAGGTTGATACTTGCTATACCCTAACCGAACATTCAAAAATATGGATTACAGGTAAAAATGCGGAAAGCACACTATAATAAATTAGTTTTCTGCATTAGTTTAATAGCCTTCGTCGTTGTCAACGGTCACGCACAAAGTCGTTTTCAGCAGTTCTTTATTCCTTCGGATACGCTTAATCATAAACGGGTATGGCTTGCAGGCAGTTTTGCCTTCACGACTTATTCTGTTTTTTCAATCGGCTTGTATAATGCCTGGTATAAAAAAGCGAAGCAGACTTCATTTCATTTTTTTAATGATTATGGAGAATGGAACAATCTCGATAAAGTAGCACACAACTACAATAGTTACATACAATCAAGCAATGTCTATGACGGTGCCAGATGGTGTGGATATTCGGAAAAAGCGGCAGTCCTTTGGGGCGCTTCTGTTTCTTTGCTGTTTCAATCTACCATCGAAGTTATGGATGGCTTCAGTTCAGACTATGGTTTCAGCTGGCCTGACATGGCATGCAATTTAACGGGTGCGGGTTTGTTTGCGGGACAACAATTACTGTGGCATGAACAAAAATTTAAATTGAAACTATCTGCATTTCCCAAAAAATATCCCGATGGGTTTATAACCGGCGATAATGGAACGCGCATCAGTTATGCACAACGTGCAGAAGACTTATATGGAAATGCATACTTCAGTAGCTTTATGAAGGATTATAATGCACAAACCTTTTGGCTTTCTTTTAATCCGGGAATTTTTTCCAAATCGATCAACACCTTTTGGCCGGCCTATCTGGATCTTTCGATTGGCTACGGTGCCGATAATTTATTCGGTGGCTATAAAAACAATTGGGAAAGCAATGGAGAACATTTTACAGCAACGCAACCGAGAACACATCAATATTATTTATCTCTGGATATCGATTTAAAAAAGATACGCGTGAAAAACAATTTCCTTCGGACAACACTTCATATTCTGAATATCATAAAAATTCCCGCCCCCGCTTTGGAATTCAATTCGCCCGGAAATATAAAATGGCATTGGCTGTTTTTCTAAATTGACTTTAACAGAACCGTGTGATTCTTGATCCAAATTTACAGGGCCGGTATTATCCGACCTCTGCATTCTCCGAAACCAATCCGGTAACTTTCATTCTGTGCATAAGCACGCATGATTATGGTGTCGCCATCCTGCAAAAAAGTACGTGTAGTTCCATCTTTCATTTGCAATGGCCTGGTTCCTTTCCATGCAAGTTCAAGTAAAGATCCAAACGAATCCGGAGTAGGACCGGAAATAGTACCGGAAGCGCAAAAATCTCCGCTCTCCATATTGCAACCATTGACTGTGTGATGCGCAAGCTGCTGCGACATACTCCAATACAAATATTTCATGTTGGAACGGCAAATGATGTTTTCATCTCCGTTAGATGTCTTTAAAACAACTTCCAGATGAACGTCATAATTAGAAGCTTCATCCTGTTTTAAATAATCGAGTAATGGTTTTTCAGGTACAGGTCCCTGCACTTTAAATGATTGCAATGCATCAAGGTCCACTAACCAGGGCGAAACAGTAGAAGCAAAATTTTTTGCAAGAAACGGACCGAGTGGCACATATTCCCATTTTTGAATATCACGTGCTGACCAGTCATTAAAAATGAGCAGACCCTGAATGTGATCTTCAGCTTCTGAAACGGGAATCGGATGCCCTAAACGATTTCCTCTGCCAACTACAAAAGCCATTTCGAGCTCAATGTCCAATTGCCTGCTTGGCCCGAAAACCGGCGCTTCACCCTCATTCAATACCATTTGTCCTTTAGGCCTGATAATATCTGTACCGGAAACGACTATTGATGATGCCCGTCCATGATAGGCAACAGGTAAATGCAACCAGTTTGGCAATAGTGCATTTGCCGGATCTCTAAACATGGTACCTACATTTGTTGCATGTTCACGACTGCTGTAGAAATCGGTGTAATTTCCCGGTTTAACCGGAAGATGCAATGTGACCTCTTCTCTTTTATAAAAATTTAACTTGCATAAATCCTTGTTTACAAACTTATTTCCGGATTCAAACAATTCAAAAATATCTTTTCTTAATTCGCGTAGCGATGATTTGCCTTTTTGCAATATCGGATTTAAATAATCCTGTTCAAAATCTGAAGTTTTAAACAGTGCAACATTCAAAATTCTATACTCTGATAATCCATGCAAATCGATTATGGTATCGCCAATGATAGTACATACTTTTTTAGGGCCGCCAGAAATTGAAAAAATTCCAAGCGGTATATTTTGAATTGGAAAATCTGTGGTCGGATCATAGTTTATCCAGGATTTCGCCTGTTTGTCAAATATTAATACCGGATTCATAACTATTGATTTAGCAAAACAAGATAACAGATATGAGATAAATAGAAAGTAACTCTATGATTAATTTATCATTGCTCCTTTAGAGCACCTGCTCTACAATTTTCTTAGTCGTTGCTCCATCACCCATGGTGTAAAAATGTAAACACGGTACTCCCTTTGCCTTTAATTCCTTACATTGTGCAACGCACCATTCAATTCCGACCTCCTTGACTGCCTGATCCGTTGTTGCTTTATTGATTGCTTTGACTAAATCATCCGGGATATTAATATAAAAATGACGGGGAATCGAAGCAAGCTGATATTTGCGGGTCAATGGCTTTATTCCCGGTATGATCGGGACCTGGATGCCTTCTTTTCTGCATTCACTTACGTAATCAAAAAATTTCTGATTGTCGAAAAACATTTGCGTCACAATATAACCTGCACCGCTTTCAATTTTTTTACGCGTGTATTTTAAATCGGATTTCATGTTGGGAGATTCAAAATGCTTTTCCGGATAACCTGCTATTCCAATGCAAAAATCTGTTTTGGCTCCGTTTTCTATACTTGGATCCATATAGATTCCCTGATTCATCCGTTCAATCTGCTGCACGAGATCCAATGCATATTCATTGCCTCCGGGTTCAGGTATAAATTTTTCATCAAATTTCCGTGCATCTCCACGCAATGCGAGAACATTGTGAATATTCAGAAAATGAAGCTCGATCAAAGCATTTTCCGTATCTTCTTTGGTAAAACCTCCGCAGATTAAATGCGGAACCGCTTCCACTCCGTAATGATGCATGATCGCGGAACAAATCCCAACTGTACCGGGACGTTTGCGGATAGCCATTTTCTGGTAATACCCACTGGGCTGAATGTTATATAGAAACTCTTCTCGGTGATACGTCACATCAATAAACGGAGGCTTAAATTCCATTAATGGATCCAGTCCCTGAAAAATTGAATTAATACCACCACCCTTTAATGGCGGCAGTACTTCGAAAGAGATCAGGGTCTTACCCTTCGTTTGCTCAAGATGATCCGTTACTTTCATTCCATTAGGTCTACTGGCAAAAATAAGAAATAAAGACGATCAACCTATAGTTATCTGCAATTAATAAACAGCTCTTAAACAAATGATTATACAAGCAATTCCCGGATTCAAACCCTGGAATGATTCAGAACTTTAAATCAATGTATAACTTGCGGAACCATATGGAAAGGGCGTTAAACAGGATTATTAAAATTGATTTATATGGATAAAGAAGGCTACTTTACAATTTAATACTCGTATAGACCTATTATATTTGAAGCCTGCTAAATAATCGGAGACCCGTTCATTTGTGATTATGAATAGCATTGTTTAAACGACAAATATCCGTTTCATTCGATTTGTGTATATGATTAAACTACATTCAACTGCCATACTATTATTTTGTATTCTTAAGGCCCTGAGCGCACAGGGTGATTTTTATACTATAGATAAAGTCCAGGAATTAAAAATTGTTTTCGGATATTCAGATTGGGATTATCGATTAGATACTGCAAAGGCCGGCAAAGAAAATTATATACTTGCATCCTATTGCACCATTAATGGAGTCCGTTTTGATAGTGTAGGCGTGAAGTACAAAGGAAATAGTACCTATAATCCTTCGCGAGTCAAAAATCCGCTACATATCAAATTGGATTTTATAAAAGATCAGGATTACAATAAAGTCACCAGTATTAAACTTGGAAATAACTGGGCAGATCCATCTGCTGTGCGGGAAGCACTATCCTACAGTATTCTTGCCAATTACATGGATTGTTCCAGAGCCAATTTTTCCAGAGTCTATATCAATGGTAGCCTGATGGGTTTATACACCAATGTTGAAGCAGTCAATAAAAAATTTTGCAGCGATCACTTCGGTTCATCTGATCATAATTTTGTAAAAGGCAATCCCGACCGTCCCAGTGGAAGCTCGACCAGCAATCTAAAATTTATCAGCTACGACAGCACTAAATATTATACCTATTATGGAATGGAAAACGGATACGGTTGGTGGAAGTTGATCGCATTAATAGATACCCTGAGAAGCAAACCTTCAGCCATTCCCAAAATGATCGATGTGGACCGCAGTCTATGGATGCATGCCTATAATAATGTAATGAGTAACTATGATAGTTATACAGGTTCGTTTTCTCAAAATTATTATTTGTACGAAGATGATTATGGCCGTTTTTTACCGGTGATCTGGGATTTGAATATGGCTTTTGGTGCATTTCCGGGAAATAATGGCACCTCAGTGGATAAAGTGCCGATCTTATACCAGTCCACTAACCCCGATCGTCCACTCATTTCAAGTCTACTGAGTAATCCCACATACAAACGCATGTACATTGCACATTTAAAAACGATTGCCGAAGAAAACTTCACCAACAATCTGTATGAAACACAGGCTAAAGAATTGCAAAAAATTGTAGATACATTAGTAAAAAATGATCCCAATAGTTTATCCACTTATTCCGCATTTCAAACTTCGCTTACTGCTGCAATAACGGGCGGTGGTCCCGGTGGTGCATCACCAGGAATTGTCACTCTGATGAAAGCACGATTAGCTTATTATAATACAACAACAGAATACAATGCTATTGCTCCAACCATTGGCAACTATAGCCTTTATCCTTCGATACCAAAAGTGGGTGATACCGTTTGGATTCAGGTCGCCATTTCCAACTGCAACTCCGCATTTGCCGGATTCCGTAAAAACAAGTACGCACCATTTGATAAGAGAAGCTTTTATGACGATGGCAAACATCACGATGGCATTGCGGGAGATGGAATTTATGGAAGCTACATTATACCGGATACCCGAAAGACGCAATTTTACATTTATGCAGAAAATAATAATGCCGGATTATTTTCTCCACGTCGCGCAGAATATGAATATCATATCCTCGAAGCACAGGATCCGGTCGCTGATATTCAACCGGGTGAATTGGTATTGAATGAATTTATGAGTTCTAATCAAAATACCGTAATGGATCCGAGTGATGGCAAATACGAAGATTGGCTCGAGTTATACAATAATACAAATCGCAGTCTTGATTTAGGAGGACTCAATTTAACGGATGATCTTGCAAACATTCAAAAATATGAATTTCCTGCCGGAATTTCCATTGCTCCAAAAAATCGCTTGATGATTTGGCTGGATGAGGACAGCAAAACACCAACAGACATTCATGCAAATTTCAAATTATCTGCCAGCGGTGAAATGCTCATTTTAACCAGGCAGGATGGAGTCGTATTAGACAGCCTTAGTTTTGGACCTATTCCTACTGATCAATCGATGGAACGTTGCCCGGACGGAACCGGCAAATTCAGCATCACTTCAAAACCAACCTATAACTTGCCTGATTGCGGAATAGTAAACATCAACCAAACTAATTCGTTGGCCGATGTTCAATTAATTCCAAATCCTGCACATCATTATGTGTTTGTAAAAATGAATGATCACGTGCTGAAAAATATCCGCATAATGAATCAATTGGGTGAAGTGATATTTGAGACACAAAATGCGATGATGGACATAACAACATTGCCTTCCGGATTTTATTTAGTATCAATAGTAGATACCATGGATCAAACTGCTACATTGAAATTATTGAAACAATAGCATTAGAAAAATAATCCATCCTTCGATTTGATCGAAATTAAGCTTATAGGCAGACCACCAGGTAACACATGTTTTCGTATAGTAATTTAATTTCAATTAAATTAAAGGTAGTCTTTTTATGAATCGCAAAAATTTCTTAAACAGCATAGGCTTAATCGGTTTAAGCCCTTTGGTAAGTCTAGCAAAAAAAAGAAGGGATGATAGTCTTTTCAATCAATTGGTCAATCCGCAATCACCTGCCTGTGTTTTAATTCCCCAGGAAACTGCAGGCCCTTATCCATTGGATCTTAGTCAAAATTCTGCCATGTTCAGGCAGGATATTACCGAAGGCAAAGCTGGTCTCCCGATGAATTTAAAATTGACTGTAGTTAATATTAATGATAATTGCAAACCGATGCCCGACCTGAGAATTGATGTGTGGCATTGTGATAAAGACGGTTATTATTCGGGCTATACCAATTCAGGTTATTTAGGCAATCAAAACAATGCAGGCAAAACATTTTGCAGAGGCATACAAATTACCAATTCTATAGGTGAAGTTTTCTTTAAAACAATTTATCCGGGTTGGTATATGGGGAGAGTGCAACATATCCATTTCCAGGTTTTTGTCAATTCACGATTAACCGCTACGTCACAACTTTGTTTTCCGGAAGACGAAAACACTAATGTGAACAACCAACCGGGATATTCTGCACATGGCCAGAACAGCACAAAAAATACAAATGACAATGTTTTTAGCGATGGGATTCAATATCAGTTGACTACATTATCAAAAGATCCGAATACCGGCGAGTACAATGGTGAGTTGATTATTGGAATCAATGCTGCAGTAACAGCAACGGCCGATACCGATCCGGATACCGGAGGTCAGTTTGTCTTGTATCCAAACAATCCCAATCCATGGACGGATGAAACGAACATTGTATTTGAATTAAAGGAATCTGCGAATACTGTGTTGGATCTATTTGACATTCACGGAAAAAAATGGTTTACCTTCTTACAAACCGATCTTCAAAAAGGTATTCACGAAGTTCGTATCGGTGAATCCATTGCAAAAGATCTGACAGCCGGTAATTATGTTATTCATTTGAGAGTAGAAAATCAATTTGGCTTATTTACAAAGGCGAAACTGATTACAAAAATATAAGCTGCAAGGATTAAAATGCAATCAGTTGACTTGAGCAATTACAAAATAATTTATTCTTTCTTCTTTTTCTTTTTAAAGTCTCCTCTTTTTAGTGCTTTAATAAACTCAACCCAGGCCATTGCATCAAAAATTCGTTGTGGTTTGAATTGGCCTTCATAATATAATTTTTGTGACTGCTGCGAAAAATACAAACTAACACCTGCACGGCCATCTGAAGGCGTAAACGGTGCTAATTGCTCGAGAACTTCCGGAGCCAGATTTTTTTCAGCCTGATCTTTGAGCTTATCGGTAACGTCCATTTCTAGAAATTCCGGCTTAAAATGTTCTTTGGAAGGAATGGAATAAACCACTGCAGGTTCAAGTTGAAAAGTATCTTGTTCGAGCGTAATTTTTTGAAAATAACGGTCTGAATTAAGATTGTATGGAATCACCACTCGCTGTGGTTTGTAACCCAGACTATTGATTATAATGGTATCTCCCGTTTCAGAGACTAGCGAAAAAAATCCATTTTCATCCGTTAATGTACCTCGCCGGGTTCGCTTGATTCCAACCCCTGCATAAGGGATTGGAATTTCTTTGGTATTCACATGTGTGTAAACGATTCCAGAAAACTGGATAACCGTCTTTTCCTGAGCGGTACCATCTATTGCAATTAAGATCAAAACGGCATAAAGACAATGCTTTAGCTGATGGTAAACTGTATATGATTTTCGGTTTTTCACCTCCCTTAAACGAAGCTCTAAGATACTTTAATGCAAAAGAATTATGAGAATATTCAAAGAATTATGAGATTATTAATTGCCGGCTAAATCCTATGAATTCCTAAAGTGGCATGACCATCAGATTACAATTGTTAAGACTACAAAATCGGGCCATTTACAGCCTATTCCTATTTCAATTCAACCATGACCTTATCCCTTACTCAATAAAAATTCTGAACTCTCTCCTTACCTTTGGATAAAGATTACTGTATGCTAAGATTGTTGCATCTGTTTTGGATTTGTCTCTTCTTTACTAAAACGATTTGTGGTCAACTAAAAAGCGGTCCCATGTTGGGTGCAATAGAATTGCGAACTGCTTATGTTTGGTGTGAAGCGGATATTCACTCCAGCATTACACTTGAATTATGGAAATCTGATGAACAAAATAAGAAAGTTAACGTAAACGGAAATTACACCGACCGATTTGAACATAGAATATTCAAATTTTATCTTACAGCTTTAGAACCCGGAACGAATTACGAATATCAATTGGTCCTGAATGGAAATCAAAAACCGGAAAACGCGCATGGTGCATTTAAAACCCAGGAATTGTGGAATTACAGAAATGCTGTTCCCGATTTCAGTTTTCTGACCGGAAGTTGTTCTTACATGAACGAATCCAAATACGACAGACCCGGTAATTCTTTTGGCGGAGACTCCAGCATTTTTGAAGCTATGGCTAAAGAGAAAGCTGCATTCATGCTCTGGCTTGGAGATAACTGGTATACGAGGGAAGCAGATTATTCAAGTGATTGGGGATTGTGGTATCGCGCCTCACGGGACAGGAGCATGCCGGTAATACAAAATTTTTTAAAATCGATGAGCCATTATGCGATTTGGGATGATCACGATTATGGACCAAATAATTCCGGAAAAGAATATGTATTTAAAAAAGAAACCAAAAAGATTTTCGATACCTTTTGGTGTAATCCACCAACCAATGCAGATTCAGAAGGGAATTATACGCAATTCAATTTTAATGATCTGGATTTTTTCTTAATGGACGATCGCACCTTCCGCTCTTCGGATAAATTAAAAGACAGTATAAACGGGGCACCAAATCCGGATAAACACATGTGGGGTCCAACCCAACTGGATTGGCTGAAAAATCAATTGGCGAATAGCGAAGCTCCATTTAAAATCATCGCCAATGGAAGCCCTGTTTTAAACGGCTATAATAAACACGATTGCCTGAT
The DNA here is from genome assembly GCA_029781865.1 of Bacteroidota bacterium. Lineage (GTDB taxonomy): Bacteria > Bacteroidota > Bacteroidia > Chitinophagales > Saprospiraceae > Vicinibacter. Next base: position 135,339 of record JAKOVW010000091.1, read on the forward strand.
TCATTTTCCGGTTGAGTTTAATGAATTAATTCAGTTCATTATCGATGAAAGAATTCGAGGTGTGCTATTCCTGACCGGAGACAGGCATCATTCCGAAATTGTAGGCAAAAAATTATCCGATTCCTATACGCTTTATGATATCGTAAATTCTTCACTCACCGCCAGAATTTCCAAAGTTTCCGATTATGAAAAAACAAATCCAGAGTTGATCATGGATTCCATAGTCGAACAAAATAATTACACCCGTATTTCAGTTAGCGGCAAAACTAAAGCACGTAAACTCAAATTTGAATTTATTGATGCTAAAGGGAATAAACTGAAGGAATGGGAAATTAGTGAGACACAATTGAAATTTGGAAAAAAGTGAATAGAGATCTGAAATAGGATTAAAAAAGTCTATTGAAAAGATTCCTCGCTCAGGCTCGGAATGACATTCCTTTTTTTATTTATAGAAAGGGATTCAAAGTAAGCAAACGCGCTGGCGTTTGCTTATTTTGAATCCCTTTCTTCTCAATTGATTGTTGTCATTCCGAGCGCCAGCGAGGAATCTATTGTAACTTATCATGTAAATACCCTTTGAATAAATCCCTCGCTGGCGCTCGGATTGTCAACAACCTTTTAATTTAAAAATAGCAAGACTAAGCAACCTGGAGCCAGGGCGTTTGTCAATTTAAATTATTGTAATTTTCATCATCAAAAATCCAACTGAAATAATAAAAGTCTATTGAAAAGACTCCTCGCTCAGGCTCGGAATGACATTCCTTTTTTTATTTATAGAAAGGGAGTCAAAGTAAGCAAACGCCAGGGCGCTTGCTTACTTTGACTCCCTTTCTTCTCAATTGATTGTTGTTATTCCGAGCGCCAACGAGGAATCTATATGTAACTTATCATGTAAATACCCTTTGAATAAATCCCTCGCCATCGTTCGGATTGTCAACAACCTTTTAATTTAAAAATAGCAAGACTAAGCAACCTGGAGCCAGGGCGTTTATCAATTTGAATTATTGTAATTTTCATCATCAAAAATCCAACTGAAATTAAAAAAGTCTATTGAAAAGATTCCTCGCTCAGGCTCGGAATGACATTCCTTTTTTTATTTATAGAAAGGGATTATTGTAATTCCGAGCGCCAGCGAAGAATCTATATGTAACTTATCATGTAAATACCCTTTGAATAAATCACTCGCTGGCGTTCGGATTGTCAACAACCTTTTAATTTAAAAATAGCAAGACTAAGCAACCTGGAGCCAGGGCGTTTGTCAATTTGAATTATTGTAATTTTCATCATCAAAAATCCAACTGAAATAATAAAAGTCTATTGAAAAGATTCCTCGCTCAGGCTCGGAATGACATTCTTTTTTTTTATTTATAGAAAGGGAGTCAAAATAAGCAAACGCCCTGGCGTTTGCTCACTTTGAATCCCCTTCTTCTCAATTGATTGTTGTTATTCCGAGCGCCAGCGAAGAATCTATTGTACCTTATCATGTAAATACCCTTTGAATAAATCCCTCGCTGGCGCTCGGATTGTCAACAACCTTTTAATTTAAAAATAGCAAGACTAAGCAACCTGGAGCCAGGGCGTTTGTCAATTTAAATTATTGTAATTTTCATCATCAAAAATCCAACTGAAATAATAAAAGTCTATTGAAAAGATTCCTCGCTCAGGCTCGGAATGACATTCCTTTTTTTTATTTATAGAAAGGGATTCAAAGTGAGCAAACGCCAGGGCGCTTACTCACTTTGAATCCCCTTCTTCTCAATTGATTGTTGTCATTCCGAGCGCAAACGAAGAATCTATTGTACCTTATTTGGTAAACACACTTTGAAATGATCTCTCAATATCGTTCGTAATGACAAATATTATCCAACTTGAATTATTATAATTCGTATCATCACAAACACAACTCATCATTCTTCACTCCTCACTTCTCACTTCTAACTCCTAACTTATCTCCTCACTGATTAAAGTTTCTTCCGGAATAATCTGATCCAGATCAGTTCGCAGATTTTCTATGATAAAATCCTGACGTTCTCCCGTATTTTTTCCCATATAATACTCCAGTATTTTTTCTATATGAGAATCTTCATTAATCACTACGGGTTCGAGGCGTATACTTTCACCAATGAATCCTGCGAATTCATCCGGAGAGATTTCTCCCAAACCTTTAAATCTGGTGATCTCTGCCTTACCCCGCAATGCATTTATAGCTTCTTGTTTTTCTTTTTCTGAATAACAATAAAACGTTTGTTTTTTATCTCTTACCCGGAACAATGGTGTTTCGAGGATGAATAAATGTCCGTTGCGTACAATTTCCGGAAAGAACTGAAGGAAGAAAGTCAGCAGCAGTAAACGAATGTGCATACCATCCACATCAGCATCTGTTGCTATGATGACTTTATTGTATCTCAGGCTTTCTATTCCATCTTCGATATCGAGAGCATGTTGCAGTAAATTGAGTTCTTCATTCTCATATACTACCTTCTTGGTCAATCCAAAACAATTGAGTGGTTTACCCCGCAAACTAAAAACGGCCTGCAATTCCGGATTCCTCGATTTTGTGATGGAACCACTTGCGGAATCTCCTTCCGTGATAAACAGCATGGTATTTTCAATCAACTCTGCTTTTGTCTTTGTATCTGTCAGATGATATTTACAATCCCGCAGTTTTTTATTGTGAAGATTTGCTTTTTTCGCCCGTTGGTTAGCCAGTTTTTTGATACCTGCAATTTCTTTTCGCTCCCGTTCCGATTGAAGAATTTTAGCCAATAACTCTTTTGCGGTATCCGGATTCTGATGTAAGTAGAGATCCAATTCCTTACATACAAAATCAGCAATGAAGGAACGCAATGAAGCACCTTCCGGAGCAACTGTTGCCGAACCCAATTTCGTTTTGGTTTGGGATTCGAACACCGGCTCTTCTATGCGCACAGAAATTGCACCAATGGCACTGGTATGAATATCTTTGGAATCAAAATCTTTTTTATAAAAATCGCGGATTGTTTTGACAATTGCCTCGCGATAAAAATTGAGATGTGTTCCTCCCTGCGAGGTGTATTGACCATTTACAAAACTGTAATACTGCTCACCGTATTGAGCACCATGCGTCAAAACACATTCAATGTCTTCTCCTTTTAAATGAATAATCGGATAATTCAAAGTCTCGCCATCCGTGCGGCGCTCGAGCATATCCTTCAATCCATTTTTTGAAACGTAAGTCTTTCCGTTGTAATGAATGCGCAATCCGGCATTGAGATATGCATAATTCCAGATTCTGGATTCCACAAATTCCTGGACAAAACGATACCTTGGAAATACTTTTTCATCAGGTTTAAAAGATATGATCGTCCCGTTGACTTCATCTGTATTTTTTAAGTTGTGTTCTTTTAATAATTTGCCGCGTTCGAATTCAGCAATTTTAGTTTTTCCTTCACGGATCGCCTGAACTTTAAAATAAGAGGATAGTGCATTGACCGCTTTAGTCCCTACCCCATTCAATCCGACTGATTTTTTAAACGCCTTGCTGTCGTATTTTCCTCCGGTATTAATTTGAGATACACACTCTATTACTTTTCCCAACGGAATTCCCCTTCCGTAATCACGAACGGTTACTATACCATCCGTAATATCGATATCAACCTCCCGGCCATACCCCATGACATATTCATCAATACAATTGTCTATGGTTTCTTTCAGTAAAATATAGATTCCATCTTCAATGCTGCTGCCATCTCCAAGCTTTCCGATATACATCCCGGGACGTAGACGGATGTGTTCTTTCCAGTCGAGTGACCGGATATTCTCTTCTGTATAACTATGTACCTGGGCCATATTTATAGGTTTTTGCGAATCCGCAAATTTACAAACATATTAGAAATTATTTTAATAACTTATATGTAAATTGATCACATACAAAATCAATTACCATTCTCACTTAAAGTGGTCATTTATAACAAGATTTTTTGAATCCCACATATTGCATAAAAAGGTGCAGGAATTTCTAAGTGCTCTTCTCCCAATTAGCAATTAGCAATCAGCAATTAGTAATTAGTAATTGTTAATTAGTAATTGTTAATTAGTAATTGACACCTTATTTCTTTCCGGTCTCCTTCTTCATGAGCTCAATTTCATCGCTCATTTCTTTTCTGAATGTTTGAAGATCCGTGCTGATCTGTTGGTATGTTGAAGATGGCGTTTGCTGATCGAACGATTTTACATTTTTTAATTTATTCATCACTGCCTTTTCATTGCGGATGACGGTGATGTATTTACTAAGGTAATCTGACTCCGCTTTTTTCTTCATAATTTCCTTCTTGTCGACATGGACAATTTGATCCTTCAATTCAGAATTATAAACCTGTGGTTTGTCATCATCTGTACCTGAAGAATTTGTTTTGTTCGTTGACGGTTGCGGCACTAATTGCTTGCTGCGTTGAGAAACCCGGTTGCTTAATTCACTGTGTTCCTTTTCCATCAGTTTCATACACTTGCCAAATACCACATTGAGATAATCCGGATTGTTTTGCTTAATGGCTTTATTCCATTCCTTGACTTGCTTATCCAAATCTTTCAGATCTTCCATTTCCTTTTTAAGTTCCTTTTTGGTATAGCGAATGGATGGCAGACTGGAAGTGTCTCCCGGTCTAACTTCGGCACGAACTGAAACGAATGCCAGTGCAAAGAGTCCTATCAAAAAATGTAATCTCATATTAATTTTCATTGCAATACGTAGAAAATGCCGCTGCCAGATTATCGGCAATCATTTGAGCCGAGCGTCCTTCAATATGATGTCTTTCGAGCATATGCACCAGTCTGCCGTCTTTAAATAATGCGATCGAAGGAGAAGACGGAGGATATGGAAGTAAAAACTCCCTGGCCTTGGCTACAGCTGCCTGATCCACACCGGCAAAAACAGTGAGTAATTTATCCGGTCTGGGTCCATGTTGAAGTGCAATGCGCACTCCCGGTCTGGCAAATGCGGCCGCACAACCACAAACCGAATTGACTACCAGCAAGATAGTCCCTTTTGAACTGGTGAGCGCCTTTTCGACGTCCATTGGGGTGGTCAACGATTCAAAACCCGATTCAATCAATTCACGGGTCATTGGAAGCACTAATTCTGGTGGATACATAATCTTTCTGTTTGGAAACAATAGCAAAGAAAACGCCTGGAAGCCTGATTTGTTCTGTTCCGGGGCATAAAATGGAGTTTTGCCCTGTTTTTTAATGCGATATATCCGAACATAATGACATAGTAGCAGGTTGATTCCAGGTAAGCCTTTGTTTGGTCATAAGCAGATTCGTTATCTTTGATTTCCTAATCAGATTAATACCATTTTGCGATACGGTAGCGTTAATTGCCTTTATCTTTTATAAAACCGGATCTTTGAATCATCAAAATCATCATTTTTGAAATCGAATATCGTTCAACTGTCATTCCCTATATTCTTTAGTTTATGGATTCAGACTTTTCTGCATGCACAGGATAATTCATTTGATTTGCCGGCAATTGATACAACTTATGATGTTAAAGTAAAAAGCATTTTATGCTATGGAAATTCACCCGAAGAAATTCTTCCGATCATGTCTTTGTCAAAAGACGATTTTCTTGCATTACAATTTGACATTCTCGAACCAAGTCCACGTGAATTGTATTATTCCATTTTTCATTTCGATCAATACTGGACTCCCAACGATCTCAAACCGGAAGAATATTTAAAAGGATTTCAGGAGACGCAGATTTACCATTACGCCACGTCACGAAAAACTCTGATTCCATTTGTACATTACGAATTCACACTGCCATCCAGCCAATTTTTAGTTAGTGGAAATTATCTGGTTTGCGTTTCAGACATTTCTAAAAACGTGCTGTTTTCAAAAAGGATTTACGTGTCTGAAAATAATGTATTAGTCAGTATTAAATTCAGAGATCCTGCAAATGCATCGGTATACCGCAGCCATCAGGCGCTGGAAATAACGGTTAACACGAATAAAAAAATCATAGCCAACAATGGAAAAGAGTTGGCAGTGCATATTATCCAAAATGGAGATCCAAATTCATTACAGGTAAAAACAATACCGAATATCTATGCAGGTGATTTGTTTTATTTTACCAAAACCGATGATATTTTGTTTAAAGGAATGAAAGAATACCGGCACAAGGATATTCGCACATTGATATCAACTACGCAGGACATTTTGGTTTGGGATGCAAAAAAGGACAATTATCATTGCTGGTTGATCCCGGACGAAATGAGAACCTATAAACCTTATTTTACTGATTACGATATCAATGGAAAATACCTCATTCTGAACCGGGACCTACCTGATGCAAATCTTCAATCGGATTATATCATGGCTCATTTTACCTTAAACAGCAGAGATGCATTACCGGAACCGGTTTACCTGTATGGTGCATTCACCAACTGGAAACTCACCCCAGAGTACGAAATGGAATACGACCCCAGCCGGAAAGCATACCTGGGCCAGGTTTTGCTAAAAATGGGATATTACAATTTCATGTATGCCGTTCCCGATTCAAAAAACAAACCGGATACCAGCCCGATCGAGGGAGACTGGTATGAAACCGAAAACGATTATAATCTATTTGTTTATTACCGCCCCTTTGGCAGCAGATATGACAAATTGGTGTTTGCAGGCGAATTTAATTCGAACCGATAAAGCCCATATATCCGGTAAAGCTGTATTTTCGTCCTGATTTTTTGGGAATAGCTCGATTCGATTCATTAGAAAAAACCTTACTTAGTAATATTGCAGTCAATTTTATTCTATGGGTAAAATCTATATTCTTATTTTTTATATAATTGCCTCCGTTCCGGTTCATGGACAGGAACAATGGAGTCTGATGAGTTGTATTGATTATGCCAATAAGAATAATGTAAACCTGCAACTGAGTAAAATAAATGTCGATCAGGCTGCAATTACCTTGAAAGAAAGCAAATATAAAATGTTGCCGAATTTATCCGGAAGCATTTATAGCGGGACCAGTTTCGGCCGAAATGTGGATCCAACTACCAATACATTTACGACCAAGAATATTCTCTACAGTAATTATTCCCTTTCATCCAGTGTAGCATTATTTCAGGGAGGATTAATCCGCAATTCCATTAAACAAAATGAATTGTATCTGGAATCAGGTTATAAAGATTATGAACAGGCTTGTAATGATTTGGCTTTAACTATTGCAATCTACTATTTAAATGTTTTGCAATCACAAGAAAGATTAAATGTCGCTGAAAAAAATAGGGAGTTTTCCAAGATACAATTAGACCAAATCAATAAACTCATAAAAGCAGGCGCAAAGCCCGAAGCAGATGCACTAGAGATTCAATCGCAATTAGCGCGTGCCGAACAAACATTTGTGGACGCTGAGAATGCACTGGATCTGGCCTGGCTTTCTTTAAAACAGTCCATGCGATTGGATCCCCAAACTAAAATGTTTCTCGAACCTTTGAGTGAAGATCAATTCAATTCGCTACAGATTCAAAAATATACTTTTGAAGATTTGTTTAATTCTGCATCTGAACAAAGGCCGGGAATTCAAGCTGCAAAAATCCGTCTTGATGCTGCAAAAATCGGAGAAAAAATAGCACGGTCATTCTATTATCCCAGCATCTATTTAAATGCAAGTATCGGTTCAAGATATTCTGATGCAGCAAAATTTTTTATTCCCGTAGATTCTAAGGAAACTATTTCAGGGCTCGCGAGATTTGGCACTGATTCAATTCCGGTAGATCTTGAATTTCCTGCAACAAAATATAAAGAAGGAGCTGTCATACCATTTAAAAAACAGTTTGATCAATTCCTCGGTTATGGTGGTGGTATTTCTATCAATATTCCTATTTTCAATAACTATATAACAAAAGGCGGTGTTGAAAAATCAAAATTACTTTCGAAACAATCCGAACTTCAACTTGAATTACAAAAAGAAAAATTGAGCCAGGATATTTATCAGGCGATGACGAATGTTAAAGCGGCTCTAAAAGAATACGATGCTACTCAAAATGCCTATGTCGCTGCAAAGTCTTCCTATGAAAAAACGCAGAAGCGATTTGAAGTTGGCATGGCAAATGTTTTTGAATTAAACCTGATACAAACAAATTATCTGAATGCACAGACGAATTTATTAATATCAAAATACGATTTGGTTTTTAAACAAAAGATTTTGGATTACTATGCGGGGAAGCCGATCAGGTTGTAGGGGGATGGGGATAGACTGTTAGGTGGTTAGACTGTTAGGAGGATAGGATTTAGCGGGTTAGGTTGTAGGGGGTTAGGCTGATAGGAGGATATGAATAGACTGTTAGGTGGTTAGGCTGTTAGGAGGAAAGGATGTAGGGGATAGTCTATAGACTATTTACCTAAAGACTTCCCCATCAGACAAATAATATATTGACTCTACAAAATACAAATTCATGAATCAAAAACGGAAAATAAAATGGTGGTTATGGCTTATCATAGTTGCCGTACCATTATTAATTATTGCGGCAATTATAAAAGCGAAATCCAAACCAAAAGGAGAAGAGGTCAATCTTGAAAAAGTGGAACGGAGAGACATTGTCGAAACCGTTTCCGCAAGTGGAAAAATTTTTCCGGAAACGGAAATCCGGATTTCATCTGATGTCTCCGGAGAAATCGTAGAACTCTATGTAAAAGAAGGAGATAGTGTCAGGACCGGTCAGATCCTTGCAAAAGTAAATGCGGACGCCTATACTTCAGCGGTAGAAAGAAGTTCAGCGGGAGTGAATGTAGCGCGTACACAGGCCAAGGTTTCCGGCAATTCCATTGAAAATGCAAAACATCAATTAGCACAGGCCAAATTGCAATATGAAAATGCTAAGAAAATAAACGACAGAAATAAATCGCTATTCAAGGATGGCATTATTTCACAGGCTGATCTGGACAATTCGGAAACTACGATGAGAAATCTGGAAGCTGCATACAGTGCAGCCGAAACATCTGTTTCCATTGCAATAAAAAATTCCGAATCCGCTGGATTCCAGGTGAAAGATGCTGAAGCTGTTCTCAAAGAACAAAGAACCAATCTGGGAAGAACCATAATCAAAGCTCCTGCAGGAGGAGTTGTTTCAAAACTAAATGTAGAAAAAGGGGAACGCGTGGTTGGGACCATTCAAATGAGCGGAACTGAAATGATGCGCATCGCCGATTTACACGCAATGGAGGTTCAGGTGGAGGTGAGCGAAAATGATATCGTACGCGTAAAAACTGGTGATGAAGCAGATATTCAGGTAGATGCCTATCAGAATAAGAAATTTAAAGGAACGGTTACAGAAGTATCCAACAGCGCTTCAAATCTCAATACACTAACCGGAAATAATTTATCCACAGATCAGGTGACCAAATTTGTCGTCAAAGTACGCATCGATAAATCTTCCTACATGGATTTAATGGAAGGAAAACTTGCACCCTTTCGCCCGGGAATGTCCGCAACCGTTGAAATCAAAACATCTCGTGTAGAGCGGGTATTGAGTATTCCCATACAATCTGTTATCGCTTATGATCCCAATGAAGAAGCAAGAAAGAAAAAAGAAAAATTGGATGCTGAAAACAAAGCGCAGCAACAAACACAAACAAACGAAAAAGAAAAATCAAAAACAGTAGAAAATCAATTTAAAGAAGCTGTCTTTGTATTGCGCGGAGATACGGTACAACGCGTCGATGTAATCTCCGGAATACAGGATCAGAATTACATTGAAATCAAATCCGGACTCAACGAAGGCGAAGAAGTGGTAACCGGCCCTTATGTAGCCTTATCCAGAAAATTAAAAAATGGAACTCATGTGCACCGCAAGAAAGAGACTAAGGATGATAAAGAAAAATAAGGGTACACAGATGAATGGGATTACACCAATTTTTATCTTATGAGGGTTTTACTCTCACGCCCATGTATTTGATATTGTATAACATACGGATAAATTCCGGGATTCATCTTGATGTCTTGTGATTTGACATCCCTGCCATCATAATAACGCCTCTTCTGGCTTGGATTTATGGGCTTTACACATTTTACAATCATTTCACCCCTTCGGGGTTAGATGCTTTGCTGCAATTGCGATTCTGATGCTACAATCATGCCACCCCTTCGGGGTTGGGTGTGTTGCTGCAATTATGATTCCGTCGCTACAATCATGCCACCCCTTCGGGGTTGGGTGCCTTGCTGCTTTTGTGATTCTGTTGCACAATCATGCTACCCCTTCAGGGTGGGATGCAATGCAGCAATTGCGATTCTGATGCTACAATCATGCCACCCCTTCGGGGTTGGATTGACGGTTATGAATTAGAATTATTATTTCCAATCCATTGATTCAACCTCGTAGAGGTGTCATTTTTGTAGCACATCATCACATTCATATTGAACCCTGAAAGGGTGACATTATTTTCTCAACATTTATTTCAATCCCTCAGGGTTGGATTAAAGGTTATGAATTAGAATTATTATTTCCAATCTGTTTATTCAACCTCGAAGAGGTGATATTTTTGTAGCACATCATCACATTCTTGTTGAACCCTGAAAGGGTGACATTTTTTTTAACATCTATTTCAATCCCTCGGGGTTGGATTAACGGTTATCAATTAAAATTATTAATTCCAATCTGTTTATTCAACCTCGAAGAGGTGATATTTTTGTAGCACATCATCACATTCATGTTGAACCCTGAATGGGTGACATTATTTTCTCAACATTTATTTCAATCCCTCGGGGTTGGATTAAAGGTTATGAACTAGAATTATTACTTTCAATCCGTTTATTCAACCTCGAAGAGGTGATATTTTTGTAGCACATCATCACATTCATGTTGAACCCTGAAAGGGTGACATTATTTTTCAATAATCATTTTCCCCTTCTTGATTTATTAGTATTATCTTATGAGGGTCACATCACCTGCTTTCACTTTCTTCTCTGAACCATGTATTTGATATTGTAGCAAATACGGATATACTCCGGGATTCATCTGGATATTTTGTGATTTGCCATCCCATCCATTGTCCTTGTTTGTTGATTCAAATAATAAATTTCCCCAGCGATCGAATATCTGAAGATCGTAAGAATCTATTTGATCGCAATTAAATACCGGAAGAAATACTTCATTGATGTTATCGCCATTTGGTGAAAATACATTCGGTAAATAAATGTCGGTTTGAATTTGCGATACGGATAAATTTAAGTTGGCCGGCACGGCACAAGGTCCATCGGTACTTATTGTAAATCGCGTATTAGCCGTTGATTTAAGAATGACTCTGCTGCATGGCGGATCGAGACATTCAATGTATGAAGATGGAGTCCAGATATAATTGGTACCGCCGGAAGCAGTGAAACTAAGTTCCTTACATGGATTAACCAGTGTATCGCCGGTCACTTGTACGACTTGTTTTGGCAGTACATGAATGTCTAAACTGTCCAACCATTGCTTGCAGTCATCTGATGCCTGCAGATAGATGCGATCATTCCCTATTGAAGTGGAATAATAATGCGTGCTCTGATTATGAGGATTATCCAGCATT
>JAKOVW010000077.1 GCA_029781865.1 Bacteroidota bacterium
TTGATTTGTAAATTTAAAATACTGTCGCAACCTGTTGGACTGCTAAAGCGCAGGGTATAAGTTCCGGATTGATAATAGGTTTGTCCATGGACAGCAATGGAATCACAGCCTTGATAGTTCAGATCAATCATTCTGCTTTGTCCGATGGTCAGATCCAGATTCAGGATGCTATCGCAATTATTGGCATTGACTAAAATCTGATTGTATTTGCCGGACTGGTAATATACCTGATTATTTACAACGATGGAATCACAGGCATTTAATGTCAAATACGATGTGCTGCTTTTCTGAATAGTGATTTGTGTATTTACAATACTGTCGCAGCCATAGATATTTTTAAGTTGCTGGGTAAGTTGGGTATCTTGACTATAAGTCTGACCATTAAATTTTGCAGAATCACAAAGTGTTATTGCTCTGTTTTCAAACGTGCTTTTGACCTGAGACTCATTGATGCTGTCGCAGAATGTTTTGATACAATCTAAAACTGTCTTTCCTAATTCCACATGTAATTTAACATCAAGACAATAATCTTCATTTATTGTATCCACTGTAATATTTACTCCGGTACCTATTACTGCTTTTGCAGTATCACTTTTCTTATACCATTTGTAATCAAATTCATAGCTTTCTCCTAAATTACATTGTTTGATAAGGTTAATATTTGGATCTAATTCCACTTTTCCATTTTTACACTTTGCTTTCCATAGTGGTGCATAATCAACACCAATAGCAGTAAGTCTGATCGAACTATCACATTTATAGATGTCTGTAGTTTTTGGTAAATTCACTAAAAAATTATCTTTGCATGGAAAATAACTCCGTCCAAGAATATCCACATAAGGCTTGTTATCACAACTTATAAAATAGACATCTGTAGTTTGTGGCTCAGGTAAAATAATAAACTGAACAATAGAATCAAACTTGCAGCAATTATTATCCTGCAATGACTCTCTGTATGTGCCCGAAGTATATAAGTATTGAGAATGCCATTGAGAACCATAACATACTGTTCTTGGTTTGCCAATTCTATCTGGAAGTCGCCTGACTTTTACTGTTGCACACTTTGGAACTGCCTGACATGCAGGACTATTATTTTGATTACTTATATATGCCGTAACGCAAATCTTGAAATCACCTTCATCCGGAAAATCTAAAAATAGTTCATTTGTTTTTCCAGGTATTGGATTACCATCCAGTGTCCATACATAGGTTGGCTCCGGGCAACCTCCGGTTTGTGGTTTTACAAACAGTTTGTAATGACAATATCCGGCGCATACCGGCTCAATTACACCACCTGGAATATTATTTATATCGCTAATAGATAAATTAGGTGGACCTCCTCCAGAAGTGTTTATTGTAAAATCACAGTTGTCATCACCATGATCAAAAAACATATAATAAACCTTACAGGGTTTTAAATTAGGAAGCTGGTATGTCATTGATAAATTCGTTTGTACATAATATCCTATACACAAAATCTCATCTTGACAATCGCATTCTCCAAAAAAACCAACACAAATACCTGCAAAAACGCCATTTTGAATGCAGCTTCCAACATTTAATGTTATTGCGACATTTCCACCCTGAGAAACAAAGGCCCACCAAGTTCTATTATTTGCACCCCCAACAAAACATCCAGGTCTACAAGTGCCCTTTGTGGTGCCAGGAGTGTTACATGTAAAACCATTCATTTCATCTAATGAACAAAATACATATGCATCTTCACATTGGTCAGCACCAGGGCATTGAGCATTAAGTTGACACAAAACAATTATAGTATCATTTAATAAAACAATTAATAAAATCCTACACCAGTGAACTTGCTTGTGAAACATGATTTATGTGAGAGCTAATAACATTACATTTTTACAAACCTAAAATAATATTGCGTCTTTTTCATATCCATTAATTTAATGATATAGATTCCTGATTTTATTTCATTTATAGTTAATTGGTTTTCCCATTTGTGACCAGTTAATAATACTTTACCTTGAATAGAAAAAATCATCCAATTCACTATTTTTTCAACTGGGCCAAAAATATCAAGAGTTTTGTTTAATAAAGTTGATTTCAAATAATATTCAGGATTTTGATACTTATTTTGAATATCCAAATTTGATTCTACAATTGGAAGAGTCTTAACCAATATTGCATCATCATGTAAGATGCCTCCTGGCCTTAATCCGCTATATCTCGACATGCCATTTATTATCATACTACCATCATTTGCCCGAGCAATGGCAAATCCACCATAATCTGTATTATATCCACCCGGGCCCTTCGTACCAATTGCATTTTCAAAATTATAAAGCTCATTCCAAAGTATGGATCCACTTGTATCAATTCCAATAATAGCAAGATCTGGGCTGCGTATATCATTTACATCACAATATTCAATGTAACCTGCTAAAACAAATGTATTATCCGAATTCAAATAGGCACTACAAAACTTTGGTTGACAAAAGAATGTATCATATATGAATTGTTTTAAAATTGACCCGTTTATGTCACAAATCATGAATACGCCAAAAGGGCTTTTGATTCCATAATTCACTGCACCTGTGATATAAATTGTATTATTTTTTATCAAAACTTCTCTTGCAGATCCAAATGTATTGAATGGGGTAAGCATCCATTTGATTTCTCCATCAGTATCCATTCTATAAATTTGAAAGGAATAATTATCATAAGCGAGAGATGTACAGATAAAATCTCCATTATCTAATTGTTTAATGTTGCGGATTCCTCGTCCTAAACTAAAAGACTTTTTATATAAATAATCATAGTTTTTATCAAAATAATAAAAACTATATCTATCCGAATAATCCCACAAAATAACCAGAATATTTCCATCTCTTAACTCAATAACATTTTTTATAGCTGAATGATTAGCCTCATTATCTGTTATATTCAAGGTTTGATAATGCACTAATTTACCGTTTTCATCAATACTAAAGAGTATCAGCACTTGTTTATTCAATAAAGTGTCCGTAGCTTTATCAACTAATAGGAATCCATTATTTTGAAGTTTGAGATTTGTATTTCCTATAGGTTCTTCTTTATAAGTATTGTGAGTAGGCATTGGTCTGTGAGCTAACTTATTATTTCCAATGAATTGATAAATAATTTTATTAATGACTTTACCACAATAGTCAAATGTTCTAAACACAGGTGCATTAAAAACAGAATCATTTATAGTGCCTCGATTGATCTGACTTCCAATCGCGACAATTTCATCCGTATTTTTCTTCGAATAGATTAATTCGATATAATCCTGATAAATTGTATCATTCGAGATATATTGAAATGAACATTGTGCATTTAAAATCCATGGAATACTAGAATAAATCAGTAAGTAAATCCTTACTTTCTTTGCTCTAATTAAATTATTCAATTTCAATGAGAATTAATTTTACTTTTCAATAATTCAGGGTAAAGCAGTTCAACAAAGGCCTATAAATTATTTACTGTCTAGATTGAAGCCATTTATTGATCTGTGAATCCAGCTCCACCCTGAAATTACAATGGTTAAAGAATATAATAATTAAAACTTAAACAATTTCGTATAACCTTTATTAAAAGAATTTTGAGATTATACGAAATAAATGCCTTCTTTAAATCCACTTGGCCAATTTAAGAATAATTGACTTGGATCTCCAAATTTCCATTTTCCTTTAAAAGTGATCCGGCCCTGGAGATCATAAATTTCAAGCTGCTGTTCAATATATGCATTTTCTCCTAGAATTCTGAAATTATTTGATTCTACGTCGATGTTCCTTTTACCAGACAAATAAGTTTTATTATTACCACCAGTGAGTGTAACACATTGAGTAACAGGAAGGTCAGTTTGATCCATTATTTCCTGATTCTCATTACACGATTCATATTCATGACATCTATTTGTACACACACCCCAGTTCCAACCTGGTACTGGATAAGTAATGCCCACTGTTGAAGGTTCGGGAGTCCACATAAAGCCTCTCCTATACCCATCTGGGAAACAGCATTGATTACCTTCTGCAACAATGACAATTGTTTCCCGAATTCTAGCGATAATGCAATATGTTTCACCTGGAGTTAGGACAAAATAATGACAAATTGAATCACAGCCATCAAACTTAATATACTGTATCCAGTATGTAAAATATTCACATCTATATGTCGTCGGAACTATGCGAATTGCCCATTGCCATGCACATGCAGTCCAAAATCCACCGGAGTTATTAGTATTATACATACAAGCATGCCAACCCTCTCCTGCTTTTACACCACAAGAAGTATCCGGCCTAATATAAGTAATCTCTACGAGAGGATCTGGTATGGAATCATTTCCTGGGTCCGGATTGCAGAATAGCGCAGGATAACAAGTAGTATAACTTGGAGAAACTGTATGCACAACATAACAGGTTGAACTATCACAAAATTTAATGTACATATAAACATCCT
>JAKOVW010000049.1 GCA_029781865.1 Bacteroidota bacterium
ATCACCTGACGATAATCTCACCAGTGGAACCAATTGCACGGCAACGCCGGTCGGTGTAATGATATTGAAGCCTGAACTCAATTCGCAGCCGTTTTTATCGACTACTTTAATAGAGTAATTTCCGGGTGCATTGCCTTGCATAGTTAAACCATTAACCAGTTGATTGTTCAGAAAAACCTGTAATGGTTTTTCACCACCTGAGATGTTGGTAATGTTAGTCAGCCATGAGTCTCCGGGGCATTTTGGTTGTTGGACATTGAGATTAATGGTTGTAGGGCGATTGGTGTTTTCAGTAATCAATACAGAATCAATTCCATTGCAACCGGTAGCATTGTTATTCACGATAAAGTAATACCAGCCAGGACGATCTGCTTTTACCTGCGCAGCATTGGGATTTCCGGTGAAATGTCCCTGGATTGTTGACCAGATAAATTGTTCGTTTCCGGCGCCGTGTTGTAAGCTGCCGTTAAGAGTTGCTTCAAGCAAGCTACAGGTGAGTTCAGTTGAACTTCCGGCATCCACAGTTAAATTATTAATTTTAGTTACCAATACGGAATCAGTTCCGGAACAACCATTTAAAGTATTTGTAACATCGATGAAATAAATACCGGGTTTGTTTATTTTTATTTGCAATGAATCCGTTTTGCTTAGAATGTTTCCCTGATTCGTTTTCCAGATCAAATTGTGATTTCCCGGAGTGCTGATAGTTGCAGTTAAGATTAAGTCAGTCAATTGGCAGGAAAGTATTGCCGGATTTCCTGCATCAACGACGGGTTGTAATTTGTCCTCAATGACTGTGACGGTTTGTTGTTGTTTGCATTTGTTGGTTGTATCGGTGACGATGATTTGATACGTCCCTGGTTTGTCAACAAGAATATTGATTTGATTTGTTGATCCAATAATTTGTCCATTGTTCGTATTCCAGTTGTATTGAATTCTGTTTCCGGCACTTGAGCCCTGTCCGCTGAGCATAACAGATGAGCGGAAGCAATTCAAAGTATCCGGGAATTGAATACTGGCAACCGGAATATTCAAATCTTTTTGAACAACAATCTGGTCAATAGATTCACAACCATTTACCAAATCAACAACTTTAAGAGTG
>JAKOVW010000050.1 GCA_029781865.1 Bacteroidota bacterium
CTCCATTGTACACTGGCAATAGAATCATCCGGAATGGAATACATTGGAACCAAATTGTAATCATCACCTGACGATAATCTCACCAGTGGAACCAATTGCACGGCAACGCCGGTCGGTGTAATGATATTGAAGCCTGAACTCAATTCGCAGCCGTTTTTATCGACTACTTTAATAGAGTAATTTCCGGGTGCATTGCCTTGCATAGTTAAACCATTAACCAGTTGATTGTTCAGAAAAACCTGTAATGGTTTTTCGCCACCTGAGATGTTGGTAATGTTAGTCAGCCAGGAGTCTCCGGGACATTTTGGTTGTTGGACATTGAGATTAATGGTTGTAGGGTGATTGGTATTTTCAGTAATCAATACAGAATCAATTCCATTGCAACCGGTAGCATTGTTATTCACGATAAAGTAATACCAGCCAGGACGATCTGCTTTTACCTGCGCAGCATTGGGATTTCCGGTGAAATGCCCCTGGGTTGTGGACCAGATGAATTGTTCGTTTCCGGCGCCGTTTTGTAAGCTGCCGTTAAGAGTTGCTTCAAGCAAGCTACAGGTGAGTTCAGTTGAACTTCCGGCATCCACGGATAAATTATTAATTTTAGTTACCAAAACGGAATCGGTTCCGGAACAACCATTTGAAGTATTTGTAACATCGACGAAATAAATACCGGGTTTGTTTATTTTGATTTGAAATGAATCCGTTTTACTCAGAATGTTTCCCTGATTCGTTTTCCAGTTCAAATTATGATTTCCCGGAGTGCTGATAGTTGCAGTTAAGATCAAGTCAGTCAATTGACAGTAGAGTATTGCCGGATTTCCTGCATCAACGACGGGTTGTAATTTGTCCTCAATGACTGTGACGGTTTGTTGTTGTTTGCATTTGTTGGTTGTATCGGTGACGATGATTTGATACGTCCCTGGTTTGTCAACAAGAATATTGATTTGATTTGTTGATCCAATTATTTGTCCATTGTTCGTATTCCAGTTGTATTGAATTCTGTTTCCGGCACTTGAGCCCTGTCCGCTGAGCATAACAGATGAGCGGAAGCAATTCAAAGTATCCGGGAATTGAATACTGGCAACCGGAATATTCAAATCTTTTTGAACAACAATCTGGTCAATAGATTCACAACCATTTACCAAATCAACAACTTTAAGAGTG
>JAKOVW010000092.1 GCA_029781865.1 Bacteroidota bacterium
TTGTAACTATCTTCAGTAACGGTTGGATAAAATGAGTCATTGATGTTGTCTCCATTTGCACTGAAAGCATTGGGTACCCAGATATTTCTTTTTACAATTTCGATCCGAATTCTTGCAGTGGCGCTGCAGCCATTGTGATTGGTATAAGTAACGGAATAATCCGTGTTGTTTTCAATTCCTTTAATGACAGGATAGGGACAATCTGTGCAACTTAAAAATTCGAATGGACTCCATTGAACACTTGCAATGGAATCGTCCGGAATAGAATACATGGGTACTATATTGTAATCCTGTCCTTCGGATAATCTGACCAGTGGAATTAATTGAATGGTAACCCCCTGAGGAGAAAGTATATCAAAATTTGTGTTCAGTTCGCAGCCGTTTTTATCGGAAAGTTTAATCAGATAATTGCCCGGTTGATTTCCCTGTAGAATTAAACCATTGATCAATTGATTTTTGAGAAAGACCTGAATGGGATTTTCACCACCATTGATTTTTGTGATTTGGGCAGACCAGGAATCGCCCGGACATTTTGGTTGCGCGATATCCAGATTCACAGAAACCGGTATGTTGGTATTTTCGGTAATGAGTACGGAATCAATTCCATTGCATCCTGTGGTATTATTAGTGACCTGAAAATAATACCATCCCGGCCGGTCCACGGTTACTTGTGGAGTATTTGTGCTACCTGTAAAATGGCCTTGACTGGTGGTCCAGTTGATTTGTTCATTTCCGGTATTATTGAGAATGCTGCCGGAAAGAATAGCATCTTTAATCTTGCAGGTGAGCTCAGTTGCACCTGTTGCATTCACCGATAAATTATTTATTTTAGTAACCAGTACGGAATCGATTCCGGTACAACCGTTTGATGTATTGATAACTTGAAGAAAATACAAACCGGGTTTATTTATTTTGATTTGCAAAGAATCGGTTTTGCTGATGATGTTGCCCTGAGTCGTTTTCCAGACAACCTTGCTATTAATTGAATTGCTAATATTACCTGTTAGTATTAAGTCCGGTAACTGGCAAGTAAGTATAGCCGGATTACCTGCATCGGCAATAGGTAGCTGTTTGTCTTCGATGACAGGAATAGATTGTTGTGCAGTGCATTTATTAATGGTATCGCTTACAGTCAATTGATAGTTGCCTGGTTTGTCAACGAGAATATCCGTTTGATTTGCAGCGCCGACGATATTTCCGTTAGCGGTTTGCCACAGGTATATGATTCTGTTATTTGCACTTGAACCCTGACCGGAAAGGGTAATAACAGAACGATTGCAATTTAATGTATCCGGAATTGGAATGTTGACTACCGGTTTTGTCAGATCCGGAATAACTGATAAAGAGTCTACGGAAGAGCAACCATTGATTTCATCAATGACTAAAAAGTAATAAGTACCCGGAGCAGAAATGCTGATATCTTTTTTATTCGGGTTGCCGGTAATGCTACCGTTCAGAGTGCTCCAGTTGTAAGTATAGCTATCCGGATTTAGGATAAGCGTTCCGCTTAAATTGAGTTGCGTACTGGCACAATTCCATATTTGATCCGGACCGGCTGCAATAAGCGGTTTTGTAGTATCTATCGCAATCAGGGTTTGAACGGTTGAAGAACAACCATTGGATTGGTCAGTCGCGGTAAAAATATAAATACCGGGAACGGTAATTGTTGTTTGCAGGGTATTTGGGGATTGAATGGGTGCACCTGCATTGTTTGTCCATTTAAAATTAAGCGTACTTCCGGATTGGGAATTTGCAATTGCTGTTAAAGTGATGTCCGTATGTAAGCAACTCAAGGTATCGGGTGAAACGATAGCAACAATCGGTTTATTCTGATCCGGATTGATATGGATAACGGCCGTATCGCTGCAACCATTCAAAGTGTCCTGCACGATGAGTTTGTATAATCCGGGATTGGAAACGGCGATGATGGAACTGCCATTGCCGGATTTAATTGTACCATTGGTTGTAGTCCAGTTGTAGATAATGGAATTGCCGCTGCTGCTGCCCGACCCGTCGATCGTTTTAATGGTATCGATGCAGGAAAAAATCAAATCAGGACCTAAGACCGCATTCGGAGAAACGGTATTTTCATCTACAAATAAAGAATCCAGATTATCACAACCATTGGAGGAGTTTGTAATGTGAATGTAGTACCATCCTTTTTTATCGACAACAGGTTGAAGGCTATTGTTACCGGCAACAATATTTCCGGATGCACTGGTCCATGAAATGTTTAGCGTATCATTTGGATTTACAGTAGCGTGAAGTTGAATGGATTTTTGCTTGCAACTTAGTAGTTCATTATTTCCGGCTTCGAGTTGGGGAATATTCCTGGAATCAGTAACCAATAAACTATCAGCGGTTTCACAGCCATTTTTAAGATTTACGAGTCGAAGTTGAATGGTTGACGCCTTAGTAAGTGTTTTATTGAGCAAATTATTTTCGCCGAGCAAATGAGTGGTGTCTATAGTCCAGTAATACAGTAGGGAATCAGTTAGATTCGAAAGCGTATTCGTTACAATAACTGAATTATTCTTGCAATCGATATTGAGGTCATTGCCCAGATTTAAATTGGGATGAAGAGTATCAGCATTCACATTCCAAATGGCACTGTCTTTACAATGATTGCTGTTGTCTTCGATGATGAGTTTATACGTTCCGCTGAGGGAATCCAGAATAGTAGATTTATTCGCAATCACAGACAAATCGGGAGCAATCCACTTGATGTTATATTTTACACTATCTGTTAAAGAAGAACTAAGTTGTGCTTTTGACTTTCTGCAATCCAGCAGTGTGTCGCCTTTAATGCCGGCTATAGGTTTTAGGGTATCTGCTTTAACATCATAATCCAAAACGAGGATGCAGCCGGAGGTTTGATCCGTGATAGTGACGGAATACCTACCGGATTTATTCAACCATACTGAATTGGTATTCTGACCTTTTAAGATACTCGTATCCGGAGACCACTTGTAAGAATAGTTGCCACTGCCGCTTAGCATTTTTGCTTGGAGACGCAGACTATCATTACCACAATTTATTTTTCCGGTATCAAGTACTGTTCCTGCCAATACATCCGGTGCAATGTATTCTACGGAAGCTTCCTGTTCGCAATTAAAATTTCCGTTCGTATAGATCACCTTAACCGTATATATGCCCGATCCTTTACCGATCGCATTCAATCCATTTTGCGAAATTATTTTTCCAATATCAGTAGACCATTGATATTTGATATTCGGGCCTGATGATGAGCCGGCAGCACTGATGGAGAAGGAATCTGAAGAACATTTCGGTTTGAATGGGATATCTAATTTCGCAGTGAGATTGACAATTTCCACTTTTACATCATCGGTATCATAGCATTTTTCAAATAAGCCGATATCATCGATTGCAAAATCATTACCCCAGCCAATCAAATTCATATCCTGCATGCATATCGTGACAGAAGTAGCAGCACCTGAATTCCAACTGGTAGCATATTGCATCCAGTCACAGGTGGCAGATGTTAATTGCACCGTTGAAATTGGCTTTCCGTTAAATGAAATGCGAATCGTAGATGGTGCAGTCGGATATAGAGAAGTAAAAAAAGATTCGAAATAATAATCCGTATTTGGCTTTACAACGACAGTCTGGCACCACACATCAAGTCCGGGAACAGTAGTTCCATTATTGATCATCATATTTCCGGATCCCGTAGTATGATCTCCGCAGGCCTCAAATTCCGGAACATAATATGGTGCAGGATTTGCATCAACCGCATATGCAGCAGTCGGGATCCAGCCTGGAAGACTAAAATGAAAATAATCACTGGTGAAACCGGAATTGCCTGATTCAAAATCGCCGTTCACGATTAAGTTGGTTGAGCTATGTCCTTCAACAGACAATTGAAACGTATAGGTGCCGGGATTTTTGGCTGTGATTATCGGATCCAGAATATTCGGATCACTTAATCCAAAAACGGGAGACCAGGAATATTGCAAATAATTACCTTGTATGCTGCCTTGAAGATTTGTAGTTTGATTCGGATCACAAATTATGATATCCTGACCTGC
This sequence comes from Bacteroidota bacterium, assembly GCA_029781865.1. Taxonomy (GTDB): domain Bacteria; phylum Bacteroidota; class Bacteroidia; order Chitinophagales; family Saprospiraceae; genus Vicinibacter. The sequence goes on from JAKOVW010000092.1 coordinate 4,050, forward strand.
ATTGGCTTTCAATCCAATACATTGCGATTGCGATGAAAAGGGAAGTGCAAACAAAATAAAACATAGGAATAAGTTATATTTAGAGAAATGCAATTGTATTTTTTTAAACCGGTTCAATGTTTGAATAATCAACAAATTTTAACAATAGGAATTCAGCTCCTTAATAAATGAACTCATTATCGGATCAATGTTACATCCCCTTTCACGATCTGCTTATCTCCATTCTTCCATTCCACTTCTATGATATACACATATACTCCGGGATTCATTTTGTCATTATTGAATTCGCCATTCCATCCCTGAGCGGGATCATTGGCCTGAAAATTTTCCCTGCGGAAAATCAATTCACCCCATCTGTCATAAATAGACATGGAGCGTATGGTATTGTAACTATCTTCAGTAACGGTTGGATAAAATGAGTCATTGATGTTGTCTCCATTTGCACTGAAAGCATTGGGTACCCAGATATTTCTTTTTACAATTTCGATCCGAATTCTTGCAGTGGCGCTGCAGCCATTGTGATTGGTATAAGTAACGGAATAATCCGTGTTGTTTTCAATTCCTTTAATGACAGGATAGGGACAA
>JAKOVW010000070.1 GCA_029781865.1 Bacteroidota bacterium
TAATACCATTCTTCAAGCTTTTCCGTTTGAAGATATTATCCAAAACTCCGACCTCCTCAATTATTATAGACATGGACATCTTCTCCTTTTTCAACAAAATTCCTGCTTTTTTTAGTTTAATTTTATATTGTCCCCCGAAACACTAAGTATACAGAAAATTACCCACACAAAAAAGGGTTTGAAATAACGGGATGATTATAGTATAATAATTTTTGTCGGGGCGTAGCGCAGCTTGGTAGCGCGTTCGGTTCGGGTCCGAAAGGCCGTGGGTTCAAATCCCGCCGCCCCGACCATTAATAAATTTGCATTTTGCCTTATCGCACACAACTTAATACTATTTGCCTTAAAACCACTGTAAGGTGGTTTTTTTGTTTTTAAATATGCCATAATAGGCATTAGGAGTTGATTCGATGATACAAATAGATGATGCTGGCAGCGGAAGCTTAATAGGCGGAACCTGTGTTGGACTTTATTGGCCAAAAAACGATGTGTTTAAATATGACTTTGTCCCGCTAGAATGTTATAGTCCTGAAAACTTTAAACAAAAAAAGTATCAGGAATATGTAGTATACACAATAGAACGCTTTTTTATAGAGCTGGGCGTTCCTAAAGATGAGGAAATCCAACTTTGCCAGGGATACATCTTTGACTGTCTTCGTGAATATCTAACTTTAAAGGGATACCGATGGAAGAGCGTTAAAATTGAAGGCCTGCTGCAGGAAGTGGTCGAAAAAACTTTTGAAGATTACGCCGTTTCTTTGGGATTGCCTCAAAGCTATATAAGATATACAAAATATCCCTTTCATTTCCATAAACTTTTGCGCTGGGTATATGCAGATTATGACAGCAGAAAGCGTTTTTGCAAAAGCGGATGGAAAAGCTGGCAAAAATACGGCAATCTCCCCATAAAGACAAGTTATGGAAATATGAATTTAGCCGGATATTTTTGCCTGAAATGTGGCAAAATAATAAAGGCAAAAAGCCCCATAAAAATTCTCGAATTTATGAGCAATAAAAAGAACATCATCTATGTTCACCAGGATTGCTAATTCGACTGCAAATATTATTCATTCGGCGATATGGCAGTCACAGGACAAACATCGGCACAGGCGCCACAATCAATACATTTTTCTGCATCTATTTTATATATTTCGCCTTCGATAATGGCATCGGTTGGGCACTCAGGTTCACAAGCCCCGCAGGCTAACACTCACTATTGATATGATAAGCCATTTTTATACTTCCATGATATTGCTGTTCCGCTTTAGTTTGTCAAAAGGCAGCCTTTAAAATTCATAAAAAAACACCTCCAAATAGACGATCAAATTTTTGTCTATTTAGAGGCATCATGTCATATTCTTACAGTCAATTAAAAAATTCCATTGTTTACGACTTTCAACTGATATTCAAAGATAAGCTTGTCAAGTTTTGAACTGATCAAATAAACTTCCTTATTTATCAAGCTTTCCTTGGATTCAATGGCCGAATATAACTGCCTTTTTGCTTCATCTATCTCAAGTGCTAACTGGACCATCCACACTACTCCTTTACTGCATGAAAATTTCTGTTAATATGGGAATATTTTACCACATCGGCACTATTTATGCAACTATGGCCATGGCCCAAAAGTCTCATTTTTTGTATTCAGATTGCAATATCTGCTAATATTCCCTTAAATTTGCCAATTTCTATACAAATTATTGTAAGCGGAGGAGATGATTTCCTGTTGGGAGTTTAAATAAACTGCATATTCAATTCGCTTTTTTTGTAATTCACATGTTATATGATAGGGTTTTTTCATATCGCCGTTTATTAAAAAATTATTGGCATTGCAGCCGCCACTGCAGAAATATCGCGCCCAGCAGCTAGGGCATTCCTCTTTAGCAAAGACATGGCTTTGTTTAAGCAAGTCGACTATGTCTTGTTTTAGCCTGCCTTCAAATACATTACCCATGAGAAATTCATTTTGACCTACAAATTGATGGCATGGGTAAATATCTCCTGATGGCGTTACCGCCAGATAATCTCTACCTGCCCCGCAAGCCCACAATCTTTTATATATGCAGGGGCCATGATATATATCCATGTTAAAATGATAAAATCTAAAGGGATTTTTTCCGGATTTTTTTCGTCTTATATACTCTGTAGCAATCTGACCGTACTGCTCATAAAGGATCGGCAAATTTTCTTCCTTTAACAAGTAATCCCCATCGCTTCCAACTACGGGCTCTATGGATACTTCCCTAAATCCTAAATCTGCCAAATGAAAGACGTCTTTGGCAAAATCTAAATTATACCTGGTAAAGGTGCCCCGCACATAATATTCTTTTTTATCCCTTTCTCTCATTGCCACCATTTTTTTTATATTTGATACTATATCATCATAAGACCCGCTTCCATCAGCCCTTACACGAATATAGTCATTGACATGTTTTCTCCCATCAAGACTTAATACTATATTGTCCATGTTTTCATGCAGGTACTTAATTGCATCGTCATCAATCAAGAGGGCGTTTGTGGTAATTGTAAAGTGAAATTCCTTGGGATGTTCTTTCTCCAGGCCCTTTGCATATGAAACTACCTCTTTTACCGTTTCAAGAGCCATAAGGGGTTCCCCGCCAAAAAAATCAATTTCTAGGTTTCTCATGTTACCCGAATTATTTACCAAAAAATCAACGGCCATTTTTCCTATTTGGGGGCTCATCAATTCTCGTTTTCCGCTGTAATCGCCTTTTGAAGCAAAGCAGTATTTGCAGCGCAAATTGCAGTCATGGGCTACGTTAAGGCATAGGGCTTTCACATGATAGCTGTTTTCCAGTTTTTCTAAAACCGGCTTAAGATCCATGTCGGTAAAAAGGTAGCCTTCTTCTTTTAAAATTTGAATTTCGTCGAGGACTTCTTCTATTTTTGCTTTGGGATATTTTGATTGAAGATCCTGCAAAGCCTTTTCCTCGGAATCTAAGTAATAGTTCTTTAGGACATCAAAAGCCAAATCATCAATCTGCAATACCGATCCGCTGTTTACGTCTAGAACAAAATTCTTATCAAATACACGAAATGCATGAATTTGAGCCGTCAAGTGTATCCTCTCCCATGTTGCAGCAAATTATTGTAGCAGTTTCCATTTTAGCATATATATTGCTTTTCATAAAGAAAATTTGGAACAAAAATTGGTCTTGCTGTTCATGTACCGTCGGATATGAGCGTATCTCCATCTTTAATTGTCAATGTCATTACATCGGCTAAAAAATTATATCATACAAAAAATTTAACCCGCCCCTGTATAAAGGGACGGGTTTTTTGGGGCTCGATGGAGGGGAGATTCGGTGCTTTTAATTATAACAAATCCCTCACATCTATGTGATCCATATCGGTAAAGGTCTGGTTTTCTCCTACCATTCCCCATATAAATGCATACCTTCTCGTTCCAACACCCATGTGGATTGACCAGGAAGGGGAAATCACCGCTTCCTCATTCCTCATTATTATGTGTCTTGTCTCCTGTGGCTCGCCCATCATGTGAAATACCATAGCGTCTTCGGGCATGTCAAAATACAGGTATACTTCCATCCTCCTGTCATGAGTATGGCAGGGGAAAGTGTTCCAAACGCTGCC
>JAKOVW010000001.1 GCA_029781865.1 Bacteroidota bacterium
AATATCTACTTTCATAACTTGTCTTGTTTTATCAAGAATTGCTTCAATTGATACTCGGATCCCCGGATATTCTGATTCATCTCGAATATTTTCAAATCCTTTTAGGATCATTTTCACTCCATCATCTACAGGACAGGCTAATATTTCTTTCATCTCTTCCGCCAGCGCTGCTTCGGAGAGCGGAATCCCTCTGATAATAGCATCCATATCCATTGTGGATCTGGTATCGATACCAACCATTGCAGCTATCAGCAAGCCCCCCTTTCAATATGAATTTATCACGGAAGGGGGACAGAGATATCCTTTCCAATAGTCGTTCAAGCATAAAATTTCTTAATATAATTTCAGCTTGCACGCTTTTTTTCTTTGAAAGGTTTCGTATCAGTGCCTTCAGTTGAGTTGACGTGTTCATAGCAGCACCTCTAAATAATTTCTTAAAATCTTCTCAATTCTTAATATACCGGCATATTTCATTAATCTGTTAAGGTCTTTATCCGATCTTCGTACATATCTTTTGAGTGCATCTGATACTACTACAACATCTTGGTTATTTCTATCCCGAAGAATATCGCAAATAGTGCGTTCCATATTATATGTTTTTATGTCGTTTCCGAAGGTAGTCCGTTTGGTACAGATTCCAAGTTCAAGCAATTCTTTTTTGATGGTATATACAATAAGCCCATCATGCTTTAGCTTACTGGTATTGTATCCTGTTGGAACCGTCACGCAATAAGCAACCGGATCTCTATCAGTTAAATCATGTAAAAATAAAGCGGTTTCATGAGAGTATACCATTTTATTTTTACGCAATTGATAGATCAGCATTTTATCCTCCCATACATCAGGTGTAATATATATACCGTGAGCAATACGTTCAAGCTTACCCTGCCTGACAAATTCACTCAAGTACTCCCTGTGAATATCATGATAAGCTGCCAGTTTTGAAGTGATTACACCTTTACTGTTATTAATTAAAGCCTCCAGTTTTTCTGTTCCAGTCATCATATCATCCTCTTTGACAATCCTGCTTAAATTATAATTTATAAAAGCATAATTGTCAAGATAATATTGGAATCGTTTGTAAAATTCAAAAAACACGAAAACTCCAAGGATAAGAATCAAGTTTATACAACATCTATCCTATCTCTTTAACCTATGCGTTATTTAAGCTGTCAACCCTACCTAATTTTTATGATAAAAATTTACCACAAAATACACCCTCGATTTGTTTCCATGTACGTATTTCGCCTCTTTAGGTTGAGTAGACAACTTGGATGTACTCCCGAAAACCCAGTAAAATCAAGGCTTACAGCCGCGACATCAATGTTACACACTCGACGTGGGTAGAGTTGATGAAATTGATGTATGCGGGTTATTTTTAATCGTGTCTGTTTGCGGGAACATATCAGTATCGTTTGAAAATTGGATACAGTTTTGCACTTTGATTCTTCCGAATAATATAATTTACAGTCCGACCACACCCTGGTTGTAAAGTCAAAATAGGCCACCCTTACCTGGGATAGGCGCTTCGGATTTTTTATAAGGTAGGCAACTATTTGTTTTCCTTTGCTTCCAATAAAAAAGTGACTACTCCATCCGGGCAAGTGAATTTACCGCTATACTTTGAAGCGCCAGATAACAAATTTGACAAAGAACCTCCTGATCGAATAGCTTCCATCAAAGGAAATAGTTTTGCAATGCTCTTTGAACAGAATCCATCAGGGCAACCATATTCACACAAATATGTATCTCCTATTTCATGCCCATTTCTGCAGTTTTCAGGGTTTCCATTTTTGCCAACTGAAAGCACAGTAATTATAAATTGATATTCTTCTTTGTACCATTTTTTCATTTATCATCTCTCCTCGTACAGCATAGCTGTTCTCCTTTAATTATAAATTACCTCCTGGTTTTCCACAGAGCCATAGGATGATTTTCTATTCGCTTTATAATCTCTGGATCTTCAAATAATAACTGAGGTATATATACTTTCTTTTCAAAGTGATCAAGGAATTCTTTCTCTGAAGGTGTTAAAACCAGTAATTCGGTGAGATAATCCTTTACCACCTTCTTCGCTGTTTCCAAATCAAAGGAATCCCGTTTAGTCAATACCGGAAACAAATCTGTCTTAATTTTATGATTTGTCAAGCTATCAATGGCTGCAGTGTTAAAGTCTTTGTTGATTTCCTTTGCAGAAATGGCTGCATAAAATACTACGCATTTCCTGAGAAGTTCTTCTTCCATTTCATCAAATAACTCAAATCTTACCATGCTATATGTATCATATAAATCTCTCGCGGCCGCACGACTCAGAAGGGCATTAATCTTGCTTCCAAATATCTCAATGGCATTAATGCAGTTTAATTTGTATTCGCTTTCAAAATGTTCCGTTATTATTCGCATTTCTTGTGCCGGAAATACATGT
>JAKOVW010000006.1 GCA_029781865.1 Bacteroidota bacterium
GGGGTCTTTGGGAGTATCAGCAGAAATGGTTTTGGACTGGCCAGGAACAGCTCCAGCCCGACGCATAGCGTCCTCAAGTTTGATAAATTTGTTACGCAGGCTGGAGCCACTTTCAATGACCGGAATGTACTGACCGCCTATATTGTCCTCGTACCAATCCAAGGCAGTCTCTACCCGTTGAATGGAGACACCATCGGTTTCAATTAATTTTCTAATTTCATTTGCCCAACTAGCTATCTTTTGGGGAGTAATATTAATCCTTTTATTTTTTCTAATGATGGAAGCAAGTTTTTCTGCTAATGGAATGTACCGGGAATTTTTATCTTGTTTATTTTCTATCTTTGAATTTAGGTCAGAGAATAATATTATATTTTTATCTTTTGTATTTTTATTTAGTATTTTTAGGGCCATATTTCCATCCCCATAGGTCCCATCCCTATAGGTTCCATCCTTATGGCTTTCGGAAGGATTGGAATTTTCCTCTGTATAACTTCCATTTACAGTAATTCCTTCAAGGTCCGATGGAAAAATCTCCATTCCAACTTCATCAAGAATTTCCAATATGTCATTGAGAGAGGAAAATACATATGGGGTGTCTGTATACATCCAAAATGAGCCTTTTACCTGCTTTGTTTGCTGATCACGGTAACGCATTTTCTTCATAAGCCCAAACCGCTGTAGCTCTTTTATTGCTGAGTCAATCGCGTTTTCTCCTTCTTTCATCATTGAGCAAATCGTGGTTTTATGACTTTTCCACCCATCTTGGTTAGACAATCCGATGAATAATAGTACCTTCGCTTTTGAACTTATGTTAGGATTTCGCAATATATCATTCGGTATTAGCGTAAAATTTCCTTGACGGACACCTTTGTATACGAGGTCCGGAATGGTGACTTTTTTCTTTTCGTTGTAACTGGTTTCATTAGTTCCTTTGGTTCTTTTCATCTAAAAACTTCTCTCCCTTCCGCGTCTCATTCTGGTAATCTTGTTGGAATTCTTCTTTCCTCAGGATAAACTTTATCGAATAGAATCCATGCTCCCGCTAATCCTAAAGTCCACGTCCCCATTATCAATAAAAATGTAATGATATTATCCATCATGGTCATAGAAATACCCCTTTCAAAGTTAATTCTCTTTATGTTTTTTCTCCAATTCACTTAGCACTTGTTCCAGTTTCTCCTTGTTCTCGGGTTTCGGTTCGCTGACGCCCTTTTCCCATATTTGGATGGTCAATAAGGATACCCCTACCAACCTCGCAAGTTCCATCTGGGACAATCCCAATGCTTTTCTCCTTTTCCGTAAATCATTTCTTTCCATTTTAGAATACCTCCT
>JAKOVW010000093.1 GCA_029781865.1 Bacteroidota bacterium
TTGTCCCTATCCTGTCATTAAAGGAATTGAAAACAACACGGATTATTCCGTTACTTATACCAATCACAATGGCTGCAGCGCCACTGCAAGAATTCGGATCGAAATTGTAAAAAGAAATATCTGGGTACCCAATGCTTTCAGTGCAAATGGAGACAACATCAATGACTCATTTTATCCAACCGTTACTGAAGATAGTTACAACACCATCCGCTTCATGTCTATTTACGACAGATGGGGTGAATTGATTTTCCGCAGGGAAAATTTTCAGGCCAATGATCCCGCACAGGGATGGAATGGTGAATTCAACAATGACAAAGTGAATCCCGGAGTATATGTGTATATAATTGAAGTGGAATGGAAGAATGGAGATAAGCAGATCGTGAAAGGTGATGTAACATTGATCCGATAATTCAAGCTATGCTTTTCAAATAGTTATGGTTAAACTTAAACCGCATACAATTCCATAAACTTCTCCCTCGTCATTTCCCAAAGATTGACCTCCTGTTCGAAATTTAGCCAGCCGGGGATGCAGGTATATGATTTAATAAATTCAAAACCGATTTTTTCCAATAAATTATTCGGTGCGTGATTCAAAGCATAGGGCTCGCAATACAATGTTTGCAATTTTAAATGTTCAAAAAAATACGGTAATCCCATTTTTACAAACCTGGATCCGTAGCCCATTTTTCTTACTTCTTCATTCCACAAATGCAAATGCATATAGGCTTCTTTTCCAAAAACAATTTTATTTACATTGGAATGTCCTACCGGAATTTTATCAACTTGCCATATCAGGCAATATGATTTTTTTGCGGAATAAGGTTGGTCTATTTGTTCCATCAACATTGCTCTCCATTCCTCCCTGCCCGGCACTTTGTCTAAATCCACTCCCATGTTTAAGAGAAATTCCGGATCAGCATCGAGCCAATAAGAAGTAATGAGATCAATATCCCATTTTTGAATTTCGATAACTGATAAGTTTTGATCGCGCATGCTTTATTCTCAATTGTTATTTTTCAAAATAAATTTAATGAATTAAATTGATCTCTTTACAAGCCTCTATTAATTCCATTTCATTAATAATCAACGGTGGTGCAATTCGCAAAGCCGTCGGACAAAACAAAAAACTCTCCGCTAGTATTTTAGCGCTGAATAATTGACTAATCCATTTCATTACAAGATCTGCAGAATCCAATTCGATCGCCATAAACAATCCACAATTGCGGATATTTTTTATTTTCGGATTGATCAAATTTCGTTTAACAAGATCTGCTTTAGCCTCAAGCTCATTCATGAGTTTATTTTCAATGAGATATTTCAAACCAGCCAGTCCGGCAGCACAGGAAACCGGATGTCCGCCGAATGTAGTGATGTAACCAAGCGGTAATTTTCTGTTATAAGAACTCATAAGCTCCCGGCTGCAAATCATTGCTGCCAATGGCATTCCCGCTCCCAATGCTTTTCCACTCAACAAAACATCGGGAAGAATATCATAATGCTGAAAGGCAAATAATTTTCCGGTGCGACCGATTCCGGTTTGAATTTCGTCCAATACCAATAGCGCATTATGTTGTTCGCATTTGCTTTTGAGTAATTTCCAATATTGGGCATCTGCAGTTTTTACTCCTGCTTCTGCCTGCACAACTTCTGTTACTACTGCTGCGGTTTTACTGGTGATAAATTGCAAATCGGACTCATCATTAAAATGGATAAAACGAATTCCAGGAAGCAAGGGCCGAAATGCGGATTTATGCTCTTCATCGCTGCGAATGGATTCAGCACCTATCGTGCTGCCATGATAAGCATTTCTGCAGACTACAATTTCGGATCTGCCGGTCGCCAACCTTACCAGTTTAATCGCTGCATCAACACACTCACTTCCTGAATTGAGAAAGTAATATGAATTCAAAGAGACTGGCAAAAGAGAGGAAAGAAATGCTCCAAGTTCTATTTGCGGATTTTGAGCATGCTCACCATAGACATTAGTGTGCAAATACTTTTCGGACTGACGTTTGATGGCATTGATTACAGTCGGAATGGAATGACCAATATTATTGACCCCGAAACCGGAGATCAAATCCAAATAACGCTCACCATTCCGGTGGTATAAATTGCAGCCTTCCGCATGGTCGATTTCAAAACCTTGAGGGATTTCACTTGTTTGTGCAATATGTTCTAAAAATTGGCGTCGCAGATACATTAAAACAAAACGTTAAATTGAGGATAATGAGCAACTTATAATCTGACTTCTATAAAATTTAAGCATATTTGCAGTAAAATTAACAGGATTAGAATGAATATACAGACAAGTCTTTCAAAATCAATTATCGCCGGTATCATCTCCTTGTTTATCTCCCATTTGGGATACAGTCAAACGGAGAATACCGAAATCAAAGGAATCCGCTTTTTCCATGGCACTTTTGCTGAAGCACTGGCCAAAGCAGAAAAAGAAGATAAACTCATTTTTATGGATGCTTTTACCAGTTGGTGCGGACCATGTAAACGAATGTCATCAACTGTTTTTACGGATGAATCTGTAGGAGCATTCTACAACCCTAATTTTATTTGCATCAAAGTAGATATGGAAAAAGAAGAAGGTCCGGGCCTTTCTCAAAAATACGGTGTGAGATCTTATCCAACCTTATTATTCATCGGTTCAGATGGCAAAGTAGTTCATAGCAGTTCGGGTGCACGTCCACCTGAGGCTTTTATCGAATTGGGTCAGGATGCCATTAAAAAATTTGACAAATCAGGCTCCTGGGCAAAATTGTATAACGAAGGCAAACGAGATGCTCCAACCATATTGGGTTATATCAAAGCACTTAACCAGGTAGGCAAACCTTCTTTGCGAATTGCAAACGAGTATCTGTCTCAACAAAAAGATCTGACCACTCCTGAAAATCTGGAAATCATTCTCGAGTCTGCTACTGAAGCGGATTCACGAATATTTGATTTTCTTGTCAAAAACAAGGACGCCATCATAAAACTAAAATCCAAACAGGTTTATGAAAATAAAGTCATTGCAGCCTGCAAAAAAACAGTAAAAAAATCCATGGATTACAGAAATGAAGGATTGCTAATGGAGGCGCAGGAAAAGATGAAAATGCTTCCGGATAAATATGAAGAATTTAAATACGCCACAGATATGGATTATTATGGTTCCTCCGGAAATGCGGATAAGTTTTTGGAAGCCGCCAAAGCTTATGCTGCCAAGGTTGCAAAGAGTGATCCTGTTAAATACAAAGAGCTTTCTCAAAATTGCCTGAAGAATTTTAAAGATGACAAAAAAATTATGGACGTGGGTGAAAAGGCTGCAAAGAAAGCACTCGAACTAAAAGAACAACAAGACCATTATATCAATTATGGTCGAATGTTATATTATAATGGCAAAAAACAGGAAGCCATCGATATCATTAAAAAAGGAATTGAAGTTGCAAAAGTGAAAGGCGAACCTACTCAAATGCTGGATGGCATGCTAAGAGATTGGGGTGTTACGATGTAGTGTATAAATCTAAATGGTAAATAAAAAAGCCCATGAATTAATTCATGGGCTTTTTTTATGGAATGAATTTTCTATTCCTGATTTTTTCTTATTCTTTTGATTTATCTTTTTCTTCCTCTCACGGTAGTCCTGGTGGTTTTTACATGTCCTTTAGGCCCTACAGTAGTTTTTGTTCTCGTCACCCTGTAATGATTTACCGGGCCTGCATGTCTGGTGGTCACGGTTACAGACGTAACTCTGTGAGGAGCATATACCCGATGTGCACGAACTACTCTGTGTGTACTTGCGATTCCATAACCTCGATAGTATCTCGCGTGCAATGGATGAAAAACTCTCCAGCCCAGTGGTCTCCATGGATGCCACCAGCCCGGATATGATCTCCATCTCCAGGGTGAAATCCAGGGTCTGTACACCGGACCAAACGTAAAGCGCACACAAGGCCAGGGCCAGACATTTACGACAATGGCTGCGTCAACAGCTTCTGTATACCATTGATTTGGTCCTCCTTTCTTAGCCGGTTCCAAAGATTCATTGGAATTCATTTCACTCTCATCGATGGGCTCTACTATAGTCTGAGTCCCATAAATATCTTCGTCCCCAATGATCTGGAGTTCAGCATTGTTTTCACTTGTTTTTTCCAATTCAATCACAGCAATGTCCTGATTCTCTGATTCAGAAACAGGCACCTGTAAAACAAAAGCATGGACATCGCCTTTTGAATTATCAATAACCCGGATATAGTCGATATCTCCATCGCCATTCAAATCAAGATTATTTACATGGTTGTTCTCTGTGTTTATCATTTTTTCAAATTCTTCAGGAGATGTTGCCTTTTTGAACATCTCCAGGGCTCCCTGCAAACTGAAATTGTCGCCAGGCAATCCGGTAGAATCTGATTCTGAAGAATTCTGCGCATTCGCAAATTTTGAATTCGCTGCAATGCAAACAAAAATCAATGCCAATAATTTAATTGCTTTCATATAGGAGTTTTTTAGTTAAGACTATGAAGGTACTTAAAAGTTTAATTTCTGTTAAGGGCAAAGCAAATTTCAGGATTGAATAAGAATTCGTAAGATGAAATCTAAACCTCGCATGCAGCATGTTATCCTACCACATATTGCCAATCAATAGAATTCAATGATTATCTGCGCAGGGTCTCCAGGTAGTTTCTTACCGAATTGAAACTTACTTTTTTATCAAAGAAATACTCTTTGGCTAAACTGGTTTCTTCAGCGCTTGCTTTTAAATGCTGCAAAATATTAGCAAGATGCATTTTCATATGTCCGTATTGGATACCTGTAGTAACCAGGGAACGGATAGCCGCAAAATTCTGTGCAAGCCCGGTAGCAGCTGTGATCATCATTAGTTCTTCTGCAGTAGGATTTTCAAGCAATTCCAATGAACGCTTAGCCATTGGATGCAATGCAGTTAAACCACCAACGGTACCCAAAGCCAGGGGGATTTCCAGACTAAAATGAAACTGTCCGTTTTCTATTTTGCAATCACTCAAACTGCTATACACACCGGATCTCGAAGCATAGGCATGTCCGCAGGCTTCAACGGCCCGAAAATCATTTGCCGTTGCAAGAACCACCGCATCGATGCCATTAAAAATTCCTTTGTTATGCGTCACTGCCCTGTACGGATCCCACTTTGCAATTTGCACTGCAGTATAAAATTTTTCGGCAAATTCATCCGCACTCAGATTTCCATTGAACGCTCCTAATTCTGAAACAGGACAACTGACCCAGGTCCTTACCAAACATTCAGGAGTGTAGTTGGATAGAATGGACATGATAATCTCCAACTCACGTTCATCATCATTGAGTGCTTCTGTTTGTGTGATGAATTGCTCCAGTGTATTGCTGAATGACTCGAGACAAGAGTTGATAAAATTTGCGCCCATCGAGTCACAGGTCTTGAATGAAATCAGAAACTGATGATAATCTTTGATGACGTCCAGTTTTTTCAATTCAATCTCACCCACTCCTCCACCTCTTTCAATCATATTATGCATAAGCTCTTTTGCTCCATCCAACATCTTCAAACGCAATTCAGGTAATAACTTTTGCAATTTATTGGTATCCCCATTCCACAAAAAATGAATTTGACCGAATTTTTTGGTGTTCAACACTTCCGCATGTATGCCCCCTCTGTCCATCCAGAATTTTGCAGCAGATGAAGCAGCCGCTACCACGCTGCTTTCCTCGATAACCATGGGCACACAATAGGCTTTATTGTTGATGAGAAAATTGGGAGCCACACTGAAAGGCAGAGGAAAATTGGTAATCGTATTTTCGCTGAATCCATCTAAAATTTTTTGCTGATCTTCATTGTGATGCCAGTAACTCATTAGCTCATGCATCACATTTTCAGGATCTTTGAAAAAATTTTCAACCATCCATTTGATTTTCCCCCGTTTTGACAATTTGGAAAAACCCGATATGGTTTTTGTTTTTGTTACCATATTTTTTTGGATTCCTATCAGGATTTAATTTTAAGAAATGAATAGGCAAGATTCAAACCACGGATTTGCGATTGAATAAACATCCGCAGACTATCATAATCATCCATTGCAAATTTTAAAAAAGACGATGCCTGACCATAAATAGCCGGTATTTTACTTTTTTGGATCAGATAATAACCATCCAAAAAATCCTGCACTCCTCCGGAAATGATTAATTGCCTGCAAAGTATTTTAGATGTATCAGCAATGTCATTGCAAAAGTCCACCATTTCCTCTGCAGTATGACCCACTTTAGTAAGTGGCAACAAAACCTGGTCTGCTGAATCATTTTGTCGTTGCATTTCCAATACCGAAAAATTAGTACCTCCGAAGGCTCCAAATTCAATGGCTTGCAAAGGAAGCTCCAACAATGCTTTCAGGCTTGATGGGCCCATTCCCTGTCCCACTTCTTTGACAATTACAGGGAAGCTGAATAAGTCCAATACTTTTTTGATACTGTCGATTGGCCTGGATTTAAACCGGTCCCCCTCGGGCTGCAGATATTCCTGTAATGGATTGATATGAATGATCAATCCATCTGCACGAAGCATTTGAACGATTTTCTTAATGTTCTCCTGTTGCTTGTTTTGCAACCATTGCTCTATTTGGGCAATGCCAAGATTGGCATAAAAAGGCAACTCACTTCCAATCAATGTGCGCATATCGAAATCGGGAAGATACTCCGGATGGTCAATCAGTTTGCGGCAAGAACCCAGACCCAGGCCCAATCCAAATTCTCTGCAGGCTCTGGCCAGATTTTGATTAATCCGTTGTGCCAATGCAGTTCCACCGGTCATGCTGGATACCCAAATCGGATATGCAAGAGTTTTATTCCCAAATGAAACTGCTTTGATTTCCTGATCGGAAGGATGCTGGCTTAATACCGGCTCATAGTAAAAGCGGGCATCATTTAATTCTGCACCGGTTTTTGAGCCGATTGCCATTTCGATATGATCCTTCTTGCGGTCTGGCTGTGAATCGTTGTTTTTCGACATTCTTTCTAATTGGACAGGGGTATAACAAAGTAAAGCAAAAATGGATGAAAATCAACCGCGAATTACAAATTCCCATTAACCACTTGCCGGAAAATAATGTTATTCTAATACCCAAAAGCTCTTTTGCTCCAGGTCCATATATCCTTAGTAATTAGTAATTTGTAATTCACAATTTGCTTATATTCTCTAACTTTGCAAAAATTTATTAAATGCGATATATCCTCTTTTTTTTACTGGTATTCGGGCAAATTATTAAGGCTCAGATTTCTCCGGATCTCTCCAGAAAAATGGTTTTGAATGAACTCACTCCGGTACTGATTGAATTAAAACAACAGGCTGATTTATCGGGCGTTCAGGAATCCTGGACCAAAGAACAAAAGGCCAATTATGTCTACACCACTTTAAAATCTCACGCAGAGCTTACTCAAAATGCCCTGGTTAATTATTTGGAAAACCATCATATTGAGTACAGGGCTTTTTACCTGGTGAATGCAATTTGGGCGAAAGTGAACCAGGCTCAGATCCTGGAAATTGCTCAATTTCCGGAAATTCGCAGAGTTAGTTTCGACTCATATAGTCATGCCGTTCCGACTCAGGATAATACCTTATTACTAAGTAAGCGATCCCCCGAAGTGACCTGGGGAATCCTCAGGGTTGGAGCCGATAAAGTTTGGGCTAAAGGTTTTGAAGGGCAAGGTGTGGTAGTGGCCGGTAACGACACAGGGATCAAATGGGATATTCCTGCAATTAAAGACAGATACCGGGGATTTAGCCACGATACTGTAAATCACAATTACAACTGGCACGATGCTATTCACCATAACAGTCCACTGAGCAGTCCCGATAATAATCCCTGCGGCCTGGACGTGAAAGAACCTTGTGACGACAATTCGCATGGCACACATACCGTCGGAACCATGGTCGGGCTCACCTCAGATCATGCCATCGGAATGGCCCCAAAGGCTCAATTCATCGGTTGCAGAAATATGGAAAGAGGCAATGGCGCACCTTCCACGTATATCGAATGCTTCGAATTTTTCCTTGCACCATATAATCTGGATGGCAAAAATGCAAAACCGGAGCTCGCTCCTCATGTCATCAATGACAGCTGGTATTGCAGCCTCGAAGAAGGTTGTGATACCTCCACTTTTCCGATTATGGAAGTGGTAGTTGAAAATTTGAGGGCAGCAGGAATCGTCGTCGTGGTATCTGCCGGAAACGATGGAGCTTCGTGCAATACCTTAAATCATATTCCCGCTCTGTACAAAAACAGCTTTTCCGTTGGCGCTTTTGCTCCAAACGAAATGATCAGTAGCTTTAGCAGTTGCGGTCCGGTCAATAATTATAAGAGTGTCATTACCAAACCCAATGTCGTGGCTCCGGGATCAGACGTCTTGTCTATGCTTCCCGATGGTAGCTATGCCTCCTGGAATGGTACTAGTATGGCAGGTCCGCATGTTGCAGGTTTAGTTGCACTTATGATATCAGCTAATCCGGTATTAGCCGGACACGTCGAACAAATTGAAACGATTATTGAAGAAACGGCGGAACGGTTCCATCCTGATTTTGATTGCTTTCCGTTTTCCGGTATGAGTGTTCCAAATAATGTATATGGTTTCGGTCTAATCAATGCCGACAAGGCTGTTGAACGCGCACTACTTGCAGTTCGCACTGAAAACGCAAAAGGTAAAGATGAATTCAGGATTTATCCGAACCCGTCTAAAAATGAAATTCATATTGACAGACCATCGGCAGAACCCGTTTTAATAAGTATTAAAGATGTATTTGGAAAAACCTGGATCCATCTGGCAATGAATGGCAAATCTAATACGATCAATATCTCCGGATTAAATTCAGGTGTTTATTTTATTTCAAATGAGAATACAAAGAAAACATATTCGCTGATCAAGCTTTGATAATTTGACTTTGTTGAAATGAGAAAACTTTATAATCGCATCAATCGCGAGGAACTGATTCAAAAAATGGTTCATAGCACAGAACCAAGGACTACACTTTCATTTTACAAATATCATAAAATTGAAAATCCACCTTTCTTCAGAAACTATCTTTATGAAAAGCTGGATGACATTCAAACACTTGGACGAATTTATCTGGCAAAGGAAGGGATCAATGGACAGATCTCCGTCCCGGATCAAAACATAGATTCATTTAAAACGATTATGGATGATATTGAATTCCTTAAAGGGATTCGTCTTAATTATGCCATTGAAGATGACGGCAAATCGTTTTTTAAACTAATCATCAAAGTAAGAAAAAAAATTGTCGCTGACGGAATCGAAGATCCGGACTTTGACTCATCTGATTGCGGCATCCATTTAAATGCCCGTGAATTTAATGAATTGGCTTCCAAAAAGGACACGATTATTGTGGACATGCGCAATCATTATGAATCCGAAGTCGGTCATTTTGAAAATGCAATCCTGCCACAGGCCGTAACCTTCAGAGAAGAATTGCCAATGGTTAAAGAAATGCTTTCCGATCAGAAAGAAAAAGATATTATCATGTACTGCACCGGAGGCATACGTTGCGAAAAAGCCAGTGCTTATCTGAAGCACGCGGGATTCAAAAATGTCTACCAGTTAAATGGCGGCATTATCGAATATGCCAGGCAAGTCCACGAACAAAGTCTGGAGAATAAATTTCTCGGTAAGAATTTTGTATTTGACGAACGACTTGGCGAACGCATCTCGGATGAAATCATCAGCCGTTGCCATCAATGCGGGACACCATGTGACTCTCATGTGAATTGTAAAAATGATCAATGTCATATATTGTTTATTCAATGTCCGGATTGTGCAAAAAAATATGAAAATTGTTGTTCCCGCCGCTGTGCTGACTTTATAAAACTGGATCATCAAACTCAGATTCAATTAAAAACCATGATTGAATTCAATGGCAGCAAATTTTCAAAAGGGAGGTATAAGGCCCTGGGAAAAGACGAGGCCCTGAATGTGAGTTAGATTTCAAACAGAATACTGTTGTTGATTGGATACAACTGGAAACAAACCATGATTCATTTACAGATCGTATTTGATTCCATATTAGATTAATCGGAAAAGTATAAACACATTAGAATTTACATTAAATTTAGGGAAATTGATGAATGTGTTTGACTCTAATTTTTGGAATATTCGAATATTCTATACGAGATAATTGATTCACTTTTTAAGTTTTAATTGCTAAATTCAAATACGCTTACAGAATTTATTTACTCAAACAGGAAGAATGCAGTTTCACATTGCTTGTACCCGATTTGTCCAGCTGTGTTACATATAACGAAAACGTTGATGAAACAATAACAATGAATGGAGTAACTATAACTCATTACACAGAAAATTGTACCTTTGTTCTTATTATTAATGGCAAAGGCTAAAAATATGCATAAAAAACAACTCCATCCGCAATACATCACAGACACTGCAGGAAAAAAACTTGTGATTATTCCACAAGAAGAATTTGATTCAATAATAGAAGAATTAGAAGTTGAGGAAGATATTGCACTGTATGAAAAAGCTAAAAAAGAAGATGACGGTGAGCGGATTTTATTTTCTGATTATTTGAAGAATCGAAAGAAAATAAATGGCTAACTATTCCGTACAATTATCTACAAAGGCTAAAAAATATCTTGATAAATTATCTGACAGTATTGCGCAACCTATTTTTGATGCCATAAGTAGTTTAGAAACTGACCCTCGTCCAGGTGGCTGTATAAAACTGAAAAGTTAGGATGCGTATCGCATTCGAGTTGGTAATTATAGAATTATTTATGAAATTTTTGATGAAATTCTTATTGTAGACGTTATAGAGCTGGGACATAGAAAGGATGTGTACAAATGATATATTACAAAATTCATGATTGCTAAACTGTATATTCCAATATTAATTCTATATTTTTTATTATTAATTCTCACATCTTCCTGTCAAACCCATGAATTATCCATCGGATCACCTGCACCCGAACTCGTCTCCGTCCAATGGATTCAATCTCCTCCGTTAAAGCTTAAAGATCTTAAAGGCAAAGTTGTCTTATTGCGATGGTGGACAGATGAATGTATTTTTTGTATCAATTCCGCTGATGCTTTGAATGAATGGTATCAGATGTATGCCGATTCCGGCCTTGTCATCATCGGACTGTATCACCCGAAACCGGAACCAAAAACCTGCAATCCAGAAGACGTGAGAGAATATGCAGGGGATAAAGAATTTCACTTTCCAATTGCAATTGATGATCAATGGCTGAATCTCAAAAAATTCTGGCTGAATAACCGAAAAAGAGATTTTACTTCTGCAAGCTTTCTCATAGACCGGAATGGAATTATAAGATACATTCATCCGGGAGGTGAATATCACAAAGAATTTTCGGAAGGGCATCAAAAATGTGTCGATGATTTTAATGCATTGCAAACTAATCTAATCCAATGTATCCGAACTAAATGAGCCAGATTTCCAAAAGATCAATGACTATAATCGCCTCTCTATTTTTTTACGACATTGAACCTCAGGAAGAACGCCCAGAGTGCAGAATATTTGGAACCATGAAAAAAATTTACTTCGCGCCCTTTGCGGAAACTTTGCGTCTTTGTATTTAAGCAAAATAGGTTACGAAGTACCACCATTTAGACTTAATTTTGCCACATGTCCAAAGGTATTTTAAAAGAAATACAAAAAAAGAAATCACTTGGGATTAAAAGCCTTGCCGTATTGGTGGATCCTGATCATTCCAGCTTAAAAAATTTTGAGCACACAATTGAGTTGGCCAATGAATGCAAAGTAGATTATTTTTTCATTGGAGGAAGTCTGCTGATACAAGACAGAATGGATGAATGTATCAAATTCATCCGGGAAACAAGTAATATTCCCATTGTACTTTTTCCGGGCAATAATTACCAGATTCATGCAAATGCGGATGCTATTTTATTATTGTCTTTGATCTCCGGCAGAAATCCCGATTATCTTATCGGCAAACATGTCGAGTCGTCCATGCGATTGTTTGCAAGTAAACTGGAAATTATTTCAACCGCCTATTTATTGATCGATGGACAGAATAGTAATACAGCAGCCTATATCAGTCAAACTTTACCCATCCCTGCCAATAAACCTGAAATAGCTTTAGCTACCGCCATGGCGGGTCAATTGCTCAACATGCAGATGATTTATCTGGATGCAGGCAGCGGAGCTAAAATTCCTGTACCGCAAAATATGATTGAAAAATTGCAGGCCTACATTAAAGTTCCAATAATTGTTGGTGGTGGCCTCCGCGACACAGATTCAGTCCATCAATCATTACAGGCCGGCGCGGACCTTGTTGTAATTGGAAATGCGCTGGAGGAAAATCCAAAATGGATCAAACGCTTTTCTGAAGTAGTTCATCAGTTTTCTCCTTTACAAGTTAAAAAGAAATAGCATGACTGGATTGATCATGCGTTCTACCGGCAGTTGGTATGAAGTTCTTCTTGATAATGAAGATAGAATTGTTTCCTGCCGCATTGTAGGGAAGTTGAAATTGGAAAGAGACAATATTACAAATCCCGTTGCTGTCGGAGATAAAGTTGAACTCGAATTGGAAAACCAGCAACAGGGTATCATCAATTCCATTTTACCCCGTAAAAATTTCATAGCCCGTCAGTCGCCCAAGTCGCGTTTACAGATTCATTTGATTGCCTGTAACATTGATCAGGCTATGTTGATTACTTCCATGCGGGAACCTGATTTGAAACCTGGATTCATTGATCGGTTTTTGTTGACCACCGAACCGCAAAATATACCTGTTCTTATTGTCTTCAATAAATGGGATATATACACTGATAAAAACAAAAGAGAATTTGAAGAGATAAAGACCATTTACGAACAGATCGGATATGAAGTAATTGCTGCTTCTTCCCTAAACAATCTTGGCATTGATCAGCTGAAAGAGAAACTCAAAAATAAAACAACTTTGATTTCCGGTCAATCCGGTGTTGGCAAGTCTTCGCTCATTAATAAACTGAGTCCCGGATTAGACTTAAAAACAAGCAAACTGTCCGGTTATAGCGGAAAAGGTATACATACCACCACTTTCGCAGAAATGTTTAAACTGGACTTTGATGGTTTCATTATTGATACACCGGGTATAAAATCGCTGTCCTTTAATAATTTAAGCGTTATGGATGTCGCCCATAATTTCAGAGAGTTTTTTGAAATTTCGGATAAATGCCGATTCGGATCTAACTGTTCACACCGAAACGAACCGGATTGCGCTGTAAAGTCAGAAATTGAAAAAGGAACCATAAGCGAAATACGGTATAAAAATTACCTGAACGTAGTCGAGGAAATTGAGGCTATGAATTATTGGGAGCGAAATAAAAAATTCTGAAAGTCTATTATCAATGGGAAGCGATGAGTGATGAGTGATGAGTTGAAACGCAATTGATTATTCAATAGATTATTCTTCTTTAGATAAATCTCAATAATTGTTTTGCAAATTAAAATTATTCACTTGGATATGTGAAGCTTGAATGAATTTCAGCTTACACTTAAACTTCGTTCTGCATTTTTTAACTTCGATAAGTACCCATAGAATAAAGCAAACGAAAAACCAGCCAGCATTGCGGCAAGAGTGGGTTGCATGCCACTCAACCAATCATACAAGCCATGAATTACCGCAGACACCATAAATCCAAGCACAATTAATGCACCCATTTTTTCCTTGCGAATATATGCTGTAGTTACAAAATATGCCACTATCCCTGAAAAAACCGCATGGCAAAACACGAGAGAGAGCGACCGCAACATGACATTCACCATTGCGTTTTGCACACCTGATACCAGGCCTTCCACTCCATAATTCATTGCCTTTGCATATGCAGAATTAATGGCGCTGTCACCATATTGTAAATTTTCAAAAGCGGCAAATCCCAATCCACTGAATACACCAATCGTGATCAGCGATAATGCACTGATATCTTTTTTGAACCATCTCAACGCAATAAATACCGGAAGAGATTTAATCAACTCCTCACAGATTCCAACCTGAAAGACAAATCCCAACAATGAAATGAATGGATTTCGACTATCCGCCATGTTGAGGTAAAAGTCAGGTAAAAATCGGTAGGCAAAAAGCAATAACCAGATTCCGATTATCCCGGTAAAGAACAACGATGGTATGGCAAGACGATTGGTATAAGGATCATTGACGATAAATTTTTTAAAAATGACACCCCAGACAAATGCAAAAAACAAGGCAAACATGGTCAATTGCGTGGAAGGCTGCTTAACTGTTATAATCAGTAACGGAATAATTCCTAAAAAAGTCACCGCCCAAAAAACGAAATCCTTTAAGAGCAAATGAATATTGGAATTATCAATAGGAATGACCTCTTGCTTCACCGGAATTTGTTTCAGATCCTCAAGAATAGTTCGAGCTTGTTGTGCTCCTGCATCAATAAAACTATACTGTTGACTGGTGGTACTGCCTTTGCCTGAACTTTGTTCGGCACTAATTAATGGTACTTTTAATTCATGAGCACACACAGAACAATACCGATTTGATCCAGAAGCTGATTCATCAAAATTCAAAACTGTGTTACAAACCGGACAAGTAATTTTAATCACTAGCATAATTCACAACCTTTGAATTATAAAAGATCTTATTTCTTATCACAAGATAAGCCCCAGATTTTTATTTTTTTTGCGGTTTTTTTAAATTCTACTGTTCTTTTATCGATAATTTTTACGGATCTGCTTTCATCCAGCGAAGGATCAAATAGAGCCTGCAAATCCGGTAAATCATCCTTATCCAGTTTAAATACAAGCCGGATGTTTTCTCCTTTGTCATTCCACTTTCCTTCAAACACATATTTTTTGGGTGGTTGTTCTTCAAAAACCTTAAAGTGAATGAGAAAGGTCTGATTTTTTCTCAGAACCAGATCTATATCCGCTACATCATTGGCAGCAACATGATAGACCGCATGCTTTGCAGGACTGCAGCCAATACAAAAGACCGTTACAACAAAAATGATATATTTCATTAGAATAATTTGGGGAATGTAAAAATAACGAAATATTGGAACTAGCAGGGGGTAAAGCCAATGAACCAGATACTGACATCACTCTTCCTTCAGATTATAGTCCCAATCTGTCATTCTAAAGGTTCCATAGCAAAAATCACCTTCCGGATATTTATATATGGTTTCTGCATAAGAAGCCAAAGTATATCCCTTAAATTCCTTATACTCCTTCATAGGTGTCGACCAACGAAACTTTTGCATGATGCCCTGATCGTTTAAAGCATATCTGTCCTCAGACGTAAAATTGATCAATTGCCAATTTTCATTAAAATACAACAAAGCTGTGATGGTGATTTTATTCCTGGTAAATTTTGCTTCCACTGTTTTCTCATCTATTAACTTCCATGAAATTCCCGGGTCAATGAGAGTTGCAGGAGCCATCACACACATATCATTAAAAAATGTAACCGTTTCGGCTGTACCCATTTCCATACCCGATTGATATTGCACCCTGAATAAAGATAACAATCTTATATCCATAAATGCATTTCCATTTATATAACAATGAAAACCTGCAACGGGTAAATGCTTCATTACTGCTTTCATAAAAAACAGCCTTGCTGATGAAGATAAAAAATTGTGTTGCTCTGAGTTAAACAGCATCCATTCGGACTTTTCATTTTTCCGGATTCTTCCTTCAAATAATACTTTAAAATTTTCAATCTTTGGTTTATTCAGCGAACCGGTATAGGCTATATATTTTTTTACAGGTTCTGGTAAATTTTCAATATCCTTAAGGGTGAGCAAATTTGGATGATCTGATGTTGACTGACTCAAATAATTTTTTACCTGTAATTCATATACATGTTCGAATTTCTTTTGAAATAAAGCAACCACTGCAAGCAGTAAAAATATCAGGTTGAATACAGAACCAAATTTTGCATCCTGCCAGTTAACAAAGAGGAGTACCTGGGAAATGATCACAGCCAAAATCAAAAATAACCACCAGGTATTTCTTTGTGTTAAATACAAAACCGCTGTCACAACAAAAAGGATACATACCCCGAGCCACATCAGTCCCTGAAGTTTTCCAATGTCGTGATGGAATGGCTGCGCATTTTTCAACTGGAATCCGGTAAAAAATCCAATCAGATGTATCAATCCATGAATACACAATATAATGCTGATCATAATCCTCATAGTCGTATTATTTTAATCGGTTTTCATTTTACTTAAATATTTATAGATTTGATCAGACTTTCGGCTACGACGAAAACATGATATCGCCTTAGCGGATCGCAGTTTCCCTTGTTTACATTATTGCTATTAGTGTGGTGGAAATACAAAGAACCATTTCGCTTACAGTACCGTTCCTCTTGCCATTGAAGAATAATAAATATAAAATGGGACCATTACTTACCTATTAAAGCGATACTCATACCAAATTTTATATGACCTGCTATTCTAAAAACGCATTAAGGGTACTATAAACCTGGCTTATTAAATAGGTTCACCATCATTTATTAAAGTTAAACTTGTAAAAAGAGGAAGCAATCCTTTGACTAAAAACGGAATCACATTTGGAATTAAGAAGCTAAAGAAAGGCGAATTCTCCAGCTCCGTTCTTGTATTCCAGTTGTAACGCTTCCAGCCTTTTAATCAACAAACCTGCGTTTGCATTGCTATTTATAACGAATAATGACTAATATTCTATAATCCGATATAAACGGCGGATTGCTTCACTCTGATTACTCAGTCAGTAATGATATTAAACTTCGACCGGTTCCTTCTTTGGATATTTATCCATAAACTTATCAATCAAATCCGGCAACTTTTCAAATGCACCACTTAGTCCTCTGGAAGACCGCGTAGGAATAAATTGAATTTCATTGCCGCGGGTAACCAGAAATCCCACAGGTCCCATACCTATACCGGCTCCTCCTCCACTGCCAAATCCTTCGCCATTACCCGGATTTTTTCCGTTTCCTTTACCTTCTCCGCCGCCGCCGCCGAAACCAAGCCCAAGAGACATTACAGGAACACAGGAGAATTCTCCGAGCGTAAATGGTTGACCAATGATGGTTTCTGTTTTTGCTTCAGACTTCAAAAAGTCCGTCATCTTAACTAATAAATCATTTAAATTATCCATGACTATTGTTTTATTAATTTGTAATAAACACCCATAATATGCGTGCTAAATTGTTTTCAATTTTTAGAACAATACTATTTTCATTTAAAAAATTTATTCTCAATGGCCTGTTGAATTTAGTTTCCAATACATAAAATACCGGGAAAAGGATTCCATTCCATTGATTATTTCCCAGATCTAAATTCAATTCACATCTTTTAATTTTAAAACTTTTCAAAACGGACCAATGTTTGTTAATCGGCAACTCTTTTCTAAATTTAACTTTTGTTTCCGGAGACTCTTTGCTTACATTTTTAGGCAAGTCAAGTAAATTAATATATTTTCTCCAAACAAAAATTTTCAACTTTAACACCAAATTATCTTCTTTACTTATGATGGCCACACTCGCTAGACCCCGAAATGATACCTGATAAACATCCGTAATGGTGTTGATTTCAAGACAGATCTTAGCAAACAAGACATAGAGGATAACCAAAACAAAACCACTTAAAATCAGATACAACCACAGCATTTAATAATTAAAACAAGTTGTTGCTACCTATTCGTTTAGCTCATTTGCTCCATCAGGTAATTTTTCAATTGCAACTGCCTGATCATTTCGAGCTGCATTTCCAACCAATCCAGATGTCCCTCTTCCTCCATCAAAATAGACCGCATTATATATGCCGTTCCGTGATCTCCCAGTTCCATTGCCAAACGGATATTATCATTATACGCTTTAACTGCTAACTCCTCTGCTCTGCAATCATTTTTAAATTGCTCTTCAATATTCTCACCAATATTCACTTCATTCAGCAAATTGATTTTTGGAGTTCCTTCCAAAAATATAACTCGCTCAATCAATTTCTCTGCATGCTTCATTTCCGTTATTGCCCTCACCTTAATATGATCATGCAGTTTCTTATACCCCCAGTTTGCACACATCTCCGCATGAATTATATATTGGCTGATTGCAGTCATTTCGTCTGCAAGCAATGCATTCAATTTCTCAATAATTTTAGGCTCTCCTTTCATATCTAATAAATTTATGCCAATTACTAAACCCGGTAAATTCTCATGAATGAATGCAAAATTGAAATAATGAATATTCATTTCTATTGATATACGTCATTGCGAAATATGAGATTCATCAATTTCAATCCAACTTAGTATCCAAGGAGTAGGATCTCCTGAAAAACTGGATTTCATTCTGGAGCTGAATTAGAAGAATTAAACGGTGAAAATAAAAATCAGGAGGTTCGAAAATCAATGCAATTCAAGGGTTTCAACTTCAGGAATATCTTTTAATGTAAGTTGAATGTGTTTATTATGAGCCTTTGTCCTGAACTCCTGGAAAATTTCCAGTACATCGCGGTCGATATAAACACTGTCCGAGCCAATAATTTCTACAATCGAATATTCCGGTAACTGATCCAGCATTTCCATGAAACGCTTTTTATTAAGAAAGCTGACATTTAAAGCCAATTCAATAATGTAGTGTTTATTGTGTCCTTCTGAATTCACTTTAACAATAAATCCTGCCCTATAGGTATGCTTAATTAAAAAGTAGATAGCGTACCCGATCCCAATTAGAACTCCAACCAACAAGTCAGTTAATAAAATAGAAATAACCGTGACCAGGAACGGATAAAATTGCTCTTTACCTTGTTTGCGTAATGCAAATATCATTTTGGGTTTAACCAGATGATAACCAGTATGAATAAGTATGACAGCCAATACACAATATGGAATCCTGTTTAAAACGGGTATCGCAAACAGAACTGCCAGCAACAACCATATACCATGTGTGAACGCTGCTCTTTTCGTCCGGGCGCCTGCTTCTGCATTTGCTGAACTTCTTACAATCACTGCTGTAATCGGAAGTCCACCACTCAGACCGCTTATAAAATTGGCAACTCCCTGTGCAACCAATTCCCTGTTTTGAGGTGAAATTCGTTTATATGGATCCAACTTATCTATTGCGGTAATACTTAGCAAGGTCTCAAGTGCTGCAACAAAACAGATGATAATTGCATTCCTCCAAATATGCGCATTTGAAAACAAAGCAGGAAAATCAGGAACTCTTAATTCGACAAATATATTTTCTGGAATATTGATGAACTGCGATTTTTTAAGCTGAAACTCCGAAGTCGTTGTATTTAAAAGAATTGCCATTAACACACCCGCAAAAACCAAAACAAAATAAGTAGGAATCAAATTTAATTTCGCAGACAGATATTTATTCCATATGAACAGCAATAACAAACAAACTGCTGAAATCAACATAGGTCCTTTCGAACTATGTTCATACAAACTATGAATGCTGCTAAAAACATGGTCCAGGGTGATAATATTAAATAGCTCGTTCGACCAAAAATCTGGTCTGTCATAACCAATTAAGGTGGGAATTTGCTTTGAAACCAATATAACACCTATAGCGGTGAGCATTCCTTTGATTACGGAAGAGGGAATGAAATAAGTAAAACTTCCTAACTTAAATAATCCAAGGAGGATCTGCAATAAACCGGCAACTGCAACTGATAAAAAAAATATTTCTATTGAACCCAATTGAATAATAGCCGCAGCACAGATTGCCGTCAATCCGGCTGCCGGTCCGCTTACACTTAGTTCTGACTTGCTAATGAGCGGGATCAAGATACCACCGATTATACCTGCAATTAATCCGGAGATTACAGGAACATTAGAAGCCAAAGCGACTCCCAGACAAAGCGGCAAAGCCACAAAAAATACAGCTATACTTGCCTTAAAATCGTGTCTGAAAAATGAACTTAAATAAAATCTTGTCTTCCTCGCTAATACTTTCATGATTCCCTGTATACTTCTGAATCATTCATTAATTTAAATTTAACAGCTAACCTCATGTTTTGTTGTCCTCTGATCTGAATCGGATTTTAAATCTATAATCCATAACAACTATACTTCGTGTATTGCCATCTTACCACCTGATGATTTGAAAATCACCTCATGAATTTCTCTCTTTCGGGTAAATTTCTTCGACTACTTCAAGCACAGTCCGAAAAGCGACAAAGCGATTGGCATAGCGGTCTATGTGTTCTTTTTGAAGAGCGGGTGCATGATGAATCATGTAGTTGGTTAATACTTCGTGAGACATTGCATCGTATTGCAGTACATAGGTAACACCATCTTCTTCTTTTATATCGAGCTTAGAGAGCCTGCATTTGCGGAATGCTCCTGTCGATAATACTTTTGGAATATGATGAGTACGCATCCACATTAACCATTCGTCTACTAAATCCTGATTTATCTTTACTGTGACATTGTATATTACCATAAAACTGTTTTCAATTAATATATGATACCTGCACGACCAACAATTCCAATCCTGGCTTAAAAATCAAAATTCATACTTATGCCAAAACTGCTCTTCTGAGGCTGCGCACTTAGCAAAACATAAGTATTATCCAATTGCTTTACAAATACCCGGCTTGGAGCATTATCATAATAATATTTGTAAAATATGCCTATTGAAAATCGTTTTTCCACCTCGATATCCAGTGATGAATTAAGATAAAAGAAATAATCCAGTTTTTCATCCCTGTAATTTCCTTCCGTTACTACATTTTTGATTTTATCAAATGGAAGTAATAAAAACGGGTATATGCGAAATTTATATTTGTCCTTTGGCTTCCATACTAAGCCTAAACGGATTACAGACTCAAATCTGTTTGTCGGATTGACATTGAAAGTCATCGTAGTATCCTTTCCATTGAAATTAATAGTGTTTTTTATAACCGTTTTTTCTATTTTATAAAATGCTCCCAACAATAAGGATAGTCTCAATTTGCTGCTTTGTTTTTTATTGGCGATCAAATATCGGGTACGGGAATCTGAAATGATCTGGATGTCATCCTGACTCAATTGCAAAATATTATTTGCCGGAGCCAGAGTTCGCAAAGATGCAATCAAATCATCCCCTTTCGCACGGTATTCCGGCTTCCGGTTGATTTCATCTCTTATGGCTCTTCCTCTTTTTGTCAGTGCATTACTATACAAACTAAATACAAATCCAGCTCCGATTTCATATCTGCTTTCAATGCCCAGATATTCCTCGCTGAATCTTTTTGCAATGATGTAATTTTCAAGCCACAATCCACTGGCATTTGCAGCTGATTCTATCTTGCGGTTATATTTCTTTAATAAATATTCATTATTCTCTTTTGCAATATCGCTAAGATTTTTTTCTGCCTGCAGTTCTTTAATCTTGTCCTTATATTTTGTAATCGTGGACTCGATACTCGGTACATATGGATGAAAGTCGAATGAAATATCTATATTCGATTCGTTTGCCACAAATACACCATCATTCAATAAGGTTTGTATGTCTGCAGAAAAATCAAGCTCATAGGGATATAGACCCTGATCAATACTTACACCGGCACCAAAATGATATACACTATTTGATTTGGTTTCATTGCCAGCAAAATTAAAAAAGCCTTTTCCATTCAAACGATGCTCCCTGTTCATGAATTCATACAGATTATCCAGCAAATGATAGGTCTCATTTGAAGTACGAAGTATAGTCGTATAATTGGAATCCTGCTTATTTAATCCATACAACAATCCTTTCTTGGTGTTCATGTTTTTGTAGAGTTCTTCGAATTCTTTGTCCGTAGTTTGTGCACCAATAAGAATTGGAAGACCTATCAACATAAGGAATGTAATTTCTTTTTTCATTTCATAAAGATTAATAAATTCTCAATACTCCACCTTCAATTGCATATTTATAACCACTTGCCTGAATCCGGATCGTTTCTTTGGCAACGAACTCCAATATGGGTAAGCGTTCAGCTTGTTTATAACTTGTGGCCAATTCCCATTGCGATTCATCCGGAATAAAAATCAATGCAAGTGAATTGCCGCCAGCAAATTCCCAATGAAAATCTGTAATTTTTTGATTCCATTGAAAATGAATTACACCTCCCCGTCCAAATCCGGTAAAATATATTCTGGCATAGGAATCCCCAAACGGTTTAAACCCTAAATCTTCCCTGGCACTAATGATTATGGCATTATCAACTTCAAGCCAGCTGGAAATTTCAGAGTCCGACCGATTGGCCTCAATTAATTTTTTCACCAACGCATATACCAGTTTTTGATTGAGCTCTTCTTTTAATTGCTTATAATTTTTTTCAAACTCAATGCGGGCCAATTCGGATGCATTCTTTAAAATTTGGTTGCGCTCCTGTGTTGCCGCAAGTTTTTCATCAATGGCATCCTTTTTGGATTGCAATAAATCCTCTTTCATTGCATCAAAATGCGATAGACTATCTGCTATCATCTTTTTATAAATTGCAGCATACTCTTCAAGATTTGGATTTTCAGATGGTGATTTGGAAGACACTGTTTTAGGATAAGCCGTTGGATTGAGTACAAAATTCAAAATCAGGCATCGCAGTTCGGATGCGCAATGCAGCTAGAGCAGCAAAGATTTTGCCAAATTCATTACAGTTAAAATGACATCTATCCTATTGTAAATCTGTAAGTTACGCAATAGTTCACCAAGCCTGGCCTTCCTACTATTTCATATTGAAAGCCCCATTTTGAATAGAATTATAGATTCTCAACCAAAGTGGCAGGCTCATTAGGGTTACAGTGGAAGCAGTAATGGTTCCACAATTAAAGAAGTGACCCTTGAGCCAACCAAATTCTTATAAAAATTCCCTTTGCTTATCGTTAGCCTTTTGGTGATTTACTCCAATCCCGAATACACTGATTTTGATTTGTAATTTTTTTTTAGTTTAAATAATGATTATGCTCGGAACCCTTAATTTAATTCTGATCAAACTCCGGATAGAAGCAGGTATTGTCTAATTTTCGATATGAATACACTTTAAAATGTTTACTTCCAATCCAATCGAATTGTTGGATTATTATGCCGGATTCTCCAAATGAATGCAACTCCTGTATAAAACCAAACGCTTGGATTACGGACATAATCAATAGATTTGAATAATTTTGCAATTGTTGAACAATTCACAATCTAATTTGCTTATTAAATTTATCTGTCCATTTCTACCAAAGGGACGATGTTTGATTCTTATTTATAGTTACATTGCATTCCTATTAATAACCTTCTAAAAAAAAGAACATGGATCTAATGCAAACATTGCAGGAACAACTACAGGGACCTGCATTAAGTCAAATAAGCAAACAAATTGGTGCAACCAATGAACAAACTTCAACTGCAGCCAACGGTATTTTTGCCGCACTGGTTGGAGGATTAGCCAAAAATGCTTCATCCGAATCGGGTCTTAACGCGCTTACCAATGCATTGGACAGAGATCATGACGGAAGCATTCTCAATGATGTTGCCGGAATGATTGGAGGCATTCTGCAGGGACAGGTTTCCGGCGCCAATAATGGAGCTGGCATTTTAGGACACGTCTTAGGTAACAAGCAAGAGCAAGTCGCGCAGCATGTCAGCCAGACTTCCGGCTTGGATCTTAGTCAGATTATGAAGTTAATGCCTATTCTTGCACCGATAGTAATGGGTGTTCTTGGAAGAATGAGAAACTCAAATGAAAGCACTCCAAGTAGTGGCGGCGGATTCGGAGATTTAGCTAATATCTTAATGGGATCCGCACAATCCGCAGCACAAAGTGGAGGCTTTGGCGATCTTATTGGATCTGTTTTAGGTGGAGTCCTCGGAGGACAACAAGCTCCTAACCAGGAAACAGCGCAAAGCAGTGGAGGCTTTTTGGGAAATATACTTGGAAATATTTTCAAGAAGTAATCAACATTCTGAATAATCTGATTTTCATTTTTTTGAATATTTTTAATTAGAAATATTCAGCTGAATGGCTCTTTACTTCTTCAACAAGATCCTTATTTAATCTTTTGGAAAGTACGAATTGAAAAAACGTGTTCTGAACTATTTCAGTCTTCGAATTCAATAATTAGTACAGGAATTTTCAAACCGCTTTGAACTAATTTCTCAATTTATTATTGCATGTCTCTTCATTCATCATTCGCCTCACTCTTCCTCATCTTTCCTTCTCCTCCCCTGATCACTTTTCTCATAAGCCTTTAAAATATCTTTGACCAGTCTGTGACGAACGACATCTTCGTGAGTTAAATAGATAGTGGCTATTCCATGTATGTTTTGCAACATTTTTGTTGCCGGTCTTAATCCTGAAATGAGATTATAGGGCAAATCAATTTGGGATAAGTCTCCGGTAATGATGCATTTTGCGTAAGGGCCCAAACGCGTAAGAAACATTTTTATTTGTAGTGGTGTGCAGTTTTGTGCCTCATCAAGTATGATGAATGCATGGTCTAGGGTGCGGCCTCTCATAAAAGCAAGTGGAGCGATTTCAATAACCCGGTTTAACATGAATTGCTGAAGCCGTTCGGCGGGTATCATATCGTCTAAGGCATCGTACAAAGGCCGTAAATACGGATCGATCTTTTCTTTAAGATCGCCAGGTAAAAAACCAAGACTTTCACCAGCTTCTACTGCAGGCCTGGTAAGTATAATTTTTTTAACTTCCTTATTCTTTAAAGCGCGCACTGCAATTGCAACTGCGGTATATGTTTTACCGGTACCGGCAGGACCTATTGCAAAGACTACATCGTTTTGGCTGCTTGCATCGACCAGTAACTGTTGATTTCTGGTTTTTGCATAAATGACTTTACCATCTCTTCCATGCACCAGCACAACTTTACTTTCATTCGGCGGAACGTGGGCCTGATACGGATTTTCACCGAGTAATAGCTCTTCTACCGTTTGCAGGCTCAGCTCTTTTCGCTCCCGCAATAATTTAACCATGGTTTCTACTGTTTCCTTAACAGATTGGGTATCCTTTTTTTTGCCGGTTATTTTCAACAAGGACCCACGGGAAGTAATAACAGTGTCAGGATAAGATTTTCGAATTAGATTTAGCTTATTGTTGTTTTCTCCAAACAGGGCTACCGGATCGACATTCTCAACGGTAAGGATGATTTCACTTTGTGACAAATAGTTTAAATTTTAACGTTTTGGAATAATTTAATACAAAACTAAGTTTTTTACATCAATTTTGCAACAGATCCTTAATGTTTATGTGAAATTTTTATACTTATTATTTTACATGAAACATTAAATTAATTACAACTTAACATGATCACTCGAATTGTAAAAATGAGCTTTAAAAAACAAGAAATAGACTCATTTTTAAAAATATTTCACGAAAGTCAGTCGCTTATTAATGCGTTTGATGGTTGCATAGATGTCAATCTATTTCAGGACAAACAGGATCCGCGAATTTTGTTTACGATATCCCATTGGAAATCATCAGATCATTTAGACCAATACAGAAAATCAGAATTATTTAAAACGACCTGGGCGAGAACAAAAGTACTGTTTGATGCAAAGCCGGAAGCGTGGAGCCTGAGTGAAGTGAAGAGTGAAGAAAGTCTATAGTGAGGAAGACTAGAAGAAAGTCTTTAGGGAATAAGTCTATAGTCTATAGTCCTTAGTCAAAAGGATTTTAATCATAAATTTATTTTGTGTAGATACTACAGACTTCTTCCCTACAGACTATAGACTTCTTATAAATACCTACAGACTTCTTCCCTACAGACTAATAGACTATAGTCTATAGACTACTTATCCTACATATTCAAACCTCCGCATACACTAATAACTTGTCCGGTAACATAACTCGATTGATCTGAAGCGAGAAATGAAACGACATCAGCTACTTCATCACCTTTAGCCATTCTTCCCAGCGGAATGCTTTTCAGAAATGCTTCTTTGGTTTTATCATCCAGTACGTGTGTCATTTCCGTTTCAATAAAACCGGGGGCAATGGCATTGCAACGGATATTTCTTGATGCAAGTTCTTTGGCCATGGATTTTGTAAATCCAATCATTCCTGCTTTAGATGCAGCGTAGTTAGATTGGCCTGCATTGCCAAACATGCCCACCACTGAAGATATATTAATGATCGAACCCGATCTGGTCTTCATCATTTGTTTGGCCACGTGCTTTGTGAGATTAAAACAAGATTTTAAATTAGTAGTTATGACCTGGTCCCATTGCTCTTCTGTCATACGCAAAATCAAATTGTCCTTAGTGATCCCCGCATTGTTTACCAATATATCCAAACCTCCGAAATCTGTCACCACCAGTTGTATCAATTGCTCGGATTCTGCAAATACCGCTGCATTCGAATGATACGCGCGTGCATTCACACCATACGATTTGCATCTTTCCACTACTTCCTGCGCTTTGTCCGGAGATGACAAGTAAGTTAATGCAATATGGGCACCATTCTTTGCTAATTTTTCAGCAATTGCGGCACCAATGCCACGGCTTCCTCCCGTTACTAATGCTATTTTTCCGGTTACTTTACACATACATTAAATTTTTGTAAAAATAGGAATAAGTAAGGAGTTGGAGGTTAGGAGTTAAGAGTTAGGAGTTAAGAGTTAGGGGTTAGGGGTTGGGACCATAATAAACATCTCCGCTGGAATGATCCCTGCTTGCACCGGTTATGGCTGCCAGTATGTTGTTTTCATTTCTCCATCGCAATAAACCCAACAATGCAAATACAATTGCTTCTTTGAAATCAATGATACCTTTATCCGGCAAAACTATACTACATGATTCTGCTACAGATTCCTGCAATTGTTTCATCAGATAAATATTATGAGCACCACCACCGGTACATAATATCGTATAATTGGTTTGTATTGAATTTTCCTTATTTATAATTGCTCTTACAAAAGTTGAAATCTGGTGGACGATATGGAAGACAGCAGTTGCCAATAAATCATTAGCGGAATGCGATTCCTGTTGGATGTCATCGAGAAAATTGCTTTCAAACCATTCACGGCCAAGGCTTTTAGGTGCCTCCAGTTTATAAAACGAAAGTTGATTCCATTTTTCCAATAATGTTGGTGAAATCTTTCCTTGTCTCGCCAGGTTGCCATCTTCATCGAATCCGACACCTAATTTTTTGCAAATTTCATTCAATAAAATATTGCAAGGGCCAATATCACAAGCCAATCGTTTTCCATTCATTTTCCAGGAAATATTGGAGAAGCCCCCCAGGTTTAAACAGAAATCATATTCAGAAAAAAGAAGCTCGTCTCCAACAGGCACCAAAGGAGCACCCTGGCCTCCCAATGCAACATCCTGTGCTCTGAAATTATTGATTACAGGCAACTGTGTGAGCTCATGTATTTTTATACCGGAACCAATCTGCAAGGTATATTTTTCTGATGGTTTATGGAAAATAGTATGTCCATGTGAAGAAACCAGATCAGGAACGATGTGATACTGATTGATGAACTGTAATACGGAATTGCCAATCCAGACTCCATATTCTTCATCCAATCTTTTCAACTCTTCTGCACCGGAATGAAATGCATCAGATAATTTTTGTTTCCATTCTTGTGAGTACGGAATCGTCGTACTTTGTATTAATTCAAATTCTATATTTTTATTAACCTTAAATCTTACATAAGCAATATCCAGACCATCCAAGGAAGTGCCGGACATTAATCCGATAACATTTACCAAAGAATCATTCGCTAACATGACTTATTAATAAATGGCCATATCAAATAACTTCCTGTATTCCCTGGTCAACGGATGCTGATTACCTAAAAAATGAAATATAGCGATTCCAACCCTCCTTGCCATTTCATTTTTGAATTTTGGATTCAGGTTGATTGCTTCAATAATATTTTCAATTGACTTTGCAGTATTACCCTGCAATAACAGATTCCTTGCATGGAGAAGCAATTCAGCCGATTTTTCGGTTTCGTTAAATTTTGCTTTTTCAAATTCCTTAATCACTTCCATATCTTCAAGTTGCTCAGCAATGTCTTTCCGGTCTTTCGCATGAATTAACCGCGCAACAGCAGATTCAGAATCATAAAATACTTCGTGTTTTGCCAATGTGAGTATTGCTTTATCATGTTCCGGATTTCCGGAAACAAATAATTTCAATCGTTCCACTAAAACAGGATCAGGAAACACCGAACTTTCTGCTACCAGCAAATCAAAGTCATCAATTTGCGCTTCTACAAAT
Organism: Bacteroidota bacterium; assembly: GCA_029781865.1. Taxonomy (GTDB): domain Bacteria; phylum Bacteroidota; class Bacteroidia; order Chitinophagales; family Saprospiraceae; genus Vicinibacter. Next base: position 28,201 of record JAKOVW010000093.1, read on the forward strand.
TCGGGTAAATCCAATTGTTTGAACAAGTCATCCAGCCATTTTTTCACGACTGCTTTTGATTGTGCTCCGGAAAATTCTCCTGCCAACTTGCCTTCATAAACTAATTTGCAATTCGGTATGCTTTGTATTTTAAAATACGCTGCAATTTCCTGTTCGACTTCTGTATTGATTTTTACCAAAGCCCATTGTCCTTTGGCTTCTTTTTCCAATTCTTCCAAAACAGGTCCAAGGATTTTACATGGTCCGCACCATGGAGCCCAAAAGTCGATCAACACTGGCTTTTCAAAACTCAGGTCAACAACATCGCGCTTAAAGTCAAAAATAGCTTCTTCCATGAAAATCGTTTTTGAAGGAACAAAAATAAAGAATGAAGGTTTGTTACATCACAATACCGGAAACGGAAACATTTACTCTTAGTAAATCACACTATTCACCAGATATTGCCTGACATATTCCTGTACAGCATCATCAAATGGGTGAAATGGATTTGCATAACCGGTTGTTTTTAATTTATTCATATCCGCACAGGTATAATTCTGATAGGAAGCATTCAGATCTTCAGGCATGGAAATAAATTCAATATCAGGATTTTTGCTCATGGCAGAAAACACATTGTGGACTAATCTCAAAAATGTATTTGCTTCTCCTGATCCCAAATTGTATATGCCATTAGTTACTTTGTTCTGGTAAAAAAAATACAACACATCAAGCAAATCCATTACATAAATAAAATCTCTGCGTTGTTCTCCATCCCTGAAACCCGGATCATTGGATTTAAATAATCTTACCTTGCCGGTTGTGCGTATTTGATTATACGCATGCATGATCACGGAAGCCATCCGGCCTTTGTGGTATTCATTAGGTCCATACACATTAAAAAACTTAAATCCGGCCCATCGATCCGGAGTAGTCTGTTGTTCCAATACCCATACATCCATTTTCTGCTTGGACCATCCATATGGATTCATTGGTTTTAATTTGGGAATTATTGAATGATCATCAGAATATCCCAAAGCACCATTGCCATAAGTCGCTGCGCTCGATGCATAAATCAAGGGAATGTTGTATTCCGAACAAATTTTCCAAACCGACTTGGAATAGTTTACATTTAATCTATCAAATAACTCTTCACTTCGCTCTGCTGTATCTGTACGCGCACCGATGTGAAAAATGAATTCAGGTTCTTTTGGATTTTTAGAAAACCAATCCAGAAATAAATCCCGGTCAATATACGACCTGATCTTTTTTCCTTTGAGATTCGGATGATGCTCCTTTGATTTTTCATCCACAGCAATGATATCATCATGTCCTTTCTTGTTCAGGTAGGATACTAAACAAGATCCGATAAATCCTCCTGCTCCGGTTACAACGATCATGGCTGGTTACTAATGGTTAGTAGTTAATAGTTAGTAGTTAGTAGTTAGTAGTTAGTAGTTAATTTAAAAATACCAATTCACAATCAAACATTAGTAATCAGTAATTAGTAATTAGTAATTATCAATCAGTAATTAGAATCCCCTACATATATTCTTCAATCGGCGGACAAACGCAGATGAGATTGCGATCGCCATAGGCATTGTTTACTCTGCTTACACTTGGCCAGAATTTTCCTTCATGTTTTAAATAAGGCAAAGGATACGCTGCTTTCTCACGGGAATAAGGCAGATCCCAATCATTCTGTGTGATAACAGCAAGTGTATGCGGTGCATGGTGAAGCACATTATTGTCTGCAGGATAGGTCCCCATAGCAACTTCCTGAATTTCACCATGTATATTTAACAATGCATCGCAAAAGCGATCCAGTTCTTCTTTGTTTTCAGATTCTGTAGGTTCGATCATGATTGTTCCTGCAACCGGAAATGAAAGCGTTGGCGCATGAAATCCATAATCCATCAATCGTTTGGCAACATCTTCAGCACTCACGCCAATTTCTTTAAAAGGCCTTAAGTCTAAAATTAATTCATGGGCCACGCGACCTTTGGCTCCGGTATACAATACTTTGTATTTTTCACTCAACCTTGTTGCCATATAGTTTGCATTCAAAATAGCATGCTCTGAAGATCGTCTCATGCCATCCGGTCCAAGCATGCGGATATATGCATAAGAAATCAACAGGATACTTGCGCTTCCGTAAGGTGCAGCAGAAACGGGAGGAACCGCATTTGCATTTTCATTAACTGCATAAAATGGATGCGATGGCAAAAACGCTTTCAGTTTATCATTCACACAAATCGGGCCCATACCGGGACCTCCACCTCCATGCGGAATAGCAAATGTTTTATGCAGGTTCAGATGACATACATCAGCACCAATAGTAGCAGGACTGGTGAGACCAACCTGTGCATTCATATTTGCACCATCCATATAAACCAAACCTCCATTGTCATGTACAATCTTACAAATCTCCTGAATCGAAGTTTCGAATACGCCATGCGTTGATGGATAAGTTACCATTAAACAGGCAAGATGATCTTTATGCTGTTCTGCTCTTGCTTTCAATTCAGCTACAATGATATTGCCATGATCATCGCAGGGCGTTACCAGAACTTCGTATCCTGCAATTACGGCACTGGCAGGATTGGTGCCATGTGCAGATGATGGAATCAAAGCAATATTTCGATGTTTATCTCCCCTTGATTCGTGATATGCGCGAATGGTCAAAAGACCTGCAAATTCACCCTGCGCACCGGAATTGGGTTGTAAAGAGCAGGCTGTAAATCCGGTAATCTCACACAGATAGCGTTCCAGTTCACTGATCATCTGATGATAACCTTCTGTTTGATTTGCGGGAGCGAATGGATGTATGTTAGCAAACTCCGGCCAGCTTACCGGAATTAATTCTGTAGCTGCATTCAACTTCATCGTACAAGAACCAAGCGTAATCATCGAATGCACCAAAGAAAGATCTTTGTTTTCAAGACGTTTGATATAACGCATCATTGCTGACTCTGTATGGTATTTATTGAACACCGGATGCGTCAGGAATTCAGAATACCGCACAAGATGAGTTGGAATATTTAATGCAGCCGGTTGATTCAATTTTGTTTCTTTTTTTCCTGCTGCTTTACAAATCAGTTGATTGATCTGAATGAGTTCTTCTTCCGTAATCGTTTCATCCAAACTGATTTGCAATGATTCATTCGATTCCCAGAAATTATACCCGGTATTGACGGCCAGTGCATGAATGGCTTCACGTAACTTCTGATCCGCTTTAATGGAAATGGTATCAAAAAAATAATCGCTATGAATGGTAAAACCTTCTTGTTTTAAAGCATTAGCCAATGATGATGTCATATCGTGCACTCTTCTTGCAATGGCTTTTAATCCATGCGGTCCATGATACACGGCATACATAGAAGCCATTATCGCAAGCAATGCCTGAGCTGTACATATATTCGAAGTCGCTTTTTCACGGCGTATATGTTGCTCGCGGGTTTGCAATGCCATCCGCAGCGCATGATTTCCCTTTTCATCTATCGACACGCCAATGATCCTGCCTGGAATGACTCGTTTAAATTCATCCTTCGTGGCAAAAAACGCAGCATGAGGTCCTCCAAAACCCATAGGAACTCCAAATCGCTGGCTGTTACCAAAAGCTACATCAGCATCTAATTCACCCGGACTTTTTAATAAACATAAAGCAAGTAAGTCAGTGGCCATCGCTACTAAACAATTCGCCGCTTTCGCTTTTTTTACGAATTCCTGATAATCATGAACGGAACCGGATTTATCCGGATATTGAATCAATACACCGAAACAATTCGCCGGAATCGGATCAGTCTGCCAATTTCCAACGACCAATTCTATTCCCTGGGGCCAGGCTCTTGATTTCAACACGGCCAGGGTCTGATCATACACAAGGTGATCTATAAAAAACACATTTGGAGATTCCTCCTTATTCTTTTTGGCTTTCTCGTGATAGAACATCATCATGGTTTCTGCAGCAGCGGTGCCTTCATCCAGTAATGATGCATTGGCAATGGGCAATCCGGTCAGATCGGAAACCATAGTTTGAAAATTCAGCAAGGCTTCCAGCCTTCCCTGTGCTATTTCCGCCTGGTATGGAGTGTATTGGGTATACCAACCCGGGTTTTGAAATACATTTCTTAAAATAGCAGATGGGGTAACGGTGCCAAAATATCCCTGACCAATGAAGCTGCGCATGAGCTGGTTTTTGGAGGCCAGTTCTTTTAACATCCTCAGGTAATCGTATTCGGATAATGCCGCAGGTGTATTTAATTCAGCTTTTAACCGGATAATATCGGGTATGGTCTGACGAATTAATTCATCTAAACTAGTAACGCCGGTAGTTTTAAGCATAGGTCCCAGATCCGGGCCCGTAGTCCCAATATGTCTGGATTCAAAGCGATCGTAACGTGGAAAACAAGTCATGGGTTTTAAAAATTTAGTCAGATAATTTAGTCCAATAAAATAATCCGATAATCAGGACCAAATTACCGGACCGCAAAAATAGGATGGAAAAGAAGGTTTATTGCTACTATTTTTACTTTAAACAGGGCAATTTTTTTCTGATCTACCGATCATAAAAAAACACGCTCAATTCAGTTTGGTTGCTGTTCCAATCCACGGATTTCAGCGTAATTTCATGTGGTATTCCCTGACTATCTTTTGAGGTCTGTTTCCACGACAATTGAGCGACTTTGGATTGCGCATCCCGGCCGGTTAGCGTTTTGCCAATAATCTGACCCGGCAGGTAATCTTCCAATGGGAAATTTTGTAAAACTATAGCCGCCTGATAAGTCCAGTCTCCGCCATAGGCTATTCCTGTATAAATGGCGGATAGGGATGTGATTTTCTTTCCGTCATCTGATAAAGTACCATGAATTGTGCAGGTATAGGTTGCCGGAAATAAGTTGAATTGAAAATCTGCATCAAAGGTGTTTTTATTCCAGCTGAGTGCCGGAGCTGTACCTGTATATTTATTAGACCAGGCAATTGACGGAATATCAGAACCATCTGATGCTTTGATGGTGCTTGGTGGGTTTGTGTCCATTCCTTTAAGCGTTATGGCGATTTTAGGCCATATGGTAGCAGTGGCTTTTGTGGTCACTTTTGCCACTTCTTTTTGATTGTCCAGATCAATCACGCTTAGCGTGATCTCAAAAGTTCCGGGATTTTTATATTTATGAATGATGAAAGTATCTGTTGTTGAAACTTTGTTTTCACTGGAAGGACTGGCCGGATCTCCAAAATCCCAGTCAAACCGGGCACGTTTTGGTGCTGATCCATTATTCCGTGCAACAAATTTGACTTCGACATTCAGGCCAACTGAAGTATCTGCCGGCTCTATCCAAATATCGGATAGTTGGATTTTAAACCAATCAAATCCAATCCATTTCTCGTATTTGCCTCCGGGCGGAATCGCTTTCAAATAAAGTCCCATAAGAGTGTCTTTATTGGTCATCTTTACTGTCGTTGCAGGATTAATGCGTTCCTGACCAAAACCAGGTAAAAAGCTGGTCATCTCCAATTTCAGATTGTATGAAGGATCAATACCGGTTACTTCAAAGTCAAACTCATCAAACGGTATATAATTGACAATGCTATTGTCACTTATATTCAATTCTACTTTAGTAAATGAAGGGTCTTTTGGAACTGCATACACTTTATAAGGAGGGAATATACCGTCTCCGATGGTGTTATTCTGAACTTTCTGCCATAAGAAATTCATTTCATCATCAGTCATCACGGATGAAAGCGGTACTAAAGCAATTTTATCACATTGAAATAAGTCCCCGTCTTCTATGGCTTTTGCGTTGGCTGCGGAAGTATATGGTTTAAATGTTTTATTGATCAAATCATATTCAATGACATTTTCCAAACCAGGGTAATTCGGATCATATACGTGAATCTTTGCATTGCTTGCATTGATTTCATAGGAAAATCCAATGATCATGTGCGCCGTATCCTTACGGGAATCCTTAACATAAATCAATTGAGGTTGATTATTGACTAACATGCTATAAATGAGATTCCAGAAGCGGTCGTCCTGTGGTGCATCCAGCATTTCCGTAATGCTTTGATTATTGCTGGACCAGAATATTTCCTGAACCCGGTGAATGGCTGTTGCAAATTGCAGACCCTTAACATCGTCTTCCCAAAAATCGGTAGTGCGAAACCAAAGTTTGTCATTTTCAAAAAAACTGAAGAGGTTTACGCTGGAATTAAAATTTTTAAAATAGTAGGCCGCTCCTATACTCATTCCGGCACATATTCCATCCGGTGCTGGATATGTACCAAAATTTCTGAAACTCCATCCATTGACCTGGGGAGCAAACAAGGTATGAAAACCACCACCCTGAATTAAAAGATCTTTTTGAACTTCCGTCACGACGATCAGGGAAAAATGCCTTACAGCGATTTCAATAAAATGATCTCCAATGCTAACTGCAGGTATTCCTTCTAACAATCCTGATTTTTTATCGTAGTAATAAGCCATACGATAAAATCCGGCATTCGGAGTAACCGGAATCTGAAGCTTCATCATTTTATCAGAATATTTTCCGCCATTAGTTATTTCGATTAATGGGCTGACCGGATTAAAATACTGACCTAAACTATGTGAACTGATTTTGGAATAAGAGACTGAAAAGTCTTTTGCTTCTAAATAGGCTCCATCAGGAACAATAATGCGGAGACCTTCCAAAGGAGTTTGTGTGCCACTTATACTCAATTCCCCGCCATTGGCAGGAATCGATTTTTTGATTACCAAAACAGAACTCTCCGTTTTTATTTTTCCAGAATCCGTATTTGGCTCGTTTTCGTCTTTGGAACAGGAAGAAATAATAATAAGTCCCAAACTTATCCATATACCTGCAAAAAAATAACAGTACTTTTTCATGACGATTCACATTTTTACAAATATTCGGACGAATTAAAACGATAAGCATTGATGAAAATCAACCGGCTAACTGACAGAGATCTATAGGCTCCATCTGCAACATTTAAAATAAATAATAGAATAAGATTTTTTGCAATACTCTTAGAGATCTTTCTTTCCAAACGACCTCATCGCTAAGTAAAGCGGCAACAGGATCCACAGCAACATTATTCCTCCTGTAAAAAAAATACCGGTCGAACTACCAAAAAAATCTTTGTACAATGCACCGGTATAACCCATCAGGGCACTGACATCCATCTTGAGCATGATAGATACGCGTGCAAGATCAATCGGATTGAATGCTGTCAGCACCAAAGTGAATTTTTCTAATGGATAATCACTAAATGTAAACAGCAGCATCATTACAATCCCATCATAAATCAATGCGAAATAAAACCACAACAACAAAACGATACCAATGCCACGTGCTTTGTCCCTCGATTTGACAGCAGCCCAATACGCAAGAGAGGTGCAGGCCAAAGTCAGTCCAATACCCGTTAGGATCAATGTAAAACCCGTTTCACCGCTTGAATATAAAAGAACCGGTATTCCCATACCAATGAGCAACGCAAGTACAAGTGAGATACCGGTACTCAGATATTCACAAAACAATACCTTAGTTCTGCTTATCGGTTGCGCAAGTAACATCTCAATGAATTCATAGGAATTGTAATAATGTATGGTCGAAAAGATCATGCTGATCAGCGGAATGGTGATCAACTGAATATTCAATAAGCTCAAAATGGCTTTGCTTGAATTTTCTTCAAGATTAAATAACAACAAGCTTACCAGCAACAAAAATCCGGTATACGCAAGGATGACTTTATTGCGTATGATATCATACAAGATGTATTTGGATAATTTAAACATTAGTTCCCTTTAGCTTTCATCAATTCAGCAATGGCCTTTTCAAATTTTTGCTCTCCGGTTATCTTACGCAGATTTCCCATGTCGCCGGAAAATTCGATATTACCCTCCTGCAAGTAAAGCACATGCGTTGTCAGATCATCGAGATCACTTAAAATATGCGAAGTAATGAGGATGAGTTTGTCATTATTTTTTTCTTTCTGAATTTTTTCCTTAAGCAGTTCTGATGCAAGCGGATCCAACCCGGCCGTCGGTTCATCGAGTATTAAGATCTCCGGACTAAATAAAAATGCAATGGCCGCACTGACTTTTTGCCGGGTACCTCCTGATAACGTACGCATGGATTTATCTGAAATCGAATCCAATCCATACGTTTGAATTAATTCCTCATCTACAACTGATTTGGTATGATTCCGCAAATTTTTCAGAAGTTTGAAAATCTGACCCACTTTCATATGATCCGGATAACGCCCGATTTGCGGCATGTATCCGATACGTGATCTATACTGATCATCGCTGAGAATATTCTTACCTTCCAATAGTATCTGTCCTTCGTCCGGTTTAACCATTCCAAGTATGCATTTGATCAATGTTGTTTTGCCGGATCCATTCGGCCCAATTAATGAAACGACCTGTCCTTTCTGAAATGAAGCAGAAATTTCATTTAATGCAATTGTTTTTTTAAATCGCTTGTGCAGGCTTTGAACTTCTATCATATCCGGTTGGGGATCATTTTAGGTTTCTCATCAACCAGGTTTTCCGGTGTAATGCTGGGTATTGCTTTTTCTGCTTTGTCCAATATGGAAATCAATATGCTTCGCAACAAGATAAGACAAACCGGGTTCTCTTCCACAATCATTGCATACATACTTACCGGATGATAGGGGATATCTCCATAACTGTCTTTGTTGAGATCATAACCTTCGTATTTATCCCAGTAATTACTGGTAAAGGTATTGAGCATCATGGTTCCATTCGTAGCCACATCAAAAGTATTGCCCGTAAAATTATTGAATTGAAATTGATTATCGTTACAACTGGCCTGCACTTTTAATGCCCAGCCATTATCCTGAAATTTATTTTTTTCGACTACCATGCGGCTACTGCCTTCCATATGTATCCCCACTGTGTTTCTGATAAAATAATTAGCTTGAATTTTACTGTCCGAAATATCTTTCAACAAAATCCCATACGCAGAAGCACCCCAGTTATCTTCAAAAGTATTGTTTTCCATTTGAACATTATGCGAGTACATCACTGCCACACCTGCTCCATTATTTTTAAAATCATTATGGCTGTAAAAGTCATTGTGCGAAAACATAAAATGCAAACCATAGCGGATATTTTTTGTGCTGTAATTATTTTGAATCTGCGACTCTGTTACAAATTCAAAATAAATGCCATCCCTGTGACCACTGATTTGGTTTCCAACTATCATCGCATGATTGCACTTCCAGAGATGAATGCCATTGCCTGTGTTTTGTTCGCTTTTAGAATGTCCTTCAATAATATTGTTTTTGACCTGCGCATCGATAGTATTTGAAATGTGAATTGCAAAATAGGCATTGACAATAATATTATCAGAAACAAGCACACTTGTAGCATCAATGCATTTGATCGAAGCAAAGTCATTCATTGCAGAGGCACCGCTGTTTAAAAATTTAAATCCGGAAACACAAATATTTTTACCACTCAGGGTAATGATTTCGTATTGATTTTCGCCATCCAGTACCGGTTGATTTTTTCCAATAAGGGCAATAGATTTATTGATAATTAAATTACCTTCTTTGTACAAGCCTCCTTCTACTAGTACGGTGTCACCTGGTTTAGCAGTTTGAATTCCCGCCTTAATGCTTTTTACAACCTGTGTTTCACCAACATATATGGTTCTACCGCCTAAAGGCATTAAAAATAGTAAGGATAGGATGATTCCGGAAAATCTTTGAATCTGTGTTCTATTCAATGTTCTCATAAATTGGTTTCCACTCCAACAGCTTACCCTGGGTCTTCAACATAAATTGCTTTGCGGACTCTGTATTTGAAAATGCTGCCACATGAAAATTCATTGGACTTTTAATTTGCTCACCAACTACGAATGTACTTTTGTTTACATCCATTAAATCGTTTTCTTTTTCATAATTGACGACCAGGATTTGATTATATTCTGATGCCCGCACTGTTTCTGATTTCATAAACCGGATCATACAACCCACATCATCAAACTTATAAATCTTTCCTTTCTTTGTAACCAGTTCACTTCCGAATTTAGCATCGACGATTCCCATTTTACAGGTATAACATACATCTGTACCAAATTTGAATGGTTCCGGTTTTGCTGTGCAGGCTTGTTGAACACTTAACAAAGATACCAAAATTACACTCAAAGCGATCCGGTTGGCTTTGTGATGTTTGTACCATTCCAGGCACCAAATAAACACCATGATAGATGCTGCAATGATAATAATCCAACCCCCGATATCGGGCTGTGAATAAGCATCAAAATTAAGTAATCGCTTATGCCCAATCAACGGTGGCTGATAAGATAATCCGGGAACTTTAATAGCCGCTGCAGGATCCAGATTATGTCCATATTCATAACCCCAGCGATAGAAATCATACATGCTAAATACTCCTCCGAACGCAGTAAATACCAGGTACCAGAACAGTATGGCCATTTTACCGGAATAAGCCACGAGCAATCCAAGTATGATGTAAAAAATCACGATATACGTCAAAAAAGAAAACTCCGGAAACATTTCGACACTGATATGTCGCATACCGATATAATGATTCAAACCATTTATAATATCGATGTCTCCTTTAAGGGTATTCAACCATATTTTCATGGTCAGCCCTTCCGGATACTGTGGCGCAAACAAATCGATTCTCCAGAAGGGCACAAAGAATGTGCCGATTAAGGATAAGGATGAGATTGCTACTACGATTCGCGAGGTATTATTTACGTTAGTCATTTTCCAAGTATTGAAACTTCATAAATCATTATTCGTTAATCGATGTTCATTATAAAAAATGATGCCCCATATTATAATTTATTAAAGCAACAAATTCCAAATGAATTAAAGGAAGTGTCCGATTAATGAATTCGTATTTTGATAAGTGAAACAAAAAGGGCCGGGCACATCAGAATGGGTCCGACCCGTGACTCAAATTAAATGCTTCTGAAAACTTTACATTCTATTTAGATGGCAGCAATACAGCATCAATTACATGAATTATTCCGTTTGTTGCAGGAATAGTAGCTACCACATTAGCAGTACCATTGACCATCATTTTACCATCTTTCATCTGAATGGTGATATTGCTACCATTCACCATACCGATACTTTGTCCATCCTGAAGCATTTCCGGTTTATAAACGCCAACCGCAACATGATACTCCAGAATATTTTGCAGTGCATCCTTTTTATCCGGTTTCATCAAGCCATCGACTGTACCTGGTGGCAGTTTGTCAAAAGCCGCATTGGTCGGAGCAAATACGGTAAAGGGTCCTGCATTGGAGAGATCATCTACATATTCTGCTTGTTTTAATGCAGCAACTAAAGTAGTATGATCCTTCGAACCAATAGCAATCTTCACAATATCCTTTTGTGACACATCATCTTTAACTCCTGCCTGTCCCATATCTGCTGCAACTGCATTAGATTCAGCCGGCTTTGCATTTTCTTCTGCCGGTTTATTTGGATTGCCACATGAAAACAGAAACATCAACACTGAAATCATGCAACATTGAATAATTTGTTTCATATACTAAATTTAAAATTTGATGCAATGGTTTTTATTGATTCGTTGGTGCCGGATTGGTCTTCCCGGTACTAAAACTAATTGGAACGTTTGCATTGGCCGGACTTACTCTGACGTAACCCTGCATTTCCTGATGAAGAGCGGAACAAAAATCGGTGCAGTACATCGGAAATACGCCAACGCGTTCCGGTTTCCATATCAAGGTTTGCGTTTCACCCGGCATAATCAACAATTCTGCATTATTAGCACCTTTGACTGCAAATCCATGGGGTACGTCCCAGTCTTGTTCAAGATTGGTAACATGGAAGTAAACGGCATCTCCCATTTTTACTCCTTCAATGTTATCCGGTACAAAGTGCGAACGAATCGAAGTCATATAAACATGAACTTCATTTCCTTTGCGTTCCACTTTTGCATTTTTTTCACCCATAGCAACATATGGATTTTTATTCTCCTCAATTTTAAAAATCTTAGTACTGTTTTTTGCTAACAGTTCTGCAGGAATGGCTTCCGCATAATGTGGCTCACCTATGGTTGGAAAATCCAATAACAACTTCATTTTATCTCCATCAATAGAATACAATTGAGCAGATTGTGCCAGTTCAGGTCCCGTTGGAAGAAATCTGTCTTTGGTAATTTTATTGTAAGCGATAACATATTTTCCCCACGGCTTTTTAGTAGGACCGCCTGGCACACAAAGGTGACCAATAGAATAATAGGTAGGAACTCTATCTAAAACCTGTAAATCGCTCAAACGCCATTTTACAATTTCAGAAGAAACAAAAAATGAAGTATATGCATTTCCATTCGCATCAAACTCAGTATGAAGAGGACCCAAACCTGGTTTTTTTACTTCGCCATGTAACACGGCATCGTATTTTAAAACAGGTATTCCTTCATAATCGCCATCATAATTTTTAGCCGCAATGGCAGCCTGTATTTTTGTAAAGGAAAAAACAGGTATTACTGCAGCCAATTTACCACTACCCACGATATATTCTCCTGTAGGATCGGTATCGCAACCATGTGGGGATTTTGGACAAGGCATGAAATAAACCATATCAGGACAATCTTTTGGATCCAGAACGATAACTTCATTTTCCATACTGGAGCTGGCCGAATGTGTTTGTTCATCATACGAATTGTGTGCATACTTCACCTGCTTTTTCATTCCTTTTCCTGCTTTCAGATATTCTTCTGCTTTTTTCCAGTTCACGGCAAGCACAAAGTCTTTATCCTTTTGAGATGCATTTACTTCTAATAAAGTATTTGCTCTTTCTGAGTTGTAACAACTGAAGAAAAACCATCCATGTGATTTTCCCTTTCCTGCACGAGCCAGGTCAAAATTTACACCGGGAAGTAAGATCTGAAATGCAATATGCATCTTACCGGAAGCCGGATCCACACCTATAAAACTCACTGTTCCTCTGAAATTTTCCTTATACGTATTGATAGGCACATCCTGCTTGTCACCAATGGGTACACTAAACCGGGTTCCTGCAACTACATATTCTGAATTTTCAGTAATAAAAGGCGAGGAGTGATTTCCTGCACTATTGGGAATTTCAATAATTTCAGCAGTGCGGAATGTTTTTAAATCCACACGCGCAATCCGTGGTGTATTATTTCCATTACCAAAAACCCATCTTCCATCATGCACCCCATCCGTTTCGGAAAGAGCAATGTGATGTAAATCGTCCCAGGGAACAAAACCATGAGATGTATTTAACATCGGTTTGGTTTCTTCCGAATATCCATATCCTTTTTCAGGATCTACCGAAAAAACAGGGATCACTCTGAACAGCCTTCCTGATGGCAATCCGTAAACAGACATCTGACCACTGAATCCGCCGGATACGAAGTTGTAAAACTCGTCGTATTTTCCGGGAGGTACATACGCTTTAACAGCGGCATCACCGCCCATGGCAGTTTGGATTCCTTTAGGTTTGCAGGCATTCATTAAAAATGTAGCAAACAAAACAAATCCAAAGAGAGAGAGCAGCTGCATTCGTTTAAAAATCATGATTTCTTTATTCATCGTAAAAAATTTTAATACTGTGTCAACTATTGTTCGCCATCATTCTTGCGCATAAACTCAATGATATCCCTGGCTTGTTCTTTACTTACATTTTGATTAGGCATTCTTACCAAACAGAGTTCCAATAGCTTTTGCGCTTCCGGATCTTTTTCAAGCATCATATCCACATTGGTGATCATGTTCATGATCCAGGTTGGCGTACGTCTTTTAGTAACTCCGGCCCATCCGGGACCGACCAGTTTCTCACTGGTAAGTCGGTGACAAGCATTGCATTTTAAATCAAAAATGTTTTGTCCTCCCTTTACCATATCTGCATTTAATGGATTTTTAAATTCAATCTCGCCCTCTTTTATTTCAGTGCCATGTACTTCCGTTTGATTTTTGGCCAGATCCTGAATATCTACCGCTTTATAATCCTTTTTTACACCACCACTACAGGCCGATTGCAATAAGCCAAATAAGAGTAACAAGGAGAACACATTTAAAATGTTGTTTTTCATTTTTCAGAATTTTAATTTGATAAAATATTTTTAATGACTAATAATAAAGGATATTCAAGTCTTTTAATAATAACTCAAAATTATTTTTGGAAAAATTTGGATTCAATGATAATGCTCAGTGAAGAACATGATAAATATCAGGGAACTACTATTTGATGAAAACTAGCTTTGCCTTTCTGAAATAGTAATGATGTATTTTTCAAAATCATTTGGCTATGCAATACGTGGTATCCTGTATCTTGCCATGAATGAAAGTGATTCTAGTAATAACATACAGTCGGATGAGCTGGCTGAACAACTGTCCATTCCCAAGTATTTCATGGCCAAATTGCTGAAAAAACTGGCAAAAGCTGAAATTATTAAATCCATTAAAGGCCCTTCCGGTGGATTTCATCTCATGCCGGGAACACTGGATAAAAAGTTAATTGACATTTTAAAGATAACCGATCCGAAAGATCCTTTTGACAAATGTATATTGGAATGGAAGCTTTGCAATGCCAAACAACCCTGCCCCATGCATCATCTCATTACCAAGTCTAAAAATGAATTGATTACCGTTTTACATTCCACTTCGATCTCCGATTTAATTGGAAACAAAGCCAATTTAAGAATACAATTATTGGATAAGGTGATCTGAGAATGAAGTGATTTAAACACAGCTTTGAAACTAATTTCAACTACATTTGCGAAAACAAAGTCCTTATTACACTTCTGGCTTATTTATTATCCTTATTCATGGGCTTCATTCTTGGCCTTCTTGGAGCCGGAGGAGCTATTCTGACGATTCCCATACTTGTGTATCTCGTTGGAATGGATGCACAATTGGCGATTACCTGCTCTCTATTTATTGTATGTGTGACCAGCCTGACAGGTGGCTTTCGGTATATTTATTCTAAACAAGTTCATTTTGATTCTATTTATTTGTTTGGAATTCCATCTGTTATTGCTGTTTGGACGGTAAGAAAATTTGTTTTACCTGCTATTCCGGAAGATCTGATTCATACCGTATTTTTTAAATTGAGCAAATCATCTGCTTTACTATTCCTGTTTTCCATTCTGATGATGATAGCCGCATATAAGATGATTAAACCAGGTATTAAACATGATGAGAAAAACTATTCTGACCGGAGCAAACTTCCTTTTATACTCAACGGTATTTTGGTTGGCTGTATCACCGGTTTGCTGGGCGCCGGAGGTGGTTTTTTAATTGTGCCTGCATTAGTAATCATTCAAAAACTGGATTTTAAAATTGCCGCAGGTACGTCCCTTTGCATTATTGCCATTAATTCTGCAATTGGATTTGTAAGTAATACCGAACATCTCCATGAAATGGACTGGTCCTTTTTGCTCACCTTTACCGGAATATCTGTAATTGGCATTTTTATAGGAAGCTATACCGCCACTAAGTATCCCTCTCAAAAATTAAAACCTGCTTTTGGTTACCTGTTGATACTCATGTCTGTCTTCATTCTTGTCAAAGAATTATACGCAATTATGACTACTATGTGATTTTTTCATTTAAATCCTGGAGCATACTGTACTGAGATGGACTGGAGCTTTCGGGATCTTTAAAATTGTTGAAAAACATCGTTAACTTTGCCAAAGGAAAATTAATTTCAACAAAATTCAAGCTGATTTGTATAATCTATGCTTTTCAAGATTAGATTCATTTATTTTCAATTATTAAAACATTCATCATGAAGCAAAATTTTTTTCTCATACTCATGTTGTTTCTGGGTTTATTTTCCTGTAAAAATGAGATTTCCGGACAGGCCAAAGGCAAAGATATTGAAACACAGTTCAAAAAGGATTCCGGTATCCTGGTAGATGTAAGAACGCTTGATGAGTGGAATGAAGGCCATCATAAAAAAGCCATCCATTCCGATTGGAACAGTGGCGAATTTAAAGAACAGTCAAAAAACTGGGATCCATCAAAGGCTTATTATCTGCATTGCGCAGCTGGTGTTCGTGCAGGTAAAGCAGCAGATTATCTGAAGAGTAAAGGCTTTAAAAAAGTCTACAATCTTGGTGGCTACGACGATGTGAAAAATTTAAAACTAGAGTAAATAAGTACATGCAAAAAACCTCATTTAACGTACGGGACACTCAAAAAAGAAATACTCAAGAACCTGAAAAAGCCATTCTTGTTGGCGTCATACTTCCCGATCAAAGCGAAGCTCTTGTAAACGAACATCTTGATGAACTGGAATTTCTTGCATTAACAGCAGGCGCTCAGGTAATCAAGCGATTTACGCAAAAGCTTTCTGCAATCAACAGCCACTCCTTTATAGGTTCCGGTAAAATTGAAGAAATCAAAAAATACATGGAACACTTTCCTGTGGATCTCATCATTTTTGATGATGATCTCAGTGGCAAGCAACAAAATCACCTGGAAGAAAAATTAGAAGTTAAAATTGTCGATCGCAGCTTTTTAATACTCGACATCTTTGCCAGTCGTGCACAAACCGCACAAGCCAAAACCCAGGTCGAACTGGCTCAATTGCAATATATCTATCCAAAATTGCGGGGGATGTGGTCACATCTCGAGCGCCAGCGAGGTGGTATCGGGATGCGTGGGCCCGGCGAACAGGAAATTGAAACAGACCGACGGATTGTAAAGGAAAAAATTTCTCTGCTCAAGAAAAAACTGGAAAAGATCGATCTCCAAAATATAACGCAAAGAAAAAACCGGGATGAAATGATCCGCGTCTCGTTAGTAGGATATACCAATGTTGGCAAGTCTACTTTAATGAATGTACTTAGCAAGTCTGACTTGTTTGCAGAAAATAAATTATTTGCAACGCTCGACACCACAGTTCGAAAAGTCGTATGGGACGCAATGCCATTTTTATTATCTGACACCGTCGGTTTTATTCGAAAACTACCACATCATTTAATTGAAAGTTTTAAATCGACCCTGGATGAAGTCCGTGAATCTGATATACTCCTTCATGTGATCGACATATCTCATCCACAGTATCTCGATCATATTGAAACAGTAAATTCGACCTTAAAAGATATTGGAGCCGGAGACAAAAGTATGATTCTGGTTTGTAACAAAATGGATGCATACCGGACCAATCATTTTGATGATTTACTTGACATGGAAACGAAAAAGGAACTGGAAGAAGAATTGGTACAGAAAATGGAAAATTTGTTTCCCGGACCTGTGGTCTTTATTTCAGCAAAGTCTATGGAGAATATCAACCAACTGAAAACCCTGCTAAAGGAACACATTGCAAAGCAATATCTGATCCGTTATCCTTATCGAGCAAAAACATGGTAGTTTCGTTAGGGCTATACAACTATCAAATTGCAAATTGAAATTCTATAAATACTGAGAGATAGAATTGATAACAATAAAGTGACCTCTTTGAAACTCATAGAACTTCATAGAAATCATAGATTTTTTTAATAGTTTAATGTGTTTCAATATGTTTGATGCAAACTCATAACTTATGAATTGGATAGAAAAGTACGCGAAACTTCTCGCCGGGTATTCTTTATACCTGAATGAAAACGAAAAAGTGTTTATCAGAAGTACTACCCTGGCTGAACCTTTGCTCAAAGCTCTCTATAAAGAAATTTTACAAGCAGGTGCAATTGCCGAATTTGAAATGTCATTTGAAGATCAGGAATCCATTCTCTTAGAATACGGAAATGAAAATCAATTAAATTATCTTTCACCATCATACCAAGACGCCATTCAACATTTTGATGCGTACTTATTTATCCGTGCGCCTTACTCCTCAACCATACTTTATCAAACGGATGAAAACAAAAAGAAAATCAGAATGGCTGCGACAAGTCCATTTGACAAATTGTATTTTGAGCGTCTTGGCAATGGCACATTAAAACGAAGTTTGTGCCAGTATCCGACTGCTTATTCAGCACATTTAGCAGATCTTTCACTGGATGCATATTCAGAATTTATTCAATCTGCATGTTTTCTTGATCGCGAAAATCCTGCTAGCGAATGGAAAAAATTATCGGAGATGCAACAATCGATTGTTGACTATTTAAATCACTGCGATAAGATTAGTTATAAACATCCAAGCTTTGAAATATCCTTTTCGGTAAAAGGCAGAAAATGGATCAATTCCGATGGCAAATCAAATATGCCCTCCGGCGAAGTATTTACCAGTCCGGTTGAAGATTCCGCACAGGGCGAAATTTATTTTAACTATCCCAGCATAATGTGGAATCAGGAAGTTTCCGGTGTTCGGTTAATTGTCAAAAAAGGTGAAATTATTCATTGGTCTGCTGAGCAAGGCATGGAAATACTGGACAAAGTATTTAGCATTGAAGGAACCCGCAGGTTTGGTGAAGTAGCAATAGGCACAAACCAAAATATACAAAGACCTACGAAAAATATTTTATTCGATGAAAAGATAGGCGGTACAGTTCATATGGCTATCGGACAATCCTATCTGCAAACCGGCGGGAAAAATATATCGTCCATTCATTGGGATCTCATAACTGAAATGAGAAATGGGGGTGAGATCATCGCTGATGGAAAACGAATCTATGAGAATGGGAAATTTCTTATCTGATTATTATTTGACATGAGCAATACAATTTCCATAGAATCGCAAGCTCAATTCGTACTAAAATTCAAAAAATAATTTTTAGGATCTGCTTTCCGGAAACTAGATTTAATCCAATATAGATTCTTTACGTTGACTTTTTATTCAATAGAAAATTTTAACCCGGTTGCCTGCATTAATGCTTATGAATGCCTCGATGTTTTTTATACCAGTCCACCGTCCGCCTTACAGAAGTTTGAAAATCTGCCACCGGCTTATATCCCAGGATTTTATTCGCTTTAGCTACTGAAAAGTGATAATCTTTTCCTGCATTATTAATGCGATATCTCGTTAGCAACGGTGCCTTTTTAATTCGCAATGCTTTATAGCTTAGCTCCATTAAATATGCGATAAAATAAATAAACAGAAATGGAATGGATCTCCGCGTTGGTTTTATATTTAATTCCTGTGACAGCGAATCGGTAAATTCTTTCCAGGCAATTTCCAGCCCGTCAGTAATAATAAATGTTTCACCGTTAGCGCCGGGATGGAAACAAGCCAGCTCGATGCCGTGAACCAAATTTTCAATGTACGTCGGACAAGTCAATGATTTTCCTTTATTTATGTAAACGAACTGTCCCTTGCGAATAAGATCGAGATAAGGAGCGATAAATTTTTCATCACTTGGTCCGAACACATTTCCAGGCCGTACGATCACTATTTCCATTGACGTTTGCTTTGCATATTCATTCAGCCAGGTTTCCGCTGCTATTTTAGACTGGCTGTAGGCCACTTCTGATTTTACCATTGCCCGTTCTTCTGTTCCATTTTTAAAGTCAAAACCATGAACGGCCACAGAACTTATTTGCACAAATCGCTTTACACCGGATACGGATGCCAGCGTTGCCACATATTGCGTTCCATTCACATTGCTTTTTTCAAAATGGGAATAGGGTCCCCAATCTATCACTGCTCCTGCTGTATGGATAACTATATCAATTCCGTCAAAAATCCCCTTTAAACTATCCGGATTGGTAATATCACCATACTTCAGTTGAATGTCAATTCCACGGAGTAAATCAAGATTAGCGTTTTTTCTAACCAATCCAAAAACTTCATGCTGTTTCGTCAGAAAATGCAAACACGTTCTGCTGCCAATAAATCCGTTTGCACCTGTAACCAGAATTTTCATTTATATAATTTAGTAATTTCTGCTTTAATTCTTATCGTTGATATACCAACAATGAACTATGTCAACTTTTTTTGATAAAATTTTCAGATTAAAAAACAATACCTGACTGCTTCAATACAAAATAATCAGTCAATACTCCGATTGTGATATGCATAAACCATACGTACCAGATAGACCTGGTTTGTATAGCAATATATCCAAAAACAATTCCCGCTGCGATGGATCCCAATGTTTCGCCTTCCGGCTTGCCCAAATGAATTAAGCAGGAAGAAATGGTTTGAATTAAAATGGCAGAAGCAATCCCAAATTCTTTTTTCAATCCAAAAAGTAAAAACCCCCGAAAGAAAAACTCCCAGGCAATATAATACAGAAGGATATACAATAATTCATATTGCCAAAAAGAACTGCTATCCCGAAATAATGATCTTGCCATTGGATATTCTGCACGTATATCAGGCATCTGTGCAGCAAACCAGATCAATGGTACAATGACGAGCGGAACAAAAATGGCCAGTAACTTTAAACCCAATTTATAATTTCCCAGACCCAGCCCGAAATCCGCAAGAGGCTTTTTCACCACAAATAACAAGTAAGACAGTGGTATTAAGCCAACCAACAAGAAAAACAAAGAGAACTTCCAGTATTGAACAAACAAATCAAGGGATGGATGACCGGTATAGCCCGGGAACAGACTTAGAAATTGCTGCCCGGTATTATGATAGTAATACAGACTTAGTAAAACGGGTGCACACAAAAGGTACACAAAGGTATGTGAAAAGCTGAATGTACTTTTTGTTTCCATTCTGTTCAATAACTGAATGCCTTAGGCAATTGATTTCCTGAAGATCCGGTATTTTTTTTCAACAATACCTCCTGCTTTGATCAGTGCCTGGTTCATTTCCGGATTATTCTCAAGTATCCAGGATGCTTCTCCGGTTTCGAGGTAAGGATGTTTTTGGACATAGTCAAAACTTCTGGCATAGAAATACGCATCAATTCCCAATTTTCTGTATTCCTCCAGCACACCCAAAGCTATGACCCTTGTATTTTTTATTTTCCCTTTATTGAGCAGCAGTTTAAAAATGCCGAATGGCAATAATCGTCCTCTTTTTATTTTGATCTGAACTTCATTGATGTCCGGAAGAGTAAGAGAAAATCCGATCACCTGTCCATCTTTTTCTGCAAGCATAACCAATTCAGGATCGATTATCATTTTCATGTCCTTTGCTGCATGCAAAAATTCTTTCTCACTCATAGGAGTGTATCCCAAATTTTTACTCCATGCCTGATTATATACGTGAACTGTGCTTTTTACATCATTGATGAAATTCTTCATATTGATCTTTCTCACCGTAATTCCCTTTCTTTCCAGTCTTTCTTTCAGCATGGGTGCTGATTGGCGGAGTCTTTCCGGAAATTTATTGGAGTCCAATTTATATGCAAGCAGATCCATTTTCTTTTGCAAACCATATCGCTCCAGAAATGTCTGATAATAAGGTTTGTTATACGTCATCATTACTGCAGGAGGAACATCAAATCCTTCGATTAGTAAACCGCAGGTATGATTCACTGAAAAATTATAAGGCCCTTCAAGAAATTTCAGATTTTCATTTTTCAACCATTCGACAGCCGTATTTAATAATGCTTCTGCAACCTGGTAGTCATTGATAACATCAAAAAAACCAAAAACGCCGATAGGCTCTTTGGTAAAATCGATCATATTGTCATCGCGAACAGCAGCAATTCGCCCAACCACTTTACCATTGTCCTTTGCTAAAAACAACTGTGCTTTTGCCGTATCGAAAAAAGGATTTTTCTTTGGGTCCAGATGATCGCGCTGGGCTATAAATAATTCAGGAACAAAATTGGGGTCTCCTTCATATAAATCATACACAAAATCAATAAACTCAGCGACCTCCTTTTTATTTTGAACTGGCTGTATAACTAACATCTGAACATGTTGATTATAAGATCTTCAGATCTTTAGCGTGATCATAGATTTTGTTTGTGGCAAAATCTATTTGCGCCTTGGTATGATTCGACATGATAGAGAAGCGTATCAAAGAAGAATCAGCACTTGTGGCCGGAGAAACTACCGGATTTAGGAAAATGCCATCTTCATATAATCTCTTCGTAATGATATACGTTTTGTAATCGTCCCGGATATACAATGGGATAATAGGCGTTTCTGCTTTTCCTACGTCAAAGCCCATATCCTTGAACAGCTTGATTGAATAATGGGTGTTTTCCCATAATTTTTCAATCAGTTCAGGCTGCTCCTCGATAATATCCAAAGCCTCCATGACTGCTGCAACTGAAGAAGGCTGCAGACCTGCACTAAACATGAGTGCTCTGGAACTGTGTTTAATATGGTTTACAATGTCTTTATCAGCAGCTACAAACCCGCCTAAAGCGGCCAGTGACTTACTAAATGTGCCTGTAATGAGGTGTACCCGATCAGTCAAATTAAAGTAAGACGATGTACCGGAGCCATTTTTGCCCAACACTCCAATGGCATGGGCGTCATCGACCATTACCATAGCATTGTGCCGCTCAGCTGTTTCTACAATGTCGGGTAACGCAGAAATGTCGCCATCCATACTAAATATTCCCTCGGTGACTACCAGCTTAATTGCCTGATTAGGACAGTGTTGCAGTAGTTTTTCGAGTGACTGTACATTATTATGCTCGAATTTGTATTTTTTGCCGAGAGAAAGGGTAGCACTTTCAATAATGGATGCATGGCTTAATTTATCCATAAAAAGACAGCCATTGCGATCTATTATAGGAGGTATTGCTCCTAAATTAGCCTGGAAACCCGTACTAAAAATGACTGAATCTTCCTTACCTACATAATCTGCCAGGCGCTCTTCCAACTCTCTGTGTATACCCAGGTTGCCATTTAATAAGCGGGAACCTGATACACCCGTTCCGTATTTTTCGATTGCCTTTATGGCAGCCGCTTTAACTCTCGGATGGTTGGTCAAACCTAAGTAACTATTCGAACCGAACATGAGGATTTTCCGCCCGTGTTCTGTCATTTCGACATCCTGGGCAGAGTCCAGCTCCCTATAAAAAAGATAAATATCATTATCCTTCAGATAGTCAACCTGGGCACCTAAATGCTCAATTTTTTGCCTTAGCAGATCCATTTCAACTTGTTGTTTCATGGATTGATTTGAATATTTTGAAAAAATATGTAAAATAATTTACACATGTAACTATAATGGAATCTATTTTTTGCAAGGATACAAAACATTTTCTTAATTCTTTATGATAAGGGTAACTGTATTTTAAACCAAATCCAAGATACCCATTTATATGCTAAATAAGCACAGGCAACACCACCGATTATATCAACGGTGTAATGACAGTGCTGAATCAAAAGCAAAATAGCCATTAATCCCGTAATAATACCAAAAATAAACTTTAAGCCCGGACTATTCCAGGTTAAGAGCATAAAGATAAAGATTGTTGCGGTATGTCCGCTGAAAAATAAGTCTTTCAAATTCGCCCGATGATTATACGCTATGGTTTCGAGAACCGGATCCTGCAAGGCAAGAATGCCTACCGGTGCATTTAACGGAGTAACATACAAGCAGATATTCCTCATATACTGCAAAACAATCAGTACCTGGATGCCTCTGAATAATAACCATGGCATGCGCAAACAATATAAAATCGCCACAGCAGCAGAAGAATACAGAATAAAAAAAATAAAATTTGAAAGATCTATAGCCGGAATCCAGTTTAATAAAATGTCGTTCATTTCACATCCTGGCCGACCTTCGATATAATCCAGAAAAGGGTTCAGATAAAAAAACAAAGGAATCATTGAAATAAACGTAATCAGAACCGTTTGTCTGAATTTTTTTATCCGTGATGCCATTCGCCACTCCTCCTTTACATTTTTAAGATATTGATTGATCAATTGAATCATTAGTAAAAATCTTAATTTGTAAAGCTTTATAAATAAGAATGAGCGCGATTTGCTTCTTTAACAGAATAGCAGTCTAAATTGCTTTTGAAATTTCAAAGACCTGTTTAAGATTCTTCCTTTAATCTTATTAGGCTAAAGCCGAATTTTGCTATGATTTTAAAGAATTGAAGTACTGACTTTAATTTTAAAATACAGGGTGCAAAGATACAAACTCATTCCATCATATCAACTTTCCAGACCACACTAACAACTTATTATAGATTTTTATATTAATAAAGTTTTGATATTGATAGGATTCGAGATCAATTCAGCTTCAGGTTAAGAAATAAATAACGAATGCTTCCCATATTGTTTGAAAACCAATACCTTTCAATCGAGTAAACTGCATTCAAAATGACGAATATCAATGCTTCTTTTTTAAATTACCCCATTGAGGGCTGCAGGACTTTCGTCTATTATCATATCGATTCTCGTTTAAATCACCCATTCCTTCAATTTTGCAAGTATCAATTCGCAGAGAAAATTCATCCACTTTATTGATCAAAAACCAACCTGATGTTAATGTCGTATTTTAAGTACTTTGATAGTAGCTTTCAAGAAATTCAATGGCCGTTCGCCAGAAAACTAAACCGGAAAATTTGTACTCAATTCAATTTAGTGATATTGAATTTTTCGTATGGAATTACTTTTTTTAATCTCAGGAAATATAATCATTCCAAGATATAAAAACTCTTGTGAATCAACCAATTAAAAATATTGTAGAAAACTTTGGATGAAAAAAAGCTGGTCATCGGATCTCATTTTCTCCAAATCACAATCAGTTATAAAACATAATGTAATTTTGGGGGTTTGTTCTCTATCAAAAAATTACATCAGATCTTAAGATTGGAATTTACTCAATTTAAAAACGAATAGCTGTGGAAACTAAAAAAGCGGAAATTACTTATCTGGACAGAAATGAACATCAATATGGTCCTGCACCTGCATGTTTTGATGCATTAAAAAATTTAAATTCAGAGACCTTAAGAGAATATTCCCGTGATCATATGCTGGGAATCAAAAGTCCGTTGTCTCTTCGATTGGCTAATGATTACGGAATCGATGAAAAAAATGTAATGCTCGGTTTTGGTGGAGAAGATATTCTTAAACAAACTATACATTGCTATATCCATGAAGGGGATAAAATCATGATTCCATCTTATTCCTGGTGGTATTACAAAAAAATAGCTGATGAAGTTGGTGGTATCAAAATAGAATACCCAATTGTTGAAGGTGAAGATTCCTTTTATTATGACATTGAAGGAATGCTGAAGATCTACGATGAACAAAAGCCTAAGTTGGTACTTATTAGTTCGCCGAATAATCCCACCGGAAACCGATTGGACTTTAATCAGTTGAAGGAAGTTTTAAACAGGATGAAAGATGCCGTGGTTGTTATGGACGAAGCTTATTCGTTGTTTTTCAATGATGACAAATCCTATCTGAAAGATATCATAAACCATTTTTCAAACGTATTAATCATCCGTACGTTTTCCAAATTTTATGGTTTGGCCGGAGTTAGAATTGGTTTTGCATTGATGGGGAAAAACCATGAACAACTATCGATGTTCAGCGCACGCTATCTGGGATATAACCGCTTATCAGAGCGCATTGCATTGGCTGCACTGGATTCTCAGGAATACTACAATGACATCTGCAAAAAAATGGCAGCAGATATGGAAATGTTCAGAACCGAATTTAATAAATTACCCGGTTTTAAAGCCTATAAATCGTATGCCAATTTTATCCTGGTCAAAATTCCTGTTGAACTAAAAGATGCATTAAAAAAATATCTTACGGAACGCAATATGGTTGTTAAGTTTATGGCCGAAGATGGGCTATTTAATCATTTGCGCATTACGATCGGAACCCAGGAACAAAATCAAATGCTCATGCAAATGGTAAAAGCATTTTTAAATGAAGCTAATAAATCATGAGCTGGCTGGCGGAGTATAAAAAATCATTGAAAATGCCTGAGGTCGAAGATGTATTTGACCTCGTTTTTTACAGGCCTCTTGCGTTCCAATTGGTCAAACTTATTTTTCCAACTAACATCACTCCGAATCAACTCACCTTTACGGCATTAATACTGGGAATCATTTCCGGATATTTTTATGCACAGGGTTTACCTTATGGATTTTTATTGGGTGCACTCTTCTTTATGTTATATAATGTGTTTGACTGCAGTGATGGTCAACTTGCACGCCTTAAAAATAATGGAACTCATGCAGGAAGAATTATCGATGGCATTGGGGATTACATAGCCACCCTTGCCGTTTTTCTTGGTATCGGATTTGGTTTTGCCAATCAGCAGGAAAATCCGGCATTTTGGTGGTTTCTCATTTTATTATTAATTGTTTTTAGCGTCATTCAGGCTGTGCTGGTCGATTTCTACCGCAACCGGTTTTTGGATTATGTGCTTCAGAGAAAAAACACTTTTGAAGAAGATCTTCAATCATATAAAGATGAATACGAAGTTTTGAAAGGGCAGAAAAACAAATGGTTGGACAGAACGATTATTCAAATTTATCTCTACTATTCTTCTTTTCAGGATAAGCTGATATCAAAAGGTAAAAAGACAGTCTTTTTCATAGCCACTCCACAAGAGTATTATGAGAAAAATAAATTAATCATGAGATTGTGGACGCTGATTAGCTCAACTGCAGAGATTACCGTATTGATCATTTGCTCTGTAATCAATCGCCTTGATCTGTTTTTTGCCATTATACTGATCGGATTCAACGCATTCGCCATTGTTCTCTGGTTTGTGCAAAGAACTATTGACCAATCATTCAAATTGGCAAGCGAATGAAAGCACTCATTCTTGCTGCCGGAATTGCTTCCCGGCTCAGACCGTTGACAGATAATACGCCCAAATGCCTTTTAAAGGTTGGCAACAAAAATATTCTCTCACTTACTCTGGATAATATTATCTCCAACCGTATTCAGAAAGTCGTTGTCGTGACCGGATACCGCGAAGATCAAATTAAAAATTTTATTGCTTCCGAATATCCAACTCTAGATGTGAAATATATTTATAATCCTGTTTACGATTCAACCAATAACATTTATTCACTTTGGCTGGTAAAAAATGAGTTTGCCGGTGAAGACATGTTGCTGATGGATAGCGATATCATTTTTGACCAAAGCATAATTACAAAACTTCTGAACTCCGGATTCGATAATTGCCTTGCATTAAAAAAGCATGAAGTTCAGGAGGAAGAAATAAAAGTTAAAGGGGATTCTGAAGGTCGTATTCTCGAGATCGGAAAAGAAGTAATCCCCAAGGAAGCTATGGGTGAATCGATTGGCATTGAAAAATTCAGCGCGCCTCTTGTAGAAAAACTGTATAAAATCCTCGATCATCTGATCATCAGGGAAAACAAAGTCAATTTGTTCTATGAAGCTGCCTTTCAAAACCTGATCGATGACGGAGAGTCTATTTTTGCCGTTGATATTACGGAACATAAATGCATGGAAATCGATACAGCACATGATCTGGAAATGGCTAATAGAATGATTACGGAAAATTATTAATTGAATTTTATTTCTATCCTTTGACTGAGAATCTCATTATCATTTCTGTTATCGGATTAATCATAGGTCTGGTTTTATCCATTCCTGCCGGAGGACCAACCAGTATAGTCATTTTTACAAATGCGCTCAAAGGACGTACACGGTATTGTAACCTAATCAATTTTGGCGCAGCACTGGCCGATTTTACCTACCCGTTTATTTCCGTATTCTGTTTAACTAAAATTTATTCCCTTTACAAGCCTTATATTCCTTATGTATTTCTGGCAGGTGCTTTGTTTGTCATATATACAAGTATAAAAATTTTCAAAACAAAGCTGGACATCGAAGAGAGCAATCCTGAACATCTGTTACCATCCACTATTAAAATCAAAAAAGAAAATGGTTTTTTAACCGGCATGATGTTGGGCTTTCTCAACCCCGGCTTGTTTATCAGCTCCATGACTTCATCACTTCTGGTCCTGACCATACTCACGTCTTATGGATTTGATACAGGCGGCCTGGATAAAAAGATGAGCGAGGAAATGAAAGAGATCCGTAGCAATGACAAACCAACAAAAGATACCAATACACTTAACCTTTCAAAATATATTAAATCCAAAATTCCAAACCCAAATAACCCTGACGAAGATCCAATTAATTTTCCTTCCAGTTATCCATTTTGGCTTAGCTTCTGTTATGCATTTTTTATTGCCATTGGAAGTGTAAGTTGGTTTTATTATCTGACTTATCTCATTTCCAAATTCAGAAAGCGAATTAAGTCACAAGTCATAGACTATATCATAAAAGCGTTGGGATTCATCTTATTCTTAATCGGACTATTGCTTGGTTATAAAGGAATAGCTGCTATTTTATAATATTAAATTATATACCCATTCCATTTGTTGCATCACATTAACTCGTAAGCATAAATTTTATCCTTAACAGTTTGCAATACCCTGAATCCGGTGGAGTTCCAGTACGTAAATTAAAAAGAAATATTCAAAGGAAATTAAAGAAGCAGGACACTTAATTTTCTGAAAGCAATGCAAACATAAATGCATACTCCATTGCAATTTCCTTAAGCCGTTCAAATCTTCCAGATGCGCCACCATGCCCGGCATCCAGGTTGGTATAAAACAAAATGACCTCATTCTTCACGGATCTCATTTTTCGAAGTTTGGCCACCCATTTTGCAGGCTCCCAATATTGCACCTGGCTATCAGAAAATCCCGTTGTAACCAGCAAATTGGTGTGTTTACCGGGAGTTATATTATCAATCGGAGAATAGGTCTTCATGTAATTATACTCTTCTTTGATATCCGGATTACCCCATTCATTGTATTCTCCTGTAGTCAATGGAATGTTGGGATCTGACATTGTGGTGATCACATCCACAAATGGCACATGAGCTAATAAACCTTTAAATAAATCAGGTCTCATATTGTATACCGCACCCATTAACAGACCACCTGCGGATCCACCTCTGCCAAACAATCGATCTGCATTGGTATATTTTTGTGCAATCAGAAATTCAGCACAATCGATATAATCATTAAAGGTGTTTATTTTCTTCAGCATCTTACCATCTTCATACCACTGCCACCCTTTTTCCTTACCACCTCTGATATGCGCCAGTGCAAAAACAAATCCACGATCCAGTAAAGACAATAAATTACTACTAAATGCAGCATCTGTTGTAATTCCATAACTACCATAAGCATACAATAAGGCAGGTGCTTTGCCATCGCGGGTAAATCCATTTCTATATACAAGAGTAAGCGGTATATCAACACCATCCCGCGATTTCACCTGTACATATTCCGAATGATAATTTTCCTTTTGAAAATCTCCTAACACGGGATTTTCCTTTAATAAAATCAATGTTTTGTTTTTGATATCATAATCATACGTAGAAACAGGTGTGGTTAATGAAGTGTAACCCAACCTTAATACATCAGAAGTCATTTCATAATTCGGTCCCAGCCAGCAATCATAACTGGAATCTCTGAACGATATATAATGATCCTCTTGCAAATCGTTCCATGGAATAATGTGAATCTGATTTAATCCATCTTTGCGCTCATGCAGTACCAGCCAATTCGCCAGCACTTCCAACCCATCGATGAATACATCTTCTTTATGGGGAATCAAGACCTGCCATTGATCATGAGTATATTGACTTACCGGCGTTTTCGCAATTTTAAAATTACGGGCATCATCATTGGTCAAAATCAAAAAACTACCGTCGAAATGCTCTACGGAATAATAGAAACCGTGTTCCCTTTTTTTGATCAGTTGTGGAGGACTTTGATATTGATCCAGTAGAATAAATTGACATTCTACTGACTCAGTGTAACCGGAATGAATAAAAAGGTATTTCCGGTCCTTGGATGCATTAATCGATGCATATGTGGTCTCATCTGTTTCATGAAAGACCAACTTGTCCTGATCAAATGTGGTATGTAGTGTGTGCAACCACACTTTGTCCGTTCTTAGTGTATCGACATCCTTTGTATCGTAAAAAAAAGCTTTGTTATCAGGGGTCCAGACAAAATCACCGGCGATCACCGGCGAGTTTTGTTCAATAATTTCACCCGTCTCTAAATTTTTCACAAACGCCTGATGCAAATTTCTCCCTGTTGTATCCAGTCCATAAACGGCGAGTTTATTATCCGGACTTATTTTAGGTGAAATGACGTTACAGAATTTTTGTCCTTTGGCCAGATCATTTACATTGACAATAATTTCTTCTGACTGATTTTGACCGTTTAACTTTTTGCGGCAATAAATTGGATATTCCTTCCCCGTTTCATAGCGCGTATAATATGCATATCCATTTTTATTGTATGGTACAGTATTGTCATCCTGTTTGATCCGGGAAATCATTTCTTGGTACAAATCCAGACGCAATTGCTTAACAGGAGAAAGCACTTTTTCCAGATATTCATTTTCCTGTTTCAGATACGCTTTTACTTCAGGATTGTCACGCTCATTAAGCCAATAATAATCGTCTTCTCTCACATCGCCATGCAGGATCAATTGCCTGGGTTTACGCAACGCTACAGGTTCCTGAATTTCCTGGCTGTTTTTGGTAATGGATCCTTTGATGTTTAATTTCAATTGTTCATTCATCCGGTTTTCTTTACACGAGATGTATAACAGGATTTATATCAATATGTTTATCAGGCATGTATCCATTATGGTAATCAATTGCAATTCATTGCTTTAAGAGTTCCAACATCGCTGGTATTCACAGCTTAATGTGTAATTTAATGAATGAAGTGGAACGCCGGAACTGAGCGACAAATTTCCAATGGAATCAAAGAATGCACGCTTTCTTGTTAACTTTGTAACTCAATCCACACTCAAGACCATGTCATTTGTTCACCTACATTGCCATACCCAGTTTTCACTATTAGACGGCGCAACTGATATTGCTTCCCTAATGAAAAAAGCCGCCGCTGATGGGCAAAAAGCCGTGGCACTGACAGATCATGGCAATATGTTTGGTTGCTTCAGTTTTGTAAAAGAAGCGAAAGCAAATGGGATTAAACCAATTCTGGGTTGTGAATTTTATCTCGTTCCCGACCGGCATAAGCACAGTTTTTTAAAAAGTGGTGGCGAGAAAGATGAACGCTATCATCAGCTCATTCTTGCCAAAAACCAAACCGGATATGAGAATCTTTCAAAACTTTGCTCACTGGGATTTATCGAAGGATTGTATGGAAAATTTCCACGTATAGATAAAGAATTACTTCTCAAATATCATGAAGGTTTGATAGCGACGAGTTGTTGTGTTGGTGCTGAGTTGCCACAGACAATTATGAAAGGAGATATTGCCGGAGCAGAAAATAAATTAAAATGGTGGCTGGATCTTTTTGGAGAAGATTATTACATCGAAATTCAAAGACACAGGGGATGTGATAACCTGGATGGCTCCGGTGTAAGCCAGGAAGATATTAATCAGGTTTTATTGGGTTTTGCAAAAAAATACAATGTCAAAGTTATTGTCACCAATGATGTTCATTATCTGGAAGAAGAAGATTTTGAACCACATGATGTGTTGCTTTGCATTAATACAAACTCCAATGTCGAAGAAACAGATCGTTTTAGTTTTCCCAGTTCTGACTTCTATTTCAAGACGACTGCAGAAATGCAAAAACATTTTGCTGATATTCCCTTCGCAGTTGAACAAACTGTGGAAATTGCTGAAAAGTGTTATACGCCAAATCTCGAACGCGATGTTCTACTACCCAACTTTCCAATACCACCCAACTTTAAAAATCAAAATGAGTATTTGGATCACCTGGTTTATGAAGGTGCAAAGAAACGGTATGGTCATATAGACGCCGTTTTGCAAAGCCGTCTCCAATTTGAACTTTCCGTAATTGAAAAAATGAAATTTGCAGGATATTTTCTGATTGTGCAGGATTTCATTCGTGCGGCCAGAGAATTAGGCGTGAGTGTAGGTCCCGGAAGAGGAAGTGCTGCCGGATCTGCAGTGGCCTATTGTTTATCGATAACTGACATTGATCCCATTAAATACAATTTACTTTTTGAACGCTTTTTAAATCCGGAACGGATATCATGGCCCGATATTGATATTGACTTCGATGACAAAGGCCGTCAAAAAGTAATTGATTACGTCGTACAAAAATATGGCAGAAATCAGGTCGCACAAATTGTGACTTTTGGTACCATGGCTGCTAAGTCTTCCATCCGCGATGTGGCGCGCGTAAAACAATTGGACCTCGCTACTTCAGATCGCTTGGCTAAAATGGTTCCGACTCGTCCGGGTGTCAATCTCAATTCCATATTGGATGAAAAGACTGCAATCTCAGATGAGTTTACCTCAGATGAAAAAAAGAAAATACAGGATCTTCGGCAGGTTTTAAAATTTCCGGGACTGGAATCCGATGTGTTGCGAATGGCTATGAAACTGGAAGGTTCTGTCCGGAATACCGGTGTTCACGCAGCAGGAATCATCATTGCACCGGATGAAATCACCCGATTTTTACCCGTTTGCACTGCAAAAGATACGGACCTGTTGGTCACCCAGATCGAAGGCAATGTCATTGAATACACGGGCTTGCTTAAAATGGATTTTCTGGGTTTAAGCACATTGACCATTATTGACAATGCGATCCAAAATATTGTAAGACGCTTTGGTGAAGAGAAGAGAATTAATCTGCATGATATTCCACTCGATGATCCTCAAACGCTGGAGATATTTCAAAAAGGTCAGACCATCGGATTGTTCCAGTTTGAAAGTGAAGGCATGCGTTCTAACCTGCGAAATCTAAAACCATCCGGCATAGAAGATATCATTGCTATGAATGCTTTGTTCAGACCCGGACCTATGGCGTTCATCGATGAATTTATTGCGCGTAAAAACAAAAAAGTAGCCGTTGAGTATCCACATCCCTGGTTGAAAGATATTCTTGAACCCACATATGGTATTATGGTTTACCAGGAGCAAATCATGCAGGCAGCACAAATCATGGCTGATTATTCATTAGGTGAAGCGGATGTACTGCGCAGGGCAATGGGTAAAAAGAAAAAAGAAGAAATGGACAAGCAAAGTAGTTTGTTTGTTGAACGCGCCGGTAAAAAGGGAATTGAGGAAAAAAAGGCCAAAGATATTTTTGAAGTAATGGCCAAATTTGCGGCTTATGGTTTCAACAGGTCACACGCCGCGGCATATTCTGTACTTGCATTTCAAACTGCATATCTAAAAGCCCATTATCCCGCAGAGTTTATGGCTGCAGTACTCACTGCAAATAAAAACAACGTTACAGACCTGAGCATCTACCTGAATGAATGCCAGCAAATGAAACTCACCGTTTTAGGTCCTGATATCAATGAATCCGAATTAGAGTTTACCGTAAATGCAAAAGGGCAGATCCGTTTTGGTTTGTCTGCCATGAAAGGAGTCGGCGAAGGACCCGTAACGGAAATTCTGAAGGAACGCGATGAACATGGAATGTTTACCGATTTCGTGGATATGATTAAGCGTTTGAATTCACGCACCTTTAATAAAAAGGTTATCGAAAGTTGTGTATATGGTGGTGCTTTTGATTGCTTCCCAAATTTGCACAGAGCTCAGTATTTTGCTCCGGTTGATAAATATCCAAGTTATATTGAATGTATGATCCGTTGGGGCAATCAATATCAGCTATCCATGGAAAATCAACAGGCTTCTCTTTTCGGAGAAACCAATCAGGATGATATACAAGCTCCAAACGCCCCAGTTTGTGCACCCTGGAATAGCCTTGAAAAACTGGCTCATGAAGTTGAAATTGCGGGCATTTACCTGAGCGCTCATCCATTGGACGATTACAAACTGGAATTAAAATATGCAGCAACGGTAAGCATCGATAAACTGGAAAAATTCAAAGAAGACGATATTTCAGGTGTTCGTCACAGATTATGCGGAATCATTACCGATGTTCAGCACCGCACAAATCAAAAAGGAGAAGGCTTTGGAATTATCAAATTGCAGGATTATTTTGGAAGCATTACGATACGTTTATTTAAAGAACAATATCTGAATTACAAGGGTTTATTGAATAATGGCGTCGCCGTTATGGTGGAAGGGTCGTATGAAAAATCCAACTGGAAACAAAATGAAGATGAATGGGTATTCCGCGTAACCAATATGATTTTGTTATCTTCCGCATTGGAACATATTGCAAAGAAATTTACCGTCTATGTGCGACTGGATTCGATAAATGATGCGCTGATTCAAAAATTTGATAACCTGGTCAAAAAGAACAAAGGGCCACTCTTATTGAAATTACAACTGGTTGATATTGCCAACGAACAACAACTCGCAATGCTATCTGCCAAAAAAGTAAACGTTAGCAGCGAACTTCTGCACGAACTGGAAGAACTCGGATTAAATTATAAACTCAATTAAATGAGTTCAGATGAAATTTAAAATTACCTTACTGTTACAATTTGTTTTCTTAGCCTGTATAATGTCACAGGAATTGGACGAGCTGACAACGGACAAAGAAGTCATGATTTTTGTGAAAAAGGAATTTGACCAATTAAAAAGCTTTACACTTGGAATAAAATGTCCAGAAGACGAAAACCAATTTTATCTGGATTCATTGGAATACTCTCCCTGGTATGTAGGTGATTTCAACAATGATAAAATTCCGGATCTGTTTATCACCGGTCAGGAAAAGAAAGACCAGGCTCATTATTTAATCCTGGGAAAAGATGTGCTGGATGAAGAATCGAAATTTAATTTAATATCGGTCTTCCCTCCAAAAAACAAAGGCAATTTACAAATTCCATTTATTGAAGAAACGAAATCCGGATTGATGATCATTTTCAGACAATTCGAAACCAAAGTTCGCACAGAAACCCGCAATGGTCAGGAAGTAAGAGTTCCTCGAACCTACCAGGATTACTACAAAATGGGATTGATAAAGAAAGATACCCTGATTTACAAATTCGGCGGAATTGTTGAATTTAATCCCAAACCCGTTTTTAAAGACATCCGTTTTATACAACTCCATTCGTTTTGTCAATATGGAGTCTGTCCTGATTACCGGATGAAAATTGACAGCGCCCGGAATCTGATCCTATCTAATATCAAAGGCACCGATCAGCAAATTGGCAAGTATGCAGCAATTTGTGATGAGAAATTGTTTAAGCAAATATTTGAACTCGCCAATTATTTAAAATTTAATAAATCAAGTCAAAAATTCGGAGAAGACAGTGCAGATCATGCGATCACTATGATCATCACCTACCAGGACAACTCAGCAGTCACCTGGTATGATTATGAGCAGGGACCAACTCTGGCGATGAGTAAATTATATGATCTGCTTTATGAAGTGAAAACCACTGCCGCCTGGGAGTTTAAAGAAACAGATCCGGATTAAGAGATAACAATAGTTGCAAATCCGGTTCAACCTTAATTTAACAAAGCTCAATGGATTCAACCAGAAACATAAAAACCGGCAATAGCTAATGTGCAGAATTATGATAATTTGAAATTCACTACAACCTAAAAACCTAAAACCTAAACACCTTCTTTCCTACACTCCTTCCTCACTTCTTCTTTCTCCGTTCCTGGTCCTGATTGATAATAAATGCGATTTGTTCCGGATGAAGATTCTTTCCAATGATTTTACGCTCTTTATTCAGCACATAAATTTCAGGAGTGATATCTACAAAATACTTGGCGTAAATACTTTTGTTCGTAGGGTCAAACACATTGATCCAGGATTCAGTATGATATTTTGCTACAAATTCTCTCCATTTTTGTTCGGTTGAATTCAATACGATTGCAAAAACCTCTACGCTTTTCGGTTTCCATTCTTTATAAAATTGCAGCAACTCAGGTGTTTCTTTCTGACAATGATCACAATCTGGATCATACATGAATACGATGATGTAATCTTCTTTAAGTTCATATATCGATCTTGTTTTACCATATAAATCCGTTGAAACGACGTCAGGCCCCTGCGCATTTACCAGGCTGCTTTTCATTTCATATACTTTCTTCTTCACTGCCGCAAGATCCTGATCCGTCATCCAGTAAGCCAGCTCTTTGGTAAAGTACTTATCGAGTACATGCACCATAACCGCTTCTCCATCCATTACTTTAGTCACCGTAGGTTGATAGGTAAGGGCAATCCAATTGCTTACAAACTGAAATATTTCTTTATTCGCCAGAGACTTGTCGATGACAATGTCTGCTTGTCTGATAATAGAATCCGGCTGTTGTGCGGTCATCTCCGTGATAAACTTTTTAAGCTTATTGGCTATTACCGGTGTTCGCAATAAACGCACATCCGTAAAATCGACATTATCCCAAAATGCATCCCGGAACAATTGAAATTGTTTTTCCTTGTCTAATTCTCCATTTGGTTTTTTAACATCAACCAGCTCCGGGTTTTGTCCTGCTGTTTTAAATTTGGTAAAAAAGGAATTGGGATATTTCTTCTGAAAATACTCCAACTGTTTCTTTTTATCGGATTGTATCCTTTTCAGTTGCTTCTCTACTTCTTCAACCTTCGCTTTATCCGGATTGGCGGCATTCTTAATGACATTTAATGAATCCACTTCCCGGTCGATCCCTATCTGAAATTTTAATGACTCATATAAAAGCGTATTATCAATAGAGGATTCCACTTTCATGTTTCCGATTAAATCAGATTTCTTCGTATCCATGCTAAAATGCTGTTCCTGATCAATAATCATATGAAAGTTTCCATTGTCAGGCATTATCGTATAATAATAACCTGCCTTCAAAGGACTTTTTCGTTTAAATTCAAATCGTCCGGTTGAATCAATTTTGGCCGAGTCCTCCAAAAAATTGCGATCACCATAAATGCTGATCAGTTTGGCTGTGCCTCCTTTATAGCCTGCGGCGTGTATCCTGATGTAACAGCTATCCTCCTGAGCGCTTAATGTTTTCAAAGAAAACAGAATAACCAGAATAATCAGATTCTTCATCATTTTAGATCAATGCTTTATTGAGATGGAAAAATATAAAGATTATTCGTAATCTGTGTATCCGAACTGAATTCTTAACGATGTGTTAGATAAAATTTTGTCTTTTTTAAATTTTTATGTTAAATATTCTGCAAAATTTTTTGGCTCAAAGCCATTGGGTTGTCGAATTTCTGGAATTGCAGTCTCTGTTTTTTATGGTTAAAATTCAATGGACAGATCAATTGGGACTTTCTGGTATTTTGATATAGTATCCATCCTGAAAAGGAAATAGATTGTTTGAAACAAAAAAACTTTAATATGCTGATACAAATGGCAAGCATTGTAATTAGTAATAGCATTGCCGCTTCTGAAATTCGTATCCAAATGGTCTCCCAAAAATTTATCCCATGACGCAGGCTCCGTCCCAAAGAACGATTGGAAAGGTACAGTTTAGCCTGCGTCCGATTGGGATAAATAATAATCAAATGAAAAACTTGAACAACAATAAGTTGCTTCAGTCTAATTTTTTAACTGTTTTATTCTATAAACCCTATATACAATCACCGGAAAAAGAATTAATGTTAGTAAAGTAGCACTCAGCAATCCTCCGACAATTACAATAGCCAATGGCTTTTGAGTCTCGGAACCAATTCCTGTAGATATGGCTGCAGGTAATAATCCAAATATAGCCATCAGGGCCGTCATGACTATGGGTCGCACACGGCTTATGGCTCCTGTTTTTATCGCTTCTTCCAATGGCAAATTCTTATCGATGTTTTGCTTAATTACCGAAATAATGATCACGCCGTTTTGAATACAAATGCCAAATAAGGCAATAAACCCAATTCCACCTGCAATATTAAAATTCGTTCCGGTAAGCAGTAATGCAATGATCCCACCAACAATTGCAAACGGAACATTGAGGAGAACCAATAACACATCCCTTACTTTCCGGAATAAGATCAGCAATATGATAAAAATTATCATTAGACTAATCGGGACCACAATCGATAATTTGGTCATAGCCCTGATTTCACTTTCATATTCGCCGCTGAACTGAATGGTATAGCCTTTAGGTAAATTAATTTTTTCGCTCAATAAATTTTGAGCTTCAGACACTGTACTACCTAAGTCACGACCACGCACAGCAAATTGCACTGCCGAAAATAATCTGTTATTATCCCTGTAGATAAACGCAGGACCACTTTTTAATTGAATGTCAGCTATTTCCTTCAAAGGTATTTTTAAACCGCTGGAACAAGGAATCATGAGATTGCCAATATCCGTTTCGTTTTTTCGATAAGTGGATTGATATCTTACTCTGATATCAAATTTTTTCTCCCCTTCATACAACTGAGATGCAGCCTTTCCGCCAATTGCCAGTTCTATCATAGCATTTGCCTCTGCTGCGGAAATTCCATACAAACCCATTTTCTTTCGGTCGAGTTTGATTTGCAATTCCGGCTGACCCAGATTTTTTACAATACCAACATCCTCCATACCGGGAACCGATTTCAAAAGGCGGTCAACTTCTTTACTGATTCTGGAAATAGTATCCAGATTCTCCCCGAATACTTTAACTGCCTGGTTTACATTGATACCTGCAACAGCTTCATTGACATTGTCGATAATAGGCTGAGAGAAACTCCAAATTGTTCCGAGATATTTTGAGTCCAAAACCCTGGACATTTTATCAATCAATTCATCTTTAGTTAAACCCGATTTCCATTGTTCTTTAGGGTATAAATCAACAAGGCATTCAATAGAAAAGAATCCCTTTGGATCTGTACCATCATCCGGTCTTCCTACCTGAGAGACTACTTCCCGTACTTCCGGAAATCGCAGCAAATCATTTCTCATGCTATCCGATAGTGCCTTTGCCTGAGGCAATGAAATACTCATAGGTGCATCTCCTTCTACCCAAAGAGATCCTTCATCCAAATGAGGAATAAATTCAGATCCTAAAAATTTGGAAGATGCAAATGCGCCGACTACGATGGCCAATCCAATTACAAGACTTAGCTTTTTGTTACGCATAACCCAATCAAATATCTTTTCATAATACTTGATCATTCCTTCCACCAGCGGATTGTGTTTTTCCTTGATGTTTTTATTGAATAAACGATGGGATAATGCAGGCACCATGGTCAGTGTGAAAAACAATGCGCCTAATAACGCAAAGCCAAGTGTATACGCCAAAGGAGAAAACAACTTACCTTCAACTTTTTCGAAAGAAAATATCGGTATAAGTGCTGCAATGATAATCATCTTGGAAAAGAAAATGGCCTTTCCCATATCCACCCCGGTTTTACGGATCAAACTCATTTTGGCTACCTTGTTGAATTTTTCCATACCCATTTCAGCGGCATGATATCCAAGCGCAACAAAGACTCCTTCGACCATAACGACAGCGCCATCAATCAGGATCCCAAAGTCAATCGCACCAATCGAAATCAGGTTGGCAAACATTCCTTTCATGTAAAGCAACATAAAAGCAAAAAGCAGAGATAGCGGAATAATCAATGAAACAATTAACGTCGCTCTCCAGTCATTCATAAAAAGAAAGACGATAAGCGTAACAAGTAATATCCCTTCAAGCACATTGTGAAAAACAGTATGAAGACAAAAATCAATCAAATTTTTTCTATCATAAAATGTACGGATTTCTACTCCTGCCGGAAGTATTTTGTCATGCAATTCAATCACTTTTTCCTCTAAAGCTTTCAACACAGGTGCAGGATCTATATTTTTACGCATCAGCACAATTCCCTCCACCACATCTTGTTCGTGACCTCTTGATACGATACCCAGTCTAGGATTAAAGGATTCAAATACATCTCCAATGTTCTTTACTAAAACGGGAACCCCATTGATATTCTTGACAATAATATTTCTAATATCCTCAATATCCGTTAATAAACCCAATCCTCTAACTACAAAGGCTTGTGACGATTTCTCGATCACATCCCCACCTACATTTACATTGCTCTTGGAAATGGCTTCATAAACATCGAGGGCAGTGAGATTATACTGAATCAGTAAATTTGGATTCACACTGACTTCAAAGGTCTTCACCGGACCCCCAAAGGTTACCACATCAGCAACTCCTGGTACCGTTCTGAGATTTCTATCAATAACCCAATCTTGTATGGTGCGCAATTCAGCCGGAGTGTGATGATCCGAGTGCAAGGTATATCTGAAAATTTCATCCGTTGGTCCGGTAGGCGGAGTGAGTTCAGCGACTGCACCTTCCGGTAATTCTACTCCGGAAAGTAATGCAGTAATTTGCTGTCTCGCATATGAATCGTCCACATCATCCTCAAAGTTTAATGTAATGACAGAAAGCCCAAACATGGATTGCGAACGAAGGTTGATTTTTCTTTGTACCCCATTCATTGCAATCTCTATTGGAATGGTAACAAACCGTTCCACTTCCTGTGCACTTCTTCCCGGCCACCGTGTGATAATTCTGATTTGGGTGTTTGTAAAATCCGGGAATGCAACAATTGGCGTTTTTACAAAACAATAGATTCCGGCCACTGCCAGCAAGGCTGTCATAAAAAAGGTAAATAATTTATGACGTAGCGAAAACGAAATTATATTTTTTACAAGTTGATCCATTCTGATTTTAACTTCGACTTCATCTGATAATTATCTTTTTCTCAATGCAGTGAACACAAAAAGATTGTTGGCATTGACAACCAGATCTCCGCTATTTAATCCATCAGATTGAATATAACTCATGTCTCGAAATGACTTTATCACTTTTACTTCTTTCAAATTCAGATCGCATCTTTTTCTGAATTCCACCACATAGTTTTTATTATCCTCAAACAATATTGCTCTGGAAGGGAGTACCATCATTTTTTCTTTATCCGGAAATAAGATGGATATGTTGGCAAACATTCCGGGTTTTAAGGAATAATCTGCATTGCTGAGTTTTATTTTGAGGGTCATCGCATTGGTTTCGGGATTCAGGATGTTGGATATTTTTTCCACCTTTCCCTCAAATGGTTTATCCGGATAACTTAATGTGGTTATTAATGCATCGCTACCGGTTTTGATCTTTGCAATGTCTGTTTCATAGACATTTGCTATTGCCCAAACCTCTTTTAAATCCGTAATGGTAAATAAGTAATTCGAATTATCCCCACGCAATTCCTGACCGGCATTTACATTTTTTTCAACAATAAATCCGCTGATGGGAGCAATCACTGTGTAACCGGTTGAAATCGAATCGTATGTTTTACCGGGGTTCCCATAGATCTTCATCACTTCTTTGACTTTATTTAATGCAGCTTGTGCTTTCTGATATTCGCTTTGTGCATTGAGGTAATCTTTTTCCGAACTGACTCCACTGCTTTTCATTTCATTAATGACATCGAGATTCTTTTTTGCTATGGCCAATTCTGATTGTGCCGTTTTCAGTTCATTGTTATAATTCGCCATATCCAAACTTTGAACGACAGCAAGTACCTGACCTTTTTCCACATGATCTCCGAGGGTAACTTTTACATCGGCTACATGTCCGCTGACAACCGGATACACTTTCACCACGTGATCTTCATTGAAAGAAATTTTACCGGATAACTTTAATTCGCTCATTACGGATCCTGTTTGCACGGTATCCAGCGTGATGTTCTTCATTAATGAGTCCGGTATGCAAAACTCACTGATTGCTGATTCCGTTTCCGGTTTTTCCTGCTTCACACAAGAACCCAGGATGCCAAATAGCGCAACGAATAAGAGTTGTTTCAAATAGTTTTCCATATGATTTAATTTAATATTTTTATACCTACAGCAAGATTTACATTTTCAATTGCATTCAACCGGTTATTTTGCAATTGATTGAATTCTTTAACTGAATTTTTATACGTTTCATAGTAATCAATAAATTCCAACAGGTTAATGGTCCGGTTACGATATCCTTTATTGATTCCATCCAGTAATTTTGTGTAATCAGCACTGAACATAGAAGAAGCGGATTTGAAAAGCCTGTCAAATTCAAGAAATTGATCGTATGCTTTTTTTAAGTCATTGCTAACCTGTAATTCCGCCTGTGATTTTAAATTTTTGCTTTCTTCAAGTTGATATTCTGCTATTTTTATATTTCCCTGGTTTCTGTTAAAAAACGGTAGATCTATAGCCATAGTAATGGAATTGTAGTTGGGAATATAACTTCCCTGTTTATCCCAATTGGCACCTAAGGTAAGATCGGGAACCCGCATTGATTTTTGTAAGGCGTATTTAGCTTCGTTCAATTTGATTGTTGCATCCGCTATGCGCATATCATAGCGATTCACTTTAGCTGAATCAAGTAATCTGGAGTAGTTGAGGTCGCTTGCATTTATACGATTAACAACTGCAGTATCCAGTAAGGGGCTAATATTTTGATTCAGACTATCGCCGGTAATCAGTATAATTTTGCTTTGATTTTCGGATATATTCTTTATCAGATCAATCCGTTCGTTTTCCAAACCGAATTGCAGTGCCTGCAATCGCGCCAACTCACTGAATGCAATATTGCCTTTGTTGAATTGAATGGTATAAGCATCGATTAAAGACTTAAGCGATTCTATTTCTTTGTCGTACACCGCAAGGGTTTGCTGTAAAAAGTAGAGATTGTAAAAAGAGGTTCGCAATTCATATCTTAAATTGCGAACCAACTCATAAAATTGAAATGCAGTAATTTCAGCGTTTCTTTTGG
This sequence comes from Bacteroidota bacterium, assembly GCA_029781865.1. Taxonomy (GTDB): domain Bacteria; phylum Bacteroidota; class Bacteroidia; order Chitinophagales; family Saprospiraceae; genus Vicinibacter. The sequence continues at coordinate 70,645 of JAKOVW010000093.1, forward strand.
CAACATTGATTTGATTGCTTCTCTTCCCGCCCAGAAGTATTACCTGTTGCAATGAAATCGAAGTTTCTCCTGTCTTACTTAAATCAAACCATTTGCCGAGTTCCTTATTGTAAAGACCCTGGTCAATGGACAAATTGGGATTGGGATACAATTTGGATTGAATAATAGCTGCATCAGCTGCGCTTATTTCATATTTCGCAGCAAGTAATAGGAAATTTCTTTGAAGAAACAATTTTTCAGTTTCATCCAAAGTACGCGCAGCTGTGTCAGAATGATTCACTCCTTGAGCTGACAAACTCAGAATAGCCGAAGCAACAATAAATAAAAATAAAATAAGAAAATCGGTCTTTAGTCGCATTACTCAATCCCTGTTATAACATAATGCAAACATCCAATTTCATTATTAAAATGAAATTAGTCAATTATTAAAATGTGATTAAAGACGTTAATGCTTTCTAAACAAATGGAAAAGAAACCATTACATCCGTTCCCACATTCAAATCAGACTTGATTTTCAACGTGCCCCCATGCAGGCGAATGATCTTATCGGCGAGCGCCAGTCCAATACCTGATCCGGAATAAACCCTTGCGTTTCCGGCGCGGAAAAAAGTTTCCGTAACATGGGGTAATTCATTTTCAGAAATGCCTATACCCTGGTCAGAAATTTTAATGGTGATATTCGTTTTATTCAGAATCAAAGCTGCAGTTACTTTTTTGTTGTCTGAAAATTTGCTTGCATTCTCGAGTATATTCAACAAAGCCGTTTCCAGTAAATTTTTATCGCCCATAATGGTAAGCTCAGACGGATTTTCCGGCATTACCGGAAATACAATTTCAATATCCGCCTTTGGGTTTTTTGTCTTTAATTCATCTTTCATTTCCATTAGAAGTTCATCCAGCCTGATTTCTTCTTTTCTAAGATTTGAAAAATCGACATTGCTCTGAGCCAGATTTAAAAATCCATTGGTGAGTTTGTGCAATTTCTCTGCTTCCGCCAACACCGTTTCCAAAACCACCTGAAGTTCTTCAACGCTTCTGGCCTTTGCCAAACTCACTTCTATATTTCCAATGATTGAGGTTAGTGGAGTCCTCAATTCATGGGAAGCATCAGCGACAAAGTTTTTTTGCAATTCAAATGCATCTTCAAGCCGCTGCAACATTTTATTTATGGTTATGGATAAATCCGCCAATTCATCTTTTTTATTCCCTTCACTTAACCTGAGATGGAGGTTTGTTTCGGAGATACGGTTTGCCTGTGTAGAAATGGCCGAGATGGGCTTTAATATGATTTTTGTAAAATAACGGCCTGCAGTAAAAACGATGACCAGGCTTACTAAGAATCCAAACAATAATACTTTTTTCAAATGGTTGAGACTATTGATACCGGCTTCATTTATCGCAGAAGTTATGATCACAAAATTTCCCTGGTTGTCCTGATAATAAATACCCAGCATTTGCCGGTTATCCCTTTCTATACGATATTCTTTTCTCGATTTAACTTCATCGATAAACCTCTTGTCGTAGTTTGAAAAATTAGTACTGTCTACAAATACCGGTTCGTATTTTTCATTGTAGATGCGGATCACTTCCTGGGGCAGACTACGGAAATATTTTTTTTGAAACGAATTAATAATCTCTGAACTTTCCTCGTCTGCTTCAAGAAATACCGTCGCTGCAATAATGGCACGATCCCGGAGCATGCTGTAAAAATTAGCTATGGTCGTACTTCGGGAAAACAAATAAATATAAAAGTTTAAGCAAATCAGTATTACTGCAAAAATCAGTGTAAAAAGAAGGGTTAGTTTATTCTTGATTTTCATTTTTAATCTGAATAATCTTCTTTAAAAATGTAACCCATTCCATAAACCGTATGAATCAACTTAGGCGAAAAATTTTTATCTATTTTGTTGCGAAGATAATTAACATAAACATCAACAATATTGGTACCTGAATCAAATGAAGCATCCCAGATATTCTCCGCAATTTCTGCTCTGGACATTACAATTCCCTTATTGCGAATAAAAAATTGCAATAAATAAAATTCACGGGCGGTGAGTTTTATCGTTTTTCCATCTCTTTTTACCTGCTTGGTTTTAAAATCAATTTCAAGATCGGCCAGTTTGTAATTGGTTTCAACCCCGGCATCACTTTTCCTTCTGACGACAGCCCGGATTCTGGCAAGCAATTCCTGAAATTTAAATGGCTTCGTCAGGTAATCGTCGGCTCCTGTATCCAATCCTGCCACGATATCACCGGTGGTACCCAGCGCAGTCAACATTAAAATAGGAACGTTACTAGCCTGCCTGATTTGAGCACAGAGTTGAAGTCCGTTGATATGAGGAAGGACAACATCGAGTAAAATAATATCGTACTGATTTTGAAAAGCCAGTTGCTTACCGGCCTGACCATCGTAGGCAACATCAACCACAAAAGATTGCTCTTCCAAACCTTTTTTTATAAAAGACGCTACGCTATGTTCATCTTCAATGATAAGGATTTTCATTCCGTAAGTCTCAACTTTGATTTTGTGTAAAGCTACAAAACGATTTGTTTGGGTGTCCTGATGTCAGGTGGCAGGAGTTTAAATTCAGAAATTAATCCTGAGCCATCTGCAGTACAAATCCGTCTTCATTTCAATATCCCTCTTTCTTAGACCGGTTTATTGAACATAATACAGCTGTTTTTTAACTGTCTTCAATCAGGCAGCACTAATTTTTAGGGATTTGAATAAGCCCATCAGGCTTTCCTCTGCCCGACTGATACATATTAAATAATGATATATATTAAGTTCTTTATTATCTTCGCACGGATTACGTAAAAACCAATTTTATTAAAGCCGAATTCTACGCACGCGGGAAAGTCTTATTAAGTTCGGAGTACCTGGTCATGTTTGGTGCTACGGCACTCGCTCTGCCCAGTAAATTAGGGCAACGGATGAAGGTGCAGGAGCTCAACGGATCTGAAATACTTTGGAACTCCTATGGGCCCGATGGGAAAAAATGGTTTACCGCAGAAATCGATCTCATGGGCTTTGACGTGGTAGAAAGTTCCGATCCCCAGATAGGAAAATACCTTAGAAAGCTATTAAAAGCCTGTTGCCAGAATAATTCAGAGTTTCTTTCTCACTGGAAAAAATATAAGGTAGATCATTATCTCGAGTTCCCGATGGAATGGGGTTTGGGATCCAGCTCTACGCTAATACACAACATGGCTTCATGGGCGGATATCAGTCCCTATCATTTGTATTTTGATGTTGAAGAAGGATCCGGTTATGATGTAGCCTGCGCAGGTGCTGAGGGGCCAATACTGTATACTTTAGGTGATGGTTCAATAGATCTGGAAGAAACTGAATTTGAACCTAAATTCTCAGACAAACTTTTCTTCCTTCCATTGGGAAAGAAAATCAGCACGAGAGAAGCCATTCAAAATTTGAAAAAATCCAAACCCGAAAAGAAATTAATTGACGGAGCAACAGAACTCACCAAGAGCTTAATGAATATCAGTTCAATTGATGCCTTCGAAGCCTGGATTAAAGAACATGAAGAATTGATCCACCGTTATACGGGCCTCACGAGAATTAAAGATCAATTATTTCCGGAATATACCGGGGAAGTGAAATCACTCGGAGCCTGGGGAGGTGATATGGTTCTTGTCTCCCTGAAATCAAGTCTTTCAGACGCTGAAAACTACTTTAAATCCAAGGGTTTCGATAAATTAATCCCATACAAAGATCTGGTTCTTTAATCTTTTCCAGCCCCTCTTTGTTCTGATAGGATCTTATACCTAATATATGCCACCAGTAATCTGGTATCCTCTTCAACTAAAAAAAATAATTCAAGACACAGACACCACCTGGCGTTTTTTATTTGATCTCCAGTCAGATGATGTGTTCAATTATTCAGCAGGCCAATTCTTAACCTGTGATCTGCCTACCGGAGAAAAAAGAGCACAACGCTGGCGTAGTTATAGTATCGCAAATGCCAATCAGAAAAATAATGAAATCGAATTTTGCATTTCACACAAACCAGGTGGAATTGCTTCTGATTACTTTTTTCACAACATTAAAATCGGGGATACAATCAAATGCAAAGGCCCCGAAGGGACTTTCGTTTTACCAAAAAACAACGATCTGAACTTGTTTCTGATTTGTACCGGAACAGGTATCGCCCCATTTAGAGGAATGCTTCAGGAAATGCAGACCAATGGACATTCTTTTCAATCTGTGAATCTGATTTTTGGGACCAGAAAACAAGCAGATCTTATTTATGGAGATGACATTTCTAAATGGAATTCGGAACTAATGAATTTCAATAGTCATATTTGTTTATCACGACAATTAATTGAAATAACAAATTATCCGGAAGGATCTACGTATTACCACGGCTATGTACATGAAGCGTATAAATTGATTCTGAAAGATAAAATACATCCAAAAGAATCCTACCTGTTTATGCTTTGCGGATGGGCTGAAATGATTGATCAGGCTGTGATCACTTTGTTTTCAGAATTAGGATTTTCAAGAGAACAGATCCGGTTTGAATTGTATGGATGAGAAGAGCTAGGAACTAGGAGTTAGGAGTTAGGAGTTAGGAGTGAGGAGTGAGGAATTTGTTTAATTATTTTGCGATGAAGTTGCTATTTGTTTTTTAATACAAAGATCCTGAGATGACAGATCTGACACAAGAATATTTTTTTTATTCATTCATTTTAGCAAGTCTTTAACGGCATCTTCCAAGTATTCAAATTGAAACTGAAATCCATTTTGTTTCAATACTTCCGGGAACACATTATCAGAATATAATATCAACTGCGATAATTCTCCGAGCAAACAGTTCAAAACAAAACCAGGAACTCTAATCTTAATTACAGCTCTGTTCAATTGACTTTGTATTTCTGAAATAAATAGTTTGTTGTTTACCGGATTCGGAGCAGTCATATTTATGATTCCGCTTAATTGCTGATTAATGATCCATGAAATCGCTCTGTTAAAATCCAGATAATGTATCCAGGAATAAATTTGAGATCCATCTCCAAAATAAACCAGGAATCCAAATTTCCTGGTTTGAATTAATTCAGGCCAGATACCACCTGCGGGACTTAAATAGAGCCCTGTGCGAATTATGGTAAAATGATCTGTAAACTCCTTCAGACATTCGGCTTCAGACTCACATAATTTGCAAACTTCCGCAAGAAAACCACCTTCAGACCAGGAAGACTCTTCATTTAATTTTTCCAATCCTCTGTTGCCATAAAATCCGATTGCTGAAGCCTGAATGATATGTGGTATCCTGAGTTTGCTTTTTTTGAGTGTATCGTACAAGATTTGAATTGCCTGAATACGGGAATTAATAATATCCTTCTTTCTTTTATTGGTCCACCGTTTACCGGCTATATTTGTTCCGGCCAACTGGATTAATACATCTTTGCCGATCAAACTATTGGCATCGATTTCTTTTTTTTGAGGTTCCCAAAAATAACTTCGTTGGGTATCATTTAAATGTTTCCTGCCCAACCACCTCACCTGGTGTCCTTCCGCTTCAAGAAATGACGTTAGACTTCTTCCAATGAGTCCACTTCCACCGCTAAGGATTATTTTTTTCATATTCACTTTGTATCTTTACCTCCTGCCCACTTATATAGTAGCAGTAACTTTATAAAGAATGAATTCAGTAACAAATAAACAGTGCATTCAGATGCGCAATTCATTTATTATTTTTGCTTTCCTGTCTTTTATGACAATTATTTGTTGTCCGGGTTGCAAACCGGAAAAACAAAATGGCGGATTTACACTCAGAATAAGACTTAGAGAAGATGTAGATTGTCTGCATCCAATCTTATCCAAATCAAGCCTGGCTACTCAGATCGAGCCCCTGATCATGATTCCGATGATCGAATACAGTATGGATAAAATTGAATTAAATCCATTACTGGTTACGGAACTACCCAAACTGACCCATTCCAATGACAGTGCTTCTGTATTTGAGTGCGACATTCGTCCTGAAGCAAAATGGGATGATGGAAGTCCTGTTCGTGCTTCGGATTATGCATTCACTATCAAAGCAGCTTTAAATCCATTTAATAAAAATCCCGACTGGAGAGCTTTGCTTAAAAATATTAAAGAAATAGAATTGAATAGTAACAATCCGGGACATCTCAGCATTCACGTTCTTAAAAATTATTTGCTGAGCAAAGAGGTTTGTGGTAATGTCAATTTATACCAGGAACATTATTACGATCCGACGGGGATTATGAATAAATTCAAAGTTTATGACCTGATCAACAAAGACAGTGCAGCATGGTCACCGGCCGAACGTGCCGAATTACAAAAATTTGCAGATGCTTTTCAAACTGCAGACATGTGTAAGAATAAAATCAGCGGTGCCGGTCCTTATCGTTTAAAATCATGGGATGCCGGATCAAAAATTATTCTTGAAAAAAAGGCGGACTGGTGGGGAAGCAAATTAGCGGCAACGAATCCTATGTTGAGTGCTTATCCCGACCGGATTGAATACCTGATTATGCCGGATGAAGCATCCAGTATTCTGGCATTAAAAGAAGGCACTATAGATATTGCCACTGACATTTCACCAAAACAATTTGATGCTTTGCAGAAAGACAATAGCAGTAAAGACAAATTGCAGTTTTTTACACCTACTGTTTTCCAATATGCTTTTCTTGAATTGAATAACCGCAACCCGGCATTATCCGAACGAGCAGTCAGACAATCATTGGCGCGATTAGCCGATGTTTCCGGCTTTATTAAAAACGTGATGCAAGGTCTGGCGGAACCAATCATCGGACCGTTTCATCCTTCCAGACCGTATTATAATAAAGGATTAAAACCAATTGCATTTGATCCGGAAACAGCTGCAAAAGAATTGCAGGCTGCCGGCTGGAAAGATAGTAACAAAGACGGCATCCTGGATAAAATGATCAATGGGAAATCCGTTAAGTTGTCTTTCCACCTTATGGCATCCGCTGAATCAGGTAAAAAATTTGCATTACTGTTTCAGGAAGCAGCTAAAAAAGTCGGAATAGAAATAATCCCCGAAACAAAAGACTGGTCTCTCATATTAAAAGACTTTAATGAACTGCAATTTGATATGGCGATTGTAATACAAAACCAATCACCATCTTTATACGATCCGTATCAAAGCTGGAGCAGTGCCAATACCAAGCCCGGAGGATCCAACCGATGTGGATTCGCGACACCGGAAACTGATTCCCTGATACAGATCATTCGCACGACTCCATCAGAACAGGAAAGAAACAATGCTTATCTTCAATTCCAGGAAATACTATATAAAGAGCAACCACAGATTTTTTTGTTTAGCCCAAAACAACGGATCATCTCCAGCTCCAGAATTAAACTGGAAGCAAGTAGCAGAAGACCTGGTTTTGCAGAAAATATGATTCAGCTTGCCACAAAATAGTCTAATCGAGGATTAACTATTTCCTTGTTCATGGTCCATTTGTTTGGAGCGCAATTATTCTTTGCTGAATACATATGGCCTGATTTCATGAAGAAAAATAAAGCCACAAAAACTAATAATTATTGCAAAGGAGATGGCATGTTGCATCCAGAATCCAATTGTAAAATGGTCAAATAAGATGGGCATTATATTTACAATCAAAATGCAATACGTCAGATAAGCGGCCATCTTCAAAACCGGATACGGAATCGGAAAATGTTTTTGCCCCTGGTAATAAGATACTACACAAATAAACAAATAACTGATCAGATTGGCGTATGCTGCTGAACTATTACCGAGCAAGGGAATCAGAAAAATATTAATGACCAGCATCAATACCAGTCCGGAAATGCTGATTGCAGCCATCAACATATTTTTGTCTGATAATTTATACCAACTTGAAATATTGGCATACAATCCAGTGAAGATATTGGCTAGTAATAAAATTTTAACCAGGTATAGTTCACCTCTGTAATTTTTTGCAAGCAACATAGACACATCATCAATAAATAAACACGTGCTGAGGTAGATCACGCAACAGGTAAGAATATAGAATAAGGACACCTTTGCAAAAACCTGTCTTGAATTTTCCTGGCTTACATGCCTGAAGAAAAACGGTTCGGCTGCATAATTAAATGCAGTGACAAACAAATTCATAATGACGGCCAGCCTGAATGCAGCATTATACAAACTGCTTTGATCCAGATTCTGGAGAATGGATCCCGAAAGGAAGTACTTTAATATGCTCGTCCCTCCGTACTGTATAAATACAAAGGACAAGGTAACTATGATCAATGGAAATGAATAGTTGAATACTTTCCTGGCCTGGCTCCAGTCTGCCCTGACAAGTGACTCTTTGATTTCCGGTACTAACAGAATTACATTTAAAATACTGGAAAGCAAATTAGCCAAAATAACCAATGTCAATTTTTCACCGGCATTTCCATTTGAATACTTCAGGAATACAAGCACCAAAACAATATTCAAAATCAGTCCGGATGATTTTATCCATGCGTATTTTAAAGCTTGTTTTTTGAAACGGAGTTTAGAAAAAGGCAGGGAGCAAATGACATCGATGACGATTATCCAACTTGCGTAATAAATAGCCTGACGCAAATCGGGATATTGAAGAAAATGTTCAATGGGTGAAATAAAAATATAAACCAGAAAAATAAATAATGCAGATGCAATAAATACCATCTGACTGGAAAGCGGGTAAATAAATTTTTGAAACTTTTCATCCGATGCAAATCTGAAGAATGTGGTCTCCATTCTCAAAGTCAATACGCCGAGAAAAAGGGCAATGAAAAAATAGATTTCATTATAAATTGAAAAATATTCCCTTTGATTAAAAACCCGGGTTAAATAAGATGTAATCAATAAAAAATTCAGCAAACGCCCCAGTGAATAACTGAGACCATAAATTACCGTTTCCTTAGCTAAAGATCGCAAACTTGCCACTCAACAAAGGTCATAAAAATCAATTGAATACATAGTATGAAAAGCCATATTTATTGTTCTGAATCTTATGGTTTAAATTAGCGCCCCGGAGGATATATATGGTGAATATTGAATTATTGAAAAAAATCTGCCTGACCCCAGGCGCACCTGGCTTTGAACATCCGATTCGCAGTCTGTTGATGAATGAACTTAAAGCTTGTGTGGATGAACTGACTATCGATGCCATGGGTAATCTCATCGCATTCAAAAAAGGAACACATCCAACAAAATTAATGCTAACCGCCCACATGGATGAAATTGCATTCATTGTACAACATATCGATGACGATGGTTTTATCCGGTTCTTGCCCTTAGGCGGATTTGATGCAAAGACATTGACTGCACAACGGGTTATCATTCACGGTAAAAAGGAAATTACCGGAGTCATGGGATCAAAGCCCATACATCTGATGAATCCCGATGAACGCAACAAAGCACCGCAGATTAAAGATTATTTTATCGACACCGGAATGCCAAAAGCAGAATTGGAAGAATTCATTTCTATTGGAAATCCGATTACCCGGGAGCGCGAGTTAATCCGGATGGGAAAATGCATCAATTCCAAATCACTGGACAACCGTATCTCGGTTTATGTTTTGCTGGAAGTGATGAAATCATTTGCGAATGTCAAACCGGATGTTGATCTCTACGCCGTATTTACGGTCCAGGAAGAAATCGGATTGCGTGGTGCAAGATCTGCTGCTCATCGCATTTCTCCGGATTATGCATTTAACATTGACACGACCATTGCGTTTGATGTGCCCGGTGCACAACCACATGAAATGATTACCCGGCTGGGACATGGAGTTGCCATAAAATTATACGACAGCAGTGTGATTCCTGACTCGCGAATGATCGCTTTACTTAAGGAATGTGCAGTAAAAGAAAATATTTCATGGCAACCGGAGCTCTTATCCGGAGGAGGAACAGATACTTCCGTCGTGCAAATGTCAGGTAATGGTGTAATAGCAGGAGCCATCTCTATTCCAACCCGGCATATTCATCAGGTAATCGAAATGGTGCACGAAGAAGACGTTTTATCAGCAATCAAACTATTACAAACTTCAATCAAACAAATAACTAAATTCAGTTTTGAATTTAATTAATCGAAAAATCAACTAAATACAAGATTATGTGGAAAGAAATTGACAACAAATTGGAAGCACGTTACGAGTTCAGAGATTTTGGAGAAGCATTTGCTTTTATGACTGAAGTCGCATTCCAGGCTGAAAAACTGAACCATCATCCGGTTTGGAAAAACTCCTGGAATATAGTTGAAATTACATTGACTACTCATGATGAAGGAGATACTATAACGGAAAAGGATCATCGGCTGGCAGGAGAAATTGACAGACTTTATAAAAAGTATGCGAAGTAATTGATATCCGTCAATATATTCCGGTCATTTTAATTCAGCTGGTTAATCATTTCAATATCTATCATTCGTTTATCATTGTTCAATATTCAAACAACTATATTGAATTTGAATGTTCAGGTAAATTCCAAAAAATGATTAACGAATGCTATTTTTAGAATTAATCATATAAAAATAATTTATCCAAATGTCCTTTAAAATAGAAAGCAAACTACCTCAATCAGGACTTTCTATTTTTGCCAGGATGACTGCTGCTGCCATTCAGCATGAAGCAATCAACCTGGCTCAGGGATTTCCAAATTTCAGTCCGCCGGTTGAGCTTTTTCAATATCTGCAGGAAGCGGTTTTTAATGGATTCAATCAATATGCAGCGATGCCCGGACTTCCGGCTTTGAGGAATGAAATTTCAAAACGGATTGAATCGGATTATCTATATCATGCAAATCCGGAATCAGAAATCACAATCACCGCAGGAGCAACACAAGCAATTTATACGATCATTTCAGCATACATCCATTCCGGCGACAAAGCAATTTTATTTGAGCCTGCTTATGATTCGTATGGTCCTGCTGTAAAGGTCAACGGTGGCATCCCCATTTATTTAAGACTCAAACTTCCCGATTTTAAAATACCCTGGGAAGAATTAGAATCCATACTGAATTCAGAAAAAATCAAAATTATAGTTATTAATAATCCGCATAATCCTGCCGGCAGGATATTAAATGCAGATGACCTGGAGCGAATGGAACGGATTACCAAAGAAAAAGATATTCTATTGATTTGGGATGAAGTTTATGACTTATTGGTTTTTGATGGAATTCAACATAACAGTGCACTCCAAAATAAATCTCTGATGGATCACTCCTGTGTTGTGTTTTCCATGGGAAAGACATTACATAATACAGGTTGGAAAATTGGATACAGTATTGCAAAGCCTGAAATAACCAATGAAATCAGAAAGCTTCATCAGTTCACCGTTTTTTCCGTAAATACTCCCGCACAATATGCAATCGCTAAATTTATGGAAAATCATCCTGAATTCTTTAAATCACTTCCACAATTCTATCAGCACAAACGCGATTTCTTTCTCACTCAAATGAAAGATACTGCATTTGATTTTTTGCCCTGCGAAGGATCTTATTTTGCCCTGGCGACCTATGCCAAAAAATCAACTAAAAGCGATATTGATTTTGCTATGGAGTTGGTTGAGAAAAACAGAGTGGCTGTGATTCCTATTTCTGCATTTTATCACGATGGCTATGATCCGCTGATGCTACGTTTTTGTTTTGCCAAAACGGAAGATACGATTTCGGAAGCTGCTAGAAGATTAGCACATTAGTTGTTTAGGAGTTTATGGGGTTAGTTGTTTAGGAAAAAAATAGTTATGAGTTATGAGATATGAGATATGAGATAAAATTATTGCAGACTATTTTAAAGTCCTGGCTTCCTAAAAACCTAACAGACTAATAACCTAAAATCCTAACAAACTAAAAACCTAACAGACTAACAGTCTAAAAACCTAAATTCCTAACAACCTGAATTCCCGAAATTAATTCAACCTGATACTTACCGGTAATATCAATTTTACATTTACCGGTTTACCATGTTGAAGTCCTGCTTTCCATTTGGGCATATTCTGAATTGCCTTAATGACTTCTTCATCGCATCCACCGCCGATACCCCGAAGCAATTTTACGAGTTTTACATTGCCATTTTTGTCAATAATAAACTCAACAATAACCTTGCCCTGAATACCATTGTCTCTGGCGATTTGGGGAACAAGAACGGCATTTGCCAAATAGCTGGATAAGGAAATCCGTCCATCCCCAAAAACGGGTAATTCATCTGCAACCAATACAAAATCATCAGATCCCTTCTCACCGGTCAGGCTACCAGCGGTATTTCCTTGAATTGATGTATTAGTATTTTGAGTAATAGCCTCTGTGTTTGAAGGGTTGTTCGTCATTTCATTTGTCGATGTACTGGTGAGATCGTTATGATCGTCCTGTTTTTGCTGAACTATATCATCTACTATTTTTGCCGGTACTCCCGTCTTAATTGCTTCTGAAGCCATTACCGGAGCAGATTGAGATTGTTGATGCACAACTACTTTTTCGAGATTCGGAGGAAGAAAAACTTCATTTACCATCCATTCTTCAGGATCGATGATACAATCCTGTTTTCCATCGATTGCCTTAAGAATTCCGGGGAGCAGAAAAACAGTTACAAAAATCAATACAGCAATTGCAAAGGCAATCGTCATGTTTTTGTGATAATTTTTCCGGATGGCAAATGCGCCATAAGCATGATTGCGATGCTCGAATACGAGATCATCCATGGTGAGTTCGGGAAAAAGTAGGTTTTTCATCGTTATGAAATTTAGGAGATTAAATAAATTCATAACGAAACAGATGGTGGAAATGCTCCAAAATAAAATGTAAATCTTACGAACCACAACTAAAGAAGCTTAGCAGTCCGCTTAAAAAATTCAGAATAAATTTCAGATAACCCTAAGTAATGGATTCCCGCCGGTGAAGCGATTTGGCAAGCTTAGACAGTCATTATTTCCTTGTCCTTGCTGTCCACTATTTTATCAACCCTGGAAATATAATCATTCACGATGTTTTGCACTTCAGCTTCCTTGCGCTTGGCCATATCTTCTGCTAATCCGTTCTTTTGTTCTTTCTTGATCACCTCCAGCATTTTATGGCGACTGGCACGGATACTGACTTTGGCTTCTTCGCCAAAATGCTTTACCTGTTTGACAAACTCTTTACGGCGTTCTTCTGTGAGTGCCGGAATCCCTATGCGAATCAATTCACCATCATTTTGTGGAGTGATCCCCAGATTAGCAGCAAAAATCGCTTGCTCGATATCGCCTATGATTTTTTTCTCCCAGGGTTGTATTGCAATAGTTCTAGAATCAGATAAACTCAAATTTGCAACCTGTGACAGCGGAGTTGGAGCGCCATAATAATTCACCATGATTCCATCGAGCATTGAAGTCGATGCTTTTCCGGTTCTCACTTTTAATAATTCCTTTTGCAGGTGATCAATGGCTTTATCAAATTCTTCTTTTGTTTTTTTAAATTGTAATTCGAGCTCTGCTGACATAGGATTTTGTTTTGTATTGAAGTATGATTAATTCATTAGGCTGTAGGCTATAGGTTGTTGATAATTGATAATTGATAATTGATAATTGATAATTGATAATTGATAATTGATAATTGATAATACGTAAAATTAATTTTGTTTTAAATGAATTCATAATAAAAAGTAGGTTCATCATCATTCAAATAATTTCAAACTACGCTATTGTTATATTTCCAATTACTAATCCAAACAGTTGAAGATTATTAATTCCGGTTTATTCCGATATAACGCAAAACTAAATAAACTAACATTACCAGGGAAGACAAAGCTGCAACCACATAGGTCAATCCGGCCCATTTCAGTGCATCTTTAGCTCCCGTATATTCATCGCCGCTGACAATTCCTCTTTCATTGATCCAGACTAAGGCTCTACGGCTTGCATCAAATTCAACCGGCAGGGTAATCAAGCTGAATAAGGTAGTGATTCCAAATACAATAATGGTAATCAGCAATAATGAAGGAAAGGTATTGGCCAGCATAAATGCACCAATCAACAGAAATTGCTGCGCCATGGAAGCAAATTTAACTACAGGCACGAGTTTTGACCGCAATGTCAACATGGCATAAGCAGTGTCATGCTGCACGGCATGTCCGCACTCATGAGCTGCCACTGCAGCTGATGCAATGCTGCGTCCATTGTAAACATCTGAACTCAAATTCACAGTTTTGTCAATGGGATTATAGTGATCGCTGAGGATGCCATCTGCAGCCTGTACGGTTACATCATGAATTCCGTAATAATTCAACATTTCTTCTGCAATTTCTTTTCCTGACTTATTAGACCGGAGATTAATTAAAGCGTAGGCTTTAAATTTAGATTGCAATTTTCCGGAAATGTACATACCCACTAAAGACATTGCAATGGTCAAGACGTAATAAATCATGTAATCTGCGCTAAACATCATATCGTTTTAATTTTATGAGAATGTAAACATAATTAAGGCGGAAGAGATTCAAAAGTATACTTAAATATTTCTTAACGAATCGAGTCAAAGCCGGTATAAGGCCTTAAGGCTTCGGGTATACGGATACCGTTCCCATCCTGATGATTTTCCAGTAAAGCAGCCATTATCCTTGGCAAAGCAAGTGCACTTCCATTCAAGGTATGAGCCAACACGGAATCTCCTTTTTCATTTTTATACCGGAGTTTCATCCGGTTGGCCTGAAAACTTTCAAAATTGGAAACGGAACTAACTTCTAGCCAGCGTTTTTGAGCGGCAGAATAGACTTCGAAATCATAGGTCATTGCTGAGGTAAAGCCCATGTCTCCGCCACACAATCTGAGAATGCGGTAAGGCAATTCCAATTTGAGCAGCAAGCCCTCCACATGCGACAGCATTTCGTCTAAAACGGCATACGATTTTTCCGGGTGTTCAATGCGGACCAATTCAACTTTATCAAACTGATGAACCCGGTTTAAGCCCTTTACATGCGCGCCATAAGATCCTGCTTCCCTGCGGAAACAAGGCGTATAACCACATAATCTGATTGAAAACTTTTCATCCTTCAATAAAACATCCCTGTACATATTGGTCACGGGAACTTCTGCGGTCGGAATCAGGTAGAGTTCATCCTTTTCTGCAAAATACATCTGTCCTTCTTTATCCGGCAATTGTCCGGTTCCGCGGGCTGAATCCGCATTGACCAACAAGGGTGGTTGTATTTCTTCATATCCTGCTTTCGTCGCTTCGTCCAGGAAAAAATTAATCAAAGCTCTTTGCAATCTGGCGCCCTTATTCCGGTAAAGTATAAATCCTGAGCCGGAGATTTTGACTCCAAGCTCCATATCAAATAAATCGTATTTCTTCGCCAGGTCCCAGTGCGGGAGAGCGTCTTCCGCTAATACCGGCAAAGGTCCGCTGCCTTGTTTATACACCTCATTATCTTCTGCTGATTTTCCGGCCGGAACCAGATGAAAGGGAATATTGGGTAATTGAATCAGATTTTCTTCTATAAAAGTCTTGGCTGATGCAAGTTCTTCTTCCTGTTTTTTGACTATTTCCTTAACAGCGCTTACCTCATTTTTCAATACCTCAGCTTCTGTTTTTTTACCTGTTTTGAACAAATCCCCGATTTCTTTGGCAAGTTGATTTAACCTTGCCAATTCGATGTCCATCTGGGACTGAACCGATTTTCTCAAATCATCTTTGGCAATAATCTGAGCAATCAAAGCAATCTGCTCTTCCGGCAAATTGCGCTTTTTATAGCCTGCAATGACCCGTTCTGTTTCATTTCTAAGTATCCTGAGCTCTACCATCTTATGGAATATTCTATCGGGCAATGTTAGCACAAGAAGTGGAAATATTTTAAAAAAAATAAACTTTGGAATCAGTCTTTTGTATATTTGCATGGCAAAACCGAACTGAAGATCAGTTCTGTCGCATCTCCAGAGTTTACCCAGTTAGTCCTCATTCAAATTTCTTCATTGAAAATCTAATTTGTTTACCGATTAACTGATTCTCTGAATATCGATTCGTTTTACAAGCCATTTTATCTTTTCAAATCTTTTATTGAATCCACCTTTATCGTTCAATTTTAATTTATGTACGACATATTACAACTCAATGACATGTTGGTTCCTGAGCTACGGGAAGTAGCGGAAAAACTGAATGTCGAAAATTCCAAAAAGCTTAGTAAACAGGATTTAATCTATAAAATACTAGATCAACAGGCCCTAAATAAAAGCGCTGTTGGAAATTCCGAAAACCCTGAAGGCACTCCAGCTTCTGCTGAATCCACTCCGGCTTATGAAATTCTGGAAGATGAACACAACGTTCGCCACAGAAGGAGAAGGGTGATCAAACCAACAGAACCGATCCTTAAAGTTCCACCTGAAGTTCCAATCAACGAGCCCCTGGAAGTCGAAGCTTCAGAAATAGTAGAAGCCACAACAGCTGCACCGGTACAAAATGAAATCGAGTTTTCCCGTCAGGATCAGCAAACACCAAGAGCTCCTGTAAGGGAAAAGCGACATGGAGATTTCAGACAAAACAATAATAACTTCAGAAAGAACTACAAACAACAGGAAGACCGGCCGGGAAATAGTCAGGCTGAAGAATCTTCCAATACAGAAACTACTGAAAACGAATCTAATAACGAAAGTCCGAAGCGCGCCGAACCCTTGTTTGTCGTTGAGCTGGAAGGAGTTGTAGAAGGAATGGGCGTTTTGGAAATGATGCCCGACGGATATGGTTTTTTAAGAAGTTCAGATTACAATTACCTTTCTTCTCCGGATGATATTTACGTCTCTCCTTCACAAATAAAATTATTTGGCTTAAAAACCGGCGATACCGTGGTAGGTGCAATACGTCCTCCAAAAGAAGGGGAAAAATATTTTGCCCTATTAAAGGTTTCCAAAATCAATGGACTCGAGCCCCATTTTATAAGAGACCGGGTGCCTTTTGATTATTTGACCCCTTTGTTTCCCAATGAAAAATTCAAATTAACCACCAGTCCGGCAGGAAGAGATTACGGCAACAGGATGATCGATTTGTTTACTCCAATTGGAAAAGGACAAAGAGGCTTAATCGTGGCACAGCCAAAAACCGGTAAAACATTTTTATTAAAAGATATTGCCAATGCGATCTCAGCCAATCACCCGGAATGCTTCTTATTGATTCTGCTGGTAGATGAAAGGCCGGAAGAGGTAACCGATATGAAGCGAAATGTAAACGCTGAAGTGATTTCTTCTACCTTCGACGAACCGGCTGACAATCACGTGCGCGTGGCTAATATTGTCCTGGAAAAAGCCAAGCGGATGGTAGAATGCGGTCATGACGTTGTGATTCTGCTGGACTCCATTACCCGTCTGGCAAGAGCTTATAACACAGTCGCTCCGTCATCCGGAAAAGTCCTCTCTGGAGGTGTTGAGGCAAACGCCTTGCAAAAACCAAAAAAATTCTTTGGTGCCGCCCGCAAAATTGAAAATGGTGGTTCTTTAACTATTATAGCAACTGCACTGATTGATACCGGCTCTAAAATGGATGGTGTCATCTTCGAAGAATTTAAAGGAACCGGTAACATGGAGCTCCAACTCGACAGAACCCTTTCCAATAAGCGATTATATCCATCCATTGACCTTACCAAATCAAGTACCCGGAGGGAAGACCTGCTGCTGGATGATGCTACCATTCAAAGAATGTTCGTGCTTAGAAATCACCTGGCAGATATGAAACCTGAAGAAGCAGTAGAATTTGTGAAAAAACACATGGTTGGGACTTCAAATAATGATGAGTTTTTGATCTCAATGAATAGCTAAAAAAGCAGCTCAAAAAGAAAAAATCTGTATCTTTGCATTCCTTTTTAATAAGGCCTTGAAAATCACTTTATTATGAAACGTACATTTCAACCTTCCAGAAGAAAAAGATCCAACAAGCACGGGTTCAGATCCCGTATGAAAAGTAAAAACGGAAGAAAAGTATTGGCAAGAAGAAGAGCCAGAGGAAGACTACGCCTTAGCGTTTCCGATGAAGGTGGCCTGAAGTAATTTTTTCTGCTATCGTGAGCCCACACTTTGATTTTCCTGCAAGGCTCCGGATTAAATCAAGAAAAGATTTCGAGGATCTGACCAAAAATGAGAATTCTCTCTTTCAACATCCTTTTATTTTAAAGTTTCATTTCGAAAAACTTACCGATCAGGAGTTTACTTCACCCCAATTTGCCATTTCGGTACCAAAGCGGAATTTCAAAAAAGCTCATGACCGGAATCTGATTAAACGAAGAGTACGAGAAGCATACAGGTTGCATTGGAAAAATTACTTTCCGGAAAAGTCAAATTATAAGGTCTTGTTTCTATTTATACTTGTCGGAAAAAAAATTCCGGATTATACAGAGCTGGAAAAAAGTTTGAAACAACTATTTCATAAGTTGAGTCAATCTTTGTGATTTGTGGCAAGATTGAAATGAGGTAGGGTTGCAAGTTACAAACTTGCAACAACGAAGGGAGGGTTGCAAGTTACAAACTTGCAACAACGCAGTGTGCAAGATTAAAATAAGGGAGTTGCAAGTTGCAAACTTGCAACAACGGAAGCTTGCAACATCGAATAACGCATATGGGAAATTGCAAGTTGCAAACTTGCAACAACGGCGAGGTTGTAAGTTGCAAACTTGAAATAACGGAGATGCGAACTTGCAACAACAGATAATGCATGTGGGAAGTTGCAAGTTGCAAACTTGCAACAACTCAGAATCTTGCAACAACGTACATGCAAACTTGCAACAGCGGAAACTTGCAACAGCGGAAACTTGCAACAGCGGAAACTTGCAACAGCGGATGATCGCATCACTTTCTTAATATCGCAATCCTGGTTTACTTGATAACTTTAATGAGATTTCCGAATCCGCATATTCCAATGGAAAAATTAATGGTATATCCGTTGAGGTTATCAAAATAAGAAGCCCTGGTAATATATATTCTTGACCGGACCGAGTATTCCACAAATTCCTTCAGACGGATACCCCAAAATAAATTAGGTCCGATATTCAGCATTTTACGGTATTTGTAATCCATATTGAGTCCAAACAAAAAATTATTACTTGAAAGTACATATCTCTCCTGGTAATCTTTCCTTGCCTTACTGAATTCAGTATATCCAAATCCGGCAAATGGAATTAATTTCCATTTTGCATTGTCTAAAACGGGATAGCCAAGGGACCAATCCAAAATCGCAACATTGATTGATTGACCTGGATAAAAGGATCCCGTAAGATATTCCTGTTTGACTTTATTAAAACCTAAAGAAAAATTCAGAAATGTCGTCAGTTTCCGGTATGAAAAATCAAATCCAAAAAGCATATTAAAAGATGAATTGAAATGATCTCCTAATGATCCTGAATAGAAACCTGCACCCAATCCAAATTGTATTCCATAAGCGAAGCGACTTTTACTGAATTCAGGAATTGCATCGGTAGCAGTCAGACTTAATTCTTTATAAAGTTTAGATTCCCATTTTTCAATAACCAGGCTATCCCTGCCATCGCCGGATTCTTTTTTAAATTGTTTTATTTCATATTCTGCATCCCGGAATGCGTATCCTGCTGTAAGCTCAATTTCATTCATGGATGAACACTGATCCAGTCGTTCCTGCAGGTTTCTTCTGTACTTCTCTGAAATATCAAACAGACACTGATTAAATCTAAGATTCCACTCATTTTTAAATTCCGGATTTACCCAGGACCACTTTCTGTCCATATAGCTATTTGCAGAAAGGCGTATCAGGGTCGTATCATGAAATCGCTTCTTCGATGAACTATATCCGAAATAATACCGCAATTCAGAACTTCCTTCATCAGTCATCCGTTCCTGAAAATCGTCCCAGCTGAGCTTCCCATCGGTCCAATATTTTCTATACGACTGTGCTTCTACTCCTTGTTGAAGTAAACAGTAAAATAAAAGAAACCATATTATGCTCTTCATATTTGAATCGTTAAGCTTCTTTTCAATTATCAAGATAAACTAATTTCTCCAAATCTATTTGCATAATTATTTTATCCGATCGGAATTAATTGGCCAACTGATTTCCCATCTAACCAATTAAAACGCAACAGCTTCTGCATTTTATGATTCGGTCAGGACACCAATACTTCACTGCTTTTGATTTTATCCACCATGGTATACAACCAGTTTTTATCTATTAATCTGTTATCGGATTTAATGGAATTCAACCAGGTTTCTTTTTCTGATTTATTGAGTTGCCTGGTTGAGAATAAACGATTGGCCGTTTGCAAAAAATTGGTGTAGTACTCCCTGTGATAACCCAATTTTTTTGATCGCTTGATGAGATTTTTGGTGGCATGAATTTGATTATACATTAATTCGACTTCATGAATTTCATAGTATATTTTTATCATCTCCACTCTTGCATTTAATTCGATCAATGGATCTTTAAATACGCTGGTGTTCAACAGATATAATGCTTTTGAATATTCTCCCTGTTCTTTATAAATTTTGGCAAGATTAAAATGATAAATAGTGTTCCGGTCTTTTGGATTCACCAGATTTTTGTATTCTTCCAAAAGCCGGATAGCCAGATCCAGGTCATTCATCCGGATACACAAAGCAATAATATTTTTATAGGTCAAAGAACTCATCACTCCATAATCCAGTATCCAACCGTGTCTGACACAGTGTTGAAACAAACTCAGGGTTTGATGAAAATAACTTGTATCATTCTGATTAATCTTGCGAATGCAATAATTGAGTGCTGTGAGATAAATTTGCCGACCCCGTTCGAAATCGAAATCGTTTTCGAATTGCCGGATCATGTTTAAGTATTCTATAAAAAAATGGTCTTGTTCCGGAAACTGGTACATCTTGAGTGCCAATAAATAGATTTGCATTTCCGGATGCCGGGACCAGTCTTTAGATTCAGCATGATCTACCCATGCCTGAATCATAGGATATTCAAGACTGGTTGCACCGATGGATTCATGCGCTAATTGTTCGAGATACACTCGGAGTCGTTTGAGCATTGAAGAGATTTCGAGAATTTCCGAGCTCTCTTTAAAATTAAAATAACTAAACCGATTTTTAAATGACTCGTAGGAAAGCAACTCCATATCCAGAAGAAACCGGTATTCATATACATCCGGATTCCAGCGTTTATTTCCGGTCAGTTGATTTCTGAATGATGTAGCTTCATTTTCAAAGAGATTGATCAGCTTTCCTTTTCTAAGAAAGCGGATAAAAGAAAGTTCTTTCTCTAACTGGTCATCTTGTTTCTCATCAATAAATATGAAGTTTTTTAGATGTTTCATCAGCTCTGAAAAAAGCAACCGGAGTTTGACATCCGTAAAGGATTCACCCGGATGCAGGAAACGGAAGAGCTCCTGCTTTAAAACAGTGATATCGGAAGATCTGAATTCATCAATTTTCTCAAGGCATAGGCTAAGTTTTTGGTTTTTATTGAAGAGCGGAGAGGCCAAATATTTTTTAAAACCTTGCCTTTGCTTGCTATTTAATGTTAAATAAAGCTCTAAACATTGAGGATTTTTCATAATATATGTTACAAATTAAAGTATTATAATATTGATTATCAATTATTTAAAAAATATTAATCAAATATTTATCCTACAAAGTACAAATTTTTTATTTCTCAGACCCTTTCCACTGAGATACATTTGTATGGTGATAAAAATGGCCGAAAGCATGAATAGATTTATCAGAACAGTAGTTTTCGCCATGGTAATCCTGATTGGGGCTCTGAACGGATGTCAATCCTTGATGGCTCAAAAAACAGTTACCATGTACTTAGTCGATCGCGGGTGGTCAGGCGATACGAATTATATAGAACTGAGATGTGCCCAGTTTCAAAAAATAGCTTTTTTTCAATTTTCCATTAAAGAAGAAAACAACCTGGGTTCTTTTTATTCCCTGGACCAGATCAATCTTCAAAGTTTTGCAATAGGAGTCAACACCAGTATATTCAACAACATTCTTTCTGTCAGCTGGAATTCACCATTTATTAATGGTTATAATAACCCGGATGGTGCTGCATTATTCAGAATAAAGTGGATCTCAAATCCTGCCTTTAAACATTGTTACACTTTCGCCGGCACTCCATTGATCATTAAATCGAATAGTCCGTTTAACGATACCGTAACCGCTATCCAACATAGTTCTTGTGAATCCTTATTGACGATTCCTTCTTTTTTTAATGCCTATCATGATGTCAACAATAATTGTCAGTTTGACAATCAGGAAACCTTGTTTTCCAGCTACACCGTTCAGGACAGCTTCAATCAAAACATACGTATTTATAAAAACCCTCAACTTTTAATTTATGCAAAACAAGATTTTGGAAGACATTATTATAAAGTCATTCCACAGTATCCCGTCTGGACATCCTGCAATACAGAACAGGTAATTGATCTGGATTCCACGACGCAAATTATCAGTCTGACTTACGGCATTCAGGCGCTGATTTCCTGTCCTGAGCTCGAAGTCGAAATCCATGCCGCGACAGTAAGAAGATGCCTGGATTACAAATATTATATAAGCTATGCAAACAGTGGAACCAAAGCCGAAGACTCTGCTAAAATCCGTATAAAGCTTGATCCTTATATGAGCTTTATCAGTTCAAGTATTCCCGGAGCGAATGTACAGTATCCGTTTGTTGAATTTAATTTAGGCAGACTCGACATATTTCAGTCAGGCGAATTCAATATTACCGTAAACGTTGATTGCAATTCTACAAAGACCGGACAAACACATTGTGCAACTGCACAAATATTACCGCACTATGACTGTTTTGTATCGCCGTTATGGTCCGGTGCGAATATTAAACTAGATGCAAAATGCGATACGGGTAAAGTTAAATTCAGAATTCAAAATACCGGTGCACAAAACATGCAGGAGTCGACTCAATACTGGATTGTGGAAGACGACATTATGCCTGGTTTGAAAAAAGATATTAAATTAAATGCAGGGCAATTCATTGATCTGGAATTTCCCGGAAATGGAAAAAGCTACCGAATAATAGCAGATCAGGTTAAAAATCATCCAGGCCATTCCAATCCGACGGTAGCTTTGGAAGCATGCGGCAGAGACAATCAGGGCAATTTCAGTACCGGCTATGTTTTATTGTTTGCTGAAGACGAAGAAGATCCTGATGTCTCTATTGACTGCCAGGCATCTAAAGGATCGTTTGATCCAAATGACAAAACAGGATTGCCACTAGGCTATGGACCGGAACAATTTATTGAACCACTTCGGACTCTGGAATATAAAATCAGATTTCAAAATACGGGAAATGACACCGCCTTTAAAGTGATGATTGTGGATACATTAAGTGAATGGATGGATCTCAAGACCTTTAAAGTTTTGGGTGCATCGCATGAATTTAGTTTCAGCCTGGTAGATCGGGTTTTGAGCTTCCGCTTTGACCCGATTTACCTGCCTTACCAATCCATTGATGAGGACCGATCCAGCGGATATGTGATTTATTCGGTGCAACCTAAGAAAGAAACTCCCTTACAAACTGCCATCCACAATGATGCCGATATCTATTTTGATTTTAATCCACCCATAAGAACTAACACCACAAAACATACACTGGCTACGAATTTTATTATTGTTTCCGTAGAACCAGCCGATCCTTACAACACTAACGCGAACATTTATCCAAACCCAGGGACAGACTTTCTGATCATCGAATCAGATAGGATGTCCATGGATAAGGATCTGGTGATCTATGATATTTATGGCCATCCGGCCATATCACAAAAACTGAGTGGCAAACGCTGTCAGGTCTCTCTCCATAATGCACTCAAACCGGGTGTCTATTTATTGCAATTGAGAGATTCCAAACAACAAAGCTTCAGTACTAAAATAGTTGTAGGCACTAAAAACTAATGGACAGCAAAGAACGCTTGAGCTGTTCCGGTTGACCTTGTGACGAGGAATGAAACCAAAAAATCCCGGTATTTCTTTAACGAAGTATCGGGATTCATTTAAAAAATGCAGGCTGTAGCTTTTTAGGCTTTTAGGTATGCTAGACTTTCTAATTAAAATTGGAATTCTTTGCCTTTAAACTCTATACCAAAATGACTAAAAAGCTATACCCACCAATTGACTTTATAATCCCATATATTGATCTATGGGAATTCCTAATATTGTGAACGGAACCGGCCTTTCCAGCAGGGCCGGTTTTTTTTGATCGCAGATTACGCAGATTACACAGATTACACAGATGGGTGGGATTACGCAGATAGGTGGGATTACACAGATATTATAACATGCTGATCTTAAAATGATGTAATCATCTACATAAAGTTCATAAAATCAAAATCAGATTGGATGCAGTTTTAATTCATCCGAATTTTCGAATCAAAATTGCCTTGCAGGATAATTAGATTACTTCGACCTGATTCTTTAATAAATCCTCCATAGTTTCCCTTTGGCGAATCAGATAATGCTTTCCCTCGTGAATCATAACTTCTGAGGGCCGAAAACGCGAATTGTAATTTGAGGACATTGTAAAACAATAGGCACCTGCATTTTTAAAACAAAGTATATCTCCGGGATGAATTTCAGAGACAACGCGATCGCTTGCGAACGTATCCGTTTCGCAGATATAACCGACGATATTATACACTCTGGGTTTTCCGGTCGGATTGCTGACATTCAGTATGTGATGATAGGAATCATAAAACATCGGTCTGATCAAATGATTTAAACCGGAATCCACTCCTGCAAAAACAGTAGAAGGCGTTTGTTTAATGACGTTGGTCTTCACAAAAAAGTAACCGCATTCTGAAACCAGGTATTTACCCGGTTCGAAATACAATTTTAATTTTTTCCCGTATTCCTTACAAAAATTATTGAATGATTTGGACAATACTTCACCGAGTTCTTCTACATCCGTTCTAACATCATCCGGTTTATACGGAACCTTAATTCCACTTCCAAAATCAATAAACTCCAGATCTTTAAATTTTTTGGCTGTATCGTACATGATTTCTGAAGCCAGATTAAACACACCTGCATCGAGAATATCGGAACCCGTATGAATGTGAAGTCCATTGACCTTAAGCTTTAAAGTTTCTACCAGACGCAGCACCAAAGGCATCTGATAAATGGAAATTCCGAATTTACTGTCGATATGTCCTACCGAAATTTTTTCATGACCGCCGGCCATCACATGCGGATTGATGCGGATTCCAATCTTTACATTTGGATAATTGTGCCCAATGAATTCCAATGTTTCAATATGGTCAATATTGATCTGAACGCCGAGTTCAATAGCCATCTCCACTTCATCCGGAGCGACACAATTCGGCGTATAAATAATTTCTTCGGGTTTAAACCCAGCTTTTAATCCGGTCCAGATTTCCTGTACGGAAACGGCGTCCAGGCCAACTCCCCATTGATGGATGAGTTTTAAAATGTTGATGTTGTTTAACGCTTTGCAGGCAAAGTGAATGCCAAGTTCAGGAACGTGAAATGCAGCTTTCAAACGATCAATTTGCCGTTTAATGATTTCGGTATCGTAAACGTATACCGGTGTTTGATAGGTATCGATAATTTCCTTGATGGGAATTCCCTGAATGTAATACTGATTGTCCTGAAGTTCCATTCGATAATTTTAATAAATAAAGACTGTTGGCATTTAGGCTATAGCCTGCAGGATCGCAAAATTAATGCAATTAACCCGATTTATGAATTAAGCCGGCTTTCTTTTAAGCTTTATATTTTTGATTATGAAAAGTCATCTTAAACACTACAACTGTCCATTAAATCCAGGCTGTCAGGACCAAATAAAATACGCGGGCAATACACCTAGATTTATGAAGCGAATTGAATTTTGTATGATTCCAAAGAATTATGTAATCATGAGATTCTAATACGGTAATGCAATCGCCTTATGTTTCGTCCATTTTTCCAGGGCTTTATAAATCATTTGTTTTTCGGTATCTGAGAAATCGCGGATTCTGCTGCGATGCCCTCCATTTGCTTTGACCAGTTTGATGGCATTGGTCTTAGGATCCGGATCAATCGCACATGAAGTCCAGGTATCCAATTCTCCATAAATGTAAATGATGTTTTTACTTTCATGTATCGCTTTCTCCCGCATCGCTTTCATGTATTCTCCATGATAACTAAGGTCAGCATCTTTGGGACAAAATTCCAGATTACTTAGATGCGGATAAACCAATAGATCACTGATCCCGCTGGTATCAAATCCATAGTAGCCATATTCTGTCATAAACTGATAGTAGGCTGGAAGATATTCGCTGCATGATTTATTGTCATAATAATTAAAATCAACCACTTCTTCAATATGATCAAATATGGTTTTTGCATCTGCGTTTTTATCCGGAATTTCTTCACAGCCAAAGCCCCATTGCCAGACTGAAAAGGGATACTCCATGGAAGTGAAATCAATTACCTTGTCTTTATCCATTGGAAAATAAACCTCATCTCTTTTTTCCAGATCTGCTAGCATCGTCTTTAATTCACTTCTGTGCAATAAAAGGTTACGCTGAAAATCTCTTACTTTATGTCTGCATTCCGGAGTACTCACTTTGTTTTTGTAATGATCATTTGTTCGCTTGTCTTCCTGTTCTATAGCAAATGGTGCCACATAGGCCACAGACGCTTTGATATCTTTTGGATAAGTTAAACTGTAGAGTGCAGTCGTGGTACCCCCTTTTGAAATACCTGTTGCAATCCATACTTTCCCATAGGCCTTAGCCAGTTTTGACCTGATCACATGAAGATCCTCGAGTGCCTGTTTTTGATTGAGCAATTTCCAATCTGTTTTATCTGGTTTTGAATTGCCGAAAAACCGGTACTCCACAGAAAATTGATTGGCATCCAGGATAAGCGTGGATTCATAGATCCGGTCAATCACACTATAGCCTTCCGTAACCAGCACATTTGGATTTTTAAATCCTCTATGATACAGCAATATTTTTTGCGGAAACAATGCAGAATGTTCATCCCAATGATCCAGTTTCTGATTAATGATGAGTTCCCAGCAAAAAGCAAATCCTTCACGGGGTTCATTGGGTTTGATAACAATTCCCGGAAATTCCTTTTGAAGAAACGTTTTCAATTTTGCTTCATCCTTGTTTTCTGCAGCGAGTGCAAAAAATGAAAGCGCGAAAAAATAAAAAAGGAATAGAAATTTCATTTAAATATTTTCGTCAGTAAATCAATTGCAATAATGAAATAAACCAGATCACTTGTACGAAGTGATATCATGAACCTTGTTACTTTAAAACAAGAGTGGCCGTAATGTGATAGTCTTTGCCACCATTAGTGCTATCAAAGTCAGGTAATACATAGGTCCCGATTAATTTATTTCCAATAAATGAAAATACTACCGAAGTAAAACTATCATTTATTTCAACCTGTTTGTCGTTGTTGACCAGTTTCCAGCTACCATAATCGACTTGTGGTTGATCCTTGAAACATTTGGTAGGCCCTTCATCATATTTCAGGATGTTAGGTAGCGCAAATTCCAGGGTGTTGTCTCTTTCACAGGAATCATAATAGGGATAAACATCTGAAATGAGGGTACCATTGAATAAATAATCAATTGGCGGATTATAAATGATACTTTCCGGGACCCATTTGCCTGATGTTAGTAAATCTGAACCAGGGCCTGGCGGGTTATTATCCTTAGTACACGAAATCAAATACAATAAGACGGCTGGAAGAAACTTTTTCACTGTTTTAATTTTAGTATTTGACAAACTTACAAAATAATTTGAATTAATTCACCTTTAATAATGCTAAGCATAGACCGCAATTAAGCTTTTCGCCATTAGCTCAATTCACAAACATGGCGTAACTTCGTACGATCTAAGCGCAGATGCAAATTTGAGAATACATGATTGAAGATTCTTTTGGCAGGATACACGACTATTTGAGGATTTCCCTTACAGACAATTGCAATATGCGTTGCTTTTACTGTATGCCTGAAGAGGACTATGATTTTACTCCGGCATCCAGGCTGATGCAAACCCACGAAATAGAAGGATTGGCTAAATTGTTTGTGGAAAATGGAGTCAACAAAATTCGACTGACCGGAGGCGAACCCCTGATCAGAAAAGACGCCGATAAAATAATCCTGTCTCTTTCCCAATTGCCCGTCTCGCTGACGTTGACGACCAATGGAGTACGGCTGAATCATTTTATCAATATTCTAAAAGAATCCAGGGTCCATTCACTTAATATCAGCCTGGATACTTTGCAGAAAGAAAAATTTCAATTGCTTTCGCGACGGGATTATTTTCAACAGGTGTATGAAAATATCACATTGATGCTTCAACATGATTTTCATGTTAAAGTAAATATGGTCGTGATGAAAGGATTGAATGATGACGAAATAAATGATTTTGTGGAATGGACAAAAGATCAACCGATTCATGTCCGATTTATTGAGTTCATGCCATTTAGTGGTAACAAATGGTCGAGCAACAAAGTATTTACACTTCAACAAATTCTGGAGGTCGTTTCCCGAAAATTTGATATACTCAGACTCCAGGATAAAAAACACGACACGGCAAAAAAATTTACAGTACCCGGACATGCAGGTACCTTCGCCATTATCAGCACTATGAGTGCTCCATTTTGCGAAGGATGCAACCGTATTCGTCTGACTGCAGATGGCAAAATTAAAAATTGCCTGTTTTCTAAAGAGGAAACTGATTTGCTGACCCCTTATAGAAATGGTGAAGACGTAATGTCATTAATTCATAAAAGCATAAAAAACAAAGCGAAAGAACTGGGAGGTCAGTTTACAAATGTCCTGGAAAATGTACATGCCGAACAAATTCTCAACAGAAGCATGATCACTATTGGAGGCTAATTTTGCAATATGATATCTGTAGACGAAGCAAGAAAAATTATTATTGAAAATTGTTCTGAACGCTCCTCCAAAACGGTTTCGCTTGAACTTGCAAGCGGTGCTACACTAGCAGCCGATATTTATTCGACCACAGACATTCCTCCATTTCATCAATCTGCAGTTGATGGTTATGCCTTTGCTTTTGACGAATGGAAGTTACAAAATCAACTTACTGTTTCCGGTGTAATTCCTGCAGGTTCAAATTCTATACCTACCCGTTTACCAAATCATGCCATTCGCATATTTACGGGAGCACCTGTGCCGGAAGCTTATGACACGGTTGTGATGCAGGAAAAGGTGAAAGTAACCGATGGCCAACTGATCATTGAAGATTCAGAATTGAGCAGGGGTAATGCGATCCGGTTAAAGGGCTCTGAAATTAAATCCGCAACACTTGCTCTGGAAAAAGGCACTTATTTGAGTCCTGCCGCGATTGGATTTCTGGCAAGTATTGGTATTGCAGAAGTTTTAGTGCACGATACAATTAGCGTTTATATCCTTGTTACGGGAAATGAATTGCAACATCCCGGAACTCCATTATCCCCAGGTCAGATTTATGAGTCCAATTCATATGCTTTAGTTGCCGCTTTAAAACAATTGCGTATTACAGATATCCAGGTTGAACGTGTTCAGGATTCTCTGGAAGAACTTAGCTTGAAAATTAAATCCGCATTGATTGCGTCTGATATAATACTCATAACAGGCGGAGTCAGCGTTGGGGATTACGATTATGTTTTACAGGCCACGGAAAAAAATGGAATCCGGAAGTTGTTTCACCGCATCAAGCAAAAACCTGGTAAACCAATGTATTTTGGCAAAAAAGACAAGACCCTGGTATTTGGTTTACCCGGAAATCCTGCCTCAGTATTAAGCTGTTTCTATGAATACGTTATTCCGGTTTTACATTTTTTAAACAATTCTATACAGGATTTAAAAAAATTAAACGTACCGATAGACAAGTCATACCAAAAAAAAGCGGGACTTACCCACTTTCTGAAAGGATACTATGATGACTCAATAGTACAGCTTTTGGATGCTCAGGAAAGTTTTCGTTTAAGTTCATTTGCAAAAGCCAATTGCCTTATTTGCATTCCGGAAGAAACCACATTGGTGCAAAAAGGTGATTTGGTAGAAATTCATCCATTCTATTAATAAGTAAATACTATGGACATTTCCCTTTATTTATTCTATGGTTTGCTTTTTGCAGTAGCCTTTCTTTATTCAATTGTCGGACATGGTGGTGCCAGCGGATATCTGGCTTTAATGGCTTTGTATAACTTTAGCCCTGAGATCATGAAACCAACCGCACTGGTGCTGAATCTTTTCGTTTCCATCATTACGTTTATTCAGTTCTACCGGGCAAAACATTTTAGGGAAAGTATTTTTATACCTCTTGCGCTGGCATCTGTACCAATGGCCTTTTTGGGAGGAATGATCAGTCTGGATGCAATCGTATACAAAAAGATACTGGGTCTGCTTTTGCTGATACCCATCATTCGGTTCCTGTTTTTTAAACTTCCGGAGAATCCGGAATTAAAAGAACCTAGCTTAAAACTGGCCATTTTCATAAGTGCTTTTGTTGGCTTAATATCAGGAATGATTGGCATCGGAGGAGGCATATTGATTTCGCCTATACTTTTATTCCTTAAATGGACAGATCAGAAACAAACTGCCGCGATCAGTGCATTGTATATTTTTGTAAATTCATTGGCTGGTTTAACAGGATTATTTACGAAAGGAATCGAAATGGATTCAAAAATGTACGTATACGTTTTGATTGCCATTGCAGGAGGAATGTGTGGCGCATACTTTGGCGCCATGAAATTTAAACAAACGGTATTAAAAAATATTTTAACGGTGGTACTTTTGCTGGCAGCCTATAAATTACTATTTACGAATGCATAAATATGAATGAAAATGACATTCCGGAATTTCATGATTATTTTTAGGATCTGATCATTTAATTCTTAAGTCTTAGATAAAATAATTCTAAACTATTTAGCATCCATGAACATTCAATATAATACAAATACATCGATATGCCCTTGCAGTTGAAACTTTTTGGACAACTAACAGATCTTTGTAATACAAATAGTATTACCATGGAAGATTCCAGGGATACCGATATCCTGTTAGAAAAACTGTTTCATCAATTTCCAGAACTTCGGAAAACCAAATTCATTATTGCGGTTGACAATAAAATTACTACCGGAAATACCCTGCTAACGAATGAATCCATTGTGGCCTTATTACCTCCTTTTTCAGGTGGCTAAGAAATGAATAAGAATTCCAATACATATGAACGATATAGCCGCCAGATTATCTTAAAAGAATTTGGAACCATTGCTCAGGAAAAACTGATGGATGCTAAAGTGTTGGTCATTGGAGCGGGTGGACTAGGATGTGCTGCACTTCAATATCTGGCAGCAGCAGGGGTTGGTACACTGGGGATAATTGATGATGATGTCGTAGCACTACATAATCTTCACAGGCAGATCTTATATACTATGGAAGACATCGGTTCTTTTAAAGTATTGAAAGCGAAAGAAAAACTGAATGCCCTTAATCCTGAAGTCACCATCATTACTTACAATGAACGAATCCACAACAATAATGCTTTTAAGATACTTTCAGAATACAACATTATCGTGGATGGTACAGATAATTTTGCTTCGCGATATCTGATTAATGATGCTTGTGTTTTGCTAAACAAACCGCTGGTGTATGCTTCGGTTTCACAATATGAAGGACAAGTGGCTGTTTTTAATTGCACCGGTAACACTGAAACCATAGCAACTAATTACAGAGATCTGTTTCCGATCGTAACGAATGATGATGAAATTTTGAATTGCGCTGAAGCCGGCGTCTTAGGAATTTTACCCGGCATAATCGGAAACATGCAGGCGTGTGAAACAATTAAATTAATAACAGGAATCGGCAAGCCCTTATGGAATACTTTACTCACATACAATTTATTGTCGAATGAAATTCATCAATTTCAGATTCAGCCTACAGAAATGAGTCATTCGATGATTCCTAAAACAGAAGATGCCTTTCTCCAAATGAATTATAAAATGAATTGCCAATCAGAACTTGTTCCTTTAGAAATAGAGATCAGCCTGTTTGATCGTTTGCGGGAATCCGGCAAAGTTGAAATAATAGATGTCCGCGAACCGGGTGAATTGCCTTTGATTGATCAATTTCCGTCCATTCATCTCCCTCTATCCCAAATCAACGAATCAAACCTTGAATTCACAGGTGATACGCTTTTGTTGTTTTGCCAATCCGGTAAACGGAGTAAATTGGCAGCTCAAATATTATCCAGGCATTTTGGAACAGACAAAACCATTTACAGTCTGAAAGGTGGAATTTTAAATTGGCTGGAAAATCGCAATTCTTAAACAATGAGTGCTCCGAAATTTAAAAATATATTTATTCAGGGTCCCATTACCCCGGCTTTTATTTCTGAAAGTATAGAAAAACATCAGGACAAACTAAACATAGGTGGACACAGCATTTTTCTGGGTCAGGTGCGTGCAGATGATATAAACAGTAAGAACGTAATGGCGATAGAGTATACCGCTTATGAAGAAATGGCTTTAGAAAAAATGCATGAAATCAGAGAAGCACTTTTTATGAAATACCCCCTTGTATGCTTGCATGTGCATCATAGTTTGGGAATTGTGAAAACAGGCGAAATTTGTCTTTTTGTGTTTACTTCTGCAGCACACAGGGAATCCGCCATTTCTGCCTGCTCCGAAATGGTAGAACGCATCAAATCAGAACTGCCTGTCTGGGGTAAAGAAATTTTTAATAACGATAGCTATCAATGGAAAATAAATAAATGAAATGGTCAATATAACGCATAAAACAAATAGTTTAAGACAAGCCATTGCTTCAGCTGTAGTCAGAGTATCGAAACAGGAAACGATAGATGCCATTGTAAACAAAAAAGTACCCAAGGGAGATTTATTTGAATTTGCAAGAGCGGCCGGATTGCTGGCGGTTAAAAAAACAAGCGACACAATTCCGGACTGTCATCCGATTCCGATTGAATATACTGCAATCTCTTATCAAATTGACGGATTGAACATTCAAATTTCAGTTGAAGTTCATACGATTTACAAAACAGGTGTTGAAGTGGAAGCAATGCATGGAGCTTCAATCACTGCGCTTACCATGTATGACATGTTGAAACCAATTGATAAAGGAGTGGAAATTTCAAATATCAGATTAGTAAGCAAAAAAGGCGGTAAAACAGATTTCAGGCAAGAAACAATTTCCAATTTGCGTTGCGCGGTGATCGTTTGTTCAGATGGTATTTCTGCAGGAACCAACCAGGATGTTTCCGGACAACTGATTGTAGAAAAACTGAAAAATTATCATATCGAAGCGGAGCATATTGAAATTATTCCCGATGATTTTACGCGGATTCAGGAAAAAGTAAAAGAGTTACATGCAGCAGGCATACAATTACTCTTGTTAACAGGCGGAACGGGTCTTTCTCCAAAGGATGTTACACCTGAGGCCATAAGTCCTTTATTGGACAAACAAATTCCGGGAATCATGGAAACTGCACGCAATTACGGACAACAAAGAACTTCATATGCCATGTTATCAAGAGGAGTCGCCGGTTTTATTGACCATATGCTGGTCATTACCCTTCCCGGTTCGCCGAATGGAGTTAAAGAGTCCATGGATGCGTTATTCCCATATGTGCTGCATGTATTTAAAGTTGCAGAAGGATTTAAACACAATCAGATGGAAACAGGTCAGTCCTGAAATTGATCCAGACCTTATAATAGATTAATTCAATTTATAAATATAACAAACGTGATTCTTGTTCACCGGGTTTAACCAGTGGACCAGGTTATCAATAAAACTAGGTTGTATTGTTGTTTCATAGGTCAATGACTTGAAGTATTTTCTGACCTCGGCAACGCGTTTATCGATATTATCCTGCTGAATAAAGATGATGTAATTTGGTTTTTTATCATTGGGTAATTTCAGGAATTCTTCATAAAACAATGCGGGCGTGCATTCATTGGTTATTCCATACACGCTAACCCATTTATTTAAATAGAACAAAGGAGGCTTTTGAATATCATTTCTGTTGCTTTCCTCAATGACAATATTTTCAACGTCAGTCTTTTTAGAAAGGTAAGTCATGGCTTCAACCCGGCTTCGCTTGGTATAAGCAAATGAAATTACGGATAAGGCCAGTATATTGATTGTCCAGAAGAAAATCCAACATGCTTTCAGCAAGGAAGTGCGTTGATTCCAAAAGCGCGAAGCACTAACAAATTCAGTCCAACCGATATAACCCATAGTAATGAGAAAGGGAATGAACGGAAAAATAAATCGTTCCTGTTTATTTGGAAAATATGAATGGAAACACAAAAAAACAAAAGCGGGTAAAAAGAGCAACAGATTTTTTCTCCAGTTTCTGAAATACCCAAACCAAAAAAATAAACTGACGGGAGGTAATAAAACCCCGGTGATAGTGAGCAGGTACAAATACCAGGATTGCGTAAAATAGGCATTTGCATTTTCAAGATTGTAATGAATGTATTCCTGGAATTCAGCAAACGGACGACCCCAATTATATAAGTCAATTCCTCCCTGTATGAGTATTGCAACTAGTATAAAGAAAATTCCGGTAATAAACGCTTCTCTTATTCTGTTGGTGAACAATAATGCTAAACCAAACCCACCGGTAAAAAAAATAGTCTGAAATCGAATGGAAAAAGCCAGACTCAATAAAATTCCTGCCCAAATAAATGGACTATAACTCCGATTACCTTCGTTTTTAATAACTATCCATGTTGCAACCATCAAAGGAGCTACACAAACTACTTCTACCAAATTGCGAACACTTAAGAATGGCATCATCCAATAAATGGCCAATAGTATTCCCACTGCTTTGGCCTGTTTTTCACCGGCTGTTTTCTCTGCAATTTTATATCCACAGTAAACGGTAACCAGGGAAAGCAAAGCATGTAGTAATCTCACCAGGTACATCTGAGACTGGGGATCAGTAATTTGTATGAACTTCAGGAATTGAAAAAACAGATAATGAAGTCCTACGTAAAAAAAGCTATGTCCTGAAGGTTTTTGATTGGACAAATGCGGGTCAGGTAACCAATGATCAAAATTAAATCCATCTACCCATGATTTTGATGCTTCGATAATTAAGAAATGATCATCATGCATGCCATAACCTTTGGAAAACAAAACTGAAATCAGGCGAACGCCTAAAGCCAACCATAAAATGGATGACAATGGCTTTTCATTCCAATAGCGCTTTATGAATTGCATGATCTCCAGATAAATTGAGTCGGAAAATTAACTATAGATTCTCAGGTTTTGAAAATTACTTACGAATACGTAGACAGATTAAAATTATATTCTTTTCAGAATTTTAAATTTTTTAAAATCTTTCATTGTGACATAGTACGGATTTTCTTTTATAATTCCGTCTTTGAACCAGGGTTTGTCCCCATCTGTAAAGATCGCATACTCCAGGAGTATATATTTTACACCCAGATTATAAGCAATCCGCAATGCCGTTTCCTGATCCATTTTTGTTCCTGACAATACCTCATTGTATTCCCAGACATGATAGGAGAGTATTGGCCTTCGTTCGATTTCATTATAAATAAATTTATCCGGTGCTAATACCTTCGCAAGAGGATCATCCAATTGCTCCGCCAATTCCCTGTGGATGGCTACTGAATCTTCATTTTTTTCAAATATTTTGACAAATGTAAACAGCACAAAAAATAAATGACAAGCCATCAGAAAAACAAATACGGATTTCACGGCCATTTTTTTTACATCCTGTATCATAGACAAGATGCTTATGGCAACAATTAATGCCATCTGCGGATAATAATAAATAAGGTAGCGTTCAGCAATATGGTCTCCGGCAATATTTAAGGCCAGAATCAGTGCGAATGTATAGATGACTAAAGAACGGTAATTGGAAAATAAGAGTTTAAATTTAACCAGAAGAGCGAAAATAAACAGGGCAGAAAATGCAAATACCTTTTCACTCCAGAAAAACCGCTGATGTTCATTTAAAAAATTAACCACTTTATTGGCGACGAAATTCAGTATGCCTGTGTCGAAATATGTTTTACCAAACTGAATAGTAGGACAATTTTTTAACTGATAAATAAAAAGTTGAAAATTATTGCCCTGCCATAAGTCAAAAGAATAAAGCATGCAGGTGCAAAATGCAACAATTGAAAACAAAATTAATGGTTTATATTTTCGATAGTACAGCAGTAAAATAAATCCGGCTATTGGAAAGATGACCCCATTCAGGTGAGCAAAAAAAGCCAGGCCTGCAAAAATGCCTGAGGCTACCAGCCACTTTGATTTTAACGATTGCAGATAAGATTCTAAGGTAAAATAGCTTAAGAATCCTAAACACATGACCAATATCTCAGGACGGAACGTAAAACCCAAATAAACAATCAACGGATTGACAAAAATAAAAAGCGAAGCCAGAATGAAATGCTGTTGCGAATACAGGTCCTTAAATCTCCTGCTAAACTGATAAAAGACCACAAAAAACAGCACGAGAAAAAAAAGGGTCATTGACTTCAGGTAATAAACTGACCATCCGAATATTTTTATGATGCATGCCCCCAGGATCACATTTAATTTGTGATACATCATAATTTTATTCTCGAAACCAAGAATTCCTTCCATAGACTTTGTCTTTGGAACCCCTTCTTTGGCGAGCCAATAAGCTTCTTCGCCATGCCAGCAATCATCAATATAAATAAACCGGTGCCATAAGCTAATTACAAAAACAATGGCCGTTAAAAGGATGATTATCCACAAGAACTTTCGACCGAAAATAAACGTATATACCTTGTCCATCAATCTATCTGCGACATTAAAGATGAAATGCTTAATTAATCCACAAGTTAAAACTATTCAATTATTATACTCCATTATTTTCAGGGAAATATTACAGACGATTGATGAAATCCGATAAATCTTATTTCCTCTGGTTGTATCCGAAACAATCATTTTGTTTGCAACTTTTTAAAGATAAGAATTACATTTGGCCTGATAATGAATCACGTAATAAGCTGAATTGAATTACACCATCATTTTACATAGAGGATTTGTATTCCTACCCGTATTAATTCGTCATCCATAAATTGAATAGTTTGAAACCCGGAACTTTTGAATACATTACTTATATCTGGATCGCGATTGCTGTTATCGTCCATGTTACCATGTTTTATATAACAGCTCCATTTGGACGCCACACGACGGAAAAATGGGGTCCGTCTATTAATAATAAATTAGGTTGGTTTATTATGGAGCTGCCTTCATTACTCATCATGAGCTATTTTTTATTTAGCGGCAGCCAGTCCTTTCATTCTTACGTCTGGATTCTATTTGTATGCTGGATCATACATTACGTTAACCGCACCATTGTATTTCCATTGCGCATAAAATCAACACCCAAAAAAATACCTTTAGTCATCGTTTGTTCGGCACTTTTTTTCAATTTTGTTAATGCAGGAATCAATGGATACTATTTAGCCGAATTGTCCACTCCGTCTGCATATTCAGAAAGCTGGATATACGGGTTAAATTTTCAACTCGGCGTATTGTTGTTTTTTCTCGGAATGTATATCAATTGGAAATCCGACCACATGCTCATAAATCTTCGCAAAGATGGCGACACTGGATATCAGATCCCAAGGGGGTTTTTATTTGAATTCATTTCATCTCCAAATCTATTCGGAGAAATTATAGAATGGTCAGGTTTTGCATTAATGGCCTGGAATCTACCTGCACTTAGTTTTATGATTTGGACTCTGGCGAATCTGGTACCACGGGCTAAAAATCACCATGACTGGTATCTGAGTCATTTCAAAGATTATCCAAAAGAAAGAAAAATTCTTTTTCCATTCATTTACTAAAACCGTAAGATTTAAACTGGACATTAAACAAGCGTTTCTCAAAAGGTATTCCCAGAAATAACTCTCGCTTCCGTAAGTTTATCCATTAATAAATTTCTGAAACCCGCAATTGATATTTCAATTTTCAAAGGTCAAAATAAAATTTAGTGAACAAATAGCATAATGTATTCTGAACGCATTGCCAACCTGAAGACTTAATAATATCGATAATCTTTAAAAAAAATAAAACGAGGTTATCAGAATCAACAACCTCTGAAAGTACCCTTAACTCATTTTTGTTTCTGTACTATTTTACGTATTGCCGTTAGTTCTCAACAATTGCATCACTTCTTCTTTTCTTCGACGGGACACTTCCGCCTTTGATCCATCGCGAAGAACGACAAAACCATCATGATCCAAAAATGAAATTTGAATCAGATTGATAAGATGTGATTTATGCGTACGGATAAATCCATGATTGCTTAGCAATTCTTCATATTCTCCGAGTGTTTTGGAAGCAAGAAATTGTTTATTTCCTTCCAGATGAATCTGGGTATAAGCACCCATTGCTTCCAACCGGATGATTTGTGAAGGCCTGAAGAAATGAACGCCTTCTTTGGAAGGTACGGCCAGCCGAAATTGATTTGGATCATTCGACTGAAGATTATTCAGAATGTTGCGCAATTGTTCCGGTTGAAACTCCAGTTTATCAATACTCATTTTATACCTGTCAATAGCATTGATTAGCTCTTCCACATCGACTGGCTTTAAGAGATAATCAAATGCACTGAATCGGATAGCCTGCAAGGTATATTCATTATAGGCCGTTGTAAAAATAATCTTGAAGCGTTTCTCCCTGATCTGGCTCAACACTTCGAATCCATCCAGATAAGGCATTCTGATATCCAGAAATACCAGGTCCGGTTTTACATCATGAATCATCTGCGCAGCCAGCCGGGAATCATTACAGGTCCACACACCGGTAATCACCGGAACAAACCGTTCAATCATCAATTGAAGTATATCTGATGCGCGTTGTTCGTCGTCGATGATTAGTGCCTTAAACATAAGTTATGCGAATGTAATTAGAATACGTGTTCCAGCCGGTTGCCCGTTTTCATAGTACAGGTCTTCGATTTTCAGTTGATTGTTCTGATGTAATTGCTTGTTGATGGTTTGCAATCGTTCTTCACTCACACTTAGTCCTTTTCCTGTGCGCTGACTGTTATGATGATAGGATTGCGATGCATGACGGCCTATTCCATTATCTTCAATGGTGCATACCAAATCCTCGTTTTCATTGGTTTCAAATACCACCTTTAAATTTCGCTTGCCTTCTTTATACAACAATCCATGCCAGATGGCATTTTCCACGAAAGGCTGAATCAGTAACGGCGGTATATTGAATTCTTCTTTGTCGAGTCCCGGTTCACAGGTTATCGTATAAGTAAAGGTATCATCAAAGCGCAGCGATTCCAGTTCAACATAGAGTTGAAGTATTTCCAGTTCTTCCCGCAAACTAATGTGATCATGATCGCTGTGCTTTAATACCATTCGCAGTAACTTGGAAAATTTTGACAGATACAATGCAGCTCCATCTCCATTTCCTGTCATCGTCATTTGCTGAATCGAGTTAAGCGCATTGAACAAAAAATGCGGATTCATCTGAAGCCGCAAACTCTGCAGTTTTGATTCTGCTGCTTTGCGCTGATTATCCACAACCTGAAGCAGTGCATTATGTCTTGCCTCTTCACTTTTCGACAGTGCAATTTTCTGACCACACAGTGCAGCAACTGCTGTAAGAATCTGAAGATGCCAGGGGGTATAAAAATTTTTCCTTGAGTTCTCCGTATCAATGACTCCAATGACCTGTCCTTCTGAAATAATCGGTACGGCTAATTCTGATAACCGCATTTCATCATCTTTTATATAGCGGCTGTCTTTACTCGTATCTTCAATTAACTCTGCCTTTCCGGACTTTGCCACGTTACCCACAATTCCTTGTCCAAGGTAAATTTCAATAGGACTCACAATTTTTTGATCCCTGGATGATTTATTTCCCCAGGCTGCTTTTTGAATCAATACTTTTCGTGCAGGATCCAACAAATAAATGACACAATCTTCCCAACCTAAATGAGAAATGCATTGCTCAACAATATCCCATAAAATTTCATCTACGTTATTTTTATTATCCATGGATCTGCTGAAATAATTGATAATCTTTTCCGTCTCCAGTTGATATTGAAGATTGGTGTTTTTCAATTTTTCCAGTTCCAACTTGGATTGTTGTTTTTTGCGTTCCCTGTTTTCAAAATACCGGATCATTCCAATAAGTAAAGCGGCTATAACTATCGTTGCGATCAACCGGAATGACCAGGTTTGCCAAAAAGGTGGAAGGATAGTAAACTCCAGAATCTGATTTCCTTCATACCATTGCTGTCCGTTAATACTGGCTGCAATCTCCATGCGGTATTTATCCGGTGCTATTTTGGGCAAACGAAAAGAATTTCCCGATTCGATCCAGGGGCCTTTATCAAAACGATATCGGTATTGTAATTTTCCGGCATTGTTATAATAGGGTGCAACAAGTTCAAAAGTCAGCGTGTTCATGTTGAATGGAAATTGCAAATGTCCTGATGGCCACAACATCAGACTGTCTCCATCATTGATTTGCAAGGATTGAATGGAAACGGATAGTGGCCTTTCCACGCGATCCATTTTTTCCGGATAAAAATAGTTGATGCCATTCTGTCCACCCATAAACAACATTCCGTTACTGGCACGAAAACAAGCCCCCGGAGTAAAATAATAGCTCTGTATATTATCTGAAAAATCAAATTTTTGAAAATTTTTTAATTCCCGATCAACAAGGTATAAACCTTCATATGTTCCCATCCAATAACGGTTCAGGCTATCTCTATAAATAGAACTGATCCCAATTCCTTCCAACGGACTGGGAATCGTATCCACTTTAACCTGTTGATCCTTCAGTTGAATTCTTCGCAAGCCCTTTACAGTTGCTACCAGCAATTCCTGATCCCCATTAGAAAGTATAAAGTTTATAGTTTCTGTATTCAATATGGGTGTGTGTAGAATCTGTTGGTATTTTTCATCGAGGCAAAAAACCCCCCGATCAGATCCCAGCCAGATTCGTCCTTTTGAATCCTGCGTTATGGTATTCATATTAGATTTATCCCCATCGAAATGAATAAAACTCACTTCATACGTTTTCGCATTGATGCGATAAACAAAAAAACGTCCGCAAACTAATTGGTCTCCATTATGTAATTTGCCAATGTAATCTATATAATCGCCTTCCAGTCGCTTAACAGTATCATTAGCATATACAGGCCGTCGATATGTTTCTTTTTCCGGATCAAATAACCAGACTCCATTAAATGTTGGCCCTAGTATAATGTATTTATCATCGCTGGAAATTCCCCTTACGTAGGCATGGCTGAGTTTATCTAATGCGCCTTCTGTATGTGTATATCCGGTAAACATCCCGGTATGAAGATTCAATTTTTTAAATCCCATAAGACTGCCAAACCACAGGTTACCATTCTTGTCTTCAGTTATTCCGGATGTTCGTTCATTCCATTGATGAGGTGGTGCATAATCATAATTGCGCAACAAGCCTATGGAATTATCCAGTTGACTGATTGCATAAATGTTGTTTACGGAATGCGCCCATAGCACACCATGTTTATCGGGGAATATCCGTCTCAATATCTGATTGTTTTCAAGTGGCTTTCCACCTACGTAAATCTTCTTTAGAACAAATTGATCCGTCCTGATATCATATTCGCACATCCCGAATTTCGTATTGACCAGAAATAGATTTTCAGTTATCTGTGCAAATCCAAAAATATTTGTTTTGTGAAACTGCTGACTCAAATGATACTTTTGGGCATCCACATACCTGATTTCTTCACATTTGAAATCATACCAGTATGAATTGTCCAGGTAATCTGTCAATACCACGAGTTCTGGTGTCACAGCAAACAATAATGAAAATTCACGATTGAATGGAAGGGTTTTATGTTTTCCGGTAATAATATCCAATGCACAGACACCTTCCGTACAATTATAAAAAAGAATGTTTCCACAGGTATCTACACGCAAGCCACTTTGACGAGTTGCTGGTTTTGGAATTTGCCAATCTCGCTTTATAAATTCTGATGTATTCGATCGCCATTCATATATTCCATGAGTCGTTATGACCATCAGCGGCTGATTAAACATTTTGAAAATGCCACGTAACCGGACTCCGCCACTGGTATCAAAAGGAATTTGTTCAAAGCCTTTCCAGTCTTTGCGGTTGCGCCAGATCCGTTGTCCGGATTCTACCCATATTGACCCGTTTTCATCACATACAGCATGGGTAACGATTTCCCGAAAGGGATAGCGTTTCACATTTCTCCCATCAAAGCGCTGCAATGCCGAATTCGTAGTAACCCAAACAAATTCACGATTGTCAATAAATAGTTCATTAATCAGATCACTTCCCAATCCTCTTTCTTCACCAAATACCTGTGCATGGTATTCAGGAAGCTGGCTGTATAAATCAACAGCCAGATTGAGAAACAGTATCAGGATTGCGATTTTTTTCATCTTTAATCAGAATATTCAGGCAGGCATAAAGCAATGATTCAGGATTTCATTGCAATAGTACCTGTGCACGAATGGGAATTTAATTATGGTTTCAAATATACTTTTTAAGTTCATTTTTACTGGTAAAAAGAAATGAACGGTTGGTTTCATTTGGGCAACGGTAATGAGTAAAGGAAGTGGTGAAGGTCTGAAGGGAAAAAGGTGATAAGGGCTGATGGTTATGATGACATCTTCAACCTCTAAATTGAAGAATGGCCAACCGTATTTCATGCTGACCATTCTTCGTTTAAAATAATTGATAAAATCTATTATTGCTGTATTATTTCAAGCTGCTTGGTAATCATACCATTTTCGGTTTGTACCGATAGAAAATAATGTCCGCTTTTAAGTCCTTCTGTCTGAATTTGTCTTTCCGTACTTGACTCATTCAACTTTTCATTCCGAACAATTTGTCCAAAACCATTGTAAAGGTTCCAGCTGATAATCCTGGAAGCTGTTTTTAATGTAAACAGATCAACTACCGGATTCGGATAAATGGTCACCTCTTGTTTATCTGCT
This sequence comes from Bacteroidota bacterium, assembly GCA_029781865.1. GTDB lineage: Bacteria > Bacteroidota > Bacteroidia > Chitinophagales > Saprospiraceae > Vicinibacter. The sequence goes on from JAKOVW010000093.1 coordinate 113,606, forward strand.
ATTTTTTCGCGTAACTCCAGGGATTCATTGGAAGTACTTTCTACTCCGGAATCCGGATTGCTGACCAAATTTGCCACTCCCGGCTTTAAACGGATATTCAAATCTGCAAGACGAAGATTTTTCTTACTTAGATCTTCCCATTTTGCATTAAAGGAATTCCAATTTGATTCCCACAGGTAATTTGAACCATTTACTTTAATAAACACACCTACATAAAATGTACTTCCATTCTGATCTTCTGTATCCAAATCTGCCAGCTGATATCCCAGTTTGACTTTATCAGACCACTGGGTTGTAAAGCTACTCCATGAACCTGCAGTGATGATTGGATTATCTCCGCTTCCAACCAGTCTCCATACTGCAGCATACAGATTCGTGCCATTTACACCTTTGTAAACTTCTACATCGCATAAATGATAACCAAGACCCGAGAAACTTGTATTGTTTGAGAGTAAATCGGTGATGGACATACCTGCAACAAATTTTTGCTTGTAATTTCCTTCTCTATATACCCCGGCAAATTTTAAATCATTATTGGCATTTTTGAACACTTCTACATCGAGCAGGCGGTAATTTTTTGATTCCAGTGAATCGTATTCACTTTTGAATGCAGAATAATTCAGACCATATTGAATTTTGGAAGCACCGGATCCTTGTCTCCAAACTCCTGAATACAAAATGTTTCCTTTGTCATTGATTACACTCATATCTTCAAGACGTAGGCCCTGGGCCTGATAAGAGTTATCGATACTTGGAAAAACAATTTGCATCAGACCTTCCTGCATCGCATGATTATCAGATCCGGCCGTCCATGCACCGGTATAAATGCGATCATTGTATCTTGGTTTGGCTGCACTTGGCCAGATGAAGGCACGTGTTGAACCTTTACCGGGCAATCCATGTGAAGTTAATTGAAACCAGTTTGCCCCGTTTTGAGGACTTCCGAAAGACCCTTTTTCGATAGCCCAACCTGTATTAAATAACAACGGACGTGCAGCACCTGTTTCCGGTTTATCTTCTTTTAAGGTATGTATATGTAAGTGTGGTCCCGATGAACTACCTGAATTACCTGCCAATCCAAGAAAGTCACCTGCTTTCACCATGGCTCCAACAGTCATCAACTTTGGATTCAGAGATCCCTTTTGTAAATGTGCATATAAAGCAATGTTATCTCCATGCTGAATGTAAAAATGATTTCCCCCTTTTCCATACGCATATTGATTATAGGAGGCTGTATCTTTTACACCTGGTTTTGGATTGTTAGGACAATCGTTGAGAAACTCCACCACCGTGCCATCTGCCATTGCGTACACCGGTTTTCCCCAAACTCTGTAGTCTGAATTATTTGTACCATTTGTACCTGGAAGTAAATTGGACCAGCTACCGAAAACCCCATCAGACGTATATCCATATACACCCATGTCATAGGCAAAGACCTGCAAGCCCCCTGCATGTGTGCTACCACTTTCCCATACCTCATTTTCTGCCAGATCATACGCGCGGAACGGCATTCCATAAGTTTTGGTGTAAGGTGCCAATGGTTTAGAAATGAATACCGGTGTACTGTATCCAATGAAATATAACTTTATCCATACAGAAGTCGGCAAAGGTGAATCGATAAAGATCACATTACCTTCCTCATTGTAATCGCGGCTGTTCTGCCAGTCTTTTTTTCCATTGGGTACAATCGGAATAATTCCGGTTGCAAAACTTTTGGTTATGACTGTTCCGTTTTGAACATACTCAATAGTAACCTGATTCCAGTTTATCACATTTGGGCCCAGATTTTTTACCCAGATGCGCAAGGACAACTGTGCTTTTTTAGCAGCACCACCTGTCCATCCGGCAACAGGCTCATAAAGCAAATTACCATTTTCCTCCTGGTTAAAAGACACAGAAATATTTGGTGCTGATGCCACCGAAGCCACGGCTTCAAAAGATGCGTCAGGCGGAGGAAGAAGCTGAAAATGTTCATTGGAAAAATCCAACTCACACTGATGTTCCAATTCGTGATTCGGCATTATCTTTTGTGCTGATAATACCCATTGATTACAAATCAGAAGTGCAGTAATAAATACATTTACCACGTGATGCTTAAAAAATTGTTTTTTCATTTTTTTAAAATTTTAAGATGTTTTTTAATAAATTAATTTTGACGATGCAAAGATGAATGGCGTAAAATGCAGCATGTGGTAAAACCTTGTAATCGGTTGACAAAACTTGATGATCGGTCCGAAAGAATCTACAATAACCGTTTATCAAATCAGGAAGACCGTTTGTTGGAAAGTAAAGAAATTGAAAGCCCCCGTTCATCATGCCCACTCTCTAAACCTTGCTTCAAAAATCACATAGCAAATGATGATTTATTTTTCAAGGCCACTAGAACCGAATAAGGGGGTTTTGCTCGGCAATAAATAATTTATTAAAACGAAAGGTTAAAATTGTAATTTTTTAGTTTTTTTAATAAATCCTTTAAAGTATTGGAAAAACTGTACATTTAATAATCGATTTACAGCTAAATATCTTCAATTTATATGAAAATAATTTTCTTAATAATACATTTATTGCTTCTGTTTTCTATAATTAACTATGGACAGGATACAATACCACATGTACAAGGTAAAGTGACTATATCCATAAAAAAGGGTACAATTGAGTGCGATCTTATTCTTTCGAATATGCCACGAATAAGTGACTATTATTTAAGGTTAAATTCGGGCATGAATATTCGGAACATAACTAATGCAGAGAGGCCAATGTCACCATTAAATTTTGAAAGATCATTTCAGGATTCCTTGTCCTATGGAGAATCATTGTCATACTTCATTCCGGCAAACAACAAATCTGGCAAATACCTTCCTTATGCGATTCGCTTTAATTATGTGGGTATGTATCCAGTAATCTTTGACACTTCAAGTGTGGCGGACTGGAGGGGCAATATTGCATTCAATGGAACCTCTATCAGGGCTGATGGCCTTCAAAGTGCATGGAGTCCTATACTCTATGATATTACGACAGATACCAGATATGATAAAGTCACTTATGACTTAGATGTAACTTGCAATGATTGTGCGGTCATCTTTGTAAACGGAAGTCAACCAGTGTCTGGCACTCATGCTAAGGTTTCAAGCACTTCTGCTCAAGACCTTACAATATTTGCAGGAGACTATAAATCTGTATCTATAAATGGCACCTATTTTCTCAATCCCGATGCAGATGAAAATCAACTTACAGAGCTTGAGAAAAGCCTTGATTCAATTAAGGGTTATTTTGAGAAAAAATTATTGATTCCTTATAAAAGTAAAGAAGTCTACATTCAAACTACACCAGTCTCCAAAAAAAATTCCTGGTTATTTGCATCATATCCAACCATAATTAAAGTAGGTTGGGGTGAAGGCATGAAGTCTTTTGCAAGTAAAACAAAAGGAGATGGATTTATTCAATATATGTCGCATGAACTGGCACATTATTATTTTGGTAACACACGCACTTTCAATTCAGAGCTTGGAGATATGATAACTGAAGGATTTGCTGAATTTTTATCTTTGCATTTAACTAAGGTTTGGTTCGGTGACAGCCTCTATAATGACATATTGCAAAGAAAAATACAAGTATTAAGCAACCTCACCCCAATACCAATTTCTAAAGTCCATGCTAAAAGTGATTATCAGAATCGAGAGTTGTATGTGTACTATTATGCACCACTTTTATTTTTGGCTGTTGAAAAGGAGATAGGGGAAGAGAAAATATGGGAATGGACTAAATCACTTATCCAATCACCTACCACATTTACTAACTACTTATTTCTTGAACATACGCTAAAGAATGTGGTTGATGATAAATCTAAATTTGAGTTATTGCGGGGAAAATACTTTTATTCGGAAAAGTCCCTTCAAAACATTGTAAGTACACTTGATATCCATACTAAAGAATTATCAGTTTCAAAGGCAGAAGAGAACAAAGCCAAAAGTTATTATTATTTCTTTTTTTCAAGGCCTTCGCAAGATGCAGGCTCTTCACAAAATCATGTGATCAGACATACCGAGATCATGCAAATAACCTGCACTAAGGAAGAGTTGTCAGCAATGGCTAAGCCAATATTTAAAAGGATAAATGATGAATGTGAAAATGATTCCGGATGTTTCAGTGATTTAAACTTTTATGATTCATTAGAAAGCGCACAGGCTGCTTTGCAGAGATGGTTAGAATGGGCGACTAAGGATGGAGGTATGCAAGTCAAAATACTAAAACCCTAATGTACCCTTTCCCTTAGCTTACCCGGAAGCCCCTAGATCATGTATACTCCTTTATACTTTGTTTTTAAAACCTTTGATTAACCTACTTGAAAGTCAATATTGTAATTTTAAATTGAGAGAACATAAATTTACGGTCTATTAAGGTCATTTAAGGCTATTACACCCAAATAGCTTGTAAATGGTTTAGAGTTATTCTATGACTTCAATTAACTTGAAATTATTTGCGTTTTAATCAGTCCGTTTTAGTCTGATAAAGTCCAAAAAAAACTGTATGAATTTGTAGGTTTAATATTCAATATCCTTTGTCTAGGATCTGACTTGTTATTCCGTTTCCACACCGTTTGACCTCCGTTTCAGTCAATTTTCCTTATTAGAACTATTATGGTCTGATTCATTCTCCTTCTTTGATAAATTTAATTGAGCCTTTAAATATTTATTAATTTTCTTATTTGCCTCAATCATCTTTTCGCCTTCCAAAAGTTCACGTTTGATCACATCATTAATTAAAACCTCTCTAATCACTTCTGATTCGATTTTAATATCCGAATTCATTTTCCGAATATTTTTTCGCAATACATCCAGTATGCCCTCAGAAATTAAAAGATTGCCTATAAAATGCTTGCTTAGAACTTGCTTTTTAGATAGAAACTCTTCCAGAGCCGTTTTTAAAAGACTCTCCTTACAAACCAGATGAATTAACTCCATATCAGTATCTTTTTTAATAGAGATCTGCTCTAAGTCAAATTCACATACCAACTCGTGCATGACCGGTTTAGAAAATACAATTTTATATATTTTCCAACAAGTTGCATTTGTTAGAATTATCCAGTCAACCCCAGCATTAGCTCCATAGTCACCTGCTTGTTTAATATGATCTGCCTTTATACTGATTCCAATGGCCTTTACTTCAATGAGAAAGGCTATTTCCCCCTCTATTTTTATGGCTAAATCGCAAAAGGTCTTTTTTATTGCGTATTCAGAAGTAATCTCTCCATATTTTTCGTAACCAAAGACATCTGAAAGCATATCTGTTATAACCACAACTGTATCAGATTCAATAATATCCTTTGCTTTAAGGGACATAATCAAGGGAATGTACTTTTTAAACCCATCAATTACTCTTTACTGTGCCTTTGCCAGAATTATTGCCATAATTTAAATTTAATTAAAATAGAACTTTGAGCCATTAAGATAGTTAGATCTATAGTTATTAATAGCTCATTTTTTAAATTTATTACAGGACCATGACTGGCCTACTTGACTACCTTGCCGTTTTAGTTCACTAATGTAAAAATCTACGTCGCTGCTAGATCCACAATAATCAGGTGGACTATAATTTGATTTGGCCTCAATACATTTTGCACAAAAAGTGCCTGTTATGCTATCATTATCCTTACTACAGGATAATATTGACAAAATAAATGTTAGATTCAAAATTAAGTTTCTCATCATAAGTCAATATTTAATAGATCAAATTTTTTGAGCATCTGCAATTGCTTCCAATTTTTCAGTGAGTTCAATTATTTCAATTATGTTATCTCTATGCTTTGTATTGAAATTATTCATGTCAGTCACTCTGATAGCTGTACCCGCCATACAGACCATTAGCATATTTGTTGAGCCTGAACCTATTTCACTGTAATCAATATCAGTCGAAATGACGGCATTCCCTCCGTTTCTAACACATTTAACTCGAAGATCTGCCATACAATGTCTTGTAGAATAATCGATTTTTCTGTTAGTTGCATTGGAGCCAGATCCAAAAAAATCATTAAAGGATCTGGATAATTCTGTAGCAAATCCGGTTCCCGCAGTTGTCTGTGCTGTGATTAATCCTAGCACCTCATATTGCCAGTTGACAGGGGCAGGACTAGACATTATTGGAATATAATGAATTATTTGTTGTAATCTCCTTTGAATTTCTGCCTTTTGTTGTTTCAATTTATCAGCGATTCTATTTAATAGTTTTGATGAGCAACTTGTGCAATATGCTTCTTTCTTTTCGTCCTCCGTAAATTTATTGATAAAATCAATTTTTGACTTTAGCAACAAGTCAGCACTTAGAAATCCGTTTAAGGATTTACCACAGTTAGGGCAATTTTCGTAATACATTGTCTTGTTTTGATTGAAATCAAAACTACTAAATTTTACTTAAGATTACTTGAAATTTATTTTTAGCCAATTTCTAGAGATCTTGCAAAAATGGCAGATCAGTAATAAATGGAAACAGGCTGATTTTATATTTATCAATCCGCATCCTGATTGCCTTTCTGGGGTTGCTATACAGATTTCTAATATTCTTAGCTATTGCCTCAAATTTATCCTCAATACATTGGATCATTTTCCGTTTGGAGCTAAATTTCCTTTTTAGTTCGTGATAAAGTTTCTGACCATTCTCATAGATCCATTTTAAAGTTGATTCTCTAAGATAAAGACTGACCTCTTTTTGCATTGAAATATCAATCCCTGCTAACCAATAAGATAAAATTACAGAATTATAACAAATAAATCACCGCCAACATCTTAGAAGCAAAAATAGGGATTAGAGTTATATACTCAACATATGTAATTCTATAAAGCTTTTGTGCAAATGCTGGAGTAATGTTTTCTAAATGCTCCACAATAGCCAATAAGTAAAAAATTGGAGAAAAAAGAAATGAGGCAATTTATTTATTCGATTACACAAGATGATTAACATCACTCTAAACAAAGTCAATACTAATTCTTGAAGCTGTTCATTGGAATCAATAATTTACTCTACACAATCTATGCCCTTAATAGCAAGATCAGCAAATACGCAGTAAGACCAGAAATCTGGAAATGAAGATTATTTAATGAACCTAAATGGCTGGCAATTAAAATTTCAGGCTTCATAAAAAAAGCGCACCGAATTGATGCGCTTTTTATTTGTTGAGGTCGAGAGCGGATTCGAACCGCTGTAGCAGCTTTTGCAGAGCTGAGCCTAGCCACTCGGCCACCCGACCTTGTTTGAATGAGGGGCAAATATAGGAAGAAGTTTGCAGTTGGCAATTAACAGTTGGCAGTTACAAGTTGGCAGTTTTCAGTTAACAGTTTTTAGTTGCCAGTTTTCAGTTGACGGTTTGCAGTTTTTGGTTTAAAGTGAGGATGAATTTTATAAGATATAAATTAGCATGGAGTATAACTAAATTATTGAAAATGAATATAATATATTCATTTTATGCCATTACCAAAAGTCAGTAAAACCTTCAACATCTTACAGCAAACTGCTAACTGAAAACTGCCAACTGAAAACTTCTCCCCTAAAACTCCACCTTCTTCGTAATCACCTGATCCTTTCTTTTTACCTGAACATCGGCGGACTGTCCTTTTTCATATTTGCCCAGCGCTGCCATGTACTCATAGACGTCTTTCACGGGTGTATCACCTACTTTTATGATGATATCTCCTGCTTCCAGTCCGGCTTTTTGCGCCGGCCGGCCATCCAATACGGCATCGATGCGCATTCCGTCACCATTATATACGTAGTCTGGCATTACGCCCAGGGTCACTTTAAATGAACTCACTTTTTGCTTGTCCTCATCCTTTGTTTTCTGGAAGGTCAGGGATGGGTAATGATCGAGTTGCTGCATGGTCGATAAGATAATCTTGGAGACTTCCAGAATACCGGAATAATTAACCAAAGGGCTGTCATCACTGGGTTTGTGGTAGTCTTTATGCTGGCCGGTAAAGAAATGCAATACCGGTATGTCTTTCAGATAGAAGGAAGTATGATCAGAGGGACCAATGCCACCGTCAGAATAGTTGAATTGAAATCCGGCCGGCTTTATCTTGTCGAGTATTTCTTTCCATTCCCTGGAAGTCCCTACTCCACTGATTGCAATTGTTTTCTCCGCATTCAGGCGTCCAACCATATCCATGTTGATCATACCCAAAATGCTTGCCTTGTCAATGGTGGGATTTTCCATAAATGCTTTTGATCCGTATAACCCGAATTCCTCCCCCGAAAAGGCCATGAACAGCACATTGTAGGGCAGATTTTTAGTTTGTTTGAGTTGTTCGGCCAGCCAAAGCAGAGCAGCAACACCACTGGCATTGTCATCCGCTCCGTTGTGTATGGAATGATCATTTGGCGCCAGCGAACCGGTGGCCCCATGACCCAAGTGATCGTAATGAGCTCCTATAACCAGGGTTTTCTTGGCTTTGTTATCCAGAAAGCCAATCACGTTTTTACCTTTTTTGTCCAGGTTTTTCAATTCATGCGGGTTGGAAGCAAAATTGAATTCCTGAAACCAGCCCTGAGATCCCTTTGCCTTCAAACCCAGTTTTTCCATTCTTTCACGGATATATTCAGCGGCCATAGCCTCACCCTGCGTTCCGGTCTCCCTGCCTTCCAGGTCGTCTGATGCCAGGTAAACCACATCGACCCTGATCTGCATCAAAGGATCGGTTTGGCTTTTAATTGCAGCACAGGTTACAACAACAATAAATAAGCTGCTTAGCAGGTGTTTGAATCGATTGGTCTGTATCATTTTTAATGTAGAATTATTGATTATCAATTAGAAGGTCTTCTTATTAGCGAAAGCAGCATGAATAGACGAAGCTAACGCACTATTTATCCGGATATTTTCCGGACAACAACAGGCTATTTTTTTCCATTTAATTGAGCCGGTCGTCTGCGGGTGATGGTCCATTTGTTATCCGGGTTCAAAGCTACTAACAAAGCTTAATAATGAGGGTTCAAATGGTTATTTTTGCGGGTCAATATCCAAAAATATGTCGAAAAAAATAATAGGTATCGCAGTTGCTCTCTTGCTCATCCTGGTCTATTTGGTTTTTTGCATGATTTCACCGGCTTCCTATAGCTATAAAGATGAGGTCAAAATCACCGGTCCGTATAAAATGGTTTATGTCGTCATTAACGATATGAAAGACTGGCCAAAATGGTATAGCTGGCAAAAAGCAGATCCCGGATTTAAAATGTCATTAGGTGGAAAAGAATTGAGCGTTGGTGCCAACTTTACTTTCGAAAGTTCAATATTAGGAAAAGGATACGTGGTCCAGACCGAAGGATACCAGGATTCCATCATTGCTGTAAATATGAAATCATCTAAACTTCCGAATGACATCAGCATCGGATGGCAGATCATTCAGGAAGGAACAAAGTCTGTTTATGTTCATCTCAATGCACGCCTGAAAGGAAAAATACCATTTATCAAAAGAGGAATTTATTTTGGATTGCAAAATAAACTGGACAAACTTTTTCACGATGATCTAAACGGTATGAAAACATATATCGAAGATTTGGTGAAAGGAGATTTTGGCGTCGAGAAAGTGACTTATGATGGTCAAAAATATTTTGGAAAACTGGACATCGTTCCGAGTGCAAAAATTCCGGAGTTCTATGCTAAATACTATCCGAAGATTTACCATATTCTGGATTCCATGAATGTGAAAGTATCCGGAGCACCGGCAGGTTTGATTTATGATTGGGATGCACGAACGGGTATAGTTGCCATCATGGCCGCTCTTCCCATTGATATCAAATTGCCGTTTATGGAAGGATGGAGTTACACCGAGGTTTCCAAAGGCGAATGTTTGCGCATGAAGAATTATGGAAATTATACTACGCTTCGCAGTGCTCATGTCAAAATGAATTACCTGATGGATAATTCTCCATATACACTTGAAGTACCTATCATAGAAGAATACGTAACATCACCATCCCAGGAACCCGATACGTCTAAATGGCTGACCAATATTTATTATCCATTGGAGAAAAAAGGCGGATATATCAAAACAGTTGAAAACAAACAAACACTTGAAGATCTTATTAAGATGGAAGAAGCGGAACGTCAGAAAACATTGAAAAATCTATTACGAGAAGTGAAACCAAATTGATCATCTATTTATTATTAGCGGCTATGAACCTGTTTCCTTCATTAAATGACACCCCTGTTTCTGCATTTATAGAAGGCAGTTCTTCCAATGCTTTGCCAATTGATGATCCCAGATATATTTCCGGTAAATTTGATCCTTCCGAACATCCGGATTTTATAGAATTCAAATCGGATACCGTTCAAAGCAAGCAATATCTTCGAATTGAAGTTTACATTGCCTTTTTGAAAATGAAAGAATCCGCATCCAGAGACTCTGTTTTTCTGAGCATCGTATCTGCAACGAGAAATTTCGATTACCAGAAAGAACTATGGGAAAATAAATGGTCCGGAATAACTCCTGTTGATAATAAAAATCTTCAACTGCATATTAAAGATCCGGTAGAACGTGCACAAAAAATTCTGGAGTATTCGGCACCACCGGGTTTCTCCAGACATCATTGGGGAACAGATATTGATATCAATTCAACGGAAACGGACTATTTTGAAACTGAACAAGGAATTAAAACGTATCAATGGCTAAAAACCAATGCAGCAAAATTTGGTTTTTGTCAAACCTATACTGAATTCAGTGAACAAAGGCCCAGAGGTTTTAAAGAAGAAAAATGGCACTGGTCCTATAAGCCGGTTTCTGAACTCATATGGAAGAAACAAATTCAGAATTTTCGCGACATCAAAATCCATTCCTTCAAAGGAAGTGAAGTGTTGCAATCCGTGAATTTATTTGACTACGTTTTTTTTACGAACACCTGCAATTAGAATTTTTATGGCACTTACAGAATCAAAAATGCTGGCCCTTGGCACCAAAGCTCCTTCATTCCATTTAACAGATACGGTAAGCGGTAAATTGGTTTCATTGGATGACTTTCAAAATGAGCATGCATACGTGATTATGTTTTTATGCAATCATTGTCCCTATGTGATTCACGTCAATCCCGAAATCGTAAGACTCTGCAAAGATTATAAAAATAAAGGGGTTGCATTCATAGCCATAAGTGCGAATGATATTATTAAATACCCACAGGATGGACCGGAACTGATGAAGGAACATGCCATTAAAACAGGATATGCATTTCCGTATTTGTTTGATGAATCACAACAGGTAGCCAAAGATTACGATGCTGCATGTACTCCTGATTTTTATGTATTCGATAAAAACAAAATGCTGGTTTATCGCGGACGGCTGGATGATTCAAGACCAAACAGCGGAATTGAATTGACGGGACGCGATTTAAGACAAGCATTAGATGCAGTGTTATCCGGTAAAGAAGTAAGTCCTGTACAGTATCCCAGCATGGGATGTAATATTAAGTGGAAAGCAACACTTTAAGGGTATCTAAAAATGCTCAAACCATGATTCATGAAATGATTTCTCCGATAAATTATTTTCAACTTTTTCCGTACTAAATTCATTCGCAAAAAATGGATGACCATTCTAATCCGGAAAAATTAATTGCCTCGATGGCGAAAGCCATACAGCGTTTATTGCTTATCGTTGTCGTTCAATTACTATTACTGATCATGGCTCCGTTTCTGTTTATGTACAGAAATGAAATTGCACATTTTTTTAAAGCAAAAGAAAAACCGGTTATCTCAAAAACAGTTGCTGATCAGCCTGCTGTTAAAGAAAATTACTGGATAGCACCTGATATTGAAAGCATAAAAGATTCCATTTTAAAAAAACAGGTATTGTATGGTAAAGATCTGATTGCTCATACTTCAAAATACCTGGGGCCGAAAGGATCAGTGAAATCTATAAGCAATGGAATGAATTGTCAGAATTGTCATCTGGATGCGGGCACCAGAATTTTCGGAAATAATTATGGATCAGTTGCTTCGACTTATCCCAAACTGAGAGCCCGAAGCGGAAAAATAGAAGACATTTACAAAAGAGTGAATGATTGTTTCGAACGAAGTCTCAATGGCATTGCACTGGATACGCTGAGTACTGAAATGCAGGCGATCAAATCGTATATCACCTTTCTGGGTACAAATGTTATGAAAGGCGAGAAAGCAAAAGGTTCCGGATTTAAAGATCTGGATTATCCGGATCGATCAGCAGATGTGGTCAAAGGCAAAGAAATTTATAATGCAAAATGTTTGAGTTGTCATCAGGCCAATGGCGAAGGAATACTGAATCCCGATGGAATAGAATTTACCTATCCTCCACTGTGGGGAAATAAAAGTTATAATGACGGGGCAGGTTTATACCGGATCAGCAATTTTGCAAAATACATTAAATACAACATGCCTTTTGGCGTGCATTATGATAATCCGCAATTGAGTGATGATGAAGCCTGGGATCTGGCGGCATTCGTCAATTCACAACCACGCCCGCATAAAGATGTGCCTTTGGACTGGCCCGATAAATCGAAGAAACCGGTTGACCATCCGTTTGGACCTTATGCCGATCATTTTTCGGAACAACAACATAAGTATGGTCCCTTCAAGCCTATCGTGGAAGAAATAAACAAACTTCAAAAATCAACTTCCGGTAAAAAAATATAGAACTAAAATCCCAAATCAGATTTATCCCAAATGAAATTGAATTATTATTTATTCTGCTTTTTATGGATCGTTATAAAAATTAATTTATCTGCTCAACATCAGGAGTTCAACGAATTTCCAGGGATATATAAACGCAATCAAACACAACTGCCCGACAGCACTTCATTGCTTTCAGCATTTAAACGCGGTACATTGAACGGAAACATTCGCTATTATTTCTTTGCTACCGATAATGAAAAAAATTTAAGCGATTATTACGCCAATGCTGCTGGAGTTTCCATACATTATGAAACTGCAAAATGGTATGGATTTCAATTTGGAATTGGAAGTTCAACGGTATTTAATCTCAAATCTTCTGATTTAACAAAACCCGATAGCATTACCGGAAAATCCAACCGATATGAAATCGGATTATTCGATTATGAAAATCCGGGAAAGAAATCTGACCTGCATCACCTGGATGAATTGTTTATTAAATTTAATTACCGGCATTCTTTTGCAACTTATGGAAGACAATATATTCACACGCCATTGATCAATCTTCAGGATGGAAGAATGAAACCCAATGCGGTATATGGCATTTGGATGGAATGGAATGAATTCCGCAATACGCGGATACAGGGAGGTTGGTTGCATTCGATTTCTCCGGTTGGCACTTCGCGTTTTTTAACCATGCAGGAATCCATTGGAATTTATCCTGTCGGAGTCAATCCCGATGGCTCAAAATCAGGATATAAAAACAACATAAGCAGCAAAGGCACAGCCCTGCTTGGCATTCAGAATATCGGATTAAAAAATGTTAAATTTCAATTTTGGGATCTCTATGCGGAAAATTTATTTCATGTTGCGATGATACAGACGGATCTTCAATTTAATTTGAATCAAAACTATTCCATAATCGGTGGGATTCAATATTTAAAAGAAGATGCAATAGGAAATAGTGGAAATTCAGATCCATCCAAAGCGTATATTGAAAAAGGCTCGGGCACCTCTTGTTATGGCATGAAGTTAGGCGTGAAAAATCCGGTTTGGGAATGCAGTTTGAATTACAATCGCATAGACTCCAAAGGCCGGTACTTAATTCCACGTGAATGGGGTCGTGATCCCTTTTATACGTTCATGCCCAGGGAGCGCAATGAGGGATTTGGGGATGTGCATGCTTATGTAGGAAAAATGCAATATCAGATAGTCAAAGCAAAACTTAAAACGTCATTGGCTTTTGGGTATTTTGATTTGCCCGATGTGAAGAATGTTGCATTAAACAAATACGGAATGCCATCTTATACACAACTCAATGCAGATGTGCAATACCGGTTCGATGGTTTTTTAAATGGGCTTGAAACTCATTTGCTGATTGTCAGTAAACAGAGTCGCGGAGAGACTTACAATGATGAAAAAAATATTTTTAACAAGGTCAATCTGATGATTTACAATCTGATCATCAATTATCATTTTTGATAGTGCCGGTTGTAGTCCGGATTATTTCATTCAGTATTGATTTCACGTCTTTGAATCACATTCACTTCTAGCTTGATGTCAATAGTCCGCTTGCGTAAGCATGCATATTAAATATGCAGATACCTCCTTAGCAAAGTTCGAAAAGCAGAACCCTGAAATCCAAACCGGAATCCCTTAATCCCGGTTAAAAAAGGTGAATTTTGATACATATTAAAATATTTTATACTTTATATTAAATTCATTATAAACATATTACATATAATTGACCCCTGATTGAGGTCGAAATTGGTATCATTTTTGTATCAGGTAGGGAAATGCCTGTTCGATGAAATCAAATACCTCCTTCAAATTCAATTATTGGCTGGCTCTCATGCCTGGAATTGTGCTTTGCCTTATTTCGGCAAGACCTGTCACCCTTCAGGAAAAATACATAGAGCAATTTAAAGGATTAGCCATTAGTGAAATGGAACGTACCGGAATCCCGGCGAGCATCAAATTAGCACAAGGATTACTGGAGTCACAATCCGGCCGAAGTGAATTGGCTAAGTATGCCAATAATCATTTTGGTATCAAATGCAAGAATGATTGGACGGGTGAGATTTACTATTACCATGATGATGATAAAAATACAGATGGAGAAATCATTGCTTCCTGTTTTAGATCGTATTCCAGCCCATCTGATTCTTATAAAGATCACAGTGATTTTTTAGTGAACAGATCGCGCTACAAAGAACTATTCAATTTACCAAAAACGGATTATGTATCCTGGGCGCAGGGATTGAAGAAATGTGGCTATGCAACTGATCCGAATTATGCAGATCGTTTGATCAAAACCATACAAAAATATAATCTCGATAATCTCGACGCAAAAACAGAATTAGCAAATTCCAAAGATGCATTGTGGAAAGATTCCATTGCAGAACGCGTCGTGTTTCAACCTTTTGAACCTATTGAACCGATCAGCCCAAAGCAAGTCAATTTAATTGCTACTAAAAATATTCCGAATGAATATGTAAAGCTGAGTCACAAATCAAAGCAAAAGCATAAGCGAAAAAGGAGAAATTAGTAGATTTGCCCTGCCAAAGTTGTCAGGGTCTAAGTAAACCAATCTCAAACCTAGACGAATGATTTTAGAGTGACGAACCTACTCGCTCAATTCTTCTGATAGCTTTGGCCTTTTTTTCAATACGTTTTCACGCATTTCTTTATAGCCTTTTCTCTGAAGCACAATATCCTTTGCCATAAATATGGCATGAGTCATGGATTTTGGATCTGCTTCATTTTTACCGGCTAAATCAAAGCCGGTGCCATGGTCAGGAGAAGTTCGTACAAAAGGCAATCCCGCAGTATAATTGACCCCTTCGAAGTAGGCCAGCGTTTTAAATGGAATTAGTCCCTGGTCGTGATACATGGCAAGAATGCCATCAAACTTATCAAATTGTCCACTTCCAAAAAAGCCATCGGAAGAATACGGACCAGCAACAAATAAACCTGCTTTCTTAGCTTCGATAATCGCTGGTCTTATCATTTCTTCATCTTCTGATCCCAGCAAACCTTCTTCACCGGCATGTGGATTTAAACCAAGCACTGCAATATGTGGCTTCTCAATTCCGAAATCAAGCATCAGCGATTGCTCCATAAGCTTGATTTTGCTGAGTATGTTTTCTTTACTGATCGAAGAACTGATCTGTGAAACGGGAATGTGATCGGTCACTAAACCAACCCGGATGCGATCAGATACCATAAACATCAGGCAATCTTTTGCTCCTGATTTTTCTTTCAGATAACCAGTATGTCCCGGATGACTAAATCCCGCCATCCTCATGGATAACTTATGAACCGGACCTGTGACTAATGCATCCAGCTCGCCTTTCATAATATCCTGGATGGCCCTGTCGAGCGCCATTTGCGCATACTTTCCGCCGTCAGGACTAGGCTTGCCTAATGTAATCGTCACATTGTCGTTCCAGCAATTGACCATATTAATTCTTCCGGGTCTGGGTCTTTCACCTTGCCCGATAACATTAAAGTTCAGATTTTCCAGCTGAACAATATTCTTATGGTAGGAGGCAATTTTGACATTGCCATAGATGATTGGAATGATATTTTTAAAAATACTCTCATTATTTAAAGACTTGAGTATCACTTCAAAACTTATGCTGTTGATGTCCCCGCAAGTGATGCCGATTTTGACTTTTTCCATTTTTATTGTTTGTGTTGCAGGCTGCGAAGATAAGGCCGGGAGAGGAGAACTGAGTTAGGAGTTATGAGTTAGGAGTTAGGAGTTAGGAACTAGGAACTAGGAGATAGGAGCTAAGAGATAGGAGATCTGAGATTTGAGAGGGGGGTGATTGGGATGGCGGAATAGTATTGAGATTACTTTGGGATGCTTTTGATCCTGGAATGAGGCGGATATTGCCTGATATTCTAAATCTCGGGAGGCCGCATTTAATCCGGATTTCGCTTCAGTTGCTGAATCTCAATTGATTACCTCTGGACAGGGTCCTCTTCAGCTTATTTACCAAAATTTAACTGTTTTTCAATCAGTTATAAAAATATTTTAGAAAAAAACTTCAAATTTTTAACCTAGATAAGTACCTGCCGATTACCTTTGTGCCCGCTTTAAAAAAGAGCATTCATTAATTAAAATCAAAAAAAGTGAATACACTTAGTTACAAAACACAACATACGCGACTTGAAGATGTCAAGCGCAAATGGTATGTGATTGATGCGGAAGCCCAGGTGGTTGGCCGTATGTGCTCCAGGATAGCACACGTTCTTGCCGGCAAACACAAAGTGGACTATAGTACCCACGTGGATGTAGGCGATTGCGTCATCGTCATCAATGCCGAAAAAGTTCGCTTCACCGGAAAGAAAATGGATGATAAAGTATATCTGACCTATAGTGGATATCCGGGAGGTCAAAAAAGTGCCACTCCAAAGGAAGTTCTGGCAAAGCACCCGACCCGTGTGGTTGAAGTGGCTGTCCGCAAAATGCTGCCTAAAAGTAAACTCGGAGATGCCATGTTTGGAAAATTATTTGTTTATGCAGGCTCCGAACATCCGCATGCCGCACAAAAACCAGAACCCTATACAATCTAATATATGGAAACAATTAACGCAATAGGAAGAAGAAAAGCAGCAGTAGCCAGAGTGTATTTCCGCAAAGGCACTACCACTGCAACAGGCGTAACCATAAATGGACGTGCGCTGAATGAATATTTTCCGATTAAAGACATTGCACAAAAAGTAATGGATCCCATACAAACCATAGGTGGTGAAAATACCTATGACATCTCTGCAGTCATTCGCGGTGGTGGTCTTAAAGGACAGGCAGAAGCCCTCAGACTGGCGATTGCAAGAGCTTTTTGTAAAATCGATTTAGAAAATCGCAAAACGTTGAAAGAGAAAAAATTTCTTACCCGTGATGCCCGTGAAGTCGAACGTAAAAAATTCGGTTTGCGCAAAGCACGTAGAAGTTCACAGTTCAGTAAACGTTAATCTTTATTTTTTTAATCAAAGTAAATCATGGAAAAACCTACCTATACTCAAATGTTGGATGCATGTGTACATTTCGGCCATTTGCGCAGAAAATGGAATCCTAAAATGCGTCCCTATATTTTTAAAGAACACAAAGGTGTTCACCTGATTGATCTCAACAGAACCACAGAATGTCTTGAAAAAGCAGGTCAGGCAATGAAACAGATCGCAAAATCAGGAAAGAAGATCATGTTTGTTGCTACCAAAAAACAAGCAAGAGATATCGTGGCTGAAGCAGCAAAAAGCGTAAACATGCCTTATGTAACAGATCGTTGGCTGGGAGGAATGATGACCAATTTCACGACCATCCGCAGATCCGTTAAAAAAATGAATAACATCGATCGCATGCTTGCAGATGCAACGGTGACGACGATTACCAAAAAAGAACGCTTGACTTTGAGTCGCGAACGCGAAAAAATGGAACGCGTATTAGGTGGTATTGCAAATTTAAACAGACTGCCATCTGCAGTATTTATTGTAGATATTCTGAACGAACATCTTGCAGTTGACGAAGCAGAACGTCTGGGCATACGCACATTCGCAATGGTAGATACCAACAGCGATCCAAATCTGGTCGACTTTCCGATTCCTGCAAATGACGATTCTTCAAAATCAATTGCTATCATTACCAAATACATGGTGGAAGCAATCAAAGAAGGTTTGGAAGAACGCAATGCGGAAGTAAAAGAAGAAGCCACTGCATAACATATTTTAAAATACAAAACAGGGAATTATGAGTTTTACTTTATCAGCTGCTGATGTAAAGAATCTGAGAGATTCAACAGGTGCAGGTATGATGGATTGCAAAGCTGCCTTAACAGAAGCTGAAGGCGATTTTGAAAAAGCCATCGAAATTTTACGCAAGAAAGGACAAAAACTTTCGCTAAAACGCGCAGACCGCGAAGCAAAAGAAGGCGTAGTCATCGCAATGATCAACAATGCAAAAACAAAAGGTGTCGTAGTAAAATTGAGCAGTGAAACTGACTTCGTTTCCAAGAACGAAGACTTCATCAATACCACACGGAAAATTGCAGAAATCGCATTGATGACCTTTCCGAATAGTCTCGAAGAATTACTTAGTCAAAAATACGAAGGCAATACTACTATCGCTGATAAAGTCACAGACATGGTAGGTGCCATCGGCGAAAAAATTGAATTGACCAATTTTGAAAAACTGGAAGCTCCCCAGGTGGAATATTACATTCACATGGGAAATAAAGCCGGTGTATTGGTTGGTTTGAATAAAGCAAGTGATAATTATATCGATGCCGGTCGCGATGTGGCCATGCAGGTTGCAGCAATGAAACCGGTAGCACTTGATAAATCTGATGTAGATCCTACGATCATTCAAAAAGAAATTGAAATCGGAAAAGAACAGGCAAGAGCAGAAGGAAAACCGGAAGCCATGCTGGAAAAGATCGCCATGGGTAAACTCGAAAAATTTTACAAAGAGAGTACCCTCCTCAATCAGCAATTTGTAAAGGATGGAGGACAAACCATTGCCAGTTATCTGAAATCCATAGATAAGGATCTTACGGTAACAGGATTTAAACATGTCAAATTAGGATAAATCATAAAAAAAAGCGAATGAGTTTTCATTCGCTTTTTTTACAATAATTAGTAAGGAGTGAAGAAGTGAGGAGTTAGGAGTGAGGAGTTAGGAGCTAGGGGGTGAGGAGCTAGGAGCTAGGAACTAAGAGCTATGAGTGAGGAGCTAGGAGCTAGGAACTAAGAGCTATGAGTGAGGAGCTATGAGCTATGAGTGAGGAGTGAGGAACTAGGAGCTAAGAACTCTAGGGGTGAGGCGCTAATAATTGGTAATGAGTAATCGTAAATTGCAAAGAGATCAGACATGACAAAATACAAACGCATCCTGCTCAAACTAAGTGGTGAAGCCCTCATGGGTGAGCAAGCTTATGGGATTGAACCACAGATGTTGAAATATTATGCACAGCAAATCAAAATGGCTGTTGAACACAAAATTCAACTTGCCGTAGTCATTGGTGGTGGAAATATTTTTAGGGGAATGGATGGGGAAGGTTCCGGAATCGAAAGAGTACAGGGAGATTATATGGGGATGTTGGCAACATGTATCAACGGCATGGCTTTGCAAAGTGCATTGGAAACCATAGGCGTATATACCCGTTTGATTACGGCCATTGAAATGCGTCAAATAGCAGAACCCTATATACGCAGGAGAGCCATACGTCATTTGGAAAAAGGACGTGTAATTATATTTGCTGCAGGCACCGGCAATCCTTATTTCACAACTGACTCAGCCGCTGCGTTGCGCGCCAGTGAATTAAATGTAGATGTCATTTTAAAAGGAACGCGCGTCGATGGCATCTATGATAAAGATCCGCTGAAACATCCGGATGCAAAAAAATTCAATAGCCTGAGTTTCGATGAAGTAATTTCCAGAGGCCTGGAAGTTATGGATATGACCGCCTTCACCATGTGCAAAGAAAATCACATGCCGATCATCGTCTTTGATGTCAATCAACCGGAAAATTTTGAACACATCATCAAGGGTGAAAAAATTGGGACCCTGGTGAGTTGATTGAATTTGGTGAACAGTTGTTAGTTTACAGTTGGCAGTTGGCAGTTTGCAGTTTGGTTTAATTGTAATTTTTCTTTGTTTTTATAAAATGGATTTGTCTGTAAATTTTATTTCCATTTAAATTTTCAATTAAATGTGTTTGCTGTCTCATCGTATAGATCTCAGATCTCCTCTATTTTTCATTTTACAATCACATCCACAATCATGTCACCCCGTCGGGGTTGGATGCATTCATTTCATCGTGCTACAATCATTTCACCCCGTCGGGGTTGGATCAATCTTACAATTATTAATTACGTTTGCATGCGCCTGCTAAGAAAACACTCATAACTCATAGTTCAGATCTCAATTCTCATTCTCCTCAACATTTTATTGTAAAATCATTTCACCCCTACAATCATGCCACCCCTTCGGGGTTGGATTTATTCGTTTAGTCCAGTAACTATTATGTCACCCAGTGAGTCGGATTGACCCTTACGAATTAGAATTATTATTTCCTACCGTTGTATTCAACCTCGAAGAGGTGATATTTTTGTAGCACATCATCAAAATAATGTTAAACCCTGAAAGGGTGACATTATTTTTTCATCAATCATTTCGCCCCTACAATCATGCCACCCCTACGGGGTTTTATAATGAATGCAATTATTAATTTCGTTTGCAGTCACACGTTAAGAAAACACTCATAACTCATAGTTCAGATCTCAATTCTCATTCTCCTCAACATTTTATTGTAAAATCATTTCACCTCTACAATCATACCACCCCTCCGGGGTTGGATTTATTCGTTTAGTCCAGTAACTAATATGTCACCCAGTGAGTCGGATTGACCCTTACGAATTAGAATTATTATTTCCAACCGTTGTATTCAACCTCGAAGAGGTGATATTTTTGTAGCACATCATCAAAATAATGTTAAACCCTGAAAGGGTGACATTATTTTTTCATCAATTATTTCACCCATACAATCATTTCGCCCCTACAATCATGCCACCCCTACAATCATTTCACCCTTCGGGGTTTGATCTTTCATACAATTATTAGTTTCGTTTGAATGCGCCTGCTAAGAAATCACTCATAACTCATAACTCCTAGTTCCTAGCTCCTTGCTCCTAATTCCTATCTTTACGTATGATTTATTCCATCAAGGGTCCCATCATTGAAAAGCATCCAACTTTCATCGTCATCGAAGCGAATGGAATTGCGTACCAGATTTATATCAGTTTGAATACTTACGGCCAACTGGAAGGGCTAAAGGAAACGCGGATTTTGACCCATTTTATCGTAAAGGAAGATGGCCATTATTTATTTGGTTTTGCAACCGAACAGGAACGGCAACTTTTCATACTCCTGATTTCAGTCAGTGGTGTCGGTCCGAATACCGCCAGGTTAATACTTTCATCCCTGGAGACTGAATCCATCCGGTCAGCCATTGCATCCAAAGACGATCTCATTTTCCGCAAGATCAAGGGAGTAGGACCTAAAACGGCGCAACGCATTATCATTGATTTGTATGATAAAATTGGAAAAGAAGTGACCACCGGCCCTGTGAGCGGGCAACTTCCCAAATCCACCAAACATTCTGAGGCCTTTTCCGCACTTCTGGCATTGGGTTTTGGCCGATCCGGAATTGAGCAGGTTCTGAAGAGTTTGCCCGAAGCTTCAAACCCCGAAATTCCAGTGGAAGAGCTCATTAAATTAGCTCTAAAAAAGTTAGCCGGATAAGCCGCGAAACATACCTTTGTGCCAAAATCTTCGTTATACACTGTCGGTTTTTCTTAACGATTTATTAGTAAAGTTTTATGAATAGGGTGGAACGTATACAACTTATAGCAGCTTTGTTTTTTCTAATCCTGGGGGGACTCTCCGCAGGTGGACATCAGCTGCCTGATTGGAACGATCCCATGCCCTCCATCAGCGAGGACACCATCCCCTTGAAAGACCGTTCCGGAAACTTCACTCAGGACAAAGATCACAATCCATTCGATCTCAAAGATCCTAAAGTCATCAATCAGAAAGTAGAATACGATCCGGTTTCCGGCGAATACATTGTTACCGAAAAAGTGGGCGATGAAACATACAGGCCATCATCGAATATGAGCTTTACGGAATTTCTGAATTTCAAATCGCGACAACAGGACAAAGAATACCTGAAAAACTTAGCCGGAATCTCCACCTCCAAAAGAAATTATGAAAGCCTCATCGATCCCGTAAAACAAATTGATCTCAAGAAAAATTTAGCGGACCGTCTGTTCGGTGGATTTGGAATCGACATTAAACCTCAGGGTTCAATTGGATTTACTTTGGGAGCAAATTATTCCCGGACTGACAATCCCTTGCTGCAGGAATATCAAAGAAGTCAATTGGTACCCAATTTTGATATGGACATCCGTATGGATGTAACCGGAAATATCGGAGACAAGCTTAAGTTGAATACAAACTACGATACTAAAGCGGCGTTTGATTTTGAAAACAAACTCAAGCTTGCATACGACTCAGAAAAATTTTCGGAAGACGATATCATTAAAAAAATTGAAGCAGGTAATGTCAGCTTACCACTTCGTTCTAACCTCATACAGGGAAGTCAGAATTTATTTGGATTTAAAACAGAATGGCAATTCGGCTATCTGAGACTCACCGCATTGATCTCACAGCAAAAATCAAAACAAACCGACATCCAAACCAAAGGCGGTGGTGTGGTTCAGGAATATGAAAAAAGAGCGGATGAATACGATGAAAACCGGCATTTCTTTTTGAGTCATTACAATCGCAACAATTATGAACCTGCATTAGCGCATCTTCCTGAAATCAACAGCCAGTTTAAATTAAAAGATATCGAAGTCTGGCTAACGGAAGATGCACAAAACAGCCGTGAAACTGATTTCCGGGATATCGTTGCATTAACTGACCTGGGGGTTTCCGAAGAAGGATTGTTTGACATGGCCAGCGATTCTTCCGGTAAGGAAATGGTAAAACGCTTTCTTCCGGGCAGGGCGCTTTCTACCGATAAAGGTGGAGCCTTCGTTCCTTCCAATACATCGAATAAATTATTAGATCAGATATTAGTAAACGATCAGGCCAGGGATCTCAACAAAGTAGTTAGAATTCTTTCCGATCCCAATGGTTTGAATTTAAAACAAGGTCGCGATTTTGAAAAAGTACGCGCGCGCAGATTAAATGCCAACGAATACAGTTACAATCCCGAATTGGGTTTTATTTCCCTGCGCTCCAGGCCAAGACCAAATCAAGTACTAGCCGTTGCCTATCGCTATTTGCAAAACGGCCGTGAATCCGATCCACGCAGTGGTGCAGAATACAAAGTAGGTGAATTGAGCAGTGAAGTCAAATCGGATTCATTGAATTACAAAGTCATCTTCGTAAAAATGCTGAAATCATCCAATCAAAGTACCAGTCTTCCATCCTACCGCTTGATGATGAAGAATGTCTATCCGACGGGTGGCTTCAATCTCAATCCGGAAGATTTTACACTCGATATTTATTATCAGGATCAGGACGGCAAGCAAAAAAGATTTATACAGGAAATTGATGGTTACCCTTTGTTGAATTTATTCCGATTGGATAATCTGAATAAGACACATGATCCGCAACCGGATGGTGTATTCGATTTTATTCCGGGACAAACGGTGATCCCGGCTTCCGGCTCGATCATATTTCCTGTGCTGGAGCCCTTTGGTTCTTCCTTAAAAAAACTACTGGCAGATACAAACATTGTTAAAGATCCTGCGCTGAGAGATCTGATTTATAAAAAATACAATTACGAACAATTGTATGATACCTCTATTACTGCTGCAAGAAGAGAATTAAAATCCAACCAGTTTCTCATCAAGGGAACGTACAAATCCGGTAAATCAAATGAAATACCATTAAACACATTTAATCTTGATCCGAATGCAAAAGTTACGGTAAGTGCCGGATCGCTGACTTTAAATGAAGGATCAGATTATATCGTGGACCGCAACCTGGGTAAAGTGACTATTCTCAATGAGGCTTTGTTACAATCCGGTGTACCCATCAGTGTAAAATTTGAAGACAATTCGCTATTTAGTTTTCAAACCAAAACCATGCTGGGTTTCCGTGCAGAATATTCCAAAAGAAAAGATTTATCTGTCGGACTCACCTACATGCATTTGTTTGAAAAGCCATTTACAGAAAAAGTAAACATTGGTGAAGATCCGATCAACAACCGCGTTGTCGGATTGGACTTCAACATCAATCGGAAAGCACCCTGGTTGACCCGGTTTTTGGATAAACTTCCTTTTTATTCTACCAAAGAAAATTCCAGCTGGAGCTTACAAGCTGAAGCTGCTGCATTATTACCCGGACACTCCAGTGCAATCAATCAAAATGGAAGTGAAGGCGGTGTAGTATACATCGATGATTTTGAAGGCAGTTCTTCCGGTATCGGTTTGGGATTTAATGTATCGCAATGGATACTTTCAAGTGCTCCGCAGGGAATATCAGACCTGGCTTTCAGAGGAACAGAAATTTATGATAATGTAATCAATAATGCCAATCGCGCTTTATTGAGTTGGTACCGCATCGATGAATTTGCCAGATCCGGAAGTTTGAATTCACAAAATTCATACTGCCGTCTTGTGGATGAGCGCGAAATATTTCCGAATAAACAAAGACCAATTGGATTTAGTACTGAGCTGACTTTCGACATGACCTATTATCCCAGGGAAAAGGGACCTTATAATTTTGATTTGGTGAATGGTCTGTCAGCTAAACTACCTGATAATTCGGAAGTTAAAACTGCAGGCACGGACAGAGATAATCATCTGAATGATCCTGCAAACCGTTGGGCAGGAATTATGACCCGTTTAAATACCAATGATTTTGAAGCAAACAATGTGGAGTACATCGATTTCTGGATGCTCAATCCATTTTTGCCAAAACCAAATCCGAATGATGCAAAAATTACTGGTGACGGTACAATCTATTTGCAACTTGGAAATTTTTCCGAAGACATTTTCAAAGATGGAAAACAACAATTTGAACACGGGCTTCCAACCAATTCACTCAATCTTCCTATTGACAACAGTGCTTTTGGTAAAATAAGCAGGGTTCCTCCCTTAACCAGTAGCTTTGATATCAATGAACGCGCTCAACAGGATTTGGGTTATGATGGATTGGCAAGTAATAAAGAAAGCAATACTGAAGCTGAATACTTCAAAAATTACATCAGTCAGCAAAAGCCATTACTTAATACGGATGCCGCCAATGCTTTGACCATGGATCCGTCAAATGACAATTATGTTTCTTACCGGTCAAACACCTTTCCTCCCAATTCAACCGTACTGGATAAATACAAACGGTACAACATGCCGGAAGGCAATGGACAATTGGAAACCGGAAACAATCAATCCACTGCTTATACCGGTTATCCGGACCAGGAAGATCTTAACAATGACAAATCACTAAATGAAATTGAATCGTATTACAGTTACAAACTGAAGATTGAAAAAGATCCAGCAACTGGTGAGATCAAATTTGATCCTAATGATCCGAATAATTTTATTTCAGATACGGTGATTGTCAAAGTCCCAAATGCCACTAAAGATGAAACCTGGTATCGCTTCAGAATTCCGGTGAATACCAACGCTAAACAAAAGATAGGTGAGATTCGTGATTTCCGTTCCATACAGGCTATGCGCTTGTTGTTTACGGGTTTTGATGAAAGTGTTACTTTTCGTTTTATAAAATTTCAATTGGGAAGAAATGCCTGGAGAAAATACCAGGACGTTTGCAAAGGTGTTGATGGAGACAAGCCATTGATTCTGGATAAAGTGGACATCGAAGAAAATGCAGGCAAGACACCATTTAATTATACTACTCCACCGGGAATTCAGCGCGAGCGATTTTACAGTACCCAATATGCCGACATTCAACAAAATGAATCCGCACTCTTGGTCCGTAAAGAAAATTTTATTGCCGGATGCGAAAATTCCATTTACAAAATTATCGACCTGGATATTCGCAAATACAAACGTTTAAAGATGTTTGTACACGGTGAACCCTTACTCCCTAATCATAAAGATTCTGTTAGCGTTTTTATGAGATTGGGAAAGGACTTCACAGACAATTATTATGAATACGAGATTCCATTGAAATATTCAAACGAATCCTTTTTCAACCAGCGCGATTCCATCTGGCCGAAATACAATGAATTTGATTTTCCACTGCAACTGCTGGTCGATTTAAAAAACAAACGAAATTCATCTTCCATACCCTTCGATGCCATTTACTCAGAAGCAGATCCGGAAAAACCGGGAAATACGGTGAAGATTAAAGGAAATCCTACCATCGGATTGGTCAGAGGTATTCAATTGGGGATAAGAAACAGAGCCGATTCAGCTACCAATAAGAATATGTCAGAAGATGTCGAAGTCTGGTACAACGAGCTTCGGTTAACCGGACTAGAAGAAAAAGGTGGGTTTGCAGGCTTAGCCCGTGCAGAAGTGCAATTGGCAGATCTTGGAAATATCAGCCTCGCCGGAAATTTATCGACAGTCGGTTGGGGTGGTATTGATAAAAAATTGGATGAACGGGCCAAAGACGATACCAAACAATTGGATGCAACGATGAATCTGTCATTGGATAAATTCATTCCGGAAAAACTCGGATTGAAAGTACCATTGTCTTTACAATATTCGGTTGCCACGCGAACTCCGGAATACGATCCTATTGATACGGATATCAAGTTGCAGGATAAAATAGACAAAGCGTCTTCCCAGGCAGTTAAAGATTCCATCCGGGATCGTGCAATCGATTACGCAGAAATAAAAAGTTTTGCGCTCAATAATGTGCGGAAAGAACGAAAGGGCAGTAATAAAGCAAAACCCTGGGATATTGAAAATTTCTCGGTCAGTTATGCACAATCCGTGACTACTAGACACAATCCGATTATCGAAAATGATAAATTAAAAACACAACAAGGTGGCATTGATTATAATTTTTCACTGACTCCAAAATACATCGAGCCCTTTAAAAAATTGATTACGAGTCCAAGCTTAAAGTTGATTGGTGAATTTAATTTTAATCTGATACCCAATTCATTTTCCGTGCGCAATAGTTTGGATCGAAGAAGTTCGACGAGAACATACCGCTTTGCAGCACCGCAATACAGTACCTGGGAAGATCGAAAATTCAGTTGGAACAGAGATTATAGTCTGACCTGGGATTTGACCAAATCTTTAAAATTTAATTTCAGTGCAAGAAATGAAGCGGCGATTGATGAAATCACATTCAATCCGTTGCGGCAGGCATACATTGATCCCAGAACCAATCTGCCGGTTTCCCCGGATCAGCGCGATAAATACCTGAGTGATAACCTCAAAGATTTCGGCAGAACAAAAGATTACAAACACAACTTCACCTTTTCGTATGCAGTACCTACGCGATTGATCCCTTATCTGGACTTTATCACCATGCGGGCGCAGTATACGGCCAATTACAACTGGTCCTCCGGATCATTAAACAGCATTGACTCCCTGGGTTCCGTAATAAGCAATGGACAAAACATCAGTCTCACGAATGAATTCAATATGTCCACGCTGTATAATAAAATAAAGTTTCTCAAAAAATACACCGGAGAAGGGCCGTCTTCAGGTAGATTCAGGCCGGCAGCAAAAACCAAAGACGATGCAAAGACGGATGATAAAGCAAAAAAGAAAAAAGAACCGACGGAGCATGTCAATCCATTTGTAAAAATTGCTTTGACTCCATTGATCATGTTAAAGCGGATTCAGATCAACTATTCACAAAATAAATCCACGACGATTCCGGGATTTATGCGCAAGCCTGAATTGCTTGGTATGAGTTCAGGGTTTACTGCACCGGGTTGGGATTTCATTACCGGTGCGCAACCGGATTTTGGTGAGAATGGATGGTTGGACAAAGCCGCTGCCAAAGGATGGATTTCGGGAAATTGCTATTTCAATAAAGAAATGATGCAGAGAAGTTCAAATACATTTGGTGCTAAAGTTAAAATCGAACCCTTTAAAGAATTCAACATCGATCTTAACCTGGACAGAACCTATACCAGGGATCTTGCAGAAACATTTAAAAATGATTTTCTGTATCCTACCACTGATATGGCCTTCCAGCATTTTACGCCATTTGAAAATGGACAGTACACCATTTCCTATATTTCAGTGCAAAGCATGTTCAGCGATATCGATCAGGTATTTCACAAATTCAGCGATACCCGTAAAGTCATTTCAAAACGTATTGGTGACCAACTTGGGATTAAAGACTTAAGTCCGGGTGATCCCGATTATATCGATGGTTTTAAAGGAGATCATATCGATGTAGTCTCACCTGCATTCCTAGCTGCATATACCAACCAGGATCCAAATACGATCAATCTGGATTTATTTAAAACATTTCCACTTCCCAACTGGCAATTAAACTATAGTGGTTTGGGCAAACTTGGATTTTTAAAAGACATCTTCCAGGATTTTACCATCAGACATGGTTATAAAAATACCCTCACTATAAATTCATTCAAAACGAATTTGAATTACAAAGCCAACGACAACGGATTACCTATTGCAAGAAGAGGAAATGACTTAAAAGCTTCTTACAATGCAGAATTTGAAATTCCGGAATTGGTCATCAATGAAACTTTTGCACCTTTACTGGGTATCAATATCAAAACCAAAAGCGGCCTGGAACTCGGATTGGATTTTAATAAAAACCGAAATCTGAAATTACAGAATTCGCTGGAAGGACAATTGATTGAAACCAAAGCGACCAACTATACGATCAAAGCTGGTTATACTATTAAAGATGTTTTTTTAACCTGGCTCCCAGGAATGAAGGCCATTAATAAAGGCGTTAAACCTCCCACCAAAAAGAAGAAAGGGAAAAATTCAACAACCCCGGATCAGGCAACCACCAGTGCACCAAAAGGAAATGATCTGGAGTTTACATTCGATTTTGGTGTCAACGACAATGTATCCAAAATTCACAGGCTGGATAATAATATCGATGCACAGAATTTCAGCGGGTCCAAACAAATTTCATTTACACCTGCTGTCAAATACAACATGAGCAAAAGTCTCAACATCCGCTTTTTTGTGGATTACCGCAAAACGATTCCTTATGTCCAGAATCAATACAAGGATGTTCGGATCAATGGTGGATTGACCATTCAGTATACCTTAAATTAAAAGTTTTGACAATTGTCAATGAATGATTGTGTGCTGGTTATGAGTTTAGATCAGAATGCATAAAGATATTCGACATGGATTGGATGATCTCAAGTTATTATTGACTGATTTATCTGTTCTTACTTTCTATGATTAACTTTGAAATAGGGTATCCACAACAACAGCTTTAAATAAAAATATCCCTTAAGAGCAAGTTTATTCAGTTGGCTAACTCCAAACGGATATGAACATAAATTACCAGAATCTCATTCACGTCTTGATAATTAATTTACCATTTTATCCTACTTTCGCATCCCATTACGCAGATGTAATTTATGAACCAAAAAAAGCAAAATATGTCTTTCAAAAATAAAATTTGCAGTCTTATTGGTCTGGCAATTCTGGTACTGTCATCCTGCAAACAAAAAGAACAGACGACAGAAGTCCGCGATTTTACAAATTATCTGAATGAGTTTGTTGATACCAGCATACAGCCAGGGAATGACTTTAACAAATATTCTACAGGGACCTGGTTAAAAAACAATCCGATACCTTCCGATGAATCGATGTGGGGCGTGTTTCAGATCATACCGGATGAAATACAAACCAGGCTAAGAGGAATTAATGAAGAAGCCATTCAAAAAAATCCGGCCATGGGCACTGCAGCGCAGAAAATTGCAGACTTCTGGTTGAGTGGATTGGATACAATATCCATAGAAAAACAAGGAATCGATTCTTTGAAAGTCTACCTGGAACGAATTGATCATATTAAAGATATAAACGCGCTGATTGAAGAAACGGGCAAATTGCATTTCATCAGTGTTCCGGTGTTATTCAGCAATTACATTGCCCAGGATGAAAAAATCAGCAGTCAATATCGCTTGCATTTAAACCAGGGAGGATTGGGATTGCCGGACCGGGATTATTATTTTGACAATGACGAGCGGACCAGAAACATCAGGAATGAATATGTATTGCATTTATCGAAAATGTTTTCTTTTCTTGGCGAAAACGAATCCAATTTAAATCAGATCAGTGCATCCATCATGAATATTGAAACTGCACTTGCAGGTTCATCCAGAAAGCTGGCAGATCTCAGAGATCCTTACAAGAATTACAATAAGATGGCGGTTAATGATTTGAATAAACTCATACCGGTTTTAAAACATGAGATCTACTTTCCAAATAGCGGCATCAAACAAATCGATAGTTTGATTGTCGGACAACCGGAATTTTTTATGAAGTTGAATGAATTGTTGACCAAAACTTCTCTGGCAGACTGGAAACATTATTTCAAATGGCATCTCCTGCATGCTTATGCTGATTATCTGAATGCAAAAATTCAAAATGAACATTTCCATTTTTACAAAACGATATTGGCTGGTGCAGAAAAACAAAAACCAAGATGGAAGCGCATTTTACAAAGCCAGGAAAATTATCTCGGTGATGCGCTGGGCCAATTATATGTAAATAAATACTACTCCACCGCCTTAAAATCAAGACATGAAAAATTAGTGGATGACATCATTTCCGCTTATCAGGAGCGGATTAAAAAGCTGGAATGGATGACAGACAGTACTCGGGAAAAAACATTGCACAAATTGAACTCCATACTTAAAAAAGTGGGCTATCCGGAAAAATGGAAGGATTATTCAAATTACACCGTACAAAAAACATCCTATGCGATGAATGTAATGCACGGTAATGAATGGTCTTCTGCATACAGCATTTCCAAATTATACAGACCAGTGGATAAAAAGGAATGGGATATGACACCTCAAACGTATAATGCATATTACAATCCGTCCAATAATGAAATTGTATTACCGGCAGCCGCTTTCATCGTACCTGGATTGCCTGAAGACAAAGTGGATGATGCCATTTTATATTCTTATGCCGGAGGATCAACGATAGGACATGAGCTGACCCATGCATTCGATGATCAGGGCAGCCAGTTTGATGCAAATGGCAATTTACGCGATTGGTGGAGCAAGGAAGACAAAGAAAAATTTAAAGCGCGTTGCAAAAAAATTGTAGATCAATTTAATACATACACTGTACTCGACTCTATACATATCAACGGTGATGCAACACAAGGCGAAAACATTGCCGACCTCGGAGGTATCCTGGTAGGTTTAGACGCTTTTAAAAAAACAAATCAATACAAAGAAGGAAAACGCATTGGGGGGTATACTCCGTTACAACGCTATTTTTTCGGCTGGTCATTGTCCTGGGTTGGACAAATGAGAGATGCAGTGCTTGCCTTGCGGGTTAAAACCGATGTGCATTCGCCCACCTTTCTGCGCATCAATGGCCCAATCGTCAATGTCGATGACTGGTATGATGCATTTCAGATAAAACCTGAACATAAAATGTATGTCAAACCTGATGACCGGGTTAGAATCTGGTAAATGCAGTGTGGAGTTGGTCTAATAATAGGGCTTAAACTTTATGGCGTAGTGTTCTATAAAAATTGCGGAATTACTGGTTAAAACCAATTAACGAAATAATCTATAAGCTCTTCACTCAAATTAAGTTTAGAAACCAACTATACTACTGCGATTGTTTGATCTAATCTATAGTGCCCATTTACCAAATCCTCGCCACGAAATCGCTTTGATTGAGAATACGAGAAGAATCGCCGGTTGCTTTGATTACAAATAATCCCTGGCGCTCTGCAAACTTTGTACTTTCTTCATTCGATTTCAGAAAAGCTACAGCTCCATAGACCTTATAATTTTTGTATTCATGCAACCAGATTTTTACTTGTGAAAGTTCATCTAAGAACTCTTTAACTTTTCGGACATTAAGTCCTGATTTTACTTCAACGATTACAATTTCTGAACCATTATGGGCAATGATATCAAACTCATACTGTCTGCCATGATAGTCCCCGCTCACACGTGTTGAGGTGCGGTGTACATCTATACCTCTTGATTTCATTAATGCAACCAGTCCTCCTTCCACCAGGCTTTCAATTAATCTGCCCCATTGGTCCTCGAAAGTATAGATGAGCTTATTCAACTTCCGATCAGTTTCCCTGAATAGAATTTTGAGTTCCTTATCCAGATCCTGAAGCTCCTGTATTGTTGCATGTTGACTCACGCTACAAAAATAGCATAAAAAAATAATCATAATCCACTTTTGCCATTAATGTGGCTTTCATTTATTCAATAAGGTAAATAACTTATTGTAAGCTGATACCTTATGATTGATTCGATCAGGACTGAATGAAGGAAGTTCATATCGCCCTTGAATCAAGCTATGTATTCTAAAATTAAAGCTATGCGGTTTTTAAATTTGAAACAAGAATCAAGACTTATGCATCATGCCACATGTTCAGTTATTTGCTATCATCAAGCTAAAGATCATAAGACTGTAATCGGATATTTACGAAATGAAAACTTTCGATGCCTTTCGCAGTAGTAAACTTTTTATGTTATTCCGAACGAAACAATTTGTCTATTCCCTAAAGAAAATTTAACCTATTCTGATATAGTCCACTTAAAGTCTGGCTGAATTCGTTTTGAGCATCCGGGTTGCTCTCTTTTTGAGGATGAGGGTAGATTTAACAGTTCATTTAATGATTCATGTTCAATGCTTATATGGTATCCCTCAAATTAAAAACAACTGCCTTATAATTCATTACTAATAACTCTTCTCTTCATACCTTTGCCGACCTATGAGTATATTTAATGAACTTGATGACATTGCCTCGAAACGCATCCTGATTTTGGATGGCGCAATGGGAACAATGATACAAGGATATAAACTTACGGAACAGGATTTCAGGGGAGAGCGTCTGAAAGATCATCCGAAAGATCTGAAAGGCAATAATGATCTATTGTCCATCACTCGTCCGGATGTGATTGAGCAAATCCATTTGAAATATCTTGAAGCGGGTTCAGATATTATCGAAACCAATACCTTTAGTGCCACTGTGATTTCACAGGCTGATTATGGATTAGAGGATCTGGTGTATGAAATCAATTTTGAATCTGCCCGAATTGCCAAAAAAGCCATTACCGAATTTTTAAAAACCAATCCCGGTCAACGAAGATTTGTTGCCGGTGCCCTGGGACCAACCAATAGAACTGCCAGTTTGAGCCCGGATGTCAATCGTCCCGGATTTCGGGCTATACACTTTGATCAACTAAAAGAAGCTTATTACACGCAAGCCAAAGGATTGATGGAAGGTGGTGCCGATATATTACTGGTGGAAACAATTTTTGATACGTTAAATGCGAAAGCGGCATTGTACGCCATTGAAGAATTGTTTGAGCACAAAGGGCAAAAACTACCTGTCATGGTTTCCGGTACGATAACCGATGCAAGCGGCCGCACCCTTTCCGGACAAACTGTGGAAGCATTTTATATTTCAATGACTCATCTTCCGTTGTTTTCTATCGGATTGAATTGTGCATTAGGCGCCAAGGAACTTCGACCGCATCTGGAAGAATTATCCAAAATTTCCAATATCCGGGTAAGCGCCTATCCAAATGCCGGACTACCTAATGAATTGGGAGGATATGATCAGACGGCAGAAGAAATGTGTTCGTTCATTTCCGATTTTGCAAAGCAAGGTTATGTCAATATTATCGGTGGTTGTTGTGGTAGCACCCCCGAACACATCCGTCTAATGGCAAAGGCAGTGCGCAATGTAGCTCCAAGAAAAATTCCGGATCTACCGGTTTACACCGAGCTATCCGGTCTTGAAGCACTGATTTTTCGTCCCGAATTGAATTTTGTGAATATTGGCGAACGAACCAATGTCACCGGTTCGAAGCAATTTGCCAAACTCATCCTTAATAATAATTATGAAGAAGCCATCGTAGTTGCTCGTCAACAGGTAGAAGCAGGTGCTCAAATCATCGATGTAAATATGGATGAAGGTTTACTCGATGGCGAAAAGGCAATGTCAGATTTTTTGCACCTCATCAGTTCCGAACCGGATATTATCAAAGTACCGGTAATGATCGATTCGTCCAAGTGGAATGTCATTGAAGCCGGATTAAAATGCTTACAAGGCAAATGCGTAGTCAATTCTATTTCACTTAAGGAAGGAGAAGAAAAATTTCTCGAACAAGCTATTAAAGTAAAACGATATGGTGCCGCAGTCGTTGTCATGGCATTTGATGAACAAGGTCAGGCAGATACCATCGAACGCAAAGTGGAGATTTGCAAACGGGCATATCATTTATTGATTGATAAAATCGGATTTCATCCCAGCAATATCATTTTTGATCCCAACATATTTGCTGTTGCAACCGGAATTGAAGAACACAATGAATACGCCATTAACTACATAGAAGCAACAAGGCAAATTAAAGCGGCCTGTCCTTATGCAAAAATCAGTGGAGGGGTAAGCAATTTATCTTTTTCATTTCGCGGAAATGAAACGGTCAGGCAGGCCATGCATGCTTCCTTCTTATATCATGCAATCCAGGCCGGAATGGATATGGGCATAGTCAATGCAGGTCAGATTGAAGTCTATGATGAGATTGATAAAGATCTGCTTGTTTTGGTTGAAGATGTGCTGTTCAACAGACGTCCGGATGCTACAGAACGACTGACCGATTTTGCAGAAGGCGTAAAAAAGAAAAATACTTCGAAAGATAAAAACCAAATAGAGGCCTGGCGTACTGAAGACGTAGTCAATCGATTGAAACACGCGCTGGTGAAAGGAATCAATGAATTTATTTTGGAGGATGCGGAAGAGGCGCGGGTACAATTGGGGCACCCCCTGAGAGTCATTGAAGGTCCGTTGATGGACGGAATGAATGAAGTAGGTGATTTGTTTGGAGCAGGCAAAATGTTTTTACCGCAAGTAGTCAAGAGTGCACGGGTGATGAAACAGGCAGTTGCTTATCTCACTCCGTTTATGGAACAGGACAAATCCCAGGCAGCGAAAGCGAAAGGAAAAATTTTGTTGGCAACTGTGAAAGGTGACGTGCATGATATCGGTAAAAATATTGTCGGCGTGGTACTAGCCTGCAACAATTATGAAATTTTCGATCTCGGTGTAATGGTGTCCTGCGAGCGCATACTCGAACACGCCCGTGAAGTAAAGGCGGACATTATTGGTTTAAGTGGATTGATCACTCCTTCGCTGGATGAAATGGTTCATGTTGCCGGCGAAATGAAAAAACACAACTTTGATCTTCCGTTGTTGATTGGCGGTGCTACCACTTCCAAATTGCACACCGCTCTGCGCATAGAGCCGGAATATGCACATCCTGTCGTACATGTCCTTGACGCATCCAGAGCCGTAGCGGTTGTAAGTAATCTCCTCAGTGAAGATACGGATCAACGCGAATTGTATTTGCAAAACATCCGCGATGATTACGAACGCACGCGCATACAAAGAATGAATCGCCAGAAATTTAAAGAATTTCTAAGCCTGGAAGAAGCACGTAAAAATAAATTCTACATCAAATGGGACAGTTATCAAATTCCGGTTCCCAAACAATTAGGCATTCAGGTTTTTGAAAATATCGACTTGAATTTACTTAGAACCTATATTGACTGGACACCGTTCTTCCAAAGCTGGGAGCTTGCAGGAAAATACCCAGCCATATTGCAAGACGACATAGTAGGTGTTGAAGCCAAAAAATTATTTGATGATGCGAATACATTAATCGATCAGATTCTAAAAGAACATTCTATTCAGGCCAAAGCGGTAATAGGAATATTTGCCGCCAATTCACTGCAGGACGATATCATTTTGTTTGATGATGACACCAGAAAAAAAGAACATCTAAGGCTGCATCATCTTCGTCAGCAAATTAAAAAAACGGCCGGACAAGCCAATTTTTGTTTGTCGGATTATGTTGCTCCTCTGGAAACTGCAATGAATGATTATATCGGAGCTTTTGCCGTTAGTGCCGGATTCGGCGTTGACGAA
The DNA here is from genome assembly GCA_029781865.1 of Bacteroidota bacterium. GTDB lineage: Bacteria > Bacteroidota > Bacteroidia > Chitinophagales > Saprospiraceae > Vicinibacter. Next base: position 149,884 of record JAKOVW010000093.1, read on the forward strand.
CTGGTAAAAAAATACGAAGCAAATCACGATGACTATCACGCCATCCTGGTAAAAGCCATTGCTGATCGTTTTGCTGAAGCACTTGCGGAATACATGCATGAAAAAGTGCGCAAGGAAATCTGGGCATATGATCAACAAGAACAATTTACAAACGAAGATTTAATTTCAGAAAAATACCAGGGCATCAGACCTGCGCCCGGATATCCGGCCTGTCCCGATCACACTGAAAAACAAAGCTTGTGGAATTTACTCGAGGTTGACAAAAATATCAAACTTCATCTTACTGAAAGCATGGCCATGTATCCTACAGCTGCAGTGAGCGGATGGTATTTTTCTCATCCAGACTCCAAATATTTTGCGATCAGTGAAATCTCTGTTGATCAGTTTGAAGACTATAAAAAACGGAAAAACTGGGATGAAAAATCTGCTAAGAAATGGCTTGGACCTGTAATGGGAAATTGAATTCAATTACTAATGACAAATTATCAATTACTAATTAATAATTAGTAATTGAAATTGTGAATTTTGATTTTATATTTACAAATCTCATCAGTAGTGTTAAACGCATTGCATGTCTTTAAATAAAATCGGTTCTTTCTTTCTTCCGTTTGCCATGCTGTGCGTCGGACTTTATTTAGTACCCATAAATATTTATGGTCCGGCATTCTCAAAAGTACCTGGTGATTTGGGTGATGCCCGCTTTAATAACTATATCCTTGAGCACAACTATCAGTATTTCACCGGAAAAGTGGCCAGCTATTGGGATGCCCCATTTATGTATCCCTATAAAAATGTAATTGCATTCTCTGATAATTTATTGGGAAGTGCACCAATCTATGCAGCCTTCAGAATAGCCGGATCAGACCGCGAAACATCTTATCAACTTTGGTTGTTGAGTCTATTCGTTTTAAACTTTGCCTGTTGTTATTGGGTACTGAAAAAAGGATCCGGAAACACGATACTTTCGTCCACCGGCGCCTATATTTATAGCTTCTCCATACTGCTAGTTGCTAATATTTATAATGTTCAAACGTTTCCCAGGTTTATAGTACCCCTGGTTTTTTATTGGTGCTGGAAGTATATCGACCAAAAACAATTCAGGTATTTTATCTATCTGGGCCTGGGTATAATTTATCAATTCTACTGCGGTATTTATTTGGGATTCCTTCTGCTTTATGCATTGTTATTCATTACCATTTCATACCTGATCATTTACCGGGATTTTACTTTATTCAGTCCATTTAAAAATTCAAAGACGCTGAAGAAATATAGTATAGCCTTGATTGTTTTTGCCGGTCTTTTTTTGCCATTCATTTATCCATATATTTCTATTTCCCACGACGCAGGTGCACCCACATTTGATGAAGTATTTCCGTATATCCCAACCCTACGATCCTATTTTTTTACCAGCAAAGCACCTCTGTTTTGGGGCGTTTTGTCGGATCACCTGATCAACGGAATAAAATACTGGTGGTGTCACTTTTTATTTATTGGAGCTTTGCCGTGGCTGGGCATTCTGATGATCCCAATTGTTTTGGTGCGAAATTCTACGGAACCGGGTACAAAAAAATTCATCCTGTTTTTAAGCCTTAGTTTATTTCTATGTTTTGTTTTTTGCCTGAACATCAATGGATTTACACTATATAAGTTCATTTATAAAATTCCCGGATTCTCCGCAATGCGTTCGATGAACAGAATCATCAATATTGAGGTTTTGTTTTTCATATTGATATTCGTATTTGCATTTCATGAACTCAGTAAATCCATCAGAATCATCAATTGGCTGGTGTATTTGTTTCCGCTCTTCGTTATTCTGGACAACTCCATTAATCCGCAAGAAATTCTCACATACAACAAAAAAGAATCGCAACATCAGATCAATAACATTGTCAAAGAAATTGGCACTCAGTACGATAAGAACTACAAGGCCATAGCATACATGCCGGATATAATTGATAATCCGGTTTATCTCAACCTCGATGTAATGCTTGCGAGCCAGGAACTTCGGATTCCTTGTGTCAATGCTTACAGCGGACATAATCCCGGGCATTTCAATAGTTTTTATGGGAAAATGGATTATCCTTCCTTAGTGGAATGGTGTGATTACAACCACATTCCGACCACGCAGATTCAGCAAATACCTACTCGCTTTGAAACCATTTTTGGCAAAACGGATCAAAAAGAATTCAATGTGACCTTACTTGCCTTTCAGGATCAGTTCGTTTGTGCAGATACAAGCAAAGGATCGATGCTGATTGCCCATAAAAAAGAGTTGGAAGATCCCTGCGCATTTAAATTAATCTTCATGGATTCGACCCATGTGCTTTTGAAATTTGCGGAAAATAAATTTGTAAGCCTCGCAGGGGAAAATAAAATGTTCCTGTATGCAAATACGGATTCTATTGAGCAAGCTGAACATTTTGAGATTTATCTAAGAGAAAACGGATACTTTGGATTTAAGGCATCCAACGGATCTTTTTTATGTTCAGATCAGAAACTTGAAGGTAAACTGATTGCAAACAGATCTTATATCGGAGACTGGGAAAAATTTAAAATAAGAATTGCGGTGAAGTAAAATCTATCCTTTCATTTAAATTTTATATGATTTAACGCTCACGGAAATTTTTACAAAGGCCCTATTTATTCTATCTTCTTAAGTAATAAAGTCTCTAGTTCTTTATTGCTGTTCAATGGAATATAACAGAATTTATTCTTTAATTCTTCATATTCTTGTCTGGTACAAAAAATAAAATCACTCGATTCGTTAATTCCATTCCTGTCAGCGGGTATCAGATAATCCATTGAATACATTTTTCTATAATAATTGATTGCCGGTTCTAAGTTCCAATCCGATGATAAAGAAATAGGATGCGACCAATTCATTGTATTATTGTGTTCCATCATTACTAATTGCATTCTTTGTTTTACCTCTGAATCAAAGGCCCATTCTAAAGAATGTTTTAAATTTAAATTACAATAAAAATGATAAATTAAAGGAGCAGTTAAAAAAATGACCAACAAAGCATTAAAAATCACAATTTCATAGCTTGCCTTTAATGTCAAAGAGTATTCAGCCAGTAAATAGACGACCAAAAGTGAATACAATGGAATATAAAAAAGAGCTGTTCGCTCCATTGGATATAAAACATCAAACACGTAATGTTGAAGAATATTGGCGAATATCATCAACAAGAGCACCACCGTTATTTTCTGAAGTGGACTTTCATGATTAACATACAACTGACTGATAAGCGCTAGAAGAAAAAAAAGAATGACAATAACCCTTACGATCTTCCATAAAACCTCTCCATAATAACTGAAATAAATCGACCTATGTATCAAAATCGTTAATGTATTATCAATAAAATTTTGTTGCCCTCCAAAATAAAGTTGATTATTCTCTTTCAGCAAAAGCAATTGACTTATCGCAGGAAGTAAAAACAGAATATTGAGAAAAACAATGGTTGCAATTATACCCATTTTTTTATTATCCCACGATCTGCCCTTACCTTGCCGGCTTCTGAATAATGCGATTAAATAGACTGCCAGAATTGTGATATTCAGGTTTAAATAAATCAGATTTGAATACACTGAAAGTAAACTAAAAAAGATCGATAAAGCAAAACATTTTACAAATTGACTATCATTCTTATCGCTTGAATAACTTAAGAAGTAATACAAGGATCCCAACGCAAATCCCAAAGCCAGACCATAGCCTCTTGCAAGACTAAAGTATTCTAACAAATATGGATTTAAAAGAATAAGGGTAGCTCCGGCAAGAGAGACGTAAAAGTTATTAATTTTTGAGAGTAGTTGATACGAATAAAACGCATAAATCAAAAACGCAAATAAATTGGGTATTCGAAGGACCAATTCTTTGCCACCAAAACAAGAATAGAGAATCGACATCAAGCTGGTATTCAAAAAATGATTATTTGCCGTATGAACAAATGTTGGGTCACCCGTAATTATTTTAAATGAAATACATTCATCATGAGTGAATGAAATCGTTCCCGCTCTTAACACAACATAAATAAATAATAAAGAAATTAATAAAAGTAAAATGGTAAACGTAAGATTCAGCCCTTTGAGCCTTATTAAATAGATAAATAAACTCGTTTTCTTTACCTGAGAATTCGTGATTCTAATAGTTGATTTCTCGGTTCCGGTAATAAACATTTTAAGCGAATGCATTGGCATATTCACCCTTCAATAGTTTAAGGACTTTAAATTAGAAATGGAAATTGTATATGATGGTAAACGAACTAATCCGGGCTTTGTGAATTTCTTAACTTTAATTGTACAAGGGAAGAATGGCTATGTACGGCAATCAATAGCATATTTTAGTATGTGCTAAAGGATCTGTGGTTCCTTTAGAATTGCTTGCAAGAAAATCACTACAGTGATTACTATCTCAACTGCATTATTGAGGCAACCTTAGAGAAGTGCCGAAGGAAATAAATTTATTGACACCCAGGTTCAGTGTTGGTGAACCCAGAGCCAGATCAATGGAGAAATTATTTTTAAGTGCATAAATGAAACCGATATCCATACCATTGGAGGCACTTACATTCTTTGCAAAATTGCCATAGTACTCTGCATAGACCGCAAACCGGTCTGTAACGTTGTAATTCAGTTCGACGGCGGATAGATAAGATTTGTCCAATGTCACCTGATCCCGTGATATCCCTATATTGGAATACAGTTTCAAACCTCCTGCGATCTCATGTCGCATAGAGATGGTGAATGTATAACCCAGATGCTCCCCTTTAAATGCTTTACTTAAAGTTACCGGTAGTTTAAAATAACTGACTATCGTTACTTTGGGCAATAGACCCTTTTGCCACCACAACAAATTCTTGAAACTTATTGTCAGAGGCTGAAAACCGGAAATGGTATTGACATCCGGAATGACCGTATATTGATTAAGCAATCGCACTTCAAATTTTTTAACGACTCCATACCGTATTAAAGTAACATTATCCATGCCGTTTGCAGATTCATCTAATTTGGAAAATTGCAAACCGGTCTCTATCTGAAAATGATTGATTTCAACCACATGGGATCCATCGCTCTGGTCAGGCCGGTCTGTATTCAATACATTTAAAACGCTTTGTGCACTTGAATCAAGAAAGCAAATTGCCATCATCAGCAACAGGCTAGAATACTTTTTCATAGATGTCCGGGGATTAACTAATAAAACGTCTCCAATTTAATATCATCAATATAAATGGAGTGATCACTCCGGTTCCAAAAGTACGTCTTAAAAATATCTTCCCGGGACCTGACTTCCGGTGTCAGGTAAATAAACTCAACATACTGCCATTGGTCCCTTGGCAGGTTTAATTTTTCAAAATTGAGCGATCTCCAAAAATAGGTTTTACCGTGGTATTGCATTTCTGCGCATAAATTGGCTTTGGTAATGGTATCTGCTCCGGATGGTATAAATACATGTGCAGAGATTCTTAAATAGGCATAATCATGAGTGGTGACAGCATTGAATGGAATCCAGATTGCTTTGCTAAATCCGGATGGACTCACCCGTTGAGCATGCTTTCCTTCAAACACCGGTGTATTCACAAGACTTTCGTCATTTCCAAATTCCATATCCTCCATACCTATGATGCGATGTTGAAAATACGGTGCCGGCACAAATGACTCAACGCCTGTTTCACTTCGCAATTTAATGAGCAATCCTTCTGTTTCCGGAGCTCGTTTTAATGCAAGAAAATTTTTTAGGTAAGCCGCTTTCGTCATCCGCTCCGGGTCAATAATGCCTTTGTGAAATTGCCAGGTTTGAAAAAGGTTGAATACAATTAAAATGGGGATAAGCCCTGAGAAAAAAAGGCTTTGCCATTTTTTAATACCACCTGTTGTCTGTATCGCTGTCAACAAAGCTGCCAAAGGAAAACAAAGATAACTGTATGCCGGTATGGCCGCCCTCGAACTGAAACTGGATGAATACCACCACACCGACCAACTTGCAGTCAGATATAATGAACTCAAAAAAACAAAAATCACTGGAAAAAAAATGGTCCTCTGATTTTTGTACAAATACCAAAATCCAATGCAGCAAACCATTACCAACGGTGTATACAACATCCAACCTTTTCGAAAACTAAATAAATAATCTGCAAGGTGCGGAGACAACAAATCAAGTCCTTCCCCGGGATTATCATAACTATTTATAATCCAATGTCCCGTTTCTATTTTCCAATAGATGAATTGAATGGATCCGAATGCCATCAGTATGAAAAAAGATAACAGACTTTGCCTTCGTTCGTTTACACAAAAACCGGCTAATCGTTTGCGGACTGCATTCAAAGAATCCATTCCCCAAAATACAGGTATGCACAAGGATATGATTTCAACGGGACGGACCAATGTCATCAATGCTGAACAAGCGATTGCGGAATACCAATATTTTTGTCTGCCTGTTTTCAGATACTGCTCTGACAAAAAAAGCAGCAATGCATACAACATGAACAAATAATTGTGTGACATGACATTCAGATTATACATTCCTGAATGCACCATCATATTCGTTCCAAAAAAAATACAAACCAGCGTTAGCTGCACTATGCTTTTTTCAAAATAATTCCGCAGCGTTTTTTGCAATAAAATAAATCCAATACAAGTCACCAGTATGCTTTCTATAAATATCATCCACTGGTAGGGCGTTGAAAATCCATCCATAGGATAATTCAGAAGATAGGCTATGAGATGCCCGATCAGGAAGAATGGCAGATAAAGCAATGCCATGCCCGAAGAATATCGAATAATCCAGTGTTGGTTGTCTATCCAGCTGAATTGATAAAGCGTAGGTGTGTTGTGATAAGTATCGTTGATTTTAGTTACCCATTCCAGGTCAGTAAAATTTAAATTCCAGTCATGAACGAATTTGGGGAGGTATAAATAATAACCAAAAACGTCATACGAAAACAGGTTAACGCTTTTTGTTACATAATTTAATACTATTAAAGTCGTAAGGATGAGTAAAAAACCATATCTTAAATAGAATGATTTTATTGAGCCGGCAAACATTTTACATTGCTTGATGAAGTATGCTAAAGCTAACGATCTGCTTTAGTCATATGTTGATACGCTTCATCCAATTGCTGATAAAAATCTTCGCCGAATTTTCTGATCAGTGCATCTTTTACAAACTGATAGAGCGGCATTTTTTGTGCTTCGCCAAGCGTACATGCGGCTTTACATATATCCCATTGATCATAATTGACAGCTACAAAACCCTGTTGTTTATTTTCCTTGACGCGAATCGGATATAAATGACAGGAAATGGGTTTTTTAAAATCGCTTACCCCTGCTTTATTTGCCTGTTCGATGCCACAGGCAGCAATTCCATTTTTATCCCTGGTCATAAATACACAGGCACCATCCGGCATGAGCGCCGTACCCCAGGACTTCATCTCCCTGTAGTATTGGTATAATCCGCTTTTCTCGATTTGCGCTATGCTTTGAGGAGTAAGAAAAGCTTTTACGTTTGGATATATTTCCTCAATGATTTCCTTTTCCTCTGCTGTAACCGGAGCTCCAAAATCCCCTTCATAGCAACAGGCACCTTTGCATTTGTCCAAAGCACAGATAAATCGGGCTTCCAGTACTTCATCACTGACTAAAATATTGTCGATCATTAACATGCTGCGAAATTACAGGTTATAGGTAATAGGGTGTAGGTTTTTAGGTGGTAGGCTTTAGGTTTTTAGGTTGTAGGTTTTTAGGCGTTAGCTATTTAGGCTATAGACGGAAGGAGCTTAGGTGGCAGAGGAAAAGGTAGTAGCGGTTTAGACTGTAGCAATTTAGTCTATAGCGGTTTAGTCTATAGACTATAGTCGGAAGTAGTTTAGAAGGATTAATACTGTGTTATAAGTAAGACTATTTTTTGAATTGATAGAATTCTAATGTAAAATATGTTAAATTCTAACTAACCTGCTAAAACGTAGATTCCTAATATCAATACTACAAAAGTCTTAATCCGTTCAATCTAAAGCATATATTACTACAACCTAAACTGCTACAGCCTAAAAACCTACAGCCTACATTCCTATAGCCTAAAAACCTAACACCTAAAAACCTAACACCTAAACACCTACAACCTAAATTACTACAACCTAAACTGCTACAACCTAAAAGCCTAAAAACCTACTGCCAAAAACCCCTATAGTCTGATTTTTTTCATCCTAAATTCCGCTCTTCCCCTCTTACTAATAATGTTTCATCAAAAACATAAGGTTTCCTGAAAAACATTATACTTTTGCGCGTTGTTTTTCGAAAGTATTCTATCAGAAATTACATGGACAGGCTAAAAACCCTATTCAAAGAAAGATTCACATCTTCCGCTGAGGAAATCAAATCCCTCGTGAAATCTTATGGGACCAAAATCATAGACAGCGTTCAGATTGAACAGGTCTATGGTGGTATGCGGGGCATTCAAAGCATGCTTTGGGAAACCTCTTCATTGGATTCCAACGAGGGCATACGGTTTCGCGGTTATTCCATTCCCGAACTCAGGGAGCGACTTCCAAAGATTAATGGTGCAACAGAACCCTTACCGGAAGGGCTATTCTGGCTCATGCTCACCGACAAATTGCCAACGGAGGAAGACGTTACCTGGCTGAGCAAAGAGTGGCAAAGAAGGGCGGTATTGACTCCAAAAGAATACGATCTCCTGGATCACCTGGATTCTGTAATCCACCCCATGACTCAATTCAGTATGGCTATTATGTGCATGCAATCGGAAAGCGTGTTTGCGCATCAATACGAAAATGGCATGACCAAAGCCGAATACTGGGATGTGATGTATGAAGATTGCATGAATCTCATTGCCAAACTTCCATTGGTAGCAGCCTATATCTACAGAAAAACCTTTTATAATAACGAGCAAATCAGCGCAGATCCAAACCTGGACTGGAGCGCCAATTTTGCCCATATGCTGGGAAAAGACGATTCCGCCTTTAAAGACCTTATGAGACTTTACATGACGATACATGCAGATCATGAAGGTGGAAATGCTTCGGCCCATACGGTGCATTTGGTCGGCTCTACCCTTAGCGATGCCTATTTATCGCTTTCCGCCGGTATCAATGCGTTAGCCGGACCTCTACATGGACTGGCCAATCAGGAAGTTATGGATTGGATTTACGACATGATCCGCGACCTTGGCACCAATACCCCTTCCAAAGAACAAATAGCAGAATACGTAAAGACTACTTTATCTCATGGCGTAGTAGTGCCCGGTTATGGCCATGCGGTCCTGAGAAAACCGGATCCGCGATTCCTGGCTCAAAAGGATTTTGCTGAAAAGCATTGCCCGCAGGATGCCATGGTTCAAATCGTTTGGAATGTTTTTGAAGTTGTTCCACCCATTCTCGAAAGTCTTGGCAAAGTAAAAAATCCATGGCCAAACGTAGACGCGCACTCCGGTGCTTTATTGGAACACTACGGAATGAAAGAACACAATTTTTATACGGTAATGTTTGGCGTTTCCAGGGCTTTGGGTGTGCTTGCACAACTCTGCTGGGACAGGGCATATAATCTTCCACTGGAACGTCCAAAATCTCTGACCACCGAAGAGATTAAACTCTTCTTAGCAAATTCAAACAATTAAAAACCATATTCGAATATGAATTTTCCAGAAGATCTTAAATATACCCGCGAGCACGAATGGGTTCGCATCAATGGGAATATTGCTACCATTGGTATCACTGAATTCGCTCAATCTGAATTAGGCGATATCGTCTATGTGGAGGTAGAAACCATTGGCGACGAAGTCATGAAAGACGATGTATTCGGTACCGTTGAAGCCGTTAAAACCACTTCGGATTTATTTATGCCGATTTCCGGTAAAATACTGGAGTTGAATCCAAAAATCGATGAGAAAGGAGGCAACGATCCGACCCTGGTCAATTCCGACCCGTATGGTGACGGCTGGATTGTAAAGGCAGAAGTTAAGGATCCCGCGCAATTGAATGAATTGATGGATGCCGCTTCTTACCGCAGCCTGATCGGCAAATAATTTAATTTCCTTTAATGATAAATATAAGCCCAGGTCAATATCTCATATTGGCCTGGGGTCTTGTCATTTCCATTATTATTTTATCGATACTGCCCGGCAGCAGTATGCCGAAATACGATTGGATGGAATTGTTTGCTGCCGATAAATGGGGCCATTTTGCATTCTATGGTACTACCGCCTGGAGTTTCTCAAAATATAATCAGCTTAAACAGCCATCGCGCAGCAAATGGTTTATTGGTATGCCCTTATTTCTCCTTGGCGTAAGCCTGGAATGTGTCCAGTATTTAATGAAACAAGGAAGAAGTTTTGATTTGTTTGATATCCTGGCAAATGGAATCGGTGTCTTTTGTGGATTGCGTTATTTTGATATGATCTTCCGATTTGTATTCAGAAAGTCTTTGTAACTGCAGCGTAGGTGTTTTCAATTCAAAATAATAGGTGCCACCTACCCGGAATATTCTTAACCGCAAAGACGCAAAGGTTTCGCAAAGGACGCAAAGACGCAAAAGATGCGAAGGACGCGAAGGATGCAAAGGATGCAAAGGATGCGAAGTTTAATTCAAGGTTAAAGATTGTACGCCATTGAATTTAAATAATCTATATGAATGCGGTTATTACTTACATGCGGATTATTTATACTTAAGCTAAATTAAAATAAGCCCCTTTTAAGCTATTTTTGGCAAACGAAATTTCTATGTGGAAAAAATCCATTTCGCTTTATGCTTACTTTCTGCTGATCATCATTTTTACAGTAGCGAATTTTAATATTAAAAAATGGCAAACGCAACACGTTATTGATTGGGACATCATTGGATATTACTCTTACCTGCCGTCCACATTTATTTATCACGACTACAAACTAAAATTTTTAAAAGAAAACCGAAAACTGGATGAAGGCGTAAAATTCTGGCCACTCACTGCACCAAATGGAAACCTGATTAACAAATACACCATGGGCATGTCCGTGATGTATGCACCGTTTTTCTTTCTTGCACACATCCAATCCCAGATTTCTGAATCCAATCCGAATGGATTCAGCTGGTATTATCAAAAATACGTGCACCTGTCCTGCTTGTTTTATTTATTCATCGGATTGTATTTCCTCAGAAAACTATTATTGTATTGGTTTGACGAATGGGCGGTTGCATTGTCCCTGATTACCGTAACCCTGGGCACGAATTTATTTTACAATGCCACCACCGAAGCTGCCATGAGTCATGCATACAATTTTTCACTTGCTGCTGTTTTCTTGTATTGCGTGCAATCCTGGTTTTCCGTGAATCAGCGAAAGTATGCAGTAGGCATCGGAATCAGCCTGGGCCTGTTAATTCTTATCCGACCTGTAAATATGCTTTTTGTTTTATTTCCTGTTTTGTACGGCATCCATTCTGTTCCGGATGTATTGAAAAATATCAAACTGTTCTTTTCAAAACCGGTTGATCTTGCGATTGTATTTCTTCTTTGTTTCCTCATAGTATTACCTCAGCTTCTTTATTGGAAATCCGTTACCGGTCAGTATTTATTCTTTTCTTATCTGGGTGAACGATTCTTTTTTCTGAGACCCATGATCCTTCATGGTTTGTTTAGTTTTAGAAATGGCTGGCTGATCTATACCCCGATCATGTTTTTCTCTATCATCGGAATGTATTTATTGTACAAGCAAAAATTTCAGGCTTCAATAGCGATCGTATTTATTTTTCTCATCTATATCTATATCGTTTTCTCCTGGTGGTGCTGGTGGTATGTTGGATTTGGCAATCGCGCTATGATCGATTTGTATTCTTTACTTGCCATTCCTATCGCATCATTTTATACCTATGTATTTCAACTTCAGTATTTGAAAAGAGCTGCTGTTTTCGGCATTGCCTTTTTGTTGCTTGGTTTAAACTTATTTCAAACCTTGCAATACCGGATGAACCTGGTGCATTACGACAGCATGAATTTTAAGGCATACATGGCTTCTTTTGGCCGGATCCACTTCACTGAAGAATACAAAAATGCCCTCGAGCAGCCTGATTATGAAAAAGCCAAAAGGGGGGAGTGAGACGCAGATTGGGACGCAGATTACACAGATTACGCAGATTAGGACGCAGATTAGGACGCAGATTACACAGATTACGCAGATTAGGGACGCAGATTACGCAGATTACACTGATATGATAGTATGGAAGCTAGTGGGTGATTTTATGGAGTTTGGGGAGGGTGGCTATATTGCATTTTCAATTCCGTCCGGAAGACCGGATTTAAATGGCCCAAAGGCTTAGCAATCCCGATTTCTAAACTAATTTTGCCCCCTTATCGTTTGTAGAAGATGCGCATTGTAATTTTTCTGTTTTTCGTGTTCAGCTCGATGCTACAGGCCCAGGATCCGCGGCTGGCACAGCAATATTTCAGTGACGGGGAATTCGAGAAAGCCGCAGGCTTGTACCAGTCGTTGTATCAAAAAAATCCGAATAATGATTCCTATTTCAACCGATACCTCGATTGTCTGCTGGCCATGAAACAATACGATCAAAGTGAGGACCTCGTCAAAAAAGAAATCAGCCTAAGACCCAAAGAAGTTCAACTCTACGTGAGTTATGGAAATCTGCTCATCCGCAAGAATGAAGAAGAAAAAGCAGAGAAACAATTTGAACTGGCCATAGACAAATTACCTGCAGATGTATCAGCAATACACAGACTGGCCAATTCATTTATTACTCTTGCGAAATACGATCTGGCCATCAAGACCTATGAAAAAGGAGAAAAACTGATGAAATCCCAGGTGTATTTTACCTACAACCTTGCAGATCTGTATCGCAGAAAGGGCGATCATCAAACCATGTTAAAATATTTTCTGGATGGACTGGAAAACAACACCGTTCAACTTTCAGGAGTGCAGAGTCTATTGATTACCTATCTGACACCGGAGCAATACAAATCCCTTCAGGCCTCCCTTTATCAAAGACTGGATAAGAATCCGGAATCCATTTCACTTTCGGAATTACTTCTTTGGTCTTTCATACAGGTTAAGGATTATGCCAACGCATTGCGGCAAGCCAAAGCACTGGATCGCAAGCTGAATGAAAACGGAAACCGCGTGTACAACATCGCAGTAGCATCAGCAGCTGATAACGATCTTCGCGCTGCAATTGACGGATACAATTTTATCAAAGAAAAAGGGGCAAGCAGTTCTTTTTATCACGAGGCCTGCCGTCAGGTTTTGTTTTGCAGACGTCAATTGATCGTTGAAAAAAATGATTATAAAAAAGAAGATCTCGTTCAACTGGAATCGGATTATCAGAAATACAAAGATGAATTTGGAAGCAATTATCTGTCTGCTTCATTGATCATTGAATACGCCGAACTCGAAGCAAGGTATCTGAACAATCTGGATAAAGCCATTCAACTGCTTCAGGAAATGGTGAAAAGCAATTATGTAGAAGCTCATATCAAGGCAAAAGCTAAACTGGACCTGGGCGATTACTATTTAATAAAAGGAGAGCGCTGGGAAGCTACCTTATTGTATTCACAGGTTGACAAGGATTTTAAAGAAGACGAGTTGGGAGAATTGGCGCGGTTTAAAAATGCACATCTGTCTTATTTCGCCGGCGATTTTGAATGGGCAAAAGAACAATTTGACATTCTCAAACGAGCGACGAGCAAATTGATTTCTAATGACGCCATCGACCTTTCTGTGTTTATCATTGATAATCTCAATCAGGATAGTACCGGTGTTTCCCTGAGCATGTATTCCAAAGCGGAATTAAAAGTATTTCAGAATCAATACGATTCTGCATTGATGATATTGGATAGCATTCCATTTAATGATCCTGACACTAAGTTTCTTGAAGATGATGTCTGGTATCTTCAGGCTAAGATTTATGATCATTTAAAACAAACGGATGTCGCTATCAAAAAATATGAAATGATCCTGGAAAAACACAAAGAGGAAATCCGCGCTGACAATGCACTCTATGAATTAGCCAGGATCTACGATTATCAACTCAATAATAAAGACAAAGCAAAAGAACTCTATGAGAAATTATTCATCGACTTCAGCAACAGCGTTCTTGCCGTCGAAGCCCGAAAACGATACAGAGTCCTGAGAGGAGATAAAGTGCAGTAAGGGTTAGGAGTTAGGAGTTAGGAGTGTTGAGAGATGAGTGATAAGTGAGGAGTGATGAATTATTTAATTCAAGATTAATACAAGTTAATTTAAGTTCTACGATACGCTGTGTTCCGATCTCAGATCTCATAACTTATCTCTCATAACTCAAATCTCATAACTCATCTCTCATAACTCCGATCTCTCAGCTCCTAGTTCCTAGTTCCTCCCTTCCCCATCTTTTTTGTATCTTAGATTCCTAAATACACATCCTATGACACTAATTCCGACACTATGGAAGAGGGATTCCTGTAAGAAAATCTATGCTGTGAATCCATTCAAAGTTTTGTTATTTATTGGTTTACATATTTTGATTTGCTTTACTATAAATGCGAGTCCCAGTATTGTATCACCGGACACCTGCATAGATTCTGACAAACCAACGATCTCCATTGCTATTGGCAATTGCACTCCGGCGACATTTAATCAATCGCTAAACACCTGTACCGGATATTTATCCATCCAGGCACAGGCTACGGATAATCTCACCCCAGAAGAACTGCTATTATTTGACTATAAGATTGACTTATACAACGATGGCAGAGGGCCATACAATGGCTTTGATATCCGGGTAGGAGCCTTATCCTTACAGCAGTATAAAGCAGGAAACAATCCGCAATTTCAAGACAATCCTTTTGCGGAAAACAACAGAAATCCTTTTGACGCCAGTGGCACTTATCCGATTGGCATCCATAAAATTTGCTGGTATGTTGAAGACAGTTGTGGAAATACTGCGGCGCTGTGTCAGCTTTTTGAAGTGAGAGATTGCGAGGCGCCGGTTCCAAATTGTCAAACAATATTAAAAAGAAATTTCTTATTCACTGCGCCTACGACTGTATATGCCAAAGATTTCAATTACAATAGTTCTGATAATTGTACTTCCAAAGAAAAATTGAAATACTATTTTAACGGCGATCCTGCAATGAATAGCATAAGTATTAGTTGCGATGATTTCGCTAAGTACGGAGATTGTGATGAGGCAAATCTGAATCTACAGTTATGGGTCGAAGATGAAGAAGGAAATGCGGATTATTGTCACGTCCTATTGAAGGTAATTAATGATTTAGATCCTACAATATGTTGTGATTTATCTATTAATAGAAGTATTTATGGACAAATATTAGCTTCAAAAAATGGAATAGATTCTGTTACATCTCCGGAAGTTGAAATTTATATTACAAGTTCCGGTTTAGATAGAAGTCATAGTTCCAATAAAAATTTCAGGTTCAGTTTTATTAATCCCGATTTATATACTCTTCAAGGAAGCCGCAATGGTGATTCATTGAATTCTGTATCCACTTTTGATATAATTAAAACAACAAGACACATTCAAGGAATCGAATTATTCAACAACCCATTCCAAATAATAGCAGCTGATGTCAATCATGACTCAATTATATCATTGGCAGATCTGGTTGAAATTCGTAATTTGATTTTAGGAAACAGTATATCTTTCAGCGGAATTAAAACCTGGAAAGTGTTTCCGGTAAGATTGAATAATTCCATTTTGAATGTGTACAATGAAGAAATCAAAATAGATTTAAATAGGAATTCAGATAAGTATTTAGATTTGAGATTAGTCAGTATGGGGGACGTAAATGATTTCTCAAGACCTTTAAATTATACTCCATTAATAGGAAGTTCGGATTCCTTATTATTCAAATACAAAAAACAAAACATCAGAAGTGGGGATAGTATCCAGGTTGATTTTTTTTCAATAAGGTTTACTAATATTCAGGGCTTTCAGGGTACATTTAAATTTGATACAAGTTTACTTAATTATTCCGGCTTTCTTTCAAACTCTATTAAAATAGATACTCAAAACTTAGGAACTAATTTTATAAATAAAGGACTACTCACGATAAGTTGGAACAATCCAAGTGGTTTTTCTAATAGCCTTAAAGAAAACGAATTAGCATTTTCCATAATTTTTAACGTAAAACAAGATGGCGATCTCTGTGACGCCATTTCATTCACCAGCGATCTAACTCCTGCAGAAGCCTATACAGATAGTGTATTGATAAAAAAGATCAGGCTGGAATCCTGTGATGTCCCACTCAGTAATCATGATCTGATTGATCAAAATTTCATAGTTTATCCAAATCCGTTTAATGGTATACTGCACTTTCGAATTGCAGATAACTTAGTATTTCCTGTTGAATTGAGTCTTTACGACCAGAATGGGGAAAATATCGAAACTACCAAAATACAATCGACTCAATCTCAATTTAGTTGGAAGTTAAATTCAATACATTCTGGAATTTACTTTGTCAAGATCAGTAATGAGCAAAAGATCATTTTTAAAAAAATAGCCAAACTATGAACATTTAATTTATTCACTCACTAATTCCACATTCTATGACACCAACTCCCATTTACTTTGAAAAGTTCAGTATAATTAACTCTGCGATATTCTACCATTTCTATTTACTTTTTATATTTAGTATTTGTATTGGCATCACGTCAGTAAATGCTGCCGCAATGAAATCGCTTTCATTGGATAGCTGTACGGATACTGAAAAACCAGTCATTACTATTGACATAGGATCCTGCAATTCTGCAGTCTTCGACTCTATTTTAAAAACTTGTACGGGATTACTTTCTATTAAAGCAAGCGCTAACGATGATGAAACTCCGGCTGATTTATTATCTTTTGAATACAAGATAGATTTGTATAATGATGGCAAAGGAATTTTCAATGGATTCGATTGCCAGGTTGGACCTTTGACGTATCAAGAATATATAACCGGCATTGTCCCTGTTTTTCATCAAAATATATTTTCAAATGATTCTAAAAATGCCTTTGATGCAACCGGCACTTATCCGATTGGCATCCATAAAATTTGCTGGTATGTTAAAGACACTTGTGGAAATATGTCAGTCCATTGTCAATTATTTGAAATAAAAGATTGTAATGCACCAATCGTGAGTTGTACCGGTGGATTACAAACATTCACACTACCACAAATGGGATGCATCACCCTCTATGCAAAAGATTTTAATACTGGCAGCTACGATAATTGTACAGCTTCCGGCAAGTTGTTATATTACTTTAATGGAGATCCTGCTAAAACAAGTTTGACCATTTGTTGCGAAGATTTTATCGCATCTGGGGCTTGCGACGACCTGCTTTTCGACGTCCAGGTTTGGGTACAGGATGAAGAAGGAAATAGTGATTATAGCAGTATACCAATATTAGTTGAAGATGTTTTAAACGTTTGCCCGGATGGTGACTCCTTTACTTTATATGGACAAATAAATTCCGTAATCCACGAAAAGACTACATTTCTAACCAAGGATGTTGAAACAAATCTTTTCAAATACAATAATGTGAAAAAACAAACGAATGGCAATCCCTTTCGCTTTAAATGTCTGGGGGGATTTAACGATATTGAGATGATTAAATCAAATGATTCCTTGAATTCTGTGAACACATATGATCTGTACATGATTCAAAAACAAATTAACCATATTGATACATTTACTAACTTTTATCAATATGTTACTGCGGATGTTGATCAAAACGGCATTACTGAAATCGAAGATTATGTTGAAATTAAAAGACTTATTCTTGGTGTTGAAAATCAATTTAAAAAAAGCAGAGCCTGGAAAATTTTGCCGGTGCGTTATGATACAAGCAATTTATTTACAACAATGGAAAAATATCATTTCCGTATTACCTGGTATTATCAAACTATAATCGCCCGTTGTTTCAAAATGGGAGATGTAAATGACTTTGTAAGTCCTTTGAATTATGTGCCTCTAAAAACAGGAACAACCGATAGCCTTGTCTTTACATATAAAAATCAGCAAATTTTAAAAGGAGATAAAGTTAAAATTGACTTTTATGCTCAACGATTTAATTCTGTTACAGGTTTTCAAGGGACAATAAAATTTGACAATCAGAAACTTCAATATCAAAATTCTATTTCCGGATCACTTACCATGGATAGTGCTAGCTTAGGAAGAAAATTTATTTCTAAGGGTCTATTGACCATAAGCTGGAATGATTTATATCCAATCAGTTATTCTTCCGATTCCATTTTATTCAGCCTTGAATTCGAAGCCTTACAAGATGGGGATCTCTGTGAAGCCATTTCATTCACCAGCGATCTAACTCCTGCAGAAGCCTATACAGATAGTGTATTGATAAAAAACATCAGGCTGGAATCCTGCGATGTTATCCTTAAAAACAAAGAAATACAGGCAGATAATATCCGGATATTCCCGAATCCTATGAAAAACGTGTTGAATTTTGAATTTCCGGAAGAAACTGCATTTCCAATCCGTCTTGATTTTTATTCGAATGAAGGAAAAACGATCAGGACCTTTACCATTCCAATTCCGACCAGGCAATTCATTTGCGAATTAAAGGATATGCCTTCCGGTCTGTTTTTCGTAAAACTTAGTTCAGGGAATGAAGTTATCTTCAGAAAATGTATTAAAACGGAATAAGTACATTCTATCACCGGTATAGTTATCTTCGCATTGAACACCGGGAAAACGCGCGGTGTCCGATTGATCAGAAATTTTAATTAGACAACAGAAACTTCGATTCCAATTTGCTGATCATCCAGCCAATCCATTTTTTCCGCAAAGGTACCTGCACTGATTTCAATCGAATTAGCAAGCACTTCATTGCTGATCAGTTCGGTAAAGGAATGTAAAGCGCTTGCAATTTCCTTATTATCCCCGAGTTTGACTTGTATGCGATCCGTTACATTGAAATTCTTTTCCTTGCGGATATTCTGAATGCGGTTTATTAATTCTCTTGCGTTACCTTCTGCCAGTAACGCTTCCGTTATATTGATATCCAATGCTACAGTCATGCTGCCGTCATGGCTTACCAACCAACCGGGTATATCCTCGGAAACAATTTCCACATCTTCTCTTAATATGCTAAACTGTTCGTCTTCCAATTTTAAAACAACTTCCGCTCCCTGCTCTAAAATTTGTATTTGCTCATTGCTGAACTTTAGTATCAGTTCAGAAGCTTCCTTCATGTGCTTGCCCAGTTTTTTGCCAAGCGTTCTAAAATTGGGTTTTGCTTTTTTCTTCACAAGGCCGGTTTCCCCGTGGATATAATTGACCTCTTTCACATTTACTTCCGATTTGATCAATTCCTCCACCTTCTGCAAATCCGTTTGCATCGAATCATCCAAAACCGGAATCAATATTTGTTTAAGAGGTTGCCTCACTCTAATTTTTTGTGCCTTACGCAAAGACAAAACCAAAGAAGATGCCCTCTGTGCAAGATCCATTCTACGCTCAAGTGCATCATCTATCCAATTTTCATTGGCATTCGATAAATTCGTAAGATGCACCGATTCAAAATGCAGTGCTGAATTTTTATCCGCTGATTTCTTTCTTATTCCTTCCGTTAAATTTCTATATAACCAATCCGCCATAAATGGTGCCAATGACGCCATTAATTGAGAAACGGCAACCAGGCATTCAAATAATGTTTCAAATGCCGCTTGTTTATCTGATGTCGATTCTGATTTCCAGAAACGGCGACGAGATAATCGCACATACCAGTTGGATAAATCATCGGAAACAAATTCTTCTACCACTCTTGCCGCTTGAGTCGGTTCATAATCATCCATAAACAAACGATATGAGCGGATTACATTTTGCAAACGGGAAATAATCCAACGATCCAACTCGGTGCGCTCTGCCATCGGCATAGGATTTTGCTCATCGAATATAAACTTATCGATATTGGCATATATGGCAAAGAAGGTATAGGTGTTGAACAGGGTTCCAAAAAATTTATTACGCACTTCCGTAATTCCCTCCCGGTCAAATTTTAAATTTTCCCAGGGATCGGCATTGCTGATGAGATACCAGCGCGTTGCATCGGCTCCAAAAGTTTTTATCGTTTCAAACGGATCGACGACATTTCCTTTGCGCTTTGACATTTTCTCTCCATTCTTGTCGAGCACCAGCCCATTGGAGACCACTACTTTATAAGCAACACTATCAAATACCATGGCTGCAATTGCATGCAAGGTATAGAACCAGCCGCGCGTCTGATCCACGCCTTCTGCAATGAAATCTGCCGGAAATAATCCCGAGAGTGAATTAGTCTCAAACGGATAATGAATCTGCGCATAAGGCATCGCTCCTGAATCAAACCACACATCGATTAAGTCCAATTCACGGGTCAACTTCTGTTTTCCATCTTCCGAAACCAGGACGATCTGATCGATATAAGGACGATGCAAGTCTTCCGGTACAGATTGATTTAATTGGAATACATGATTTGCCTTTTCAATTTCAGCTTTAAGTTCTTGTAATGAACCGATACATTTTTCAATTTCACCATCAGCTGATCTCCAGATTGGCAATGGAATGCCCCAATACCTGGACCGCGATAAATTCCAATCCTGAACGTTTTCCAGCCAATTGCCAAAACGCCCTGTACCCGTCGACTCCGGTTTCCATTTAATGGTATTATTGAGCGCTACCAGTTTATCCTTAATTGCCGTTACTTTAATAAACCAGCTATCCATAGGATAATACAATATCGGTTTATCCGTGCGCCAGCAATGCGGATAGTTGTGCGCATATTTTTGTGAATTGAATAATTTTCCTTCTTTCTTTAACTTAATGACAATCCGCTCATCAACGGATAAATATTTATCCAGTCCTAACCTGATTTTTTCTTTCGCTTTCTCTTCTGCATTGAGATAGTCTTCTTTAACATACTCACCCGGAAAATCATAAACCTCTTTTACAAACCGTCCCTGCTTATCAACGAGTGTAAGTGCACCTATTCCATATTTTTTAGCTACGCGCATGTCATCCGCACCAAATGAAGGAGCGATATGCACGATCCCTGTTCCTTCATCCGTAGATACAAAATCGCCGATGAGCATTTTAAATGAATCGCCTTCTTCCGGTTTCGCATAATCAAACAAAGGCTCATAACGGATTCCATCCAATTTTTTTCCTTCAAATTCTGAAATCAAAATTTTGAAATGTATTTTTTTATCTTCCGAAATCGGAGGCAGATGATCATGAACTTCGTTCTCCGGTTTAAACCATTTGTACACGAGGTCTTTGGCAAAAATGATTTTATTGATTTCATAGGTGTATGGATTGTGACATTCCACCAATGTATATAAAATGCGTTCTCCGACAGCCAGCGCCGTATTACTTGGCAAAGTCCATGGCGTGGTCGTCCAGGCTGCAGCCAAAATTTGATGATCCGCAAATAAACTTTTTTGCTCTGCCGTAAAACTATTGCCATTTAAATTGAAAAGAGCTACGGCAGAAACATCTTTCACTTCGCGGTATGCACCCGGTTGATTTAATTCATGCGAACTCAGTCCTGTACCTGCAGCCGGAGAAAATGGTTGAATGGTAAACCCCTTATACAGATATCCTTTTTTGTAAATCTCTTTGAGAATGTACCAGACCGTTTCGATGTAATTATTTTCGAAAGTGATATAGGGATGATTCAGATCAACCCAATAACCCATCTTACGCGTAACGTCATCCCATTCATTTTTATAACGCAATACCGTCTCACGGCATTTGTGATTATAATCATCAATGGAAATTTTAGTACCTATATCTTCTTTAGTGATTCCGAGTTCTTTTTCGACACTCAATTCGATAGGAAGACCATGCGTATCCCAGCCACCTTTGCGGTGTACTTTTTTTCCTTTGAGCGTTTGATATCTGCAAAACAAATCTTTGACCGCACGAGCCATAACGTGGTGAATTCCCGGCATTCCATTAGCGGAAGGCGGTCCTTCATAAAACACAAAAGACTCAGATCCTTCCCTGTTGCTGATGCTTTTTTCAAATATTTTGTTCTCACTCCAAAAAGCAAGTATTTCTTTGTCAATCTCCGGTAAATTCAGTCCTTTTACTTCCCTGTAAATCATCGGTAATTTTATTTGAATTGCAAAGATAAAAAGAATAGGATTAGGAAGTTACGTGAGAAATATCCGACGATCCATCCCTTTATTCAGCTCATAAATGCGATTGTTGAAATGATCTCTGATAAGGCAGCGCGAATTCTGATACCGATTACATTTCTTTCTTCAAAAAAGAATTGATATTCGTGCTGAATGTGATTTGACTGGTGCCACCTGCGAGATGATACACTGCATAGGAATAATCCAATTTGAATTTATAAATTTTTACACCAAAACCGGCAGACAAACCTGCCAGACTTTGATAATCGGAAAGCCCTAAATCTTTTTTCCGAAGATGATTATAGCCTAAGCGGATAACCAGATTTTCTTTTTTAGTTAAACTTAATTCCGTACCGATGACTAAATGCCGGAAAAAATTTCCAACAAACTTGTCAAATTCAGTAGTAGTTGGTGCAGTACCAAACAATACGCCGTCACCGGACAAATCCGGATCATCATATCTTACATCCCAGGTCTCCAGATGTTGAAACGTAATGTGATAAACCAGCGGAAGGTGTTTTAATTTTTTTGAAAATCCCAATTGCACTTCGAAAGGAAGTGTTTCTTTCAATTGATTATATTTTTTGATCTGCACTCCGGCATTTTTAAATACCAAACTCAATCCGAAATTTTTCTCCGGACTGAAATAAGAGATACCTGCATTCACACAAAGTCCCTGCGCACTTTCAAATCCAAGGGAAGAAAAAACATATTGAAGATTGGCGCCAATGATCAATCGTTCCTGAAATGTTTTGGATGCGGCAATATAAAAATCACTTTCACTGGATTTAAACTGACCCAGGGTATTGCCATAAATATCTGTCTGCGGAGCGTTACCATAATTCACATAATGGACCCCGGCCTGCAAATTCAAATCTTGTTTGTCCAGATGATGCGAATAAGAAAAATGACCTGAACCTATGTCACTAAAATAATATTGGTGCGAGAAATAAATACTGCCATCTAATTTTTCCGTCAGCAAGGATGGATTTTGAAAGACAACACCGGGATCTTCAGCACGCCAGGCAACCGGCATGCCACCTAATGCTGCAATACGAGCACCGGGAGATAAATTTAAAAACTGGAAAATCTGACGACCACCTGTTTGTGACAGTCCCTGTTGTATCAGAACCAGGATTAAAACGAACGCTGTGCTGTAGTATCTTTTGCCCATTTCGTGTTGCATTTACCAAGTACACAATTCATGACTCGTATCAGAGTACCTGTGGTATCATAAAGTTTCAATTCACCATCCTCGACAGGTCCATCCAATTGTTTGTATTGCCCTTCAGCTTTTAATTTTCCATTTTCAAAATACTCTGTAAAAGGGCCATTTTCCTCATTGTTTGCAAACTTAACTATTTCCTTCAACATGCCGTTAGGATAATAACTTTTAACATCTCCGGTCATCACGTCATTTACATAATTTGCTTCCATCCTCAACTTCCCGTTTGGATAGTAGGCTTTATAAGGGCCATGATATTGGTCTGATACCCGTGTTTCTTCACTTTCAAGAATGCCGTTTTCGTATAATTGCCTGATGCCATCCAATTTTCCCAACTTATATTCACTCTTTTCAGCCAATTGCCCTTTTTCATTGTATCGCTCATAGCTTCCATGTTTGACTTCGCCGTCTTTCCCGTGAATCACCGAATATTTTTCCAGAAGCTGGCCCTGATCATTTTTGCGCTCAATCGTTTGTATGCGATTACAGGAGATCCATGCCATGCAGAAGACAACAGAGAGGAGGGATTTAGGAAACATGGATGAATAACGACTGAAATATAAAATCATTGTTTTATCCTTTAACACACTATGAAATAAAGATACTGCGGATTTAGACGTAATAAAAAAGCCCGGTTGTACAACCAGGCTTTGTTTCGTTTGGAATAGCAGTTTCGCATTAGAAAAATCTGCTCCTGTTATCTTTCACTTTAAAATGTTTTTTCATGGCTGTCATCAAATAACTCATGGCAATATTCTTTGCAGGATGCACATACACTTTACGGATTGCATCAAAATCTGTGACAGGGTTTGCGGCTTGTTTTCTCAACACCTTACAAATAAATACGCCGTTTTCGCCCTGTAAGGCCGGAGAGGTTTGTCCTTCATTCAATTTAGTCAGGGAAGCAATTACATTGGTTTCGTTACCCAGATTTTGAATGAATGGCATACTCAATGCTGATATATCTCTTGCCGTATCAATTTTATAAATGTATTCACCCAGATTTGGTGCCAAATCCGTAAACTTGCCGAGTACCTCTTTAATTTTTTCAAACTTTTTCTTCTTGATAATGTCCCCTTTCATTTTGTCCTTAAATGACTCCACAGATGCTATTCCTTTCGGAACAATTTCCGCCAGTCCTGCAATGATATATCTGTTTACATATTTCTTTTCTTCTTCCTGCAAACTATAAATTTCCGTACTGACGTCACCGACTTTTGTTTCTTTGGAAAATGCCCAACGCACGATTTCGCGAACTGTATTATTTGAATTGGTGCCCAATTTGGTAATCTGATAAGAGTTTGCAAACAGGTTACCTGCCAATTCAAGTTTATATTTTCCACCTTCATTTATGGCTTTTTCCAAAGCGTCTAAGGTACGGTGTTGTTGCACCAGGTTTTGTGCTTCATCGTAAACTGTATTGGTGATGGCTTCTCCCGGAAGTAATGTTTCACCAATGACTGCTATATGCACACCTTCAAATTTATGATCGTATTTAGCGTCTGTAACCTGCACCAGGTGAACTCCGAATTGGGTCAGGACCAATTTCATTTCGCCGATGTTAAGTTTATAAAAGATCGCATCGTTAAATGGTTTGACCATTCTGCCGGGTCCTGCATATCCAAGATCTCCACCTTTTATTGCAGATCCCGGATCCTGGCTGAACTTCATAGCCAGAGAATCAAACGGCGCTTTGCCGGATTTGATCACAGTGGACAAACTATCCAGCAATTTAACCGCACTTTGGTATTGTTCTCTCGTCTGCACTCTGATCAGTATATGTCTTGATTTAACAGAGTCAGGAATCATTCTTTTATCCAGCAATTTGGCTATGCGGTATTCGCCATTATCAAGATAAGGACCATACACGCTACCTTTTTCAAGTTTAAACATGGTATCTCTGATCGCGGGACTGATTTGAAACGTAGTCTGATACACTTCGTCCCATTTTCCCAGGTTGGTGACTACAAAAGTGGAATCATCTTTAGTATTTTTCAATGCATCCAGTTTAGCAGCAACCAGGGCTTTTACCTGCGCTGAATCTTCAGAGGTCGGAACAATATCCAGGAAGGCATATTTGACCGTACGCGTTTCTTCATCTGTTCTCACAGCCGCTTCGCGCTCCATCAACATTTTTTTATAATCTTCCTCTTCAATTTTAATCTCCTCGTCTTTTACGATTCCATAGGGAATTACGGCATAGGCAAAATCCAATTTCAGATTGCTTTCATATTGATTGCGTTCGATCATGAAATTCGGCATATACAAGGATTTGGAAACAAGGGTGCCCAACTTGGAATACATCCTGTCTTTGATGACTTCCTGTTCCTGAACAACCCAAAAGTCTTTTAATCTGGGATCCAGGTTTTCATCTTCAATGCCTTGTTTAAAGGTATTTAATTGTTCGCGGTTAACCTGGCCGGTATTCGGATCGCGGAAATTGCGTTCGATGACCGGAGAAAGATTATAACCGAATTCCAATTCTTTAATTTCTGCAGGACTTACCCCTGTACCGTTGTCCGAAGCATCTTTTTCCAGGATTGCTTTTTCAAGAAACTGATTCCAGAGATAGTCTCTTCTTCCAAAATAATCAACAGCTGAATTGGCATAGAGTACGCGTTCTGTTTTCTGAAAGTCAACCCAACTCAGGGTCTGACCTGCCACTGAACCCAGGGTGTCGGTGTTGTTAAACAAACTCGATGACTTGCCGGAAGTCATATCCATGACTATAAACCCGATTAAAGCCAAAGCCATCAGTATGGTTACCATCCATAAACGCTTCCTGATACTTGTGATTATTCCCATAAACTACTATTAAGTATTTGTATATCAATAATTTATAATAAAATCATGCCCCTAAAAGGTCATTTTTTGAGGAATGCAAAGGTAATAGGATTGATTCTTATTTTATAAGCTAAAAATGGAAAAGTAAGTCCCGGGTAAATTATGTGGGGATAATTTGAACTTCAGTCCATAATCCCCTTACTATCAGAGCCAAATGACGGTTCTTTACATTGGGCCATCACAACTTGGGAAAGCTCATTTATAGATCATTTTCAATAGGTATATACCTAGGGTATCATTCGTTTGAAAATCATCTGTTTTCAGAATTTTTGAGAATTCATTTCCAATATTGCCATCTCCACATAAATCGTATTCAATCTGTGAATTGAAGTTTCCGTTTTTTTTAAGAATTTCCAAGGTCAAAGCCAAACAATAACTTAATTCCTGCTTATTCTTATCCCAAACAATGGTATAGCCATATAACGAGGTATTGATAATTTCACCTGTTGCATTTTCAGAATTGGCTGATAAATCAAATGAGCTTTCCATTCCATTTAACCAAGTATATAAACGGACCGAATCTTTACTGAGCAATTCGATTGATTCAATAAAAGTGCCATTGCCTAAGTTTCTAATATATGCAAATAGATCAGTGGTTACTTCTGATTTCAAAAGTTTCAGGTTTCCCTCAATAGAATTTATTTCTGAATACGATTCATTATCTCCAATAATATAAGCCTTTTCTTCCATAATTTGAGATTTATAAAATTCAAATTTTTTGGGATAAGCTTTGACATCAGTTTGATCTGTATTACAGGAGGATGCAGATAATACAATGATTACTACACAAAACATTAACTGTTTCATATTTCTAATATTATGATTATACTATAACGAATTAAAGGCATTGCAATTAAAAAAATGAAAAACGTTTAACACCTTTTTGATTAATACCATTACATCTAACGGTATCAATCCGTTTTTACAAATCTTCTTACTGCTGCATTACCTGATTCATCTCTTAATTTGAATAAGTACATTCCGGGATGGAGGGCGCTTGTATTCATTATAATAGAATTCCTCTGAAGAACACCATCCATTTCAATTCGCTTTCCATTTAAATCAAAAATTTCAAATTCAATTTTCGTGTTCCCTTGGCATTGAAAATCCACGCGTAGCCGTTTATTTACGGGATTAGGCTGTAGACTAAGTATAGTAATTCTATCCCTTTTGTTTGTTATTACTTCTTGTTTTCTCAGACTGGGGACAGATTCACTTGCATTAAAGTTAATATAACTGATGAATGCAGAATTTTCAATATCCCCAGCCTTTATCAAATCAACATCTCCTATACTTCTGATTAAACTGGCACCTTTAATTTCGCCACCTAAATAAAGAACATTTTCTTCAGAATAATACATTTCCTTCAATACTTCATCATCATATATAGATCCATATCTTTGCTGAAACACTCGATTACCTGATGAATCGTATTTTATTATCACAATATCGGAACCGGACCTATTTACATCATCTGGATTTGTTTGTAACAAGTTAGAAGAATCATTGACATTAAGACCTATAACTATTTCTTGTTTGTCACATAACTGAACCTGAATGTTTTGCATGTCAATTCCGACTGAATTTATATAATCATACCATTTTAAATTATTATTTTCAAACCGAACAAGTACCAGTTGATTCGAGAATGGCAAATCGAGCTTGAATTCACCTATTTGAATGGGCCCATTAGCATTTGCGAGTATAAACAGATTAGAACCGTCTTTTGATTCAGAATAATTAATTAATTCAAATCTACCGTCTACATCCGAAAATCGGTTCAAGGCAATTTCTCCGGATTCATTGATTTTCATCAAGATGATATTACCTATCTTATTTTCATCCAAAGCAACTCCGTTGAATTGAATGGCTGCAAGGGCTGAAGATCGTTTCAAAACAAAACAGTTTGTTCTACCGGATGTACGTTTAATGTTGCTTGCTCCCGTAATGAAATTTATTTCTGTCAAATTTAATTTATCGTTTCTATACAAAACAAAAATAGCCGGGTCAGCAGCTTGAAAGATTATTTTGTTATCCTGTTTAAAAGCTCCTTTAAATTCTCCTTCACTTATAAATCCATTTCCAAAAGGATAAAATGATCTAAACTTCAGACTTTGGTCACATGAGATAGAAGTAAAATGAATTGTATTTAGTTCACCTGAATAAATTTCGTATTCATTCGGGGAATTACCATTGCTAATTAATTGAATTCGATTGTTCTTAGCATCACGGTGGGCATACAAAGCGCCTTCAAACTCTTCCAATTGATTAAATATAATTCCTGGTTCAAATTTTTGATAATAACTTTTTCCTTCAGTGTCTTTAAAGATAGCATTAATCGTATTAAATTCTTCGGGTTGATACAATGTGGAAAAACCTGTAAAGAATGTATTTCCATGTTGAAACGGAACAAATTGAATTGAACGCGGTTCTTCAGTATTTTGCAAGGCCACTGTGCATCTTTTAGGCAGTAATTTTGGTTCAAGGCAAATTCCATTTTTCCTGATTATTTCCGGATCATCACATTCACAAAACACAATATCATTTCCATTGTAAGAATGGGGATCACATGTTGAATTGACTACCCAGTTTCCTACATTCAGCGGTGGATTAAAATCCAAGCATTCAATCTCTAGAATATTAGTTTTGACCAGAGAATAGTCCTCAAGACAAAATGTTACCCAACCGCAATATCTTTCTCTTTTATTTCTGTAACTATCCACTAATTTGGCCATCTCTGAATCATAGAATTTTTTACCATCATCCATAACAAACTTTGACCAGCACTCCAGAACATCAGTAAAGTTCAACGTAATCGGTGTGCATTCTTTTGGTTTGGGTTTTCCTGTCGGATCCAAATAATTTCGATCATCTCTATAAAAAGGCAGGAATGCATCCGGGATAAAGTTTTCCCCACATATTTTGTAATCCTGTCTGATCAATCCAAAAAACGACCTGCATTTAACCCGATAACAATCTCCATCTCTCTCAATGCCTTTAAACTTGCCACCCAATTCTCCTCGGGCTGTAGCTACAATACAATAGGGATCGTCATGACAAATCCAGACATGATCACAAAAATTTCCAGTAAGACTGGATGCATCGAGTCCAAGTTCCTGGGCATATAAGATTAACTCAAGCCTACGCATGTGAATTTTTTTACCGGGAATTGTTTTGACAACACCAGGATTACCATCGCATTTAACTTCAACTTCGGCACATTCTTTAAAAAGAAATTTCTTGCAATTTCCACCTGTATGAGTAAGAATGGGGACTTCTCTTTTTCCATCAACAATCCTGTTTTCATTGCATACTAAATCATATACACATGCTGCAATCCCATTGGATTCTTCAAATCGTTTAAATTCTTTGCTTAATTCTTCTTCTCCTAAAGTAAACTTGACTTCAAATAAACATTGGCCAACACGAACATAAAAATGATACTGTTTGCTTCCGGCAAGATCCTTTAATGTAAAACTGACCGGATTGGAATAATCATTACGGATTTTATACAATGTTCCGCAATCATCGCAGGGAGAATAATCATAACTTACATCAACTCTTTCATTTCTCGGATTATTAATTTTAAATGTCATTTGCCCATCCCAGAAACCTTTGCATGGTTTTACAGGATTTATCAACTCTACTGGATTGGTATTAATTTCATTTACTGCTGTACATCCTAACTTATCAGTAACCGTTACTTTATAAATTCCTCCAATGGGAACTCCTATTAAATTTTTTATGGTATAACCATTAGACCATTTGTAGGAATATTCAGGATTTCCTCCGGAGACTTCAGACAATACATTGACATTGTCCGGACAATTATAAACCATTACAAGATTTATCCTAAGAGATTGATTTAAATCAAAACATTGTTTAATTGAATTTTGACATCCATCTGTAATGGTAACACAATATTGACCCGTACTAAGATGTCCAATACCAGATCTGAAATCACCATTAGACCATTTATAACTATAGGGCTTATTGCCACCGCTAACAGACAACTGAACGGCTCCATTTTGCTGATTTTGACAAGGTATTAGGCTTTCATAGTTTAAACTTAATGCCTTACCTGTTCCTTTTATTTCGTAACAATCTTCCTGATTACAATCTGTGGAATTGGATGTTACCGTAACACAATAAATCCCTGCAGTCAATTGATCTATTCCGGATTCTGTAATGTCATCTTCATTTAAACCAGTTGACCATTCAAAACGATATGTATCATCCGGATAATCCTCTGAAAGGGCATACAATTTAATTTTACCATCATTGCCTTTACAAGAATTCACAATTTCCGGAAACAAGAAAAATTTTTCGGGTGAATTAAGCTCAATTTTAAAAGAACCGGAACATCCATTTGCATCTGTAGCAGTATAAAAATATTTTCCGGCATACAGATTTTCATAAATTCCGGATACCGGATCAGGTTGAAAATGATCGCCATGAATATCTAACAAATTATAGTTATACGGATCTTTCCCTCCATTCGTCTTTGTGCTTATTATTCTTATTTTGCCATCGTTCAAATTACAATCAGAAGGTGGTGTCAATCCAGTAATTACATTTAATGCAATTGCAGGACACAGTGTAACGCAACTGTTAATTCCACAACAATGCGCATCTTCAATAAAATAACAATATGTACCAGCTGTCAAATCTGTCAAATCATATGCGTTTAATCCTTGCTTGATTATTTTACCTTCATTATCTGCCCATTTGATATAATATGGCGGAAACCCACCGGAGACGTCAAGATGAATCCAAGCATCTCCGGCACCATTAAAAGATTCGAATTCGTAAGACAGATTCAAGTCTTCGGATTGAATGCAATCGAATGTCGCAAATTCATTTCTCTCACCATCATCTTTCATATTATGGCATTTTCTAAAACAGAATTCATGAACATCATCGTAATCTCCTCCCTTTCTGATTGGTTTCCAAGTTGTACTACTTTCCCGGATCGGAATAAGCACCGGTTGTTTTGAAGCAATTTTACCCCCGGCTATGGCACGCATATCCAATAAATGATTGCCATTCATATCAGAGCCGGCAAACAAAAGATGTCCCTTATCTCCATCTTTCAGATAATTCAAATTTTGAAACGTAGCTTCCCAATTCAAACCACCGGTATTATTAAATGAGATAAATCCACCAGGAAATTCCACAATCCTACCGTTTAGAAAACTTAAAAATTCACTCGTTGTGACCTTTATTGTAATTAAACTATTCAGCATAACATCCGTACTCCGGCATTCATATCCTGAGAATTCGGGCCCATTGTTTCCGCACTCCCAGCTGGCAGAATAAACATTAATTCCATCAATCAGAACTGTTACCGACTCAATATAAGGCTGAAAATTGTCAATTATGTATTGGTGAAAATTTGCATTCGGTAAAACAAATTGTGTACTATTATTGCTGAAATCCTTTGAGGTTATACGCAATTTAACTTCTCCATCCTTAAACTGACATTGATCCGGGCAATTCCCAGATTCTGAATAGTTAGAGTTAAGTTTTTGCCTTATATTAAAATAGCGGTCATATTTTTTCAAAAATGGATCGTGCGTTATCCAATATTCAAAATTTGGTGTATTGTAATCTGCATTGGGTCCATGAACTATAAAAGCTGAATTATTGGTTGGTACACTTTCAAATGAAATACCCGGAAATGAATAAATGTTCTGATCAAATTTATTCAACAGCTCACAATCCATTTTAAAAGGCGCAATTCCAAATCCACCACCAGTGCCATCTGCATTAATTCTTTGATCTTCCGAATTCACAATCAAATCAAGCTTTCCATAAATGATCTGCTGATTTGTTATATTGTTTACATGATTATTGTCGCTGTATATTCTTGCAAATTCAATACGTGGAGCTGACTGATCATCCGGATCCAGGTAGGATATCGGATTTAACCAGCCATTGCCATCCCAACTATTAGGAGGACCAGAAGATAAATTTTCGCTGTTTTGTTGAAGATGCAGGTGTCGGTCTGAATAGCTTACATCTCCTATATACGCTCCTGCTGGTACAAACTCATTTAATCTGTATTTGAGGTTTATCACATGAAGATACCCGAAATGACTAATCGCTGGATAACCACTTACCAATTTTAAAATTCCTCCTTCAATTGCATGTACATGCGTTCCTCCCGGTTTTTGAAAATCAATACCATAATGATACCTCGTTCTTCCTCCCCGCTCTTCTCCCACAGTACCGTTGATGAAATGCTGAATATTTGCGTTTTCAAAAGGATACTGTGAAAATAAATCAGGAATAAATAAATTGCATAGTTGAATTAATAGTACAGGTTTAATAAGTTTATTCATATAAGGGTGTTTTTATCTTGAAGTATTTAAAATCGCTATTATCTGATTCGATTTCCAAATACGGAATCGTGTCAATTAATTTGAGTTTGGGTTTTCCTTCAATTGGTATATGATAGCATTTTTTAACGCCGTTCATCCCATAAACACATAAATTGCTTTTCACATATTTTTTTCTATTCTTTATATAAAGGGGCTCAGACAGAATGAAGACCATACTGCTTTTGATGTTATCAGAAGCAAGAATTTCATTGTTTACTTTGGATGACTGAAAAGCGATTAATTGTTTTAATGACTTTAGTTCGACAATCTGTAAACTTGTCCTTCCCTGGATTAAAACCCACCAATCATTTCTTATTTTCTTAAATGAACAGGCATCATACCCAATGGAGTCCCAATTTTTATCCATCAGAATCTGACCATTTTGATCAAGTATGCAAAACTGATTCGCATATGCACTTTTAGTAGCAGCATATGCAAATCCTATTAAATCTCCTGATTCGGAAATAAACGGATCCTGGCTAACGATTTTATTGTTCAATTTCTTTCTCCAGAGCAAAGAACCATTTACCGTCCATTTTTCAATAGTCAATATATTGCTTGTATCCGTATTCTCATTCGTTTCATAATACAAAAGGAAAAAAAATCCAGAATCTGTACTTAGACCAGTAAGACTACCATAAGCATGTTCATTCAGAAAGCTGCCCGTCTGTTTCCATTGTCCTTTACCTGTTACCCTGTAAATCTTATAAGCAAATGACGAACCAAATCGAAACGCTTTTTGTAAAATTCCACTCCCATCATTAAATGGAATAAGTTTATCCTCTTCTTCATCGCTATCCAAATAATCCAGTTGAGCTAGCCCTATTCTATGATTTGCATTGTCAAACAATTCAATGTTATATTTCTTAATTGAAATTTTATCGGTGGAATCCATATGAGCATTTTTCTCAATGATAAAATACTTTTGATTCTGGGATAAATAAACCATTTCATCAGGCTGTAGAGTCCTGACAATTTTATGATTTCCATCAAACATTTCCAATTTTGAAAATTGCTGATTAAAATATATTTGATTTATCAACTCCCGCTCAATGGGTTCTAATAATAATTCCGCTTGTTCCGCTTTGTTTTCGCCATATTTTCGAGTGAAATCATTCCATAAATTGTTTAATCTACTCGCCGTATCAAATGCTATTGCTTTTTCAAATGAATCTGTCTTGACTGATTTTGTGTTACAGGATATTATCGAAAAAAGCAATATTCCATATACTCTAATGAGAAGAATAATAGTGTATTTCATTCCGGTTAATTAAATGTTTATATAGTAGAGTTCCAAACATGAAACCCTTGTTGCTTCCTAAAATTCAATCCTATACTATAGATTGAATCCGGTAACCAATAAAATAAAATTGTAATTAGTCCTTTCCAGTGTAGTCAAATTAAAAATCCTATGAGCAGATCTTTAAATTGCGATTTACAAAAGTATCCAATCCTTCATTCGCATTTCCATCCATTTATTGAATGAAGTGTTTGAGTTATTTAATCTGCTGTTTGCGTGATTAAACTTTGATGATTTTCAAACTCAAGGTCCTGTTTTTATTTATTAATTTCAACAAATAGACGCCGGCGGGAACGGCATGGATATCTAGCTGGTTTCTGTTTACTTTGACCAATGAATATTGCCGGCCAAACTGATCCCACAACTCAACGGCATAGTCCCCTTCATCCAATCCCTGCATATATACATTACCTGAAGACGGATTGGGATACATTTTGGGCTTTTCGGCTGTCGCTTGTTGCAGTCCGGTCGGAATTTTACAGTTGCTGTTTGAAGGATAGGTAAACTGTCCATTGGTAAAGCAGCTCAGCCCTCCGCCTTCCGGCGGATCCACCGCACAAAAGGTTTGAAAAAAATAAAAACCCGCACCGATGTCCTCTGCGATATTAAATAAATAATCAAAACAATCCCTGCCTCCGGTTTTATGAAAAATATACCTCTTTTTAGGTCCGCCTGAAGTTTGAATTGATTTAATGGAATCGATCCGGTAGGTGACAAAATTCGGTTCTGTTTTACTTCGCATGTTTGGTATAAAATAAGATACCGTGTCTCCTACGGATACTGTGAAATCATAAATCAGAAAAAACTTTGCTGAGTCCTGATCCCACAAACTGACTTTACCATTGTCGGTTTTTATAAAATAGCGGTCCGCATACATTGGGGTATGTGCTGAATCCCAGGTGGCATTCCAATGAAATTTATAAAGCTCCTTGGCATCTTCATTTTGAATGACGGTATCTTTTGTAATCTGAAGTATGACGTAATTGTACGGATCAAATGGACCGAAATCAATTTGATCGTAGACCCAGGTAGTGCCAACGGGCCAGTTCTGGGCAAGAAGGGTATTGATCATCCCCAGGACGCAACATAACAGCAGACTTTTTTTCATCGCAGGATAGTTTGAAGTGTTAAATGATGGATCCAAATATAAACAATCGCTTTTAAAATAATTACATTTATGTGCAAATGAAACTTATTCACGTTCATCCGATTCTCCTGCTTTTGTTTCTTGCTTCATGCGCCACGACAAGGAAGATTGATCTGCCCGCAGACAAATCCAAAGCAGCCGTCCTGCTGCCATTTGCGGTCAAGGAATTAAAAATAACAGACCTGCGCGATAGCCTTAGATCTATGGATTGGAAACTTCCTTCGGTTTATCCTAAAAAGAAAAGTTGGACCGGTAATCCCGAACTCAGCATTCAAAATAAAACCGATATCGAACGAATCGTGAAAAGCAGCGAACCCAAAGAAAACGGAGTGCCCGCCTTATTTGAAATCAAAATTAATGCGGGAGAATGCAAACTTAAAATGGATTCGACAAAAATCCGGGAATACATTCACATCAAGGCAGAACTTACCGTAAGCGTCCCCGGAAGAGCTGTAAAATACGGCAGCATTGCAGAAGGCAATTACGAGAATCCCGTTTATGAGGCGTCCAAAGAACATGTGTTACAACTTTACAATCTCGTGATGCGAAATGTCACTACAGAATTGCTGAAGGAAGTCAGGGATGATATCGGAAATTGACGTTTTCAATTTCGTCCATATTGAGAATCAAAGAATGCAGGTATGCTCCATTACCATTTACAAACGGATAATCTGAAACTGGTTTGATTTCCTTTTAACATCAAAAAATAAATACCGGAAGGAAGGTTTGTGATATCGAATTTTTCCTTTTTGATTCCATAGAATAATCGTTGGCCCAATTGATTTAAAGTCTATTTGGAAGACTCTTCAATGATGACCTTCTTCGAGTTAAAGGTATTGGCTGTATTCTGCATTCCGGCAAAACAAAAACTCAATGCTGCATCTGCAGTTAGTTTGATAATCTCAGCTAAATATTTTTTTTCCTGATCATTCCAATGACCCAACACATAATTTACCTGTTGCCCTTTGCCAAAATGATTTCCAATGCCCACGCGGAGTCGCGCATAGGCATTTGTAGACAACTGCTCCTGAATGTCTTTCAATCCATTATGTCCTCCATCCGCACCGGAAGGGCGAATGCGTATGGCACCAAAAGCCAGATTCAGATCATCAAGTATCACCAACAAATTTTCCACCGGGATATTTTCTTTTTCTAACCAATACCGGACTGCTTTGCCACTCAAATTCATATACGTGGTTGGTTTGATCACAATCAGTTTTCTTCCTTTATAACTTCCTTCCGCACGGTGTGCCAGACTGGAGGAGCTAAAATGTACAGATAAGCGGGATGCCAATTCATCGGCCACATCAAAGCCAATATTGTGACGGGTCCCGAAGTATGCTGTTTCCATGTTGCCGAGCCCGGCGATGAGGTATTTCATAATTTGTAAAATTGAACAACAGGTGAGGATAACCGACCTGCCGGATCAAGGACAATAATTTTGTTTGAAATTGGACTACCGACGGACAAATGAAAAGTGATACTAAAATGATTGTCCGCAAAATTAAACATGATCCTCATGTAAATGGATGATTTTATTGTTTCAATTTTGTCCGATCGCATAATCATTGAAAACCAAAGAACTCATACTCATCCTGCGCAAGTTGCGAATCAAAAAGCTATGGAATGCTTTTAAAATTCTCAGCTCCTATTATGTATCCCGGATCACGGCCAAACCGGTAAGCTGGGGACTTCCCATTTGCATTGCCGTAGAGCCGACCACAGCCTGCAACCTGCGATGTCCGGAATGCCCTTCCGGATTGCGATCTTTTACCCGGCCCACGGGAAATCTGAAAATAGCACAATTCAAACAATGGCTGGATCCGGTTAAGGATTCACTTTGGTCTATCCATTTTTACTTCCAGGGAGAACCGTTCATTCATCCGCAAATCCACGAAGCCATACGGTATGCCGGACAGGCAGGCATTTATACCATGAGCTCGACCAACGGGCATTTTCTGGATGCGGAGCAATGTGAAAAAATCGTTCGCTCCGGTTTGGATAAATTGATCATTTCTATTGATGGCACGACCCAGGAAACCTATGAATCTTATCGCATCGGTGGAGAGCTTAAGAAGGTTCTGGAAGGAGTTGAATGCCTGGTTGAAACAAAGAAAAAATGGAAGAGCCGCAGCCCTTATCTCATTTTTCAATTTCTGGTCGTCAGACCCAATGAACATCAGATACCTGAGATTTATAAACTGGCAAAACAATATGGCGTTGATGAAGTAAAACTCAAGACGGCGCAGATTTATAATTATGTCAATGGATCGAATCTGATTCCGGAACAGGACATTTATTCGAGGTATAAAAAAAATGAATCCGGTAGCTATCAATTGAAAAATAAATTGCAGAATCACTGCTGGAAATTATGGC
The DNA here is from genome assembly GCA_029781865.1 of Bacteroidota bacterium. GTDB lineage: Bacteria > Bacteroidota > Bacteroidia > Chitinophagales > Saprospiraceae > Vicinibacter. The sequence continues at coordinate 187,273 of JAKOVW010000093.1, forward strand.
ATTCCCCTGTCATTACCTGGGATGGCAAAGTAGTGCCCTGCTGTTTTGACAAAGATGCTCAACACGTGTTGGGGACATTAGACCAACATAATCTGGAAGCGATATGGAACAATGAAGCCTATCAAAAATTCCGGACCGATCTCATGCAATCGAGAAAGTCAATTGATATCTGTAAAAATTGTACAGAAGGCACTAAAGTTTGGGCTTGAGAAAAAAGACCCTTATAAAGGAAATGAGATACCACTTTCCCCCGGAGTTTTATGAACTTAAATTTCCCATGAATGCATTGTCTAATTCGGATCTCTGCACTTAAATCTTTTATATCATTGATATTTACAGTACCAATAATACTTACACCATGAACTAAAGAAACAGGATAGGCGAATTTAAAATGATCTGGGAATTACAAAAGGCTTTTACTGGTGTAAATAAAAATAAATCTGTAACTTTGGCAGATTCCAAGCAGCGGGACCAAGTGTATACTAATCCGTTATTTGAGATCACCAAAATGACCTAAATTTAATTTATGAAAAGAAATTTGGAATTCACGGCTGTAATTGAGAAGGAGGAGAATATGTATGTATCCTTATGTCCGGAGCTAGATATAGCCAGTCAGGGAGAAACTCCCGAAGAGGCAAAGTCCAATCTTATTGAAGCCATAGAGCTATTTTTTGAAACTGCATCAGAAGGCGAAATTTCAAAAAGACTTCATAACGAATTAGAAATAACACGAATTGCGATTAACGTGTAAGAAATGAAACCACTATCCGGAAGAGAAGTATGTAACATTCTCTCACAACATGGTTTCCAACATGTTAGGCAAAAAGGCAGCCATGTAATCATGCAAAAAATTGGATCGAACACAACTATCACCGTTCCTGTACCCATTCATAAAGAATTAAAAGAAGGAACGTTAAGATCCATTATAAGGCAATCGGGACTTGCAAAGAGTGACTTTGAATAACGACCTCACCTATTCGAGTAGACGGCCCTACCAGTTTACACTAAAAGGATACGCCTCTCATACCACTTCCGCCAACCGGCGCAATAAACTCTATCTGTGTTTCGAATACAGCGGTTCGGAAAGTCATAGCTTTATGATCTGGTACTAATCTGCTAATGAATTATAAGCTCTTTGTTTTATCGTAGAATTGTAATGGTGGTTTTAAGAAAAGGATTCTGTGTAATTGCTTTACCTCCCATTCCTCAGCCTGCATTTTCTGGTTCTTTCAATTCGACGTAATTTGGGATATCGATCCGTAAATAACGGAATCGTTCAGTGAATTCTGTAAGGCAAACATCTTTCGATCAATCTCCGCTGTATTTACTCCTATCAATCTTTGGTGCGAGATTGCATAATGTGTCGCATAACCTTTTGACACGAACCTCATATACAACCGCTTCGTTCTTTACTTCATCAAAGACATTTTAAGTCTTTGGTTTCTTTCAGAAACTTCACTACGTTCACTATTCGTCGGTATCAATCTTTGCCTTCCTGCTTACTTCAGTACAAAAATCACTTCATATCACATTACAGTTTGCTCTTACTTCCGGTCGTTAGCCGACGCATGACAGATTTTCGATCCCTAGATTTATATTTTTTACTACTAAACAGTTTATTTGACATTCAAGGCGCACACAGGCGTTTAGAAAAAAGCGGGTTCACTGGTTAATTGAACATTCTACCTTGTATCAAATTTTGTCTGGGGTAACGGTTTAATTCTTCGAAATCCACTTTTTCGCCAAGCTTCAATTCTTTCGGGACTGTATCCTTTTTCAGCAGAATCGGAAGATTACCAATTTCCTTCTAAGCCCATTTTAAGATCCGGATTTTGTCCATCCGGAATCGAAAGCTAATGTCCTGACAATGAATTGTTTGATTTCCGGCAATCTTTTGGAGGGACCAGGGAGAATAGAACAAAAAAATTTAATATATAATTGGCATTATTTCATATTAATACGCATATTAAAAAATTAATTCTTTGATTATTAATCAATTACATCAAAATTTGTTGTACAATCCTATGAAAGTTCCGATCTTTGTAACCTACTTTAATACAGGACTGATACACATTTCAATATTTTAATATACCGGTGGGTCCCTTGAAAAGATGAAGTTGTTCAAATTGACTTTTCAAATTCTCCGGTTTAATGGAATGCGTTACTTCTCCGAAAGCTGATCTAAACAGAAAGAAAATACCAGGTATGCAACATAGTACTTTTTACAAGGTGATTATACAGGGCCGATTTGAATTTGGTACTGAAAAATCCTTTCAAAAGGTTTTGCAACTTTACAACCAACGCTCTGAAACACTTTACAAAAAAGAAATCCTTTTTAAAATTCCGGAAGACATTTTCAAACCGGAAGAATTGAGTCTTAATATCGGCAGATTCATCGGCAACTCTTCGGAAAAAGTTTGGAAAAACACCATCAGCCTCATCGAATACTGCGCACAATTTTCGCTCTCCGGAAGTATTAATGCCTGGATGACCGACAATGGAAAAATTTTACATCATTTTCATCTGGAGCCACTGGCAGAAAAATCTTCCGTGATGTTGTACCAGGAAGGCAAAAAAATGGCAGAGCAAATCGGCAAGGAAAAAGAAGCTATTCAACTGCTTACCGAAGCCATAGAGAAATACGACCGGCATTCACAGGCGTATGAAAAAAGGGGATACATCAATTTCCATCTCAAGAATTACGATGATGCCATTTACGATTTTAAAAAGAGCATCAGCTTTGATCATATGAATGCATCTGCGCACTACGGTCTTGCAAGAGCCCTGATGATTAAAAAAGAGCTGGAAGCAGCCATTCTTTCTCTTGAAGAAGCAACCAAACAATCCATAGCGCTTCAGCCACTTTATTGGGCTGCACGAAGAGTAAAAGGAAATTGTCACCTCGAGCTCAATCAATTTGAAAAAGCGGCATTCGAATATAAATTATTTACCAGCCGCAACTTTTTGATCTCAGACGCCAATTTCAAACATCTTTCCAAGACCTGGTTCAATTACGGCAAAACGCTTTTTGCTTTAGGTCAGCTCGATCAGGCACTGGAAGCATTTGACAAAAGCCTCGGCACTCTTGAGACAGAAAAGGAAAACAATCAAGCCGAAATCTTTATGCACCGGGGTATGGCGCGCAAAGCCGCAGGCAAGGCAGATTATATCCTCGATCTCAAGAAAGCAGCTGAATTGGGGCTTGACTCCGCCAGTCTATTATTAGGTGAAGTTGCCTGATCCTTATATCGTAAGATACCTGATTGTCGTTTAAGGAGAAAATTTCATGCGTCTCGCTTCTCTGATTATTTTTTCATTTTGCATTTCATTCCTGTTTTCACAATCTGTGATAACTAAAAAGGATGCCCCTAAACAAAGCCTTAAACTTTTTCTGAATGGCGTAGAGCAATACCGTGCCAATCAGTACGCGAAAGCCATATCGCTTTTTGAAAAATCATTACAGAAAACACCTAACTTCATCGATGCGGAATTGCAATGGGCTTCTGTATGTTTCGAAATGAAAAATTATGAGTGTGCGGAAATCCATTTTCAAAAAGTACTTACACTTGACTCCACTTATAATTCTAAAGTTTATTACACCCTGTCTCTTACCCAATATCAATTGGATCACTTTAAACAGGCCAAAGAAAATTGCACCACTTATCTTCGAAAAGAAAGTGCAAACCAGGATCTGATTGCAAAAGCAAAGCTTCTTTTAAAGTCCACTACTTTCGCAGATTCCGCTACGCGCAACCCGGTACCGATTGTACCAACTTTATTAAAGTCGTTCAATTCAGATTATTCTGAATATATGCCTACCATTTCAGCAGACGGCAAAACAGCAGTGTTTACCAGGAGAACAGTTCGCAATGATGAAGATTTGTTTATTTCGCATTTTATAGATAGCAGCTGGACCGAAGCAATTCCCATCAACGATTTAAATACTCCTGCAAACGAAGGTTCTCCGGCATTATCTCCGGACGGCACTTCGCTTATTTTTACTATTTGCGATGGACCTTTTTCTTTTGGTGGTTGTGACTTGTATCTCTCTGATTTGAAAGATGGCCATTGGACCCAGCCTTACAACATGGGTGAAAAAATAAATACACCGGCTTATGAATCCAATGCCTGCTTTGCGGAAAATGGCAATGCCATTTACTTTACCAGCAATCGCAAAGGAACTCTGGGCGGATATGATATCTGGATGAGCAGAAGAAAAAAAGATCATTCCTGGTCGGTTCCCAAAAATCTCGGACCAACGATCAATACGAGTGGAAACGAACTCAGTCCATTTATTCATCCCAATGGAATGGTATTGTATTTTTCGTCCGACTATTTTCCCGGAATGGGCGGAAGAGATTTGTTTTACTCGATTGCCGATGAAAATGGAAATTGGGAACCGCCTGTTAATCTTGGTTATCCCATCAATTCGAAAGGCGATGAATCGTCCTTTGTCGTATTCCCGGACGGACAAAAAGCATGGATGGCTAGCGACAAAAAATATCTGAATCAATCGATTCCGAATCAACATCCGAATCTCGATTTGTATGAAATGATTTTACCTGCTTCCCTTAGCATTCCATCTTCCACGTATATCGAACTAACCGTTTCGGATAAATTGACGGATGCCGGCATTAGTGCAACCGTTAGCATATTCGATTTAAGTAATAACAAAGTTTTTTATGAAAACACCATCGACTCATCCGGAAAACTGTTGATTGCATTGCCGACGGGAGCAGATTATGGCATGCATATTTACCACAAAGATTATTTATTTATTTCTGATCAGTTTAGATGTACTGTTCCAAAGAAAATATACAATCCATTTATCATTCACAAAAAAATGGAACGCGTATCGGATCAAAACAATGTGCCTGTCTCCTTGAAGAATATTCTTTTTGAATCCGGAACAGCAAATCTGAAAAAAGAAAGCCGGTTTGAATTAATGGCTTTGGTTCAGTTTCTCAATGACAATCCGCAACTAAAACTGAAAATCACCGGACATACCGATAATATCGGAACAGAAGCTGACAATCAGATTTTATCTGAAAAAAGAGCATCCGCAGTCGTGGATTTTCTTAAACAAAAAGGGATTGCGATGGAACGCCTTATCCATGAAGGAAAGGGCGAGACTATGCCGGTAGATGATAACAATACAGAAGAAGGAAGACAGAATAACCGTAGGATAGAATTTTTAATTATCAAATAGATGGTTGTGGGTATTAGGTTGTAGGTGTTTAGGTTGTAGGTGTTTAGGTGTTAGGCTGAAAAATATTGAATATTGAAAATTGATTATTGAACATTGATTATTGAACATTGATTATTGATTACTGACTGTTGACTGTTAACTGTTAACTCTTGACTGTTGATTGCTGATTTTTTCAAAATAGTCCAATGCGAAAACCAAAAATCGTTGAAATAGAAATTACCGGATTGGCACATAAAGGTGCTGCAGTAGGGCGCACGGATGAAGGACTGGTTGTGTTTGTTCGCGATGCTGTACCCGGTGATCGCGTCAAAGCTTCATTGGATAAAAAAAGAAAAGGAACCTGGCATGCAAGGCTGGAAGAAATCATTCGCTATTCCACACACCGGAACAAAGCCATCTGCCAGCATTTTGGGATTTGCGGAGGATGCAGCTGGCAAAATCTGGATTATGCAGAGCAACTGCAACAAAAAGAAAAAATGGTCAAGGATGCATTGATCCGGATTGGAAAAGTAGCCGATTTTCTGATTGAACCAATTCTACCGGCTCCGCAAACAGAATTATACAGAAATAAACTCGAGTATACTTTTTCCAACAATCGCTGGTTGACGAAAGATGAAATGGATCAGGTAAAAAATCCGGAAGATTTACTGGCACTCGGATTTCATCGACCGGGCATTTACTATAAAATAGTAGACATCCAAAAATGTCATCTACAAATTGATTCAACCAATCAGATTCGCAATTTTATCAAAAAATTATCGATACAGGAAAAACTTTCATTTTACGATATTAAAAATCAAACCGGTTTCCTGAGAAACCTGATCATCAAAAGCAATACACAAAATGAAATCATGTGTATTCTTGTTCTTTCCGAAAACGACGAGCAAATCATTTCAATGTTTGTGGAGCAATTGCGTGCCAATTTCAAAGAGATCATTTCTATTTACAAAGTAATCAATGCAAAGAAGAACGATAGCTACCTCGATTTAACATTTGATAAAGTCTATGGCGAAGATTACCTAACCGAAAATCTGGACCATGCCAAATTTCTCATTGGCCCAAAATCTTTTTTTCAAACCAATCCGAAACAAGCAGCAGCACTATACAGGCTGATTGCCGAATATGCCGATTTAAAAGGTGATGAAGTGATCTATGACTGGTATTGTGGAGTTGGAAGTATTGGAATTTTTCTGGCAAAAAACGCCGGAACGGTGATTGGCGTGGAAGAAGTTGCGGAAGCCATAGAAGATGCAAAGTTGAATGCAAAAGCAAATGCACTAGACAATTGTCATTTTTATGTTACGGATGCAAAAGACATCGATATTGAAAACATTATTGAAAAACACGGAGCTCCTGATTTGATTGTAGTAGATCCGCCCAGGGCCGGAATGCATCCGAATGTAATTGAGCAAATCATTCAAATGCATCCACCTAAATTAATTTATGTCAGTTGCAATCCTGCAACACAGGCCAGAGACATTCAATTATTGAGCACGCATTACAAAGTGGAAAAAATAAAACCGTTGGATATGTTCCCGCATACAAATCATGTGGAATCAGTAGCCTTGTTGTCCTACCTGAAATAGCATCCAGTTTTAATCATTCCATAATTACTTAATCATAAAATTACTTTCTTTGGTATTCATTTAACTTATATCCTTCACTCATAACTCATAACTTATAACTCATAACTTCTTACCCCAAACTACATCCTTTACTCTATAACTATTCCTTATTATCTTTGCGCCGATGGAAGTGCCATTTGAAAAATATCTGCAACTGGAAGATGATTTACGCCGATACCGGAAAGCATTAAATCAGGCTCTGGATGTCATGCTGGATCAGGAGATCAGCAATTACCCGATTTTTTTATTACACCAGCAGGAACTGGCCATGGGTGTGAATGTTATTGAAGCCGGAGAACAAACCGGACTATGGTCTGTCAATGCTTCCAGCCTGGAAGAATTTGCTCTGAAAGGGTTAATCGAACCGGAAAAAATTGCCGATTTTCAGAAAGTGTATAAAGAGCATACGGATAGTTTTTGTTTATTTGTTTTATCCGAACTTGGTGCCCAATTTATTTTTTATCCACGAGCCGATCACCTCTATACCGAATATGGAACTCTCAATTGATCTGAAGTTGATTCGGGAAATCGTTTTTAAAGACGAACAACTATTGAAAGAAATGTTGAGTGAATGGATTGAAGACTCTGAAGGCAAATTAATCGAAATCAAAAACAGATTGGAGAAAAATAACCGGGATGGATTATTCAACAAAATACACGAACTCAAAACGAATTTTTCGATGATCCATTGTTATACCGGAATTCAGTATTGTGAACAATTAATTGGTCAACTGGAAAATCATGAATTGATTCAAGAGTCAGAAATAGAGGTACTGAATGGAATGGTAAAATCCGTCAAACAACAGATTCTGCCTTTAATTGAAACCGAATAATCAGCATTATTATCTACCAGAAATAAAACCCATGAAAGGCATCATTCTCGCAGGCGGACAAGGTACACGATTGTATCCGATTACATTGGCCATGAGCAAGCAACTCATGCCGGTATACGATAAACCCATGATCTACTATCCGCTTTCCACGCTCATGCTGGCGGGTATTAAAGAGGTTTTAATCATTTCCACGCCCAGAGATCTGCCTCAATTCAGGGATTTACTGAAAGATGGCTCAGACATTGGAATGCACATTTCGTACAAAGAGCAACTGGTGCCGAATGGCTTAGCCCAGGCTTTTGTTTTGGGAAAGGAATTCATAGGCAACGATTCAGTGTGTTTGATACTTGGCGATAATATTTTCTACGGACACAAATTACCGGATTTGCTGAGAGCAAGTACACAACCTGAAGGAGGCATTATTTTTGCTTATGCTGTCTCCGATCCGGAACGTTATGGCGTGGTGGAATTTGATGCAAACTTCAATGCGATTTCCATTGAAGAGAAACCACAAGCACCTAAATCGAACTATGCAGTGCCCGGTATTTATTTTTATGATCACTCTGTGATCGAAATCGCTGAAAATCTGAAACCCTCTGCGCGCGGAGAATATGAAATCACCGATGTAAACAGGGAATACCTCAGGCGAAAAAAATTAAAAGTAGGTGTATTGGGACGAGGCGTGGCCTGGCTTGATACCGGAACACACGAATCATTAATGCAAGCATCGCAGTTCATACAGGTGATCGAACAACGTCAGGGATTAAAAATTGGTTGCATTGAAGAAATCGCTTATCACATGGGTTATATCACACTGGACCAATTAAAAATCCAGGCAGAGCGATTGAAGAAAAGCGAATACGGAGAATACCTCGTCAAGTTGGTGAAGATGAGTGGCAAAGGAGAAATATGATTTATTCAGTTGCAAGTTGCAAACTTGCAACAACAGAAATTCCTTTGAAACATTGTTTTTGCACGTTTGCTAGCATGTTGTTGTAAGTTTGTAAAAGTGTTGTTGCACGCTTACAAAAAGTTGTTGCACGCTTGCAATAGTGTTGTTGTAAGTTTAAAACAGTGTTGTTGCAATTTTGCAAAAGTGTTGTTGCATGCTTACAAGTTTGTTGTTGCAAGTTTGCAACTTGCAACTTTTCCTGTTAAATTAAATTACGAACATCGATTAACGAATAATGATTTATGAAGTGGAGGACTTCACTGTTATTGAACTTTTGCAAGTATGTTGTTGTAAGTTTAAAACAGTGTTGTTGCAATTTTGCAAAAGTGTTGTTGCACGCTTACAAGTTTGTTGTTGCAAGTTTGCAACTTGCAACTATTCTTGCTAATTCAAATTACGAACAAAACACTGTTGTTGCAAGTTTGCAACTTGCAACTATTCCTGCTAAATTAAATGACGAACACCGATTAACGAATAATGATTTATGAAATGGAGGACTTCACTGTTGTTACATGATTGCAAGTGTGTTGTTGCAAGTTTGCAACTTGCAACTATTCCTGCTAAATTAAATGACGAACACCGATTAACGAATGATGATTTATGAAGTGAAGGACATCATTGTTTTTGCACGTTTACAATAGCGTTATTGCACGTTTGCAAAAGTGTTGTTGCATGCTTGAAAGAGTGTTGTTGCAAGTTTGAAAGAGAGTTGTTGCAAGTTTGCAACTTGCAACCATTACATTTCCAACCGTTTTATTTACCCTTTCAATCGTGCCAGGCCGGCTTTTGCTTTTTGGTGTATGGACCGCTTGTATTGATCCGGATTGGTCTTTAAAACTTGCTGGTAATAACCGGCGGATTCCTGTTTTTTATTCTGACTTTCATAAATGATTCCACATTGCAACAAAGCATTGCAGGTCATATAAGAACTCATTTGCGGATCAAAAACCAATGCATCATTATAATACTGCAAGGCATTTACGAACTGCTTTTTCAGCTGACATATTCTGCCCAGCCTGTATGCACATTCTAACTTTTTGCCGGCATTCGCATAATAATAATCCTTTTGCGAACTTAAAATCTCATAGGCCCGATCTGCATATCCTCCGTCAAAAAGCAATCTTGCTTTGAGCAGAGTGACATCCGGAATTTTATTGGATAAAGCCTCTTGTTGTGCCTGGCGGTCTTCATCGGTTAAGGCATTGCCCTTTGTCAGACAATTCGAAATATACAAATGGTACAAACCTTCTTCGCCTTTCAACAATGCAATCCAGGCTAATTTCTGATAAGCTTCTTTGATATATGATGATCCCTTATACAATTGCAGAAATTTCAAAAAGTACGAATCTGACTTAAGTTCTAATTTTTGCAAACCGGTCAATCCCATTAAAAAATAGAGATAAGGCAATTTGTCTCGTTGCGTTTGATCCAATGATTGCAAAGCATTGATCGCAGCATCATTATACCCCGCCTTGTTTGCAATTTTGCATTGCACAAATACCTGCAAGGCATTCGGATCCTGGATACCCATTTTTTGAATCCAGTATGAATACGCTTGTTCCGGTTTATTATCCAGATAACAATAAATAAAACTCATGGCAGCATTTGCTTCATTCGTGAAAAGATCCTGCCCGGATTCAGCAAACTGAATAAATTTCTGCAATTCATTTTTACCTGCCTGTAAATTTCCACTTAAGCCCAGTAAGCGGGCAGCCCATTGTAGACTTTCCGGAATCGTACTCAGCAAGGAATGCAGAATACCCAAAGACTTGTAACTATACATGAATTTCGGATACTGATCCACATTTTCTTCCAGCAATTGCACAGATTCGCGAATGCTTTGGAATGCCTTTAATTCCTCATCTTGTTTGAGGTAGATCAGAGTCCATTGCAATAATATTTCTGCTTTCAAAAACCGCTTCCATTCCAAAGGCAGATCGGAATCTTCGATTTCATCAATCCGCTTATTTTTATTTGATTTTAAATTTTGAAAGTCTGTTTTCTGATCGTAGACAAACAGTTGATAAAAATCGATTTCATTTTCCAACAGGATATAAGCCTTGTTGTGCTTAGACTCTTTTTGACCAAGCTCATTTCTTGCGAGGTCTAAATCGAGATTTACGATCTCCGAATAAATTCGCTTGACTTCCGCATCAAACGTACAATGCGTTTGTGCAAATCCATGCCAATGAATAAAAATGGAAACAATGAAAAGAGCGATGACCCGGTAAGACGTAATCATGCTCCAAGATAAATCTTATCCTTCTACTTCCTGGATTTGATCATCTACTAAAACCCGGCCGCAATGCTCACATGCAATGATTTTTTTGCGAAGCCCGATTTCAAGCTGCACCTGAGGTGGGATCTGATTGAAGCAACCGCCACAGGCATTTCTTTTTACCGTCACTACGGCGAGTCCGTTGCGATAACGTTGACGGATGTTGTTGTAGGCAGACAATAATCTGGCCTCTATGACTTTCTTAAATTTTTCAGATTTTTTTACCAGGCCGGCTTCTTCTTTTTCTGTCTTCTCGATGATCTTATTGAGTTCTTCTTTTTTGTCAACCAGTTCCTTTTGTTTTTGCTCCAGTCTCTCCTTTACTCCATCCAGGGTGACCTTTTTTTGCTTAATCTGCTCGGCAACTTCTTTCATCTTTTTTTCAGACAACTGAATTTCAAGCCTTTGCAGATTAATTTCCTTATTGAGGGCATCGTATTCCCGATTGTTCTTAACCCCGTTCAACTGCTTTTCGTATTTTTTAATATTTTCCTCTGCCTGCTTGATATTTACCTTATGATTAACCAAATCCTTATCCATATCTGTAGTGGATGTCTCCAATTTGGTAATTCTGGTGGTTAAACCAGCAATTTCATCTTCCAGATCACTGACCGCAACCGGCAATTCGCCTTTTACGATATGTACCTGATCGATCTCGGAGTCAATCAGTTGTAATTCATACAATTGTTTGAGTTTCAATCCGATAGGAAGGTCGTTAGTTACTGTGGCTTTTGACATATTTTAAAAATAAAGTACCGGGTTTGTACTGGTTTTTGTATAATGGGTGGCAAAATTACGGAATTTTTGAGAAATGAGCTCAAACAATAGTTCAATTGTAAATTGCTCACTTTCATAATGACCGACATCTATTAAAAGGATCCGGTCATCGGCATCAAAAAAATCATGGTATTTAATATCCGCAGTGACAAAGGCGTCAGCGCCGGATTGAATAGCATCTTTGATCAAAAAGGATCCGGAACCGCCCGCAACCGCTACTTTTTGAATCTGATTCTTAACAATCCGGGTATGGCGGATCACCGCGGTATTTAATTGCGATTTGACCAATGAAAGAAAATCAGTAGCGCTAAGACTTTGTTTCAGCTGTCCCTTAATGCCGGCTCCAATCTCTTTCGTCCCCGGTTTCGGAAGTAATATCTCCAATCCCTGTAAATCCAGTTTCTGTGCTATTTTCTGATTCACTCCATTCTGAAATACATTATCCAGATTGGTATGAATCGCATAAATCGCGATTTCATTTTTTATGGCATGAATGATAGCCTGATCGACATAATGCTGCCGGTTAAATTTTTTAATCCCAGAAAAAAGAATTGGATGATGACTGACCACTACATTGCATTTACGCTCTTTAGCTTCCATCAAAACCTCTCGGGTGCAATCCAGGGAGCAAAGCACTCCATCAATAGTCATCTCCGGATCCCCATAAATTAACCCGGAATTATCATAGGATTCCTGTAAACTTAAATCTGCAATCGACTCCAGGAAGTTTGTTAATTCATGCAATTGCATCAGGATTTATTTTTTATTTTTTGTTCAATTAAAGTTGTTGAGTAGCCTTCATGAAAGGAAAGCGAATACACTTTACCACCATGATCGATAACCACATCTGATCCGACGATATCTTCTGTTTTCCAATCACCACCTTTGACCAGTATATCCGGAAGGATTTCTGTAATTAGTTTTAAAGGAGTGCTTTCTCCGAATTCAATAACGGCATCGACACTGGACAATCCAGCCAGCACAATTGCCCTGCTTGCTCCATTATTAATGGGTCGATTGGCTCCTTTCAAAATTCTTACCGAATCATCTGAATTCATTCCAATGATTAATTTGTCCCCCAAACTTCTGGCTTCTGCAAGATAACGAACATGACCTTCATGAAGAATATCAAAACACCCATTGGTAAACACCACTTTAAGATTGGATGATTTCCATTCTGCGCACAGTGCCTTTAGCTTTTCAAGTGTAACAATTTTAGATTCTAATTTTTCAATCATCATGTATTCCGCGTGATCTGATCAGGAATTCTTTATCCTTATTAATAATTTTCGAATGTCATAAAAATTCATTTCCTAACAAAGGATTGTTATATCAATTGCATTCACGATTGTTGACTATGGTCCGGTGAAACTACCGGTTCGGTTTTATTAAATACGGATAAAAGGATTAATGAGATTACACCATATATTATTAATGCAAAAAACTGAGCTGAGGCAAAAGCAATATTGGCAAAGGAGAAAGCTTCTGTTTGTTGAAGACCGTACAAACCTAATCCAATAATGACCATAAAATGATAGGTGCCCATACCCCCCGGTGAAGGAATGAATACTCCAAAACTGCCAAAGACATAGACCACCAGCATTGGAACCAGGCCCAACTGGGAAGTTGGAGGAAAGGCCTTGCATGCAAAAACAAACATGGCATAAAACCAAAACCAGATTAATACAGTATGCAGTATAAATAAATTGCGATTTTCCAGATTCCGGATAGAAACTATTCCGCTCCAAATGCCTTTCAGAAAATGCACGAACCTGCTGATCAGGTTCATCTTAAGCAATGTTCTTCTGAATCTCCAAAGCAAATACAAAATCAAACCAAAAGCTGCTACATAAATCAAACTAAATCCAGGCTTCGGTACATGTGCATACTTTACAAAAAAACTATAAAACGCATCTGTATCCAGAAAAAATGCAAGAACGATCAGCAATGTAAATGAAATCATATCGGCAATGCGATCTACAATTACAGTTCCGAATATTTTATCAAAAGGGAGCTTTTCATATTTCGAAAGCAAGGCTGCACGGACAAATTCACCAATCCTGGGCAATCCCAGATTCGCGAGATAAGCCACATTTATCGTACTATATAAATTGATAAAACGGGCTTCATAATTCAATGTTTTTAATATAATTTTCCAGCGCAGGGCACGGGACAAATTGGTCATTCCGAATCCGACAAAAATCATGAATATCCAGAAATAATTCAGTGTCCTGAAATCTGATTTCAACTTATCCAGCAAACTGCAATTTTCAGAAGGAATATTTTGCGTGAGACAATATGCGTGATATGCCGTTTCATTTTTGCTGTATAAAAAATACATGATTCCCACTCCTATGCTCAGGAATACGATTAGTTGCAATGCATTTTTTAGATAAGGATTCAAAGGATTTGGTTTATTCCGATTTTTAATTTACCATTCAAATCATGACAGTTGCTTTACGCTGAATGCTACTGATTAATGAATTGATTTATGCCATTTTCTAAAATCAGAGTATATGTTGTGTGTTCTTTAAGATATTATCTTGTTTTTGTCATCCACCAACACAGATACTGGATGAAAATGTTTGGCTTCTTCCGGACTCAAAAACGCATAGGAAATAATAATTACGATATCACCTACTTCCGCTTTACGTGCTGCTGCACCATTCAAACAAATCATTCCGGAATTGGCTTCTCCTTTAATCACATATGTTTCAAACCGCTCGCCATTATTATTATTTACGATTTGCACTTTCTCTCCTTCATACAAATTAGCAGCATTCATCAATACTTCATCTATCGTAATGCTCCCGACATAGTTGAGATTTGCTTCAGTTACTGTCGCTCGATGAATCTTGGATTTAAAGAACTGTAAAAACATGGGCGCAAAATTAAGAAAATTGGCAAGTATTCGATGGATAAGGAAATTTGGCTACCGATTGCTAAATGGATTGATTACAAATCCTAAAAACAAATAACAACCGCTTTACCCCGTCGAATTTACATTATTAGAAAGCGAATTTTGCCGAAATGGTTCAATTTAGCCCTCCTTTCAGGATGAGATTGTCAATGAGTCTGACTTCGCCGGACCAGGCTGCAATGCAGGCAACGATGTAATCGTGCTTTTCCGGATTTATTACTTTTTGAAGTGAATTCCCATCTACAATCTCTACATATTCGGGTTTAAGGCCGGCTTCTTCCAGGTATTTCATGGCATTTTGTTCTAGAACGACGGAATTTGTATTGCTGAGCTTATTTTTTAATTTCAGGAGGCATTGGTAAATAGCCACGGCCTTCCTTCGCTCCTCGGCGTTCAACCGTTGATTTCTGGAGCTCATCGCCAGTCCATCGCGCTCCCGGAGTGTGGGCCCGACAATTAATTTCACGCGTAACTGCAGTTGCCTGATCATAAATGCCACCAGGGTAAATTGCTGAAAATCCTTCTGACCCATGATAAGGTAGTCCGGATGCACGATATCCAGTAAGCGTTTTACAACTTGCAGCATCCCTTTAAAATGCCCTGGCCGGAAATGACCTTCCATGACCAGATCCAGATTTCCCAAATCGAGATGAACTTCTGTATCCAAACCTGCCGGATAAATGACGTCATTGGATGGAGCAAACAGAAAATCACATCCACTTGCCTCCAAAAGACGGGTATCCTGCTCCATGGTTCTTGGATATTTCTGCAAATCCATTGCATTGTTAAATTGGGTTGGATTTACAAAAATGCTGCAAACGGATAGATGTGCATGCTCTTTTCCAAGGGCTATTAACGACAGATGACCTTCATGTAAGGCTCCCATCGTAGGAATAAAAGCAATTTTATGCCCGGACTTTTTTTCTTTTTGGAGAGCGGCCTGAAGATTGGTAACCTGAGAGTAAAGCTGCATGCTGCGGATTAGCCGGCAAAGATAAGCTCAAATGGATGGTGGAAGAGATTGACGTGTAAACTCATGAGATATTGCTCCCTTCTTTCCTGCCGAATGAGTTAATCAATCACTTCATTGCCTTTTTTTCATCACTATTTAAGTAAGCCAATAACCGTTTCTTTCCTTCAAATCATTCCTGATGAAATGGCATAAAAAAACCCCAGCCTTAAAAGGCTGAGGTTAATGGATTAACCATCTTCAAGGATAATCTCAATTATAGATTATCAAATTTTTAGGGTGATAACCGGTGGTATTTACTCCCGTTATCTTTTGGAAGATTTATAAATTGTATTTTATAGAACAGATACTTTTATCTGTCATGAATATTAATTTATCTAAGCCAAATTTGGCCGGGAAAGATCTGGTGATAAGTAAATAAATTGGTAATTTGGTATTAACTGCTTTTGGGGGGCCGCAATTCTTTTAATAATACCAGCATGATCAGCTCCATATAGTATAGGACATAGGAAACTTAATAGTATTTGAGTTGCGCTGGCTTTTAAAAACATCGGTTATTAAAATAAATTCCTAAAAGGAACAGTCTCAAAGGTCTATTGAATTCGGAATCTTTTAAACAGGAAAAACCCTGTATTTTAATAGGTGTTTTTTCCAAGCCAAACAAGAAGGGATTAAAACGAAATTAGAGGAAATTTTTACCTAACCGTTAGCACCACAAACTCCTGTGGTTTTGAAAGTCATCAATAAACTCCATTATCGTTTCCCAATAAATTGTTAACCGGTCAATCTTAGATTAATTCTGTCCCGGATTTCAAGCGGCAATTCAATTCACTTCATAATAATCCAGATCCTTAGCAAAAGTTTCCTTCAGGATCCAGGTGGAAATGGCACTCAACAAAAGGCATACTCCGCCAACAATCCAGGTTGCCATTTGAATGTCATAGTTGGCTAAAAGGGCATTGAACGAAAGTGTAATAGGTATTACAGCTCCCCTTACAAAATTGGGAACCGTAGTAGTCACCGTAGCCCGGATATTCGTACCAAATTGTTCAGAAGCTATACTGACAAACAGAGCCCAGAAACCTGTGGCTAGTCCTAATACAAAGGTTAGAAAATAGAATGCATTGACGCTAATTCCACTCGCGTAAAGGTAAATGACCATCAGTGCAAAAGTCAAAATAAGGTAAGTAAACACAACTTTCCTCCGGCTTCTCCAGACCTGACTTAACCATCCGCTGAGCATGTCCCCAACCGATAAACCGATATAGGAGTACATTATGGCATCTCCGACCGAGATCGTTCCCGGAACGTGCAGATGTTCTGCGAACTTACCACAAAACTTCACGAGTATTCCGATGACAAACCAGACCGGCAATCCAACCAGAATGCAACAGATGTATTTTATAAAAATAGATTTATTGGTAAACAGCATGAAAAAATTTCCTTTTTGCACTTTGTCCGATTTCAATTTATCAAACATGCCACTTTCAAAAGTACTTACTCTGAATACCAACAACATCAATCCAAGTATACCACCAATGATATAGGAAGTTTGCCAACCGGTTGATTTTGCAATGAGATTTCCGGCAACAGCTCCCAGTGCACCGGCCGAGACGATGATCATTGTACCCCAGCCCCTTTTTTCTTTATCAATAATTTCAGAAATCAAGGTAATTGCAGCACCCAATTCTCCACTTAATCCGAATCCGGCAATGAGCCGTACAAATTCATACTGATGAATGTCGGTAACAAATGCATTGGCAATATTTGCCATAGAGTAAATGAGTATCGAAGAAAACAAAACCGATTTCCTTCCCAGTTTATCTCCTAATATACCAAATACAATCCCACCCAATAGCATGCCGCCCATCTGCCATAAAAACAATTGATAGTCATACTTCGCTATCTCGGCTGCAGACAATTTCAAGCCTTGTTCCAGAGATTGCTTGCCGACTATATTAAAAAGCTGCAGATCATAAATGTCCACAAAGTATCCCAACGAAGCCACCAATACAGGTATGTTGAAAATACTTTGCGAAAGTGGTTTTGAATTTGTTTGCATGCCCAAATATAAAACAGAAATACAGGTAACTGGCAATTGAATTCTTCCGATTCCATTGAAAAGTTGCTATAATTTGAATCAGCAATCAGGACTACTTTTTTGGTAAAATCGATTGAATACCCTGAGGTCAAATAGCCCTGCGCCTCTTTCGAATTCAGTTGCTTAATGGACAGATTAGAAAGCCGTTTAGCCTTAACATCCTAGCCACATACAGAATTCATTATGAATCAAAAAAGGCGAAATTCAATTGATTTTGTCAAGTATAAGTTCAGAATAAATGCTTATCAATTAATCGATATTCTTTCAGAATGAAATTGATAGTATAAGGGAAATAGCCCCTAAACTATCTATCAAAAAGAATTGTTGAAATTTAAAATTAATTATTCAGATCAGACAGGATATTAATAAACCTATTGACGTAAATTTTACTAGTTTTATTTACTGCTTGCTTTAACCAGTAATTTTTACTAACTAAAAACAAATAAAATGACTTTTGACCGTTTTAATCGGAAAGAACATTGGGAAAATATCTATAAGACTAAACAAAGTAAAGATGTAAGCTGGTATCAGCAATCCCCAGAAACTTCTTTGGATTTCTTTTCTCAATTCAAAATACCAAAAACTGCAAAAATAATAGACATTGGAGGTGGTGATAGTGTATTAGTAGATAGTCTCATAAACCTGGGGTATCAGGATATAACTGTTCTCGACATTTCAGAAAATGCAATAGAAAAAGCGAAACAAAGGCTCGGAACAAAAGCCACACAAATTAAATGGATCATTGAAGATGTGACCAAATTCAAACCAACTGAAAAGTATGATTTTTGGCATGACCGGGCCGCATTCCATTTCCTGACGGACGAAAAGGAGATAGAACAATACCTGAAAACGGCCTATGAATTCATCAATCCCGGTGGAATTTTAGTTATTGGTGCCTTTTCAGAACAAGGTCCGCAAAAATGCAGTGGAATTGAAATTAAACAATATTCACAACGGTCAATGACAGAAAAGCTGAATCCATTTTTTGAAAAAATAAAATGTATCACCATTGACCATAAAACACCTTTTGATACAATTCAAAATTTTGTTTTCTGTAGTTTCAAAAAATGGAATAAACCTGCTATAAAAACCGCTTAGAAAATAGATTAAGTCATTGTCTTATCCCGCTTCTTTATGCCGGATCAATATTTAAATGTTTTTCAACTTCATCACCTGCACGTCTTTTTTTAGACTACAATATTTAGCCATAAATTATGGATTTACTTCATTCCCGAAATTATCCTGATAATTTACTTTATTTTCTATTTTATTTTTATTTTTGACTTCCAACCATTGTATTGTGGCTATTTATGTCCAATTTAAAATCCATAGCAACTTCGTTAGTGAATAACTTGCCTCTTAATTAAAAAATTCATTATTTAAATATTGGCTGCGAATGATCTCTAAAATCAAACCCGCTTATTTTCTACTGATTGGCATCATAACGATCCCAATGGCCCATATGACCGTTTCCATTGATCTGGCAGGATGGATCTGCTGTGTGCCCTTCCTGTTGTATCTTCAATTAAGCAGTGGATATAAATCGAGATTGTTGTTTTTCCTTGGACTGGTTGTATCCTGGTCATTTTGCATTGCCAAAATAATTACTCCGCCCATTCCGGCAGCACTTATCTTTTTATTTTCAGTTCCAATCAGCCTTTTTCATTTACCCGGCTATTTAATTTGGGATAAGTTTAAAAATCAACCGTGGTCCGTTTTTTTATTTCCATCTATAATGATGTTGATGGAATACATTCAATATACATTCACACCATTTGCAAGCTGGGGTTTTGCTGCATATACACAGGCGCATACTCTTACCATGATGCAATCGTTGTCCCTCTTCGGAATGCCTGGTTTAAGTTTTCTCATCTATTGGGTGAACATCTCCATAGCAATGATCCTGATACAGAAAAAAACAACTGCACTTACTTTACAGTGGCCTGTTTGTATAATAGGATTTCTTCTCCTATTTGGTTCTCTCCGATATGAATTGAGCAAGGCAAATGGTAAAGACACTATAAAACTTGCAGCCATTGGAACGGATTCTGATGTCACCGGATATCCATTGCCTTCTAAAGAAGTGAATGACAAAGTCAAGGAAAATTTATTCAACAGAACAGCGCTTGCTGCACAAAATGGTGCAAAACTCGTAGTTTGGAATGAAGCTTCAACTTATATTATGGATGCAGAAGAAAACGCATGGAGTGATTCTTTATCTGCACTTTCAAAAAGACTCCAGGTCGCCCTGGTTGCCGCATACATCATTCCAATTTCAGAAGCTCCAATGAAATATAAAAACAAGTATTTGTTTTTTGATTCAACCGGCAACCTGGCGATTTCCTATAATAAGCATCAACCCGTACCCGGAGAACCAGCTGATAACGGAACAGAAGCATTACAAGTCACCGCTATTTCCGGCACAAAAACCGGTGCGGTGATCTGTTATGATTACGACTTTCCCTATCTGGCAAAAGGCTATGGTGAATTAAATGCAGACCTGGTAGCTGTTCCTTCTTCAGACTGGAGAGGTATTGATCCACTTCATTCAAGAATGGCTGCATTCAGAGCTGTTGAACAGGGACATTCCATTATGCGTTCCACCCGGTTCGGTCTCTCTGCAGCAATTTCTCCTTATGGTGAATTCGTATCACAAATGAGCAGTTTTGATCATAATGACAAAGTGATGATGGCACACCTGCCTGCTAAAAAGATTTCCACGATTTATTCCTATACAGGAGATTGGTTCGTTTTTGTCTGCATCGGTTTTGTTGTTTACTTTCTCATTGATCATTTGCGTAACCGAAAATTGAAATCAGATGCCGAATAACAAATGAATTTTTTAACCCGGTTTGCAATTGACAAAGGTTTAACGCTATCTGCCTTTATCCGATTGATTTTCCTGATACCTTAAACTACCTGTGATGGACAAAACTCAAAATGCAATACATGTCTTCAATAAGAATGCTAAAGAATATGAGCTTAAATTCATGGCTACCGATCTTTACCATGAATCGTTTGATTTGTTTTGTACTAAAATAACAAAAAAAAATGCCGCCATTCTGGAATTGGCTTGTGGTCCGGGAAATGTCACCCGATACCTGTTGCAAAAAAGACCTGACTTTAAACTATTGGGAGTTGATTTAGCTCCTAATATGTTGGCTCTTGCCAGAATCAATAATCCGGAGGCAGAATTTCTCCAAATGGATTGCAGGGAAATCGGAACGATTGAAAAAAATTTTGATGGGATCATTTGCGGTTTTTATCTCCCTTATCTTTCTCAAGCTGAAACCAATCAATTCATTGCAGATGCTTACAAAAAATTAAATGCCAATGGTGTACTGTATATTAGCACTATGGAAGCGGATTACGATCAATCCGGAATTCAGACATCGACAACCGGCGATCAATTGTATATGTATTTTCATCAGGCCGATTACCTGATCCGCTTTTTACTTGAACATGATTTTAAAACCATAGATTTACAACGCAAGACTACGAGGACAGATACAGGTGCAGAAACAATTGATTTACTTATCATTGCTACGAAATAATCGCATTGCGTTAAAATGCTTTTAATAGTTGCTCATCCAAATTGCCGGAAACGGGTTATTGCTCATTTTGAATTTTACCAATATTAGCTTACTTTCGAAGCATAATTCAAGCGGAATGAAAAACGTATTCACCCAGACTTTCCTATTTGTGATTAGTTCTTTTATCCTGTCCGCACAATCCATTTTGATTTTTGAAGATTTTGAAACTGGTAATTTTACCTCCAAAGGATGGTATGATGGTTTTGCAGACCAGCGCACGACCAGTGAATTTAAAAACGGAAGCCATTCCTATGAAGGACATTTTGCCAAAGGTGCTCTTAAAAGCGGTGCAGGGCGACATTTATTTACAGCTACGGATAAAGTTTACATGAGCTATTGGGTGAAGTACAGCAACAATTGGATTGGATCCGGTGTCGCCTATCATCCACATGAATGGAGCATGCTTACTAATGAAGATGGCATCTACCAGGGCCCGGCTGATACGTATCTAACTACATATATTGAACAGAATGCGGGCAAACCTATACTCGCCTTACAGGACAGCAAAAATGTAGATCCGAATTGCATACTATTAAACAACAATACGTTCGTCGGTTGCAATGGCAATTTCAAAACGTATCCATTCACTGAAAACCGTTCCGCTTGTTCCTGCAATGGTATTCTGGGGCATTTGGACAGAAGGGATTGTTTTTCAAGTTCAGGTAGTACGCATGGCTATTACAGCTCTCGATCATGGACTGCAGATACTGTTTATTTCAGAAATACCAGTGGTCCGTATTACAAAAACGATTGGCATTTTATTGAAGCTTATTTTGAATTGAACAGTATTGCAAACGGCATAGGTATTCCGGATGGTAAAATCAGGTATTGGTATGACGGCCATTTATTAATCACTTCGGATAGTATCCTTATGCGAACAGCCGCACATCCCAATATGAAATTCAACCAACTTTTTTATGGACCCTATATTGGTGTTGGATCTCCTATAGATCAAACCTGGTGGGTGGATGATCTTACGGTGATGGATGGAATTCCTGCAACGAGAGTGGATCAACACAATCAAATGGATGGTTTAATGCAGATCTATCCCAATCCATCCAATGGAAAGTTCAAACTGAAAAGTCAACATGAAATAAGATCGATTGTAATTTACAATTTACAAGGTGTAAAAGTATATGCACAAATTAATGCATTACCACATGCGGATGAAATAGACTTAAGTGATTTACAAAAGGGAATGTATTCCATTCATTATTATGATGGAAATAATTGGTATTCAAACAAAATTGTAGTTGAATAATCTGCAAGAAATAGCTATTAATAGTCCGTTGTAATTCGAAAATTTACAAGCTGCAAAACAAAGGATCGCAAATCACTACTTGATTTCTTTAATCTTCTCCACAACATATTTAAAATCATCTTCCTCCATCATATTGTGCAATGGGATCGTCATTGATTTCTGATCAGCCGTTTTAGCATTTGGATAGTCTTCAGGCCTGATGTTATAATTTTTTGCATAATACTCCAGCATGTGAACAGCATGCGTACCTGGACGCGTTGCTATGCCTTGCTGTTGCAGATATTCCATCATGTCGTTACGGGAGACCGGCGACTTACTTTCATCGATCAATAAAACATAGGATTGCCATCCATGCTGATAGCCTTGCGGAGTAACAGGTGTTTTAATCCAGGGAATTTCAGAAAATTGTTCTGAAAAATACTGCGCCCATTTATTCCGGTAATCAATAAAACCGCGGAGTTTTTTCAATTGAACCAAACCAACAGCACCCTGCAAATCCGTCATACGGTAATTATATCCTACCATCTTAAACTCAGGCAATATATAAGGCTTAGGACCTTTATGTCTTTGTTCTTCTGAAATGGAAGCACCATGGTTTCGCAATTGATTTAAGTGCTCAGCAATCTGATCATCATTCGTAGTCAGCATGCCACCTTCGCCGGTGGTCACTGATTTACGCGGATGAAACGAAAAACAACCAATATCTCCCAGGCCTCCTGCCGGTCTTCCCTTGTAAATAGCTCCGGAAGCGCAGGCTCCGTCTTCAATAATTGCTACACGCATAGGCGTTGTACCTGGCGGAGGTACGCGATATGCCAAAGCATGTTCCTGCAACACGTCATTTATAGCATCGATATCCGCACATAATCCGAATAAATGCACCGGTATAATAGCTTTGGTTTTTAAGGTGAGTGCTTGCTTTATTTGTTTGACGTCAATATTGAAGGTATTCAGATCAATATCTACAAAAACCGGTTTTGCTCCGCAGTATAAGATGGCATTCGCAGTAGATACCCAGGTAAATGCGGGTACAATCACTTCATCTCCCGGACCAACTCCGGCTGCAACTAATGCCAAATGAAGTGCAGTGGTACAATTGGAAACGGCAATCGCATGTTTAACCTGATGAATCTCTGCAAACAGTTTTTCAAATGCAGCAACCTGAGGTCCCTGTGTCATCCATCCTGAAAAAATAGGAATGCGACATGCTTCCCATTCTTCCTGCCCCATACAAGGCTGAGAAATCTGAATATATTTCTTAGTTTCCAAAATGATCTTCTTTAATTCAATTGTAATAAAGGCTTAAAGGTATTTGAATCGGTTAAATTTTCAAAATGAAATATGATATAGCAACAAGAACGTTACAAAGCGATGCACAAAATTTATTTCAGAAAAATGAATTGATTTAAATATAGAATGCTATCTAAGAATTCACACAACAATTAAATTGCTTAATTGTAATCAACAATTATAAAATTCCCCTTTAAATTTTTACAGATACCGTCGCAGAAAATGTTCGACCGTCCGATGGCCAGATTCCGGGACCCGGATAAAATTGTGGCCTCTTGGTAAAATAGTGCTTATCCAGAATATTGTTTCCGTTTAATTGCAAACGGAGATTGTCCGTGAGTTCTAAGGACACATTCATGTCCAGTAAATGATACGATGGCACCAATCCTGTAGCTCCCGTTGCATTGGGTTGAACAGCATTCAAAGCATCTGCATAGCTTTCCGAAGTGAAACTACTCAAAAGCGTAATACTCGCAATGGAATAGCGGTAGGTCATTCCATTTCTGGAAATCCAGGTTGGTACACTTTCTACTTTATTTCCATCGATGTTAACATTGTTGTTACCTGAGCGTATAGTTGCGTCATGATATTGGGCATCCATGTACGAACTTGACGTAAAAAAACTTAAACTCGATTTATTTTCAAAATACAAATCGCATTGAATAAAAAATTCCAGACCCTTGGTTTTTGCATTTCCAATATTGGTTCTGTAAATAATCAGATTACCAAGACTGTCATTTTGAGCCAATGTCCCCAGACGATGATTGTATTGCATATAAAATGCTGTGATGTCCCACTTTAAAAATTTCCATCGTCCCCGATAGCCCGCTTCGAGATTAAATCCATCTGCATCTTTTAAATTTTTATCGGATACTTCATATACCGATTGGGGAATAATATCTTTCATGATAACAGGGCGATAAGCCTGCGACCAACCTGCATAAATATTATTAGTGGCTGATAACTGATATTCTGCATTGATACCAAATAAGGGAAAGGAATGTTTGATGGTATTTGGCAAATGATCATCCGGATAATAATTTATTTTACCGGTTAAGTCGGTAGTACCACTTTCTATTCGCATACCTGTATTGAGCGAAAATTTTGGAAACAATACCCAGTTGTTTTCTATGAATGCAGCACAATTGGATGTTTTATAATGCATGTCTCTTCCATAACCAATGCTGTCAATGATAGACAAATCAAAGTCACTTCCGGTCGTTCCTTTTCCTAATTGTTGTCTGTGCAAATCGTTATTCATGTATTGGAATCCGGTAACAAAAGTGCTCTTATGATTTAGAAAGGAATAGGTATGCAATAACCTTAATTCATTTGTATAACTATTAAACTGGTCAATATCCACTTGTCTGTTGTTGTACTGAAGCGTTGCCGCATTGATCGTATCTGCAGTTGTGGTAGGTTTGTCAAACATCACGCTGTTTCTGAAACCCAGAACAGCTGAAGAAGTGAAACGGAGTTTTGTCGATTCGTTAATGACCCAATCAACTTTTAAAGAAGGAACATGGATATCGGGATTGTAATAATTCCTGGAACGGGTGGAAGAACGGGGATCTGTATGAAACATAGCGTCAGTTAAAGGACCGGCAAGATGTATGACATAATTGGAATGAGACCAATCTAATTTGATATGCAGATTTTCTGAAGGATCATAATACAGAGAAATATTCTCAGCATCGTATTTCGAATCACTATTGCGTCTGTAACCGCTAATTGACTTCTTGTCGAAATACGTATAATACCGGAATTTGCCAATTGTGCCGGAAAGTGAATTGTAGGTGCTCACCAGACCATAAGAACCGGCGGTATTTATCGACTCAAAAGAAATTTCCTTGTTTCTGGGTGGTAACTTGCTTTTGTAATTTAGCATTCCGCCAAATTGCGCACCGTATTGCAAAGAACCCGTACCTCTTACCAATTCTATTTTTTCAACGGCCTCCATCGGAATATTATAATGACTGGCAGGATAACCATACATATCCGAATTGGTAATGATACCGTCTTTTCGAATGTTGAATTCCCAACCGCGGTGTGGATCCAAACCCCTCGTTGAAATGTTCATCTGGTTTCCGGTACCATCCATATCATATACAAACACTCCCGGAACCTTTGAAAAAATTTGTCTTCCATACTTCTCTGATAAGGAAACATCTTTTTTGGTTAAATCTATAATTTCGTTTTTCTTACCTGAATAGATATATGTGTTTTGAATGGCAGCAAGTCTTTTGATATCCTGAAAATTTCGAACATCCTTAATGGTAATTTCTCCCAAATCAATATACTTGAGTGTGTCTCCGTCATCCTGGGAAAAAACGAAATTACCTGAATAGAAAAGAACTAATAGTAAGTTAACTAATCCCATACACATCGAATTTTTGGTAATATTCACAAAGAAACTATTTTAAGACAAGCAACTCTTATTTTGAGATACAAAGGTACAGCTCTACTTGTTAAAATATTGTTAGTAAGAATATAGAATTTAATTAGATTAGTCTACTAATAGAATCCATCAAAGCCTTCCCAGTTTAATAAATACAGGAAATTCAATTTTTTTAATTGGTTCCTTCCCCCAGGCTTTCATCAATTTCGGAGTAATTAAATCTACCGGATTTTCCTTTTTCTCCTTTAGGTAGTGTTGTACCGCTGACCAGGTATTCAGATATCCCAGTAATTGTGTGGCATTCCACTTCAGGCTAATCGTAAAATCAGGTGCATCAATTTGTTTATATGGAAATGGAATGGTTTTATATTCTTCATCAATATATTTTCGCTCAGAATCCCAATATGGCCCGAGGGTATTTTTGTACAATTCTGAAATTACCTGATCCACTTTTTCATCTATGCGTATCAATCCATAACCCAGTATAGCGAGAAGCCCATCTTTTTTGAGCGTTCTATTTACCTGCGCATAAAATAAATCAAAATCAAACCAATGCACAGCCTGTGCAACCATAATCAGATCAAATGACCGATCAGGAAATGAGCAGGATTCTGCTGCCTCTACTTCGTACGTAATTTTATCATCCCAATAGGCATTGTCAATTTGATTTTGACTAATATCTGTTGCGTATACGTGTTGAAAATGATTGGCGAGTTGAATGGCAACCTGTCCATTGCCGGTACCGCAATCCCATGCTGCTATTCTGTGATTGCAAATCTTTGCAATATGTTCAAACAAATCAACTGGAAATAGTGGACGATAGTTTGCATATAATCCGGCTGTTTTAGAAAAATTATCTTTCATTGTAAATCAACCAATCGCATTCAAAATAAATTAGAATGCCCTTAAATATGAATATTGATGCGAATACTGATTGCAAATCCCTAATTGGATTGAACTGTTTTCCGTCTTTAATGAAATTTAACAGAAATTATCAAATGCCAAATAAATAATTTCCAAGATAAGAATTAAAACGGATATCCTTGAGTTCTTCAGCTCCTTTTGAATTTCATTAGCAAACTATTACTAACTACGAAGACGCTACTCAAGGCCATTGCGGCACCTGCTATCATTGGATTTAATGTAAATCCAAAACCCGGATACAATACTCCGGCTGCAATCGGAATTCCAACAACATTATATGCAAATGCCCAAAATAAATTTTGCTTTATCGTTACTACACTGCTTTTTGACAAACGTATAGCTGCAGGAATCTTGCTCAAATCAGAAGAAATAATGGTCATACTTGCCGCTGCTTTCGCAATATCTGAACCTTTGGCCATTGCAATACTTACATCGGCTTTTGCCAATGCTGCGCTGTCATTGATTCCATCACCTGCCATAGCTACTAGTTTTCCTTCTTTTTGCAATGCTGAAATGAATTCAATTTTATCCTGAGGCAATACTCCAGATCTGTAATTCAGTATACCTGTCTTGCCTGCAACTTCTTTTGCAACAGTCTCCTGATCTCCGGTCAGCATGATTACTTCAATGCCCATTTCTTTCAATTCCTGAATACTACTTGCAGATGAAGCTTTGATTTTATCCGCAATAGCCAGAACAGCCAGCACTATTTTTTCATTGGCAAACCATACGACTGTTTTCCCTTCCGCTGCAAGCCTGTTGTTTTCGTAAAGATTGCTTTCTGCAATTTCAATTTTTTCATTTTGAATAAAAGCCTGATTGCCGATCATGTATTTTGTACCATTGATTACAGCCTTTACACCGGAACCCGGATCATTTTCAAAATGATCAACCTGAAGATCCGGAAAATCATTCAATGACTCGATTATAGCTGATGCTAAAGGATGTTCGGATAATCTTTCGATATTAAACAATACAGATTTTAAATACGGATCATTTTCAAACCAGATAGCATCGGTTACCATTGGTTTTCCTTCCGTAATGGTACCTGTTTTATCTAAAACGATAGTCTGGATTTTATTTGCCAATTCAAGACTTGCAGCATCTTTAATCAATATTCCTTCTTCTGCTGCTTTACCAATACCGACCATAATTGCAGTTGGTGTAGCCAGTCCTAATGCACAAGGACAAGCAATAACCAACACAGTCACAAAAGCAAGTAAACCATGCGTAAACCCATTTATACCACCAAACAACAGCCAGATAAAAAAAGTTAAAAAAGCGATACCAATGACCAGTGGAACAAAAATCGCGGAAATTTTATCTGCTAATTTCTGCACAGGTGCCTTGCTACCCTGCGCGAGTTGAACCAATTTAATAATTTGAGATAGAAGTGTGGCGTTTCCAACTTTCTCGGCCTGATATTTCAGACTGCCCTTTTGATTAATCGTTCCTGCAAATACCTTATCGTGGATTGTCTTGTAAACAGGTAGCGGTTCGCCAGTCATCATGCTTTCATCTAAATAAGAGTTGCCGGATAATACGCTACCATCAACAGCAATTTTTTCTCCGGGTTTTACAATCAGTATATCCCCAAGCTGAATTTCCTTAATTTCCACTTGAGTGATTGTTCCGTCCTTTTGTTCCTTAAAAGCAACCACAGGTTGAAGGTTCATAAGTTTTTTTATTGCAAAAGCAGTATTCCCTTTTGCTCTTTCTTCTAAATATTTGCCGAGTAATAAAAAACTAATGACGACAGCAGCAGCTTCAAAATAAACATGCGCCTCCATTCCACGGGTTGTCCAGAACTGCGGATATATGGTATTAAAAACACTGAATGTATATGCTGTACCGGTGCTCATCGCAACCAGAGTATCCATATTCGCTGTACGATGCTTCAGTAATTTCCATGCATTAATAAAATAATCTTTGCCAAACCATCCTACTATTGGAGTCGTCAGGATCCACATAAAAATATTGGCTGAAGATATGTGCATGAAAAACATACCGAGTACAACGATTGGAACAGACAGTAGCAATGAGCCGATCACTTTAGTCCTGTGTTTAGTGATTCTGCTCTGATTCAATTCATCGAGTGTAAGTTGTATATTTTTTTCTTCTTTAATTACCAGATCATATCCGATAGATTGAACGACACCGCGAATTGAATTTAATGTGATGATATCCGGAATGAATTCGATAAACAATGTTCCGTTTGCATAATTAACGGTTGCAGTAATAACCCCGACCTGTGAATTTATCAGCGTTTCCACACTTATTGCACATGAGGCACAGGACATATGAAGAACCGGAAGCTCCTTTTTCACCACAACAGGTATATATCCCAAATCTTTAATTCGATTGATGACAACCGGAATTGTCAATTTTGGTTTATCCGTATCAAATTGCAACAGATGATTATTCAATTCAATTCTTGGATTGGAAATTCCGCTTACTCCGGATAGTTCTTTTTCAATCAAAAGAGCACAATGTTCACTTTGCATGCCCTCTATGTGAATACTAAACATCAATAAATTTATTTTAAGCTCAAACCCATTTCAGGTTCAATTCGCAATGAAATAATTATAACCAACAGAAATCCGGATAGTTTTATACTGCTTATTTCCTGAGATGACTGAGCATCGCAAATACTTAAAAAGAAATTAAGAGAGCTTCATGAAATGGAAATAGCCTAAAAAAGAATAGCGAGACTACATTATCATCTCGCTATTTCGGATATATATGGGAATTAGAGAAAAAAGCAACCAATAATTCGCCTTTTGTATTGCTTTAAATTCGAAAGGACAAAAATAACAATTCTTCTCTTTTGTACCAGTGTAAAGAGGAATTATTAAACATTTTCTTCCGCTTCTTCACCAACGGCAACTTTCACCAATTTTCCGGTTGCAAGCTTGGCTTTTATTTTCTCTTCAATTTCTTTTGCCATTTCCGGATTGTCTTCTATAAATTGTTTGGCTGAGTCCCTGCCCTGGGCAATTTTGGTGCCTTCATAACTAAACCAGGAGCCACTTTTTTGAATCACATTTAATTCTGCTCCAAGATCAACTATTTCGCCGGCTTTGGAAATTCCCTGGCCGTACATGATATCAAATTCAGCTGTACGGAAAGGAGGTGCCAGTTTGTTTTTTACCACTTTGACTTTCACCCGGTTCCCCATGATATTTCCATCCTTATCTTTAATGGCATTACTGGTCCTTCTTATATCCAACCGCAAGCTTGCATAAAATTTCAAAGCATTTCCTCCGGTGGTTGTTTCCGGATTTCCAAACATGATTCCTATTTTTTCGCGTAACTGGTTGATGAATATACAGCAGCAACCGGTTCTGCCTATTGTGCCGGTCAGTTTTCGCAAAGCCTGGGACATTAACCGGGCCTGCAATCCCATTTTTGACTCACCCATTTCGCCTTCAATCTCAGATTTTGGTACCAAGGCGGCCACTGAATCTATGACGATGATATCTATAGCACCGGATCGGATTAAATTTTCCGCAATTTCAAGGGCTTGCTCTCCATTATCTGGTTGGGAAATCAACAGGTCTTCTGTATTTACTCCTAATGCTTCTGCATAAGCCCTGTCAAAAGCATGCTCTGCATCAATAAAAGCTGCGATTCCACCCCTTTTCTGACATTCTGCTATAGCATGTATAGCCAATGTGGTCTTTCCCGAGCTCTCGGGTCCATAAATTTCAACAACACGTCCTCTGGGCAATCCTCCGATTCCAACAGCAATATCCAGTCCAAGGGAACCCGTGGATATGGAATCCACTTCATCCAAAACCGGTTTATCTCCGAGTTTCATAATGCTGCCTTTTCCGTAGGTTTTCTCCAGGCGATCAACGGTAAGTTGTAAAGCTTTTAGTTTTTCTTCTCTTTCTTTAGACATATGATAAATTATTATATAGATGCAAAAGTAATATATTAAACTCAACGGCAATCTAAAATCTGAAAATCTAATTTTTAACAATCGCTTTAAATGCCAAAAACCGATTTGGCGGTTTTATGTTTTTCTCAAAACTATTCTCAAAAACCTAGTGGTTTCCACGGAGGTAAAGTTCAGGGTAAACACCCATTTTTAGGGCAAAATTTGGATTTTTGAAAAATAGTATATAATATTGTTTCATGATTCAGCGATATCTTTAAGTAATACAGATTATCAAAAGATATTTAAATCTACAAATGCGGCAAACGTTTTCATGAGATATTTTTCACAGGGATTATGAACCGCCTCGGTTGATCGCAACGGAGGCGGTTTCTTTTTATAACGAACTTTACTTTAGTTTGATCGTATTTTTAGCAATTCGCAATCCTGCTCCTTAATTTGGATGATCCTTTCTTCTGTAATTCATTTTACAAATCTGCCGTAATGCATTTCCTTGTTCCTATGACTGTACTGGATAAAATAAATGCCGGCATTCAAATCATCTACGCGTATTTGATGCGTTTTTTCAAATTGATCTGACCACTCACATGATTTTATGAATTGTCCGGTTTGATCAAAAATAGTGACGCTCAGAACAGGATTAATGGATGGATTCTCAATGAAGATGGAATTAACCGCAGGATTTGGGTATGGCTTTTCAAATTGGTTACTTTCCGCAACATGATTTGCATATTCTGTTTTACTAATCAACTGACACGGACTGAAATCATCGCTGTTCTCAAAATTCAGTTCCACTGCGGAGATAGTCTCAGTCAATCCATTTGAGAATGCTCTGGTCGTTGAGAATGTAACTTCGTTACTATAAGCCGTATCTGTATACTCCTTATCTAAATTTACAATAAACTGATCTTCTCTGCCGGCACAGGCAAATCGCTTTTTGGCAAACCAGATCCATGACAGAGGATCTGAAATATGATAACTATAATCTGTTATGAAAAAACTCGCACCCTGACAGCTTTTAATATTATCCTCAAATGCATTTCTGTCCCAGGTGATTTTAACAGGCTGATGCAATGCTTTAATAAAAAATAGTATGCTTTCTCCTGCATAACAAGCATTTGAAGGATCCAGAATGTCAATTAATTTTTCACAAGATCCTACAATTCGCCTGGAGAGTCTGCATTCCGATGAGTTCCGTTGCCAATCCAATCCATGACTCGCTCTGACTTCAAACACTTTATTAAAAGGAGCATCCAGGTCAACCTCACCTAGTAATGGATTATATATGGAATTTGCGGTCGTATCATACGCTATTTCTATGGTATCTTTATTTCCTATAGCATCTTCAAAATAAATCTTCGATTCAAAAAGTAAATGGTGCTGTGCAAAAGCCATTTGCACCATACAAGACATCCATAACAAGCATGTGTATTTCATAATTACATTTTTACAAAATTATTCTGATAAATTGAATGTTCTCCTTCAATCATCAGGGTATATGTTCCCTGAGGCAAATCCACCTCAGAAATATAAAGTCTGTTTGCACCCTCCACGATGGTCTGATTCTGCGAAATCATATAAAGACTTCCGCTGATCATGTTTTTTGCAAATACCTGAACATTGCTTTCAACTTGATTTGCAGTAAACTCAACAATAATTCCATTCAAAACAGGATTTGGACTGATGGATAAAGACTCATAGCTTACCGCACCGCAATCACCAGAATTAGTAAAGAATAAATATTTATACTGATCTTCTGAACAGGAATTCTTTGCCTTCAGATAGGCAACGTACTCTGTATTGGGTTTAAGATAATTGAACATTCCTTTAAATGCAGCTCCGGTCCGGTAACAAAAATTACTGGCTTTACCGGTCTTCCAGCCGCTATTATAAACAAGTATTTCCTGGCCATTTATGCGTTCAAATAGTTTTAATTCATATTGCTCTTCATTCACACTGGCTTCCAGGATTAGACATTCTCTGCATCTGGTTTGATCTATTTTGTCTTCAGGAGTCTGCGTGATAAATGCAGATGCAGGTGGACAGTCCCCGATTTTTTCAATTAAACCACAATTATATCCACTCAAGTCATTGAGCATTTTTTTAATTTGACATGACGTGATTGCAGACTTAATTGCAGAATAAGACATAATGTTATTATCCACATTTTCAATATTACAGCATGGGCATACAGAACAGGGAAATTGCTCATCGCAATCATTGACATTGTTTAAATTGATATCAGAATAACCTTCCTCACCAGGTTTTCTATTGGACTCCAATTTATTCCAGCAGGTAAGGTTGGTTTCATCCATCTCGCGGTCATTTGAATTTTCAAGAATTCCATTGCAGTTTTTATCCCAGTCATAGGTTATTTTCGGGGTATCATTACAACCATCAAATTCAAAAGAATGATTTAAAGTAAGTATATGACCCACTTCATGAACTAAATTGCCAATGCTCCACCAGGTATCCTTATTGAAAGCAGTTGCCGATCCGCATCTTTGTTCGTGAAACCCGATACCGGTAGCTCCAATTTCCGTTTTGGCTATATAGAAATTGATTTCCGCAGTGGTATTTACTCCGTATTCCAGATTCAACGTTGGCGTGTTGGTAATACCGACCACGTCCGATTTACAATGTAGATAAATTCCTTTTAGAACTAGCCGGATAGGAACGCAAGGAGCTACCGCATCAGGTGATTTTCGCTGAACTTCATTATTTGCAAAGGTGTTGTTTGCAAAGTCAATCATTTCTTCGGAAATCTTAAAAACTTCACGCTGAGATTTTCCCAATTGTTGGATTGAACCATTGCAATCATCTCCGACAAAAAAATGCAGGTTAATCCGGACATAAACCGTCTTACAGTTTTTAAACACATCCTCTACATCAAAACAAGGACTGGAATTGACATTGCTGACTTGCTGCAATTCGTCTTTCCAACCACATAAATAATCCTGATTTTGAGCAAAAACCTCCGACTGTTTCGTCAAAAACAATAAACAACACATTCCAAAAATGAGTCTCATAGCATTCCGTTTTTTAGGTGAACAATAAAATCTGAGGCTAAGGTAAAAGTCATGTCAACATCAAAACATACTGTTTATTGAACAGCCGGTATTTTTTATTGAACAGGCTGACTCTATTTTTTAATCAGCAATTATTACAGTATGAATTTCCGGATGTATTCTTAAAATCAGCCATCCGCTTATTCCAAAAAGCCGTGAATTGAACTCACATATTGAATTGCAATGCTTATATTTGAGATCAAATCATTCTGAATATGCAGTTTAAATCAACTATCGTCTTTTTCGGTTTGCTGATGACCTTCAACAGCTGTAAAAATGCAACGCCCAATGAAAAAACTACTGACTCTGAATCCCCGGTTACAGCCGCCAAAAAAGAAAAACCAAATAACAAACCCATAGAAGAAGTCCACTATTTAAAATTCAATAAACACGAGATCATGGATCGCGAAGGAACAGGCATGGTGGCTTTTAATTGCCTGATCCCGGAAGGATGGACCGTGAAT
This sequence comes from Bacteroidota bacterium, assembly GCA_029781865.1. GTDB lineage: Bacteria > Bacteroidota > Bacteroidia > Chitinophagales > Saprospiraceae > Vicinibacter. Next base: position 221,837 of record JAKOVW010000093.1, read on the forward strand.
GACAAATTGTATTGGGAATACAATGATGCAACACTTCCCATCCGGTACCAGGGTGTCTTTGAAAATGAGAAAAGCAAAATGCGAATTAATTCTTATGCAGATGTACGGGCTGTTTACAGCACAGGACCAACAGGGGCTAGCGGCTATCCTCCGCCAAGAGGACTGATTCCCGGTTTAAAAGATTTGATTAAAAAAGAACGCCATGGAATTCAATACCATTTTACCGAAGAAAAATTAATCGGGAAACCGGTGACCCAAAATGGATACCAACAGGGATCATACATGCAATCGCATTCGCAGGCAGGATTCGTAAAAATCGAATACCTCGAAAACAATGAACCGGTTGAAGAAGCCTTCTATGGCCAGCTCGATGTATCCAACATGACATCCCAGGGTGTAGTCACTTTGCAAAGTACCATTTGGTCTGCCAATAATTTATACAGTGTCAAAGCACCAAAAGGAAAATTGGATGAAGCAAATAAAATTGCGCTGACCATTAAAGCATCGAGCAGACCGACTCTTCCGTTTTACAATAAATTTGTACAAGTCACCAAGATTTTATCAGATGCTGTTTATGCGCGCATTTATCAGGCCGGGCAAATCAGCAAAATTATCAGTCAAACCAATGATCAGATTTCAAAAACAATTTCCGACAGCTACTGGCAAACGCAAAAATCCTATGAACACACCAATCAACAATTCAGCGATTACATCAGAGGTGTGGATCGGTATAGCGATGGCAGCCAGACTCAGGTTCAATTGCCTTCAGGTTACAACAATGCCTGGGTAAATGATCGCGGTGAATATCTGATGACTGAATCTACGGGCTTTGATCCGAATACCACACTGACGGGAAACTGGAAACAACTGGAGAAAAAATAATTGAACCACCATACTGCATTTAATATATGTGTATATAATCCAAAGATTTTGAATTCCAATCATGACTAACTATTTTATTAAAAAAGGAATTGTACCTTTGAAATTTAGATTGCTAAACTCCCCTTTATGAAAAATTACTCTCTGCTTTTTCTTTTCGCTCTTTTATCGCATTTTATGGCAGGCCAATCAAAATTGAAATTGGTCAAAGACCTTTATCCGGGCTCCTTTGGCTCCTTAAACAACTCGTATGGGTATGATTCAAGATTATATGCATTAAATGGAAAATTATTCATGGTTGCCGATGAAGGCAAGTATGGGGAAGAATTATATCAATATGATCCAACCATTGATTCCATTTATTTGGTCAAAGATATTCGTTCAGGCACAGGTTATGCACAGATTTTTCAAATGCAATCCTTTAATAACAAACTCATTTTTGCCTGTGATGACAAAATTCACGGTTTGGAATTATGGGTTTCAGATGGAACAAATCAAGGAACTTTTCAATTAAAAGAAATCAACACGCAAGGAGCCGGTGTTTATGAATATGCCAGCCGTTTTGCTTTATGTCCTTCAGGAATTTTCTTTACAGGAATCGGTTCTACTGAAGGTGAAGAGTTATGGATTACGGACGGAACAAGTTCAGGAACAAAAATTGTAAAAGATTTAGTGGTTGGATCTAAAGGATCTTATCCAAGTTCATTGTTTTACCATCCTACATTAAAATTATTATTTTACAGTGCAGAAAGTGGAACCACTGGAAGTGAGCCACATGTTTCAGACGGTACTCCGGGAGGAACAAAACTTTTTAAAGATATTATAGCAGGTGGTAACAGTAGTCCGTTTGCATTTGCTGCATTTAATGACAAAATCATGTTTTCTGTTTATTCGGGATTTGATTTCAACAATGGCAATAGAAAATACGACGCTTATGTTTCTGATGGAACACCAACAGGTACCTTTTCAATTCAAAGTAAATCCTTCAATCTTTCAGATCCCAGAATTTCAAATTATACCACACTCGGTAACCGCTGTATTTTTTCCAGTTTAAATTCATTGTACTCAACAGATGGAACTATGGCCGGAACGAAATTAATTACCGACAAACTTTTGATTACCGAAGACAATGAATTTACAGTTTATAATAATAAAATCATATTTATAGCCACTGACTCAACGCACGGACAGGAATTATTTATAACCGATGGAACAATTGCAGGAACTCAACTTCTCAAAGATGTTAATCCTGGTAAACCCAGTGCTTCTATTTATAATCTTACCTTCTATGGTAACAAATTGTATTTTATTGCGACTACCGAACTGGAAGGAAGACAGGTATGGGAGACTGATGGCACAACAGCCGGAACAAAATTATCATTTCGGGTGAATAAAACTGAAAGCTCCTATGTTTCAAACCTAACGGTCTTGGACAAATCACTATACTTTATTGCAAATGATGGCGTCACCGGTTCGGAATTATGGGTATATACCAATGAAATTACGGGAACTAAGAATACAATCAATAATTTTGATTTCACGATTTATCCGAATCCCAATAATGGAACCATGACCTTCCGTTCGAACGAGCCGATTTCTTCAATTGACATTTCGGATATGTATGGCAAAATCTATCCCTTTTACAATATTAATACAACGGAATTCAAACTAAATATCGATTTACCGGCTGGATTGTATTTCGCAAAAATGAAACTGAATTCCTCCAATATAATGACATCAGAATTTTCAGTCATTCGCTAATTCATACTGATAACTTAGAAACATATTCATTCTCTTTAACAAAAAACCGGTACGGCCAGTCGGCTGATTCTTCTGCGTATTGAACGCCAATTCGTTTGGAAATACCAATTTGGGATTTGTTGTATTGAATGCGCTCATCGTAAATGCGAACCGGGCTTTTTGAATCATACAATTTACATTCGTTAAACTGGCGGGTAATTCCCAATGCCCTGGTGAGACTACCAGGTCCTTTGCTGATGTTGGATTTGAATTCCTTCATATTCCTCCGCAACAACATGGTTTCGGTTCCTTCTAATGGCTCAATAGCACGGATTAAAACGGCATGCGGAGTACCGGGTTGGCCGGTTACGACATTAAACATCTCATGAATGCCGTAACATAAATAGATATAGGCATGTCCTCCGTCCAGAAACATCGTTTTGGTGCGTTCGGTTTTCCGGTTATTGTAAGCGTGCGAAGCCTTGTCCTCGGGAGCTTTGTAAGCTTCCGTTTCCACAATTATACCACTGGTGATGATTCCGTTGATTTCGGTATAAAGGACCTTTCCCAACAAATCATTCGCTATATACAAAACATCAGGATTGCTGTAATAGGATTTCTTCAGTATCATTCAATGATAAATGAAATAAGCTGGCTAATCTAACCGATATTTTTTTATTTTTATAAATTAATTACTATTCTTATGAACGTTTCTTCCAATAAAACAACGGAATGCATGAAATTACCATTTTTGCTTTTACTTTTTTGTCTTTATTTAATTCAAACAGCAGCAGCACAAGATACCATTTTCAAAAAAAATGGCGAACAGCTTGTCGGATTAATCCGGGAATCCGATGATTCCTATATACATCTCGTACAAAAGAAAAAAGAAGCCTATGTCAGTATTAAAATTCACAAAGATTCTATCGAAGCAATCAAAATGAAAAAAAATCAATCCATTGCAATGACTCGTACTATGAATACATTTGGATTGGGTTTTGGTCTGGATCATGGAGGACTCGGAATGAATCTTCTTATTTATCCACAATGGAATCTTGGATTTTTTGCAGGACTTGGTTATGCTTTCGCCGGACTCGGATTTAATGCCGGTATCAAAATCAGACTCCTTAGTCAACAAACTAATTCCCAGGTCATTCCATTTCTAATGGGAATGTATGGTTATAATACTGCCATCAGTGTAAAGAATGCTTCAGGTTACGATAAGTTATTTTATGGACCTACTCTTGGATTTGGAATAGACTATCAGTCCAGAACTGCCAGAAAATCTTACTTGTCCTTTGCCTTATTATTTCCTGTTCGGGGTAATGATGCCCAAAATTACATTGATGATTTAAACCGTTATCACGGAGTTATTTTTGATACTAAATTATTGCCATTTACAATTTCTTGAGGATATAAATTTATCCTGAATTAACCTTTCAGCTTTTAATAATCCAATCGCTAAAAATCACAATCTCTGTTCTAACCCTAAGTATAATAAGAATTGAAATACCTCTTTTATTTTTTTACATTAACTACTATTCTCCTTTCGGTTTATTTATTTCGTAATTCAGCTTGGAATAAATCTCCTTTAGAACAAATCAAAGGCATCACCATGGTTGCACCGCCTGCACCTTTTCCCTCTGATCCAATGCCCTTGATTAAAAATACGAATGCAAACTGGGTCGCCATTATTCCTTTTGCTTTTTCAAAAAAAGGAAATCCGGAAGTGCATTACGATTCGTTGGGCTGGCAATGGTGGGGAGAAAAGCCGGATGGAATTCGTGAAAGCATCCGTCTCGCCAAAAAAGCCGGTTTGCAAGTCATGCTCAAGCCACAGGTCTGGATGCATGATGATTGGGTAGGTGCAATGGATTTTAATTCAGAAGAAGAATGGAAGCAATGGGAGCATGCATATAGAATGTATATTCTGCAACAACTACGCCTCGCCCGGCAATGCCAGGTTGAACTATTTTGCATAGCTACCGAATACAACATCGCTGCTATCAAACGGGAATCTTTTTTCCGGCAACTGATTGCAGAAATGCGGAACATGTATTCCGGAAAACTTTGTTACTGCGCGACCTGGAATACCTATCGTGAAGTTGCCTTCTGGGATGCCCTGGATTACATCGGCATCAGTGCTTATTTTCCATTGTCCGATGAATTTACACCTGATCCCGCTACGCTAAATAAGGCATGGCACAACTATCTTCCGGAAATGGAACAGTATTCGAAAAAAATAAACAAAAAAATTCTCTTCGCTGAATTTGGTTACTTAAGTGTCGATGGATGCGCCGGTAAATCCTGGGAACTTGAATCCAAGATAGCAACATTGCCTGTAAATCAAAAAGCACAGGCCAATGCATATGAATCCTTATTTAATTCGCTTTACGACAAACCATGGTGGGCCGGTGGATTTGTCTGGAAATGGTTTCCGAATGGAGAAGGACATGAAGGTTATCCGGAAAAAGATTATACACCACAAGGCAAACTGGCAGAAGAAGTGCTGAAAAAATGGTACAGTAAATAATTAAATACCCTGCATTTCATTCAATAAATACTTCCTTCATGGTGTTTTCCTGCTTTGCGAATTTTTTTTTAAGTCTTGACGATAGTGATAAGATCAAGGCACATATATTTCATCACAATGAACTTAGATTCTGCTATGTCCTTCGACCGATTGACAATTTGACGAATCAACCGGTACTTCTTTGTTCTGACCTTCTATTTAATAATGTATAAATAAATCCTTTTTTGTCTTTTTCCAATGAAATGTAGTAATATTGTCAGCATGAAACTGAAAAACTTCTCCATCCCTGTCCTGCGCGATTCATTTAATATTGCAGTTACCCGATTTCCCTTAGCGATCATATCAGCATTTACCTGCGGACTCATTAGCATCTATATGATTGAGATGGATAGAAAACTGCCGGGACTACAACGCACTTTTTTCAGCCTGGCGATAGGACTTCCATGGCTTACCGGTATTCATTTGCTTGCCGAATCCTACCTGAAGTCCATTACTCAAAAGTCGATTTTGTTTCTGTTTGGAGTCGCCTTCCTCGTTTTTATCATCATTTTTATCGCACCGGATTTTGACGAAGACCGGTTGGAAAGACCCATCCGCTTTTTTTCATTTTTCATCATAGCACATTTACTCGTAGCACTTGCACCATTTCTGAAAGCCGGAAACCTTAAACGATTCTGGGAATACAATAAAGATGCGTTCGTCATTTGGTATGTAGGTGCTTTTTATGCACTCATCATTTATCTGGGACTTACGATGGCTTTACTGGCGATTGACAAGTTGTTTGATATGAATGTTGAATGGAAGTTATACGCACAAATTTTTGCAGTTATTGCTGCAGGCTTTCATCCGGTTTATGTGTTGTCTAATTTTCCTAATGCAGATAAACCGGAGGCAATCCGGACTTCATATACCAAAGCCATTCGCAATCTTTGTTTTTTTATATTAATTCCATTGACCATATTATACTTTTTAATTCTGTATGCCTATGGAATAAAAATTATCGATAAATGGGAATTGCCCAGAGGATGGGTGTCTTCCCTGGTATTAGGTTTTTCCGGAATCGGTGTCATCACCTACCTTTTAAATTATCTGCTTCCCGATCTCGAGGAAAACAAACTCTCTCATTTATTTAAAAAGTATTTTTTCTACATCCTGACTCCTTTGGTCATCCTGTTATTTGTTGCCATCAACCGCAGGCTAACGGATTATGGATTCACACCTCCACGCTATTTTGTTTTGATAACAGGCATTTGGTTATTTCTCTCTTGTTTGTATTTCATTTTTTCTAAAACCGATAATATTAAGCTCATTCCGATGAGTCTGATCGTATTTCTGATTTTCGGTACCATGAGTCCCTTTGATGCATTCCATACCAGTGTTTCCAGTCAATTCAAGCGGCTCGCCGGACTTTTGGAAAAAAACAAAATGCTGGAAAATGGAAAAATAAAGTCATCGCTGGCCGGATTAGAAATTCCGGATAAGGAATCGGTTAAAGATCTCATTTATGCGCTGGACAAAATGGGTGAATTGAATTACATCAATTCGTTATTGTCAGAATCCATTCCATTTGATACTATCGTTTATCACGATCCCCGTGATTTTCTGTTTGAAAAACTGGGATTATCACAACCTTCAGAAATGACGGAAAAATATGAAACGATTTATTTAAGTGCAGCAGACCGAAATGACTACCCCATTGACGGTTATGACCGCATATTCATGTTCAATTTATACAAAGGCAATTCGGATGATAATATCAGCCTGATAGAATCCGGCGGCAGCTCTAAAATTGTTTGCAAAAAAATTCAGGATACAATTCCTTTAACGGATCTGCTATTAACTATTGATACCCGTCATCAAAAATCCGGTAACGAAGGAATTCTGGACCAATCCTTTGATGTCAATACCAAAATGTACAAATACAGATTGTACCTGAAGAACCTGAATTATCTAAAAGGTGAATCTAAATTAACGGCTGATTATATGCAGGCCGTTTTGTTGACAGGAAAAAAATGAAGACAAGAAAGATAATTACTAATTATTAATTACTAATTACTACTCACAAATTAGTAATTAGTAGTTGGGGTAATTAGTAATTGAGAATTAGTAATTCGTAATTGAATTTAATACGCTCTCACATCATTGTGCTGCATGAAATTGATAAATGCAGTATTTACCACTTTGACTCCACCTGGTGTCGGGTAATTTCCGGAGAAATACCAATCACCGGTATGATGCGGGCAGGAGCGGTGCAATCCCTCCAGCGTTTGAAAGATGATTTCCACTTCAACGTCATATCCAATCGGTTTCAGCATTTGTCCGATTTTCCTGGAAATCTCTTCATAACTAAAACAATCGTATAACTCAGTAAGGTAATTCTTCATTTTATTGGATGGAAGATGTTGTTGAGCCAAACATTTTTCAAGTGTCTCTTCCAACAATTCTTCTTTGTTGTTATCGTGCAGCAAATCGACCATTGCACGGAAGGCAACAAACTTATCCAGCTGCGACATATCAATGCCATAACAATCGGGATAACGGATTTGTGGTGCTGAAGAAAGTACGATAATTTTCTTTGGATGCAAGGTAGAAAGAATGTGAATAATGCTATCCCGCAGTGTCGCTCCTCTTACCACAGAATCATCGAGGACCACTAACGTATCCACTCCCGGTTTTACAATGCCATAAGTAACATCGTAAACATGTGAGATCATTTTACCGCGCACTTTATCATTGGCAATAAATGTGCGCATCTTGTCATCTTTTACGACAAGTTTTTCCATTCTTGGTTTTACAGCCAGTATGGTGCGTATCTGCTCTGAAGATAAATGGTCTTTTTCCTGGAGCAGCCATTGTGTTTTTTCGTGATTGAGATCGTCATGAATTGCTTCCATTAATCCAAGGAATGCCGTTTCTGAAGTGTTTGGAATAAATGAAAACACGGTATTCTCCATGTCCTTATTGATAGACTTCAACACGTGTGGCGCCAATTCCCTGCCTAAATTTTTTCGCTCGCGGTAAATATCAACATCATTCCCCCTGGAAAAATAAATGCGTTCGAAGGTGCAGGATTTCTTTTCACCGGGTTCTATACAAAGTTCTTCTTTTACTTCGCCGTGATATTTAATGATGAGTGCATTACCCGGTTTTAATTCCCGGATTTCTTCTGCTCCCACTTCAAATGCAGTTTGCAATGCTGGACGTTCGGAAGCCATTGCGACCACTTCATCATTTTGATAATAAAATGCCGGACGGATTCCATTGGGATCCCGGAGTACGAATGCATCGCCGTGTCCTATCATTCCGGCAATAACATAACCGCCGTCAAATTTTTTCGAAGCCTTGTTCAAAACGCTGCAGACATCGAGATTTTTGAAAATTAGCGGATTGATTTCCTGTTGGCTATAGCCTTCCGGTTTATACCAATTGAATAACTGTTGTACTTCTTCATCGAGAAAATGCCCGATTTTCTCGAGTACCGTAATGGTATCCGATTTTATTTTGGGATATTGTCCCAGCGATACCAGCTTATCAAACAATTCTTCCACATTCGTCATGTTGAAATTGCCTGCAAGCACCAGATTCCGGCTGATCCAATTATTTTCCCGGATAAATGGATGAACGGTTTCGATTGTATTGTCCCCATGCGTACCATAGCGCAAATGCCCAAGCAGCAATTCGCCCATATAAGGCATATTCGCTTTCAGCCATTTGCCATCATTTAATTGCTCATCACTCAAATGATCAAAATGATGCATAACTCCTTCAAACAAAGCCTGCAGATAATTGGATGAATTGCTCCTTTTCCTCGAAATATATTTCTTCCCCGGTTCTATATCTAATTTGATCGTCGCCAATCCGGCTCCATCCTGTCCCCTGTTGCGTTGTTTTTGCAAAAGAAGGTTGACTTTTTGCAAGCCATAAAAACAACTTCCGTATTTCTTCTGGTAATAGTCAAGGGGCTTCAGCAATCGAACCAAGGCAAGTCCGCATTCATGCTTAATTTGATCACTCATATTGTGGCTTAAGTTGCAAAGATAGTCAGTAAAGAATGGAGTAACAATCCGCAAGCCCGTTTTGTTAAGCCATTTGATTTTAACTTTTGATATCTATTGCAATGTTTGAGTTTGACCTGAATGATAACTCATTCAAGAATCACCATCTAAATTTCCTATCCCAAAATTCAGCACTCATCGCTCTGATCTCATAGCTCAAATCTCATAGCTCAGATCTCCCTCCACTTCTTTACTTTTGCCCATTATTCAAGGAAAACCCAATGCCTGATATCATCCATTTACTCAATGACCTCGTGGTCAATCAGATTGCGGCAGGTGAAGTGATCCAGCGGCCCGCTTCCGTGGTCAAGGAACTGATGGACAATGCGATTGATTCTGGTGCCACGGAAATAAAATTACTCGTTAAAGATGCAGGTAAGACGCTGATTCAATTGAGCGACAATGGTTGTGGAATGTCTCCCACGGATGCAAGAATGGCCTTTGAAAGACATGCTACTTCAAAAATCAAATCCGCAGAAGATTTATTCCTGATCCAGACGAAAGGATTTCGCGGTGAAGCACTCGCTTCCATTGCTGCCGTTGCCCAGGTCGAGTTAAAAACAAAACCGGCCTCAGATATTACCGGAACCCGCGTAGTCATTGCTGATTCAAAAGTAAAATCACAGGAACCCTGTGCCTGCCCTACCGGAACTCAGATCCAGGTGAAAAATTTATTTTACAATGTACCGGCCAGACGCAAATTCCTCAAAGCAGATTCTGTGGAATCCCGCCATATCCACGATGAATTCATCTACCAGGCCTTGTCCTTTCCGGAAATTGCCTTCAGCTACCAGGTAGATGAAAATCTCATGTATCAACTGGCCCCTGGAAATCTGAAACAGCGCATTGTAAATATCTATGGGAAAAAATACCAGGATTTTTTAATTCCCGTAACTCCACATTCAGATGTGGTAGAAATTAATGGATTTATCGGCAAACCGGAAATCGCAAAAAAGTCGAAAGGCGAACAAATCCTGTTTGTCAACCGGCGCTTTATCCGCAGTCCATACCTGATGCATGCAGTCCGGTCTTCGTATGAAAACATTATACCGGAAGAGCATCTTCCCTTTTATATTTTGTTTTTGAATATCGATCCTGCACAAATCGATGTCAATGTGCATCCCACCAAACATGAAATCAAATTTGAAGACGAACGATTGATCTACCAGTTTCTGAAAGCAGCTACGCGATTTGCACTGGGACAATTTTCACTTACCCCTCAAATCGACTTTGAAGAATCAAAACCGGGAATTGAACGATTGATGGGTACAGGGCCCAATTCTTTTAATCCTGCCCGATCCAACCAGGCTCCGATTCAAAATACCGGAAGTCAGGTATCCTGGGTTCAATTGGTCAATCCGCATGGCGATCCATCAATCGTGCCGGTGCAGCGGGATGATTCGTTTGCGAAACAGCCTGAACAGCAGACCGAAGAACAAATTCAAATGGAAGCAACAGATGATGATTTCCGCATCGTCCAATTTCATTCATCGTATTTAATGGTGCAGCTCAAATCCGGAATAACCATCATCGACCAGCAATTTGCACATGAACGCGTGTTGTATGAATATTATAAAAGCATTTTGAATAAAGGAGAAACACAAATTCAAAAATTGTTATTTCCGCAAAATTTGCATTTGAGTCATCCGGATGCCATTCAGCTGAATCAGATTTTACCGCAACTACAGAAAATTGGTTTTGAAATTGAAGAATTTGGTTCCGACTCTTTTGTCATTCATGGAATGCCGGCAATGCTCGAAGGTAAATATGCCGAACAGGAACTCATCTTACGGTTGCTGAACCAATATAAATCGAATCTGGAGTTTGAATTACCTTTGGAAGAAAATCTGGCGAGGTCTATGGCTATGAGCAGCTCAATTAAAAGAGGAAAGCCTTTGAGTGATGAAGAAATGAAAGCCCTGGTAGAACAATTGTTCCTTTGTGAAATTCCCTATTCAAATCCATTCGGTAAAAAATGTTTGTTTCACATGAGCATCGAAGAATTACGTAAAAAATTTAGCTAAGATTCATGTATCAGATTACAGAAGCAGTTAAACATCTTATCATCATCAATGTCATTTTATTTTTGGCATCTATGAGCATTCTGGGAGACTACAAATACTATCTCTATTTGTTTTATCCGGAAAGTACGATGTACAGGCCCTGGCAGGTAATTACCCATATGTTTATGCACGGGAGTTTTTCCCACCTGTTTTTTAATATGATGACTCTATTTTTTATCGGACCATTGATGGAACAGGATTTGGGAACTAAAAAATTCCTCACGTTTTATTTTGGTTGCGGTCTCGGAGGAGCCATACTTCATATCTTGTCCAAATTCGTGCTGATTCATTATTTCAATAATTATGATGAATTGAATATCCCGGTCATCGGAGCTTCGGGTGCTATCAACGGTTTGTTTGTCGGACTGGCTTATTTGTATCCCAATCTTCCCATGAGTCTGATGTTTATTCCTATCCCTATTAAGGCAAAATACCTTGCCATGTTTTTTCTTGCTGCAGATCTTTTCTGGGGCTTGAGTGGTTATCATACCGGTATTGCGCACTATGCCCACCTGGGAGGTGCATTGTTTGGCTTGCTGATGCTGATGTATTGGCGCCATAACAGACGATACGGCCGATAACCAATTAATAATTGAATCGAATAAATACTTTATTGAACCGATGATAAGCGAAAGTCCGTATTTTGAGATTAGATTAATATTCGTATTCCCCGGTTTCTGAAATCAGTAAAGGCAATCAGGCATTGTCTATATAAACTGATAGATGGCTTCCGGAAAAAATTGAATTTTAAACATGTTTGATTCTATTTATAAAGACATACAGTACCGAATTCGTACAGGTGGTTTCTGGGTGCGATGCATTGCTTTATGTATTGCTGTCTTTTTAATTATCAATTTGGTGCGCGCTTATTTTACTTTCACCAATGACGGGTTTCCGGGTGTACTGTATTACGATATCATACACAGCATCAGTCTTTCGTCTACGCTAAAACATGATTTGTATTTTCCCTGGGTTTGGATCACCCACATTTTTTTACACGAAGGCTTTTTCCATTTGTTATGGAATATGCTCTGGCTATTCTGGATCGGAAGCATTGTGGAAGATCTGATTGGCAGCAGACATGCGATACTGATCTTCTTTGAAACGGCAATCGCAGGCGGTATTTTTTTCATTATCAGTGCAGCCTTATTTCCATGGTATAAAGGTATAGAAGTGCATGCTTATGGAGCCTCTGCTGCCGTTACCGGATTGTTGTTTGCAGCTGCGACCCTTTCTCCGAAATATGAAGTCCGGCTGATTCTTATCGGCAATGTGCAGATTAAATATCTCGCGCTAGTGGTATTGATTCTCGATCTTTTGTTTGCAGGAGAAAACACAAACAGCGGTGGTCATTTTGCACATATCGGAGGTGCATTCTGGGGATGGATGTACATCACTTTACTGCGAAGCGGATACGCCATGGATAGCTGGCTTTCTCTTTTTAAACGCAGGACAAAAAATGCAGCTTCAAAATATACTGAAAACAGAAGATTCAACAGTCCGGGAAAAAAACAATCCAATACCCCTGCTCCCATTCCTAAAGAAGAAAAATTGAATAAAATTCTCGACAAAATTAAAACACAGGGAATGGAAAAACTGACCTCCGAAGAAAAAGACTTCCTCGAACACATCAGCAAAGAATAATATGCTCCGTTTTATTCTTTCGTGCAATATCGTATGGTCCTTCATTTGCGTAGTCATCTATTTTGTATCTGCTTTGGATCCTTCCACCTTCTGGTTGTTTTCAGTTTGTAGTTTATTTCTTCCGGTGATCTTTCTGATGAACATTTTATTTGTGTTGTTCTGGATCGTTTTTCATTGGAGATACACCTGGCTTCCAATACTTACACTTGCCATCGGCTGGCATTCATGGACTCTTTTATTTGCATTCGGTGAAGAAAATAAAAACAAAAAATGTCAACAGGAAGCATTTACCATCATGAGTTACAATGTCTATGGACTTAAGCAACTCAAGGATACTTCCGAAAGCAAAATGCAAATAAAAAAATCAAAATTTACCACGTTTATCCGCGAGCATGAACCCGACATATTGTGTGTACAGGAAAACAATTTTTTTTCTGATGACATTATCAATAAAACGGGATTGTATCCATACTTCCATTACATGATTCAGCATGGCGCCGCTATTTATTCCCGTTATCCAATTTTAGATAAGGGCCTGGTGGATTTTGGCACCCATACCAACAGTTGTCTATGGGTTGATTTGCTGATCCAGGGGAAAAAATTACGCGTGTACAGTATACATCTGCAAAGCAACCGCATTGTAAAGGATGTAGAAAAAATTACGGACGAGCAGGAAGAAAAGAATGAAGAGAAAATCAATGTAATCAAACGCATTTTGCGCAAATACCGCAACTCAGCCATTATACGTACCCGTGAAGCAAGGCAAATTGTGGAACATGCAGCACAGTCTCCTTATCCTTGTATCATTGCCGGCGATTTTAACGATACTCCCTTTTCGCATATTTACAAAGTGCTGTCAAAAGGAAGAAAAGACAGTTTTCTGGCCTGCGGGGACGGTATTGGCACTACTTACATTGGTGCACTTCCTGGATTGCGCATCGATTTTGTTCTGGGCGATGAAAACGTCATCCAGTTTTGCAGCCATCGCGTGTTGCATACCAGTTATTCCGATCACAATCCGGTTATGGTCAAATGTTACGCTAAGAGATAAACTCACCGCATTTCGAAATTCGAGAATTTGCCTTTTGCATTGAACATTGCTGTTGATTTCACTTCAAAGGCTAAAACATCACTAACTGCAGTCTCCCTGAAGTCATAGTTTACAAAAAAACTATTGCAACGGTATATCGGGTAATAAGATTCGAGGGAAAACACAAGTCACCTTTTATCCAACGGACAAACATCATCCAGCTCAATGATTTCAATCATTTACCTGCTCTGAAAAAATCAGCCTATTTGCATAAAAATTTACTATGCCTTTTTATCAACGACAGGGGCTGGTCCCGGATAAACGCCATGTGGTTTTTCGTCAGCCGAATGGAAGTCTTTACCACGAAGAACTCTTTGGCACCGAAGGCTTTTCAGGAATATCTTCCCTGGTCTATCACTTGAATCCGCCTACCATGGTTAAACTTCATGGTAAATCGTATAGCATTCGTCCGGAAATTGCCATTGAAGACAATCTTCAGGCGAGAAGTTTCCAGGGTTTCGAAATCAAAGCAGAGGACGATTATTTGTCAAGCAGAAAGGTTCTTTTTCTCAATGCAGATCTGCAAATTGGACTCGCCGCACCACGGATGAGCACAAAGGATTATTTCTTTAAAAATGCAGACGCTGACGAAATGATTTTCGTACACCGGGGTTCGGGTGTTTTAAAAACCATGTACGGCTCCGTTGATTTCAAATATGGAGATTATCTCATTATTCCCCGTGGCACCGTTTATCAGATTCATTTTGATACAACCGATAATAAATTATTGATTATCGAATCTCATAGTCCCATTGAAATACCTGCACACTATTTAAATAAATACGGACAATTTACCGAGCAGTCTCCTTTTTGTGAACGCGATTTTAAATTGCCGCATTCCCTGGAGACTCATGATGAAAAAGGAGATTTCCTGATCAATATTAAGAAACGCGGATTGATTTATCCTTATGTATATGATTCACATCCTTTTGATGTCGTAGGCTATGACGGCTGTTGCTACCCTTATGCATTTTCCATCTTCAATTTTGAACCTATAACAGGCCGCATCCATATGCCGCCACCGGTACACCAGCAATTTCAGGCCCGTAATTTTGTGGTTTGCTCCTTTGTTCCGCGCATGTATGATTATCATCCACAGGCCATCCCGGCACCGTATCATCACAGCAATATCGACAGTGATGAACTGCTCTATTACGTCGACGGCGATTTTATGAGCAGAAACAATATTCAAAAAGGGCAGATCACTTTGCATCCGGGAGGTATTCCACATGGACCACATCCCGGTGCCATTGAACGGAGTATCGGAAAAAAAGAAACCAATGAACTTGCCGTAATGATCGATCCGTTCAATCCGGTTAAAATCACCAAAGAAGCCCTGAAAATTGAAATGGAAGATTATTACCAGTCCTGGTTAATCAAAGAAAAAGAAAAGCAAATGGAAATTGCTTAAATCCGCTCATTGCGAATTATGAATTTGTTTAAAATTTAAATTATGGATAATCTAACTGCAGTTAAAAATTTCAATTACTCCGAAACAAAAAAAATATTTGAACAAGCGCAGGATTTTTTACCTATTCTTGGCACAGACTATGTTGAACTTTATGTGGGCAATGCCAAACAGGCTGCACATTATTATAAAACGGCTTTTGGTTTTCAGGATCTCGCATACGCAGGATTGGAAACCGGTGTACGCGATCGCACATCGTATGTATTGCAACAGGGAAAAATTCGCCTGGTACTGACAACCCCTTTAGTACAAACCGGAGAAATAGCTGATCACATCAAAAAACATGGCGATGGTGTTAAAGTCATTGCGCTTTGGGTTAATAATGCATATGATGCATTCGAACAAACGGTAAAACGAGGTGCAAAACCTTTTCTTCAACCGGAATCCATTTCAGACGCCTATGGCGAAATACGCAGATCGGGAATCCATACTTATGGAGATACCGTTCATTTGTTTATCGAGCGTACCAATTACTTAGGTTTGTTTATGCCGGGTTATGAACGTTGGGAGTCTGAATATCATCCCATACCAACCGGTTTAAAATATATAGACCACATGGTTGGAAATGTGGAAATGGGTGGAATGAATGTATGGAGTAAATTTTATGCTGAAGTAATGGGCTTTTACAATCTCATCACCTTTGATGATAAAGATATCTCTACGGAATACACTGCATTGATGAGTAAAGTTATGACGAACGGAAATGGTTATATTAAATTTCCGATCAATGAACCCGCAGTAGGAAAAAAGAAATCACAGGTGGAAGAATATCTGGATTTTTATAATGGCCCCGGATGTCAGCATATTGCAGTTGCCACAGATGATATCATTTTTACTATTTCTGAAATGCGCAAACGCGGTGTGGAATTTTTATATGTACCCGGATCCTATTACGACACCGTTGGTCAACGCGTAGGAATTATCGAAGAAGATCTCAACGAGCTCAAAAAATGGGGAATTATGGTAGACCGCGATGAAGAAGGTTACCTCCTGCAAATATTTACCAAACCCGTTGAAGACAGGCCTACTTTGTTTTTTGAAATTATCCAACGCAAAGGAGCTAAATCATTCGGCAAAGGAAATTTCCAGGCATTGTTTGAAAGTATAGAAGCAGAACAGGCAAGAAGAGGTACGCTTTAAATTGGAGGCACCTGGTTTAACTTCTGTTTCATTTATTCCTTGAAACGGTGCTCCATAAATGGAGCAATGAAAAGCGTATTTACTTAAAACGAACAGGCGTTTTGATCAGAATCCAAACCACCAGCATCATCGCAAGAATTAATGCCAGTTTTTCGCCCACTGTCGCAAGCCAGTTTATTTTTAAGGATTGTTCGTTTTTCGGCAGGATACCGTCTGCTATTCTGAATACAGGGTTCAAATACAATTTGCAATTCTTTGAATACGCAATTGTTCTTACATACGATTCATCCGCCTGAAAAGTATGAGACGCATGATTGGAATGCATAACAGAGTCCTTAACAATTCCGTCATTGCTAATAAACACAACTTTATCTGCAGTATCATTAAATTCGACATTCATAGTCGTCCCATCCGTTTTGCAGGAGGATAATTTTAAATCGCAGGATCTGTCCGGATCAGCAACTGCGTATGCATTTCCCGTTTTGAGTTCGTCAAGGGTATGATTCAAATCTTCCTTGCCATCTACCATGGTAAATCTAACGCCAACCTCACCCGGCTTTTGCAAATCGTGCATATCGTCATTCCCAATGATAAAAACCGGTTTGCCGTGTGTCAATGCAAGATCCCATTCTCCTTCAGAATACCGGTAATGATTGAGCACTTCAATCAAATGGTAATTGCTGAGTTTTGAAAAATCATTCATTTCATGCCCCTTTCCGAATTGCGGATGTGCAATCACCAACACTTTGCAATCCGGATATACTTCATTCAATATGTACTGTCTGTCCTGTATGTTGTGAAACAAACTGACTTCCCTGAACTTTGCTTTTTGATATCCGATCACCAGCCGGTGCGCTTTAAACAGATTATAACCATATTCATATACAGTCAGAGAATCCGGTTTGCCTTTAAAGTAAATGGCCTGAGGATCATGATAATTGGAGACACCAATAATGTCGTAATGGAGTTTCGTATATTCCTGAATAATTTCTTCTTTGCTTTGTTTCATTCCGTTGGTCAATCCACCCCAGGCCTTTGCATGCGCATGCAAATTCATCTTTAACCAATTTGTACCTGAATGCTGATATGGATTGTAAAAGCTGTTTCCGGAAAATGGTTTTCCCTCTTCCAAAGAATAAACCGGGGTGATAAAATGCTGTATAATAGTAATGATAATGCCAAATGCGAGAATCCATTTGACGATAAAAAGTAACACAAGAAATGCTGTCCTTAATTGCTTCACTGCTATTCAATTGAAATTGCAATATACTGTATTTGAACATCAGGACTAAAGAAATTCAGAATACAGTTAACACAGACCGTCACCCCGCAAACACAAAACATATGAACTTTCCAATTATTCAGAGGCTGGCAATAAAAAAGCCCACGAGTAAATTCATGGGCTTTATGTTCTCCCCGTTAAAGGATATTCAATCAGGAGTGTTATGGAGAAAAAACCATCTTAAGCATCTTGTTTATCTTTTAAATCTATTGCTGATTTGATAATTTGTCTGTTGATCCGCTTTTTCGGTCTTATTCAATTTGTCATGCCTCAAACTTTCACCGTACCTGGATTGTGGCAAATTCCGGTATCTTTTCTGACTTCTATAAAAAGATTCAAGAGTAGTTGCATGCTCAGTATTTTCATCTTCATATGTGGAATGAGCCTGATTGATATCAGAGCGATTTTGATCCTGGATAAACCGACCCTTTTTTATTGATGATACCGCAGGAAATTTTTTTTGAGTAGAATTGAAATCCTGAGATTCCCAGGAAGGCAGGGTGGAATGTGTTGGCGCACAATTGCTCAGCACCAGCGAAATGAAAAGGGCGAATAGAATTTGTTTCATGGCCGGAATTTTTTTGTGTATTTGAAAAATAGTTTTGACCCAACAAAAGTATTTCGAATCCGGACTATCTTTGTAGTCCAGATTTAAGATATAAACTAGTCCGGTTATGCTGCCCTGGATCACCATGATGAATCTACAGAAGGATGCGGAGATGCCTGTATTTCTGCAATTAGCCAATGGCATTATCCGGGAAATCAAAAATGGAATTCTCAAACCCGGCTCTAAAATGCCGGGAACACGGATGATGGCTGATGCCTTGAAAATTAACCGGCAAACCGTGGTGAATGCTTATGATGAACTCGATGCCCAGGGATGGATAGTCTCGAGGCAATCCAAAGGCAGTTTTATCAGCCATAAGTTACCGGAATTTACTCCCAAACGAATTGCCCAGATTCCACAGCCTTCAAATCGTCCGGATTGCACTGGTTATAGCTTCACAATCAATACGATTATACATGAACCTGCCAAGCCAAACCGGCATATCAACGGATTTCATGACGGTCCCGATGTCCGCCTGGTACCTGCCGAATTGCTAAGCAGGGGTTATAAAAGCATTTTAAGTCGCAAAAGCGGAATCATTCTTTTATCCTATGCTGAGGTAGAAGGCAGACAATATGTAAGAAAAGCGATATCGGATTATCTCAACTCCACACGCGGCCTGCAAACTAAAGAAGACAATTTATTAATCACCCGTGGTGCGCAGATGGCTATGTATTTGCTGGCTTCGGTGCTGATTTCCAAAAATGATATCGTTGTTACCGCCAATTTGAGTTTCCGTTATGCAGATATCTGCTTTTTAAATGCCGGCGCTACGATAGTTCGCATTCCGGTAGATGAAGACGGTATCGATGTGGATGAACTTGAAAAGATCTGCAGGAAAAAAACAATTCGTGCCATTTATGTAACTTCTCATCATCATTATCCAACTACAGTTACTTTATGCGCAGCAAGAAGAATGAAGCTCATACATTTGGCGGAGCAATATGGATTTATCATCATTGAAGATGATTACGATTATGAATTTCATTACGAAAGTAGTCCGATACTTCCCCTGGCGAGTGTAGACAAACAAGGAATGGTCGTTTACATTGGCTCTTTTAGCAAAACCATCTCTCCTTCAATCCGCATCGGTTATATCGCTGCTCCTCCCAATTTGATCATGGAATTAAGTAAGTTGAGAATGATACTCGATGTGCAGGGAGACCCCATTGGTGAACAGGCTGTAGCTGAATTACTCAATGAAGGTCAGATACGCAGGCACATGAAAAAGGTTTTGAAAGTATATAAAGAGCGAAGAGACTTTATGGTAAACCGACTTAAAGATAAATTATCAGATGTCATCGATTTTAAAAGTCCTGAAGGCGGACTTTCGATTTGGGCGCGGTTTGATAATAAATATCCTTTGCCTGAACTATCGGAAAAAATGATGAAAAAAAACCTAGTTCTTTCCAAAGGATTGATTCATGATTTGGCACCTGGTAAAAAGTTAAACAGCACGCGCATGGGATTTGGATGGATGAATATCAATGAAGCTGATCACGCCATCACCGTATTGGAAGAAACCATTAAGAGATGATATTTAACCTGAAGAAAGATCAAAACACGAAGCAGTTTACCCGAAATTTCTGAAAGAAAGATTTTTTTATTTTTTATTTTCTTCAGGAAAGCCGTATTTCAATAAAAGCATTTCTTCCTCTTTGATCAATCCGATTCCTTCAGCATAATATTTGTATTCTTTTTCTTTAGGATTCAGATCATTGGTTTCTTCTATTTTCAGACAATTCACAAAATATCCTTTATGTGTTTTTACCACTTCAGATACGCTGATGATTTCAGCTTTATCCATTGCAATTCCGGGCGCATTTTCTTCAACAAATTTTGCCGCAGGCAAAATCGTACCGGGCATAATGATTCCGGGTTTATTTTTTCCAATGGCCAGCCAGGATCCTTTATGACTTACTACTTTGCTTTTGCGATAAATATCTACCTGTTCACCAAAGTAATAAATGGAATTGTTCTTTTTATTAAAAGCAAAATAGTTTTTTGAAATTTCAACTGTTCTTCCATTCACAGACTCTTTTTCTTCCACTACTCTGGTTTCAACAGAACCGATTTTTTTAGTTTCATGTAATACATTAATTTCAAGTCTTTCTTTGCTTTTCCCATTTCCTCCTTCCAATACCAATTGATAACCGGGTTCTAAAATGAAAAACATATTTCGTCCGGTGCTCGAAAAATCCGCACTGTCAGACAAAAGCGGATCGGACATAGATGGATCAGCGATTGCACTTTTATGTTGTGTAAACACCACATTGAAGGCCGACAACAATAAAATAACATGCAGGACGTTTTTTTTCATATCATTGGATTTCTGTAATCCGAATCAAATTTACAAATAAAACTCATTATAGAAATTCAATAAATCAGAATTCACTTCAAGCTGATAGTGGGTTGATTCTTTCCCAGTTTCCGATCTGTTCAAGTTCTATTTTACGCAAACAAAAAATAGTTTAAAGGTCAGCAGTTGGAAACAATCAAGTTTACAAAATTTATTCTTTTTATTACATAATTCACAGCATTGATTTTATTTTTCAATAAAGTAAAAATAATCAATGAATAAGCCTTAGCATCTGAACTTAAAATAAAAGAATGCGTTACAGAGAAACTGAATCCTTGTGAAGAGGAATTAATTTATTCATTAATTTAAAAACAAACAATTATGAAAATCTTTTTGAACATTTGTCTCGCCATCCTATTCATGACGGGCACATCAAATGCACAACATGTTAATATTGGAATTAAAGCCGGATTAAATGTGTACAACATCAGCAGCAGCGACAATTCCAATTATGATCCCAAACTAGGAGTTCATTTTGGCCTGATCGGCCATATTCACAGATCTGATTATTTTGCCATACAACCTGAAATAATCTTTTCCATGCAAGGAGCAAAATACAGTGCAGGTGGTTTAGATTACAAAACCAATTTGAATTACATTAATATTCCCGTGATGTTTCAATATATGTTTGAGAATGGATTCCGTTTAGAAGCTGGTCCGCAACTGGGGATATTGGTCAGTGCCAAAAATATCGTAAACGATACGGATAACAATATAAAAGACCAGGTGAAAACCTTCGATTTTGGTGTTGGCCTGGGTGTAAGTTATGTACATATATCCAGTGGATTTGGTGTGGATGCCAGATACAATATCGGATTGAGTAACATCAATGATAATGGTACCGAAAAATTAAGAAATGCAGGAATTCAATTTGGTGTGTTTTATCTTTTTAATCACAGTTAATTGATCAAAATTAAAAAGGGGGTATTTGTTACCCCCTTTTTTTATTTGATCGTTATTGAAGTTTAAGTCAATTGCAGATTTTAATCTTTTGAGAATTCTGCATTCGCGATAAGATTCACTTCGTCGCTTAATATTGAACCGGGTGTAGATACGGACAAATTAAAATCTGAACGTTTTATGGTCCCGGTAACCTTAAATCCGGTAATAGCTTTTTTACTCATCGGATTGGTGCCTGATCGGGCAAAAGCAGTTAACTCAACTGGTTTGGTAACCCCATGAAGTGTTAAATCACCTGTAACTTTATAGTTGCCGTCAGCCATTTTTTTGAATGTCTTGCTTTTAAAACTAAGCGTGGGATATTTTGCCGCATCAAAGAAATCAGGTCCCTTAATGTGATCATCCCTTTTGTCGTTGTCGGTCGTTACACTATTCACATCTGCAGTTAACTCTACCACTGCATCTGAAAAATCCTCTTTGGACGTGGTTATTTTGGATTCAAATGACTTGAAGCTTCCTTCCACTTCTGAAACCAACAGGTGTGTAATCGTAAACCCAAGTTTTGCATGAGCCTTATCCAGTGACCAGGTCGCAGGATTTACCGGTTTAAATGCAAATAGACCAATCGTTGCTGCAATCGCAACACAAATAATACTGTTTTTCATGTACTTTTTTTTAATAATGATTTAGAATTGTTGTTTCGAACCGCAAACTTATATACATTTGCTATACAAAATATAGCGCTATACTATTGGATAGCACTATACTTTAGTATAGTAACGTACCTATCATGACTTCAGAAGCAAAAAAGAACAAAGGACGCAGCCTCGAAGGTTGCATCAAAATGATCGTTCCCGTGCGGGACGCCCTGGAAATCCTCAACGGAAGATGGAAATTGCCCATCATTATCTCCCTTTCCTTCGGAGACAAACGATTCAGACAAATTTCCAAAGAAATCAATGGCATCACGGATAAAATGCTTTCCAAAGAATTAAAAGATCTCGAATTAAATCAATTGGTCAAACGCACCGTGTATGATACCTTTCCACCAACGGTCGAATATTCCATCACAGAACATGGCCGATCACTCGACAAGGTATTGATTGAACTTAAAAACTGGGGAATGGAACACCGCAAAAAGATTATGAAAAAGTAAAGAGCATTCAACAAACAAGATCAACTAAAATTCAAACGAGCTAATCTTATATTCTTCTTACTCTACTGATTCTTCTACCGCATTCGGAATTTCCGCTATTTTCTGACCAAACTGCAGTATGTATCCATTGTTGTCATAAATCGCAAATTCGCGCATGCCCCATTCGAAATCATCAATGGGCTGACAAATTGCAGTTATGTCTTTCAGACTTTCCCATAGACCATTGATATCATCTGTATTCAGGTACAATGAACCGGTAAACGTTGGATTGTCAAACGGAGTTTGTTCATTGGGTTTTACAATGATGATTTCAACCTGGTCTTTATGCAAGGAAGCATAGGACCAATCTTCATTGTGTTCGTTGCACGAAAATCCAAGCAACTCAGTATAAAAATAAATGGTTTCCTGTAGATCAATAGTCCACAGCATGGGTTTTATGGAAGTAAGTTTCATGGGGAAGGTTGGAGGTGTTTAGAAATTAGGTTTTTAGGTTGTAGGTATTTAGGCTGTAGGAGTTTAGGTTTTAGTAGTTTAGGAGTTTAGGAAATATGCAGTGAATAAATCAAATTCAAAAATAATGACTTTTGGCAGATTTGCAAAACAATACCAATAGTCTGAATTGGATGAACTATTTGAATTAATTTTTGATCAACTTATACGATTCTTTAGTTTGATCATTGCAAATTACTAATACATAAAAGCTGGAGTTTAAATTTTGAAGATGGAACGGATATGCATTTTTGCAATTCGCTTTTTCTTGCCGAATGAGTCTGCCGTACACATCAAAGAGTTGAATCATTGTCATAAGATCTGTATTTGCTTGTATGTATATCAACTCATCAAATGGATTGGGATAAACAGAAAAACGATCTTCCGTGTGATGTATGTTATTTGTGGAAATGATCACATTACATGGAATGCGCTGCGGACTATTTTTATCGATATTTGTTGCATCACCCAACTGACCATAGGTATTATTTCCCCAGGCCCACAATGTGCTGTCTTTTTTTAATGCCATGGTATGCAATTGTCCCGCTGTAATCTTTTTCCAATCCTTTGCTGTGTCAATTGATATGGGAACCATCCGGTTTGTATTTGTACCATCCCCGAGCGCACCTAATGCATTGGAACCCCAGGCCCATAAACTTGCATTCTTTTTCTTTGCCAGGCTATGATACTCTCCGGCAGAAATCTGCAACCAATCCGCATCCATACCTATGTGTTCCGGTGCATTTTTATTGGCAGTGGTGCTATCTCCAAGTTGGTTAGAAAGATTCAGCCCCCAGGTCCACAGGCTCCCATCCTTTTTTAGTGCCAGACTATGATAATCACCAGCAGCAATTGCTAACCAGTCCGTCGCCTTACCGATTTTAACCGGAGTATTTTTATTGGTGTTAGTGCCATCGCCAAGTTGTCCAAAACTATTTTGTCCCCAGGCCCAGAGCGTACCATCTGTTTTTAAAGCCAGTGTATGGTTGAGTCCCATCGCCATTTGCAACCAGTCATTTGCACTGCCAATCTGTGTTGGTTTGTCGAGATCTTTATTGCTTCCATTTCCCAATTGCCCCGTGCCATTATATCCCCAGCCCCAAATTGTCCCATCCTTTTTAATTGCAAAAGAGTGGTTCGCCTCGGCAAAAATCCGCTGCCAGTCTGATTCGGTACCGATCTGCTTTGGCGTATTTCGAAGACTATCTGTACCATCCCCCAATTGATGATGTGCATTTCCGCCCCAGGCCCACAGCGTACCATTGGTTTTCAAGGCCAAAGAATGCGTAAATCCGGCTGCAAGTTTTATCCAATCGGTATCATTACCCACGGGTACAGGTACATTTTTTGAACTATTGGATTCATCGCCCAATTGTCCGGAGTTGTTATTCCCCCAGGCCCAAAGTGATCCGTCTTCTTTGATTGCGAGTACATACGTGCCACCCGCGACTACTTCCTTCCAACATCCCTGTTGCGCCGAGATCACTGGAATTTGAAAATATAAAATGAAGAAGAGCAAATGCCCCAGACATAGGACCCTTATTGAGATAATTCTCGTTTTCCACTTTCTCATTGCTTTAAAAATTTAGTCACACTTCTGATTCCATATTCATTTAAGGTATTCAGCATATATATCCCTGATGGAATTAAATTGACATTGAGTTCAGCTGCAGAAGTTGCATTGACCAGCGGTCGTCCATCCATGGAATATATTAATAGAGAAACAGGTCTGCCGTATGCATCCGGATAATCAAGACTTAACTGATCCACAACAGGGTTGGGATTTACTTTCACTTCAAAATTGTTTCCTAAGATGTTTTCTGTGTTGACTTGCAATATAGAAGTCGTTGCAAATGCAAAAAAATAATAGGCGATGGTATCCTGATCTGCATTTACATATCCGTACTGAATAGACTTTTTGTAATTGTTGGTATGAAAAGATTTTACACCATCCTCTGAAAATCGCTGTACGCCTAAATCGCTGGGACATCCTGTATCCCACCAGCCGCCGGGATGAATACAGGTTAAAATCGTTCCTTTCCGACAGACCTCCTGATATAAAGAGGTATCCCAGCTCATGCTTACCGGCCAGTTCTTCGTAAAAATATCAATACTCTGAATGGTATTCCTCCAATCCGGACACCGATAATTTACAAATTGTACTTTGGAATGGAAACTACCTGGTATTCCATTATACTCACGGTTTCTCCATTCATCAGTTACTCTTACATCCAGAGATTTTTCAATTTTTTGACCAATGATGTTGATCTCTCCGAGTCCCTGATCGATACCATTGCTTGCCGTAGGATCATATCCAAGAATGAGGGTATCCTTATTTCCGGCATGATCCGAAAAGTAAAGCGGAAACGAGAATTCCTGCGCTTTGGATTCTGACACAAGCATCCATAAACAGAAACCAATACAAACTCGTTTCATCTTATTTGATATAGTCAAACAAGATAAGAAGAAGGAATCTCAATCGGAATAAACTACCTGATCAATATTTTATGTGTTTCGCGGGATTGATCACTTTCAATAAGTAAAAGGTAAACTGCCGGCGGCAAAGAACCCGTTATCAAATTGCAATTGGCCAGGTGATCTACATTTTGCTGCAAGAGTAATTTCCCATACAGATCGTAAAGTTGAAGTTTGGTAATAGCCGTTTTATCCGAATGGATCCGGATCAGTTCATCTGAGCCATTCATCTGCAGTTCAAATAATTTTTCTGCCGCGCCAAAATCTTCGTTAGCCACCAGATTGCCGCAACTGATTTTTGTCGGTATAGATTTATCTGTATTGGTTTTATCTCCAAGCTGTCCAAATTCATTGTATCCCCAGGACCAGATGCTGCCATCATTTTTGACAGCCTCACAATGCGAAGCTCCTGACAATTGTTTCCAGTCTGTTGCTGATCCAACCGCTACCGGTTTGTTGCTGTAAAAATTGGTACCATCGCCCAGCTGACCTTTACTGTTTATACCCCAGGTCCAAAGGCTGCCATTCGTTTTAACAGCCATGGTATGATAATAGCCTGCTGAGATATATTTCCAATCATTTGCAGTACCCATTTGGGTGGGCACGATTTTGTCATTATTAAATCCGTCACCCAGTTGCCCATAAAAGTTACTGCCCCAGGTCCAAAGTGTTCCATTGTTTTTTAAACCTACTGTGTGCACGTAGCCAACTGAAATTTGCTTCCAGTCTGTTGCATTGCCGATTCTCGTTGGAGTGACTTTACTTTCCAGCGTACTGTCCCCAAGCTGCCCTTTCGAGTTTTGTCCCCATCCCCAAAGTGAGCCGTCGGTTTTCAAAGCCAGTGTATGATCCAGGCTGGCAAAGACCTGCATCCAATTGGTTTCCGTACCGATTTTGGTAGGTGTATTTTTATTGACGTGAGTCCCATCACCGAATTCACCCGTTTGATTATAACCCCAGGCCCATAGTGTGCCGTCTTTTTTGATCGCCAAAGCATGGGTGGATCCTGCCGATACCTGTTTCCAATCCGTTTCAGTACCAATCCGGGTAGGGACATTTTTGGAAGAATAACTTCCATTTCCCAACTGACCTTTCGTGTTAATACCCCAGGACCAAATGCTACCGTCTGTTTTGAGTGCTACCGAAAATACGGCTCCGGCAGAAACCTGAGCCCAGTTGGCATCATTACTTATTCTGATAGGTTCATTCCGGTTAATATTGCTTCCGTCTCCCAACTGATTGGAGTTGTTTTGACCCCAGGACCACAAGGTTCCGTCATTTTTAATGGCAACGGTAAAATTCTGGCCGGTGGAGACCTGTTTCCAGCAACCCGTTTGACTCAATAAATCCTGTACAATAGTAAAGGAACACAGCATTACTGCGAATAGAATGTAGTTTTTCATATCATTTGAGGTTTAGACTTAGCGCAAAAGCTTTATTCTTTCGAATAAAAAAATTCAAAATAGCCGTTGGCTAATAGAATTTTAAATTGTGTAAGATTGGGGGGGATATAGGAACTTCCTAAGAAGCTGTAAATGTATGATGGAAAATGGAAAACTAAAAGGGGAAAAACCCTATAATAAAAAGGGGTAAAGTGAACTCCCGGTCCAATAAAAGAAATTCGAATGCCTCTTGTTCTTTATAAATAATTGAATATTCTGATCAATAAGAATATCGATTAGTTATAAGTTTCATTTCATCAATTTGATTTTTTCAAACCGCAAAGACGCCAAGGGTGAATGAATGTGATTTGTACGCAAAGATCGCTAAGAGGATAAATTAAACTTTGCGTCCTCTGCGAATCCTTTGCTTCTTTGCGTTTAAAATAAAATTTCATTGGTATGAAAAATCACACTCCGGATAAATAGAATGACATTTTTATTTTCTGACTTAAAAGGATTTCGTTAAATTATAAAATTCATTTCACCGATGGGATTTTTTCAAACCGCAAAGGCGCTAAGAAGTCAAATCAACAATTACACGCAAAGTTCGCAAAGAAAAAAGCATTATACTTTGCGTCCTCTGCGAATCCTTTGCTTCTTTGCGTTTAAAAATAAGTTTCCCAATCCAAATTAAGATTTTTTCAAACCGCTAAGGCGCCAAGGGAGAATGAATGTGATTTGTACGCAAAGTTCGCTAAGAGGATGAATTAAACTTTGCATCCTCTGCGAAGCCTTTGCTTTTTTGCGTTAAATAAAATTATTTACTGGGTATATCTATCAATCAGATCCGCACCAATTTTTTTACCCTACGATTACCTTTAGTATCACGGATATCGATGATGTAGATTCCGGAAGCAAATGTGTTTACATGCAGATCTATTTCACGGTCTGTATTCTGAACTTGCCATGACAGCAAAATTTTACCTTCAGGGTCCATCAATTTTAAATGGATCGGGCCGATCCACTTCAGATTTTTGATATCGAGCAATACAATTGATTCAAAAGGATTTGGGAAAATGCTAAAGTTATCACCGTTTAAAAGTGAATTAGTAACAGCTGTATTGAGAGGGCAATCAATGGGTACCGGGCTGTTTTTGTTTTCGTTGGTGCCGTCACCAAGCTGACCAAATGGATTATATCCCCAGGCCCAAAGACTGTCATCCGTTTTTAATGCCAGGTTGTGATCTACTTTAGCCGAAATCGTTTTCCAGTCGTGGTCGCTACCTACTTTTACCGGAACTGTTTTTTCGGTAAAACTACCTATGCCCAATTGACCATAATTGTTTTTACCCCAGGCCCAAAGCGTACCGTCATTTTTAATAGCGACCGAATAATTATAACCTGCTGATATGTGCTTCCAGTCTTTGGTATTGCCAATTTGGACCGGACTGAATCTATCTGTTTTAGTCCCATCTCCCAGCTGGCCAAAATCATTTCTGCCCCAGGCCCACAGGCTTCCATCTGTTTTTAATGCAATGGCATGATCATCACCGCTGATCTCCTTCCAGTCCAGATCCGTTCCGATCTGTACCGGACTGCTTTTATCTGATTTACTACCGTCGCCCAATTGTCCATAACGGTTAAAGCCCCAGGCCCACAAGCTGCCGTTGTTTTTGATCGCAAATGAAGTATATCCGCTCGCAGATATGGTCTTCCAGTCGGTGTCGTTTCCTATTCTCACAGGCAAGCAACGATCCATCAGGGTTCCGTCTCCGATATTGCTATAGGTGTTCAAACCCCAGGCCCACAGACTGTGATCGTTTTTCAGTGCTAAAGAATACCAGCTACCCGAAAACAGCTGAAAGTCTTTCAATTGTATCATAGGTGTAGGTGCGTTGGCAGACGCCTTTGTGCAGTCAGCCAGCTGACCATCAAAGTTGTATCCCCAGGCCCAGACGCTACCGTCATTCTTCACGGCAAAGGTGGTTTCGGATTCCGAAAAAATGTGATTCCAATCTGCATCGCCGCCAATCTGGATCGGATACCAGGCATTATCATGGGTAAAATCTCCGAGCTGACCATCCCAATTGCCTCCCCAGGCCCACAACGTCCCATCGGCCTTAAGCGCTATGGAATAAAAATCGCCTGTCGATATTTCTTTCCAGCATCCGGCCTGTCCGATCATGCGGTTTGTTTCTGAACAAAGCAGACAAATAATGCCTATGAGGATTACTGGTTTCAACATACAGATTTAAAGGATGATTTGAATGTGACGGTCAACATGAACTGGACTATGATTTAGTTTTCTTTTTGGATGCTTTCGCTTTTTTATTGAATTCGAGGGCGAGCTGAATCCAGTAATCCAGTTTTTTATGTGTATTCAATGCTTCGAGATCAACAAACACATAGCCCTTCATAATTTTACCGGTAAAATCCATGGGTTTGCATCCCTCCATTTCGATCACTTCCTCATATTTTTCCGGATCGAGCCGCACCATTAATCGCTGCTGCTCCACGCCAACGCACATTTTATCATTCACCATAAAGCACAGTCCACCAAACATCTTCTTCTCCACGACATCAGCGTGTGTGGCCGCAATGATTTCGCGGGCTCGGTCGGCCAATTGTTCGTTATAAGCCATTGGGTAAAATTATTATTAATTTGATAGTTAAGGAAATCATGTTGTCGGTTTTTAGGTCGCAGTGAAGGTTGTAATTCAAATGACTAAAACTAAATGCGCTGTACGAATTACAAAGTGAAATTCATTTTGGAATTATTAATCTACGGTTTAATGCTATCAGGCTTCTTTATTTCATCTATAATTGACGCTTCAATAATGTATGATTTTAATAGTGCTGAATCAATTTCTGCTAATGATGTAAAATCCTTCCAGTATCCTTTCTTCCGGTTGCCTTTGTCGAGAAAGCCAATTTCATCATGAAGTAAATAGCCATTGGTAAATCCAAAGCGAACTCCTTCATAGCTTTTGGTTTTTCCCCAGAGCACCGAAGCCGGCCAGATAAAACAAATGTTTTTATTGCCTTTATAAAAGGGAACATTGTAGGAGAGTTTTTCCGTAACACCGGGAATGCTATCGAAGACCAATGCTCTAAGACGCTCAACAATCTGAAGCTCGTCCTGAGGAAGGTATTCTAAAAACTCATCGACGCTTCTGAAAGAAACGGATTGCATTTTTTGCTTGGGTGTGAAAGAATTATTCATTGATAAAAATATTCAACGTATTGGAAATGTACTTGCGTTCTTTAGTATAAACAGTGACAGAATAAACGACATTGGGTTTTAATGAATATGATCCTATCCGGCCATTATCCCAAAATCTCGCCTTCTTATTAAGAATGAAGCCTTGTAACAAACTATCTTTTCCCGCAATAATAACAACGGAAGAAGAAGTATCAGAAGGATTACTTTGTGGTACAAATTCTATCTGATTAGTTGCATATACAGATGATGTAAAACAGGGTTCTGATTTATAAAGCATCACTTTCTCTTGTGAAGAAGTTTTATTAATTAAGCTAATTCGTATTTCTATATCCTCACCAAAATTAATTTCTTTTTGATTACACGAAATGACCAACTCAAATTTACTTTGCTCAATGAGTTTCATTAAATTCTCTTTATAATTAAGGCAAATATTTATGAGATTTGAATCCACATTTTTGGTGAGATCAATTTTTTCAATTTCATTGTATGCCAGCTTAAGCCTATTGGTATTTTTTGTTTCACCATCATAACTGTAACGATATAAATTGGCAATTTCTATCCTGGCTTCTGGCAGTAATTCTGAATTCGGATATTTCAGAATAAACGTCCTGATTTTTTTTATTAGCTTTAAAGCATCTGAATACATCATGTCACTAGATGAACCCCGTTTGTATGAATTCAGCAAATAATAAGCTGCATTGTCTGCATACTCACTGCCCGGATATTTAGCCAATAACGTTTTGTAGACATCTTCCACAATCCGAAAATCAAAATAAGTATCGCCGAACCAACCACAATGAACCAATTGCTCTTTGAGATTAGCCAATTCAAATAAATACCTGTCCCCTGAATAGTTTAATTTCTTTAAATCCGTTACAGCCTTTTCAACTTTACTTATACAGGACAGTATCTGCCTGCTTTGAAAATAATCAAAATCAGGAAAAGAATCCTGCAAATATTTACTGTACAACATTACTTTATCCAGCTTAAATGCCCTGGTATAAAACATACAAAGCCCGACCAGGCCAAATTTTTTCAAGTCGGCAGGTATTTTATCAGATTTAATTCCAACTTCAATATCCTGTATGCTAATCCTTCCGGATGGATAAATAAATCTGCTTTGCGTGTTATTCTTTAAAATCGTTACAAACTCTGCACTCTTGCTTATTAATGAATCATTTTGCAGCAGCATATAGTATCGGATTAACGTATCCAGATCGTAATTTTCAAATTTTCTCAATTCTTCATTGATACTATCTCTGCGATATTTATGCTCATCCGGATGGAATGGGATAACCTTCTTTAGTATATAATTTTTATTGATCACGGCAAATTTCTGATTGCACAAAAGATAGAGATACTTTGAATCTGCTTTGAGCTGTAACAAATTTGCAACTGGCAAACTATTAATTTCAAATAAGCTGTTCAATGAATCTTTATAGTAGATTATATTTTTTGAATAGTACCAGCTTACCTTATGATCCGGATAAGCCTGGTAAGCATTATTTTCAATGGATCTGGGCAATTGGTTTAAATAGATGTCACCAGTTGGTTGGTTTTCATAGAGGAAAGTCTTGTAATCACCAGTCCTGTAGTCTAAGGTTTTCAGATTATATGTGAATTGTCCACTATTAATGAGAACTGAATCCTGATTTATGCATTTCAATTTTTCAATCCTTTGATCAATCGGTACATTACGTGCTTTGGATATTTTATAATTTTTCCGGTCTAAAAAATAAAGTCCGTTTGCTGTACCCAACAGTATCTTCGATGCCATTGGATAAATCGTGGTAACATTACTAATTTCGTACCTGTAGAAAGTATCCTCTTTCATGTTGAATCTAAACAAATGGTATCTGACACCTATATAAACATCCTCATTGATGCTATCTCTCCAGATATTCGTTTCATTGATGCGATCTTTAAATTCATAACCATATTTTTCATATAATGGAAAATAATGGCCTGTTTTCAAATCCAACTCAAAGATCTGGTCATCAATAGTCCATATCTTATCTTGCTTTGCAAGAGGAGAAAAGATAAATTTGTATAGATTATCTTTAAATGTATAAACTTTAAAACTATCGATGTGAAAACTAATTTTTGAATCGTATAAACTGGGTTTTATATCCGGTTGGTTATTTGAATGACAAGCCATTATCCTTAAACATACCAATAAAGCAAACGGAAATTTTCTTATCCAACTGTAGAATATGAATCCTACTAAAAACACACGAACAACAGGATTCAATTTAAGTATAGCGTATCCATTGGAGAATAAATCAGGGTACACAATCGTCAATTCCAGCGAACTGTGGAAATGATATATACCAAACCGATCAAACCTATGCCAAATACGGTATACACCAGAATATTACCCCCGCGCTGATTTCCGGAATAATACAGATAACCAATCACGGCTGATAAGATGCAGCTTACTAAAGTGATGATGCCGAAACCGGCTTTTTCGGATTGACCATTGCTCATGATTTTACCGGGTATAAAAAACCAGTTGTACAGCAATAAAGCCGTCAATACGAGTAGAAAATAATACAGAATTTTAGCCATAAACTATTTAATAACAGGAATGAAAGGGAAACAAATATAAACAATTCAGCGAATTGCCGCTGTTCTGTTTTTAGAATCTGATCATATGGAATTCAAAATAAAAACGATGAATCAAAATACATCGACTTGATTGAAATTTCAACGATACCTTGTGCAATTTTCTTTTTTATGAAATCTTTTCCACATGGTTTCGCAGGGATAATTTGAAACACCACGCGTATTATTATGCCTGCTGTTTTATTGTAACCATTGGTAGATGACTTCTGAAATTTCCCCTGACGGATGGTGATGATGTGCCTGTATACCCAGATTTTTGGCTGCTTCCACATTTTCGATTTTATCATCAACGAATAAGGTTTGTTCTGCGATTAATGCCGCATCCTTTAATACAAATTCATAAATTTCGCGGTCGGGTTTGCGCATGCCAATCTCATAGGAATAATAAACTTTCTCAAAAAAACGGGTTTCAAATTCCGTAATTTGATTTTCGCGTTCGAGCAATTTACGCACAAAGCGGATATGCGTGATATTGGTATTGCTCAATAAGAATACGCGATATTTTTGCCTCAGGGCGATTAATAATTCCAGCCTTACCGGCGGAAAATCGAGAAACATCGCATTCCAGGCTTTGCAATAAATTTCAACATGATCCACTTTTACTGACCTTCTTTGCAGCCTGTTAAAAAACGATTCTTCCGAAATTTCACCTTTCTCAAAAGGATAAAAGACGGTTTGATAGATATCCACACATTTGGAAGGATCCAACAAAGCTTCTATGGCCTTGTAACTTGCTGATTCGTCAATGTTTAGCAGTACATTCCCCAAATCAAAGATGATATTTTTTATCATTTCCTATGGTTACGAGAGCACAAATATGTAATTTTGCCAGCTCTTAAAGAAGACAGGGTAATTTTTACTCTCCAAATCCACAATTAAACTTATTAAACACATACCGATACATATATTCTGTATATGGCGGATTGGTCCCATAGCTCAGCTGGTTAGAGCATCTGACTCATAATCAGAGGGTCCTTGGTTCGAGCCCAAGTGGGACCACTTTTTTTTTCGAAACATCCTAATGAATACTTCAAAAATAACGCTCCTCAAAAAACTGCAAAATTATTGTGCCTACCAGGATCGCTGTCATTTTGAAGCGCAGCAAAAATTGATACAGCTGGGTGCAGATCCGGAAACTGCCGATGAAATCTTTTTGGAACTGATACAAGATGGTTTTCTCAATGAAGAACGCTTTGCACGATCCGTAGCCAGAGGAAAGTTCAGGATACACCACTGGGGTAAAACGAAAATAATTGCACATTTAAAAGCTAAATTTATTTCTGATCCAATCATCCAGATCGCACTTGGCGAAATCGAAGATGAAGAATATCAGGATCAACTCAAATTGCTGTTGAAAAAAGTACACCAGGAAAAAAAAGATCCAAACAAAACCATTCAGGCTTTGATCGTAAAAGGATTTGAAAGTGAATTGGTGTACGAATTTGCGTCCGGATTAAAATAGTCCGCATTTATTTAATTGGTTCTCCACGCCTTTGATTCACCATAATCTGAACTTGGAATTGCTTGTGATCCAGTAGATAAATGGTTGATCCTGCTAAATAATTTCATAACCGCAAAGACGCAAAGGTTTCGCAAAGGACGCAAAGATCATTTCATACAAAGGACGCAAAGCTCAAAGGACGCCAAGGACGCAAAGTTCAGGGTGCTCAAAGGTTGAAGAGAAAATCCGTTTTGATTCGATTTGTTTAGCAGTTGATTGCCGCTGCTGATCTGAACCGGAAACAAAGTTATAATACCGAACTTTGTTTGAAGGGATGCTTCTCCGGATAATCGGTTGTATAATGAAGTCCACGGCTTTCCTTGCGCATACTTGCTGATCTGGTTACCAAATATCCAATGGTTATTAAATTGCGCAATTCACATAATGCCGTCGATAATTTACTGGAATTGTAGAGCTCCTCTGTTTCGTCAAATAACAGATGCAAACGATTTAAAGCTCTTCTTATCCTGACGTTACTGCGCACGATCCCGACATAATACGACATGATCTCCTTTAACTCTTTGATGCTTTGCGTAATCAAAACCATTTCTTTGGGGTGAGCCGTTCCGGTTGCATCCCATTCCGGAATTTGATCATTCAACACCAGCTTGTCAATTTTACTCACGATATCATTAGCAATGCGATATGAAAAAACTGCGCCCTCCAGCAATGAATTGGAAGCAAGACGGTTGGCCCCATGAAGTCCGGTGCAGGTACTTTCGCCGCAGGCATATAATTTTAATATGGAACTATTTCCGTTTTCGTCCACTTTAATTCCTCCGCACATATAATGACAGGCGGGCACAACAGGAATCATCTGTTCCATAGGATCAATTCCGATGCTCAGACACTTCTTATAAATGGTTGGGAAATGCAAAATGAATTCTTCTTTATTCAAATGTCTGCAATCCAGGCAAACAAAATCTTCACCGCGTGCTTTCATTTCACTGTCAATGGCACGTGCTACAATATCTCTCGGCGCCAATGATTGCCGCTCATCATATTTTTGCATGAATTCAGC
This sequence comes from Bacteroidota bacterium, assembly GCA_029781865.1. Taxonomy (GTDB): domain Bacteria; phylum Bacteroidota; class Bacteroidia; order Chitinophagales; family Saprospiraceae; genus Vicinibacter. Next base: position 257,469 of record JAKOVW010000093.1, read on the forward strand.
GCCATCTTTTGTTTTTAAAACGCCCCCAAATCCTCTTACTGCTTCCGAGATCAAAAATGCCGGATTGTCTCCAGTTGGATTGTAGAGTGCAGTCGGATGAAACTGGACAAATTCCATATTTTCCACATGGCCCTTTGCACGATACAACATGGCAATGCCATCTCCTGTCGCAATAATGGGATTGGTAGTTGTACGGTAGATCTGTCCTGCGCCACCGGTAGCCAAAACGGTTATTTTAGCGAGATGGGTTTCAACTTCCAGATTTTTCTGATTCAATAAATAGGCACCATAACATTCAATGTCATTCATGACACGGGTTACGTTGTAACCGAGATGGTGTTGCGTGATGACATCAATGGCATAATAATGTTCCAGAATTTTGATGTTATCAAATTCACGGGTTTTTTCTATCAAAGCCCGTTCGATTTCTGCTCCGGTAAGATCCCGGTAATGCAGAATCCTGTGTTCGGAATGACCACCTTCAATCCCGAGGTCGTACTCCATTTTATTAATCTTGTCAAACCGCGATCCCCAGTCAATTAATTCCTGCACGCGCTTCGGCCCTTCTTCTACTACAATGCGAACGATTTTCTCATCCGACAAATCATCACCGGCATCCATGGTGTCGAGTATGTGTTTATTAAAATCATCTTTAATTCGATCCCAAACCGCGGCAATTCCACCTTGTGCATAGCGGGTATTGGATTCATCGATATTTGTTTTGCTAACCACAGTAATTCTAAGATCCTTGCGCTGGATGGCCAGCTGAATCGCCGTACAGAGCCCTGCTATTCCGGTTCCGATGATGAGTACGTCTGATTTAAACACTACAATTTCTTTTTCAATGAATGAATGGCAAAGGTAACCATGGGACCGGAACATTGCGAAGTATGACACAAGAATATAGTGGACCAAACCATTGAATTACAGAAAAACAGTTTTTGGTTAAACATGCATGTATTTCTAGTCATCTGAATTTAACCGATTCATCACTGGTTTCAGCTAAGTTGCAACAATAATGCTATGAATTGCCATGGAAAGAATTGATAGTGCTAATTGTGGAAATCACAATGCTGCCTTCAGCTTCGCCAGGCCAATACCTTTGCTTCGTACTTAAATTCATTTTTAAATATTATAAATTTTAATTGAAATGAAACACTTCACTTTTATTTTATTATTTGTTATTGCTCTAAGCCCGTTTTTATTTTCACAGGGTACGAGTACTGATCATGATATACCGGACAGATATGTAGCTAAACTGAAAATAATTTCCAGTGATGATATCAAAATGGGTTACATCAGATCAGTGAAGGATTCTTCGCTTATCATTTCAGAGCGATCTGATCCACGCAACTGGAAAGACCTGAAAATTGATGTTTCCTTAATTGATAAGATAGTTTTTAGGAGAAATGGTAAACCGGCGGCAGGCGAATGTTCACTTTATGGTTTGCTGATAGGAACTGCATTGGGTGTCGGGATAGGTTTAGCCGGAATTGATAGTGGCAAGTCAGGCCACTCTGAAGATAAAGTAATTCAAGTAATTGGTATTGGTCAATTGATGGGTATTACCGGAGGGTTAATTGGAATGGCAATCGGCATATCCTCTCATGGTTCACGAAAAATTTCCATTCCGATTCATGGCAAATTGAGCAATTATAAGAAAAATAAAGAAATCCTTGATAAGTATACCTACTAAACGATTCTGATGAATCCATTCCTGGCATTTTCCTAATGATCTAATCAGGTATTGGACATTTCCTCTTTTCATCGTAAATTGAAAGATATTTAATTAATCAATTCAGGCTTCAATAAATAATGAAAACAAATAAATTAGTATGCTGGATGTTTGTTATGGGTCTTGTCTTAGTACTCATTCATGGTTGCAAGACCTACTATTTCCGAGAAAATTATCAGGAAGCAAATTCGATATTACATCTGGAGCAAAATTTAAAATCCAAGCCTTTCCTTAAAGTACATCTTAAAAATGGGGATGTTTGTATTTTTCAAAATCTTTGGCACATCGACACTACACGAAAATTAATTGCCGGAAATGGAATCAGTTATGACTTGAACCGCAAACAAAACAATCAGGGAGTTCTGAATATACCCATTGACAGCGTTGCCATTTTTGAAACAAACCGAATACCGGATAAACCAGAGTACGAAAGAGTGGCGTTGTTGAGCTTGCTTGCCGGTGTAGATGCCCTGATCGGTATTATTTGCTTATCAAATCCCAAAGCATGTTTCGGATCTTGCCCCACTTTTTATCTGAATGATAAAGACAATTTTCACTATGCAGATGCTGAAGGATTTACCAATGCAATTTCGCCATCTATGGAGTATGCAGATATAGATGCGTTAAACAATCCTAAAATTGTCAATCCATCTTTTTCACTCACCATGAAAAATGAAGCGCTAGAAACCCATTGCATTAATGATATCAAACTATTGGCATTTCCCAGAAGATCCGGACAACAAATTTATCATTCTCCGGAAGATTCCTTCTATTTATGCGAAAACACCTACCCTATTCATCATGCACAGGACAAAGAAGGCAACATCAGCTCATTTCTGGAAAAAGCGGATCGAGTAGAACGCTTTAGTTTGGCAGATGAAAATGATCTGAATAGCAAAGAAGAAATCTATATAGATTTTAATTGCATTGAAAACGTGAACCGGTTAGGACTCATTTTGAATTTCCGGCAAACCTTGCTAAGCACGTACTTATTTTATTCTTCAATAGGTTTTATGGGTGATCAGGTGGGTGACATTTACACTATGATGGAAACAAAAAAACAGATTAGGGATAAATTTGATGGAACTATTAAATTACTGGGCGGTATAGAAGTGTTTGCATGGAATGAACGCATGACAAACTGGGAATTCCAGGGAAGTTTTAATGAGACCGGACCCATTGCAATTAACAGACAAATGATACCATTAAAATCAATGGTATCAAATGGCATTGAAAATCTGTCCGCTATTCCTGTTAAACTGAAACTGATTCTTAACAAAGGTCTGTGGCGAATAGACTATGTGGCTTTAACCAATATTATCAACACCATCATCCCGCAAAGATTATCCCCAATCCGGATAATGAATAAAGGAATAAAAGATGATGAAGCACTTGCATCCATTCTGGATTCTTCCAGGTATTTGATTTCTATGCCCGGCAGTGCTTACCGGTTTGATTTTATAATGCCCCAAAAAAATCAGGACTATGCTTTGTTTTTATATTCAAAAGGTTACTATCTCGAATGGATGCGGACCCATTGGATAAAGGATAAAAATTTATACAAACTTAAACAGATGGTATTGAAGCCGGCCACTTTTTTAAAAGAAGAAACAAAAACTTACAAGAAATATGAAACCATGATGGAGCAGGAATTTTGGAATTCAAAAATTGATACCAAAAACGTTTCTTATTATGAACATTAGATTAATGATTTTTGGATTGATGACCATATTGTTTGATAGTTGTACAACTACTAAATACTTCTTACCGGAATTCGACAAAATCGGAGTAAGTGAATACGGATCTTTTATCCAAATTCTACAGCATGACGGAAAGAAGATTGAAGGAGAATTGCTTGCTGTTGAAGAGCATTCAATCATCGTCTTGGCCAGCTCTGCTTTTGCTTCGGATACTTCGATTCGTGTTGCGGTCAATAAAATCAGCAAATTTAAACTGAGATATGCCCAACCTAAACATTATGGGTGGACCATTCCGGCCTATACAATAGTTTGCCTTTCCCATGGATTCTGGGCCGCATTAACTATACCTGTAAATCTGATTACAACAATAAGCGTTACGGTAGCTGGTGAGAATGCGTATACCTACGACGGCAAAAAAATCAGTTACGAAGGCCTTAAAATGTTTGCCCGGTTTCCACAAGGCATACCTCCGAATGTTAAGCTTACGAGTATCAAATAACATTTTAAAAATTTAATACAAGGCATGTTTATTTCTGCTTTTACTTTTCCAATTGCATTTCTAATAGACAGGTAGAATTGTCATAAATTCTGAATTTTTTTCCGATTTTCTAAACGCAAATAATATAAAAGCAGCCAAACTGACATTTAAACTCATTTGGATTTAGATTTGCTGGTAATATTGTCCTTGTGTGATACTTTTGATTTAATTCATTAATAATAAAAATTTTAAATGCTGGAAGCTGGTAAACTCAGGTAAACATTATTAGCCTTCAGCCTAAAAACGATATTTATGACTTACGAAAATTTTACCATAAAGGCACAGGATGCCATTTTAAAAGCCCAGCAAATTGCTGCGGGACTTGATCAGCAAATGGTGGATACCAGTCATCTCTGCAAAGCCATTATTGAAACCGATGAAAAGCTGGTTGAATTTTTATTTGATAAAATGGGTGCGAACATCCAGAAAATCAAATTCGAATTGGATACGGAATTGCGCAAAATTCCAAAAGTACAAGGCAGTGATAAACAATACTTATCCAATGAAGCCAACAACGTTTTAATCAATGCAAAAAATGTAAGCAAAGAATTCGGAGACGAATATATCTCTCTGGATTCTGTTTTGCTGGCGATTTTAAAATCCAATGACAATACGTCCAAAATTCTCAAAAACAATAAAATTACGCAGGAAGGATTAAAAGCGGCGATACAGGAATTGCGCAAAGGAAAAAAAGTTACAGATACCGGAAGCGATGAAGAATTTAATGCATTGAATAAATACGCAATCAATATAAATGCTGCAGCTGAGAGTGGAAGTTTAGATCCCATTGTCGGACGCGATGAGGAAATCCGGAGAATCCTTCACATTCTTTCCAGAAGAAAGAAAAACAATCCGATACTTATCGGTGAAGCAGGTGTTGGAAAAACGGCCATTGTAGAAGGCATTGCCTGGCGGATTGTCAAAAATGATGTGCCGGAAAACCTTCGAAGCAAAAAAATATTTTCACTCGATTTGTCTGCATTAATTGCAGGAGCTAAATACAAAGGTGAATTTGAAGAACGACTGAAAGCGGTCATCAAAGAAGTAAAAGAATCCAATGGTAACATCATTCTATTTATTGACGAGATACATACATTGATTGGCGCCGGAGGTGGACAGGGTGCGATGGACGCGGCCAATATTTTAAAACCTGCATTGGCCAGGGGAGAACTTCACACGATAGGTGCTACTACATTGGATGAATATCAAAAATATTTTGAAAATGACAAAGCCCTGGTCAGACGATTTCAAACGGTAATGATTGATGAACCCTCCGTGGAAGATACCATTTCCATACTTCGCGGTGTGCAGGACAAATATGAAGTCTATCATAAAATTGCCATAAAAGATGAAGCATTAATTGCGGCAGCAGAATTATCCCACCGCTATATTTCAGACAGGCAATTGCCGGATAAGGCGATTGACCTGATTGATGAAGCTGCAGCACGTTTGCGACTCGAACTCGATAGCGTACCCGATGAAATTGATGAAATGGATCGCAAAGTTCGACAACTCGAAATTGAACGCGAAGCTGTTAAACGCGAGAAAGACGATAAAAAAGTAAAACTCATCGAAGGCCATTTAGCCAACGCTAAAGAAAAACTTGAATCATTGAAGGCTGCATGGAAAGCAGAAAAAGAAATTGTAGACAACATTCAAGCCATCAAGAAAAAAATTGATGAAATCAATATATCCGCAGAAAAAGCAGAACGCGAAAGTGATTTTGGATTGGTGGCCAAACTGAAATACGGCGACATCAAAGAACAGGAAAAATTATTGAAGGAAGCCGAAGACAAACTAAACTCGCTTCCCGAAGGATCCCGATTTACCTCAGACACCGTAACTGAAAACGATATCGCCATTGTCGTCAGTAAATGGACCGGCATTCCGATTCAGAAAATGCTGCAAAGCGAAAAAGAAAAATTATTACACCTTGAAGAAGAACTCGCCAAGCGCGTAATAGGACAAAAGGAAGCCGTTGGCGCCGTTGCTGATGCAGTGCGCAGATCGCGCGCAGGACTGCAGGATCCAAACCGGCCTATTGGTTCATTTATCTTTTTAGGTCCAACCGGAGTCGGAAAAACGGAACTTGCCAGGGCTCTTGCAGAAGTGATGTTTGATGATGAACGAATGATGACGCGCATAGACATGTCTGAATACATGGAAGCTCATGCCGTATCCCGCCTCGTCGGAGCTCCTCCGGGATATGTCGGTTACGACGAAGGTGGTCAGCTGACAGAAGCTGTTCGCACAAAACCATACTCCATCATTCTATTGGATGAAATTGAAAAAGCACATCCGGATACATTCAATATTTTATTGCAGGTACTCGATGATGGCAGACTCACAGACAACAAAGGTCGGGTTGCCAATTTTAAAAATACGATTATCATCATGACGAGCAACATGGGATCGGATCTCATACTTGAAAATTTTGAAGACCTGGAAAAAGTTGGCGACAAGCACCGCACAGAAATTCTGGAAACTACAAAAGTCGAAGTGTTTGAAAAATTAAAACAAAGCCTCCGCCCAGAATTTTTAAATCGCATCGATGAAAAGATCATGTTTCTTCCGTTAACCAAAGCGGAAATAAAGCAGATTGCAGAAATCCAGTTGAGAGGATTGAAGCAAACACTCACCGAACAAGGCATCACACTGGAAATCACAGATAATGCACTCAGTCTTTTAGCAGACCTGGGTTACGAACCACAATTTGGTGCAAGACCCTTAAAAAGGGTCATCCAAAAAGAAATCGTGAATCAACTTGCTAAGATGATGCTGGCCAGTGACATTGGAAAAGAAGGAAAAATTGTCGTGGATACCGATGCAAAGGGATTTATTTTTAGCCATTAATCCGTTTATCTTCGATAATAGCAAGCCTGGAGTTGTTGTAATTTAAGCTTCACTTAGTAGCGCCGGCCAATATCAGCTCACGCATGGCAATGTATTTTTGTGGGAATGCACAAAGCAATGTCCTCTATTAAGTTTTAATGAATTTAATGGGTTTTGATTTATTGTTTTCTGTAATTCGCAGCAGATACAATCCATCCGGGTAGTACGAAAGATTTACATGTTCAATTTGCTTTCCGCTCCAGATCATTTTCATTGAGCTATTCATGATTTCATAAAATTCATTTCCGTTGCTGTGATTGATTTGAATGTAGCTTGTCACCGGATTCGCAAGAAGTTCATACTCATTCTTTCCTGTTGAAGAATATTCATTGGACGAAGTGGGAATGGACGGATCGTATATACAGGCATTACTCTGGTATTTTGATTTCCAGTCGGAGATGAGATTTGTAAAATCGGTTAATACAATTTCATTCAGTGCCCTCAACGAATCCATTGGTTTCAGAATGGTAGTTTCAATAGTTGGTATTCCGTTTTGCGCCAGAATGGAAGAAGGATTAATATGATAGGATATAGTCAGCATACAGGATGCATCGACGGATTTCGTCCGGTAAAGGTCTATCAGTTCATTGATGCTGGATAAGTCCTCTTTATATTTACCAACACAGTAGATATTTCCGTTTGGATCATCGGTGAAATAATGATCCCGGTCTTTCGGCCTCCATACTCCGCTGACTAATGGATCATTCACGTGATTGGGAGTCCCGCTTCCCATCAGGATATTACCCTGCCACACAGCCCAGGGATATTTTGTACCATATACCGGATTGCGAAACCGGTCCCATTCTGCAAATTGAGGCAAGGAAGGATCCCAGATATGTCCACCAATTACATTTGAACCTCCAACACCAAGTGAATCCAGTAAATGAGCTACGTCCGTATAATTATAACCAGATTTTTCATGTGAATGCGGATCGATGGCAACATTCAGATCTTCCTTCAGATACTTCAAAATATTTTTTCCGTTAGTCGATTGAATCGTAACCGCATCTTCATACAGCAATGCTGCAAGTAAAAACTTCCAGTCCGGCTCCAGGGACCATTTGATGTGATATGAATTCATTGTACTTCCAAGGTCCAATAACCTGCTGCGAATAAAAAGATAATTTTGCCTGCATACATCCGTGCCTAAGGTTCCGTTCGGTGAATTGTCTTCAATATGCGTAAACAGAACGGTATAAACCGGAGTCGTTTGCGACTGTAAGCCCTTCGCAAAAAGAAAATAACATACAATCAATAGAGCGTTAAAATTAGTCCGTTTCATTTTCTTTGGATAAAATAGCACACGCAAGGTTTAATGGCTACTCGGTTTTTATCGACAGCTCAGCTCTTCTATTGTAAATATACAGCTGTTTATGGACTAACTCATCACGCTGCAATTGCCAATATAGATTCTTCAGGCTACAATCACTATAGATCCATCAGGTATATATATTGCGAAAATCTTTAACGCCATACATTTCCTGAAATAGTGTACTGTCGGGATTTAATTGATGATCGCTTGAGTTGGAATTGAAATCAAATCAAACATGTTATGATGCACATCCAAAAATAAAAGTCAATATATTGAACTTCAGTTTGCACAAGCTGAAGTGATAGCTTAATAAACGGCAATAAACCTTGTGAAATAATCGGGATAACGTTATGAAAGCTAAGTCAATTAATTCCTTACAGAATCCATTCGCACAGAATTAAAAATCAGCATCGAGAATTAAATTCTGCGGATTGTTTTTGCGGCTGATCATTCTCGATTTCTGGCGCTTTAATATTTCCCTTGATATGGCTTCAGACAAATGCTCCGGAGACTCGTGCTTAAGTATATGTGTAATGATCGATTCTTCGACATCCAGGCGATACAGATGACTGAATAATAATCCCGGATCTTTGTCTAGCAGTTCTTCTACGCGCTGCCGTATGGATTCTATCCATTGCAATTCGAGGTCCTGGTGTTCCAGAAATTTTTCAGAATATTCCGGTAAAAGTTCTTCGCTCATTGATGATCCGGCATGAAGCCGTTCTGCTTTGTTTGCTAAGGTAATACGAAAAAAAAAATATCCCTTGCAGGTTCTTCAATCCATCTGCAAACGGTTTACGTACGTTGTGCGCGCTTCAACAACTTTTGCGTTTTTATGATATTGTTTTGCTGGTCGAACAACTTTGCAAAATAAATGCCATCATTTAAGTTGCTTAAATCTATGGAGTGATTTAGTTCCATCCAATCAATCTCCTTTATTTTTTTTCCAAATAAATCGACGACTTCAACTTTGTTCAGTCCATTTGTATCGCCCTGTATCCAAAACCGCTCGGTAAATGGATTGGGATAAATAACGAGACTTGGTGTTGCAGCAGCTTGCGTAGAAGCAGGAATGCGCTCTTCAATCTGAAATGAAGATTTAGATCCTCCATCGCCACTCTCTGAACCATCTGAATTCACGCCATTACCTCCGGCATATATAGTAACCGGTCCAGAACCGGCAGCAGGAGCCACCCATTGAATTTCGAATAAATTCGTTGCACTTCTATCCGTTTGTTCTGCATACAATCTTCCTTTTGGAGTGGTTACCAATTTGACATTGCTGCTGATGGGCGATATGGTTTTGAGATTTGTACCGGTCTTTCCCTTGGCTGCATTCAATAAAGTCATTTGGAAACCATGTGCTTTAGGTTTGTTTCCGCTTACATAGTTAACTCTTACATGAATTTGATAAGTCTTATTCGGTTCATACTGTGTAACGGTATCTGCATTATCCAATACCAGTATTTGCGTAGCAGTTGTGATAGGGCCGTTATGGCAAGACTGACAAACTGTAGCATCATCACCGGGTGCTCCCGTACTTCCCAATCCAGCGACTGTTGCACGCCCAAGCCGGTTTGACATAGTGACCACTAGCAACAAAGAAAAAATAAAAGCCAGGTAAACGTATTTCTTCATAATTCAATTATTGGCTTAAAGATAGATACGACGGATAGACTTGCCTTTTAATGAAAGGTTAAAAAACAAAATCTTAAATTCCGATAGCCAAGACCATAGGCTGTGAGTTATGGCCCTTATATATAAATCTGAAAAGGACTCAATCAAAGGATCATATTGATGATGCGAATCACTTGGCAGGCTTAAGTTCAAAACGCTTAGCTAAAAAGCCATCATTGTAAACAGTGCAGGATACCTTAGCCCCAGTCGCCAAAACAGAGCTCTGGATACTTGCCTACATTGGTGCGGAAAATCGAGTCCAGCTCCAATAAATCCTGCTTTTCATTGGGACCCGGAACAAAGGCTTCGCCAAAATCAACTGATTTGGTCCGGTAGTTCATAATGGTAGGAATGATGGGTACACCCGCTCCTTTCGCGATAAAATAGTAGCCCGTCCTGAGTCGGAATACTTTTTTGCGGGTGCCTTCCGGAGCAATTACAATGGCGAATTCTTCATTTGCGTGGAATGCCTGTATATACGAGTCGACCTGATGCTGCTGGCCCGTCCTGACAACAGGATATCCTCCCATGGCCCTGAAAATAAAGCCGAACGGCGGTTTGAAAAGGCTTTCCTTGCCCAGGTACTTTATCTTTTGCAGCTTATATGCAGAACGGATGAGGATCCCGATGATAAAATCCCAATTGGAGGTATGCGGTCCAATGGCAATGATAAATTTCGGCAGGTGATATAGTTTTTCATAGCCTGTGGCCTTCCAACCAAAACATTTTAAAATGATAAGACATAGAAATCTCATGCTCCACAAAATTAGGGAAGAAGACATGAAATTCACGGGCAGAATCCGAAGAACAGCAGTTTTAAATCCCATCGGAAATCAAAGATTAATGAGACTTTTAAAGTCCCGAAAAAGTGATTCCACAACTTAGAACAGTTCCCCACCATGTGTTTCCGGGCTTTAACCCAACCGGCGGCAATTGTTGCAATTTCTTACTAACATTGCAATGGACTAAATGCCTTCTGTAAAAAACCCATGAAAGAGAATTCCTTACAAAACAGCAATATAGACCCATCCAAAGAGGACTTTGGTTTTGGCAAGGCCTATTCAACCGGCAGAAACCGGATGATCAATGACCAGGGCCGGTTTAACATCTTAAGACTTGGAGAGACCAGCCGAAGCCGTTTTCATGAATTAATAGAAATGAAATGGTCCCGCTTTTTGCTCCTCATTTTTTTGTATTACACCATCATCAATTTGTTTTTTGGCGTGATGTATTACCTCAATGGCACCGACCAGATCGTCGGTATAGACCACCGTTCTTCGGTCAGCGAGTTTTATCAGTGTTTCTTTTTCAGCGTTCAGACCTTTACGACAGTAGGCTACGGTGGTATGCACCCGACGGGTTTTCTGGCTTCAAGCATCGCAGGTCTGGAAGCGTTGTCCGGTCTGCTGACCTTCGCCATCATCACAGGTCTGGTTTATGCCAAATTCAGCAAACCGGAAGCCAAAATCGCCTATTCCGAACACGTCATGGTAGCACCTTATAAGGAAGGGATGTCCTTTCAAATGCGCATTGTCAATGCCCTGAGCAATACCCTGATCGATATGGAAGCTACGATGATCGTGGCTTATACCCCGCTGAATTCAACCAACCGCATTATCCGAACGCTGAGCCTGGAGATCAGCAAAATTGCGCTGTTCCCGCTAAACTGGACCCTCGTGCATCCGATCGATGAAAACTCACCCGTAAAGGATCTGGACCTTGATCATCTGGAAAAGTATGAAATCGAATTGCTCATTCTGCTTCGGGGATTCGATGAAACCTATAATCAGATCGTCCACTCCATGCACTCCTACGGGCCCCAGCATTTTGTATACAATGCCAAGTTTAAACCAATGTACGACTACCAGGATGGCAAAACCAGGCTATACCTTAAAATGCTGGACCAATTTGACCGGCTGAATTAAACCTGAACGATGAAATTAAGTCTTATAAACTGATGGTGGGCAATAAAAATCCGGACGACCAAACGATCCTGGGATGGATTGGCAAAGCGGAAACTCTCGAAAAAGGGTTCCGGGCCCTGGTAGAAAAATACCAGCAAAAATTATACTGGCATGTCCGGAGAATGGTCCTGTCGCATGATGATGCCGACGACGTGCTTCAAAATACATTTATCAAAGTGTACCGGAGCATAGACCAATTTGAACAAAAGAGTAGCTTGTACACCTGGTTATACCGGATTGCAACAAATGAAAGTCTGACCTTCCTCGATAAAAACAAAAAGTTTCAATACGATTTTGTGGAAGAACAGGATGAACATCCGGCGATCAGTCAGCTGAAAGCAGATCCCTATTTTGATGGTAATGAAATTCAGCTGAGACTCCAGGAAGCTCTAACGCGTTTGCCGGAAAAACAAAAACAGGTTTTCCTGCTGCGCTATCACGATGAAATGTCCTACAAAGACATGTCAGATGTACTTCAAACATCTGAAGGTGCTTTGAAAGCATCCTATCATCATGCAGTTAAAAAAATTGAAGACTATTTTAAACAAAAAGAACTGATATAAACATGAATCATCAAATACATCCTATGGAAGATCCGATCGTACCTCGTCACAATGAGTTGCGTTCTGATGATTCGTTTAAAGTACCCACGTTTTATTTTGAATCACTGACGGACCGCATCATGAAACGGGTTGAACGGGATGCAGTACCGGAAGAATTAAAAGAAAATAACTTCAGGGTTCCCGATGGATATTTTGAACAGTTTTCCGACCGGATTATGCTTAAGCTGCAACCTGCGCAATCCCGGACAATTAAAACCGGTTTCCGAAGGGCATGGGTCTATAGCGCTGCGGCGGCAGTAACGCTGGTGATCGTCAGCTGGTTTGCCATTCATTTATATAGCAACAAACAAAATCCGGATTATCTGGCCAATAGTTCTGAAGAAGAATTGCTGGAATATGTATCCATGAATAATTACGATTTTGATCAGAATTCGTTGGCCGTAGTGATGAATGATGAAGATGTCAACAACCTGGATATCATGGACGATGTGGATGATGATACTTCCAATATGCTTATGGAAATTTATAAATAAACCACAGACATTAGCTATTCCGGCTGTAGTCTGCATTAAAAATTAATTAAATAAAAACAGGTAGCAAAATGATAGTACCTGGAAACATAAAATGATAAAATCGAAATCTATGATACGTTTAGCAAATATTCTTCTATTGATATTGAGCTGTACTTTTCTTACGCAGGCTCAACCAGATGATGACTTACAGGGACCCGGTCCCGGAAAAGGTCCCGGAAGACAACGCATACTTGAAAAAATGGAAGCCATGCGCGTCGCCTTTCTCACCAATCGCCTGGATCTGACCACCGATGAATCGACGCGGTTCTGGCCTTTGTACAATGAGTATTCTCGTAAAAGAAGGGAACTTCGCATCGATCAGTTTGATGAAAAAAGAGCACTGAAACGAGATCAAAATTTATCCGAAGAAGATTCCAAACGCGCTCTGGAAAATCAGATGCAACTGCAGGAACAGGAATTGACCTTAAAGAAAAATTACTACGAAAAATTTAAAGCCATACTTCCTGCACAAAAACTGGCCAAACTAGAGCCTGCTGAAATGGAATTTAACCGCGAAGTCATTCGCAAACTAAAAGAACGCAGAGAACGCAGAATGGGCGGCGGCATGAGAGACAGAAGATAAAGAAATATCAATTCATTGTTTTCCAAAACGGATTTGTAACCACGTGCTGCAGAAATAACATGGAATTTCGGCTGCAACTGTAGTCAGATTTTATGCATCGTTTTTTTCAGAATCAATTAGCAGATTAAGTAAAGAACTTCGTTTAAGTAGCCTATACTTCTATGGCAACATTCCCTTTCTTATGTCCCTTTTCGACATAAGCATGTGCTTCGGCAATTTGTTCCAATGGATATGTTTTTTCCATCACCGGTTTGAATTGACCTTTTTCAATAAGCTCTTTTAGAAAAAGAATGTCTGCTGCTTTATGGCTAATTACACCAGTTAATACCGTTTTGTTGCTGGTCTTTGAAATCCAAAAGCCCCGGAGCATTTCCGGCATTCCCGCGGCACTTAGAATCATTATTCCATTCTTGCTAAGCGACTTTACACTGCGCGAAACAGATAGTGCATTCACAGCATCAAAAATCACATCATAGGTTTCACCATTCTGAGTAAAATCCTCTTTAGTATAATCGATGACTCTATTTGCTCCTATCGATTTGACCAGGGCGATATTTGCAGTGCTGCAAACACCCGTCACTTCTGCGCCTAAGGATCTTGCTATTTGAACAGCAGCACTCCCTACTGCTCCGGAAGCACCTACCACAAGAACTTTTTGGCCGGGTTGTATCCCTGCCTTTTTAATAAAATGCAGTGCGGTAACTCCACCAAATGGAATGACGGCTGCTTCAGCATGTGAAATGGTTTCGGGTTTTAATGCTATAGATCCATTTTCCGGCATACAGATATATTCTGCATAAGAACCAAAACGCATATCCGTATGACCAAAAACAAGGTCACCTACCTTAAACTGTTTCACATCTTCGCCGACCTGTTCAACTTCACCTGAAAAAACACTGCCGAGGATTTGAATTTTGGGTGTGAACAAACCGAATATAAACCGGACCGCAAACGGGTCAGCTTTGCGCAATCGCCAATCGCCGGAATTGACTGCTGTAGCCCTGATTCTGATTAAAAGTTCATTCTTCTTTGGTGCCGGTTTTTCCACCTGTCTGACCTGAAGAACCTCCGGAGGACCATATTGTGTATAAATTGCTGCTTTCATTTTGATATATTATTTTTAGTAATCAATTCAAAGGTTAATAATAAATGTTGCATTTTCTGATTTAATTGATTTTGCTTAGAAATTGTGCCACTGCATTCTGATAAATACGATTGTTCATTTTGCGTTTGCGGACAGTTTATTTCAAAATTTATAAATACGAACTATTTAAAGTCGAAACTTGTATGTTTTAATTCTTGTTTAAAAATGATGGTGCAAAAGTAGATTGGCTGTCCGGCAAGGGCATTACACAACTTTGGGATTGGCTTATATAATTATGGGAATTGCTTTTCACAATGAATCATTCGGCATTGCACATGAACATCTCGTCTTATTAATATCACTCTCGTAATGCTCCGTCACAATAAGACGAATTGACAAATTATCATTATACCTGAAAAATCACCTGTGTTCTTTGATGCCGGATAAAATACTTTAGTATCTTTGGTGCAACCCGCTCTGAAATATGACCTCGACTATTTTGCTTGTAAAAAACATGGTTTGCAATCGTTGTGTATTAACCGTAGAAAATATCCTGGAAAAAACAAACATTCCTTATCAAAAAGTTTTATTCGGTGAAATTCATGTCATGGACAGTTTCACACCATTGCAAAAGCAACAACTTCAGGAAAGCCTTGAAAAAGTAGGATTTGAGTTAATCGACAACCACACCAGCGGATTGGTAGAGAAAATAAAAAAGCATGTTATTGCAAAAGCCAGAAATGATGTCAGTGAGCAGGAAGGCAGACTCAACCTTTCCGCTTATCTGACTTCGAAATTAAATTACGAATACACACATCTCAGCAGTTTGTTTTCCGGTATAGAAGGTAGAACAATAGAAAATTACTTTATCGAGCAACGCATTGAAAAAGCCAAGGAGTTGTTGATTTATGGACAAAAAACTCTTTCCGAAATTGCCTACGAACTGGAATACAGCAGCACCGCACATCTTTCAAGCCAGTTTAAAAAAGTGACGGGACTCACTCCATCTCACTTTAAAGAAGTAGGAGCTGCAAAGCGAAAGTCATTGGACAAAGTATAAGCCAAAATTATATAAGCCAATCCCAAAGTAGTATAACAACTGCCTTTTGCCGAAGGTCTACTTTTGCTGTCTCTTTCAAAATTATTAATCATGAAAACGACAGTAAAAATAAAAGTGATTGCATTTCTGACTATCATTCTCCTTCTCATCATTGTGACTTTGCGCTTAAAACCTTTGTGGCAGGTCAACCATTCGGCTATAAAGAATTACACAGTTCATACAAAAGACATGCTTCCGGTATTGGATCCCGGTAAAAAAACCATTCTGATTATGGCAGATAATAATGGTACCGAAATGTTTGACATGATGGCACCGTATTATTTATTCAATGCCACAGGAAAAGCTAATGTGTATGTGGTCGCACAACACAAATATCCAGTTTTAATGAAAAAGGGACCGTATCTATTACCGCATTTTACCTACCGCGAAATCGATTCACTCCACATAACTGCAGATGTAATCGTAATCCCATTTATGAATGAACCGGATAGTCCGGATAAAATCAGTTGGATTCAAAAGCATTACACGGATTCAACAAAAATACTTTCCATTTGTGATGGAGCATGGACCGCGGCTGCAACAGGTTTGTATGATGGCAAACCATTAACTGCACATGCCACCGATTATGAACGCATTAAAAAGAAATTCTTAAAACCGCATTGGGTAAATCAGGTCAGCGTAACACAATCGGGAAATCTGTTCAGCACAGCCGGTGTCAGCAATGCTGCGGAGGGAAGCCTGGTTGTCATTGAAGAGTTGTTTGGTAAAGAAACGATGCTCAGCGTTCTCAAAAAGAGTAATTATCCTTCGAATGAAATTAAACGGGTGCATGAGAGCCAGCCACTCCATTCCTGGCAATATGCAAGGTGGATAGAAAAACTGCTGTTCAAAAAAAACAGAGCTCTCGGAATACTGTTACAAGATGGCATGAATGAATTTGAACTCGCTGCAATCTACGATACCTATAGCCGGAGCTTTCCTGTAACATTAAAACCCTTTTCGCTTCATGCAACGATGGTCACTTCAAAATATGGATTAACCCTGCTTGCAGAACCGGATTACCGTTTAAAGGATCTGGATGAAGTGCACCTGATCGATCCTCAAATTTTACCAGAAGCAGATTTGCAACTGTTGAAGCATACAGAATCCGTTTTATATAGTGATGAAAGTAAAAATTACATTTTCAATACCTGCTTTGACAGGATAGGAAAACAATATGGTGATCGATTTAAAAATCTGATTAAGCAATCGCTCGACTATAATTGAAATAAATAGTTGTTTATAAAAATCGCTCCGTTCGGAGCGATTTTTTTTTTGTAATTATTTGATCGCACTTTTTGATTCCCAAAATTCTATAATCCAATCCCAAAGTTGTATAACAGTGCCCCCTGGAAGGCGGCCTACATTTGCATTATAATTTATAAAACAAATTAATTATGGTAACAACATCAAAAACGAGCCAAAGTGCTCAAGTCAACAGCAGAAATGCTGGAAATCCAAATTGCTCATGCGGAGTTTGTACCTGTGTCATCTGTACCTGTGACTCCGGTTGTAACTGTGGAAGTTGCAAAGTCGGATAACTACGCTGTGAGTTAAATCATAAAGCTGCTCCTCCGGGAGCGGCTTTATTTTAAAAATGTAAACAATTAAAACAAAACAAATAAAAATGAAAAATCAAAACAAAGTTATCGAGTACAATCTTGAAGCCAGTGTATTTAACTGGGAAATTGCTCCCGGCAAAACCATTGAAGCATGGGGATTCAACAATCAGATTCCCGGACCGGTATTAAAAGCAAAGGTGGGAGATACGATGATCGTTCGCGTAACAAACAATCTCCATGAATCGACGATGGTGCATTGGCATGGTTCGCGGATTCCCTCAGGAATGGATGGTACGGAAATCGTACAAAAAGCCATTGAACCCGGTGAAACATTCGAATACCGTTTTGTCGTTCCTGATGCTGGCACCTTTTGGTATCATTCTCATCATAACGAAACTGTTCAAATGGAGAGAGGAATGTATGGAGCCATGATCATCGAAGATGATTCAGATCCGATCACGGACGGAGATCGCATTTTTATGATTGATGATATGAAGTTGGATGCAGATCACCATTTCACTAAACCATCCTGGTATATTCCGCGCATTAAGGAAAGACATGATGGCCGCCAGGGCAACACGTTATTAATTAATGGAAAGGAAGATGCTGTAATAAATATGAATGCCGGTCAAATGGAGCGCTGGCGTTTTATCAATTCTTCCAGCGCAAGATATTTTATGTTGTATATGGAAGGAAGGGAATTTAAAATTGTCGGTACCGATGGCGGATTGTTGGAAAAACCAAGAACAGTTACAGAAGTATTGATAACTCCGGGAGAAAGAATGGATATTATTGCCGGTCCTTTCCGGGAAGGAGAATCGTTTGCAATCGAATCCTTGCCCTATAACCGGGTGACTTTTCTAAAGGCAAAACGCGAAACATTTGCACGGGTGCAGATTGGTGAGTTCAAATCATCCCGTGCATTTATACCTGAGCAATTGCGTACCATAGAACCCCTGGCTCCACAGGATGCGCCGGTCAGCAGGACTATCAAATTATCGGTAGGACCAAGTCTGAAAAATGGAATGGATTTTTTAGTGAACAACGATGTACATGTCAATGATCAGCCGGTTGCCATAGGAGAACTCCAGATTTGGGAAATCAATAATGCAAGTTTAATGGACCATCCGTTTCACCTGCATGGATTTTTCTTCCAGGTGATTGAAGAAAATGGAAAAGCCCCTTCACATCTTGCCTTGAAGGACACCTACAATATCACTCCACGCACAAAAGTCAAAATCGCATGGATGCCGGATAACAGACCCGGTATGTGGATGTATCATTGTCATATCATAGAGCACCATGCAGCAGGCATGATGGCGAATTTTGAAGTGATCGATCCGAACAAACCGGAAAAGCAAACAACTGTTAGCAACTCTGTACATTGTCATGCTTGAGTAGAAATACACAGTGGTGAATCACAAAGAATGAAGTACATGCTATAATTAAATCCATAAAGAAATCCGGGCAGAAAAAATTGCTTTTACATAAAAGGGGAAATGGATAATATAGAGTCCAAAATAATACGCTCTTGCAAATTACTGTTGAAACAGGAGTTGCAAGAGCGTTATTACCTGGTATAATGGTTGAATCATATCTATTCAAATTGATCAAAGCCTGTTATCATTAAACTTTAGATTAAATCCAATACAGGCATAAAAAGAAACCGTAGGTATCGTTTTAAATCCTGGTTGATTACTCTACCAAATGCAAGTGTGAATTCGCTTTTAGGTAATAAAATACCAGTTTGCAATGAATAATAAAAGTTACCATCCGCTGCATGTTACTACCTATCGTCTTTTGCATCTGCATAGGTATGATCTCTATAGTTTTTTGAATGCTTGTAATGTGATACAATAGCTTTATCAAAACCTGCTTCACCGGCAACAAACCATTTAGGCTTGTAATATCCAATTAGACCCGAAAAATCACTGGCAAAATTCAGGATATGCAGCAACTTAATTTAAAAACCAACAGATAAATTTAAGGGTAAATAATTCTGAATCACATTGATATTGTCACTTCCCTTGACAATTCAACTGCAGTATCGTTACGAACGCAGTAACTCGCAATCATCCAAGTAATAAATTCCGTGAATAATTGAGTCCTTTGATTATTAGGGGTACCTGTAAGTCTAGGTAATCGGAATAATCCATTCGTTTTTGAAAGCAAAACAATACATTTCTTTTCAATGAATTTATTACTGGAAATTATTCAAGTTCTTCCTGAATTGTATCATTTCCATAATATTGTTAATTGCCCGGAGGCCTTCAGATAATTGAGCCAATAGATCCAATACTGTTTTTTGCGGGTCTCATAATCAGCTTCCATTAATTGAAGGCTTGCTTCTTCTGAATTTAGGTTGGATGCAGACTCTTGTCCTTCTCTAACGCGGGCTTGAAAAATGTCAACAGATTCGTTGCTTAGCGATATGTTTTCTTTCAGTATTTTTAATTGAGCTTTTAGATTATCCATTTTAAGCTTTGCGGTATACATGTCTTTGGTATATTCAAGTATTTTATCTTTTTCTTGCAAATTGTATTGATCGGATTTCAATTTTAGTTGTTGTATCTTATTGTTTAGATTTTCCCCAAAAAGCAAAGGAACCTTGACGTCTAATCCAACATAGCTTAACCCAAACCACGAATTTGCAGCAATCGGATTAAATATATTTGAAAATTGATTGACTCCTAAAAACCCTTTAAAATGTATGGTAGGTATGTGTTTTGCTTTTTCTGACTCTGCCTGTAAATTGCTTAATTGACTTTGCGTTGTCAATTGCTGTAAATCGGGCAACTGCATTGTATGAATTGGGCTAACCGCATATATAGAATTAGATTGAACAGCAAATGAGGTGTCAATCTCAAAATCCCATTTTTCCAAATCGTTTACTCCCATTAAAAAAAGCAAGCTAACCTTATCCTCTATCAATTGGGCCATTTCATCCATTAACAATTGAACTCCATTGTTATGATTTACTTTAGATTTATTCAAATCAGATTTTAGTAAACGATGCTCGTCAAATTTATTTTTGAGCAACATGTAGCTTATGTATGTTCTGTTGGTATCGGCAATAAGGGTCTTAATTTTTGCCTCCGTAAGGTAAATATCAATATAAGCCTGCGCAATCGTAAAGCTTAGTTCGTATTCTGATTGTTCCTGTGACAACGCGGTAATTTTTTCTTGTAATTTAGACTCATTGATTTTTCTTTTAATAGATAAATCAAACAAGGGTTGATTCGCGGTTAAGCCGGCAGATTGTGTCCACTTCGTTCCAAAGCGGACACTTTTTGTTGCATCGGGAGGATATGCAGGATTAAAAATACCTATAGGTAGAATAGAAGTTTGTAAAATTGGGTTATATAAATAATTATATTCGGCGGATAATTCCGGCCAATATTTACAATACAAAGCTTGTGTTTGTAATTTATTCATTGCCAATTCCAATTTGCGGACCGCTATATTATTCTTGGATGCCAATCCATTTCTAATAGCTTGTGATAACGTAATTGTGTTTTGAGCATTTATATCCATTGAGAGCAATATCAGGATCAATGGAAGAAAAGATAAGACTCTATTTTTATCAATTTTATTGAAGTTTGACATTTTCAATTCATATTTCATAAAATTAGTGATATTCATTCTATTCATTTATTTGGATGCATAGTTTTGATATTAACTTGTCATCTAAATACGGCTGCTGGTTCTACACTTCTAATTCTGATCAAAGCGAACGATGCTCCACCTAAAGAGATTAATCCTATAGTAGAAAACATAAGTAGAAGCACCAGGGGAGAAAATGAAAATATTAATCCAGATTTTGCAACTCCAATTCTAAATGTTTCCAGCAAGGCTATTCCTAATAAAAAGCCAACAACTGTAAATAAGATAGCCTGTGTTAGAATTAATTTGCTATTGTATTTATTGCTGGCACCAATAGCTTTTAAAGTGCCGTAATCTTTCAAACGGTCTAATGCAGAGGAATACATAGTTAATCCTATTATGAAAAACCCAGCAATCAATGCAAAGATGATGAGCGTCCCTGTGCTTAAAGCTATACCACTATTGGCTAATATTTTTTTTACTGTAGAGGTAGCTAAATTTTGAGATTTCCAGGCACGAATACCGTAAATATTTTGATTGATATTTGCAACCACATTGTCAATGTCTTTTGGATTTTCTACATTCACCAAAACTGCACTTATGGTATTGGGAGATTGATTAGCAAAAAATCGTGCTCTTTCTATAGTGGTCAAACAATAACTGCTGCCGAAACCCCGAAACCCTTTTGTTTGTAAAGCAAAAAAAGCGCGCTTACCATTAATCTCTAAATTGGTATTAAGATCTATCTGCCCTCCTAAGTTTTTCTTTTCAAAAAATTCAGCACTTACAGCCCCATCCAATTGTAAATTGGATATATGACCAGCCATAATTTTATCTTGACTTACCAATGCGTGGATATGATTCTCATCAACGCCTAATAAAGTTACAGCGCCACTTGTTCCATTCTTAAAATTGCATACGGCTCCGGTAATAATTAAGGGATAGGCTTCTTTAACTCCATGGATGCCCTGCACTGCTCTAAGATTTCTGATATCTAAAAGGCCTAATTGATTTACATCAGCAGTTTTGCTATCTACTACCCATATATCTGCTTTTGATTCGGTCACTAAAGCACCCATGAGACCAGTTAAAAAATAAAAAATACCTAATTGCTGTCCAATTAAAAAAGTGCTAACGAGTATTCCCATGACAACCCCAATACTCTTAGCTTTGTCGAACTTGATGAATTTCCAAGCGATTGTTAACATAAATTCATTTATTAAGATTTCCTGATATATCCAGAACACATTCTACTCGCGCATTCAACAATAATTTATCAGGATTGTCAAGCATCATTTTTATTGTTCTAACCCTCCTGTCTTCCTTTTCGCCGGACTGGTCAGTAAATAAAGATTTCTTTTTAAGAAAAGAAGAAATGAAATAAACGGTACCAGATGATAGTGTATCGGAAGAGCCAAGATTTCTAATAAATCCTTTTTGTCCGACGGATATCTTGTCCGCATTCGATTCATCAATCTCGCAAATAGCAATTGTTTTACCTGTGGGACTAATTTGACCAAAGGATTGTTGTATAGTTACTGAGCCACCAATTAATACAGTTAATTCTAATATCGTTCCATTAATTGGTGATTTAATTATTCTTTGACCACGTTCTATTTGAGCCATATTTAAAGCGGCTTTGACTTCTTGTAATTTGCTTTTAGAAATAGATACACTGGCTTCCATTTTTTTACGAATCGCGTTTAATGTTTTTAGATTGGTAGTGGCATCGTCCACTGTTTGTTGTGTTTCTGAGCCCTTAGCCAATAAATTTTGCAGGCTTTGTAATTCTGATTTTGCGTTACTGTACTTTGCCTCTGCTTCATCCAGATTTGCTTCATCAACCTTAATCTGCGCGGTTTGTGTGTATATTTCATTACTCAATTGGACGAGTTTGGCATCTTCTAGCTGATGCTCTAATTCCAATATAACTGTTCCGGCATATACAGTATCATTTTCAGCTTTATATATTTTGTGAACAATACCATTCACGGAAGATGACAATTGAATAATATCCTTTTCGGGTGTTATTTTACCAATACCTACTACCAGATTAACCGGTTGGGGGTCATTGATTTTACGATTAATCGACTGTTCATTTTCTGATTTATTAGTACAGGAATAAAAAATGGCAAATGGAAGAAGCAATAGGAAATAATGTTTCATACACGTTTTATTTTAAAGCAATTTCTTCTTCTACCGGGATATCCGACATTCCGCCATCCAGTACATAAACTATTCTGTCTGCAAAAGGTCGCAATCTTGCGTCATGTGTAACTACGGCCACTGCCTTTCCTTGTTTTGCCAAATCTTTCAACTCCCTCATTACGATGCCTGCACTGGCAAGGTCTAATGATGCCGTGGGTTCATCACATAGCACCATTTCTGGATTTGTGACCAATGCTCTTGCAATAGCAACCCTCTGCTGTTGTCCACCACTTAAATCATTAGAAAGATTATTCATTCTATCACTCATACCCACTTTATCTAAAGCTGTAGCTGCTTTTACTCTGGCATCTTTATCCGTTAAGCCTTGAAGGATCAGCGGCATCATTACGTTTTCCAATGCAGTAAGAGGTGCTATAAGGTTAAATCGCTGAAATATAAATCCGATTTTTGTTAATCGTAATTCAGCTAATTTACTTTCGGTTAAGTCATTTACTTTAAGGTTGTCAATCCATACTTCCCCAAAACTGGGATAAATTATACAACCAAATAATGAAAGCAGGGTTGTTTTTCCAGAACCCGAGGGTCCAATAATAAGCAAGAGCTCACCGGCCTTTAATTCAACTGTACTTGCTTTTAGCGCTGTAATTATGGTGTCACCAGCTTTGTATTCCTTCCCCGCATCGACAACTTTAGCAATAATTCTATTCTTCTCTTTAAAATTTTCGGCTATATTCTGACTCACTATCATTCAGACAAAGTTAATGAAGTAGTTTTGTAAATCTGATTCAATTTTCGGGTATCGACATCGATATGATTGTTCATTTACCTGGAATTGTTAGGTTACACGCTATCCGTTTGATTTGTTTGAATTTTTATTTCTTTACCACCGACCTTGACCATGCATCTATCCATTCCAATTATCACTTATTGATTGATCATTTGAGTATTACATACGGTCTTTTTATATAAGGTCTTACTTTAAAAATGCCTGAGCCAAAATCAAATAGAAATGAACAGTGCACAATTTAGAATTGCGGCCCATATGACCTCCTCTCTTAAAACCGAAGCAATTTAAATTTGAAAACCATTGTACTAACAATTAGGATGTAAATATTCCTGCTGTAGCGCCAAGTCCCAAAGGCAATATTAAGGATACGATTAGTTTAATAATTTGCAATTTACTCATGAGCAATTATCTTTCATTTGACTCTTTCCTGTTCATAAAAGTATAAGATAATCCAACAGAAGCATAATGGAATAAAGCAAAATTATACACTTTGTCATTTTTTGCACCTCCTTCGAGGATGCGATATCCTGCGCGAATTCCAAAATGGTCGGAGAGTTTATAAGTTGTTGCAATCTGGATATCTTCAGCTCTTCCCTGAGGGGCTGCAAGTGCATCGCCATCCAGAAGAATACCAAACTTATCATTAACGTTCCACAATAACCTGAAATTAATAATTGGAACAAATCCAACATTCGTTTTTTCAGAAGTTAATCCGGGCGAAGAAAGTGCAATTTTTGCATCTCTGATTTTTGCAGTGAATCCTAAGCCAAAAACAAACCTGGATTTATGGACAAGATCATAACGGTATGTTAGCCTGTAAGAATTAAATTTATATGTGCCGGTTAGTTCAGTTTTGGCCGGAAATAAAACTCCTTCAAAGAAAATATCATTTGCCACACTACCTTCTGATTTAGTCTCGAGAGGAGCATATAACAGGGAAAGCGTGTGCCGCGATTTAATTACATAACTCGCTCTGAAACGATAAAATACTTCTGTTTTCGCTTTTAAATCATCTTTAAGAGAAAAATAGGTACCCCGATCACCCGGAATGCGAACATTATTATAACCAGTAAAAACAGCACCTGTCTCAAAATCAATAATGGACTGTGCACTCACCGATATTTTCAAGAAAAAAGTCAGAAGTATAATGAAAGGTAAATAAATTAAAGTTTTCATTTGATATGTCTAATTTCTATTTCTAAATGTATATTTCATGGTCATGGTTGTGAATATCGCGCAATACATTTTGCGGATATTAGAATTGAGCAATTTAGATTCACCAACCAGTTCGACAGCATAGCGCTTCATTCGAAATAAATGTTCACTCAAGTACATCGCTTCTTAAATCCGAAATCATGACTGGTTTTTCCTTCTTTATTTCTCCACTTCTGTTTTAGCTAAATTTTTAATCATTCCTCTAAAGATTAAACCGTGAAAAGGCAGAACCGCATACCAATAGAGTCTACCGAGCAAACCAAGCGGCCTGAAGGTGGCAGTTTGTGTTAAAATTTGGTGCTCATCAATTTTAAATTCTAACCATGCCTCCCCCGGCAATTTCATTTCCGCAAACAAAAGCAGTCTTTTCTCATTTTTATCAGCTAAAACTACCCTCCAAAAATCAAGAGCATCACCGGTAGTTATTTCATTATCACTTTTTCTTCCTCTTCGCATGCCTACACCACCTGCAAGCTGATCTAAAATACCCCTAATCTCCCACAGCCAATTGCCATAATACCAGCCTGTTTTACCTCCGATTGCCCAAATTTTTTCAAGTGAAAAAGCAGGGTTCTCTAACCTAAGCGAACGAATATCTTTATAGCATCCGTTAACAGGCACTTCCATAAATGTGGAAAATCCTTTACTGAATTTATCGCTTGTTTGTGCATCCTTCCAACTGGAAAGTACCTGGTTTTGTTCTATTTTGTCGAAGGCAAGTTTTATGGAAGTATCATAATCAATCAGTTTAATGCCAAGCAGCATTGCTAAATTATTTGGTTTACATGTCACTTCAATCTTCATACTGTTTACCAAATTTTTAGCCAATGCAAAGGACGTCGCTGTGATAAAATATAACCAATACGAAGAAATTTTTGGCGTCATAAACGGAACAATAATTATACTTCGTTTTAATCCCCTTATTTTTGCAAAACGCAAGAGCATTTCTTTGTAACTTAAAATATCCGGCCCGCCAATGTCGAAACTGTGATTATACGTTTCGGGTTTACCAATTACACCAACTAAAAATTCCACCACGTTGCGTATGGCTATAGGCTGGCATCTTGTTTTCAGCCAACGTGGTGTAATCATTATGGGCAACTTTTCAACTAAATCACGAATGATTTCAAACGATGCACTTCCCGAACCTACAATAATTCCTGCTTTTAAGATTGTAAGTGCATACTTGGAACTTGACAAAATGAGTTCTACATTTTTTCTTGAGGACAAATGTTTTGATAATTCGTCGGCATTGCTAATACCACTGAGATAAATAACTTGTTTAGCATTAGTTTCCTCTATCCGATTTTTAAAATTTGTAGCACATATCTCTTCCATACGTCCAAAATCGCCACTATCGGTTGACATGGAATGAATAAGGTAATATGCCAGATCAATATCATTGGGTATATTCCGCAAACTTTCCTCATTTAGAAAATCCGCTTCAATCACCGAAACATTTGGAGTAGCATATTTTTTAATATTAAATCTATATCGGTCTCTTACGCAACAAACAACTATGTGCCCGTTTTCCAATAAAACAGGCAATAATCTTTGTGCAATATATCCGGTTGCCCCAGTTAATAGAATTTTCATTGAATAAATTTTCCAAACTTATTTTCCAAAGCCATTGATCTGTAATCAAAAATCCGTTGCAATTGCTTTTTGATAAATAATGAATGAGCAATAACACCCAATAGACCCATCGGTGGCTGATAAGTTACAATATCTGTCATTAATACACCGCCTTCAATTGCTTCAATCTTGTGTTCATGATGCCACATTGAATAGGGTCCAATTCGCTGCTCATCTACAAAATATTCTTTATCTTTTAAATGGGTTATTTCTGTGACCCAATTTAGTTTTATGCCAAGCAAGGGGCTTACTTTGTATGTAATAATCATGCCCGGATACATTTTTTCTTTGCCGGTATCACTGGTAATGATAAAACCCAAATGTTCAGGTGTGATTTCTTTTAAATTAGACGGCGATGAAATAAAGTCCCAAATTACATTTATCGAAGTGGGGATTTTTTGTGTTTTGATTAATTGATAAAAAGCCATATTGATGCTTAGATTTTTAAAGTAGAAATGCCACCATCCACATGAATAATTTGTCCTGTTATCCAACTGGCTTTTTCAGAAAGTAAAAAAGTGGCCAGGTTTGCAATGTCCTGAGCTGTCCCAATTCTCTTAAGCGGATGACGTTGTTCGTTGGATTCTTTCTTCTGTTCACTATTTAAAAATGAAGCTGCCAAAGGGGTGTCTGTCAAAGAAGGAGCTATACAATTCACTCTTATTTTAGGAGCATACTCTGCTGCCAGAGCTTTTGTTAATCCCTCAATTGCTCCTTTAGACGCTGACACCTGTGAATGATAAGGTAGACCGATTTGAACAGCAACCGTTGAAAAAAAGATCAGAGCAGCATTTTCACTTGCTTTTAATTTAGAAATTACAGATTGTATCACTTTAATGGCTCCGACAACCTGTAAATTATAGTCTTTTGTAAAATCATCTGGTTTTATTCTTTCAAATGGCCGAAGATTAATGCTACCCGGGCAATATACCACTCCATTCAATGTTTCGGGTAAAAAATCAAACGTACCATTTTCATCCGAAACGTTGAGTCTAAAATATTTAATCTTAGGATGATCAGGTTGAATTTCATTTTTATTAAAAGTTCCATATACATGATTACCGGCAATTGCAAGTTGCAAGGCGATTGCTTTACCAATTCCTGAAGATGCTCCGATGATTAAATAGTTTGCCATTTAAATAAAGTCATTTTGATTATTCGCTGAACAAACATATAATTAACTCATTTGTTTTTGCTCTTTTTAAACTTTCTATAATGGATTTGGCTATTTAGCAACCTCTCCTTGCGCTTAAAATGAAATATTCAATTTCGTTGAACGAAAATAAACCAATGAAAATAATGGTATCTTATAGGCGGGTATGATGCAATGTCGCGGTATACCTGGCCCTGTTTGTATCCTTTAATTTTTACTACTTCTGAAAAGCACACATTGATTTCTGTCTTTACCTGGTATAAACTGCATCTATAAAGATGACGAATTAGACATTTTAATACAACTAATTGGATAAAATGTATTCCACAATCAGGTGTGAGTTTTTTGACAGTTTGACGGTTTGCAAATACCTGAAGGGCTGGACTTTTACCACAAAACTTGACTGGAATAATTTATGTTTCTTTAACCGCTGAACTGTCTTTGCAACATGAAGCCCCGCCTTTTGGGAAGGTGCTGTACTAGGACGTTTTCATTTTAGTGCTTCGAGATCAGTCATTGAATTCATAAGGTCTTGGACATTTTGTAGTATATAATTGCTACGTTATTCATTATCTTTGTTTGCGGTGTGATTGTTTTAAACCCCTTTATTTCAAAAAACCGTCTTGCTGTTTCGCTAACGTCTGAATTTAGAACGGTCGCTTTTCGTTTAATTGCTTCTTTTTCTATTTCGAAGTAAAGTCTGTCGGCAATACCCTGTCTTTGGTAGTCCTTGTGAACATATAAAAAGTCAAAGTAGTCGTTATTCTCCAATGACGCGAAGCCTACTATTTTATTGTCAAGCTCTGCAACAAGAACATATTGTGAAGTCAACTTGTCTTTCCAGCGTTGTGTGTTTTCAATTGAAGAAGTCCAAACCTTAATTTGTTCCGGCGAATAGTCGTCTTTGCAGATTGTCGAAATGGTGTCCACAAACAATTTCTGCATCTCTGTCAGGTCGCTACGTTTTGAAAGCCTTATTAATATTTTCGAATCGTCCATTGTCTGTTTTGGGGTCGTCCTAAAATGCACTATTACGGATTTGGTACACACGCAGTCCCCCCACCGGAGGAAGCGAAACATATGGAAAATGATTTTACAGTAAAAGCCAAAAATGAAAAATTAATCTTTCAAGCGGGACTGAGTGTATACCATGTTGGCAGCGGTTTATTATTGGAATCTGATTGGAGAGCCTTCTATAAATGGAACTATGGGAATTATTTTTTCCATTCCCTCTTTTTCACATAAGGCAGTTGTTATTGAATCAGTATTAATGTATATGATTTCCCGTAAATTATTTTTGGATAAAATGTTTAGACATAAATTGTCAAGTAAATCGTGAAATGTTTGTGTTTGTACAGATAAGTCTTTAAGTATATACCCATAGTAATGCTCATTGTTGATTGAATCTTTAAATGCAATAATGAATTGTCCACCAGAATAAATTATGGGTTCTTCATAATTATGACCCGACAAAGCTCCGTTTTTAAGATTAATTGCATAATTATAAAAATTTATAAATGCTATTTTTAAAGAATCTGGTATTTTTAATTTGTAAACCAGCGGTCTTGAATTATAGTCTACTTCAAGACTATCTGTTTGTTTTATTATTACTACTAATGAATCTTCTCTTAAGTTGGATCGAACAAAAATACTTGAGCTAAAAACGCCTTTCAATGAATCTGATATTTTTTCTGGATTTCCTATTTTAATAAAAGTGAAATCGTTCATTATTTCTTCATTAGAAAAATACTTGCAACATATTGCAAAGTTGAGTAAGATTATGGATGTGAATATATATTTCATTAAATCGCAGCTAACGGATTTGGCATACACGCATCCCCGTCACTTTACAGAAGTCAAAATTAAAGCATTAATTTTTATTAAACGAATAAAATCAAACACGGATGATACAGCTTTTTGGCGAGACTGAGTGTATAATATGTTAGCGACAGCACATTTATTTGGGGAAGTAATATTGAACCAAGGTGTCTTATTTTGAATCCTTAATTAACTTATTAAATCTATTTTTTGAACTATCATTTACCTTTCCTCTTTCAATTATCTGGATAATAGCATCTATTATAAGTTTTTTCTGCTTTAGATTAAATACCTTATTTTCTAAAATCATCGTTAAATATTGTACACTTCTGTCTGAACCGCTCGTTCTCAAAATTCCCAGCATTCGATAAAATATATCATCCTGCAAATAGTTGGAAATTCTTTTCAATATTTCATTCTCAATTTCTTTACCTGAATCAAAAAGAGAGCGTAGTATATGGTCTCTAATTTCAACAGAATGTGACGTGTCATCAAAATAAGTAAAATATTCTTTTTGCAATCTATATCTATTTTCTCTTAGAAATTCGCTTTCAACTTCAATGCAGGAATACAAATTATAATAATCACATCTTTTGTTTTGTTTGGAAATAAATCTATTAACTACATAAGTGAATGAATCCTGTAATATATGAATTGAATTAAGTCGAAATTCAGTTTTAAGATTCATTCTTTCTATTCTTGTCGGAAGATCTCTTAAAAACCATGATGGACCTTCGGTAGTATATTGAAAATATCCAGAAAAATGTCTTTTATCTTTCAGCAATTCAGACCATATTATATCGGCACAATTGCAATTATTAAACTCTTCTTGGGTAATATTGTCTAACGATAATGATAACTCTTCAAATTTTTCATTTATGATTGTGGGATTGAAAGCTTCATTGAACGCTGATGACTTTAGCTTTTTGCATTTATAGGAATAGGAATTTTGAAACCTTATAATAAGAGCTATTATGCTAATGGCAATAATTAATGTGATAATATATTTAGTCATTGTGTTGTCGCTAACGTTTTGAAACTACCCGAAGGGCGGGGTTTTTGCTACAAAACATTTTAAATATACAAAGAATTTATTATTTACAAAATATCTTAAATACACGAAACTCTGCCTTTTGGGTAGGTGCTGTTATAGTCTGTCATTCTTGTCGTCATAGTGCCATAAGTTTATTTTCAGCAATTACTCTTTTAAGTTGTCGCCCCAAAATGGATATCGTTCGTAAAATTTAATACAGTCTGCTAATGTTTTCGGTTCTTCAAGTTCGGGTAAAATGTACGTTTCAAAGTCCGTCTTTATTGCTTTTAAGAACTCGTCAAGGTTTGTGATGTCAGTTATAGAATATCCTTGATTGTTTCCGAATTTTCTATTTTTTCTGTCAGGCAAAAATGTTCCTTCGTCAAGATGAGTTGTCAAGTCGTTGTAGGTCGCTTTTTTCTTTTGTTTGTCTTTTACAGTCGCCTTTAACGCAATACCAATATTAAAACGAAAGTCTACGTTGTCCTTTGAGTTCCAAGAATAATTTTGAAGATTAATGACATTAAAGAAATCGCCTTTGTCCTTCCACCAAGTCTGTCCTGAAGTCTGATAACCGTTTTGCTTTAGAGTCGGTTTTAGATAGGATTTAATGAATTCGGTTTGTTTTTCTTTAGCTGTCATTTTTGACGTCAATATGATTGGTCACGGTCGTCCGCTATGCTTACCTATAACGGATTTGGCATAGACGCTGCGCCGCCAATCCATAAGCCGCCAAATATAAAATATTAATTCTTAATTACCGGAAAAAATTAAAAGAGAATGATTTAAGTTGCTTGGCGGTGTAGAGTCTATGCAGTGTTATGGGCCGTTAATTTATTAAATCAATAAATTGCTTATCAAGCTCTAGCCATTGAATTTCGCCGAAGCTTAATATTAGGCCATCTGAAGTTTGGAAATAGGTAATTTGATTATGCTTATAAAAATCCAATTTGAATTTTACAGTATAGCAGCTAGATTCCTCCTTATTAAGAAGTGGAGATTTTATTATTTTAAGTTTTTGAATTCGTTCTATTAGAGATTGTATCTCTAGTTTATTTTTAATGGTTTTGATTAATGACATTTGATCTGAACCAAACTTTATAATCTTAATAGAATCCACATATGCCATTGATGAAAGATCGAAAAGGTGATCATTAAATTGAATTTCATTTTTTGGACTTTCTTTAACAATGTTAAGAATAACATTTGCAATGAAGCGAAGTAATTTATTCTTTTCTTCTGCAGGGTAATAACGAAATTCTTTAATGATTGAATCCTTATAAAGAATTTTTAATTGATTGCTAATCGCGTGAGTGATAACTTGTTCTGGTTCCTTCTTAACATATTCATCTGATAAAATAAATTTTAAAGCTGGGTCGGATAAATATAATGCCGTATTGTTTTTTATTTTAAAACATTTAAATCCGGGGCCATGCTCACAAATGTCTGGTCGCTTGCAATTCTTACGTTCAATTTCATAACATAAGATGCTTTCAGGTTCTACTATTATGTTGATGAAAGAAGTATCAGTAACTCCCTTAAATTGAATTTCATCATATGATAATTGAGTCCGTTTGCAACTTAGATGACAAGTAATTATTATTAGTAGATTAAGGAAATTTAGTTTGTACATTTTTTAATTAATGGCCCATAACGGATTTGTCTTGACGCAGTACCGCCACATGGCCGGAAGCCAAAAATAAAGATTTAATTTTTATTAAACGAAAAAAACTAAATGAGAATGATTAATGCCTTATGGCGGGAATGAGTGTATGCCGTGTTGGCAGCAGCAGTTTTCATTCAGGCTTAATTTGTCCGCTTGTAAGTTGATTAAAAAATTCGTTTGGATTCGTAACAAATAGTAATGAATTTGATAACTTAATATTATCAAGTAAATTGGACATTGTAGGTTCAAACAAGTTTCCTTTTATGTCGGCGATCAAGCAGTCTAGTTGAATAGCTAAATTAAAGATGTTATTTATATATTGCCTGTTTAATTCTCTTAGATCAAAGCGACAACTAAATCTTTCAATAATACTATCTTTGGTAAGTTCGATTGAAATATCATTACTTTCATTGTCTCCAAATTGCTTTAAGTCATTAGAGTTTTTAGACCATTCAATTTGTTTGGAAAATGAGTAAATATTTGTTTCAATTTTATAATAGGGCAATTTTCTTTCTCTCCACCATAAATTGATTATACTTTCATCTGTAATAATAATTTCATTGGGAATTAGCCTAAATTCTTCAATAATTGATTGTCGAGGTATAAGTTCTATGTTATATTGATAAATTGCCAAGTCGATTTTAATTTTATATGTTCATTCATTTTTGCTGTTGCCGCCAACGGTTTGCGGATTGGCGCCGCGCGTTTTTCCTTCTAATAAATATACGTGAAAAGCGCGTGGTGCCAATGCGCTGTTAGTGGTTGGGCTACTGATCTGTTTCAAACAGGTTGTTGATGATTCTATTGACCCACATTTTTGTTCGAGGTACATTGTCTGAGAGTAAATATTTTTGAAGGCTGGTAGCCACAACTGCGGAGTTTGGGTTGTCTGCCAAACGAGGATTTAGTTCTCTCATCATGAGAGACTGATTTAATCTTTCACCGTTTGTGGTACAGAAGACCAACGCGTCAATTGCAACTAGGCTTAAAGGTCTGCCCTTCAACAGCCATTTCTCAGCACGGTTCCAATTGAAATATGACACTGCCGCCAAATGCCCCCAACTAAGGCTCACGTTATGTATTCTATGAGTATTTTGTTCAATCCAATCTAGATTTGATTCATCTCGGACAAAGTTCAAAGCTGAAATAAACTCGTTGAGATAACGCTCCTCGCAAGATTCAATTTTTTCTTTAATCATACTAAGCGCCGTTGCCTTGTCAAAAGTGTGGGCAATATTTTCAGCGTGGTTAATAAATTCGTCAACTTTCTCTTGATCGTACATTTTTAGTACTATGGTTTTGCCTTGCCAATAACGGTCTTGGTATAGGCGCAGTCCCGTATAACGGGTACAGCCAAAGATAACGAATGAGTTTGTATTTATTGCCAAATGAGAATGATAAAATTAACTAACGGGACTGTGTGTATACCATGTTACTGCACGGTGCGCTGTCCCTACAAGTGGATTGATTAAGAGCCGCACATTAAAAACGATGTAAAATAGGAGGAAAACTAAAAGAGCAAAATATTCTAGCTTGTAAATTATTTTTTTTACAACACCTTCGCACTGCGCGGTAACGGATTGGCATAGACGCTGCACCGCCACTTGTTTAGCAGCCAAATCTAAAAAATAAACTTTAATTCACAAAAAAATTAAAAGAGAATGATTTAAGCTGCCTGGCGGTATAGCGTCTATGCTGTGTTAGTGGCAGGCAGATTCATAATTTATCCTCGTAATTATATTCTCTTATTTTTATCCATTTAATGAATAACCAAACGAAAACAGATTGACTAGCTCTTAATTTATGCTTTATTGTTAATGATTCATTCAATTCAATTACAAAAGGTTTATTGTACATGTAATCTTTTGCGTGTACCCAATAAAATATACAATAATCATCTTCATTTATTTTCATCTCATAATTGCAATTTTTAGGAGAAAATTGAATGTTATGTACACTTAATTTACTCTTCAAGAAACTTTCATTATTTCTCAATTTAAGATCAAGTGGAACCCATGTATTTCCGACAATGCAATCTTGTGAGTGTATATCATTGACAAAAGCAGTGTCACAATTCTGTATATTTTTTGTGAGGTTGGGATTTAAAATAATTTGGTTTAGTGAATTAGATGAAAATATTATATAGCTCATGATTTGCACACCAATTAGTATTACTACCAAAAACAAAGCTGATCTAATCTTTTTTCTAATTCGCATTTCTATATTTAGCTTGCCACTAACGGTGTTGGCATAGACACTGCACCGCTAAACCATTAACAGCCAAAACTAAAAAATTAATTTGTTATTACCAGAGAAAATTAGAAGTGAATAATTTATGATGCTTGGCGGTATGGAGTCTATGCTGTGTTGGCGGCAGGCTTTCCTTTGTTAGTACTTATTGAGTATTATTTTCTGATATAAGTATGAAAGAATCCATCATCCCAGCAATTTTCATACAATTCTAGTTTATTTCCCATTATTGCAACAGCAAGTTCACAAGCTTGCTCGAACACGATATAATAATTTGTGTTACGATAAGTATCCGGCCTAATTACAAAGCTATATCTTGATTCGAAAATTAAGGAATCATTTTCATACTCTCTATAATTAAAATTATCAATTATTAATTTTTTTGTTTTCTTTTCTGTTTCTGGAGTAAGTGTCCATCCGCCAATCCCTCCAATAGATTCAACCCAATTCCATGTTCCATTTAATTGATTGCATATATTACAATCATCATCTTTTTGGCACGATATTGCAAGAAATAAAATCAATAGTACTCCCAATAATTTACACATCTTATTTAAAAATTTGAGGTTTTCTATTGTGTTTAAACAAATCTAAACAAAACATATTGTGTGAAAGAAAAATAATTTTGGCTTGCCGCCAACGGATTTGGCATAGACGCTGCACCGCCAAACTACAGCAGCCAAAGTTAGAAATAATATTTTACTACCGGAAAAAATTAAAAGAGAATGATTTATGATGCTTGGCGGTGTAGAGTCTATGCCATGTTATAGCCAGTGCTTTTTCTCCTTTATGTTGGTTTTTGCTTAATTGTTTTGTAGATAAATAATGTTGATGGAACGATTATAATGAATATTATTGAAGGAATGAACCAATGCCCGATTCCAATGGCTTTTCCCAGTCCGTTTTGAATTATTTTATATGTAATGAAAAAGAATATTATACCTATTCCTAAAATTATAGTTCTGCTTATCCTGGTACCTAATTTTAAATTATTGATATAGTTTTCGGCAGTAATATTTTTACCATAACGTGATAAACTAGGAAATTTGCCTAATATTTTCACTCCGATAACCAAGATAGAAATAACACTTGGCAAAATAAAAATGAATTCTTTTTTTGCAAAACCATCAACTTGATCGGAGATATTAAAGTGAGACGGAATTGTCTCAGGTAAATCAGAATAATACCAGATTGCTAATGCCCATAAAGAAGCTAGTACAAACCAAATGGCAAACTCAATTACTTTGTCAGAAGTTGTTAGTTCTATTTTCTTGCTCTGAATAGAATTCATGATTTTATGCGTTAACTTTAATTTGGCATTGGCTATAACGGTTTGGGTATTGCCGAAGGCGGGGATTTTTAGCACTAAGTTCAATAGAAGAACGAAAGCTAAAACTTGCACAAATGTCCATTCGAAGGCGTTCAGCCCCGCTTTTTGCAATACCTTGTTAGCAGCAGTTATTTATTTCTATTTGAATATTTTCTTTTAATTTGTTCTATTGGAACATTATAATGATTTAAAATCGTTCTCTTTTCTAAATTCATTGTTGACCATTTGTAATTGTATGAGTTATCAAAATATTTTTTCCAATCATTTGATATCATTATCATTCTTAAAAGCCCTAAAAAGTTAGAAGATACATTATTTGATTTTTTCATGGCTGTAATGAAATCTTTAGGAATAATTTGATTTAAATCTTCCAGATTATTTAAACCATAATTCCTAAGTTCATCTAAAATTTCAACTTCGCTTTCAGGTGTTGGAAAAGCTGGTTTTATAATATTAGGGATGAACAGTTCAAATTTTGTTGTAAGAAATTGCTTTAATGTTGTTGTATTGAGTTCAAAATCAAGATTACCTTCTTTAGTTCCTTTTTCAACTAGTAAATTTAAATCGTCTATATCTTTAGCGAGGCGGTCAAATTCTTTGTCTGCAAGCTCTAAACTACCTGCTACTAGTTTAAACCTTCTTTGAATTTCTTCAGGTAATTCTCCAGAAAACTTATAATTTCGATCATGTTCTATTTCAGCCCAAGCATGTTGAAGAATTGTTCTAATTTGAATTTCAAATTTACTTTCCGAATAATTTTGATACTCCGGTAGCAATAATCTTGCTTCATTTAGTTTTCCAACATAATGAACGGATTTATAACCAACTTTGTCAGTTCCAAGTAATTTGCTTTTGTCACCACTATTTTCATCATCAATTTTAAAATTATCCTCAATTATTTTGCAAATCCTTGGAATGTCACTTTCAACATAACATATTATTCTGATACCAGCTAAGTCGGTGATTTGTTCTTTGGGATTTGTATATTTAGAGTCCTTTATCTTTTCTTTAAAGCTTTCTAATTCTTTAGCTCTATTGAAAATTGCATGAATACTTAATTCATTTAATTCTAAAAGTTCTGATATAATTATTTGCACCTTGTTTCCAAGCTGTTTGTATAAATACCTATTAGTTGAATACCACTCAATAGCGGCTTCCATTGTGATGTTTTTTTTCTTTTTCGATATCGTTGTCATGTCATATAATTGCTGCTAACGGTTTTGGCATAGACGCTGCACCGCCAAAACATCAGTAGCCAAAACTAAAAAATTATTTTGTCATTACAGGAAAAAATTAAGAGTGAATGATTTCTGATGCATAGCGGTGTGGTGTCTATGCAGTGTTATGCGGGGTCATTTTTTTGATTGAGTATTTCAATTGTACTTTTGATGCCTTCCTTTTTGCAGATTTCCAAATATGACAAATCAGGGTTAAGGTCGAATAAATTGAATATATTTTGCTTTATTTCCGCTAATTTTGGATTTCTTAAATCATATTTTACGCTAGGATAATTTTTATTTTCCCAATACCAATTTACCCCATACTTAATACAATTCTCAATTTCATATTTTTTAAATGGAATTACACTATGATTACCATTGTTTCTATAAGGTGAAGAGAGGCTTTTGTAACCAGGAATCTCAAAGTATTCGATTGGACAACTTTGTCTGTCTTTAGTCTTCATAATAAAGCCGTAATTTAAATAAGCATTTTTATCAAGATAATTATTAGAATCACCGATTGAAATTGGATAATCAAAATCAGATTCTTGTAATTTTAAGTTCCCAATAATAATATACTCACCATAAAATATTCTATTATCCATTAAAAAGAAGCTTGGCAAAGTATCCATTCTACTTAGATTAGAAATATTAATATTTAAATGATTATGCAAAGTACAAAATATTCTTACCAAAACAGAAGCGCCAAAAACACTAGCGAGTGAGGCATTATTATAAGTTTTAAATTCTTTTCTTACTTCATTAATATTAATTAATATTTGACCAAATCCATAAGTGCTTTGGTCGATTCTAAACGAAAAAATATCACCAACTTTATATTTGATTCTTTGTCTCTTGCAAGTCTTGAAATCTTCTACAATTTTTAAAAACTCTAAATCACAATTTTTAATGTAATTTTCAATCCATTCTCTTAGTTCATTGAGTGGTAAGTTTTCAGAAGTATAATATGAAGAGATCAAAGTTTGGTTTGTATCGTAATTAATAATATATACGTAAGAATTAAGAATCCAATGAATGCCAATACTATTCGGTTTAGGGCCGTTTAATAGAGATGAAAGTGTAAGCTTCTTAGGTTTGCCTTTAGAGGATTTCGGTAAAATGTATTCTCTCTTATTTGTTTCGATCAGATATTGAGTTTCAGAGTATCCTTTTTCATAAGTTATAAGCTTACGTATTCTGTCATCATTATCAAAAAATACATAAGAGTTTTCATCTAAATCTACTCTTATCCAGGTAGGATCAATTCTTTCTATTCCAAAATATTTTCTTTCATTATTTGATAATTCAAATTTCATATTCTATTATTAGATCCCGCATAACGGTCTTTGTGTATACGCCGTACCGCTTCCAAAGATATAAAAACTACGACGATTGGCGGTATGGCGTGTACACAATGTTGCAGGCTGGTATAATTATAGTTTGACTATTTTATAGCCTTTCTTATTTTCGAAGGTCATAAATAGCAGGCCACTGTTTAATTTACTCAAATCGATTTGATTTACACCTGGTTGAGCTTCATCCGAAAACAATAAAGCACCTTGAAAATTAAACACCTTGAATTGTTGTTTATACCGTGCCAAATTGTTAAAGGTTAATATGTCCACAAATGGATTTCCAATAATCAGAATATTGGATATAGATTCGCTTCCGGTCTTTGTAGATGTCAAGGTTTCACAATCGTAGCTATACCTGATTTGAATATCTCCTTTGTTGAATTCAACCAACCCAACTAAGTCATTATTAAAGCACCTAAGAAACCCGCCTTCACCTCCATCTGCGGATACTTCTTCTTCATCAAAAGGCAAGATATAATGTCGCCTAGCTCCGATGGATTCATAGACGGTGTCTACATAATCAGTAAAATTCTTATTCTTAAACCTTACAGTTTGAGCAAATAGCTTTTGCCCCGAAACGCTAACTCTGAATGTATCCCAAATAGTCATGGTAATCGTATCGTTTCCCCAATTGGGAGTATCATGAGTAGAATAATACCATGATCTTCCTATTTCAGCTTTAAAATTGTATAATGTGTCAAATATTTTTGCATCTTCTGAAGTGGTCACAACACCATCAATTGATCTAATATAAATTGGTTTAAGGGCAAAATTTATTGTGGAGTTATCTTTTCTAATGAATCGGATACCCTCTTTTTTATAAATCCTTGTTGGTATGCCATCCATAATAGAATCTCTTTCGAACTGCATAATTGTTACGCCTTTTGACCATGTTCCATCATAATTGTAAACCCATCTTGCATCTTTAGAGCCGAACTCTTGAGAGTATCCGATCTTAAATGTTGTCAATAATATTAAGAATGTAAATTTTGTTTTCATAGTTTGTGATTTTCTACAATAGTATTTTAATACTGAACTTGCCTGCAACGGTCTTGGCATAGACGCTGCGCCGCCAAACCATTAGCAGCCAAAATTAAGAAATAAGTTTTTCATTACCGTAAATAATTTAAAGAGAATGATTTTGATACTTGGCGGTGTAGAGTCTATGCCATGTTAGAGCCAGTTTAATTTCATTTCAATTAGCTTCTAAACTTATTTAGGGAATAAGATCTCTAATTTCATAATGAAAGGAACAGAATTTATCATACCCATTTCGATTACTCCTATAATTTTATTTAATTCAGTATAAGTTAATATGAAGTATCCCTTGTAGGAATATTCATTCTCAAGGCGGTTATCTTTCATTAATTTTAATTCTATCAGATTTGGACTTCCAGCGGAATTAATTTGAGCATTTGTTTTCTTTAACTTATAATTTATTATATTTGTGAACTTCATAAAACCTAATGTATCAGAAATGAATAATTCCCTAAGTGGGCTATCTTTTGACCTAGCCATTGTCGTAATATTTATATAATTATCAACTGTATCTTTATTTACAAGCAATGATCTAATTTTGTTTTCTACTTGTTTTTGAATATTTAAATCATGAAGTACTTTATTTTCAATGGGATAAATTCTGTCAAAAAATTTGATGGCATCTATAAATTCATTAGAATTAGTTATTTGAACTGAATAATATCGGTTTTTCATTTTTAAAATCCCATTTATAGTATCAATTACGTTTGCATATTTCCTTAAATAGAGTTCCTTTGCTTCATATTTTATTAAAGTATCATGATAGTTTAAATCATTAGATGGGTAATAATTATTTTCATATATGCTCGTAATTGAAACATTTTCATCAGATAAATAAGAATTTAATTTTATGTTCATACCAGTAAAATAACTGAATTCCAATTCATAACCGGTTACGTTCGTTATTTTAAATTTTGATTCACGACATACTTTCAAATACCATTCAGGATATTCTAATGAATCATATAAACAATGAAACTCTTGGGAATAAGCCACAAGTTGTAACGTAGTGAATAATTGAAACGCTAAAAGTTTATAAATCGAAAATATTTTTGACATATACTTATAAGAATTTATTAAATTGGCTCTAACGGATTTGGCTTGACGCAGTGCCGCCCAAAACGTAAACATGAAGCAAATATAATCATTCAGGGCGGCATTGTGTCAAGCTATGGTTATGCGCCGTGCTTTATTCTTGTTACTTAAGATTTTCATATTCAATTTGATTTGCGTACACCAAATTATAATAAATTAAGTTTTTATATTTTTTAACAACCATTTCTTCAGCATTCATTTGATTAATAGATTCCATGGATTCATTTTTAGATCTTAATACGTATGCTTCCCAGGATTCATAAAGGTTTTTAGTTGAATGCCATTCAAAAACATAATCAAGACCATCTTTGCCTTTAATTATTCCGATAGCAAAATTAGTTTTATCAATTTGTGTTAATATTGATTGCTTATGTAGGTTTTCTGTAACAGCCCAAACATCCCCTCCTAGTATAGCTATATTATTTTCAGTTAATTCAATGATTGCTTGTATTGCATATTCTTTTTTCCAAGCAAATTCATTGTCCACAGAGACAATTGCATTCTTCAATATTTGGTCTGAAAATTTCATATAAATATGTTTGGCATGGCGCATAACGGTCTTGGTATACACGCAGTCCCGCCAACCGGAGGAAGCCAAAGATAATGAATTAGGTTTTACATTAAAAACCAAAAGTGAAACATTAAATTTTCTTGCGAGGCTGAGTGTATACCATGTTAGCGGTCGTTTCCTTTCATTTTATTAATTTTTAAAGTATCATAAATGTATGTTTCTTCATTATCGAAACTCGAAATGTACTTACTAAAAACAATACAATCTTTCACAATGACAGGATCTGAATATTTATAACTTTCGGGAAGGAGTTTCTTGTAGGCTATTTTTTCATGCAAATCATATAAGAAGATTTCTCTTAAATGACTCTGTCTTTTTGAAACCTGAAAAAGCACATAATCATTACGCTCATAAACAATGTGATTCAATATTTTTGTTGTATCAAATTCAATTTTGTATAATAGCACCCTATTAAATAAGTCATAAATTTGAAATCCATCTTTACCATTTCTACCTTCCATTTCTGTAGTTCGAAATGTAAGAAATTGGTAGGTTGAATCAAGTTGGGTATGCGTAATAGCATAGTTATCAGCACAGATTTGGTATTCCTTTTCGCCTTTTGAGTTTAGTACCTCGAGTTGCCCACCTAAAAATACAACACCTTTCTTTTTTTTCAACGAATCAATAAATCCATATAAGCTTATATAATAATTTACAATTACCTTATATGAATTGATTGTATTCACATCGCATCTTGTAATTGCCAAATAAGGATTACTTCTGGATAAAAGGACTTCTATTGGATGTGGAATCTCATTACATATTTTCTTAAAGCTTTCATTTTTTAAATTAAAATCAATGTTGCCATACTTTTTAATGTCTTTGTGGTTTTTGGGTACGCTGTAAAAGTCAGTCGATTCGTTAATCATAGGAAAATTCATTTCTCTATACGGATTTTCGATAAATAAGTCATATGATGAAATCAATATGCTATCATCACAGATAAAGTCCAAACGAGTAATATTATACTTACTTTTATCAGGTGTTCCCCTGATCTCGACAATTTTGCAATTAGCAGGCTTAAAATCGGTCTTATTTAATTTATGGTTATTATCACTATCAATTTTGTTGCGAGGTGCTTTTTGGTGACATCCAATCATGAAGTGTATTGATAAAATTAATATTGAGAATATTATTTGTTTCATTATCATTAAATGACCGCTAACGGATTTGGTATACACGCAATCCCGTCTAATGGAGACAGCCAAAGATAAAGAAAAAATTGCATCAAGAAAGCCAAAAGAGAATGATTAAAGTTTTCTGACGGGAATGTGTGTATACCATGTTAGCAGCCTTTTACATTAATGTTCTATGAAGATTTGTTCTGAATAAAAACAATTAATCACCACGGATTCCAATCATTATTATTTTTTTCTTATATAAAGTCTTTAATATTCCTTCTAATGTTTGACAGTTATCTGGTTTAGGTATGTTCTTTATTTTTGCAGTAAGATCACTTAATTCCCATTTGATAACCTGCCCGATATTCCATATAGAAACATTATGCAATAATCATCAATTAAACTATCTAACTTAATCATTTCAGAATTTCCTATCCAATCATTATCTTCTTCCTTTAAATCTTCTGAATAAGTATATCCAATACTATTTCCAATATAGGCGTTGATAATTCTGAAATTGTCAATCATCCCCTTTGGAATATGTATAACTTCATTTCTTAAAATGTACAATTTATTATCAAATCCCAAATCCTTCTGAAATTTATTTATATCAATGATATCAAGACTCTTAAATAATTGATATGTTTCTTTTTTATTAAGACAACTTTTAAGGCGCGTCATAACATTTTTAACGAATACGTGATTATAATCGTAATACTTGAAATCCTTTGAAATGGAATCATAGATCTTTTCTATTTTAAAATAGTAAGTCTTCTTATTATATTTTATGGTAATA
>JAKOVW010000021.1 GCA_029781865.1 Bacteroidota bacterium
AGACTCGACCTTGTGCCACCGGGCATCATAGAAGCCGTCGGGATTGTGCGGACATACGGTGTTGGAAAATACAATACTACCGCCGGTTGGCAGCAAGT
Source organism: Bacteroidota bacterium (assembly GCA_029781865.1). Lineage (GTDB taxonomy): Bacteria > Bacteroidota > Bacteroidia > Chitinophagales > Saprospiraceae > Vicinibacter. Next base: position 99 of record JAKOVW010000021.1, read on the forward strand.
AGAACCGGAACGGTATACGGCGGCATTGATGAGACACCTGTGCAAGTTCCTTCGAGACCCATATAGCAAGGACAAGGAAAGTGGCCTGCCGCATCTCTGGCACATGGCCACGAATATAGCATTTCTGATTGAGTTGTATGGGGGTGATGCGGATGACTGATACCTGCATTAAACTTGTTTTCAGAATGTTGTTAAACATGATGATTGGCAAACGTGAGCGCATCTGGGATTTATACGAAGAATATCTCCGAGAGAAATACCTGTATGTATCGATTGCGGAGATTATTGAAGCAAAGGAAAGTGCATAGTTTGCAATTAATGTGAAGGAGTTAAGAATCAAAGAAAGTGAGGCTAAATAAGATGTCTAAAGCAATATTAGAGCTTGAAAAAATGCCTGATGCTTGTTATGGTGACGGATGCCCATTTTTCAAAATAACAGGCATTTGTGATATATTATCAAGCCGAAATAATTATATGCCTGTATTAGTGCCGAGAGAGGGTAGGCATCCAGATTGCCCATTAAAACCAAAAAAGGAGGAATAACGACAATGGGTTGCCATGAAAATATTACTTTTGATAAATTCCCAAAACAAGGCCCCAATTTAGGAAAATTAGTTGAAGTTATCTTTCACTACGATACGTCAAAGAAAATAAAAGGTCGCATAGTGAGAGATGATTACGAAGAACCAGGAAGAACGATTATAGCTCTTGATGACGGAAGATATGTAGAAGCAGTCGAATGTCAATATTCAATATTGCACTTTCCATAGATAGTATGCAATTTATGCGAAATAGGAGGCGGAGAAATGAAATACCAAATTCTTGAATCAGAAAAAGGTAGTTATACAGGTGGAAAAGAGTTTGCTGTATATGACTGCACGAATAGGGAATACATTTGCGTTACATTTAGCAAAGATGTTGCAATGAAAATTAAAGAAGCATTAGAAAAGCAAGTAATTATGAAACCGGAAGAATCAATATACTACGTTGATTATTGTCCAAGATGCAAGAGGTTTTTGATGGAGAACAATTTTCTTAATTATTGTTCGTATTGTGGTCAGAAATTAGAAATTGAAAGTTGATGAACATTTCATAGATAATGCGACATGACGCAAAAAACAAATATGATGCAATTGCTGACCGGAAAACCGGAGAAAGGGTGGAGAAGGTGAAATTATGATGAAAACTGATCTTGATACTTTTCTGGCGTTTATAAACAAGACAGAAATAAACGTGAAGAGCTTGCAATGTATATACAATGAAATTGTCAAAATACTGAAGGAAAACAATGTAACGCTTAATATAACTCCACCAAGGCCATTTTTACAGAGAGGTAATGAAAAGTTATATTTTGATGAAGCGTGGAAGTATAAAAACTTTGATTGAATTGCAAAGCTGACCGGAAAACCGGAGGCACTTCGAGAAATCGGGGTGCCTTTTTCTTTTGGGGAGGAGAGAATGAGGTATAAAATTCACTCTTTCAGGCGATATGGAGAGCCAAAACTCAAAAAGCCAAAAATTCTATCAGGAATTCAACAGGCCTTTTCAGTTGATTATATTCCAAGGAAATGTAGTTGCCAGGTATTCACAAAGGG
>JAKOVW010000038.1 GCA_029781865.1 Bacteroidota bacterium
AACGCATATCTCGTTGTATGTAAAAAGACTTGGTATGGTGGCCTTGTATGTGCAGATTTGATCATAAGCTTTGCGAATGGTGGCGTTTTCATCAGCCGGATTTTTCAGTTCAAAAAGTACCATAGGAATACCATTTATGAAAAGAAGAATGTCAGGCCGCTTATTATTATTGTTTTCAATAACAGTATATTGATTGACTACAAGAAATTCGTTGTTGTCAACTCCATCTTCCGAGAAATCCACAAGCTTTACATAATCGCCAACTATATCTCCGTTTTTGCGGTATTCAACGGGCACACCATCAACCAGCATTTTATGAAATGCTTCGTTGTTTGCTACCAGATTTGAATAACTTATACGTGCAACTTTATTTACTGCCTCCAAAATAACATCATAGGAAAGGTTGGGATTAAGACGCACTACCGCATTGGTCAGTCTTTTTCTTAGCAAAACTTCACTGTAACTGTTGCGCTCTGCAAAAGGTGCATCCGGTGCTATATCCGGACCGGAAAGATATGTATAACCCAATTTCACAAGCTCTTCTATTGTCATTTTCTCTATTTCGGATTCGCAAAGTTTAGGCATGATTTACACCTCACATTTTGACACGAATTTCACCGCTTATAAGCTTAGGAAGTAAGGTATCACGGAGTTTTGTTAAAGTTCGAATTTGTCTTCTATTATTTTGTCGTTTATTAAACAAAACTAATGCAAAATTTTCAAATTCTTGTATTTTTTCTTCTTGGAAATAAGGAATTTCCAATTCAAAGATTAATTTTTTATCTGCATGAGGTATAGCTGAACCAGTTGTATTATCCATTATAAATTCTTCATTGGATTTTAAAAACTCATATAAAAACATAGGATACTTAAAATCACTTTTGGGCCTAAACATACCAATAGTAGAACCAACAACACCTGAAAAACCAATTTCTACCCTTCCGGAACTTGCTCCATCCATCACCATTAATATATCTGTTTCAGTTGAAATTATCATGCCTTCTGGCCTTGTATAATACTCTTTGTCTGTATCAAAAGTATCTATTAAAATCTGTCGCACATATCCCTTTCTTTGCTCTTCAATTATTTCGCGCGGTTTCTTCCCTTTTGAAAACTCTGCAACATCCGCGAATCTTTTGTAGCAAATTTTATTATGTATATC
>JAKOVW010000053.1 GCA_029781865.1 Bacteroidota bacterium
CAATCCCATTTCTATACTAAAATGAAATTAGTTTCCTCATAAGACAAGGAATGACGTGTCTTTTTTTATTAGTGGGAATCCTAACATCATGAACTCATCCGAAAAATCTTATCAATGCCGTTTTTTATACTAAAATGCAGTCAGATTCCTCGCTACGCTCGGAATGACTTGTCATTTTTTTCGGGGGAGAGAGATAAGGTAAGGAATCGCTATGGCGATTCCTTACCTGATCTCTCCTTTCTATTTAGTGGAATACTGTCATTCCGAGTGCCAGCGAGGAATCTTGTCAATCCCATTTCTATACTAAAATGAAGTTAGTTTCCTCATAAGACAAGGAATGATTGTCTTTTTTTATTAGTGAGAATCCTAACATCATGAACTCATCCGGAGAATCTTATCAATGCTGTTTTTTATACTAAAATGCAGTCAGATTCCTCGCTACGCTCGGAATGACGTGTCTTTTTTAGGGGATAGAGGTAAGGGAAGGAATCGTCTAGCGATTCCTTCCCTTACCCCTCATTTCTATTTATTGGAATACTGTCTTTCCGAGTGCCAGCGCAGAATCCTTAAATAAATACGCAGAAACTTTCAATAAATCGATTCCTTCATTCAATAATTTTAAATCCGTATTTGATACAACTCATTGACATCGATTTAAATTTGATTTATGAAAATACGCCTTTATTATACTTATATTTTATCAAATTTTAACCACAAAGTACTTTACATTGGTGTGACTAACGATCTCATCCGAAGGGTGACAGAACATAAGAATAAAGCTACAAAAGGGTTTACTTCTAAATATAATGTGGATAAACTGGTTTATTATGAAATATTCGATTTTGTTGAGCTTGCTATTTCTCGCGAAAAGCAATTAAAGGCTTATTCAAGAATTAAAAAGGATGCTTTGATCTCAGGGTTTAATTCAAATTGGATTGAGTTATATTCAAATGGATCGATATTACATCCCTGAGTTACAATGGAACTAAATTACATTAAATCCCATTATTAAACTCCCGTACTTTACAACTGGGCAATTAGATAATGCAATCTGTTGTAGGTGTAAAATTCGGAATTGACATAAATTTTCCTTACTTTTGTTTAAGAGGCATAAATCAATTTCAAATGAGCTGGAGACGATTAAATGGCGAACCCATTACAGAACCACTGGCGACAGCAGTCGAAAAGACCATTATCCGCGAGCAGGAAGCCGGTTACAAGTTAAAATTATGTATTGGCACTGATAGTCAGATGAGAGGCGATCACGTCGATTTTGCAACCGTCATTGTATTTTTAAGAGAAGGCCGGGGAGGATTTATGTTCATTCACCATAGCAGCAATCCGACTGAAATGAAATTAAAAGAACGGATGATTACCGAAGTCGCCAAATCCATTGATATTGCCTATCAGCTTTGCGATATTCTGGAGAAGTATCATTTGGAACTGGAAGTTCATGCTGACATTAACACAGATCCTAATTTCAAGTCGAATACTGCATTAAAAGAAGCCATGGGTTATATTTTATCCATGGGATTTATTTTCAAAGCTAAACCGGATGCATTTGCATCATCCTACTGCGCAGATAAAGTGGTGTAAGATAGTAATTGAAATTTGATGATTGGAATACTCAATTGAATCGCTTTCAAGACCCGATCATCTTTACTATTTAAGGAATGCATAAGCGATCATTCTACCGGATTATCTAAAAATCTGTGCAATCTACATAATCTGTGTAATCTGCGTAATCTGCGTAATCTGCGTAATCTGCGTAATCTGTGTAATCTGCGTAATCTGCGTAAAAGAAAAGCCGGCCTCCCGAAGGAAACCGGCTCATTCTGTTTTTGGGATTACATCTTATCTACTACTTTCTCTTTTGAACGGAAAGTGAATTTTGTTATATATCTTTTTTAAAGGTTGCTAATTGAAACTGTTTTCAACTCTTGCTATTTGAATTGCAATGCTAAATTAAATATCTATTGTTTGATAAAATTTAATTTTTCCAGGGATTGATTGCCTGAATAGACTTCCAGAAAATACATGCCTTTAGCCATGCCGGAAACCTCCATCAGAAAATCTTTAGCAGACTTATCTGAAACAAAATCCGATTTCAGAATTTGTTTTCCAAACAGGTCGTAGATGCTTATTTCTATATCTCCGTAATTTGAATCAGTTTCATTGTGTATGATAATAAAATCACTGGCAGGATTGGGTAGCAGAGAAAATTTCGAATTCGCTGCAATACCATTCTGCTGCCTGATTGAAATAATTTTAGAATAGACAAACGAACCATCTCGCTCGATCATCTTGAGGCGATACAAGCTAAGCAGTGCAGGTTTACTATCGAGAAAACTATATTCATGAATTTCATTTCCTGCATTTCCTTTTACTGGTTCGATACGGCCTAAATTGAAAAACTGACTCTTATTGGCTTGTGCGGATTCGAGTTCAAAATGAGAGAACAGATCATCAGCTACGGCAATCCATTTCAATAGATTTCCTTGCTTGGTAGCTTCACCGGAAAATTCGAGAAGTTTGACCGGCAAAACGGTGCCGCAAATTACAATTGTGCCATTCCCGTTAGGGCCGTCATTTATCGAACGGAATAAATCTCCCGAGCAGGCAGAATTGGTCCAGGCTCCGGTTGTGCCATCACCGGTAACGGTTACTTTCGGTACAAATGCCGTTGGCTGCGAATTCGCACAATCGACCTTTATGATAAAACAAAATGGATCTAAATCTGGGAAAGTGGCTTTCGGAGTACCCAGTCCATTATCGCCATAGTTATTCTTAGGATTATAATCTCCTTCATCTACATAAAATCCGGGCCCCGGAAGGTTATGAACTTTAGCGGTAGTTGAATCAATAAAGGTCCAAAACCGATTTCCGTGCTGGGTGGGCTGAGAACCGGTAGGTCCCTCCATCACTATAGCCCCTTTGGGCAGATCATCCCAGCTTATAAAAATGCCATGCACCCAATTGGTGCTGAGTTCTGTAAATTTTTGGAGTGTAAAACAGTAATTTATGGTGATTTTACCTGTAGCCGGATCCGCATATGTCCCTGCCCCTCCATCAGAAGTAAAGCCGGAAAGGGTGATAATTCCGGATGCGCATTGGCCCAACAGTTTATTATCCTGTATAAGAAAAATATCCAGCAGAACCAGCAAAATCAGAAAGCGGGCAGATTGCATAGGCAATTGAACTTACTTCTGTTTATAAGCATCTCGTCAAGAGATCAAAAAATATGCCAAAGGCATTGTCACTACAAATATATGTAAAATAATCATAAGATGTTCATATTTGATATTCTTCACTTTATATTAATAAATGGAAGCCATACCTGCCTGAATGATGGCTTGCTTAAACCGTCCTATTTCTAGTCCATGCTTTAAGCGATTGATCAATAACGCCAATACCCAACTTGCCTTCCCCCTATTACCCTGCCTGCCTAAGTGCCTAATCCCTTAAACTGGCCTCATTTTTGATGGATGTTATCAAATTTTTTGCTTGTTTTGAATCCTCCGTTTATCCAAATATTCGTCACAGGTGGCACTTTTGACAAAGAATACAATTTTGTCACGGGCCAGCTGTATTTCAAGGATACACATCTGAATGAAATGATGGAGCGCGGGCGCTGCACGCTGAACATCGATATCAAGACACTAATGATGGTGGATAGCCTGGAGATGTCCGAAGAAGACCGTGAAATCATTATTCACAATTGCAGAAAAAGTAACTCTAATCATATTCTAATTACCCATGGTACAGACACCATGCACCTCACAGCAAAAGCATTGGCAGAAAGCAGTCTTAAGGATAAAACAATAGTTATTACCGGAGCCATGATTCCCTATGCCTTTGGCAATTCATCTGATGGGTTTTTCAACCTCGGCAGCGCTATGGCTTTTGTACAGACTTTGACATCTGGTGTGTATATCGCAATGAACGGGAGATATTTTGCCTGGAACAAAGTCAAAAAAAATACGGCCACGGGTTTTTTTGAACCTGTTGAATGAGAACTTAAGTAACGCAACTGATTGGTCATGAATACCTTTAACACAAGCCATTTACCAGAATTTCATTTACATTTGCATAATAAATCAAATTGATATGAAACATCTTTATGTTGCATTTATCATTTTAATGCTTTTTGTAAGAACTGAACTGAACGCCCAATACGGTGACTTCAAACAGGGTTTACTGATACGCAAAACATTTTACGATTACAATACGATTCGCAATAAAGATGCTGCCGCAGTTATTGATTTTCAGAATGGATTTGAGATAGCATACCTGAGAAATTTATCCCAGAATATTTCCGTGATTCTCCCTTTCGGAGCCGGAATATTCAGGCAGAAAGACAATGATGCCCTGAAAACTGCATTTTACTCCGTTGGCTTGCAGGGTCAATTGCATCTGTTTAAAACCAACCGCTGGGCTAATCCTTTCTTCACTTCCGGAATCCAGGCAGTTTTTCCAAAAGGAAAGGATTTGGCACTCGAATTACCCCTAGGACTGGGTATCCAGTTTATGGTTCATCCCCAGGTTTATCTGCACTGGCAGTCTGATTACAGATTGAGCATTTCCAATTGGGAAGATCATCTGCAACATCATCTAGGATTTGTATATCTCTTTGGCAACATTAAAAATAAAAAAGACACCACCGCTTCAGCCGTCAAACCGGATTCAGACAAAGACGGAATCATCGATGAACTCGATTTATGCCCAAACACACCGGGTCTTGCCAAGTTTGCAGGATGCCCGGATACCGATGGTGATGGCGTGGAAGATGCAAAAGATAAATGTCCTGAAATAAAAGGTAAAATTGAATTTAACGGTTGCCCGGATACGGATGAAGATGGCGTAGCAGATAATGAAGACCAATGTCCGAATATAAAGGGTACCGCAGCAAACAAAGGTTGTCCGGATGCAGATACGGATGGTGATGGCGTAGCAGATAAAGACGATCGTTGCCCGGATAAATCAGGAACCAAAGAAATGAGCGGATGTCCTGATTCTGATGGTGATGGCATTTCTGATGCCGACGATAAATGTCCCAATGTGCCCGGTTTGAAATCGAATTCCGGTTGTCCAGAGCCTACTAAAAAAGATAGCGACAATGATGGAATTACCGACGACAAAGATGAATGTCCTTTTACTGCCGGATTGGCAACAATGAATGGTTGCCCGGATACGGATGGTGACGGAGTGATGGATAAAATTGACAATTGCCCTACAGCTCCCGGACCAGCCAGCAATAAAGGTTGTCCCGTAATTGAAAAAGCAGACCGGGAAACACTTGATTTTGCTATGCGTGCTGTCCAGTTTGACCTTGGCAGAGCTACTCTTAAAGCTGAATCATTCAACATTCTCGATAAAGTGGCTAAAATCATGAAAAAATACCCGGATTATAACTTGTCTATAGGTGGACACACCGACAATACCGGTTCAGCTAAATTTAACCTTGACTTATCGGAAAGAAGGGCCAAAGTATGCTACGAATACTTGATTTCACAGGGAGTTCCCGTATCCAAATTGAGTTATGCAGGCTATGGTGCGAGCAAACCAATTTCCAGCAATTCCAATGAAACCGGTCGTTTCCTGAATCGCAGAGTTGAATTCAATTTAGTACCGAGATAAGTTTACGCTTAAATGCGTTTTGGTGATAACCGCCGGCGAGTTGCACCGTTGGAACCCTATTATTTCTATCGGATTTGGCCAGCTTAAGTATAGGCCGAAAACTAAGAACTGCCAACTTCCTTCTTATATTTGCGCCTGTTTTAAAAAAAGCTTATGGTTACTACTTCTGATATAAGAAACGGTTTATGTATAAATTATAATAACGATATTTACGTGGTTGTTGAATTTCAGCACGTTAAGCCGGGAAAAGGAAATGCCTTTGTAAGGACTAAACTCAAAAGTATGACTTCTGGTAAAGTCGTAGAAAACACGTTTGTAGCAGGTCATACTCTCGATGATGTGCGCGTAGAAAGGCGAAAAATGCAGTACCTTTATAAAGATGATTCCGGTTTTCATTTCATGAATTCAGAAACCTTCGACCAGGGGGTCATTGATGAAAAATTGATTGAAAATGGCGAATTTTTGAAAGATGGTATGGAAGTGGAGGTATTGTATCATGCAGAGAAAGAAATTCCATTGACCGTAGATCTGCCGCCACATGTAGTTATGGCGGTTACATTTACAGAGCCGGGGGTGCGGGGTAATACGGCAACAAATGCCCAGAAAATGGCAACTTTGGAATCAGGAGCACAAATTAAAGTGCCTTTGTTTATAGAGGAAGGAGATCTGCTCAAAGTGGATACCAGAACCAAAGAATATCTCGAACGCGTAAAACAATAGAAAAATGAACTTTAAGGAAATCCAGGAACTCATCCGCATAGTCAGTAAATCTGATTTGGCTGAATTCAAAATGAAGGAAGCTGATTTCGAAATTTCTATAAAAACGGGCAAATCCTTAGTCAGCCCACCGGTAGTTCCGACTATTGTGCCACCTGTGATTCCGGCCATTATGCCACCTACTCCGATGATTTCAAAATCTTCGGGAGAAATGGAAGAACAGAGCGCTCCTAAAAAAGCGGAAGCAGCGGATACCGATTCAGGCAAAAAACTTCTCGAAATAAAATCACCAATGGTTGGAACCTTCTACAGGGCTCCCGGCCCTGACAAACCTCAGTTTGTAAAAATAGGTGACAAAGTGGAAGCAGGCTCTACTGTGTGCATCATTGAAGCAATGAAACTATTCAACGAAATTGAGAGTGAGGTTAAAGGAACGATTGTGAAAGTTATGGTTGAAGACGCATCACCGGTTGAATACGACCAGGTTTTATTTTTAGTTGAACCTTAATCCGATTTCTACATGTTTAATAAAATCCTGATTGCGAATCGCGGTGAAATCGCATTGAGAATTATTCGTACAGCCCGTGAAATGGGCATAAAAACAGTAGCCATTTACTCCACTGCGGATCGCGAAAGTTTACATGTTCGATTTGCTGATGAAGCGGTTTGCATTGGCCCTCCGGCATCTTCTCAAAGCTACCTGAATATTCCGAAGATAATGGCTGCGGTAGAAATTACGAATGCAGATGCCATACATCCGGGTTATGGGTTTTTAGCTGAGAATGCTGAATTTGCAGAAATCTGTCACCAATACGGTATCAAGTTTATTGGCCCCACTCCGGATCAGATCCGCAAAATGGGTGATAAAATCACTGCGAAAGAAACCATGATCAAGGCCGGCGTTCCCGTGGTACCCGGTTCAGGAGGTTTACTGAAAGACGTCGCTCACGGAAAAAGAACGGCTTCAGATATTGGCTACCCGGTGATACTCAAAGCAACTGCCGGCGGTGGTGGACGTGGTATGCGCATCGTATGGAAGGAATCCGAATTTGAATCGATGTGGGATATTGCCCGACAGGAAGCCAAGGCGGCTTTTGCCAATGACGGCATTTATGTAGAAAAATATATTGAAGAACCAAGACACATAGAATTTCAGATTGTCGGAGATCAGCATGGAAAAGTAGCACACTTGTCGGAGCGCGACTGTTCAATTCAAAGAAGACATCAGAAACTGGTTGAAGAAAGTCCTTCTCCTTTCATGACTTCAGAGCTTCGGGAATTGATGGGTGAAGCTGCCATTAAAGCAGGAAAAGCAATTGATTACGAAGGATTAGGTACTATTGAATTCCTGGTGGATAAATACAGGAATTTTTATTTCATGGAAATGAATACCCGAATTCAGGTTGAGCATCCGGTAACGGAAGAAGTGATCGACCATGATTTGGTGAAAGAACAAATCAAAGTTGCTGCCGGTATCCCGATTACCGGGAAAAATTATTTTCCGGTTATGCATGCCATTGAAGTGCGGATTAATGCAGAAGATCCATACATGGACTTCCGCCCGAATCCGGGAAAAATCACTTCACTGCATACGTCAAAAGGACATGGAGTGCGCGTGGATACACATGTGTATTCCGGATATACCGTCCCGCCTTATTATGATTCTATGATTGCAAAATTAATTTGCAAAGCGCAAACCCGCGAAGACTGCATTACAAAAGTCGAACGCGCATTAGATGAATTCATCATTGAAGGAATTAAAACAACGATCCCCTTTCATCAGCAACTTATGCGCAATGCCGATTTTCGTGCAGGAAATTTCCATACCGGCTTCCTGAATACCTTTAAACTTGAACCACAGAAATAATCTCGTTACCGTAAACGCATAAAACGCAAAGAAGCGAGACTATCGCAAAGAGCGCCTAAATGAATACGACATAAGAATAGGTAAGTTTTACATCGGCGCTTCAATCCGGCTTCTTTTAGTTGCTTGCAATTATTCGTTTGATCCGGTTTTTGAAAATACGTCCGGGGCGAAAATATTGAATCAAGAAATCCAAACTATATTCGTCAATACGTGAAAGAATTTTTAAAATTAATCAGACTTGTTGCCAATTACAAATACCGTGTACTGGCTCATTTCTTTTTTTATGTTCTTTCAACCTTATTTACCATCCTGAGCATACCAGCTATAATTCCACTTTTTGAAATGCTCTTTCAAAAAAAAATGCCGGTATTTGAATCTCCCGCAAGTATTCAGAACTTATCGGATGTGATCACTTACATCAAATTTGAATTTGCAAACTGGATCAACCAACATGATAAAGCTGTTGCTTTAATGTATATCTGCGGCGGACTCGGATTGATTTTCTTTCTCAAAAATATATTCAGATATCTGGCGATTTATACCATGGCTCCGGTGCGGGTAGGTGTATCCGCTCAATTGAGAAATCAATTGTTTAATAAATGGATGGCTCTTCCGCTTTCTTATTTTTCAGAAGAACGCAAAGGTGATTTAATTTCCAGAATGACTACAGATGTTCAGGAAGTTGAAGTATCCATACTTTCGACTCTGGAAACACTGGTAAAGGATCCGTTGCTCATATTGGGCAGTGTGGCCATTATGATCTATACCAGTCCGGCATTGACCGCATTTGTATTCGTATTGATGTTATTTACGTCATTGGTAATCGGTGGCATTTCAAGGACACTCAAACGCCAATCCGGAGACGCACAAAGACTGATGGGAGATCTCATTTCAATTCAGGAAGAAAGTCTCGGTGGTCTTCGGGTCATAAAATCATTTGCGGCGGAACATTATGTAATCGGCCGATTCAATTATGTATTGAATGCCTACCGCAATATGCTGATCCGCATCAACAGAAGAAGAGATTTATCTTCACCATTATCGGAATTTCTGGGGATAGCAGTGGTTTGTTGTTTACTATGGTTTGGTGCTAAACTTGTATTCGAAAATCAAATGGTGGGATCTGTATTCATTGCGTTTCTCTATGCATTTTTCAATGTCATTGAACCATCTAAAGCTTTATCAACTGCATACTTTAATATTCAGAAAGGACTTGCTGCTTTAAACAGGATTCAACAGGTATTGGATGCTAAAGAACAGATTGCAGATCTTCCGCAAGCTATTCAAAAAACAAATTTCGATCATGAAATTCGTTTTGAAAAGGTCTCCTTTCGATATGCAAACCAGGATCAGGATGTATTACATGACATTAACCTGGTGATTCCAAAAGGAAAAACATTTGCCATCGTTGGTGTCTCCGGTTCTGGGAAGACAACACTCGTCGATTTATTAGCACGGTTTTATGATGTTACTGAAGGAAGAATTACCATTGACGGAGAAGATATCCGGAATATCCGTTTAAATGATCTCAGGAGCCTGATGGGTATGGTGAGTCAGGAAGCCATACTGTTTAATGATAGCATCCGGAATAATATCTTATTTGGAAAAGAGCAGATTTCCGATCAAAAAATTAAGGACAGCTTGATTGCTGCCCATGCAGATATCTTCGTGAGGGAGCAGGAAGAAGGACTAAATTATACTATTGGAGACCGGGGATTAAAACTTAGTGGCGGACAAAGACAACGCCTTACCATTGCCAGGGCCTTGCTGAGAGATCCACAGATATTAATTCTGGATGAAGCGACTTCTTCACTGGACTCCAATTCTGAAAAAATCATTCAGGAAGCCATGACGGAAATACTTCAAAACAGAACCGCTCTGGTGATAGCACATCGGCTCTCGACCATCCAGAATGCTGATAGAATCATCGTGCTCAGGGAAGGTCAAATCATTGAGCAGGGTACTCATGAAGAATTGTTAAAAAAAGGCGGTGAATACAGCAGCTTTGTATCTTTACAATCTTTTCAGTAAACTAATGAATTCTATGAAATTACTTTTAACCTTGATCAGCGCAGTACTGACTATTTCAATATCCGGGCAAACGATCTTATCCAATAAGCTATTGCCGGCCATTGGCGACTCTTTATATTATGCAGTGGACAGCAATGCAGTTGGAGTAACAATTACTGCACCGGGAGTGAATCAAAATTGGGATTTTAGTCAGTTAAAGCCAATTGCTGCGAGTTCAGAAGTATATCGTCGGCCTTCAGAAGGAATTAATTTCTCCAGTTTTCAATCAGCAGATGTATTGCTTCAGCAAGGATTGACTGAATACTATTACAAATTACTAACCAACAGACTTGATTTAATGGGTACCGGATTGCGTTCAGGCTTTCCCATTCCGGGCATTAGTGGTGTGAATGTATATCCCAAACCTGTCATCGAACAAAAATATCCGGAACGCTATTTGGATAGCTTAAACTATAATACCAAAACCTCAATTGCATTCCCATCAAGTATTTTACCGGATACTATAATTAAAAGCTTACCTCTTGTTCCGGATTCCATACGGATAGTTTACAATACAAAACTGAAAAAAGAATGCGATGCGTGGGGCAATGTTAAATTACCAGCTCACAGCTGGAATGTCTTGAGAGAAAAAAGAGTCACTATTAACCAGGTTACTCTTGAAGCAAAAGTGCCGTTTATTGGCTGGCTGGATGTGACCAATTTAATTTCCGGTAGCTTTCCTCAATTATTCGGAACATTCAGATCGTATAGCTATGCATTTCTTTCGAATGAAACCAAAGGATTTATCGCTTTAGTAAATGTAGATAGCCTTAACAATGTACTAAGTGTACAATACAAACCAGACGACAAAATCATATTAAAGACAAATGATGCAAGTTCAAATAACGAAATCAGCATATTTCCCAATCCGGCTACTCATGTGATTTCCTTTTCATTAAAACAAATCAACCCGGATTATTTTGTGGTCAGCTTATTGGATCTACAGGGTAAGTCTTATATGACCAAAACCATATTTATCAATGACAATAGCGAATCTCAACTGAATATCGACGAATTGCCTTCCGGATCATATTTTCTTCAGATCAGTGACCGCAAAAAACAAAAATTCAGGTCCATGGTGTTTGAAAAAATATAGATCATCTGATAAAAGGAAAACATTTTAGTCAATAACCGGAGTTTCTACTTAAACGCATACTGAGTGTTCTATAATAATTAAAGCTAGAAACTGCGCTTACCAAATAAGTAGATTATTAATTTTTTATTAAAAATGGCTATCATTTTGTGATCTGACTTTCAAATTCATATTACTATTCTCTATTGGATTTGTTTCTTATAATTTCCAAATCAATTAGATAAAATACTTTAGACTCCAGATTATGGAGAGCCTATGGATTAGAATTTATTTCAAAATAGCTGATTACAAGGAATGTATAAACTAATCAAATACTAACACGTAAATTTCAAAAATCACACTTACTAAGTGGTAGTTTATTTACACTGAATACCAGAAGAATCTAAATAAAATCAGGAATATTTCTTCAGAACTCCACAAAAAATAATCTCACGGAACCAATCAGATACATTGCATCAATTTCGATTCTATCTTACTTTTTTGACTTCTTTTTCTTGGGATAAACCAATTGCATCTCTTTTACCAACCAGGGTGCGCCTGCAAATTTGTCGATGATAAATAAAATATACCGTGCATCCACCATGATATTTCTACAGATTGAAGGATCGTAGTTGATATCGCTCATAGTGCCTTCCCAAACGCGGTCGAAATTCAATCCAATCAAATTGCCTTGACCATCAATGGCTGGACTTCCAGAGTTACCTCCCGTAGTATGATTTGAGCCTATAAACGCCAGTGGCATTTTTCCATCTTCTCCATAAATTCCGTAGTCTTTATTTTTGTAAAGCAATTGCAGTTTTTTAGGCACATCAAATTCATAATCACCCGGAATGTATTTTTCCATTACCCCGTCCAACGTAGTTTGAGCCAGATATTGCACACCATCCCGTGGATGATATCCTTCCACCTTTCCATAGGTTACCCGCAGCGTTGAGTTGGCATCCGGATAAAACTTTTTTTCAGGCATAACTTCCATTAAAGCAGCCATGTGTTTTCTTTTTAAATCTGCTATCTGGTCTTCCAGATCACCGCACATTTTTGTAATGTCGTTGGCGAGATAGTAATTCAATTCATCATAAAAAATCCAGAGTTTATCCGCTTTTACTTTATCCATCCAGGCTTTGTAATCCAGACTTAACATAGCTGCAAGACTGTCTTTGTTGGTCATGCTACTGGATGCATACAAGTCTTTGGTAAATGCCATATAATTGTTATTGTACTTTTTCAATTCGTCCTTAAGGTAATTAAAAACAAATGCCGGATTCATTTCCTTGTGAAATTGCTCCAGCAAGGCAGCAAATATTTCCTGATCGATCGCTGAATTGAAATTTTTAAAATAGCCTTCTATATTAATCAATGCATCGTTTTTCTTTGCATTGAAGGTTGCTTCACCCCTGCCCTCATAAGTATCCATTAATCTTTTTTGCAACTGGTAAAAATTGACCAGGTCAATATTGCGGTTAAATGTTTCCGCATAAAATTCTCTTGATTTTGCAAATGGCTCCAATCTCCTGTATAGAAAATCCAGATCCTGCACCAGGTTTTTATAATCACTATAGGCAGGATTGGCGTTCACCCTCTTTTTAAATTCTTCATCTGCTCTGTGTTTCTTTTCGAGTCCATTTGTCGTTTTCATACCCAGATTTTCGCCGATCCATTTTTTCCAGGCATTTGCAATTCCGGCATACTTTGCAGCATATTGAATTTTGGTACGTTCGTCTGCACGCATGTGCTTATCCAGAATTTTTAATGTTTTATCTCTTAAAGAAATCCGGACCGGATTCAGCACCTCAATTTGTTGACGGGAAGCTTCCTCCGTAAGATATTCTGTTGTTCTTCCGGGAAATCCGAATACCATGGTAAAATCACCTGTTTCAACTCCACTCATAGAAACCGGCAAAAAGTGTTTGGGAGTATAGGGTTTATTATCTTTCGAATATTCAGCAGGCCTGTTGTCTTTATTCGCATAAATCCGGAATAAAGAAAAGTCACCGGTATGTCTCGGCCAGACCCAATTGTCCGTATCTGAACCAAATTTACCAATGGATTCCGGCGGCGCACCTACGAACCGAACATCTTTAAATACTTCAATTATAAAAGCAAAGTACTGGTTTCCATTATAAAAAGAACGGATCAATACATCCTGATCTTTTAATTTAGGCAATACCAGTTTTAATTTCTCGGTATTCTCGTCTACCTTATTTCGACGCTTATTCTCATCCCAACTTTTATCGACTCCCTGAAGTATTTTTGAAGTCACATCTTCCATACTCACAATTAATGTTGCGGTCAATCCCGGACAAGGAATTTCTTCACTCCTTACTTGTGCCCAAAATCCATCTCTAAGGTAATTATGTTCCAATGTCGTGTTAGACTGTATGTATCCATAGCCACAATGATGATTGGTAAGCAGCAAACTTTGATTCGAAATAATTTCAGATGTACATCCACCTCCGAATTGCACGATTGCATCTTTTAAAGAACCTTTGTTGATGTTGTAGATATCATCAGCACTTATTTTCATTCCCATAGACTTCATCTCCTTTTCATTGAGTGACTTTAACAGAATAGGAAGCCACATGCCTTCACCACAGAAAACAATCCTGTAAGAAAATAAACTAACAATAATTACAATAATAGTCCTTAATTTCATGAGTTGATATTTAAATCGGGTAATACATAAATAAATGCAAAAATAATAAAGCGGGACTAGTATCCGCCATTTAATTTGGTACTGCTCTGGCGTTTGAAAAACCTGATTCATAAGAAAGACTCTCCCCTACCTCGGAGGTGAATAGATACTCAGATCCAACATTTTTTCCAGTCCTCCGATAATAATAACAGTTCCAATGAATAACAATGCCAGTGTAAAGAATCCGGCCAGGAATGATTTCCAGAATGGTTTACCAAAATAGCTATAATAAAAGTAAATCACGAATATAAACGGGAAAATCGCTCCAATGGCATCGCGAACCGGAGCGAATGGTTTCCAAATTCCTTCCAGTGCAATGGTGGGAATGCTAATCAACAAATTCATTCCGGTAATATAGCAGAGAATTACAGCGTGATGAACAAATCGGGGTTCTGTTTTACGATAAAACAAATAAGGAGATAAGGCCAATAAAGGAATTACCGCGATGTAGAAAAACGTGCCGTAATTAGCCAACCAAACCAATACCAATTTGCCATTTTCCGTCGTATCCTGATCGATATCTCCCAAGCCGACTTTCCAGTAATTACTGACAAAGAGATTTACACCACCCCAAAACATGATAAACTTAACCGGGTGAAAATACCTTCTGCGGTCTTCTTCAATAAATGCTTTGGCGACAATACCGGGATTCAGAAAAAGGCATTTTAATGTTCGTACCATTTTCTGTTCCCAGTTTGTAACTACTTCGATTATGACTGAAAACAGAGACTCCATCGAAATCTCCTTCTTGGAATATTTCGCTCCGCATTGTCCGCAAAATTTTGCTGTGACTACAGCTCCGCAATTTTTACAATACTGTACTTCCATTAAAATTCATTCAAATTATTTGAATCGAAAGTTACTCGATTCAAATCATTACTAAATAAATTCGATCTAAGACTATAAATGAATTACAATTTGCTAAATCTAATCCGGTCGCTATACTTCTGGTCTGATACTTTAATAAAATATTCACCCTTGCTCAATTGATCTATGCGAATTTGTATAATTCGCTGGCTGATTTTCTTTACATATTTGAATTGTATTGCCTGACCATTGATATCAAACAACTGAACATCCATAAAAGGATCCGGATCTTCTTTAAATTTTAAATTGATAAAATCCTGAGCCGGATTCGGATAAAGCATAAAATCTGAATTCTCCGGATCCACTGAAGAAACAAACTCTTTTACTTCAATTCCTTTTCGGACATACATGCAATCATTTGCATCTGTAATTTTAAAATCATACAATCCCGGAGGCAGATTAAATAAATTTCTTGAATTTCCTAATATGACCGCACCTCCATTTTGAGTCCATAAAAAAGAATACGGTGGCGTTGCGCCGGTAATTACAGGATCGATGTAACCGTCATTGCCGTTTGAGGGATTAATGGAATAGCTTACATTAAAATCCTCCGGTTGAAGGATCTTGAAGCTGTCGGTGGTTTCACATAAATTGGCATCACTTACTGTAAGTTGATAAATTCCTGCTTTTAATTGGTTGTTTTCACTACCCGCAGCCTGATTGGACCACATGAAAGTATAAGGAGATTTTCCTGCGATTACATGCACCTTAATGAATCCTGAAGAATCACCATAACAGATATTGTCTTTAATAATCCTTGAATCCAATACCGGATTGGAGAGAGCATTAGCTTCAAAGGACTCATAAAAATCGCAACCAGCTTCCAGATTTTTTAACACCAAATAATAAACTCCGGACTGTTTTATATAACATGAATCACTAATAATATCAAGACCAGGACCTGTCCATCGATATTCAAAATGTGTATGATCGGTCAGGCTAGACTTTAGCAAAATAGAATCGTGATGACAATCAAATGCCGAGGGTTGCGGGTCGATGAATATATTTGGTTTAGACAGTACTTTCACGACAATGGTATCAAACTGAACACAACCGCTATCGGAAGTAAACTCGAGAACATACGTTCCATTTGCCAAACTATAGCTAGTATTATTTTTAAAATACAACACCGGATCATTTATCAAAATGGTATCCAAAAAAGGTCCGGTCCAATGATACATCCCGGATAAGCTATCCCGCGCTTTTAATTGAACAGATGCACCTTCACAAGTAATCAATGTATCCCGCTCGATGAATTGATTCTTTTCAATTCTGGATACAATTTTTATTTCTGCATTGCTACATTCAGGCAAACCAATAGAGTAAAATCCTCTTCCATACGTCGCTACATATAACCTCCGCGTGGCCTGATGAATTTTAAGATCCGTAACAGAAGTATGAGGCAATCCATTCCCATAATATTGCCAGTTGACATTATCCGCATCAGAATAAAATACGCCAAAATCAGTTCCTGCAAACAAGGTATTTGTAGGTTCATCATAGATAATACAGGAAACAGGTGTGTTTACAAAATTCCTGGTAATGTTGGTCCAGGTGTTTCCTTTATCTTTTGTAGTCATAACTTTTATTGCGCCATAACCACTGCGCGTGCACCAGATTCTGTTGGGATCCTTGGGATGAAATTCAAAACCGGTTATATCCAGACCGGTAGCTAATGTCGATTGTTTCCAGGTTTTGCCATAATCTTTGGATATATACATGATATTGGCACGGGTTGCGACAATCAGATTGGTATCAGCAGGACTGATTTTCACATCGCGCAAATCATTGTCTTTGCTTCCTGTCAGATTGGTAGTAAGCTTTGTAAACGTATTACACCGATCATGACTGATGAAGATTTCATTATAGCCAATAATAAATGTTGCAGGATTTTTTGGATTCAGTCCAAATGGGGTAACCCATTGTCCGGGCAACTCAGCTCCGATATTCTGAGTAATATCATCGAAATTATAGAATCCATCCGTTGACCGGTACACTGCGTTTCCACCCCAGTATTCCGTATAGCCTATATCTTTATTAGAAGGATCAATAACCTGTGTCATTGCATCGCCGCCATTCGTATTTCCCCATGATCCATTTTCATGTCTTACCCAACCACCATTATCCTGACTGCCGCCAATAATCACCGGAGTTGAATTTGTAGAAACAGCCAACTTATAAAATTGCGTCACAGTCAAACCATTCACCAGTTCATCCCATTGTCCGGTATTTTCATGAAGGCGGTATAATCCACCGTCACAACAGAAATAGAGTTCGCTTTTTTTAGTTGGATGGGCGGCAATAAAATGATGATCTGCATGAACTTCAGGGTAGGTACCACTATTCCACCAATTGGTAATTTGATTCCAGCTTCGACCTTCATCATTTGATTTATAAATTACCAGGTAACCACAATATAAGGTTCCCGGGTCATTTTGTGAAAAATACAAAACCGAGTTCTCCGGTGGATCAGAAATGTAATTAAAATTCTGACCCTGATCTTTGGATAGATAAAATTTCCGTCCTCCATCCACACTCATATTTACGCCCAGATAATTCGGGTTTGCTTTCGTAACTGCAAAGCGAAGAAATACTTTTTGCAAGCCGAAATGAGTCACCTGCGCAAACGTATTGCCACCATCTACCGATTTGTAAACATTGCTTTCGCCCCAGTAATCATTGGATGCAGCGTATACTATGGTCGTATCTCCGGGTTTGTACTTAATATCTGAAAAGTTTTCCGTGCGGATTTTGGTCCAGGTATTTCCCCCATTCCAAGTTTTATAAAGTCCATCACTGGTCGCTGCAATCAATATAGAAGTATTCTTAGGATTCATTTCAAGTCCGTAAATGACTTTATTATCTGTAAGTTTCCAGTTCAGTCCGGTAGGATTCCAGTTTAATCCTCCATCGGTTGTTTTATATACGCCCATGCTATATTGCCACCAGCCATCTTTTTCACCAAGAGTAATGTACAATGTGTTGGGAGCGCGCGGATCAACAATAACAATTCCAACAGGCTGATAAGGCAAATTGTCTGCAATCGAAACATAGGTCTTTCCATTGTCCGTTGTTTTCCATAATCCTCCGTTGGGAGATGCCACATAGAATATATTGGAAAGGCTTGGATGAAAATCAACATGCGTCGCTCTTCCCATGCCCCAATACCCGCCTGAATTTTTTACCGGGCCTTCATGCTTCCACATAACTGCGCTTCGGTTGTTTAATTTAGAATCCCTGATCACTTCATTATACAAAGACCATTGACGTTGCAGATCCGGAAATTTTCCATCTTCTGTCAACCTGTCTCTCCAATACCATTTCCATCGCTCGAATTTCAAACGCTCGTCATCCAGATTTAATTTGTCTTTGCTTTTAGTCCGGAATTCGCCTTCCCGGTAATGCTCTTCTTCCAGTTTATTCTTGCGGATCATCTTCTCTGCCTTTGAGCAGATTTCCTTGAAATTATGTCCTTGCTCGATATAATCCTGTAACTTTTTTACCTGCGAATATGAGACCGATATAAACGCAAAAAAACAGATGCTGATGACTAGTTTTTTCATAAATTAAATTGCTCTCAAAGATAAGGAAGTATTTCAAGCCAAAATAGCTTAAATGCTTTGTCAAATCCTTACTCCGCTGAATACGGCGGCAACTAAATCACCCGGTGAAACGACTAAAATACAGCTCTGCTAAGCGTTTAAAGGAATACACATAACAAAGGGCAGCACACTAAAACCAAACCAATTAAATTCCGGATAACACCTGTCTTCCGCCTTAGATCATAAAAAAAAACTGCAGTATTTTAATGCCTTTGGATTGAAAATAGTTAATTTTAATTCCCGATTCTCATACCGGTTTAATGCAACATCAAATTGCTTATTCTAGAACAGCATATTATGAATAAAATCCTGGCAACATTTTTCTTCTGTACATTATTGAGTATCTGCTCATCACAATCCATAAACGATTTTTTAGATTCTTATGAAGGGGAGAATTCAATTCCGTATCTGCAACCTTTAGCGGATTTATTTACTGCTAATCTGCACTCCGGAATAAGCGACTGGTCTAAAATCGACACGGGTTTTCATGTAAAACTCGGCATCGTAGCCATGAGTTCTTTTCCTTCCAGATCACAAAGAACATTTACGGGCAGAACGGATAATGAATTTGACCCGGAGCAAACCGCAGTCGCTCCGACAATCATTGGCAGCGTAGAACCGGTAAGAGTGGAAGGCGTTAACGGAACTGCTTACGTATTTCCAGGTGGATATAACTTAAAAACCTTACCTATGGCCGCACCACAATTGAGTATTGGAAATATTTTTCACACAGAATTTTATATCCGTTACTTTGCTTTTGATCTGGAACATGATCTTGGGAGTGTTTCCTTATTCGGATTGGGCTTCCGCCACAGCCTGAATACTTATTTACCCAAATTGCCCTTTGATTTATCCGTTGGCTATTGCTATCACAATTTTAAAGATTCAACTTATATCAACAGCAAACTAAATCTGGCTGCTGCGTATATCGGTAAATCCGGTAAATGGTGGTCCTCGCAACTTATGTTGGGCTTCCAGCATTCAAGCACCAACATAAGATATACGTTTGACCAGGGTGATCAGGTAAAAAATATCAACATCACACTAAACAATAAAAATAAATTTATCGCCGAATTAAGCGCTGCTGCTAAACTCTGGATTCTTATCTTTCACGGCGCTATTTCCTATTCAGGACCTGTTACGATTTCTGCAGGGGCAGGGTTCTGGTTTTAATCCTTCAATTATTTCACAATTATGAAAACAAATTATTTTTTCTTTCTTCTGCTTTTCATTTTTTCATCTTGTTGTAATGGTGATTTTTGGTCATTTGACCAATCTGATTTATGCAGAGATGAAATTTTCACAAAGACAGAAAAAATTAATCTTAAGTTTGACTACACCGTCAATACTAACAAAAAATTTATCATAGCCAATACAGTTACTGCGGACAAAATCCGAAAAGCATTAAAAGTACCGGAAGGTCAGAGTTTTACATTGAAATCCATCGATATAACTTCCGGGCATATCAATTATGGCAGACATCCCGACAATACAGCAGTTGCTTTAAATGTCAATTTCGCCATCGTTGGAAATACGTTTAATCAACTCCTTTTGCTCAAAAAGGATCTGCCATTACCCTTGATCGACATTCCGGAAATCCCGGGATTAAGCGACGCTGTCAAAATCAATGAATTTTTTGATACAGAAGGACTTAAAGGCTTACGGGATATATTAAGAGATTATGTTGTTCTGGCCAATAATGATGGAATTAGTTTTCTGCTTCTCGGTGAACCTACACTATCCCTTTTGGCTCATTTCACATTGAATTTCAATATGAATGTTACTGTCGTATATGAAGTATGCCAGTTTGTTCCAATTGGCCAGGGCGAACGTGCTTGCAATTAATCGAAATGCAAAAAGACTTCAATTGAACAATTAATCAACTTTTTTACCATAATAGGAATTTCTGATTTTTTGATCTTACAATTTGATCTTTTTTTATTCATTGACAAGTACTAAATTCAATATAAATGAAATCTATCCCAATTCCTTATAAAACGTTTATCATAATTTTCCGATTCGCTTTTTTAAAAATGATAAATATCAATAAATGAATTGATTAGAATCATTTAATTGCGCTTCTTTCATTAGTTACTTTGAACGAATCGTTTCTATGCCCTATCATCAAATCCATTTAAAATTATTCAAATTGCACATTTGGGTGTCAATGGTTTTTTTATTTGTAAATACCATTCAAGCCCAGCAAGCAATTGATATCGTCCGTAAGGCTGACGAGCGATCCAGAGGAAAAACATCGTTTGCCGAAATTACCATTCAAACAGTCCGGACCAACTGGACACGAGAAATGAGTATGAAATCATGGACTAAAGGAAACAAACTTGCTGTGATTCTGATAATCGCTCCCAAAAAGGATCAGGGCATCGCATTTTTAAAAAATGGCAAAGAAGTTTGGAACTGGATTCCTGCCATAGAACGCAATATTAAATTGCCTCCATCTATGATGAGTCAATCCTGGATGGGCACAGATTTTACTAATGATGACCTGGTGAAAGAAGCTTCCATAGTGGAAGATTATGACCATCATTTTTTGAATGATCAGACTATTGAAGGAAGGGAATGTTATCAAATTGAAATGATTCCAAAACCAAATGCCGCAGTGGTTTGGGGCAAAGTGATCCTTTGGGTGGACAAAAAGGATTTTATGATGCTAAAAGCAAATTACTTTGACGAAGACAATCAATTGGTGAATACATTACAATGCAGTGACATCAAGCTTCTCGGTGGAAAATTATTTCCGGCAAGATTAGAAATGATTCCGGAAAACAAGAAAGGCCAGAAAACAATATTGCTCTATCATAACCTGAAATTTGACCAGCCCATTGATGATCAATTCTTCATGAATCAAAATTTACCAAAGCTAAAATGATTGCAAAGCTAAGTTGGCGCAATCTCTGGCGAAACAAAACAAGGAGTCTCATTACTGTGACTTCGATCAGTTTTGCTGTTTTACTCGCGGTGCTGATGCAATCTTTTCAAAAAGGGGTTTTTGACCATTTGGTCAAAAATGTGGTGAGCTTTTACACTGGCTATATACAGGTTCATAAATCCGGATATTGGAAAGAAAAAATTCTGGACAACGGATTTCTGCTTAATGACTCATTTCAAAATAAAATAACCCGCTTGCCCGGAGTTAAAGGAATCGTACCGAGGTTGGAAAGTTTTATGCTGGTTTCCGGTGGTTCCTTTACAAAAGGATGTATGGTGGTAGGCACAGTACCGGCATTGGAAAATCAATTAACCGGTCTACAAGAAAAAATAACAGCGGGAAAATACCTTGAGGCTAACGACAGATCTGTAATCATTGCTGAGGGACTTGCTGGTAAATTGAAATTAAAAACGGATGATACACTGATCATCCTAGGACAAGGTTATCAGGGAAGCATGGCAGCCGGTAAATATCCAATTAAAGGATTGATCCACTTTGGCTCACCTGAATTGAATGATGGTTTTGTTTATATGCCTTTGCAACTTGCACAGGAATTATTGTCCGCAGAAAATTTACTGACCTCAATTGTTCTGGATATTTCTGATCCACTTCAAATGGAATCCATTCAGAATAACATAATATCATTATCCGGAGAAGGTTACGAGACGATGAACTGGAAAGAACTGCTTCCCGAAATTTCAAATCACATCAAAGCAGATGGAGCTTCATTATCCATTTTTACAGGGATACTTTATTTTATCATTGGCTTCGGAATTTTTGGAACCATTCTGATGATGAGTGTCGAACGCAAACAGGAGTTTGGAATGCTGATTGCCATCGGCATGAAGAAAGTGAAATTATCACTGATGTTAATTCAGGAAACCCTGCTGATTTCTTTGATCGGTGTATTGATCGGCATTCTGTTAAGTCTTCCTTTGATTCTATATCTGCACCTGAACCCGATCCGGCTTGGCGGACAAATCGCCAAAGTATATGAACAGTTTGGATTTGAACCTTATTTCCCAACTTCTATTGAACCTGGTATTTTTTTACAGCAATCCACATTTGTGCTGATTATAGCTGCTTTGCTGGGTTTGTATCCTTTGTGGTATATACATAAACTGAATCCGGTACAAGCCATGAAACGTTAATTTCAGAATCTAATGATGTTGATAAAAATAGCCTGGCGAAATATTTGGAGAAGTAAAAAACGCAGTGCGATTATTATTGCTTCCATCATCATTGGTTTGTGGGCCGGTGTTTTCCTGATTGCCTTTTACAATGGTATGATTGAACAAAGAGTGCGCACTGCAATTACGCAGGAAATTTCGCACATCCAAATACACCATACAGAATTCAATAAGGATTATGATCCGAAGTATACCATCCAAAATAGCGGAGCAATTTATGATTCAATCAAAAATATACCGGATGTCAAGTCCCTTGCTGCACGAATGATATTCATGGGAATGATTTCATCCGCTTCAGGAAATAGCGGGATTAAATTACTTGGCATTTATCCGGATCAAGAACAATCTGTAACCGGACTAAAAGATAAATTGATTCAGGGTAATTATTTTGATTCCGGCAGGACAAATCAAATGCTTATTGGTGAACGGTTAATTAAGAAATTAAAATTAAACCTTGGGAGCAAAGCGATTTTGACTTTTCAGGACAAAGAAGGAAATCTTGCTTCTTCTGCATTTAAAATTAAAGGTGTTTACAAAACGTCCAATAGCCCGTATGATGAAAAATATGTTTTTGTAAGAGTTCATGATTTGGATTTACTGGCCGGATTACCCGGAGAGATTCACGAGATTGCTATTTTGCTTCGCTCAAATAATTCGCTAAACGCAATTCAAACGAGTTTACAGCGCAAATTTCCTGATGTGCTTATTGAAAACTGGATGCAAATAAGTCCTGAAATTGGATTGACCGTCTCTGTTTCAGATCAGATGGTTTTCATCTATCTGGGAATTATATTACTGGCACTTGCATTTGGAATCATTAACACAATGATGATGTCCGTATTGGAAAGGACCCGCGAACTTGGTATGCTTATGGCCTTAGGCATGAATAAACTACGCGTATTTATCATGATTATCCTGGAAACATTGTTTTTAGTATTGGTCGGAAGTCCGGCAGGTATTGTATTAGGGTTGATCACCACTAAAATTACGCATAACACCGGTATTCAGTTTAAAGCTTATAAAGAGGTATATGCCAATTTTGGATATAACGATATCATTTATCCGGAACTGGCCGTCAAACAATTTATCACTATAGTATTTCTGGTTTTAATAACAGCAATCATTTCAGGGATTTTTCCTGCACGGCGTGCCTTAAAACTAAAACCAGTGGAATCCATTCGCAAATAATCTGATATGAATCACACAGTCATTGATGCACACAATCTGGTCAAAGTTTATGATGAAAAAACGATTCCATTATATGCTTTAAATGGAGTACATCTCCATATTGAATCCGGAGAATTTATCGCAATCAAGGGTCCTTCCGGCTCCGGCAAAACAACCTTACTCAATATGATCGGTGGTCTCGATGTACCTTCGACAGGAGAAGTCATTATCGATGGAACCAACATCAACAACTTGAAAGGGAATGCACTGATTGATTTCAGATTGAATAATATCGGATTTGTTTTTCAATCCTACAATTTGATTCCGGTCTTAACAGCGCGGGAAAATATCGAATTCATCATGTTATTACAAAAAAGATCCTCTAAAGAAATAAATACCAGGGTAAATGAATTGCTCAAACAAATCGGATTGGAAGACAAAGCAGATAAGAGGCCGGGAGAATTGTCCGGCGGTCAGCAACAGCGGGTGGCGGTAGCGAGAGCATTGGCACCTAAACCAAAATTTATATTGGCCGACGAACCCACTGCAAATCTCGATTCCGTTTCAGCAGGAAATCTTCTGGATATGATGCTTCAATTAAACATTCAGGAAAAAATGACCTTTGTATTTTCCACTCATGATCAGCGGGTCATTGAACGCGCAAGAAGAGTAATAACTCTCGAAGATGGAAAAATTGTTCAAGATTCAGCTCCCAAAAAGATAACACATCCCATGTATGAAAATTAATTCATTGCACCGGATTTCCATTCTTCTTTTACTCCTATCACAATGCACCTTATTTCAATCCTTCTATTCTCAAAATGCATTTCATTTTAATGGATATTTAAAATCGCTGCAATCAATTACCATTCCGGGAAATGCGGACACCCTTAGTACGTCCAATCTGATTCATAATCGACTAAATCTGAAAATAGATATCAATACGGCATTGAGTTTCCGATTAGAAGTGAGAAACAGAATTTTTCTTGGAGATCAACTAAAACGCAATCCCGGTTTTGGTAACTCCATTGATCAGGATGATGATTACATCAATCTTTCCAAATTATGGATTAACAAGTCAACCCTGGTTATACATTCGATCATAGACCGAATGCAGATTCAATATTCCACCAATAACTGGGATATCAGGCTCGGGCGTCAAAGAATAAACTGGGGTATCCACAATTATTGGAATCCAAATGACTTGTTTAATACTTATAACTTCTTAGATTTTGATTTTGAAGAAAGGCCGGGATCTGATGCGATCCGCATTCAACATTTTTCTTCAGACGGGTCCGGACTTGAACTTGCATTCAAACCCGGCAAAAATTCAGATACGCATACTGCTGGTCTGTTGTATAAGTTTAATAAAAGCGCCTACGACTTCCAGCTACTCGGGGGTATCTATAAAACGGACCTGGTTCTCGGCGGTGGCTGGGCAGGTGGAATTTCCAATACCGGATGGAAAAGTGAATTCAGTTATTTTATTCCATTCAAAGACAAGCTAAACTCGAAACAGGTTTTTGTATTTACCAGCATGATTGATCAAACGTTTGCAGGAGATTGGTATGTATCCCTGTCTGGTTTATATCAATCCAGAGAAGAAGACCTGAATTTCCTAACGAATTCCATCAACGGCACTCCATTGAGTGCAAAAAATTTATTTCCGTCTACATTTTCATTTCTTACATCCATATCAAAATCTTTCTCTGGCTTAACTACCATTAATGTTTCACTCTTATACGCAACCAACAGAACTATTTTGATTGCATATCCTACAATCAGCTGGAACGCCGCAGATAATTTACAAATCGATCTAACCGGACAATCCTACTTTTCCAAAATTACCAGTGCCTATGGAAGTATTGCGCATGCCATTTATCTGCGGGCCCGGTGGAGTTTTTGAATGAAGAGAGAAAGATTAGTTAGGAGTTAGCAGTGAGCAGTTAGTAGTTAGTAGTTAGCAGATATAAGATATCAGTTAGGAGCTAGGAACTAGGAACTAGGAGTTAGCGGTGAGCAGTTAACAGTTAGTAGATAGCAGATATGAGATAGCAGTTAGGAGCTAGGAACTAGGAACTAGGAACTAGGAGTTAGCATTTAGCAGTTAGGATCTGAATAAAATTCAGACGTCGTTTCTTATTTAGTTTTTGGATTATTAACTATTGACCTTTGAACGTGAACTTCAAATTTTCATCCTATCCATACTACATTCTGAAAAATGGTCTTTCGACATTCCAGATACCGAATGGGATCATCAATAAGATAAGAATAAAAGCAACCGTAAACCAGATAAATGCGGTCTTATATTTAAGCTCATCTGTAGCTTGTCTTTTTGATTTGATACTTCCGATTTGTGCAATGGCAATGCCTATCACCATCCCCATGATATGTTCTACACTCCAAAATCGCATTTCTTTATCGTGCATAGATGCACCAAAATCAGAAAAAATCTTATGCATCATCGGAGAAACACCGCAATACAAAATCAATCCCAGTAGCAACTGGGTATGTAATGATGCCATAAAATATGTGTTTAACTTTTTATTCATGCCTTCGTACGGAAGTGAAGCCTTCCATCCTTTATAGTTTCCAAATATAACCAGTATGCCCAGCAACAAAACAATCCATCGCAACCAGGAATGAAGCGTCAATACGATTTCGTACATAAGAAGTGAATTAAAATTGAAAAATAAATATTAAAAAATGTTCAATTAGGAATGAAGCCCGTTGCTTTCAAAATCCCCGGTGGTAAAGATAATCATTTAGTCGTTTTTTTGAACAGCCGGTCCATTTATTTGTTGGATGGAAAGTTATAAACCAATTGTACCCTGTATATGACTTTTCCGTCGATTTATTTCCATAGATTGGGTCCGGTAAATGAGCTAAACCCCTAACTTTGCATTCAATTTGAAAATTTAAGAACATGAACGTCGAACAAATCTACACCAATTGCCTGGCGCACGGCGCTTACTATCTGGAAAGCAATGGAGAGGCTGCAGTCATTGATCCGTTAAGGGAAGTTCAACCATATATTGATCTGGCCGCCAAAAGGAATGCCAAAATCAAATACATTTTTGAAACACATTTTCATGCGGATTTTGTATCCGGTCATCAAGACCTGGCCAAGAAGACCGGTGCAACAATAGTTTATGGTCCAACTAAAATGAAAACCGGATTTCAGGCTATGATAGCTGAAGATGGCACTGTGTTTCCGCTCGGCCATGCAAAAATTAAACTTATCCATACACCGGGCCATACGCTGGAAAGCAGCTGCTTTCTTCTCATTGACGAAAAAGGTAAAGAAACGGCATTGTTCACCGGAGATACCCTGTTCATTGGAGATGTTGGACGGCCCGATTTAGCGCAGCACGTCATTGCAGATCTTACGGAAGAAAAGCTGGCAGCTCATCTGTATGATTCCCTGCGAAATAAAATACTGCCATTGTCAGATGATCTGATAGTCTACCCTGCTCATGGAGCCGGAAGTGCCTGTGGAAAAAATCTAAGCAAAGAGACTTCAGATACCCTGGGCAATCAAAAGAAGACCAATTACGCCCTTCGGGAAGGTTTGAGTAAGGAAGATTTTATCAAAGAATTATTGACCGGTCTTACACCTCCTCCCGGCTATTTTCCAAAAAACGTTTTGATGAATATCAATGGTTATGACTCCATTGACACTGTAATGGAAAGAGGTGTGAAAGGTCTTAGTGTAAAAGAATTTGAAACATTAACTCACAATAACGACATACTCGTATTAGATACGAGAAGAGCCTTAGACTTTGCCCGGGGCTTTATTCCCGGTTCAATTAACATTGGTTTAGTCGGAAATTTTGCCGTTTGGTGCGGAACACTGATACCCGATATAAAACAAAAAATTATACTGATAACTGATCCCGGCAAAGAAAGTGAAGTCGTTTCGAGACTGGCCAGAGTTGGATATGATTATGCTATAGGTTATCTCGAAGGAGGTATTGATTCCTGGAAAAATGCAGGACTATCCATAGATACACTTCCAACTATTAGCGTTGAACAATTTGCCGAAGAAATCAAAAAGCATCCGGAAAGACCTATCCTCGATGTCAGAAAAAAAAGTGAATATGATGCTGAGCATATTGCCAATGCCATCAATGCGCCCCTGGATTATATTAACAAAAGCATGGAGCTCATCGATAAAAACAAAACGTATTATGTACACTGCGGCGGAGGCTATCGCTCCATGGTGTTTAACTCTATTTTAAAAACGAAAGGTTACCATAATTTGATTGATGTACAAGGTGGTTTCGGAGCTATTAAAAAATCGGAGAAGTTTAACGTCACCGAATATGTTTGCCCCTCCACGATGTTATAAACCGAATCGGTTCTTCGTTACCGCGAACAACTACGCATAAAATAGATGTCAACTGATGATTCCATAGATATGGTACATTTATCATCTCATTTATAAGATTAAGATGACCTACACCGAACTCATTGCACATTCATACACGTCTTACTATAATTACCTTATTCATGAAATACTAAATCCATCATGGCATAATTATTTTTATTGGTTGATTGGGATTTCTTTATTTGCATTTGCACTGGAACAGATTTTTCCATGGAGAAAAAATCAACCACGCATCCGCGAAGACTTTTGGTTGGATGGATTTTACATGTTCTTCAATTTTTTTATTTTCAGTTTGATTTTATACAATGCATTTTCGGATGTGTTTGTAAAATTGTTTAGTGATTTTCTGGCGATTTTCGGCATTAAAAATCTGGTGGCTATTGAAATCAGTCATTGGCCATTATGGATAAAGTTACTGACCATGTTTGTACTCCGGGATTTTATTCAATGGAATGTGCATCGCATGTTACATCGAATACCATTCCTCTGGGAATTTCATAAAGTACATCATTCCGTTCAACAAATGGGGTTTGCAGCTCATCTACGGTATCATTTTATGGAAACCATAGTCTACCGCCTTGTCGAGTATTTACCCTTGGCGATGCTCGGTTTTGGTCTGACCGATTTTTTTATCGTACATATTTTTGCATTGACGATTGGCCATTTGAATCATTCCAATATTTATTTGCCCTTGGGCCCGCTGCGCTTTATATTCAATAATCCACAGATGCACATTTGGCATCATGCTGAATTATTGCCAAAAGGTTCTTATGGTGTGAACTATGGAATCAGTTTGAGTCTATGGGATTACTTATTTGGAACTGTTTACATGCCATTCGATGGTAGAGATGAGAAACTGGGATTTAAAGATGTTGAACATTTCCCGGATCATTTTTTGCAACAGGAATTAAGTCCCATTAAAGCAGGATTTAAAAAACTGTTGGGATTACATTAATCCTTTCCTGAATTACGGAATACAGACTGTCCGTATAAATCTAACTTTATTGAAAAAGTAATTTAATATTTTGAACCGAAATTCTCAGGCCAGACGCATCAAATTCTGTTCATTCGGTTAAATTTGTTCCCAATATGCATTATCCCTATCAAATTAAATCGCTGGAAGATTACCGCAACATATATGAACGAAGCGTTCAGGATCCGGAATTATTTTGGTCAGATATCGCCGATCATTTTACCTGGCGAAAAAAATGGAATCGGGTTCTTCAATGGGAATTCCATACACCGAAAGTGGAATGGTTTATTGGAGGAAAATTGAATATCACGGAGAATTGCATTGACAGGCATTTAATACATCACGCTGATGCACCGGCCATTATCTGGGAACCAAACGATCCGAATGAAAAATTCCGCAAAATCAGTTACCGGGAACTGCATAGAGAGGTTTGTATGGTTGCAGCTGTTTTGCGAAAACTTGGAGTTAAAAAAGGAGATCGCGTTTGCATTTACATGGGTATGATTCCTGAATTAACTATTGCAGCACTTGCCTGCGCAAGAATCGGAGCCATACACAGCATCGTATTTGGTGGATTTAGCGCTGAAAGTATTTCCGACAGAATTCAGGACGCACATGCTGAGTTTGTCATATGCTGTGACGGTGCTTACAGAGGCAGTAAAATCATTGATCTGAAAGCCATTGTGGATGACGCTTTGACATCCTGTTCATTCGTTAAAAAAGTATTGGTCTATCAGCGAACCAAAACGGAAGTCACAATGCATACCGGACGCGATGTCTGGTGGCATGAAATTAGGAATGAAACGGATTCGGTCACTGCGCTGCAAATTCCAGCTGAAGAAATGGACTCAGAGGATCCCTTGTTTATATTGTACACCTCAGGCTCTACAGGTAAACCCAAGGGTGTCGTACATACTTGTGCAGGTTATATGGTTTATACTCATTACAGCTTCGTAAACGTATTCCAATATACTATAGACGATGTCCATTTTTGCACTGCTGATATCGGGTGGATTACCGGTCATAGTTATATCATCTATGGCCCTTTGTCCGCCGGAGCTACGAGCTTAATGTTTGAAGGTATTCCCACCTGGCCCGATGCAGGACGATTTTGGTCTATTGTCGACAAACATCAGGTCAATATTTTATATACCGCGCCTACTGCTATTCGAAGTTTAATGACATTTGGATTGGTTCCATTCCAAAATAAAAATCTGAGTAGTCTTAAGGTATTGGGCAGTGTTGGAGAACCCATTAATGAAGAGGCTTGGCATTGGTATCATGAACATGCGGGGAAAAATAAATGTCCTATAGTGGACACCTGGTGGCAAACAGAAACCGGAGGTATCCTGATCTCCAATCTGGCCGGAGTGACCCCGGAAAAACCAACTTTCGCGACGCTCCCGTTACCAGGTATTCAGGCATTGTTAATGGATGAAGATGGACATGTCATTACTGAAAATAATAAAATCGGCTATTTATGCATGAAGTTTCCTTGGCCCGGAATTATGAGAACTACTTATGGCAATCATGAACTATGCCGGAGAACCTATTTCGAAAAATTTACAGATCTATACTTCACAGGTGATGGAGCTTTTCGGGATGAAAATGGATTTTACAGAATCACCGGAAGAGTCGATGATGTTTTGAAGATCAGTGGTCACCGGATTGGTACAGCTGAGGTGGAAAACGTAATCAATATGCATCCGGATATTGTAGAAAGCGCAGTAGTTGGTTACCATCACGAAATAAAAGGTCAGGCCATTTACGCTTTTGTTGTAAACAATGGACATAAGCGCATAGAAAATGAATTGCGCAATGAAATCAACCATAATCTTTCAGAACACATCGGTCCCATCGTCAAAGCAGATAAAATTCAATTTGTTAGCGGATTACCTAAAACCAGAAGCGGAAAGATCATGAGAAGAATCCTGCGTAAAATTGCAGAAGGTGAACTTGAGAATTTAGGAGACACTACTACCCTTCTTGACCCGGCTATAGTGGAAGAAATCATCAAAGGAAGACAATAAATAGAATTTTATCCCATTCATTAAAACCAAATACGCCTTACAAAGTTTATTATCAAAGCTCACCCTGATAAGCTATTCATTTAAAAAATTGATTTTGTGCATAAAAACCTGACGATTGCTATTCTGTTCCTTCTGATTTCCTTGAATTTTCAATGTTCTAAAAAAATGCATCCTACTGAAAACCCGGAAAATTTAGCCAATCCGCCTCTCCTTCCAGCCTCGAATCTCAACCTGACCGTTCATATTTCCAGGTCCGAATTAAACAACACCTTAAATTACCTGGTCAATACACTGTTCAACGAAGGGTTTAATGTCGACGAAGGATATCAGATACATACGGCTGTCTCCGGCCTAGTTGATATGCAAACCCTAAACAATCAGATTATAACTACACTACCTTTGGAAGTTGAAATTGCTCCCGATGGTTTTTTCAAGAATAACAAAGTGAAAGGTATTATTTCCGTCCAATTGACTACCCAACTTGAAATTTTTCAAAATCAATTATTAAATAAAACAGATCTGACCTCATACCAATGGATAACAAAACCCAAGATTAATATTCTGGGTTTAAATATTCCGATTGAGCCCATTGCAAATATCATCATCAAAAAATATAAATCTTCAATTTGCGAAACTATTGATACCTCTATTCGCAAAAATTTTGATTTAAATGCGATTAAAAAAACGGCGCAACAATTCTTTGTCAAACCGCTTTATTCAACACCTGATAATATTATTCACGTATATGCAAGTCCACTGGAAATGGCTTTAGGACCAATGGCCATGACCCCATCAGATCTCCGTATACCCGTTATTTTTTATTTCGAATCTGTAATTGCTGAATCGAAACCCCAGGATTTGTTCAACGATTTAAGTTTTTCGATCCGCCCATTTTTTGATACTTCTTCCACATTTATGGTCCAATCCCGTTTGCCACTTCCATATATTGAACAAATATTAAGGGAGCAAATTGAAAATCAAAAATACGGAAGCGGATTGACCAGTATCACGGTACATAAAATGGGAATGACTGGCATCCAGAAAAAACTATCCATACAATTGGAAGTTACCGGTGCTTATAATGGCAATATGGAACTGAGTTTTGATCCAATTTACAACAAAGACAAAAAGAAAATTCAATTGGAAAATTTCAAACTCAAAACACCGGGTGGCGGCAACATAAAAAATATTATTTTTTCCTTGATGAAAGGATTTGCCGAAAATAAGTTACAAAAAATCATAGAAGAACAAATTAATGCAAACCTGGACGATTATTTGACGAACATCCAAAAAGTCCTATCTGGTACTGAAGTGAGTACCGGTATTTTCCTGAATGGCCAATTGCTGGAATATGAAATAAAAGACATCCGGTTTTTCAATAACCGCATGTACTTCAATATTGCTTCCAAATTAATCATGCATGCCGATGTAAGACATATTGATAATTCAAAGTTAATTTTCAATAAACTTTAGCCGGCGGAATAAAACGGAGGAAGGAGAGTTAGGAGTCGGCAGTTAGCAGTGGGCAGTTAGCAGTGGGCAGTTAGCAGTGGGCAGTTAGCAGTTAGCAGTTAGGAGTTAGGAGTTAGGAGTTAGTAAAATTAGGATTACCAATTTATCAGTCTTCCCCTTTGTATTATTTGAGTGTTGTCATTCCGAGCATTAGCGAGGAATCTTTTTATCCTGCACTTTTATTGTTGTCATTCCGAGTATTAGCGAGGAATCCTTTTATCCTGAACTTTTATTGTTGTCATTCCGAGCATTAGCGAGGAATCTTTTTATCCTGCACTTCTATTGGTTGTCATTCCGAGCATTAACGAGGAATCCTTTTATCCTGAACTTTTATTGTTGTCATTCCGAGCATTAGCGAGGAATCTTTTTATCCTGCACTTTTATTGTCGTCATTCCGAGCATTAGCGAGGAATCTTTTTATCCTGCACTTTTATTGTTGTCATTCCGGCATTAGCGAGGAATCTTTTTATCCTGCACTTCTATTGGTTGTCATTCCGAGCATTAGCGAGGAATCTTTTTATCCTGCACTTTTATTGTTGTCATTCCGAGCATTAGCGAGGAATCTTTTTATCCTGCACTTTTATTGTTGTCATTCCGAGCATTAGCGAGGAATCTTTTTATCCTGCACTTTTATCCCTAATAAAAAAATAGCCTATGCTGGTTTGCATAGGCTATTACCCAAATATGAAAATGAGAACTTAGTTATTCTGTGACCAGCATTTTTCTGGAAACGGTGTTGGATTGAAAATCAATCTGATAATAGTATACTCCTGAATGATTCAGTTGATCTTTATTCAGCATATACTCATTATATCCTTTATTCATTAATTTTCTATCGCGGAAATATACTTTACCGGTAATATCATAAACTGTAATTCCAACTTCTCCTTCTGCTGGCAATAACATGCCTATAGCCGTTTCACGGTTCCATGGATTAGGTTCATTTTGCAATACTACAAATTCAGAAGAACTGCTTCCTTTAAAATTAAGTATGAGCTGACCTTCATTCCCTGACTCTTTGACGACAGATACTGTTGGTGTGATGGTCGAATTTACAATCAGTGCTTCTGAAATCCGTACGTTTTGTTTTGCTTTAAATCTCAGCCTAAGAATCCAATCCGCATCCTTCATATTGCCATTCCAGCTGAAAGTCAATTTACCTTCCTGAGCATGTAACAAGGAATAATTATCATCTCTGATTTTCAAGGCATCGTTACCTTGAACTCCTTCCAACTCCAGTTGATTCAGATCCCACTGCAACGTAAACTGCATACCTTCATATTCTGAACCATTGGCAACCCGAAGTACCAATTCCTGAGATTCATCTCTTGCCAGTTTTTGTTCATCTACCTGCAATTCCATGGTATTCCTGCTGCGGCTTATATTTGAATTAAAGCCTTTTGTTGCAGCGGAAATATTTACATCTCCTGTTTTTACAGCTATGAAGTTCAAATTCATATTGCCATTCAGATGGTTTATTTCAAAGAACTCCGGATAATTTTCATCCAATGCCGTATTGACGCTATTAAATTGATAGGATTGATCAACAAATCTCCAACTGGTGTTTCCGGGCACTTCGGTAATTACGCCGAGAATTAATCTTCTCAAATCAGAAACATCCTTTGCGGTAATGGTATGACTCCGGTTCACATCGGCTGCAATCATTTTATATGGTGAAACGAATGGCTCAATTCCTAGAATATGTCTCTGAATTTTAACAATATCAGCTGTGGTCACTCCATTCAACCATCCCTCATTTTTCTCCGGCTTAATGACCATGTTATTTCCATTAGGTACTTGTTGGAACGCATACTTACCATTTTCATCAGTAAGTATTCCACCGACAGCTACATTTTGTACTCCATCACTTTTTTCCGTTGCAATCAATCCCGTTACATTTGAATTCTGAGTGGTTTGAGGACAGAAGCCTGTATTATCCTGAACATCTATAAACGTTCTGCAGAATGACGTATTTCCATTGACATCGGTTACCCATAATTCTACTGTTCTCGTACCAATGCTATCACAATTGTAAACGCGGAAATTATTCCGAACATCAGCTGAAAAACTCAGGCGTACCGGATATCCGCAATTATGATACGAACCTGCATCAAAATCCTTAGCCCAAACAGTATCGATAGCCGTTTCCGGAATTCCATCTCCATCCATATCCATTGGTGTCAAATTGGTTGATAAACCATTCAAACAATATGCAACCGGTGATTTACAATTTCTAAGGTCCAGTGTGAAATGTTTTTTAGCCGTATTGCCACAGCGATCTTCAACCTCCCAATAAACGATGTGTCTTCCAAGAGGCCATGTACCCTGCGCTACATTTTCACCGATTCCTGCTCTCACCACATCAATCGTTCCATCACTATCCAAATCAATTTTATACGTATACAACATTTGATTAGCCGGAGTGCAATCATCTGAAGCACTTACAGAAAAACTAACCGTCATTGGTCTGCAATTAATATCATAACTACAAACAATGGTATCCTGTGTGATTCTCGTAATTATCGGATCCACATTGTTTCTGACCTTAATATATTGTACATGTGACCAGATAATAACATTATCATATTTATCTCTTTGGCACCAATCCAGGATTTTCCATGTTCTCAAAATTTTAAAACAAGGATCACCGGGAATCGTTGGTGCAAAAATCTGATCATCATAACTATAACCAATCAAACTGCATTCATCATCATTCACGATCGGTTTGCTGTATGGAAAACTCAAACGCTCCGGAATGAGCGCATCCGGATCACAAATTCCAAGTGTGTCCAAATCAAGTGGCCATATAATTGAGTCTCCATTCAAAGGATGCGTATTCACTACAGTAATTATCTGCGTGCAGATGTCACTTTGATTCCCTTGTCTGTCTTCCGCTCTGAAAGTCCTGACAATATATCCGATACCACACTGGTTGATGTGACTGGTATCTATAGTTTCAATCATAGTTGGAGGACAATTGTCAGATGCAATTCCATCGAATGGATGTCCACCAATGATATGATAATATCTTGGATCGATCACAATGGTATCCCGGTCTGCTGTATCGGTTACAATTTTGCCGAAAACTTCAAGGTGATTATAATCAATGTCAAAGCGGCAATCTACTGTGATGTCAGGCAAGCAAACAATTAAAGGTCTGTCTTTATCCTGCACTTCAACATTGACCATACATATTGCTTCATTACCACTGCGGTCTACTGCCTTGAATGCAACCATAATCATGTGCCCAACATCTTCACAACAGAATCCAACTTCAGGGCCCCAATCATCAGCACCTGTTCCGCCACAAAAATCGGTATCCATCCGGCGAACTTCGAAATGATCCAATGCACATTCATCAAAACTTCCGTCATCAAAAACATCAGCAGGAACCCAATTATATCCGGAGTGATTTAAAGCGACAACTGTATTCCGGTCACAAACTGCAACCGGTTCTGTTTCATCCCTCACATGAACAATCATCCAGTATTCCGTCAAATTATAACAACCGTCATACACTCTGTAAAATATAGTATCCTCTCCCACCGGTATTTCAGCATAGCCTCCATTTTTGTTTTCCAGCACACCACCCGGATAGATTATATCTACTCTTAAATTGTTGTGGCAATAATCAAAAGCCTGGATACCGGGAAGTAATACGGTGGCTGTACAATTTCTTCTTCCTGTAGTAGCATCGAATCCATACGGTGCATGAGTAATCACAGGTCCGTATGTATCTCGAATGATAATGATTTGAACTACGGACTGCACAATTTCTGTATTACACCACCATTCTCTTACTGTCCAGTTCCGCATAATTTTATGTACACAATTAATCTCTCCAAGATCGATGTCTTCGTACTGAATTAATAAATTGCAATCTAATAAAATATTCAAAGGCCAGATTCCCAGATGTTGATCATTGGAAAGCGTTGTCCATGGATATCCCGTTTCCAATGGACTGGGATGTCCATTCTCATCGAGCAAATAAGGATAGTTGCATTCAAGAAAAACCGTCTTTTCCGGTAAACCGATATCATTTGCTGATATTCTTTTTACATAAATTGTTTGCGTACATTGATCGGTATTCCCATTACTATCCGTAATTAATAAATCCCGGTGAACCGCTTTGAGGTAGACCTCATTGCAATCATAGTAATCTACTGTTTCATTTGTCGTTTTTACTGTATAGGGACTACAATCTGATCCACTCCATGCCGATGGAAAATCGATATTAAACAAATAGCAATCCGTAACATAATCCCGGCAAATAATAGTTGGGGACAATTTATCTTCTACTTTAATATCACTCCAGCAAGAATTGCCAGTTACTGTATTGAGTACAGTAGCCACGATATGTTGATTCAGGTAATGCGAATCAATTGGATTGGGTACCGGTACATTATAATTTGTCAGATTGACCACGAAGTCACAATAACAATAATTATCTCCTGTCAGCAACATTTGAGGTGTTATAGTCGCCTGACAATTTGCATCCAGAGAAACATTGATATTCTTACAAGATAAAGCAATATTCGGGTCACATTGATCAAGATTAATTCCAAACTCTCCTACTGCAAATCCGAATGCATTGGGATCTACTGTGATTGTAATTGAAGTTAAATTGCAGGCACCGGTTGTATAAAATGCAAATCCGGTTGCGCCGCTGACGCCATTCACCATAATGGGCCCCGAGGAGGTTCCATCGTTTGCATCTGCCTGAACAGAAAATGTGGAAAATACATTTGGCTCTACATAGCAATAAAATGCATTTGTTTTAAATGGAAGTGTAATGGTTATTTGAGATCCATTCATAAAATAGACATCACCTGTATAACCATTAGACCAGGTTTGCCATCCGTTTCCAATCCGGTAATGACTTGTAAGGCTTGAAAAATCAAGGGTTTTATTACAATATGAAGGTGCGAAAACCTGATTTTCCAGATTAAACAGAGTTCTGTTATCAGGCGAAAAAGGAGTCATAGAGTAACCGCCAATTGTTGGCGGAGGAGCATTCGTACCCAGAGTTCCGTCAAAAACAATTCCTGCATATGAAGAATTAAATCCAGAGCTTAGAATTAGAAATACGAATACAGAGAAACACAGCGAAGTAGTAATTTTCATGTTTAATGAATTTATAGTATGAGAATACCTCGCTAAATCCGAAACGGACTAAAGAAACATGTATTGGGTGAAAGCCAGTGCAAACTTAATACTATTTTGAATATATTATAATTTTTTATATGTTTTTTTTTGAATGACACAGCCCTCACCGTTCTGGTGAAGGCTGTACCGATGGTCGTAATTTTCCCGTTTGCTTTCTTATTTTGAAATAATCATTTTACGGGTTATTGTATTTGTCAGATAATCAACCTGATAGTAATATACTCCTGAATGGGGTAATTGAGATTGACCTAGGACATACTCATTATAGCCTTTGGCCATTTCTCTTTTATCCCTCATGTATATTTTTCCGGTAACATCATAAATGGTAATATTCACTTCACCGGCATCCGGAAGTAACATACCAATAGTAGTTTCGTGATTCCATGGATTTGGTTCGTTTTGCAGAACTGTAAATTCCCTGGCAATGATTCCCTTGAAATTCAGACTCACCTGACCTTCCTCCTGGTTATTTTTTACAACAGATAGCGCCGGAGTAACGGATGAATTAAGGGTTAAGGCTTCTGAGAGTTTAGCAGGCTTCTTTGCCCTGAATTTCATTTTCAAAATCCAATCGCCATTGCTCATCTCACCATTCCAGCTAAAACTCATCTTTCCCTCTGCAGTCCTTGCAACAGAATAGTTGTCCTCCCGGATTTTTAATTCTTCGTTACCCTGAATTCCGACCAATTCTATTTGATTCAGATCCCATTGTAAAGTAAACTGCATCCCGTCATAAGCGGCGCCATTTGCAACATGGATATCCATTTCAGCAATTTCATCATTTACAAACGAATGTT
This sequence comes from Bacteroidota bacterium, assembly GCA_029781865.1. GTDB lineage: Bacteria > Bacteroidota > Bacteroidia > Chitinophagales > Saprospiraceae > Vicinibacter. Next base: position 38,718 of record JAKOVW010000053.1, read on the forward strand.
CATCCATCTGCAATTCGAGTATATTTCTGCTGCGGCTCATATTTGAATTAAATCCCTTGGTGGCAGCAGAACCATTTACGTCACCAGTTTTGATTGCAAAGAAATCCAGATTCATATTGCCATTCAACGGATTGATTTCATAAGATTCCGGAAAGTTTTGAGACAGAGCAGTGTTGATGTCATTAAATGAATACAGCTGGTGAACAAATCTCCAACTGGTATTTCCGGGAATTTCAGAAGTTATACCGAGAATCAATCTCCGCAAATCGGACACATCCTTTGCCGTGATAGTCCGACTCTTATTGACATCTGCCGCAATCATTATGTAAGCAGAGTTTAATGGTTCAATGCCCAATATGTGTCTTTGAATTTTTACAATGTCCGCAGTCGTTACACCATTGAGCCAACCATCTGTCTTCGTCGGCTTGACCGTAATTACATGACCATTCGGAATCTGCAAAAATGAATATTTGCCATCACCGCTTGTTCTGACACCATTCAATCCGGAATTCATCAGATCAACTGTGACATTTTCGACGCGATCACTTTTCTCTGTTTCAATCACACCTTCCACATTTGAATTTTTAATATTGGATGGACAGAAACCCGTGTTATCCTGTACGTCAATGAATGTGCGGCAAAAAGAAGTATTGCCATTGATATCTGTTACCCATAATTCAACTGTTCTCGTGCCAATGCTATCACAATTATAAACTCTGAAGTTATTTCTGACATCTGCTGAAAAACTCAACTGAACCGGATAGCCGCAATTGTGGTAAGAACCCGCATCAAAATCCTTGGCCCAAACAGTGTCTATTGCCGTTTCCGGAATACCATCTCCATCCATATCCATTGGAGTCAGATTGGTAGAAAGCCCATTCAAACAATACGCAACAGGCGATTTGCAATTTCTCAAATCCATGACAAACTCTGCAATGGCTGTATTGCCGCATCTGTCTTCTACTTCCCAATGTACAATGTGTCGTCCAAGCGGCCATGTTCCTTCTGCAACATTCCCTCCAATAGCGGCCCTCACAATATCTATTGTACCATCGCTATCGAAATCGATTCTATAAGTATACAACATTTGATCAGCCGGCGTACAATCATCATTTGCTTCGATTGAAAAACGGACGGGTATAGGTCTGCAATTGATATCATAACTACAAACCATAGTATCCGAAGTCACCCGAATGATAATTGGATCAACCAGATTTTTCACTTTGATAATCTGATCATGTGACCAGATAATAATATTTCCATCATAATCTCTTTGGCACCAGTCGATGATCTTCCAGGTTCGGATGATTTTAAAACAAGGGTCACCGGGAAGTGTAGGACTAAGCACCAAATCAGAGTAACTTGTTCCAATCAGACTACACTCATCATCATTAAATGTTGGGAAATTATATGGTGTATTTAAATGTTCAGGTATTAGCTCACGCGGATCGCAGATACCTGCTGTATCCAAATCCAAAGGCCAGGTAATATCATTGATATCGAATGTATCATGGTTCACTACTGTAATATACTGATAACAATAATCACTCATATTACCTTGCTGATCGCTGGCTCTGAAAATTCTGACCAGATACCCGATGCCACATTGATTGATATTACTTGCATCAAAGGAATCCAATATGGTTGGAGGACAATTGTCTTGCGCGATTCCATCAATCGGATGCCCCTCTATAACATGATAATACTTAGGATCTATGATAATTTTTTCACGGTCTGCGGTATCCGTAACCATTTTACCGAATACTTCGAGATGATTATAGTCAATATCAAAACGGCAGTCAACCGTTATATTAGGCAAACAGGTTATTAATGGTCTGTCTTTATCCTGTACTTCAACATTAACCATACAGACTGCTTCATTACCACTTGCATCTACAACTTTAAGTGCCACCATAACCATTTTGCCTACATCATCACAACAGAATCCAACTTCAGGACCCCAGTCATCCTCACCTCTGCTTCCGCAAAAATCGGAATCCATTCTGCGTACTTCAAAATGATCCAATGCACATTCATCAAAACTTCCGTCATCAAAAACTTCTGCAGGTACCCAATTATAACCGGAATGATTTAATGCAACTACAGTATTGCGGTCACAAACTGCTACCGGCTCTGTCGCATCTCTTACATTGATAATGATATAATATTCCGTTAAATTGAAGCAACCATCATATAACCTGTAATAGACTGTATCAATTCCTCCCGGTAAAGTTGCATAACCTCCATTCTGATCAATCAAAATACCACCCGGATAACTAATGTCCACGCGAACAGGATTATGACAATAATCATAAGCTTCAATAGAAGGCAATAAGACTCTTGCTTCGCAATCCCGCGGGCCGGTTGTCGCATCGAATCCATATGGAGCATGGGTGATTATCGGGCCCATATTATCGCGAATGATGAGCAACTGCAATTCAGATCTCACATTTTCCTTACCGCACCACCATTCCCTGACCTTCCAGTTTCTCATTATTTTGCGGACACAATTGATTTCACCTAAATCAATATCTTCATACTCTATAAGTATATTGCAATCCAGTAAAATATTCAAAGGCCAAACTTTTATGGTTGAACCATCGTGTAATGTTATAGCAGGCGTTCCCGTAGAAAGCGGACTGGGATGACCATTTTCATCCAGAATAAAAGGATTGGTACACTGATAAGTAATCTGCCCCACTGGTAATATAAAATCTTCTAATTTAAAACGCTCGACAAGAATGGTATCCGTACATTGATCTGTATTGCCTGTTGCATCTGTAATCAAAATATCTCTGTAGACTGCCTTCAGAAAATTGTCATCACAATAAAAATGTTCTACCCGTTCTCCAATCGTATTTACTTTATACTGGCTGCAATCAGATCCCTGGTAATTCAAAGGAAAATTGAAATTAAATGAATAGCAATCTGTCGTATCTGCCCGACAAATAATTTTTGGTGCCAGTTTATCCTCAATGAATAAATCACTCCAGCAAGAATTACCTGAAAGTGTATCAATTGCGGTAGCTGTGATGTGCTTCCACAGATAATGGGAATCTACCGGATTTGGTATAGGCTGACCATAATGACTCAACTCTACTTTCATTGTTGCTGTACATGCGCCAACAACCAGCATTTCAGGCGTAATCGTAGCCTGACAATTTTGATCTAATGAAATATTGAGATTTTTACAAGCAAGGCTGGCAACAGGAGCTCCCAATATTGTTGCATCAAATGAGCAACTATCGGTATTACCGAAACAATCTCTTGCCTCAAAAGCAAAGTGATACGTTCCCGGTTTTAAAGGCTCATTAATATTTAATGTATCTACTTCAAAGACCTGAACCGGAGCAGGTGTATATTTAAAATTATATATTGTAAAAGTATCCTCACTCATATAATTGTTGGATCTGACATAGAAGCATAACGGATGGACTCCGTCCACTTCAATTAATACAGAACCACCTGCGTTATCATAGGCTACAGTCAAAATACTGTCTTTACCATTGAATATAATCCCGGCTTCATCCCTGTTAAAACTACTGAAGCGTTCGACAAATGCAGACCAATCAAAACTAATTGTACCCGGACATCTGGGTTTCACACAAACTTTGATGATCGATGTATCATTTCTCAGCTTTGCCGGCGTACCATTATTTGTTCCGATGAGTATTAATGAATCTCTTGCAGGATTTACATAAGCCAACCCATCCGTCCCGATAATGCTGTCTCCCATAAACATCTCAGCAGCCTCAGATAATTGTGTTCCAAGTATAAATGGATTCATGTCTTCAATGAAACCCATCACCGGACCGCAAGTAGAAACGACCGGTATAGCCCAATTGATAATTGTATCACAAACAGCAGCACTCGGTAATTGAATAGTAAGATCTTCTGTGCATTGTACAATTAAATCTACCGGATCCGGCGGCAGCACATGCACCATAAAATCGCAATAGGCCGTATTTCCTCCGCAATCTGTTGCCGTATATTCTACCAGGTAATCACCCTGTGGCACTATGTCTCCCGGAGCGGGTCCCTTGGTCTGTACGACATCAATTGGATCAGGCACAAAGATCAGATCTCTTACCGTAAAACTATCCACACCATCTGTATTGTCCGATAATACATCTATACAAAAACGGTCTCCAGCCAGAATCTGAGTTGCGAGTAATATTCCGGATGCAACAGAATCAGTTCCATTGGTTAAATCCAATTTGACATTGGCTCCATGAATGGCATGCGTTATAGTCAACCTCGCACGGTCGTCAATAAAATTATCTCCATTATTCATTTTAGCACGCCAGTTAAAACTTAGCTTTCCATTACAGGTAGAGTAAAAACACACATAAAATCTGTTCCTCCCATTACCAGGTGTTCCATTGGTAGTTCCAACAACGGTGAATGAATCGGAACCGTACTTGATAAATTGTCCGTTATTTCCATCGCCCGGGCCGGTATGAAATGTAAAAAAATCTACAGATGAAATGGCGTTTACCGTATCGCAATCATCACCGATGACGTTAGGTACAGTCCAATTGAGCACAGCTCCGCATTCACCCTCTGGAATAGTAAAACTCATGTCATAAGGACAATTATTCAATGCAGGTGGATTGGAATCCGGATCACAGATTCCCTGCGCATTCATAGTATATGGAAGTAAATAAATCAGGACAACCCATAACAGGCTCCATCTTAGCGAAGTAATTGTCATCATAAAATATACATTTTAAATAAAATTCTCCGCTAAAGCCGCTTGCAAAAGTGTTATAAATAGGTTTTGGGAAACTATCTAATAAACTCTAAAATCGATTCTTATTCTCAGGTCCGGGTTTCATAGGCATCTTAATTTTAATCGACCAGGATCCTCAAAATTCAAAAAACAACATTCATCACATTCTCCTTTCTTTCAGATTTTGAAAAACAGCTCCCGTATCTCTACAGGAGCTGAAAAACGAAACCGATTACTACACACTATATCTTTAGACCTTAGTCAATTAATATCATTCTCCTGAATAAACTATTCTTATCCGTGGTCAACTGGTAATAATAAATTCCACTTCGATCCAACTGGCTCTTAGAGATTTCAAATTCATGATAACCTTTAGTATAGAATTTTTTATTCTCATACACTACTTTACCATTCATATTGATTATACGCATTGTAATCTCTGCATTTTCCGCAGTCTGGAATGGTATGATGGATGTATGGTTAAATGGATTCGGAATGTTCTGATACAAACTCAATCCTTCCTGCTCGGAAAACTGATCCACAAAGTCCAATTTTATACTAGCCACATCTCCATTTCTATAATACGCTTCAGAATCAAATCCATCTTTGCTCATTTCCAATACTTCAGAAAGTTCAGCAGTTTTAATCATGCGTATTTTTAATTTCACTTTCCATTGATTGCCATCGGCAGTAGATTTGATATAGGATAACCGGATGGTATTTTTATCCGGAACCAGATAAAACATATCTTCTTTTATCCGGCTGTCTTCATCTATTACAACCCCAAGCAGCGTTGCTCTGGATGGATCCACATGTAAACCAAATTGCATTCCGTCCAATTCACTGAACTGTGAAAGATCCAATTCCACCTCGTATATCTGTTCTTTCGAAAATACCTGGTTTCTTGACACAAGCAATATTGAACCAGCATTTCTTGACTCAGATTTATTGGAGAATTGTGTTGCATCATTAGAATCATCAACATCACCCATTTTAATTCCGGTGAAATCAAGGTAATAATTTTTCTGTATAGCCGGGATGGTATAATATTCCGGCCAATTTTCATTCAATGGATCCTGCTTATCTGCAAATTGATAATTGGACAAAATGAATTTCCAGGATGGCGATTTTGCAAAATGATCCGTTTTACCCAATATTAGTTTCCGGATATCCACAATATCTGCCGCGGTCACTTTTCTGTTGTTGTTGACATCTGCTGCAATAAATTTCAATGGATCTGTAAATGGTGCAATACCCAGTATATGTCTTTGGATATGAATAATATCTGCTGTCGAAACGCCATTTACCGGATTGATATCGTGTTGTGGTTTGACCACATATCTGCCTCCGTTAGGCATTTCCGGAAAACGATAGGAGCCATCCCTGTTGGTGACCACCATTCCGGACAAGCCTTCATTCAGCATAACTTCAACACCGGGCATATTTGTCCTTTTCCTGCTGCTGACCAATCCCTTTACGATAGATGTAAATGTAGGACCACAAATCGTATCCTGATCTACAGCCTGTAGGAATGTGCTGCATGAGTCAATATTTCCGGCGATATCCTTAAAATATACTTTTATAGAAGTCGTGTATTCAAAATTGCGGATCGAATCACAACAAATCACTCTCAAGGTATCATTAAAGTTATTGAGATTGAATGAAGCCATGATTAATGTTGAATCCGTACAATTATCTTTCTTTTTGGCTATAAAATCATTTGCATTAAACGAAGCACAACCATTATCCTTAATTTTCTTTACCACCTTGATACATGTGAATTCCGGAGCAATAGTATCAATAATTGTAATCTTGATGGTTTTAACCGTTTCATTACAACAATAATCGACTGCTTTAAAGGTTACAAATGTTACTCCCGGCGGATAAAATCCAGAAGCATCTTCAAAATCATTTGCACCGTAAGGCGAATCATTGGTAATGATAATCGTTGCGGAATCACAATTATCCACAAAAGCTTTCATCACTACGAAATTATTACAAGTAGAATCATTTGAAACCTGAGTGGTATCATGTACTCCCAAAATATTTGGCGGAATAGTATCCGTCCTCCAAATAGATTGCGTAAACATAAAAGTCTGACCACTGCAACTATCGAAAACAGTCCACTTCCTGTCAATTACACAGTTTCCGCTTTGCTTACATTCATTTGAATCAGAGAATGTAACAGCCAGTTTAGCACAGGTAAATCCCCTATAGTCAAATTCTGGCGAGCCGGTTCCTGTCGTATCATTAACATCATCACATTCAAACGTCGAAATCGGAGAATCCGGCCAGTGAATATCACTCTCCTGTATAGGATCCGGATTAATGATTGTGATTAATTGCGTACAGGAATCACTGTTTCCGGATGCATCCTTAGCTACAAATTTACGCATGATAGTACCTATACCACAAACATCCTGGTTGCGTATATCCGTTTCCTTATACGTAACTCCCGCACAATTATCTGTTACGATGGGCAAACCAAACTTACTCAATGTGTCTGTGTTGGTACTACACAATAACAATGTATCATGAGGACAAACAATTTTTGGAGGTATGCTTTCCAACACAGTGACTTTTACGGTACAAGTTGCTGTATGATTACAACTGTCTTTAGCAGTAAATACCACGAATGTCATACCTACCGGAAATACAGAAGGTGCATTATTGGTAAAGGTTACAAATGTATTGCAGCTGTTATTGAGTTTCGGATTATTCAACTGTAATGCTTTACCACAAGTATTCGGATCTGCATCAACAATAGTGTCATTTGGACAGGTAATTGATGGAGGATCCTGATTTTTTGTAATAATGTATTGATTGAATTTCGGATGCTGACTCAGACTACATGAATTATTTGCAGTCCAGGTGCGCTTGATGGTTTTGCATTCACCACCTCCTACTATTGTATCCGTAAAACTAAAGGTCACAAAACCACAATAGTCTTTTTTCAGTGTAGGCTGACCAGAGAATTTTGGATCTAATGTAGGAATACAGGTTACCGACGTAAATGTATCTTTTGGCCAGGTAATGTCCGCCGGATTTAAATCCACATCTCTGGTTATCTTCTGAACATGGAAGATCGTTGTATCATATTTTGGCTTACAAATAAATCGTGCACTCCAGTTCCTTTCTACGATATAACAAACTTCACCATTGGTACTTCCTAGCGTATCATCTTTAAAGGTGAATTTAATACTATCACATGCAGTACAATTGGCTTTCGGAAATCCATTTAATGAATCCGGCAGGAATGGTTTCTTACAATCTGTTATGGTTAAATCAGATGGAAATGTAACTCTTGGTCCTTTAGGATTGGTTACTTTTAATGCCTGCACAAAAGTAAATTGCTGTTTATTCTGACCTGATGTACAATCATTTGATGCCACCCAGGTTCTGTGAATTACCTTACATGTATCGTTCGAAAGTATCGTTTGATCGGTGAAATGGAAACTAACGTATCCGCAATAGTCCTTCATTAATTTAGGAATATTATCAATTAAACCCGTATCAACAGAACCGGCACAATTGGTAACTACAACAGAATCACTTGGCCATTTAATGTCGTTAGGATTCAGGTTAATTCTGATTGTTATAACCTGCGTTCCTTTGAAAGTACCACTGACTTCCGGCGGGCAATTATAAGTTGATGTCCATTTTCTATACACTACATAACAGGTATTCGGTATATTGAGTACCAATGAATCTGTGAAGGTATGAGTAAACGAATTACACGGACAGTTCAACTTTGGAAATCCATTGAGTGAATCCGGCAACAGTGGCTTTTTACAATCTGTAACAGTAATATCATCCGGAAAGTCAACCTGCGGACCATTCGGCTTAGTTACTTTCAATGTTTGTACAAAAGTAAATTGCTGTTTGTTCGGTGCAGTACTGCAATCATTTGCAACCACCCAGGTACGATGAATTAGTTTACACGTATCATTTTGAGAAATGATCTGATCACTAAAATGTATACTTACGAAGCCGCAGAAATCTTTCTTCAATTTCGGAATACCTCCAATCAACAAAGTATCTACTGAACCTCTGCAATTGTCCACATGAATTGAATCTGAAGGCCACTCAATATCACTCAAAGTCAGATTAACACGCATTGTAATGATCTGGGTTCCTTTAAATGTGCCGCTTACATCTGGAGGACAGTTGAATGTCGAAGTCCATTTTCTGTAAATAACTTTACAGGTATTTGGAATGTTATTGACAACAGAATCCTTAAAACTATGCGTAAACTTATCACACAAACAATTGGTTTTTGGATATCCATTTAATGAATCCGGAGCCAATATCTTTTTGCAATCTGTTACTGTAATATCTCCCGGTACTATATAGCGAACTCCGGCTGCTTCCAACACTTTCAAAACCTGTCTGAATGAATAACTCTGCGATGGTGCACACTTACTGGCAACCGTCCAGGTACGTTCATAGAATATACAGGTTTGTTCTCTTCTGATTTCCTTATCAGAATACATCAACATAATATTACCGCCATTCACACAGAATCTTGGCACTTCACCAATAATAGAGGTATCTATCGATCCGGAACAATTATCTACAATTACAGAATCGGAAGGCCATTGAATATCGGAATTCTGAAGATCTGTGGTCACGGTAATGATCTGCGTTCTGTCAAATGTTTTGTCGGGCTCACCGGCACATATGAATTTCACCGTCCATGTACGGTATACAACAAAACAAGTGTTTGGTATATTTTTTACGATACTATCCTTATGAAAAATTCCATTAGGAGTGCAGTTGGTACAATTCCCAACGGTGGGTTCAGAATGAATGACAACAGGATCTGTATTTTGTGAACAATCTGTAATGGTAAGATTCGGTGGGAATTTTACACAATTACATAAATCTACGTTATTATTATCCTGTACATCAATAAATGTATTACAGCAATCCTGTGTTCCATTGCTGGCAGTAACACATAATGTCACCATGCGTCGACCAATACTATCGCAATCGTAAGTTACGGATTTGACCGATGTATCTCTGCCTAAAGAAAAGGTTAGCGGATAACCGCAAGGATGATAACTTCCCCGGTCAAAATCAGTTGCCCAGATAGTCACCAGTTCTGCATCGACGCTACCATTGCCGTTTAGATCCATTGGCACTAAGGATACTGCCAATCCTGCAATACAATAAGCGGTAGGTGCTTTTTTATTTACAATTTCAAACGTGCGTTCACAAACTGTTTTGTTGCCACACTTATCTTCGCATACATATTTGATGGTATGCTTGCCAAGAGGATAGAATCCGCTGGCATCGATTTTCGGACCTACTCCATACCTGCTGATGTCTTCTATATGATCTGAGTTGAGATCGATATGATACTCCCATGCCATTTCATTTACAGGCGTGCAATCATCCGTATACGTGGCCACGAGATAAGCATTACCCCCATTGCAAGTCGTATCGATGATATTAAACACGGTATCTCTGCATCCTGAAGTAAACTTAGGTGCGACGGTATTGTGAATTTTTAAAATTTGCTGATGTGTCCAGACAGCCTGATCTACTGGGATAAAAGGACCAACAACATTATATCTGCACCAATTAATTACTTTCCATGTCCTGATTATTTTATAGCAGGCATCACTACCGTTAATAAAATGGAAAATATTGTCTTCATACGAAACACCTACAAGGTCACAGAAATCCTCATGTAAAATCGGATATCCAAAAGTATCCCGTAATGTTTCAGGCAATAAACCATTAGCATCGCAGGTCGTTGTGTCAAAATCATATGGCCAGATAATATCCTTCTCCGCAAACGGATGAGAATTAATCACCGTAATCCGTTGCACACAAACATCTTCTCCAAATGAATTACCCGCAATAAATATCCTGTCAATATACCCTTCTCTACATTGATTAATTTGAGGATCTACTACCTCTCTGAAATCAACATTGCAATTATCGGATACGATGGGTTTTCCGAATTCAGATAAGTCATTCAAATTATAATGGTAATCGCATTCAATCGTAACATCATGCGGGCAGGAAATATGAGGAATGGTTTTGTCCTGAACCTCAACTCGCACCATACAGGTATTTTCATTTCCATGCGCATCAACTACTTTAAACATGACCATAATTTCCTTACCAATATCCTGGCAACAAAACTGCACGGAATCATGGAAGAACTGATCTGTATATCCACAGGGCACATTTGGAGATGTCATTCTTCTCACTTGCATGTATTTCAAATGACAGTCATCATAACTTCCGTCATCAAATACATTGGCAGCCACCCATGCTTCACCAAACCGATCCAATGTAACTACGGTTTGCTGATCACAAATAGCGACTGGAGGAGTCCGATCATAAACATTTACTTCAAACGAACATTCCGAATGATTATAACACAGATCATAGGCCGTAAACGTCAAGGTATTATTATCAACTGGAAGAGTCACATACTGACCTCTGAAATCATGAATGAAACCTCCCGGGTAAGAAAGATCCACCCGTAAAACTTGTCCGCAACTATCAAACACTTTTGGCATTGGAATCCAAACATTTGCATTGCAAGTGAATGAATTGGTCGTTGCAGTTATATCATAAGGACAGGTAATCGTTGGTGCTGTCGTATCTACTATTTCGATTAATTGCGGATAGGTGCGCTGCTCAAAATAATTGCAAAACCAGATGGTAAATTTCCAGTTCCTCAATATTTTCTTTACACAATCCTTTCCATTCGGAAACTCGATATCCTCATAACTGGCGGTATAATCACAATATTTATTGTCTGTATTCGGCCAGGCCAAAGCACCCCGATACGTTGGAATACCCGTTACAGAAGGCAGCGGATGACCAATTGAATCAGTTGCAAAACGGGAACAAATCAGCGGATTTAATTTCTCTCTGGTCAATGAATCCGGGAATACAATAGAATCCAGCTGAATCCGCTTCAAATAAATATTCATCTGACAAGGCAGAGAAATATTACCTGATTTATCTTTTACAGTATATGTCCTCGTTACAATTTTTGAATACAATAAATCACAGGGCGTATTTACAATGATCTCATCATTCAATATCCGCGTTGGATTAGGATCGCAATTATCGCTAATAAACGGGATGATGTATGATTTCATCAAAGTACAATCGATCGTATCGTTTACACACTTGATTTTTGGTTTGACTTTATCCTCTACTGTAATGTTCACCCAGCAGGAATTACCACTGCAAACATTAATCACGGTAGCGGTTAATTCCTTTCCTACATGTTCATAGTACAATTTATTATTGGGTACGAGGGAACCATCCTTGTTTTTAATCATCACCGCATATGAAGTATAATCATAAGGCCCTCCAATCAATACCATCTGAGGAGTCACTGTGGCTTCACAATTTTTATCCAATGAAACCTGAAGCGATCCGATACAGCTTACTGGTCCGGAAGATGAACCTATGGTTACCGGAAGTTCTATTGGATTATAACAGGCTCCGGGAAGATCAACATCAATCGTTAACGTATAAGTTGATCCGACATTTCCGGTCCAGATTACATCCACTGCATTGCTTGAAGGATTCGTCAAAATTGTCCCTCCACCACTTAACGTCCAGGAATAACTTGCATTTGGTACTTTCTTAACTTCATATCTTACTGTTTGTCCGGAACAAACATTGTTTTGCGCTTTTAACAGTACAGGATCTTCATAGAAACATTTGTTTACACCCGAATTTAATTTTACTCCATTTTGGTTAGACAGGATAATTGAATATCCAATTCCTTCTACATGAATTCCCTGAATAAAGTAAACACTGGTTCCATCGCCCAATGGACTTTCATATAAAGTGAAACCACCTGGTCCAGTGACAAATGGTGTCGGAGCAGCAGGAGGCGCAGCACTTGAAGGATCATACAATCCATCGACATCGAAAATGAACCACCTATCTCCTGATACAGATCTGAACGATAGCTCATCTAAAAACTGACCATTTGATGAATTTGTAGCATTATCCAGACACTGACATGCTATACTTCTTTCCAAATCCACGATGATAATTCCAGCCGGATCTTCATCATCTTCATCATCTATTCCGGCTAAATCAAAATTTGCCGAACTTCCATCTGAATTCTCAAATACAACTCCACCTGCATCATTCAAAAAATCTGTATCCGGTGATGAATCCTCATCGGCGATGAGATCCTTATTCAAGGCATGTGAAATTTCAGCCCTGTTTACGATCACACCAGCAACCTGCGCGGGATCGACACGGGTCTTAATATAAAATTTCAAGGTATCTCTTGGCTTCAATCCACCCTGTGGTAATCTGCCGTTTACTTCATTCATCAAATGATAAGCCGTTGTAATACCATTGGAACTACTACCCATGACCCAATCAGGATCTTCTAATAGTAGACCTTCCGGTAAATAATCTACGACCTCTATTTCTGTGGCTGTAACCAGACCCTGATTTACAATCATTATTTCAAAATTCAACAGTTCATCCCTGGTTACGATTAGATGATCTATATCTTTAATCAATGCAAGGTCGAAATTTTTAGGACTGGACTCAGCGCCATCATGATCGTCCTCATCGATATCGCCATGATCATTAATCTCATTATCCGTGACAGAACCCGGAGTTCCTCCTTTGTCATTTGTATTTAAACTATCAAAAGTGGAATCAAAATCTTTAGCATCATTTCCAACATTATCATGTGCTTTGGAAATCTCTGCGTAATTCGGAATGGTTTCCGCTGTAGATATATCACCAATGATAACATGAATTAGCGTTGAATAAGATGTGCCCGGAGCCAATGTAATTCCAGGGTGAAAATTAACCTGGTTAACCTGAACCAAAGACCAACCCGGATTAATTGCAGCACTGAACACATATCTTGAATCCAGGTAATCGGTAATTTCAATATCCTTTGCAATTACATTACCCTGATTAAAAATTTCAATTTTAAAATCTATGGTGTCTCCTTTCCAGTAAGACGATTTCTTTACAGACAAGGTCTTTCTCAATGCAAGATCGAAAACCGGAATTCCGGCAGGATCTGCATCGTCTTCATCTACTGCAGGATCTAAGCTGATTGCATTGTCTGTAATTGAATTCACCACTCCACCGGCGTCATTGGAAGGATTTTTATCCGGCGTGCTATCAAAATCATAAGCAGAAATATCTGCATTATTCGTGTCATACACTTTGGAAATTTCTGCAACATTGATCAAACTTGCAGCAAGAACATCGCTTGTATTTTGAAGCGTAATATCAACTGAACTACTTGATCCTGGTAAAATAGAACCATTTAAGGTAATGGATGCTTTACCATTAGATAAAACCCATCCCTGAATAACAGCACTTTGAGCCAGTGTAAAACCAGCCGGCAAATAATCAGTCACTTCCACATTTCCAACGGTTGTATTCCCCTGATTAAATACCTGAATATTAAAACTGCAGGTTCCTTTGTATTTCAGAGAACCCGGCGAAGTATATTTTTTTATCAGTGCAAGATCCATTATGGTTAAGGCCGCCGGATCTGCATCGTCTTCATCTATTATTCCATTACCTGTAAATATGTTATCCGTGCTGGTATTTACCACACCACCCGGATCATTGTCGATGATATAGTCCGGATTCGAATCAAAATCACGGGTTGAAAGATCGCGGAGATTTGTATCAAATGCCTGTGTGATTTCCGCTCTATTCAACAAATTGTTGATTGTTGCCTCCGGCTTTACTCTGGCCAGGAAATCTATAGTTGCGCATTGATTCGGAGCTATTACTGACGAAATGGTATTTCTGTAAACGCCACCCAGTAAAAACCAACCATGATTGTCAAACGGACTGATTGTCAAACCTTCCGGTAAATATTCTACTACACCTGTATTTTGGGCAGGAATATTTCCCTGATTACAAACTGTTATATGAAACAATACATCCTGATTTTTCTTAACCGGATTAACCTGATCCGTAGTCAAAATTAAAGCAAGATCAAAAATATCTATCGAAGCCGGATCCTGATCATCTTCATCAATGGTGCCATCATCGTTAATTACGTTATCCGTTGCAGTGTATAACTGACCTCCTTTATCATTGGTAGGATTGTTGTCCGGAGTACTATCAAAATCTTTTAACAGATTATTGTTAACATCCCAGAATGCAGTTATTTCAGCAACATCAATCAAATTTGTAAGATTCTGACTTTTCAAAATTAACCGAATGGGAATTTTTTTAGAACTACCCGGCTGAATGGCATCCGTTATTTTTATGGTTGCATTATTGCCATTCAAGGTCCAGGCCGGATTTAATGATGGCTCAAATTTGAAACCTGCTGGAATATAATTCACCAGACTAAAACTTCCGGCTGTTACATTACCCTGATTAAATACTTCCATTTCAAATGTAACTGTTTCATTCAGCTTTATAGGAAGCGTATTCACCGTTTTATTAATTAATGCAAGGTCTGCAATAGGAAGTGACTCGCGATCGTGATCATCTTCATCTATAGCATTGTTATCTATAATATTATCTGTAATACTATTGGGCACACCTCCTTTATCATTGTCTTCAATTTCATCCGGAGTTGAATCTACATCTGTAATCAAAGCTCCAGTTTCATTTCTCATTTCAGAAATTTCCGCAGTATTGATAATTGCGTTCGCCTTTGCATTTTGATTTAATCGCAATTTGATGGTGATGGTTACATTTTGTCCGGCATTCAAAACAGCATTTTGAATAAACCTGGCCTTGTTTCCGCTAAGTATCCAGCCTGGATTCTGATTCGCCTCAAATGTAAAATAGTCGTGAACATAATCCGTAACTGTAAACTGATTCACTGCCTCAACACCCTGGTTATAAATAGTAATATTAAATGTAACAAGATCACCACTTTTTACACTCCCTGTTCCAACTACTTTCTTGATCAAAGCAAGATCATATTTCTTAACTGACGGAGGTGGAGGTGGAGGTGGCGGAATATCGATTACTTTTTCTTTGACAAATCCAATATCAAAACTGTAATTGTTTTGACCGGTGCCACCGGTCTGAATTTCTATATATGGATATCCCTTGAACTGGCTGCAATTGCTGCTGGTATAAATTACTGCGTTGTTATCGCTCAGTTCAATTCCCTGCAAAGCATGCTTTGAAGTAATTTTGAATGTATCCTTACTGATAATCATTCTACCGGATGCCTGATTGAATGCAGGATCATTGACCAAAAGATAATATGTTTCGAATGGTTGCAATTCATCTTTCTGACCATCCTGATTTAAATCAACATTGGTAGAATTAAAAATATAATGCCCAGTTGCATCTGTTAAGGTTGTCCCTATCAAATTGCATTTACTATCAAATAAAGATATTTTAATATTGGTTAATGCTTTTTCATCCGGATCCTGGATTCCGTTTTCATTTTCATCCAACCATACATAATCTCCGATTTCAATCGGCAAAGGAGGACATGCAATCGCCAGGTCGCCCAATCCAGATGATTTACCATAAGCAGAATTATCGCGATTGTATAATTGTATTGCTGATTTCTTTTTGCCATTTAAGGTGCTGTATTTATGCATTCCTCCGGCGAATGATTCATAGATCGGATCGAATACGGTAGAAATAACCTCCTGTGTACCATTCAAAACGGCAACACTTCCTAACGAATTTTCAGGGTGCAATCCCGGACCAATGGTCCAGAAATCATCACCGAAAAACTCTCCATGACCTGGTCCTTCATAATGCGAAGTTCCGCTTCCGATTCTGGATCCAGCGACACCGCCATTTTCCAGTTTCCAAATTCCATTATCTTTCCACAACATTAATATATCACCACTTTGTCCGGTCAGCGGATAAACATTATCACAATAGGTGTGGCCTGTTCTGTCTGCGATACCAAGAACCATGTAGTTATCATCAGCAAAAGCGATATTGGTCAACCATTGAGAAATTGGTCTTTCATTTTGAGGATGTGCAAGCCAGAATTCTTTCGCAAAAGAAGTTGAAAATATAATATTGAATGTTCTGGTCAACAGATCATATTCATAAATATGAAAATAAAAATCATCCTTGTTTTTAGTCGTTTCTGCAGTGCAGGTAACTCCTATATAGAGATGATTGTTATGATACTCAACGGCACCCACTACGTAGTCGCCGGAATTGCAACCCGGATCCGGAATTTTTATCTCCATCACATTGGCTGCAGTCGGCTGATTGGTTGGTATAATAACCAGTGACTTGTTGTATAAATTGGTAACATATAAATACTGATCGTCATCGGAAATATCCATATCTCCTAAACCAGCCTTACCGACAAAATCAGAATATCTGCAATCCAAAGGATCAATTCCACTTAGATCACCGGCTTGTATTCCTGCATTTTTTAAATCTATGAATACATTGGTGGCGCCTAATTTAGGATTTGAAACATAGATGCCAGTAGTGCCCGCACTACCCAATCCCGTTCCGGATTTGACAAAAGCAGATGAATACAAAAGCTGTTTGGATTGATTCCATGCAACGCCCCAAACAGAACCGGTTTGATTCTGCATGGCTATCTTAGACATCGGACTTGTTGAGTTAAACAAAAATGGTAATTGCACCAATGTTGGTGCAGTTGGAGAACCTCCGGATTTTACAAAACATGTAGTATACACATTGGCAGTATTCGGATTACATGCACTTGATTTATCCTGTATGCCGAATTTGATATCGCAGGAAGGTGTAGTGATAAACTTAATATCATTTGCACCTTTGCTGGCATACTCATAGCCTGAAGGTTTTTGCAATTCCAGTTTATAGGTTTTTAAATTTGTAAGTCCTGATACCTGGAAATTACCATTTGCATCCGTAGTTGCCTGGGCAACCAGTTGATTATTTACGGTAAATACTTTTATGATGGCCTGGGACTTTGTTCCATCACCGGCATCTGAAATTCCATTCAGATTGAGATCAATGTAAACGGTTCCCTTGATTTCTCCCGGGACCGCATTGCATTGTGCATGAATAAATGGAGAGCTGCTTCCGGTTAAAAGAAAAGCCAGACTTATTTTTCTAATAAGTTGATTAGTAGAAAAATGATTTGTAATGTGTGTTAGTATTTGATTTCTCATTTCAAGAAACAATAGGTTAATCGTTGAAAATTCGTCGCTGCTAAACCTGAATATCAAATTCAGATCTCACAACGGCTAATAACCCGTTGATTTCTAAAGAGATGGAGACGGATGGGATAGGAATATTATATATATCTCCGGTGCAAATATATAACTTGTTACATAATAACCAAAAAAATATTAAAATAAAAATAATATGAATAAACTATTCGCATAAAGGATTCTTGAACTTTAGTTTATAAATACTGAAGAATTATATAGAATTAATTAATATAAATGGCTATGATTCAGAACTTTGTAAAATAAAATCAAATAAGAAGCTGTGTAAATCTAAACATGATAATGCCTCTTTATTTATATTATCAAAGACCATGGTAAAACAATTGCTGAGCCTCCCATTACATCTAAAATTATATAGATAAAGGCTTTTTTGAAAGCGAATGGCACAAAATCAAGTTAAGGCTACTTATAGATTCAATCCAGTATAATTGTACCCATAGAACTATTTTTCCTCCAGATTATACGAAGCTTAAAGGTTCCTGAATGAGTTCAAACGGGAAGCACTTTCATCTGAATGCGCTTTTGTTGCATTTCAAAAAATCTGTGGAATAAAAAAACCGGCCTTTTGCAAAGCCGGCTTTTAAGAGACATTATTTAACCTATAAACCTATTCGATCACGAACATTCTTTCTGATGCGGACCCAAACGGTGTTGTTAATACATAGTACATCAATCCATTCATTCTAAAATCTTTCTTCGTCATTTTTAGTTCATTCCTGCCTTTCTGACAAGTATACTCCCTGGTAAATAACCGCTTACCGGTTAAGTCATAGATCTGAAGACTTACATTGGCCGTTCCAGGTAAATCAAAACGAATCGTTGATTCTTCTGAAAATGGATTAGGTTGAGCAGGATAAGTTATTAATCCAGATAATGCTTTCTCATTTTCCTGCTCACTGCGTATTAATAATGCATGCGCTTGTTCATTTAAATAAACTTCACTAGCAAAACCAGTCAAAGTGTGTAGTAATGAGTTTTTGTTTAGTGTCGATTTATTTCCATTCAAAACAATGCTAAACATCGTTTCTCCGGCTTTGATCAATTTTGAATGGGTCAGCGCCGTTGCAATCTTAATCTGTTTATCTGTAAGTAGATATTCATCAGAGGAGAGATCAAGACTTGCAGGTTTAATTTCTTTAATGCTCCACTGATCATTATCCAAAAGGAGTCCAAGTTGAAAACCATCAAGGTTCATATCTTCAGCAGACAGTATTTCCACTTCCAATTCATTTCCGGCTTCTCTGTTACCAATTTTATATACCCATGGTATGGAATTATTGGTCCTCGAAATCGAACCATTTCCAAAATGCACATCCGCTGATAAATCCACATCCCCCGTTTTGATACCAATAAAATGAGCCTGACTCAGTTTGTCCTGTAACTGATCTTTATTAATTACTGTTAAAGCATCCCAGGGTTGGGTTGGATTTGCAAATTGATAATCTGCTTTCACAAATTTCCAGATTGGAGTGTTGTTGGGAAATTGCACGATGGCACC
Organism: Bacteroidota bacterium; assembly: GCA_029781865.1. Lineage (GTDB taxonomy): Bacteria > Bacteroidota > Bacteroidia > Chitinophagales > Saprospiraceae > Vicinibacter. The sequence continues at coordinate 58,108 of JAKOVW010000053.1, forward strand.
AAGTATAGCCTTTCTCAGATCAGATACATCCTTTACGGTCACACTGTTAGATCCATTGACATCGGCTGCCAATATTTTGTATGGCGAAACCAAACTCTTGATTCCCAATATATGTCTTTGAATTAAGACGATATCCAATGTACTTACCCCATTTGTAATGTTGTCTGTTTTCTCCGGTTTAATATAGAAATCGTTTGCAACAACATTATGAAACGCATAGTTGCCCTGATTGTCCGTTACCGTTTGATCCAGACTATTTCCTGAAGGATCATTCAGATTAACGTTGGTACCCGGAAGAGCATCCTGATTTTCGCGATGTATTCCTCCCGAAATATTCAGTCCAGGATTTGTTCCCGGACAAACGTGATTGTTGTCCTGAATGCGTACTGTAGTTTCACAATAATCCTGATTGCCATATTCATCGGTAACATACATGCGCACAGTTTTGGTTACCGTTTGTTGTCTGTTTAAACTATCGCAGTTGTATACCCGGAATGCATCGTTGACATCCGGAGAGAATGAAAATTTCAAATCTTTAGCTGAAGTACAATTATCATAACTTCCAAGATTCAGGTCTTTTGCCCAGACTGTAACATTTCCTGATGTTGGCATGACTACTGTGACCACTCCATTATGACAATAAGGCGTTGGCTTTTTACAATCTTTCAATGTAAAAATCTGATCACAGGTAGAAATATTTCCACATTGATCTGTCAGTATCCACCTTAATCTGTGCACACCTACCGGCAATACTCCGGCAGCAACATTTCCACTTATTACAGGTCCGAAACTACCATCATTGTTTTCATCAATGCGGTAAGACCAGATTAAATTCTGTGGCTCGGTGCAATCATCAAATCCGGATCCCTGCAAATTATAGCTTGCCATACACTGTCCGGTATTTACATTGTAAAATGAACTCTGGTCACATATCTCAACGTCCGTGCAGGATTGAATTACCGGTGGTTCAGAATTTTTAACGGCAATGACTTGAGTATATTCCCAATATCCCTGATTGGTATTGCGATCATACTGACACCAATCTATTACATACCACTTTCTTAATATTTTAAAACAAGTACTATCTAAAACGGTCAACTTTGTATCCGTATAATTAGCTGCAATCTGCGCACAATTAACATTAAAATAAAGTGGATAACCTGTTTGGTCCGGATGTGTAGAAACATTATTGCAGGAATAAATTTCCAGATATGGCGGCCAGTAAATATCAGTAACACTAAACGGGTGTGTATTCACCACAGTTATCGTTTGAACAGCAATACTCGATAGTCCTTGTTTGTCAACCGCTGTAAATATCCGTTGAATAGTTCCTGAGTTACATTTAATTCCTTTTACAAAGGTCTCTGTATATGTGACTTCACAATTGTCATACGCATAGCCATCAATACCGGCAACGTAATTTTTATTTGCATAAAACGGATCTTTAATGATGATTTTTTTGCGTTCAGCTTCACTCAATCTTATTTTACCGAATACACTCAAATCAGTGTAGTCGATCGGAAAATCACAGGCTACGGTAATATCTGTAGGAGGAATGATTACTGGCGGTTCTTTATCCTGTACTGTTGCTTCTATCATACATGTATTCCGGTTACCATAATAATCTACCACTTCCAAAGCAACCATGACCACTTCGCCTACATCAGCGCAACAAAAACGCACATACGGTCCGAATACATTGGTTCCATTATTACACGGATCATCCATTCTTCGTACCAGGAAAGAATCTATTCCACAGTTATCAATAGAATGATCATCGAAGGTTTCCGCAAATACTTTGGCCGTACCGTCTGCACCCAGGGTCACTACTGTTTTTTGATCACAGATTGGAATCGGTGCAAGATTATCTACTACGCCAACTTCCAGAGTACATTCTGAAACATTATCACAGGCGTCTGTAAGTTCGTATACAATCCATATCCTTCCTTCCGGAGCACCTCTCAGATAAAAACATTTCTGATTGAAATCATAAACGATATAATCTTTTCCTTTTACATTGGGATTTCCGGTTATCGGATCCTGTGTCATAGAAAATACATCGTAGGTCCAGGTATTGCAATCCTGCACTGATTCAGGTGGCGGCAGTTTACCGTCACTTGCGCAGGAATAAAGTTGCATACCAATCGTCAGATCTTTAGGACAAGTAAATATTGGTGCCTGATCATCGGCTACTTTTATACTTTGATTGTATTCGGTCAAACGCCCGGTACACCAGTTTAAAATAATCCAGCGTCTGATAATTTTAAACGTATTTCCGCATGTCGCTATCTTTAAATCGGTATAACTGGCGGTTAGTGTAGAGCATCCGTTTGGTACAGGCCATCCGGTAAAGTCCGGTGATGGATTTCCATTGGGAAGCCTCGGAAAATTCATATCACATGTTAAATGAGGCAAGTCAAAATTATCATAGTGATGTGGATACACCAGGTCAACTTCAGTTGGTCTGAGTATGCAAATAGTTTCTGAACAATGCGATGTATTTCCCACTTCATCCTTTGCGGTCCAGCTTCTTACAATTTTCTTAAAGCATACACTGTCGCAATTATAATTAAATAATTCATCGGTATAAGTCAGCTTCACAGTAGAACATGCATCCCAACCGGTTACCTCGTAAGTGTTGGGTCCAACATTATCTACTTTCACAGAATATGAGTCACTAATTGGAAATTCCAGATCGTAAGGATCAATGCTGGTTCCACAACGTATCGTGAAATTGTGACATTCCATTTGTGGTGGAAACTTATCCTCTATTAAAATTTTACCCCAGCATGAATTGCCACTGGGAAGATGCCAGATTTTATAACTGTACACCTTATTAATATCGGAATTATCAAAAATGAGATCCGGCTGTTCATTTCCATTGGAATAATACACTTTGATGCGATAGTCATACGGACTACCGACCAAATCTTCCAACACCATGCGCGGTGCAATGGTAGCATAACATAAAGTGTCCAATGATATATGGACCAGATCATTGCAAGCCATAGGAGGGGTCATCATCTCCTTACTGTTTTTTGCGGCGACTTCAAAAGTCACCATGCTTGCGGCACAGTAAATCAACCATCTCAAAGTGATAAAATAGCGGTTCATGGATAAATAGTTTAGGTTCTGAGTAAATGCGTGTATGCTCGGTCAATCTTCCAATACACTCAAATTATATACCAATTATTTATAATTTATACTTTTTTATAATGTGAAAAGTAAAAAAATTGGGTATATCTTATTGTATATCAGCATAATACGTGAACAAACAAGAATAATATAGAAAATTCATAATATTATAAAAATTTATAATATGTGTTCATTTTCCAAAGAAATCCGAAATTGATATTCAATCGGCCGGAAACCGCCTGAGAGGCGGGCAAATGAATAATGGGTTCTTCTCCTATAATGGATTTGGAGGAAACCTACCCTAGCCTGAGCTTCAGATTCTCCTTTTTTTGTAAATAATCCCGGTTTTAGCGCCCGAGGTAAGACCGGATGTAACTGGTCAGCAGATCCACCCCCCCGTCGAAATTCCGGTTATTATTAATAATGATATCCAGGTCATCCAGGTAAGGGCTGATGTATTTTTCATATGCCGGGGCAACATGATGTTGATAGCGGTATAAGACATCTTCTGCAGGATAATTGCGCTCTGTACTGTCCCTCTTTATTCTTCGGATCATTTTTAAATTTTCCTTTGCATGAATCAAAATCGAAAGACTCAATAATTCCCTGGTATCTTCATGATGAAGAATAAATAATCCTTCAACCAGATAGATTTTGGACGGTTCGACATAAATCGTGCGCGGTGTCTTTAGGCTGTTATTAAACGTATATTCTTTTCGCTCAATGGCAATTCCTTTTTTTAATTTATGAAGATCGGCAATGAATGCCTCATGATCTATAGCATCCGGAACATCAAAATTGATCATTCCATTGCTATCCACCTTCTGATTTTCTTTAGGTAAATAATAGTTGTCTTCTGAAATCAATCCTAATTCATCTTCATTAAAATGCAATTTTACTGCATTGATAAATGCAGTCTTCCCTGCCCCACTTCCACCACTTATCCCAATGAACATATATCCTGTTTTATGATAGTTATAAACGTTTCAGGCTACAGCTGATTAACCATTGACTTGTGATAAAATCCCATAATCTTTTTGATCAATAAAGTAATCGAATACTCTAAGTTCGATGATAATCGCCAGTACATGTTTTAATATACAAATTTGATTCTTTTTTTCTAATTTTCAACTTTTATAAATAACCATGAATTTAATGGAGATCGGAAGAGGGATTGCAGGTTTGCTTGTATTGCTATTTATCTGTTATCTTTTAAGTGTAAACAAGAAGCAAATCAACTGGCGCTTAGTAATGACAGGAATGTTTTTACAAATCATGTTTGCTTTAGGAGTGATGAAAGTGAACGTGATCCATATATTGTTTGAATGGATCTCAGACTACTTTGTTAGTTTACTTCGGATTTTTCATAAAGGCAGCGAATTTTTATTTGGAAGTTTAGCTGATGTCAATCAACCCTGGGCATTTGTATTTGCCGTTCAGGTACTCCCGACGATCATTGTATTTTCCGCGCTGTCTGCATTACTATACTATCTGGGAATCCTGCAAAAGATTTGTTACTTTTTTGCCTGGTTACTTTCTAAGTCAATGAAATTATCCGGTGCAGAAAGCTTATCCACCGCGGCTAATATTTTTTTAGGTCAAACAGAAGCTCCGATCATGGTCAGACCTTATCTGGCAGCGATGAACAAATCGGAGATACTATGCATCATGGTAGGTGGAATGGCCAACACAGCAGGATCTGTGCTGGGTGCTTATGTTAAAATGCTGGGTGGTTCAGATCCAAATACTCAATCTTTTTTTGCATTGCACATGCTGACTCAATCTATTATTTCAGCACCGGCTGCTATTGTAGTTTCCAAATTGATGTTCCCAAATGCCGACGAACAAAGTCTTGACCGTGAAATTAAAATTCCAAAAGAAAGCCTGGGCAATAATGTACTGGACGCTATCTCCATAGGCACTTCAGATGGCGTAAAGTTAGCCGTTAATGTTGGAGCCATGCTTATTGTCTTTACAGCCATGGTCTATTTGGCTGATGCCACATTATTTAAAATCGGATCCTGGACTCAACTCAACAATGTAATCTACGAAATAACCGAACATCGCTATGATGGTTTGAGTTTGCGCTTGATCTTCGGATATCTGTTTGCACCTCTGGCCTGGATTATCGGCACTCCAATTCAGGATATTCTAAATGTCGGCCAACTACTTGGCGAAAAAACTATGATCAATGAGTTTTATGCCTACGGTACACTTTCGAAAATGATTTCAACTAATATGATTATTCCTTTTTCAAAATCAGCGCTCATTGCGACTTATGCATTATCCGGATTTGCAAATTTCGCCAGCATTGGAATACAAATTGGAGGTATCAGCGCTATGGCTCCCAATCAACGCGCCAACTTAAGTGTATTGGGAATTAAAGCCTTAATTGGCGGAACGATCGCCTGTCTGATGACAGCTTGTGTTGCAGGGATGATTTATAATAATTGAAAATAAAAAGAAGGGAGGAGGGAGGAACTAGGAGCTAGGAGCTAGGAGCTAGGAGTTAGGAGTGAGGAGTTAGGAGTGCGGAGTTAATGGTTAATGAGTAAGAGTAAAAATTAGAAGTGCAAACAGATTTGTTGCCGTAATTTTAGTGTTTTTTATAAACTGCAAACTGCAAACTGCAAACTGCAAACTGCAAACTGCAAACTGCAAACTGCAAACTGCAAACTGCTAACTGCTAACTGCTAACTGCTAACTGCTAACTGCTAACTGCTAACTAAATGATTACAGATCCAATAATCCATCCGGAAGTTCAACCTGAATCTGTTTTTTCTTTTCATCAATTTTTACAATCCAATCTTCATGAATAGGAATCATGACTTCCTTTTCGCCGATTTCGACAAGGGCCATTAATTGACCAGGAAATTCTTCGATGTCTTTAATTCTACCTTTAAATCCGGAAACCACATCTTCGATTACGAATGAAAGCAATGCATTGTTTTCGTCCGGCTCTTCATCATTCAAATGTTCGGCATTCAGATTCCGGCTATCGATATAGACGATTTGATTGCTCAATTTCCGTGCAAACTCCGGTGAGTCCACTTCTTTAAATTTAATCAGGAACTCATCGTTTCCTTTCACGGATTCAATAAAAAAAGGAACAGCATTACCCTCCTGTTTGATAAAAACGACACCCGTTTTTAGTATATGTTTTTGCAAGGTTTTTTTAAAATCAACTACGAGGTCACCCTTTATACCATGCACTTTATAGGTATGACCTGCTTCAATCAGCTGAATCATTGGAGATTAATTATGTGAAACCAAAACCTGACGGAGTATCATTCCCTTTGCAGCTCTGTCTTTGAATGGAATTGAATTATTTGTATTTTGGGTATCTAGAATCCAAAGTTCTTTATAGATCATACCGATTCCCTTGGCATATTTTGCAACAGAATATCTTTTCTCCAACAAATTCTCATCATCTTCTTCGGTAACTCTGGACACCTTGTCATAAAATAGTCCGCCGATATACTCCGGTTTATCAAGATAATCATAACTATAATACCAATTTTCTGTAAACGGTCGCAGGCTTTCCCCGCCTATATTAAATTCCGTTTTGGAACTTATTCGTATGTTTCCATACCAGGATTTGTATTTGCGAAGTGGAAACACCAATTTGATGTAATCCAATCCGTTTTCAATTTTATGAAATTCCAATTGATCTTTCTGAATAAAATAACTACTGATTAATACCCAGTCCTGAGCAGTATCCTTTGCATAGGAAATATCGAGTCTGTATACTAATTGATTTTCAGAATTTCTGAAGGTATCAACGACTTCCTCCATTTGGTATGTTTTGCTGGAATCGATTTGCGTTCCGATTTTTTGGGTGTATACAATGGAATCTGTTTGATAAATCCACCGCTTACCAATAGCCACGGGAAAATATTCATACCCAAAAGTACTGGTATCAATCACTTCTGTTTCATTTTTTGTACATGAACTCAGTGCAAACAGAATCATGAACAAAAAAGCCAACCTTTGGAAATCCGAATTAATTGTTTTTTTCATTCCTTTCGAATTAGATGAAAAAATAGCAAATGGTGGTCTGTTATCCGTATTCGGTAAAATTCGTCTTGCAATATACTTATCAACTAAGAAATATTCTAAATTTTAACACAAATCTGTAATCTTCAATCTCAAAGTTCAGATCTCAAATCTCAGATCTCAGATCTATAAATAATTCCCCCACAAATCAAATCATCTCCATCATACACCACTGCTGATTGGCCGGGAGCAACACCCTTGACGCCTCCGATAAATTCCACTTCAAGGTTATTGTCAACCTGTTTAATGAGCGACTGATGCCCTGCATCTTTATATCTGATTTTTGTTACGAATTCTTTACCGGTTTCTGCAAAATCAAACTTTTGCCAGTTCAGTTTGCCAACCAACATACGGCTCCGTTGAAGATCTTCTTCTTCCGTTAATACCACTGTATTGGTTTCCGGCAATATTGCCGAAACGAACATTGGTTTGCCAAATGCCTGGCCCAGCCCTTTGCGCTGACCTATGGTAAAAAACGGATATCCTTCATGATGACCTAATACATTTCCTTCTTTATCGATGAACAATCCGTTCTTAACTCTATCTTCAAGGCCTTCTACTCTCCGCTTCAGAAATCCCCTGTAATCGTTATCCGGAACAAAACAGATTTCATAGCTCTCTGCTTTTTTTGAAAGATCATCATAGCCCCGGTCGTGTGCAATTTGCCGGACTGCAGGCTTTAACAATTCAGATATCGGAAACAAGGTTCGTTTCATGCATTCCTGACTCAGGCCCCAGAGCACATAGGATTGATCTTTATTCAGATCCTCTGCTTTCGAAATATAGTATCGGTCATTTAATGTATGAATACGTGCATAATGGCCGGTTGCAATAAACTCGCAATCCAGTGAATCGGCTCTTTTCAGCAAGGCATTCCATTTGATATGAGTATTGCATAAAACGCATGGATTTGGCGTACGTCCAGCCAAATATTCTTCGACAAAATTTTCAATAACTGCATCTCCGAATTCTTCCCGCAGATCCAGTATAAAATGATGAAATCCAAGATCAACGGCCACTCTTCTGGCATCCTGCAGAGAATCCAAATTACAGCAACCGGTTTCCTTTTTAGTACCTCCGGAAGAGCTATAATCCCAGGTTTTCATGGTGACCCCGACCACTTCATAACCAGCTTCATGAAGCAGCAAAGCCGTAACCGTACTGTCTATGCCCCCACTCATTGCCACCAAAATTTTGCCGTGCTTACTCATAAATCATTGTAAAACAAAGATAATATAGATTATAATAATATTTAATATTAATGCCAGCCTGAATTAAAATCTGCACCGGATTGCCGGAGTTCTCTATTTGCTGAACTTCCCCTATGCTGATTTTACATCAAAGGTAACCACCATGATAGCTTGAATGTTGGATTTTAACCGGATGAATATTTTAATTATAGTCAGATTTAGCACAATTCCAGCTTTGTATATCGGACCCACTTAATTCAACATAATTGCTTTAATCGAGTAACTAATAAAATAAGTACTTTGATGTAATGACTCAATTATATAAAAGGAACATATATCCCAATTGATACGAGGCTTTGAATAATTATAATGCAACTAGAATCTTACGAATTTAATAATTTGATTTGAACATTGAACAAGATAAAGCCCGGAATTCAATTCGGAAATGTTGACGGTTGTATTCTTGTATTGTCCTTTAAATATTCTTACTATTTTTCCTGCAAAATCGCGAATAAGAATATTCTCTCCATTGTAAATCGTCAGGAAAATGTTTACCAAACATAGTTTAAATTTATGGAGTATTTTATGGAAATCCAAATGTTTAACCAGTCCTGATTTTAGGTGTACTTATACTAAATGTAACCGAAGCAATCGACTAGATAAACATAGTCTCGAGGATATTCGAAACATGAGAACCAATCTGTTCTAATGAGCAGATTGGTTCTCATTCTCAGATTAATTCTTGCGCTATAGTTAATTCTGACTTAGATTTTTAATCATTGCAAAAAGTATCTTGGATAATTCTTCAGCCCGAATTTCGAATTCGATATAAATATTGTCAGAAAGCTTTTCCGAATCCTTCAGGATATCCAGGATTGCAATGGTCTCAAACAAAGAGCTCCTTGCAATGATAAAGAAATTCTTTCGATCCGGTTTTGAAAATCTGCCCGATCCTTCTGCAATGTTTAATGGTATACTGAATGACGCTCGCCAAAGCTGATCAATACTTATTTTGTTCAGATTCGTCTGTTCCTTCAATAAACTTTGAATATTCAAATGAAATGCTTTGGCTTTCTTGTAAACCTCAAGCTGTTGAAAATCAAACATAATATTATTTTAGGGTTCTAAATTAAAATTAAAGTGTTAAATCAGTTCAGTACTAAAATACAACAGAGGGTGAAAATTAGTGTGTGTCAAAGTAAAAATTAGGGCGAGAAATCATGCTTATGCACTACTTCTATTGTACAATTTTCGCTTTCTACAAATCAGGGTGAGAAACAGTGTGTGAGCAAAGTAAAAATCAGATAAGAAAAAAGGCTCTCTCTCTCTGTTTTTCACTCTGATTTTTGTACCCGGGGCGGGACTTGAACCCGCACGGCCATTTCTGGCCACAGGATTTTAAGTCCTGCGTGTCTACCAATTCCACCACCTGGGCAATTCAAGAGTCAATAGTAAATAGTTAAGAGTCAATTGTTTGATTGAAAATCAATAAACCATTAATTAGTCACCTATGACAATAAGACGTTTCTTATAAATAGGGATGCAAAGATATTATTTGGAACCTAGTTTACCCCTTGCTTTCGAGAATATTTTAACCAATTCCTGAGATTCGGTTTTAATTGAAACAAGATCCTCCGTATTCTTTGGATATAGCTTTTCTAATAGCTCAATCCAAAAAAGGGTTTCGTCTGCTTCTTCGATTACGATACTCATTTTAGAATACCATTCCGCCTTAGATCTGCTGACACATGAAGCTCTAAAATTGGCTGCAATCAAACTAACAGTCTTAATTAATTGAGCTTTTAAAATCTTAGATTATTGATTTTCAGGTATTTGCCATAGAATCTGGATAGCATTAATGGCGAAGTGGAAAGTCCTTTTCCGGAGATCATCAATAAACATAGCAGGTGTTATTCAAGAGTGCGCAATCAATTGACAAGAGTTAATAATCCACCGTAAACCAATTTAATTGGCCGTTGACTATTAACTCTTGATTCTTGAATTGAGCGGGAGACGAGACTCGAACCCGCGACCCCGACCTTGGCAAGGTCGTGCTCTACCAACTGAGCTACTCCCGCAATTATTAAGTCCCATTTAGCAACTTTGTGCTCAAATTTTTTGGGAACGCAAATATACTAATGGAATTGAATTGTCTAAGCTGGATTTTCAGATAAATTACCTTAAACATCAATCCCGCCTCCGGGATCACAAATCGGGTCTGTTGCACATAATTGTTTCCAAATCAATTAATTGTGCTTACCGAACTAGTGTAACATCTCCTCTTTCAAAATGCCTTTCTCCCGCCAGATCCGTCCATTCCACCGTATAAACAAAAACAGAAGGCAGCATTTTCAGATCATGAGAGCTTCCATCCCAGCCCGTAGCAGGATCATTAGGCGGAAAATCAGAAAGCTCGAAAAGCATCTCACCCCACCGATCATAAATTCGCATGCGATCGATTTTCGTTATTTCAGGCGAAGAATAAACAATCCACTTATCATTAATGCCATCTCCATTTGGTGAAAAAACATTCGGTAAAAAAACACTTCCCTTTCGTCTTATTTCTAAAAACAAAATCCTTATGGAATCGCAACCTTCCACACTGATGAAATGCTCCTCATAAACTCCTGACTTTTCATAAAACTCCCGGTTGACCGGCCACACATAATTCTCAATCGCAGTTACCGTATCCGATTTTATATAACTCGAATCAATTTCAAGAACCAAAGAAAACACCGAGTCGCAGCCATAATGACTTCGAGCATTATACTGATACCTTCCGCCGGATTGATATGTCTTTCCATTGACGGGCCAGGTATAACGGTCGCAAACTTTTATCGTATCATTGAATTGATAATCGGGATGTATAACCAAATTCAGGATCAATATGGAATCGCAAAGCTGATTATTTACAAGTTGCATTTTATAAATACCGCTATTGGAATAATACTGTCCATTGGCAGGCCATACGTAATGACTGCAAGCCGTAACCATTTGCACTTGCTTCGAACTGGAGTGAATAGTGAGATCCAGATTCAGAACCGAGTCACAACCTGCCTGATTTTGAAAGGTTTTCTTGTACAGGCCACTTTGGTCGTACGTAAAACCATTTGCCGGCCAGGTATAGTTGTCACATGCCGTCATTGTATCTGTATGAAATGTGGATGACCGTATTTGAAGATTCAATGTTCGGATTGAATCGCAACCATTCACACTGCTAAACGTATCTGTGTAAAATCCACTAGAAGTATAGTGGATTCCATTCACCGGCCAGAAATAGGAATCGCAGTTTTGAACGGATTCATTGATGTATTGTCGTGGAAGAATTTCCAGATCAAGAGTTAATATAGAATCGCAACCCAATCTGGTTTTTAGTGTATCAGAATACAAGCCACTTGAAGTATATTTTACTCCATTGACCGGCCACCTATAGGAATCACAGATTTTTACCGATTCCTTTTTATTCTGAACAGGATAAATTTCAAGGTCAAGAACAACTATAGAATCACAACCGGATATTGTAATGAGGGTATCTGTATAAATTCCACTCTGTGTATAAAGCATTCCATTTGCCGGCCAACAATAAGTATCACAAACATGCGCTGATTCATGAATCATTTGATCCGGCAAAATGTCCAGATCCAATGCAATTATCGAATCACAACCGGAAATACTGAATAGCGTATCTGAATACCGTCCACTTTGAGTATACTTGTGTCCATTAACTGGCCAGGTGTATTCTTTACACATTTTAATTTGTTCCAGATGCCAATACTCCGGCAGCACACTAAGATTGAGATTCAAAACTGAATCACATCCGAATACATTTGAAATAGTATCCTGATACATTCCACTTACAAAATAGGTTTGACCATTTACCGGCCAGGTATATGAATTGCAGCTCTGAATATTTTCAGTAGATGATTGCAGCGGTAATAGTTCCAAATTTAACTTGACCAGTGAATCACAACCAAACTGATTTTGAAGCATTGCCGAATAAGAACCAGTTTGTGTATATGTTTGTCCATTAGCAGCCCAGGTAAATGAACCACAAACTTGTTTTGTAATCTCAATGGTATCATTGGTATGTTTGGAATCCAATCGAATGGTAAGGGTATCTCCGCAACCGTAAAAATCTTTTAATTCCAATTGATAAATGCCACTTGCAAGTCCGGTTACTGTAGAATCAACAGCATTCAACGGTGTCATCCATAAATAACTGTATGGTGAAGAACCTCCACGTACATTAACCGTAATACTGCCTGTATGGTCATTAGGACAATTCGGTTGAATCATTGTAAATGATTCTGTTGGATGTTCAAGCCGAATGGAAATAGCATCGAGAAAATTACCGACTGTTGGTCCACCAGCGGCACTTACTGATTTAAACCGAATATTATATGCAGTGCTGCCGTTAACTGGAAAAGTATACCTTAAAGTATGAAATACCCAGGCCGTATTGCCAGCTGAAAAATCGCCTAGATTCTGATAGGGTCCGCCAACCGGTCCAATCTCAAGACTCATTACATCTGTACCGGCGCGTCCACGATGTGCAAAAGATATTTCAACAGTACTCCCCAATGACGCCGAAAAATTTTGAAAGAGCGTGGAAACCATATTTGCATTCAATTCGACAAACTGACTTCCTGAATAAGCAGGAACTCCACCAAATCCACTACCCCAAACCTCTATTTGATTATCTGTTGCGGTGGTATTCCAGCAAGACACCAAATTCTGATTGAAGAATCCAAAGCCCCCTAATGGAACCAGTTTAACATCTTCAAAATCGGTATTGCATAACAGATTGCAACTGGATACCATTGCATTATTTTGAAGATTTCCCTGCTTCTCTTCGGCTCCGTGAAATTTCTCATGAATAACTCCAGTCGACTCTACCTCATAAATTAATGCAGATTGAGAATTCGATAATTGATCAACCGGATTACATAATTTCTTTTTAGATGTGAAATCATCAGAGGCACAGTTGAATGACTTGCAAACTATGTGCAAAAAGCCCATAAAAAAAATGACTATTATACCTACCAAATTCACCCCTGTGTAACGATTTGATTATTTTCTAAATATACAATGGATTCATCGAAATACTATGCCAAATATTCTGCAGCCAAAAAATTCGAAATTTGAGATGTTTTGTATTTTTAGCGGTATTTTTTATCCTGATGCTAAAAGCCTTTATCTGATTCGTGATTTCAATCCTGTACGATATAACAAACAATTTGCTGAATTAAGAATAGTTCATTTTTAATAAACAATAAATTCATACATCTCATTATGATCATTCAAAATCTAAATTCATAATCCTATCCTCTTTAAATTGCAGATCATTAAACATTCTCAAATTCAAGTATTAGATTATGGCATCCGGAACCAATTGGCATGAAGAATACCTCAACGAAGAAGGTAAATTTGAAAACGGCAATCCGGAAAAAGAAGCTGTGTTTTTCGGGCAAATTGCCAAACAAATCAGAGATGTAGTTCTACATTACAAAGAGGATAATAATAATACCGCCCGGCGCGCAAACCATGCTCAAATCATCGCCGGCTTCACCAATGCCAGATTCAGCGTATTGCCTTCACCGGAATTGCCGGAAGATTTGGCTGTTGGATTTTTAATGCCCGGTAAAGATTATTCTGCGATTATCCGGTTTTCAAACGCCAGTGGAGAAATTGTTGATGACGATTCAAAACCCGATCTAAGAGGACTGGCTTTGCGCATACAAACGGATGATGGCAATCAGGATTTTTTGATGACCAATGCAGAATTGCATCATGCAAAAGATGCCAGGGAGGCTATGATCACTATCAGAGCAGGAGTTGAAAAAGATATCATTGCAGATGCTATTCCGGACTTTCTTCCTTTGGAAGATACCATTTCGGGATTAGCAGGTGCCTTGCCCTTTCTCATCAAACATCTGGGCCTGAAAACCGGATGGCAGATTGCACAAACATTAAAAAAACAAATGAAACGCAAAGTAGAAAGTTTATCTACCGAAACATTCTGGAGCCGTGCACCAATTGCAATTGGAAGAGAAATTAAATCTGAATCATCCATTGCTGTTAAATACAGACTAAGACCTGTGACTTCTAAATCAGAACAGCATGAGATCAGTCACGGTGAAAAAAATCTTCGCAAAAAATTAGAGGATGAATTAAATACAAATGATATTAAATACATTTTTGAGGTACAGCGATTCCTGGATCCAATAAATACACCCATTGAAGATTCCACGAAATCCTGGGGCGATGATTCCAGCTTTCAGGCTATTGCTGAATTAATTATTCCTAGAAACAGCAAAAACGAAAAAGATTTCGTGGATTCACTTATTTTCAATCCATGGAATATTGATACTTCTCATTTTAAACCACTTGGCAGCATGAACCGGTCCCGTAAAATAGTTTATGCAGCCAGTGTGGAAGCCCGATCTGAAAAATAGTCCTCTTTAAAAAATTAAAATTATTTCAAAATGACTACTACGCCTATTTCGCCGGAACTGCAAAACAGCGTTTCTTTAATAGAACAAAAAAGATATGCTGAAGCTATCGCAGAAATCACAGACTTAATTTCCAAACAATCCAAAGCAGAATATTTTGCCCTGCTCGGACTGGCTTATTTTCACAATGAGCAATATGATTTAGCTGCAACGGCTTACCAAAATGCTCTGAATTCAGATGTCCAAAATTCATTATGGAAGGAAATGTTGGAAAAATCCAAAATAAATGCAGTTGCGGAAGTAAATATACCAGTTCCCGATGTGTATCATTTTGAACGCGAGAAATTATTGATGAAACCAGTCGTCAAACCGGGATCCATACCAACTGATCCATTACCTGCACATGTCTCCAACCGCAAGTTTAAATCCATAGAAACCACATTGGGCAATTTGTCCGGATACATTCTTTCTGCAGTCATGGAAGCATTAGCTAAATCGTGGGGAAGTATTGTTGGTACCAGTGGTAAAATCTGGACGAACTGGTATAGGAGACCTTTAATGCTGGGCATTCTTACGCTTGCATACATGCGCGATAAGCTGAACGCCAATAATCTGAAATCGACCTATCCTAAAGATGTATTGGTCGGATTTCAACCTGAAGGTCAAATTCCACCAGAAGGAGTTCAGTATTACCGTACTGCAGATGGAAGTTGGAATGATTTAAAAAATCCTAAAGAAGGTGCAGCTGGTACCCGATTCTTCAGAAATATTAAAATAGAAGATATCCGACCTGAATCAGGAGACAGACTGCTTACCCCTAATCCACGCGAAATCAGTTTGCAATTATTGACGCGAGGAACGGAAATGAAGGAAGTCCCTTTTTTGAATATACTTGCTGCGTGCTGGATACAATTTCAAAATGCAGATTGGATTAACCATGGAGAAAATACATTGAAAGAATTAATTGAAGTTCCACTCGGTGAAGAAGATCCGGCAAGAAAAAAATTCCTGCAAACAAAAATGTTTATTCCACGAACACAACCGGATCCAACCCGCATGAATGGCAAAGAAGTGGCTGCAGCCAGCTTTATCAATGAAGTGACTCATTGGTGGGACGGATCGCAGATCTATGGAAGTGATCAGGAAACCGTCGATCGTTTGCGAAGCGGTGTGGATGGAAAACTGAATATAAATCCGGATGGAACACTTCCTTTGGATCATAAGGGAATTGAACAAACCGGATTCGTTCGGAATTGGTGGGTAGGCATGACTTTGCTCCATACTTTGTTTACCAGAGAGCACAATGCCATTTGTGATCACCTGAAAGAAAATTACCCGGATTGGGATGATACGCGTTTGTTTAATGTTGCACGATTAATTAATGCAGCGGTAATGGCTAAAATACATTCCGTAGAATGGACACCTGCAATCTTAGCCAACAAAGGATTGGATACTGCATTGAATGCAAACTGGTATGGCATTCTCACCAATTTATTTCACAAAGGAACTCATCGTAAAACAGTCGCAACTATTAATGTGCGGAATCCTGAACTCGGCGGAGTGGTTGGCAATCCAATTAACAAGCACAACGTCAATTTTGCCTTCACACAGGAATTTGTCGAAGTATACCGACTTCATTCTTTGTTACCGGAAACCTTACACCTCAAAAATCAACGCACCGGTGAAAAAATAATGGATGTTCCATTTCCGGAAACCAGACATGCAGGAGCAGGAAAACTTACTAAGAAAGTTTCCTTGTCGGATTTATTCTATTCATTCGGCAATCAACACCCGGGTCAATTGGTCTTAAATAATTACCCCCGCTTCATGCAGGAACTCAGCATCCCGTTTAATCCGGTCTTTGATATGGGCGCAGTAGATATTATCCGCGCACGCGAAAGGGGTGTGCCCAGGTATAATGAATTCAGAAGGCAGCTTGGATTAAAACCGATTACTAAATTTGAAGACCTTACGGATGACAGTTCGATTGTACAAAAATTGAAGGCGGTATATGGGGAAGGAACCGATGCAGTGGAATCACTTGATTTAATGGTGGGCACCCTTGGTGAAGGGCACAGACCGGATGGATTTGGATTTGGTGAAACGATGTTTCAAATCTTCATACTCAATGCAACGAGAAGATTACAGGCTGACCGTTTCTATACAGATTGCTATACAGAAGAATATTACACGAAAGAAGGATTGGAATGGATTGATAAATCGGATTTTAAATCCACGATTCTAAGACATTATCCGGAGCTGGCTAATTCCGGACTATCCAATATTAAAAATGCATTTGAGCCCTGGGACTCGGAAAAACAATTAGATCCGGCAAGACACCCGCTTAGGGCATGGGACAAAACGCTTAAGAACGGAGCCTGGATTGGCGATGCGTATTAAAATATGCATCAAAACAATAATTATCATAGTACCTGGAGTCGTCATTGGCTTGACGACTGATTTAAATCGATAGTCTGAATAAGGTATTGATACTATTAAATCATAATAAATAACTTTTTGCTTAGATGAAGAAAACGATCTAATGAAAAGTATTATCTGAATTAATATCGAAATTAAACTTCTTCATTGGAAGAAAGAATCTCCCGGGCCTGGTCTACATCTTCCTCAAACACTTTTAACTCAATACCTCCCAATGGATTCAAGCCGATCACATTTTCATCCAGCAAAAAAGACTCAATTCCATTTTCCATTAGTTTGTTCTTGCAAAAATTAGCTTCAACAAAGTCGTTGAAAACCTGTACAACTACGGTTGTTTTTTCATTGCTATTTGAGTTCATACCAGATTTTTTAAATTCTAATGACTATAAAGTAATTAACAAATTGCTTAGAATACAGTTCAGCGTAAAACAAAAGAATAAGCAGATTCGATTTTATGTTTTCTATTTCTTGTTTATCCAATCGAGGATTTTTTTACATTTCGGACTTTCTTTATTGCCCACTACTCCGGCCCAATGTCCATTTTCATCGATGAGATATTTTTGAAAATTCCATTCCACCGGAGCATCTTGAATGCCATTTTCTGCTTTGGTGGTAAGCCATTTATATAGAGGATCCATATCGTTTCCTTTTACGGATATTTTAGACATCATTTGAAAAGATACGCCATAATTTTTGGTACAAAATTTCTTAATCTCATCATTGCTTCCGGGTTCCTGAGCACCAAAATTATTTGCCGGAAATCCAACTATGGTAAAATGCGCTCCACCATAAGTTTTATATAACTCTTCCAAATCTTTATACTGAGGAGTATTCCCGCACTCGGATGCTGTATTGACCAGCAGGACTTTTTTACCTTTCAGGGTACTGAAATCGAATTCGGCTCCATCAATGGTTTTTGCTTTAAAATCATAAAGTGTCTTTTTGTTTTGTCCAAAACCGGCAGACGAATAAGCCAAAACGATAAATATACAGGTTATTGTTTTCATGGTCTAAAGGTAGTTTAAAAAAGTGATCTTAATACGTTGAAACGTCAATACGGGAAATAATATACAAGCAACAACCCCAAAGACTATAAACTGCTGATCAAAAATGTTTAACATAAAAACCCATCGAAACAAACAATACAACATAGGACGTATTCAATTGCGCCTTTATTTCCACATTATTCAATCCATGTTTGTCATGAGAAATATATATACTAAAAAAGGCTGCCAAATTATTCGGCAGCCTTTTCACTATTACTATTATCAATTATGGAATAATATACATATCGACATTTACATTTACGGTTTGGCCCTGTGTTACTTGTAATTCAGTCAAACTCGGACTTCCTAATCCACCTGCACCATACCAACCTACAAAATCGCCCTTGCTCCAAAATGCATTGTTATCAATATCTTTCCAAACATCCAGATAATAATTTCCAGGTAAGACATTAGTAAGAGTAAAAGTCACTGATGATCCTGTTCCGACCGTCGCAACAAAACGAATCGGTGTATTATTCGTCCAGTTGTCCAATGTAGTATAGAGACTTACTTTTGCATTTGATAAATCTCCGCTAACACCAGCAGGAAAATACGCTCTTCCTGTAATAGTAGAAGAAGTTCCACCACCTGTAACTGTCAAGGCACTGGATTGTTCCGTTGTTGTCTTTCCATCTGTTACTTTTACAGTTACTGAATACGTTCCCGCAAGACTCGGAGCCGTCCAGGTAACAACTGGACCACTTCCACTAACGGAACCACCATTGGGACTGTATGAATAGGACAACTCATCATGATCGGCATCACTGGCAACTACTGTAATAGTAACAACACCTCCGACTCCAATTGTAGAAGGGTTAATCACAATTGAGATAATTACAGGTGCATTATTGGTTTTCGTTTCATCTTTACTGCATGATACCAATAAAGAACCCAAAATCATCGTGCCTGTCAGCATAACAAACACAATTTTGAATATACTTATTAACCGTTTCATAGATCTAATTTTTAATAGTGAACTAATAATTCAAATCTTGTATCAAATATTCCGTATTATTTTTTCATTTTTTAGTAAATCATACAATGAAAAAACTGATAGTAATCATTGGATTATTTGAAAATAAAACGGTAAATTGTATGTTATTTGATTTAATGTTGTAATGCGACCCGGATGTCCTAAATGGAATAGAATTGCTGGTCGGATAATTATAAAATAAAACGCGAGTCATAAAACAAAAATACCCGCTAATTTCTTTTAAGTGTAAAATCTAATTTGTAATAAAAAAGAGGTAAGAATCCTAATTGGTTTTCAACTTTAAGTGGATTATCATCAGATATTCGGGGATCCGGTGCATAAACCAGGGTTAAGATATTCTTTGTATTCAATATATTGACAAGGTCAATACCGAATTCATGAGTCACTTTTTTGGAATTCATTTTGAATCCAAGTTTGATATCCAGTCTGAAATAATTTCTAAATTGAAGGCTATTCCTAAGTGAATCGATGATTACTAGTTCTTCATTCTTTTTTGAAGCTTTCACATCAGGCGGTGAATACCGGTGTCCTCCTGCATAACTTATTTTCGCACCTACGCTGAAAATTTTATTGTGCCTTTCAGAGACGGAAAATTCTTTTCCGAATAATCCATTCAAAGTAAAATTTCCATTGAAGGAGGTATTTCTTAAAACACCATCATTGCCTTTATATCTGGATTGATATAATGATGAGGTAAACAAATAATAATAACCGGACGAAAATGATTTGTCCAATGTGCATTCGACTCCATAATTGTAACCCGTACCTGCATTATTGAGTTTTCCAGGAAAAAACCGTCCGAAATCTGCACCTTCATTTAGTACCGAATAGGATTGAAATGCAGGATTCAATTTGTCTATCGGTATTTCATACAATTTGATATAATATAATTCAATCCGGCCTCTTAGATTATCCGTAATTGAATAATCATAAGCCAGTGTTGAATTCAGACTCTTTGAAAATCCCAGATTTCGGTTTTGTTCTTCATAAACTCCATTGGCATTTTCCGATTTTGAAAAGTAAAGATAGTAAGGTTGCATTTGGCTAAGTAATCCGATTCCACCTGACCACGCATGCAGCTTATCCAGGCTCCAGCGAAAACTGAATCTTGGCTCGATTACGGATTGCTTATTCAGTGAAAAGTACTGAAGATGAACCCCGGCATTGAATTCCAAAGCATTATTTAGCTTATGTTTCCATTGTGTATAAGCCTGAACTAAAATTGTATTTTGATTTGCATTGATCCGATTTAAAAATGTACCATTAGACTGCCGGTAAATACTGTCAATTAAATCATGATGCATCTGATCAACATGCATTCCCAACTTCATTACATTTCGTGCATTCCATTTTTTTTGAAGATTCAAAGCCAAAGCCGTTTTACCCGATAGAATATCATATCCCAAATGCCGCACGAGCGAGTCCACTTTGTATTCCATGTTTCTGTAAATGACAAAATTCTTTTCCCAAACAGCACTCGTCAAATAGGATAAGGTGGCTTTAACTAATGATCCGGAACGATATGACTTTGTATAAGCCGCTCCCAGCATACCCATCGAAGATCCGAAATATTGATCTTTATTGTTTTCCCCATACAACTCTTCGGATGGTGCACTAAACGTACTTAGAATAATGTCAATTTTACTTGTACCTCCGATTCCGAATAAGGCCAGGTTGCTGCCGTCGGACAATGGAAAATTAAATTTAAAGGATGCATCCTGATAGTTTGGAATTGCATCTGTTCCGATTTTGATTTTTAAGGCTTCAAACAACCGCAACGTGGAATACCGGTAAGTCACTAAATACGTAGCACTTGCTTTTTTGGATAGCGGCCCCTCCAGGGACAGTTCTGTACCCAAAAAACCGAATTGAACCGTTCCCTCATGATGCTCATTGTTTCCATTTCTAAGTTTAATATCAAATACTCCTGAATTACAATTCCCATACTCTGCAGGAAATGCTCCAATTATAAAATCAGAACTGCTGAACATTTTATTATTCAAAATACTGATGGCACCTCCTGTAGTTCCGGGAATGGCAAAATGATTCGGATTCGGAATATCGACATCCTGAATACGGTATAATACGCCCAGTGGCGAATTTCCTCTAATCACAATATCATTGCGGGAATCATCTGTACTTTGCGTACCTGCAAAACAAGCTGCCATTCTCGCCGGATCTCCCCTGCTTCCTGCATACCGATCGGTTTCTTCAACAGAAAAAACTTTGCCTCCGGTCAAAACCATTTCATTTATAGCATTGCTTCTGGTCCTGGCATTCACAACAACTTCCGTTAAATGCATGGGTTCTTCGTACATCCAAACAGTCAAAATGGTCTCTCTCCCACTATTTACAATCACATCGTTCATCAAAGCCGATTTGTATCCGGTCAAAAAAGTTTTCAAAATATACCTTCCCGGAAGAATTTCCTTTAATTCAAATCGACCATAGCTATCTGATTGTGCAGATTGTACTAACGAAGTATCCTTGTAAAGCCCAACTGAAACAAAGGACAGTATTTGTTCACTTTCCTTATCCTTAATTTCACCGCGGATACTTTGCATACCCTGTTGTGCTTGAATTGGACACCAGATAAAAATACCTACCAGATAAATTAAACTAAATTTCATTTTAAGTAAAAATATTCCGTGACGACTTAAAGCTTCTTTGATTTTTAAAAATAAGATAAACTACATATACATGAATGATTCCTGCAAATTCAAAAACCAATATGTACCAGGGCCATTCACCCATGATAAGAGGATTATGGGCCACCGGTTTTTGAACCAAGTACATGTAATTGGCACCAATCATTTTATCAATGACATACACAATTACAATTAAAAGCTGAGACCAACCAAAAACCCAAATCCAGGAATTTGGCCGTGGTCTGAATTTTAAAATGTGGTACATATAAATCACCGACAGAAAAATTCCGGCATGCATCAGGTAGTAATCATAAAAATACCAACCTTTATTCCCGAGCGTCATCTCGGGTGTCATGAATGAATGAAAAGCACCAGGGATTCCCCAATAAAGAAGAAACTCGAAAATGCGCTGGCCGGGAAAAAGCAAAGCAAGACCCGAAAGAATACCGGATATGCTGCATAAATTCAAAGGCAGGGAAGATTGAAGATTCCATTCTCCTATACTAATTTGATAGATATGAATGAAGCATGCATTAAAAATTAAAAAAAATCCGATTTTTATGGAAAGTGACTTTTGCTGTATTTCTAATTTATTTTTCGCATAAATAATAACCAAGTAGATGATAAAGGAGCATAGCAATATTCCCAACCACCAGGTAATACTAAACACTTCAATAATACCATGATTAACCACAAACAAATCTTATTTCCAGAATAATTGATCCAATATTTGTTTAATCAATAAAAGTAATTCCAAATCTAGCTAATTATGATATTACCTTAATAAAATTATAAAGAATAAGATAGTCCAAACGTCAGTATTACAGGGGGACCACCGATCCATTGATTAGCTGAACTCAATTTTAATCCTTTCATGACAGGTGCTACTTCCGCCATGAATGTCATTTTTTTAGATACAGGCTTACTGTATCCAATTTGTATTGTATTCCAAAGATCTGCCATGATTCCTTTTTTTGCCATTGTCACATTTCCCTGATGGTCATTTGCAGTAGTTGTTTCATTATCTTTTATCCCAAATAAATAATCCACACAAGCTGCACCTACCAAACCAAGTCCACTCCAAAATCTTGCACCATTTTTCATTTTCCACTCTACATTAATATTGGGCCATGCAAGAATCCAGGGATCACCGCCCAGTTCATTTGTTTTTGGATAATATAGTATGGGAGATTTCAAATAAACTCTCCTGTTTTCATCTGGCTCAGCAATAAGCACTTTTATCCGCAATCCATAGCCAACCACAACCGGAGTATATCCATAAAGAACGCCGAGTGCAAAATGTCTGCTTATGCCATAGGAGTATTCTGTGATTCCGACATATGGGATACCACTATACAATCCAATCGTGGAGCTGCCTTTTTTCTGCATCAAATAATCAAGTTCCGGCTTTTGAATGTCCTGGGACTTAAGTGGATGAACCGTTAAAAGTCCAATAATACTGATTAATAAAAAATGCTTGTTTCGCAAATTGAAACAGGAATAACAGAAGCTGAATTTCATAGGATTGATTTTTGTTCAAATGTAGACGCTTCGACAGGGATACGCAGAGGACTATCGTTTCATTGCCTATCAACATTTAATCATCATCCTGAAATCATTAGCATTCATGTTGCACACAGAACAATTTGATACTACTAAATAGCGGAATATGAATCATTTAGGGGTTTCATGATCCCTTTCTTTTCAAATGCATTCAAGAGCTATACTCCGGATCTGAAAGCACTTGGAGTAGTCCCGAATTCCTCCACAAAAGTCCTTGTAAAGTAATTCGGATCGCTGAAACCAACTGCAAACGCAACTTCTGAAATATTCAATTGAGTGTTATTCAGTAGTTGTTTTGCTTTTTGCAATCGAAGAAATCGCAAATAGATTGAAGTGGATTTACCTGTTAGGGCTGTTATTTTCCGGTGCAATTGCGTTCTGCTCATTTGCATAGCTCTGCAAAGCTGTAAAATTCCAAAATCTTCATCCTCCATTTTATCTTGTATGATGGCATTTAATTTTAATAAAAACGAATCTTCTATTTTGTTTTCAGATGAACCCGAATCTGACTTTATTTCTGCCAACTGATAATGCTCTTGCAGCGCCTTCCTGATTTGCAATAAATTTTTCAATTGCACTTTCAATTCCTCTTCGTCAAATGGCTTGGTTAGATAAGCATCTGCTGCTTTTTTAAGTCCTGTAACACGGGATGCTGTGTCAGCCTTAGCCGTCAAAAGAACTATAGGTATATGGCTGGTACGTTCATCACTTTTTAAAATTTCGCATAACTCATAACCATCTTTTTCCGGCATTAAAACATCTGATATGATGATATCGGGAATGATTTCCAGGGCCAATGAAATTCCATCCTTACCATTGTATGCCGTTTCAATGACATACTGGTTTTCCAACAGGGTTTGCAAATAATAAATGATGTCCTTGTTATCATCAACAATTAACAAAAGAGGCTTTTCCTGGAATAGTATGGATTCATCAACTTCATACTTTGTTGTCAGGTTTTGTTTACTTTTAATCAGCACCATTTCATCATCTCCCATACTTTGATCAACAAATTCATCGGAATTAAAATTGTTTATTTCCGAAGTTTCATCATGAGAGGCAATTGCATGTAATTGTTTTAATTGAACCGGCAATTCGATCCTGAATGCCGTACCTGATCCGGGATCACTTTCCACGGATATTTGCCCTTCCATTAATTCAACCAATTCTTTCACCAATGCAAGTCCTATACCGGATCCCTGTAATTTATGTTTAGACCCTTCAGCCTGGAAGAACCGATTAAATATATTTCCGATTTCCGATTGAGGAATCCCCTCCCCAGTGTCTCTGACTTCAAATTGTACATAGTTGCGATGATTCTTTTCTGCTTTTTTAACCGTGAAAAAAATCTTTCCTCCTCCTGGCGTAAATTTAATGGCATTTGATATCAGGTTTGAAATGATCTGTTGTAATTTGTCTTTATCAAATTCCATTTCCAGAGCATCCAGTTCGGTTAGAAACTGAAGATATATTTTTTTGGAATCCGCGTAGTTTTCGAAAGACAGAACGGTATATCTTAAAAAACCAATCAGATCCCCTTTCGTAAGCACCAATTTCATTTTACCTGATTCCAGTTTTGCCAAATCCAAAATGGTATTGACTAAATCGAGGAGGCGTTTACCATTTGACTTGATGAGCTGAACGGCCTGTTGTACTTTTGAACCTTCCTGAAATTTTAAGTTAGATTCGATTTGCTGAGCCATTCCCTGAATTACTGTAAGTGGAGTCCTGAATTCATGCGTAACGTTTGCATACAATTGATTCTTTAACTCCTGGCTTTCCTTCAGCCGGATGGCTTCATATTCT
Source organism: Bacteroidota bacterium (assembly GCA_029781865.1). Lineage (GTDB taxonomy): Bacteria > Bacteroidota > Bacteroidia > Chitinophagales > Saprospiraceae > Vicinibacter. The sequence goes on from JAKOVW010000053.1 coordinate 83,437, forward strand.
TCATCTTTTAATAGTTTCATCCGGTATGCCAATCCAAAGAAAAAGAAGCTTACATTTCCGACGACGACAAATTTTGAAAGGTAAGTGGATACCCCAATACCCATGGCCACACAGACTCCATTAAAAATGACTCCACCAATTAAAAAGAGCGTGGCAACCAATATAAAATAGGATTTCTTATCTCTGATTACAAACAACTGGTATAATAACATCAATAAGATTAGGTACTGAACAGCTGAAACCATGGCAATTGCAGTATCCGTAAGCTGCTCATTCAGGGAAAAGAAATAATAAGCAATGATCAACAACCCAAATATCAAATTAAGTGCGATCAGCATTTTAATTCTATTGATCCAGACCGGAAACACCTTATCCAGTTGAATAAAATGGACGACAAACTGAAGATAAGATACATTCATCAGAATAATCGCAGCGAAATTTATCGGCTCAAGTAAGCTGGGATGATCCCTGAGAAAGGGAAGATCGCAAATTAAATTCATATTATCCAGCATAAAAACCAGGACAGTAAAAACGAAAATGAGCTGATAAAAAAAGGTGATATCTCTTGTAGTAAATAAAAATATCAGGTTAAATAAAATAATGGCCAAAAGAAAGCCGATGAACAACCCATCCGGAAGACCATTCGGAAAAAACGTTGCAGATTGATCATAGCCTTCCTCATTGATTTGAAAATCCAGATCAGGTAAATAGCCATTTGCATTTTGAATTTTGAAGTAAATATTTTTGAGTTCACCCGGAGCGAGGCTCAGTGGAATTTTGGCGAGCCTGTTTTTTACGATGATCTTTTTCTCGCTCGCAGGTACCAGCTTACCTGTCTTTTGTGTGGATAGCAGACTGTCTCTTTCATTAAAAATATACACATCCATAATGCTTAGCTTCCCAAAATACAGGACTAAATGGTCGTGTTTCCAATTTGTGCCATTGCGAATCGCTATTCGTCCCCAATAATCAGAGTTGACTTCAATTATGGAATCCCGGTTTAAGGTTTTAAAATACAAGCCTGCTTCAGGTTTAGTTATGTCTTCCAGCTTAACATGATGAGAAGGATCCTTAAGGATCTGTGCGTATTTATTTATGCCCGTGATCTGATGAAAATCATCGGTTATCATATAAACCATTTGGTCACTGGAAGTACTTGCACCCGGATTGTTAATCAGTGATACATCGCGATGATCAAGATTCAATTTCTCAGTAGATTGTGCAACTATCCCTTCAAAATATAAAAGCACAGCAAGGAAGAAAAACAACTTCAATATAGTATTGGGAACGGCCATCAATCAGAAGAAATATCCGACTAATATACAAACAAATCAGAAAGAATTAAAATGCATCAAAATCATTTGCACCAATTGCACGATCGACGTGATTAAATCAATCGGCAGAACCTGGCTTGCAGGAGTTAAGTCTAAATGCAACAAGCGAAACGCTCTAAATTCTGAAATTCAATCATTTAGAATTAACCGCAACCGATCATGAAACGATAATGCTATAATACAAATCGAGTTACCACTTTAATGCTATTCTTTGAAACCATGCTTCAGCTTCCAGGCATAAGTTCATTTGACCTTTGAATTGTAAATCGCAATTCATCTCACAATTAAACAATACGTCTTATGAAAAAGAAATTTGAAAGAAAAGTTAAATATCAGTTTGAAACGCTTTCCAAATGGACGTTTATCCTGATCATTTCAGCCTCGCTTATGTGGGGAAGTTGCAGCATTTTGGGTCTTGCTATTGGCTCTGCCTCTGATCACTCACACCATAAATCTACAACAGTGGCCGGTTGGCAGATCAGTGAAGTGGAATTAGATCAGGATCTTAGCCTGCTTCTGAAAGATTTTAATTTAATTGAAGGTAAATACAAAGGAATGCATTCCATTCAGGATGAGGAATACAATCGCAACTATCAATTGCAAAAGGATTCTCTGCATTCGCAGATAAAACTACCCTCTCTGGGAGATACGATCCTGATAACATTGCAAAATAATAATTACCAAATTCCTGCAAAATCATATAAGTACTTATTTGCCGGTTTTGACCTGTCAAATTTATTGATTCGTAGCGGAACAAATACAAGAACCGGACAGGCACCCCTCTCCAAAATTGACAAAATCGCAGACCAACAAGGCAATGAAATTGAAGGATATAAATTGATTGGCCTGGTGCAATCATATCAAATTCCGGTCAAAACGGAAATAATGATAGAATGCAAAGACAGCATAAAAATGATAAATCCGGCAGACGTCATTCAGTTATCAACAAAACCTAAAAAAAGCTATGCCGCATTAACGGGATTTCTCATAGGTGCCGGAATTGATGCTGCTATTTTAGCCATTGCAACATCCTCCTCTTCGACGAAGACAACCTACACGCCTCCCCCTACTACAGGAGGAAAGGCCTGGGGTGGCTCCTGTCCTTATGTCTATTCTTATGATGGACACGATTACATTCTTGATTCTGAAACTTTCGGAGGGGCAATTTTTAAAGCTGCTCAACGAACAGATTTGGATAACCTGGATTTCCTGAAAGAAACCAATGGGACTTACCAATTAAAACTAACTAATGAACTGGAAGAAACTCAATACATTGATGAGTTTAAACTTATAGTTGTGGATCATGCTTTACATACAAAAGTTATTCCTGACTTTAATGGAAAACTACATGTATTAAGCAATTTACAGACTCCGGTCAAGGCCATTGACAAAAATGGAAATGATGTTTTGAGCCTTGTAAAAAACACAGATGAAAAAATCTGGATCAGCAATCCATTTATCAGAAATTCAGAAAAAAAAGGTGATGGCCGTGATGCTATGATTTTGGAATTTGAAAAACCAAAGCAAGCTACTCATGTTCAACTCGCCTTTAATTTGCAAAATACGATTTGGGCTGCACATATGCAGGAGATCATGTTATCCTTACATGGAAATAAACTGAATCAATGGTATGATCTGATTAATAATTCAACCGCCCTGCAATCTGCTTTCAAACAAATCATGATCCGCGAAGGTATGCTTCTGATTCAATTATGGGATGGCAAAGCATGGAAGACACATAACTATGTCTGGGAAGTTGGACCAAGCATCGCCAAAGATCAGGTTGTCGATCTGGATCTCAATTGTTACGCAGAACAAAACCTTCGCATCCGACTTGAGTCCACCGTAGGATTCTGGATGATAAACAGTGTGAATGCAGACTATAGTGAAGAAGGACCCATTCAAATTCACGAACTGTCCCCTGAAAAAGCTTTCGATCATCTGGGTAATGATCTATTGGAAACATTAAAATGCACTGATCAACAATACTATGCCATGCCTTCTAAACAAGACCGCGCGGAGATTAGCTTTAAAGCAATTCCTCTTCAGGAAAATTCGCTTCGCAGTTTTATACTGAAATGCAATGGATATTATACCATTCATGCAGATGACACCGGAGAGCCCCAACAGGAGTTACTGAATAAACTTATTGCAGAACCCGGGGCTTATGGACAATATACACTTCGCGTACTGAATCAGAATTTTGCAAATGCATGTAACCTACAAAATTTAAAATAAATGCTACCCCGTATAGTAATCACCGGAATGGGGATAGTGTCTTCAGCCGGAACCGGAACAGAATCACTACATAAGTCATTAATCAATGGTACTTCACACACCCGTACCATTGATCATTTTAATACGGATCATTTGTCATGTAGTGTTGGAGCACCGGTATTGAATTTTGATGCGAGAGAATATTTAAACGCACAAGAGTTGAAGCGACTTGACCGCTCAGCACAATTTTTTGTAGCTGCAGCTTCTATGGCCATTCAGGAAAGCAGATATCATGAACATTCATTTAATCCAAATCGGATCGGGGTATTTGAAGGCAGCTCCCTTGGAGGATTAGAAAGCGCCCTGGAAGAACATGAAATTCTGTTACAAAAAGGTCCGCGTGCTATCAATCCGTTTCTTATAAATAAAGCCATGAATGGAATTGGTGGCAGCATGGTCGCTTTGCAAAACGGAATTCACGGACAAGTCGTAGATTTTTCTAACGGCAGCGTTTCCTCTGCATGTGCAATCATTAATGCATTTCACTTGTTGCAGCTCCAGGAAATTGATCTTGCTATAGCGGGTGGTAGCGAAGCGCCCATAAATGCCAATATGTATAGCATCTTCAGCAGAGCAGGAATATTGACAAATCAAAACGAGCATCCGGATACTGCATGCCGTCCATTTGATGCAACAAGAAATGGATTAGTCCTTGCTGAAGGGGGTGCAGCCATAGTGATGGAACGACTTGATTCCGCAATGGAACGAGGTGCTAAAATTTATGCAGAAGTTCTGTCTACTTCAATTACTAACGATTCTTATAATTTGGTAGCTCCTGCAGCCGACGCCGAACAACAATCACTCGCAATTAAACTAGTACTTCAAAAAGCGAAAATGAAGCCGGAACAAATAGATTATATATCAGCTCATGGCACTTCTACTCACCTGAATGATAAAACTGAAACTCTCGCGATCAGAAAAGCCCTTGGTGAAACAGCGGATAAAATTTACGTGAGTGCCATTAAATCCATGTTAGGTCATAGCCTGGGAGCTTGTTCAGCGCTGGAAACGGCAAGCGCATTAATTTCCATGGAAAACAACTTCATACCACCTGTTATTAATCTGCATGCCCCGGATCCAGAATGCAATTTGAATTATGTTGCCAATACTTCAATACAAAAAGAAGTAAATCTAGTATTGATTAAAAACTCAAGCTTCGGCGGAAAAAACACAGCGATACTCTTACGTAAATTTGATGGCAGGTGATAAATTACTTTAAAATGATATAGAATTAATTATCCATCTCAGATCTAATAACTCAGATCTCAAATCTTTTTATCTATGTATTCATCAAAGCTCATCAGTTTATCCATACATCCATTCGGAGTCAAATCAATTATCCGATTACAAACTGTTTGCAGGAAGGTATGGTCGTGCGAACTAATCAGGACAATTCCATTGTAGGCTATCATGTTTTCATTAAATGCCTGAATACTTTCCAAATCGAGGTGATTAGTAGGTTCATCCAGCATCAGCAAATTCGGACTTTGCAGCATCATTTTACTCAACATGGCCCTTACCTTTTCTCCTCCGCTTAATACTTTGCATAACTTCAAAACTTCATCGCCGCTGAATAACATTCTACCGAGATATCCCCGCAAAAATATTTCATCTACGTCCTTTACAGTTGGAGGAACATATTGACGCAACCAATCCATCAGATTTAAATCGTTGTGGAAATAATCAGAAATATCAAATGGGAGATAGGCTTTAGAAATAGTTGAACCCCATTCTATAGTACCCGAATCTTGCTTTTGAATACCGGCGAGGACATCAAAAAAGGAATGCACTACCATGGGATCATCAGCCAATATGGCCACTTTATCCCCTTTATTTAGTATAAATGAAATGTCGCCGAACAATACCCGGTCATTCATCTTTAATGTAAGATGTTCCACTTTTAATATTTGATCACCGACCTCACGCTCTGCTTTAAAAATAATACCCGGATATTTTCTGGAAGAAGGTTGTATCTCTTCCACATTCAATTTTTCAAGTGCTTTCTTTCTGGATGTAGCTTGTTTGCTCTTTGATGCATTTGCTGAAAACCGCGCGATGAATTCAAGCAGCTCCCCGCGGCGCTCTTCTACTTTCTTGTTTTTATCTGCCAATTGTCTTGCAGCAAGCTGGCTGGCTTCATACCAAAAACTATAATTCCCTGTATACACTTTGATTTTTTGTCTGTCGACATCAGCGACATGGGTGCACACTGCATCCAGAAAATGCCTGTCGTGACTAACTACGATCACTATGTTTTCATAATCAGCCAAAAAGTTTTCCAACCAGTTTACGGTGATGACGTCCAATCCATTGGTTGGCTCATCGAGTAACAAGATATCCGGATTGCCAAATAAGGCTTGCGCCAACAATACGCGAACTTTTAAATTCGACGCGACATCGCTCATTGCAACGTTGTGCAAAGCGTCCTCTACTCCCAAAGAATTCAATAATGAACCGGCTTCACTTTCTGCAACATATCCGCCTATTTCACCAAACTCCTCTTCCAGTTGAGCTGCAAGATTTCCATCCTTCTCACTGAAATCCGGTTTAGCATATAGAGCTTCGCGTTCCTGAATTAATTTCCACAATCGCTTGTGACCCATCAACACTGTATTCATAACCGAATGGTTGTCAAATTCAAATTGATTCTGTTTCAATACGGCTAAACGCTCTCCCGGGCTGATCTCCACACTTCCTTTATTTGGCAAAATATCACCGCTCAGAATCTTTAAAAAAGTCGATTTCCCGGCCCCATTCGCACCAATAATACCATAACAATTTCCCTTGGTAAATTCAATCGTAACGGAATCAAATAAAACCCTTTTTCCGTAAGCCAGGCTAATATTGACTGCATTGATCATACGCTTGCTTTTTTTAAGGCCGCAAAAGTAAGAAGAAAGTCTCTAGGCTGTAGGCTATTAGTCTATAGGAATTCAGCAAACGCAATTTTAAATAGTCCCTGACGACCTGATGAAACAGACAATAGTTTCAAGATGAATATGCAAGTCCAAAGAAAATTATCATTACTTAAAAACAAACCAAATGTTCGTGTACCTTATTTAAAGCGAATCATTCTTCCTTTCTCCATGACCCTTCGAGCCTCCTTTACACCATAGAATACTGCCTTTGTAAATATGATTTTTTGTAATTTTGATTGTAAAATTCAATTCGAAATGAGCCCACTTAAATTTTTTACCTGCTTTACAGCACTCTTAATTACAACCTTCATTAATGCCCAGGAAAAAAATCTAAAAGCCTATAACAATTATGATTTTGTTCCGGGAGAAACTATTTTATTTGAAGATGATTTTCACGATACTCAGGACGGTGAGTTTCCGGCACGCTGGGATTTAATCAGCGGCCAGGCTGTTGTCAATAAGAAAGACGACAAAATAGTTTGTCTGATCACAGAAGGTAGTTATGGAAGTATAAAACCTCTTATAAAAACAGAAAACTATCTTACAGATCCATTCACTGTTGAATTTGATTTTTATCAATCCGAGGGTGCTTATGATATCATCCTCTTTTTTAAAGAAGGTGGTAGCTTCGAGAATGGAAAAGGACTTGCATTTTCATACAGTTTGAGTACACAATATTTCGAGAATGATCTTAGTGGCAAGTATCCTGAGGGTGATGAATATGAATTTAAAAACAAATGGCATCATGCTGCAGTATCATATAAAAATGGACAGATTAAAGCCTATATAGATCAATACCGCGTACTTGTAGTTCCAAGATGTGGATTTGTTCCCCAGGAAATCCGTATAGGTGGAATTGGCTCTCTCGAAACGCCTTTGCAATTTGCCAATGTAAAACTGGCTTCCGGTGGCGGCATGAATATGTTGGGCAAAATTATAACGGATGGAAAATTTGTTTCCCATGCCATAAAATTTGATGCCAACAAATCCAACATCAAAAGCGAGAGCATGGGATTTTTGAATGAATTGGTAAAATGGCTTAAAGATAATCCGGCAGTTAAATTAGAAATAGGAGGGCATACAGACAGTGATGGTGAAGAAGCTTTTAATTTGAAACTATCACAAACACGTGCTGAAGCGGTAAAAACGCAACTTGTTTCAATGGGTGTTGAGTCCTCGCGACTTATTGCAAAAGGTTATGGAGAAACTAAACCAATCAGTGACAATTCCACAACCGAAGGCAAAGCAAACAACCGGAGAGTAGAGTTTACAAAAATCTAAAATTGCTTCAATGAGTAATTCAACTTTATCTGACACTCATTCATTAAATTCCTAATTCAAAAAACAGCATCCGGAATCAGACTTCGTTTAAAGGACTAATTGAATTTCTTTTTTAATCGCGTTTAAAGCGGTATCCAGGACGCGGGTGGCATTTTGGTGTGCTGAGGTTAGCAACAACTGTTTGGTTTGTTCTATATCCTGAGATTGCAGCGCTGCAGCATCAACTTCATGGAGTACTTCATCTTTTGCGAATACGATGATTTCCCATAATTTTTCACTCACATAGATTTGCTGTACCATATTGTGCTCAAATTCTTGTTGAATTCCAAGCATCAGGGTCTTACATAAATCGGTTGAACTGGTATGCGCCAATGGAAACCGCATCATCAAAGAAGGAATGCGAATGCGCTCGAGAAACAAGGCCAGGCGCTCGTATGCCTGAAGCTTTAAAGGAAGACTGATTTGATATCTTTCTTTTTGTTGAAGTGACATCATTTTAAAACGCTCTTGCTCAAAATATTGCTTTAATAAAAAATAGACCGTAATAAAAACGATCGACGAAGGCAGCACATATTTTAGTATCTCGAATAAAACATCCATCATTTACGAATTAGATCACAAAATTAATCTAAATAATATAGCTTAATAGGCCATTAGGCTTTTAGGTTGAGAGGCCAGGAGGAAATCAGAAAATTTTTAAGAAGAATGAGTAGGATATAAACGCTATGACCTCACCCTAAAATCCCCGGAGATCTATCCTTTATTTTCCATCAAAAACTATAACCTAATAGTCTAACTGTCTAATAGTCTAACTGTCTAACAGTCTAACTGTCTAACAGCCGAAATCCCCTCATCAGAACCAAATAACGTACCTTTGCGTTTTAAAGGTAAAATTTTATGAACACAGAAACCATAACGGAAGCCCCTATCAGCTTAACCCCAACTGCCATCGAACAACTTAAACGCATCAAGGAAGAACAACAAATTCCTGATAGTCATGGACTTAGAGTAGGTGTAAAAGGCGGAGGATGTTCAGGATTCAGTTATGTGCTTGGCTTCGATCTGGCTAAAGAAAAGGACCAGGTGTTTGAAATAAGCGGAATCACAGTACTCATGGAAAAAGCCCATTCCCTCTATCTGGCCGGAATGCAGATCGATTGGGTCGAAGGCTTGAATAACCGTGGATTTACCTTTGTAAATCCGAATGCAAAAGATACCTGTGGTTGCGGTCAGTCTTTTTCAGCCTGATTACCCCTTGGCATAAGTGAACCATAATGAGAGATGTATTTGATCTGATTGCACGGACGATGATGGCCGCTATTTCCATTTTTGAAGCATTTACATCCCTTCAATTTATTTCCAGAACCCGGCAGACCATGACGGAGTATCATATTACCTGGCATCAGGACCTGCTCATTTATATGACCGCCATAGCTCTTGCAGTGGGAGGCGTTTTTTTACTCATCGGTTACCGGCCTGTTTTGGCAGTGAGTCTTTTACTCATGTACTGGTTACCGGTTACGTTTATCCTTTATTCTTTTTGGTTTGATCCACCTCAGGTCCGGAATATTCAGGCAATTCACTTTATGAAAAATATTGCCTTCATTGGCGGCATGATTCATGTCCTGGTCTATGGAACTGGAAAATACAGTGTGCGACGGTTTTTCGGAGTGACCAAACTGCCTAAAGAAAAATGGTAGCAAGCCCTTTCTCTTAATTCATTGGATAGTTCATAGAAAAGGGAATTACTATTTTAGTTCTTACATTTTATGGTTCATATAATCAACTTCAGCCCGACTAAAATTAATTAACCTTCTCATGTTTCGCCTTTCCTTTTATCATCGGAATAATTATTTCAAAATACTATTTCTCTGTACCCTATTCTTTCAATCGAATTGCATCCAACTATACTCCCAGTTACCCGGTCGATTTTTATTTGATACCATTAAATTAAAAAACTGGCCAGCGATTCATTCCTTTTCTTTCGCAGAATTCAATCATTATGTATTCATGTTTGGAGGAAGAACAGATGGAATTCATGGCAAGGAAAGTGGATTCGAAAACAAGAACAGCAATTCCATCATTTATCTTTGGAACACCCAGAACGATTCCATTATTTCTTATAAACCCGATTCCCTGAATGACGAGTTATTGGAATTTATCAGTGCATCCAATGCCTGTTTCACTCAAGATGATCATTATCTTTATGTGCTCGGTGGCTATGGACAATCCAAATCCGGAGTTTATAAAACATATCCCGTCTTTTTAAAAGTCAATCTTCAGGAATGTATTTCAGCCATTCTTCAAAACCGGAATGTCGCAAACGCTTTCAAATACAAAGTATCCGATCTGTTTGCTGTAACCGGTGGACAATTGAAAATTATGGATTCCTTATTTTATCTGGTTGGTGGGCAAAAGTTTGATGGCAAATACTCCAGTGATGATCATACAATAAATCAGAAATACACCGATGCTCTGCGCATTTTTAGTATTTTCGAGTCACAGGATACTCTTTCTTACACGAGTATAAAGGAGATTACAAATGATGCCATATTTCATCGCAGGGATTACAACGTAAATCCAATCATCAGCACAACCGGCGAAATCAAACTGATGGTTTTCGGAGGTGTATTTCAATATAATATCAACAGGGCGTTTCTCAATACCGCACTCATCCAAAATCAAGATTACGAGGAATTGTTTGACTTCGAACACAAATTTGCATCATACAATTGCGCAAGAATAGGTTTGTACGACTCCTTGAAAAATGAAATGTACCAGGTCTTTTTTGGCGGGATGGCTGAATTTTATCGCGATTCCGTGAATGCCATCAGCAGGGACAATTACGTTCCATTTGTAAAATCGATAAGCAGTATTACCAGGCATACTAACGGCAAGTTTGAAGAGCATTTATATCCCGAAGAATTACCGGGATATTTCGGAACCAACGCTGAATTTTTAATCAACCCTGAATTAAAGCGCATTTACCAGGATATTGTAGATTATAATTCCTTAAAAAAAGACACAAGCTATTTGGGATGCATATTTGGAGGAATATACAACCCCAGTGCATACAGAAATGTCTGGCAGCAAGACAGCGCTCATTTGACCCGAAGCAATCCTTATGTGCTTAAGGTTTCGTTTGTTAAAAATCAAACTACTGATAACAGGCAATTACAGAATTCAAATTACGATGTAATAATCATTCCCAATCCTGCTAAGAATCAGGTAGTGATTAAATTTAAGACGGAACTGGTCTTAACATCATTGAAACTTTCTATACAGAACACGCAAGGCTATACGGTTAAAAATTTAAGTTATGCCGATGTATTAAATAATGAACTGATACTGTCTACTGATGACCTGGTTCCACAAAAATACATCTTGAACCTGCTGATAAATGAAGAACAACTTATAACAAAACAATTAATCGTTCTCAGGTAATTTGATCTTTAATGACTTAATGTAATTGAACACTTGGAATTATAGATAATTAAATTGAATACAGAATTAAGACCTAAGAAGTAGTCTTTAACTCCAATTTAGAAAGCTATGCCTTTGATACGCATAATGTATTTTTAATTCCTTATTGCAACACCGACCCATGCTCCCATCAGGGCTGTAACTCCATAAAATAAGCAACTCAACAGCAGAAGCCCTAAAAAAGAAATTCCTTTAAAGATTTCGCCGATCATCGTTACCAATTCTTTACTTCCCGTTGTATAAGCATACGTGCAAAAAAGAGCACAGGCAATTGCATAGATTCCCAGGTGAACCCAAATAGCTTGTTTCGTATTAACATCAAACAGATAACTGGTGACCAGTGCCATGACGAATGGCGCAAACCAAAGCTGAATAAAAAGACCCATAAGACTGCATGCAATGACAACTAAATAAAAGTACTTTATTGATTTCATCTCAGTTTTTAAAATTCATGATTTGATAGGAGCCACTTTTTTCGGGAAGAGAGGTCATAAATTGCAGGGAATAATATTTTCCTTTTGACCAATCTTCGATCATCTGCATATAATACGGACTGCCCGGATTTCCGGATTGTCCACCCGGGTATATTCCATAAGCATTGATTTTACTTTTATTTAGTTCGACAATCATACGCCAGGACGGTCCCTCTGTTTTGCCATGCGCATTGATGATATCTTTGGAACCGGATGTACGCACATGTGGCTTTCCAAATGCAGGTATTCTGGCAAGGTGAGCGATACCGGCATCCTTGTATTCTGCCCAGTCCTTTACTTTCAAATCGCTTTGACAATGCTGAATTAAACTATCAAAAGCCATGTTCATCAATTCATGTGCATGTTCAATTTTAGAAGTTGATTTGTAATCAAAATAGGGATGATCCGGATTGGTTTTCATAAATTCAATGGTGGATTCATCGGATGGAATTGCCACCGCCTTTTTCGTAGAATCCATATTGATTTCATCCCAAACCATTTTGTGAAATGTATTAAACCAAAACTCAAAATAAACGGGTTCGATGCGGTTAGAATCGTAATTAAAATTCCAGTTTTTCAGCTGCCCATAAATTTCTTTCGATTTACCATTCAATGAAAGTGCATCCAGATTTTGTAACATAAATGGCAAAGCCGTTTCCGCTTTCAGACTATAACTGTTGTATTGCAACGCTTTCATATCATCAACAGTCCATTTTTCTTTTTGAGCCAGCAATCGGTTGATTAGTGTACCTCTGTAATCCCTGAAATCGCCGTTGTTGTAATAATTCGGATAGCTGAGATCGGTTGAACGCTGATTGGCAGATGAAATAAATCCCCGCTCCGGATTATGACAATACGGATTATTATCATTGTTGATAAAACCATGCCAGGCATTCTTTGAATCCGAACCATCCATTACGAAACGTCCCTGTTGATTCGTCTTAACAGGCATGTTTCCCTGTACCGTCATGGCTATATCACCATCAACAGAAGCAAATGCAAAATTCTGCGCCGGATAGGGAAATTGCTTGATTGCAGTGCGGTAATCAATAAAATTTTTTGCCTTATCCAAATCTGCAAATGTGCCGATTTCAAATTGATTGGTATTGTCCTGAATGATCCAATGCATGGCCAAACCAAATTTCTTGTTTTTTTCATCTTCATATACCACAGGACCCCAATTGGTAAGTAAAACCGTATCGATGTAATCCGCTCTGCCTTTAATTTTGATAGTTTCAATCCTTTGCCTGGTATCCATCCACTTTCCATCCAATTCGTATTGAGATCTTCCCGAGTCTTTCCATTTAATCTTATACCAATCCATTACATCCCAGGCTGCATTGGTAACCCCCCAACTTATATCTTTATTAAATCCGATGACGACTCCCGGCACCCCAGGAAAAGTAACACCATACACATTCATATCCGGAGTTACGATCTGCTGCTCATACCAGATGGAAGGAAGAGTCAACATTAAATGAGGATCATTGCACAAGATTGGATTTCCTGTTGCTGATTTTGCACGACTCACCGCCCAATTGTTACTTCCGATTCCTGAAGATTCCGGTTCGCGAATCCAGTCGATATAGCCCATTAAAAACGTACTGTCATTCGGAGTTCTGTCATTCGTAAAATTCCATTTTGTTCCTTTGGGTATTACGGGATCCGTTAATGAATCCATTTCATTAAACAATAGATCAAAATCCTTGTCAAAAAACAATTTTGCATTTGACAATTCAACATCACTTTCCCTGCCGCACAAAATCTCAGACATACTTTTGTGAAATAAAGAGGATCTGTATGGACTCCAGAGTTCCGGTGAATAATTCATTAACTTGTACTCTATGGGTAAGTCCGATGGAGAAAGAGTATGCAGATATGCGTTAAAACCATCGGAATAGGCTTGTATGGTTTTAAAAGCTTCGGGAAATTTTTTCCAGTTTTCAACACTGACTTTTGCAGATTCCGTCAAACCTTTACGTCTTTTGTTGCGGTCAAAGTCCAATGCTTTTGCTCCGATTATTTCACTGATCCGGCCTTCCGCGGCTCGCGTTGAAAAATCCATTTGCCATAAACGATGCATGGCATGCACATAGCCTTGAATAAAATAGGCATCGCGAATAGACGAAGCAAAAATATGGGGTACCATTCTGTCATCAAATACCACATTGCCATTCACCGGTAAATCAGAAATTGTCTTATTACAATCAGCATCAGGATGCTGTACATTTTTCCAAAATCCAAATGCCGGACTGAAAAATTTAGCTAATGGAGGTAAGTCATTCCCACCGATTTGAAACTGGGTCTGCATGGCAAACAACCACAGTCCTGAAATCACTATTGGAATAATCCTTGTGAAAAGCTTCATAACATCAAATTATGCCTTACGAAAAACCATTCGGTAGGTGAAGATAATTCAGATTCGAATTTATAGTTGTCCAGATTAAAATGTTTAAGGTCTCCGGCACTGGTTAAATTTTCCTGGCTCATAAATTTTGCCATCAGTCCCCTTGCTCTCTTCGCAGTATAACTTACAAAACTCAACCGGTTGTTTCGAAGTTCACGAAATTGAATGTGGATTACCGGAACATTCATTTTTGACAGATCTATCGATTCGAAATATTCTTTAGAAGCCAGATTGATGAGATACTCAGACTTGCTTTCCTCTATATCTTTTTGCAACAAGTCCGTAATAGTAATTCCCCAGAATGCATAAAGATTTTTAAACTTCAAAACTTTTAACGGAACGCCCATTTCGAGCCTGTAAGGCTGTATGAGATCATAGGGTTTCAGCAAACCGTACAATCCTGAAAGTATACGCAGGTGTTGCTGACAATATTCCAGCTGAGTAGAATTCATTGTGTACGCTTCCAGACCGCGATAAACATCCCCATCAAATGCAAAAATAGCCGGCCTGGAATTATCAATAGTAAACTCTTCAGAAAATGAATGGTACCGGTTTACATTTTCCTGGGCCAGTTTGGAACTGATATCCATAAGTTTCATTAGCTCTTTCACTTTTTTCTTTTTCAGGACATCCAGGATTATTTTGCTTTTCTCAAATAATCTCGGAAGATCTTTCGAATCAATGGGTACCGGAGATTTATAATTCAAATCTTTTGAAGGTGAAAGTACAGCTAACATATCTATGATTAAAAGCACATAGATAGTCCTTTTTTAAATTGAATCAAAATGAGAGGTCAATAAAAATGGATAACGGAATTGCAGAATAATCGGGAGAAATAAAATTTCCATTGAATTCAAATCCGGACTGCAATCACATCAGCTACATCTTTACTCCAAAAGTCAATTGGATCATTTGCTGAATATTTTTTTGATGTACCAAAGGTGTAGGTGCATCAATGGTTCCATTACCGTCAAAATCAGAATTTCCGGTGAGGTAAGGCGAATATGCCTGTTCTATTGTGAAGTGTCTGTAACCCAGATCGAGATAATATTTGTTTCCGCGATATCCAAAACCCAGGCTGAAACCCGGATCGTATTTATCGGAATTTGCATAGGATTGTTGAAGATATTCTATTCCTGCCCGCAGACGGAAATAACTCAAATTCAATTCGCCACCTAACCGATATTGAATTGCCGACTTGAATTGCTTTTTAATATCTGCATTGACGGTTTCCTGATATTGATAATCTCCGGGAGCGTCACTATCTGCTGTTAAATTGAATCTTGAATTGGCAACGTTAATAAAATCCACATCAGCGGAAATGAAACCCAGGCTTGAAATGTATGCGCCTGATAAAATGGTCCTCATTGGAAGTATTAAACGGTATGTAAATGAACCCTGAGGAGAATACGAGGTAGAACTCTGGTCAGAACTTCCTTCATTAAAAGTGTACTGCAATGAAGTATTGTAACTATCCGTCATCCAAAGGTAAGTTGGTGTTTGCCAGGATAAGCCAAGGCGAATATTTGGTGTAGGTTTGTAGATAACACCCAGTTTTCCACCAATTCCGCTGATTTCTGTATTCAACTCTTCATGAAAATCCAAATTTTTAAATGGAAGCACTTCATTCACTGCTGCTTCATATTCATGGTATTGACTGACGCTTCTAAATGTGCCAAATGGAATATCGATGCTGGCTCCAATTGCAAGGATTTCATCATAATTTCCACCAATTCCAAATGACAAATTATAAAGTCCGCCTGTGGTTTTTAACAACTGTTCCTTTGGCAACTGATAATTGGGATGCCGGATTAAATCAGTGGTATAAACATATTGTGTTGAATCCTTACTTACATTATAAACGGCATTCGTTTCATACGCCAGTCCTGCTTCAAAAT
Organism: Bacteroidota bacterium; assembly: GCA_029781865.1. Classification (GTDB taxonomy): domain Bacteria; phylum Bacteroidota; class Bacteroidia; order Chitinophagales; family Saprospiraceae; genus Vicinibacter. The sequence continues at coordinate 99,508 of JAKOVW010000053.1, forward strand.
CATCCAATTGATTTGGCTTTAAACCAATAAATCCGGTTTGTTGCGGATCCAGAGACAATTCGAGAAACCGATCTGTAATCGAGCCTACACTTCTTCCTTTGAAATAGGTACTCTTATTAAAGTCCGCAGTCTTCATAAAATTAATTACGAAGCTTGCATTTTTCCACTTACTGGCAATCGGTGAAGTGGTAAAAACAAAACCCAAACCACTTAATCCAAATCTGTCTTTTGTTTCAGAATAGGTAGTATTAGTTCCACCACTTAAAGTTGATTGTTGTTCATCAAAATTTACATACGTGGAAATATAAAAATCCGACTTTCGGTACAAGCCTATTCCGCCAGGATTTATACTAATAGCTGTAAAGTCTCCCCCTAAAGCTCCCATTGCATTGCTGCATCCGGTTGATCTTGCTGTTCCGAATGGTCTTGAAAGACTGTACTTCAAAACTTCAGAAGCTGATTGTGCATGTAATGCATTCGCAAAACACAGCAAGACGAAAATATAAAATATAGATTTCATGATTTGAAATTCAAAACAGCAAGCAGTTTGAATTTAGTCAGATCTTAACCTGCCTGCTGTTGATTTATAATGAACTGAAAATTATCTGGACCGTCTGTGATCTCCTGATCTGCCACTGTTTTCAAATCTGGGACCTGAAGATTCTAATCTTGGTCTGTAATTTTCGTGAGATTCCTGCCTTCTTTCAATTCGAGGTTCTGGCCGGCTTTCTCTGCCAGGCTGTTGATAGGATTCTCTCGGTCTTTCACTTCTGGAATCATCCCTGCGAATTCGTTCTGGCTTGAATTCAGATTTATTTTCTTCTGTTCTACGCTCTTTCCGTTCGGGCCTGAATTCCCTTTTAGGTTCAGGTTTTGCATCTGTTGGAGCTGATTTATCTCCTGGCAATTCCCGTGGTGTATACCTTGAACGATCACTTTGTCTGTCGGTAGGAGCAGGCGCAGTTCCGGGTAATTCCCTATCTCTGGATTGACGTTCCGGTCTGAAAACCGGTCCCGGTTTATAATCATCACCATCGGCATTTCTGATTATTCGTTTGGGAGCACCACGATCAGGCGTAGGCGTTACCGAATTTCCATGAGCTTCTGTAAAGACTCTTGGAGAAGGGCTGACTATTCTGACCGGTCCACGGTTGGATGAATTGGTTAAGCCAAATCTACGGCTACCGAAATGGGTTCCACCCTGATGATTATCCGGGTTATTCCAATGATTGTAATTGCCACCATAATAAGGATAATTGTAATAGGAAGAACCCCAGTAATTGGTATAACAACCTGAATAAGGCCAGTAATTATAACTGAAACTTACCGGGTAAGGAGACCATCCTAAACAATAATCCCATTGATTCCAATAAGAATACGAAAACCATGGGTTGAGATGCCAGGTGCGCCACCTGTAATAATCGCGGTAACCATAACCGCTGGTATAAATATCGCGGTTGTAAAAAAACGGGTCGAAATCAAATGGATCATAAAAATAATTGTCCACATAGCAAGTATTGTAATAATCAAATCCCCAATAAGGTCTGTGGAATCGCTTTATGCGTGAGGTATAATAATAATCCTGGTTGTCCCATTCTGCGTTTTCATCATCATAGGCATATTCCTTTTGACCTGAATACGACTGGTTGTCTTTATCTCTGGAATAGTGTTCTTTTTGACTTTTCATTTCCCTGGATGTTCCTGTTTGATCCGGGTCATAATAAATGTCGTCAAACTGCGCCTGAATTCCCTGGGAAATGAGTGCCAGGAAGATTGCAAGAAACAGGTTATTTAATGTATTTTTCATAATTTATGTTATTAATAATGAATCACTTAAACAGAAAGAGTGCAATTTATTAAATTTGCGTCTGAGCTTAGTTAAAATCCAATTAATATTTAAACAGGTTGGCGTTAATCTTTTTAACAACTAAACCTGTATTTCTTAGACATTGAATTCAGCTCCAAAGTTTAATCGTAAAGTAAAATCTATATGGCAAAGGAAATAACTTCCAGAAGTGCAGACTATTCTCAATGGTATAATGACCTGGTATACAAATCCGGATTAGCTGATCAAAGCGCCGTCCGGGGTTGTATGGTTATTAAACCACATGGTTATGCCTTGTGGGAAAACATGCGTGATGTTCTTGATAAGATGTTTAAGGATACCGGACATGTCAATGCCTATTTTCCATTGTTTGTGCCAAAAAGTTTGTTTGAAGCGGAAGAAAAAAACGCGGAAGGATTTGCCAAAGAATGTGCGGTAGTTACTCATTACCGCTTAAAAACCGATCCAGCAAATAAAACGAAGTTAATTGTCGATCCTGAAGCAAAACTGGAAGAAGAACTAATAGTAAGACCTACTTCCGAAGCTATCATTTGGAATACATACAGAGACTGGATACAGTCTTACCGCGATCTACCAATACTTATTAATCAATGGGCCAATGTGGTAAGATGGGAAATGCGGACCAGACCATTTTTGAGAACCACGGAATTTTTATGGCAAGAAGGTCATACCGCTCATTCCACCGCGCAGGAAGCTATTGAAGAAGCTGAGAAAATGCACGAAGTCTACACGCGATTTGCAGAAGACTATATGGCCATTCCTGTAATTAAAGGGGTAAAAACCACCAATGAACGATTTGCGGGAGCTGAAGAAACATATACCATTGAAGCCATGATGCAGGATGGTAAAGCACTCCAGGCGGGAACTTCACATTTTCTTGGACAAAATTTTGCAAAAGCATTTCAGGTCAAATATCTGACCGATAAAAATATTGAAGAATATGTCTGGGCTACTTCCTGGGGCGTGAGCACACGTTTAATCGGAGCTTTGGTCATGACACACTCAGATGATGATGGATTGATCTTGCCACCAAAACTTGCTCCGGTACAAGTAGTCATTGTTCCAATACCAAAACCAAGTCCTGAAATTGCTGAAGTATCGATGAAAATCATACAAGAATTAACTGCGAAAGGCATTCGTTGCATGTATGATAAAGATGATAAAAACAGACCCGGATTCAAATTTGCTGAACATGAATTGAAAGGAGTACCTGTCCGGATCGGGATTGGAATGCGTGATCTTGAACAAGGTCAGATTGAAGTAGCCAGAAGGGATACCAAGGAAAAACAAAATATTCCTTTTGCAAATGTGAGTGATCATGTCACCAACTTATTGAATGAAATTCAAAGTCAATTGTTTCAAAAAGCGAAAGACATGAGAATGCAAAATTCACATCAGGTAAATGACTGGAAAGAATTTGTTTCAATCATGGAGGAAAAACCAGGATTTGTTTATGCCCATTGGGATGGCACTTCCGAAACAGAAGATAAAATTAAAGAACTTACCAAAGCAACTATTCGATGTATACCCTTAGATGCTGTTGAAGAATCCGGAAAATGCATTTACTCCGGAAAACCATCCAATAAACGAGTCTTGTTTGCCAAAGCATACTAAATAAACACAGCTTTGGATTAAGGGAGTTCGTATTGATGATCAAATAAGAGTACATGCAATTTACTCCATTCCAATTGCGATGATCAATACGTCTATTCTATTATTAATGACGTTTCAGATAAAGTCAATAGTTTAAATTCCTACAGACTATTTTCTCATTTTGGACTCGAATAAAAGCTAACGAGAAAAAGTGAGGTGATTACGAGATTTTGATCCAATTTTTCCTGATCCCTTTTGACCTCCCATTCACGGGAATCCATGTAATAGACATTATAAATATTGCACAAAATTGTTTGATCCTGTTCGAGTGTCCATTGAATGCCTTCCGGATCCGGAATTAAATTCAGATAATACGTTTTGCCCTGATAATGAATTCGCCATGAATCCTTTAATCCCGGCCATGTTGGTTCAATCGTAATAAGATCATCCAATATCCTGATTTCCCATTCATTTGGATGATCATGCCAACGAAGGACTATGGATCCGGATAGTTCACCCAGGCGGATATCCCACTGACTGTAATCTTTGGTTAGTTGCCAGCGGGTTCTCAGTGTACCCAGTTCATTTTCTTTCTTGTCGTAAAACAACCAATCGCGAAAATCATTGGCATAAAATGCACGAAGGATACTAATCTCCTGGGCAGAAAGCAAATGAAATCCCAAAAGAAATATGACCAGAAATTGTTTCATCAAAAAGGAAGATCATCAAATGATTCATTTGCAGAATTCGCAAACGGATCCGGTGATTCTTTATCTGCAACGAGGTCCTGACCAGCCAGAGCTCCCGTAGATTGGCTTGCTTCAACTTTCCAGGCCTGGAGGTTAGTAAAATATTTTCCCTGCCATTCCCTACCCCGCAGATCAAAAAAAACGGTTACCTCGTCATTTTCATTAAATCTATCAATCACACTGCATCTATCTTGCACCAATTGAAATTTTATGTATTGAGGATACTGCTCTTGCGTAACAATTACGAATTCCCTGGTCTGGAAACCAGCTTTCTTGCTTTCAATTTCCATCTTCTTTACTAATTTGCCTGTAGTCTGAAAACTCATTTTTATAAGATTTTCACAAAGATAATGAAGCCTATAGGCATTTAGGCTACTGGCTGACTAAGGAATTGCATAAATTTATTGAATAAAGCCTTAATTTTATTTAACCCGGATTAAACACCTTTCTTTTTGATTTCGTGATTTGCAATTCAATTTGGTGATTCAACCCCTTTTGCGATTGTATTCACACCAAAATTCTATCCTGAATATGCTCAGGTTTTATTGATGTTCAATATACTTTTCTTTCAGAAAATCATTTCCCGAATGTGCAGAATATTAATTAAAAACCCACAGCCTAAAACCCTAACAGCCTAACAACCTAACAGCCTTAATTTAAAAAACCCTTCCCGCACTTGAAAGCAGGAAGGGTCACTGTAATATGATATTTAAACCTGAAGCCTTAATTTACAATCATCACCAGTTTAATGCTTTTACTGTGATTACCCGCTTCGATCTTCAGTAAATAAACTCCAGGTCCGGACAATACATCTTTTTTGATGGTTAATGTATTTTGTCCTTCTTGGTAGCTTTCTTTATTTTGATAGATGAGCTTACCGCTCAAATCTGAAATATTGTATTGTACTTCCGTTTTGCTATTCAAATAAAGTTTAATACTCGTACTTTGAGAGAATGGATTCGGAACCGGATCTCCAAAAACAATTCCTTCCTGCGTATCAGGTGTGCGTTTTCTTAGGGTCAAATCTGTTACCAGATCATCCTCCATATACGCTTCTGCTCTGAGTACATCCGAATTGATTTCGAAATCATTTTCAAAACCTGGTTTTAATGGTTGATCTGTGTCAATGTAAAACAACAGATCTCCTTTGTGAATGCTCATGCTTTGATCTGTATTCCATGAAACCAACACATAACCATTGTCTTCATGCGTCCAACCTATGTTTGACTCAGTGATGGTTAATAGTCCGGGTTTAATTCCGGTAATGGTTTGCTTCATTTTATTAAACCAAAGTGTAAATTGCAATCCTTCCATTTGTGCATCCTGATCAGAATAAACAGGAATCAAATGTTCTTTTACAGACTCACCTAGTACCAGAGGCCATTTTGAAGATGCCCGCGATTCTGTTTTATTCAGACCAGCCCATGTGGATTGACTCACGTCGCCAACTTTCACACCTGTAAAATTCAAATATTTCATTTCTCCGGGCAAACCGGCAATTTCATATTCCTGTGGTAAATTCTCTATCCATGGATTTGTCTGATCCGGAAACTGGTAATCTGATTTTATCAACATCCAGGATAGGTTATTTTTAAACTTGCGGTCAATACCCAGAATTAATTTTCGCAATGCAGAGATGTCTGCTGCAGTCACACGTTTATCACCGTTGACATCCGCAGCAAGATAATGCCAGGGCAACTTAAAAGGCTCAATACCTAAGATATGCCTTTGCATTTTCACTATGTCCATAGTACTCACTCCATCCAGATAATTTTTATCCACCACAGCACCTATTTTATAATCCGTTCCGACATACAGGTTATCGAAGACGTAGCTGCCATTAAACTCCTTATTGATTACACCCGGAGGTCCGTCGAGTTGAATGGTGACTTCATTAATATTTTGTTGAAAAGGCGTTTGGATCAATCCACCAACCCCTGCAGTAAGAGTCTGTTTACAAATCTTATTATTATCCTGAATGGTTACTGTGGTAAGGCAGTAATCCTGTAATCCGGAATATTGATCTGTAACCCATAATTTTACCCTGCGTTGACCGATGCTATCGCAATTATAGCGAATGTATCGTTTATTGGTATCTGCAGAAAACGAAAGCGTAACCGGGTTACCACAAAACTGATAACTTCCCTTGTCGAGATCTTTAGCCCAAACATCAATAGCTCCTTCAAGTCGTCCATCTCCATTCGTATCAATACTCATGATATTGATATTAATGCCAATCAAACAATAAGCTGTCGGAGGTTTGCAATTCATGACGCGCACGATCTGCGTGCACACTTCTTCATTTCCGCACCGATCTTCAAAAATCCAGAGAAACCGGTGTTCGCCATTTGGCAAATCTCCGTCAAAACTTATCTTGTTTCCTATAGTTTGATAGCTGCTGTCAAAGAGCCCGTTGTTATACAAATCAATTTTAAATGAACTAATCAAATCTTTATCCGGTGTACAATCATCCTTTGCTTCATGACTCAGGGTGACGCGTTGTTTCAGACATTCCTGATTAGACAAACAAAGCACAACGGTGTCACAATCATCGAGGATTTTAGGTGGATTCGAATTACTTACTTTTATGACCTGCTGATGTTGCCAGGTCGGACATACAGATTGCCCTGACTGATTATCATAATAACACTGACACCAATCAATCACCTTCCAGGTGCGCAACAATTTGAAACAAACTGCTGTATCTGCGATATAATTGAATTGTTCATCTTCATAACTGATTCCGACCAGAGAACAATCATTATCCAGAATGATGGGATAACCAAAAGTATCCGGCAAGTTTTTAGGATCCAGATCCGCATTACACGAATGCAGATGATAATTTAATGGCCAGATTATATCGCTTTCATCAAATGGGTCATCATCGTATACGGTGATTCTTTGCCGGCAGGTATCATACCTGCTCATATTGTCTTTGATTACGAATACCCGCTCTAAATATCCAAGTCCGCATTGATTCAAAAACGAATCCACGTATTCATGCAATTCAACTACGCAATTATCATAATATACAGGCTCGCCAAATTTTTTCAGATTTATGGTGTCATTGTGTTTAGAGCACGTAACTCTATAATCATGTGGGCATTTTATCACCGGTGGAGTCTTATCCTGAATTTCAACCCGTACCATACAATCATTAAAGTTTCCATGTTTATCTACCACCCGGAATACAACCATAACTTCTTTACCTGCATCCGTGCAACAAAACTCAACAAAAGGCCGGAAGGTCAAATCTTTTTTCCCACAAGGTTCACCAAGGTCCATTCTTCTTACTAAAAAACTATCGATATGGCAATCGTCATACGACCCATCGTCAAAAACCTCAGCCGGGATATCCACATAATCATCTCTGGTTAATGTTACCACTGTGTTTTGCTGACAAACTGCAACAGGTGGTGTTTTGTCTATTACGGTAACATACACTACGCAACTACTTTCATTACCACAACCATCATTGGCTGTATATGTAACAGCATTGACTCCAGGTGCCAATTGGATATAGCCCCCATTCTGATTTTTCAAAATTCCGCCGGAATAGGAAATATCCACAGTAATGCTGGTGTCCTGACAATTATCTGAAACGGCAACTGCCGGCATCAATACGTTTGCAAAGCAATTATATCCTCCTGCGGTGGTCACTGTAAAATCATAAGGGCAATGAATATGCGGTGGTTCTGTATCCAGTATTTCTATCGTCTGCGGATACGTGCGCACATTTGCTGTACCGCACCACCATTCCACCACTTTCCACAATCGTATTATTTTCTTTTTGCAATGCTGATCGACAATTACCACATCATCATAAATGGTAGACAGATTACAATAAAATAAAAATGAAGGCCATAAAGACAAACCATTGGCAGTTGGTACCCCTGTTTCATTAGGATGAGGATGTCCGTTGGCGTCTCTTTGGTATAAACCACTACATTGTAAATAATTATTATTTCCTAAGGTGCGATTCACCGGAAAAATTACGGAATCAATAGGAATCCGCTTTAACCAAAACATGCTGGTACAAATTTTACCCAGATTGCCAAGGTGATCAATTCCTTGCCAGGTCCTTGTTACTTTCTTGATAAAGTTGGGGTCGCAATCAAACGGCTCAATCGTTTCACCCAAAAAAGAAATGGAAGGATATGGATCGCAGTTGTCATGAAAATGAGGCGTACTGAATGCTAATGTATCATTGCAATAAACAGTATCCATATGACACTCTATTACAGGTCCGAATTTATCTTCAACATAAATTTTTGTCCAGCATGAATTTCTGCTCACTGAATCAAAAACCATGGCGATTAATTCCGTATGCAAATCATCACCTGTTACCCAGGGACCGGAAGGTCTGGGTTTGCGGTAATCATCGAGAATATCTACGCGGTAATGTGCACCGGGACAATCCAAATCATTACTTGTGAGCAGCATGGCAGGAGTAATTTCTGCTTTGCAACCATCACCAAGAGAAACATTTAATTTCCCGTGACATGCCAGTTGACATTGCGCGAATACCCGCGTATCCGAAAAATTATAAAAGAGAAATAGAAGAACTAAAAAGAAAGTCAGTTTGGAAAAGACGTACCCCGTAGGGCGTAGTTTTCTTACTCCGAAACATGACACAGTTATCGGTTGCATAAGCTTCAAGGTTTAAGTTATTCGCAAGCCAACGCAAAAAATGATTACGCTGATTTTGCAAAAAATCAATTACAGTGAAAACCTGCTTGACTGGAGCTTCAGATTCCTGTCTTGCAGTTAAATTTTTGAAGGCTTATTATCAGATGAAAACATCACCCAAATTGGGTTGGTCAGGTAGGTATATATATAATTATTAATTATATATGATGCAAATATATATAGATACATTGCAATAAAACAAATTATATATAAAATAATTTAATATATTTTTATATAATATGTATAAGTTATTGATAATCTGCTGTGTATTAGTTTCGCGTGCTGTCTGGTGTGGGGTGCTGATAGCTTTCATTGAGTTCATAATCCATACCACAAACTGGACATACACCAGGCTTATCACTTCCGCTGCCTTTGCAATGCATAGGACAGATGTACATTGAACTGTATTCCATATTGGTGGTATCCACTTTAACCATCACCGGCCGTTCGGGGGTTTCCGTTTTGCTTTCCATCTTTTGTTTACAATGGACGAACAGGAATGAACTGACGACAAAAAAGACTATCAAATTGGATAATGGTTTCATAAATTCAGATTAGTATGATGTGTTTAAACAATTTTTAATTCGTTTTACCCGAAATCATTCTTCGCAATATAACTTAATCTTCGCTCATTAATTTCATTATTTGTTCATGATGTGTTGACGAGACTACAGGATAAATGATACCATGAATTTCATGTTTACTATTCAACACAAATGTAGTCCGGTGTATTCCCTCATAAACCAACCCAAAAATCTTTTTGGTTCCCCACACACCATAGTCAGATGCAATTTTATGATCTTCATCAACAATCAGATCATAGGGAAGTATGTGCTTGGATTTAAAATTCAAATGTTTGCGTTCCGAATCCGGACTAATGCCGTAAATGCTTGCACCAAATGCCTGAAGATCTTTGTAATTATCTCTCAGATTACAAGCTTCCTTAGTACAGGTTGGTGTGTCGTCCTGGGGATAAAAGAACAATACTATCCATTTGGAACGGATAGCATGCAAATCAAAGGCAGAACCATTTTGATTCGTTGAACGGATAGAAGGTGCCGCGTCTCCTTTTTTCAAAGTAAACTGCGGTTTATAATCCTGTACAATCATATCAATGATATAAGATTGCAATTTAGACCACATTTTTTAAAAATTGATATCAGATAGCTTTTATTAAATAGCTGTGATTTATTATTGTGAAATTGAATCACAGGTCAATGAACACGAAATCAAGCCGGTTGCCGAATAAGAAATCAACTCACAAAACTACCTTTGTATGTTCTTTGGTTGCCCAGTTGGTCTTTAACTATTATTTCGTAATGATGGGATCCTTTAGTAAGCCAATCTTCAAACTTATGACGTATGATTCCTGATTTTTTATCATATTCCATCAATACCCATTTGCCATCAATACTGGCTTCATAATAGATATCGGGTAATTCTTTAACAGCACCAATATTATCGCTGATCCTGAAACTGATCTGATCACCGGCAAATTTTTTTCTTCTGTTGAGCAAGGGTTTTAAGCCGGGAGCCACTGTATCTACCATAATGCAAAAAGGACCTAATGACCTTGCTTTACTAACGAGGAATTCCCCTTCCCATGCACCACCAATAGATTGTACAGATTTACCTCTTTTAATTGCCAGGAAACATTTATTTCTCAAATGCTCCGGAATTTTCTTATCCGCTTTCAATCTAACCTGCGCCGGTAAATGCACAGGATCATTGGAAGGATATACGCAAACCCAATCCGAATAAGACATTGGTAGCGGATTGGAATAGGTTCTCAACTCGCAATTCAAATCCTCATAAATTGAGCCTGCCGGATACTTTAATTCTGCCCGATCTACACTGAATGATTTTTCAAGATCATGATAGATGACATCGGCATATCTGCTTGCTCTTAATTTACTTGTAAATGGACTCTTTCTGATTTTAAAACTGATTTCACTTTCATTGCCATTGGCATCTCCTGCAATTAGTTTCACCTGGTGTTCTGTATTTTCTGACATATTGAAGAAACCATCATTTTGTAAACTATGATACAGATTCATTTTATTGCCTGAAAGAACGAAACACCGATGAAATTGTCCCTTGGCATTTTTGGCAAAATAATCAATGTGTGCATTGATGTATTTCGTTTCATCTCGCTTCCATTTGTCAGCGGAGAATTGATAAAACAAACCACCGTCGATAAATAATTTGATATATTTTATTCCGATGTAGTTTCTGGAATAATCACAACGATCCAATGCATCTAAGCCAACTGAAAACACATTTCCCGGAATGGAAATGGCTGAATGCATCTTATCTATCATTGATTTCGAAAATACTTTGCTGGATACTTCCTCCCCTTCTCCATCATATCCATAAACTTTAATTCTTCTGATGGTTGGTTTGATATCATCCTTCAACGGGAGACCGTATTCAACCGGATCCAGCACTTCATCATTCGCGGCATTCCTCAACTCAAAATGCAAATGCTTCCCCCGACTTGCACCGGTATTTCCCATATAAGCAATAAGTTCTCCCGCCTTTACCGGAAAATCAGTTGGTTTGTAATTCAATTCTACTTTAAAACTTTTTTTTGCGTACTGTTGCTGTTTGACATTGTCTGCAATGTCCTGTCTGAATCCATTCAGATGTCCGTATACGGTAATCATTCCATTGGGATGAGAGACATACATGGATTTGCCATAATTATCAGAATCAATGATAATCTTACTAACGTAACCATCAGCTGCAGAAAGAATATCATCTCCACGTAATCCATATCCTGATCTCAGGTCAATACCTGCATGAAAATGATTGGTGCGCAGCTCTCCAAAACTACCGGTAACCGATAATTCACTTCGCAGAGGAGCTACTAAAGTAAGGGAAGGTTTGATTTCATTAAAAGGAACGTAATCGATTTTAAAGGAAAAACTCAGCCCAATGAAAATCCAGAAAAGACTCTTCATACCCACTACTGATTATTAAAGAGTGCAAAAATAAACCGTATGCTGATATCTGCAGCTTCTTCCGGACTAATTTCAAGACGAAGCAGATTTTTTTCGGTTTCACCAATGTATTTCTGTATTTCTGGTCTTGAAATAAGAGTATCCAGCAGCTTTATTTTCAAAAGATCATGGTAATAACTGATGAGTTGATGGGTTCTGTTTGATTGAATAAATTGATTTTCTGAAAACCTGGATTTAAAGGATTCAATCTCAGAAAATAACAGATCAATGCCTTTATCATGCAATGCAGCGGTTTTCAAAATTTTGCGATCCCAGCCAGTTATCCTGGATTCCGCAAAATGACTGGCGACGACAAGATCCTTATAGCTTGCTATTGCTTTCAGGTCTTTTTCATCATCCACTTTATTGAGCACGATAATATCTGCCCATTCCATAATCCCTTTTTTTATACCCTGAAGTTCATCTCCTGCTCCGGAAATTGTCATTAAAATGGTAAGATCCGTCATGGTAGATACCTGGTATTCAGATTGGCCAATACCGGCAGTTTCCACCAATATAAAATCGAATCCGGCTGCTTCACACAACCAGATACTCTCACGCGTACGTTGCGCCACGCCCCCAAGATGCTCCCCGGCCGGTGAAGGCCTGATGAATGCTTTTGTCTCAAGCGACAATTTATTCATGCGGGTTTTATCGCCAAGGATACTGCCTTTCGTGATTGCAGAACTCGGGTCAATACTCAATACCGCAACCCGATAACCTTGTTGAATTATATGCAATCCTAGGGCTTCTATCAGGGTACTTTTGCCTGCTCCCGGCGGACCGGTTATACCGATTCGGAGCGTATTGGAATGATTCGGAACGAGTTTTTTCAATAATAAACTCGCTGTATTTCGATCTTCAGGTTTCAGGCTTTCTATCAGAGTAATAGCTTTGGAAAGTGCAATCCGGTCCCCCTTTTGAATCGCTGAAACCCATTTGTTCAATTCGTCCTGGTTAACCAATATAATATTATTTAATGTATAAATTATTCTATTTCAGCAACAAAAATAATAAATTAGCATATCCAAGCGAAAAAATAAAGCAATAATTTATATATTTGACATTTGTCGTTTTTATATTGACAAACGTCGTATATTTGTGTTGTAAAAAATATGCTATGACAAAGGCCTATTCCATTTCCAATGAATCCGTTTCCTATGATACTGTAAATGATCAGGATGTGGCTTATCTAATCGACACGGTGCGGAAAGGAGTTCAGTTTAGCCTCTTTAAAAACATCATTAGCCATAGTCCTTTCAGTCTTTCCGAATGGTCCAAATTTCTTCACTTATCCGAGCGTACCATGCAGCGGTATAAAAAAGAGAAGAAAACATTTGATGCCTTACAATCAGAGAAAATCTTACAGATCACGCTTTTATATAAAAGAGGGATTGAAGTATTCGGCACTCCGGAAAAATTCAATTCCTGGCTGGACAGCAAAAATCTGGTGCTAGGCAATATCGCCCCAAAAAATTTATTGGACAATTCCTTTGGCATTCATTTACTGGAGGAAGAATTGACCCGTATTGAGCATGGAGTGTTGGCATGATTGTTTTCAGATTAAGTAAAGAAAAACATGCCCGTGATTTATCGGGTAAAGGTGCAGAATTATACGGTGGCCGATGGAATAGCAAAGGAACACCGATGCTTTATACAAGTGCTTCCCGCGCATTGGCGGTCACCGAAATTGCAGTTCATACACCACTTGGCAACGTACCCGCAGATTATTGCATTATCACTTTAGACCTACCCGAATTTTCCATATTGGAATTTGAAGAATCGAAACTCGTGCCTGATTGGAATAAATTTCCGTATACGCGTTCCACTCAATTATCAGGTGATCAGTTTATCGCGGAACGTAAATCTTTAGCATTGAAAGTTCCTTCTGCGGTAGTACAAGGGGATTACAATTACTTGGTAAACCCGAAGCATGAGTATATTATCAAGGTTTTAATAGTACAAGTAGAAAAGTTTGAATTTGACAGGCGGTTGTTTAAAACGGGAAGTGCTATCTGAATGCCTAATCGTCTTTATACCTAATTAATTGCAATTCAAAGAAACACCTGTTGTTGAATTGCAATACGGTAATTGTTCATCAACACGATATTTCAAATATTCCATTTAAACCTAAAAGCTCTCTATGTGTTATCTTTGCATTCCATTAATCTCCTATAAATCAAAAACTTAATGTCAATTCATAAAGTATATCTGGACAATAATGCCACTACTCCCTGCGATCCAAGAGTGGTGGAAGCAATGCTGCCTTACTTCTTTGAGCATCCGGGAAACGCAGCGAGCAGGAGCCATCCCTTTGGCTGGGAGGCAGAATCTGCCGTAGATATTGGACGTCAGCGCATTGCAAATTTGATAGGAGCTGATGAGAAAGAAATCATATTTACCTCAGGTGCCACAGAATCAGATAATCTTGCCCTAAAAGGAGTGTATGATATGTATAGCAGAAAAGGGCACCATATCATAACCACTACAACTGAACATAAAGCCGTTTTAGATACCTGCAAAGCCCTGGAGAAAAAAGGAGCTGAAATCACATATCTAAAAGTGGCTTCAGATGGCTTGATCGACCTTGCAGAACTTGAAGCTGCAATCAGACCGGATACCATTTTGGTTTCAATTATGTGGGCTAATAACGAAACCGGGGTGATACAACCCATGAAAGAAATTGGCGCTATTTGTGCAAAACATGGTGTATTATTCATGAGTGATGCCACCCAGGCGGTCGGTAAAATCCCAGTGAATCCACGTGAAATGGGAGTTCATTTAATGGCTTTTAGTGCACATAAAATGTACGGACCAAAAGGGGTAGGCGCTTTATATGTGAGCAGAAAGGATCCCAGAGTAAAAGTAACTGCCCAGATGGATGGCGGTGGACATGAACGTGGGATGAGAAGTGGAACTTTAAACGTCCCTGGAATTGTTGGATTCGGCATGGCAGCTGAGATTGCCAAAAACGAAATGCAAAAAGATGCAGATCGCCTGCGTAAATTGAGAGACAAATTAGAATCCAGGCTTAAAAGTGAGCTGGAAGAAGTCTATATCAACGGAAATACAGACCACCGGATGCCTCATGTTACCAATATGTCATTCAAACATGTGGAGGGTGAAGGATTAATGATGACGTTTAACCAGGACATTGCTCTTTCTTCCGGTTCGGCTTGCACTTCCGCTTCGCTGGAGCCAAGTTATGTGCTGGTTGCATTAGGGCTTGGCGATGATCTGGCCCATTCTTCATTGCGTTTTTCACTGGGTAGATTTACAACTGAAGAAGACATAGATTTTACCATCGAAGCAATTAAGAAAGGGGTGAATCACATGCGTGATTTGTCGCCAATATGGGAAATGTATAAAGAAGGCGTGGATTTGGACAAGGTTGTTTGGTCAGAGCACTAGGATAAGTTAAGAGTTGCGAATTATGAGTAATGAGTTGGTAACTTTGCAAATCGATACCATTAAACTCATGAGGTGTTGAAAAGCTCATCCAGAACCAAATTAACATAGAACATTAAAAATTGAACAAATAACAACTAAACAAAATGGCATATTCAGAAAAAGTATTGGATCATTTTAAGAATCCGAAAAATGTAGGCACCATGGATAAAAACGACCTTTCCGTAGGCACTGGTTTGGTGGGTGCGCCGGAATGTGGAGATGTCATGAGACTACAAATTAAAGTAGATCCTTCTTCAGGCAAAATAGAAGATGCGAAATTTAAAACTTTTGGTTGCGGATCTGCAATTGCCTCTTCTTCCCTGGCCACAGAATGGCTTAAAGGAAAGACTTTGAATGAAGCAATGAGTATTGACAACATGGATATCGTTGAAGAACTTGCATTGCCTCCGGTAAAAATTCATTGCTCTGTTTTAGCAGAGGATGCAATTAAATCTGCCATTAAAGATTACAAAACAAAGAACCATATTGAATAAATGATTTTTATTGCTGATACCGCCAAAGAAAAGATTGAGCAACTCCGGAAAGAAGCCGGAATTGGTGAGAATCATTTTATCCGTGTTTCTGTAACAAGCGGAGGTTGCAGCGGATTGAGTTACAACATGGATTTCGACGATGAAACAAAACCTAATGATCAGGTTTTCGAAGACAAAGGAGAAAAAATTGTAACGGATCTCAAATCGTTTTTATATCTATTCAATTCCACACTGGAATTTTCAGGTGGACTCCAGGGAAAAGGTTTTTATTTTAATAATCCCAATGCATCACGCACCTGCGGATGCGGAGAAAGTTTTGCGGTTTAAACTATTATCCACTATTCATTTCAAAAATTCTAACTTTAAACCAGTTTAAACTGACATTGAACTGGTATTGAAAGAAAATAAATTTTCAATCTATTTTCCTGGAATCTACATTTTGTTAATTGGATTTCAGAAACCGACTTTGCTTCCATGGTTTGCAGGCAAGATCCAGGCATCCGATCTCTGGTTTCTGGTTATGTCATTTTATATTGCTATTCATAAATCCGAATTTGTTCCAATATTTGGCAGGTTGATGCGTGATCGTAAAATAAAATGGTTCTATTTGACCGGATTGCTTTTTTTGCTGACCAATGGCATTTCCGTACTAAATTCTTATTCGCAACCGGGATTCATTGAATGGGTGGGACGGGCATATCTTCTGATCATGTCTATGGTGATGTTGTTATTTTTATACCAGTTGAAATCAGAAAACAGTAACCGGCAGATCTTCGGGATTGCCCATATTTTCGGAATCAGCTTATCACTCATTGGAATTATTGGATGGTTTTTAAGTGTAGCCGGTTACCATAACGAAACAACTCAAATTTATCTGAACTATCCGTATTTCGGAGATACACATCGATTAAAAGCCTTTACTACCACGCCATCCATGTACATTTCGATGATCACGATTTGTATCGTTTTTTGCTTTTGCAATTACTTGTTTTACCAGGCACGCAAAATATATTTACTCTATTTAAGTTTATTCATATTGTCTGCATTGCTTGCCTTCACCAAATCGTTTTTATTCATTGTTGCAGCTCTATGCGTTTTACTTTTATATAAATACATCAGGAAGCCTGTTTGGCTTTTCATGCTATTTATTACATTTATGTTCCTTCATGTTGCGGTCACTCATTTTATAGTGATTTCAAATTCCAAAGCTGGCGATCCTAAGTTAACAGAAAGTCCATACACTTCCAATGAAATCCTGCTCACGACAAACCATTTCTCAATTATCGGAACCTGTTATTATACTTTTAAAAAGACAGCATGGCATTTGTTCGCAGAGTATCCGTTAAGCGGTGTCGGGTTGGGAAATTACCATGGAGAAGTTTTAAAATTACAGGAGGAAGGTCTTTATCCAAAAAACCTTCCCGCATTTGATCCACATTCTACTTTTTTGGGAGCACTTGCAGTTAGCGGCTTGATTGGGTTTATTGGGTTGATCTTGTTGGGCTTCAGCATTTTTTATGCTTTTATAAAATCCAATGTCATGAAAGATCCATTGACATTTTCACTTCTACTGCTTTTTGGTATTATGATTGCTGAAGGTATTTCGATGGATATCCTGAATTTCAGACATTATTGGGTGCTTATTGCATTGATCGTTTTTCAGTGCTCAAATTTAAAAATCAATGAAACAGTTGCAGAATAATAACTGGTAGTTATTATTTCATTGCAACAAATTCATTAAGACTCTTTCTTTTTAAAACTCAACAGTTCCACCTTCCAAAGCCTGCTTAAGTCTTTTAAAATATTTCAGTTTAAAATAGTACACGGTCAGCACATCGAAAACGGAATCACTCCGGTCACCGCTATCAAAAGCCTTTATTTGCGAAATTGCATCATCCAACGCTTTTTGTTCCAAGGCTTTCAATTCAACTTTGAATTTTTCCAATTGCGTGGAGTCAACATCCAAGCGTGCATCATTCACTTGCTCATGAAAATCCATCATTTCCATCAGGAAATCCTGAGATAACAAAGCGTGATTCTCCTGGATAGGCCCCTTGGTATTTTCAATAATATATTTCAATCTGCTTAATGGATCCAACAAAGTCTGATAGGCCTGGTTGTTATATGCTGTCAGAAATACGCTTTCATCTTTATCATCAGCATTAAAATCCGGATGAACCTTTCTGCTTTTTTCATAATATTTCTTTCTCAACTCACTAAGATCAAGTTGAAAAGCCGGATTTATTTCAAAATACTCGAAGTAATTCATTGTTTAGAATGCGAGCTGTAGGCTGTAGGCTGTAGGCTGTAGGCTGTAGGCTGTAGGCTGTAGGCTGTAAAAAAATAAAATTGGAGATATAAAAGTTCAAATGTTGAAACTTTAATTTTTATAATGAACCGTAATTTCAATTGATTATTTGGGAATATATTCAACGGTTCAGGAACCTTTGATTTATTTACTCATTCCTCTGAACACATCAAGTCCATTCGCATAGATCATCAAAGCAATCAGCAAGATAAAACCAATCATGGTAGCTTTTTCCACTACTTTATCAGGTACTTTTTTTCCAGTAATTACTTCAATAAGTAAAAACACAACATAACCTCCATCGAGAGCCGGTATCGGCAACAAATTCATGAAACCTAGGATGATGGATAAAATTGCAGTCATTCTCCAAAATGCGATCCAATCCCAGCTGGGAGGAAACATATTGGTGATTGAGGCAAATCCACCTAAGGAATCTTTTGCTTTGATACTACCGGCAAACATTTGCTTGAATGCTTTCAGCTGACCGGTAAGTAAATCCCATCCAGTCGCGACACCAGCAGGCAGAGATTCTAAGAAACTGAATTTCTCCATCTGAATATTGACATAGTGTTGTGCAGGTTGCCATTGAATACCAATCATCCCCTTATCATTGCTTACCAAATCAATTTGCAGGCTATCCATTCCTCTTTTGATTCCCAGGGTAAACGGAGTGTTGATTTTACCATTTAGTTTTTTTCTGACTTCGTGCTGATATGCAACAGGCTCACCGTTTACAGAAATAAACTGATCTCCTTCCTTTATACCCTTTTCGATTGCAGGATTCGCATTTACTTTAGCCACTTCTGCAGGAAGTCTGATAGACCATAACTCCGCTGATTTTGTTTCGGGCTTAGTCAATAAACCAATATACACCGGGTCAATTTTTACGATTTGATCCTGACCATTTCGCATGACATGTATTTCACTTGCATTGTCGAGAACGATCGATTTTAAAATAACATTACGGTCAAATTTATCCATCGTTTGATTTCCGATTTTGACAATCTGATCACCATCGCGAAAACCCATTTCATAAGCCAGACTATCTACAGCTATTCCATATTTCAATTCTTTGGTTGGTAAAAATTCCTTACCATTCACCCAAATAAGCATTGCAAAAACCAGGAACCCAAAAACAAAATTCACCGTGACACCACCAATCATGATGATAAGTCTTTGCCATGCCGGTTTCGATCTGAATTCCCAGGGCTGGGGTTCAGAATTTAATTGATCCATATCAAAACTTTCATCAACCATTCCGGCAATTTTCACATAACCACCGAGCGGAAGCCAACCTAGTCCATATTCTGTTTCCCCGATTTTTTTCTTTACCAAAGAGAACCATGGATTAAAAAATAAATAAAATTTTTCGACCCTGGTTTTAAACCATTTGGCCGGAAAAAAATGTCCGCATTCGTGAATAATCACGAGTATGGTAAGACTTAATAATAACTGACAAATCTTTATAATTAATTCCATTATTTCATTTTAAACTGAATAAACGCAATGCCTTTCAAAATGTTTTTTAAAAATAGTTTAAGCTAATCTGAGATCACTGCTCCGCAAGCGGTATCCAAACACATAGATCAAATTGCATCCTTTTTTAAATCCGGACATATGCTCATTTCCCTTCTTTTACCTCTTCCGCTTTTTTAATTAAAATATCCCTTCCTTTCAATTTCATATTCTTGCTGCTGCAGAGTTTGGCAGCACTTTCTGCATCGGTCATAAAAAAAGAAAACGTGTTTTTCATATCAATATCCCGAATTGCTCTTCCACTCACTTTTGTAAATTTAAAGATGACATCTCTGACTTCATCATACTTCAGATTGTCTTTACGGCCCAGATTTACGAATAACCTGACATTATTTGTTGACACTCTCTTCTCAGAACCTCTCGTAGTTCTGGATGATCTGGATCCTCGTGAATTTCGGTCATCTCCACGGCTTTCCATCGATGAAGACAATTTCCATTTTTCTTCCACATTCACATCAGGCATATTCAGATATCCCTCGGAAAACTTCTTGATTTCGGATTGTAGAATTAATTCCACCAACTGCTCTTTGCTTAATTGCATCAGAGGCCATACCCATTCATTTTTTATTTTAATTTTCTTTTCTTCATGCTCACTTTGCAGCTTCAGTTGTTCGACAAAGTTCAGTATCCTGGATTCATACACTTCGTCTGCTTTCGGTATAAAATATCTTTCGAAGCTTAACTTCGCCATCTTTTCAATCCGGTGAAGTTTATAGGCTTCCTTAATATGTAAAAGCACTATTGAAAATCCTTTTTGACCGGCTCTCGCAGTCCGGCCGCTTCTGTGAGTATAATTTTCAATATCATCCGGCAAATGAAAATGAATAATGTGAGTCAGGTTTTTTATATCGATACCCCGTGCAGCTACATCAGTGGCAAATAATACCTTAACTGTTTTCAATCGGAATTTATTCATCACTTTATCCCGCTGGTGTTGTTCCAGATCGCCATGAAGGCAATCTACCGGATAACCTTCTTTTAAGAGTATATCACTCATCAACTGTGTTTCGGCTTTGGTATTGCAAAACACGATACCATAAAAATCCCTGTGATAATCTATGATTCTCTTTAATGCCAAAACTTTATCCTTTGCATGAACCACGGCGTATTGATGTGTAATATTTGCAGCAACCAGGTTTTTGCGACCTACGGTTACTTCTTGCGGGTTGTGTAAAAATCGACCGGCAATTTCTCGGATATCGGAAGACATTGTAGCTGAAAAAAGAGTCGTAAGTTTATCTTCAGGCGTATGAGCCAATATGGATTCCATATCTTCCCGGAAACCCATATTGAGCATTTCATCGGCTTCATCCAGGACAACGATACCGACTTGCTCTATCAGAACCGCTTTTCTGTCAATCAGATCCATCAGGCGGCCCGGCGTAGCTACAACAATATGTACTGGTCTGCGCAGCTCTTTAATTTGCATTGAAATACTGGAGCCACCATACACGGCGAGTATCCGTACATCCTTCAGGTATTTTGCAAATTTTTTCAGATCTGAAGTAATTTGCATACAAAGTTCCCGGGTTGGTGCAATGATTAGCGCCTGAGTGTAATGCTGAGAGTAATCTATATTTTGCAAGATGGGTATTCCAAATGCAGCTGTTTTGCCCGTACCTGTTTGGGCCAGTGCAATGAGATCGGAAGACTTGTTAATAAGTAAGGGTATTACTTTTTGTTGGATTTCCGTAGGGTTGGTGAACTCGAGATCGGTCAATGCCTGCAAGATGGCAGGATCGAGTCCTAAACTATCAAATTGGATCATAATACTTGAAGATAATAAAAAAAAACGTAATTCTAAAAAAATACCTGCCTTGAACGGGCAGGTATTTAGTATTTCATCAAATAATTCTTTTACAAGCTAAAAATGATATACAGAAGCTGCAGTTCTTTTCTTTTGTAAAAAAAATGATTGAGGCATCCTACTTAGAATCTTCTTCGAAAACGGTCGTTATCGCGTGAAGATGAAGAAGGACGGAAAGGCCTTTTTTCTTTTGGCGCAGGTGGTCTGGCTTCAGAAACTGAAATCGGTCTTTCTTTGATTGTCTTCTGATCCAGATTTGTGATGGCTTCTTTTGCCTCTTCATCGTTTGGCATTTCAACAAAAGCAAAACCTTTGCTTTTTCCGGACATCTTGTCCGTGATGATTTTCACTGAAGACACTTCACCAAATTCAGAAAACATGGCTTGGAGCTGGGCTTCCTTAACGGTATAGTCAAGGTTTCCTACATAAAGATTCATTGCAAAAAATATTTAAAAATTAAGAAAAGATTTAGCGGGTGATAAAAATTTTGGGCTGTATATACTATTTTAAAAAGAATTTGAGGCAAAGTTACACAAATATTATTGAGAATCAAAGAATTCTATAAAATAATTTAACATATACAAGGGAATTGTAAAATTATTTTTTTATCCTAAAATTAAAGTTGTAATAGGTTGATTATAAATCAATTGCCTGATTGAGGGCCATTATTAATGATTAAACTTATGCCGAAATGCCTGAATGATTCTTTTACAGAACCCGGTTCAGGAGCCAATTGCAAACCGGATTGTAATTTATCCAATCCAAAATCCTTCCAGGGCATAAAATAAAATGGCTGCAAGCTGATCTGGCAAGAATTACTGGCCGGAAAATTGAGATTGATGTAAAACTGAGAACCGTATTGAGTTTCCCGTGACAGCAATAATTTATCAGAAGATCCAGTATGTTTTTCCTTAATATATAATATATTCAAATCCAAGCTGGTACCGAAATGGATTCGCTCACCTCCTACTTCAACATTCAAACTATAGGTTTGTAAATTGAAAAACAATTCTTTTGTATATGAACTGTTCGTTGCCGGTTGAAGGCCATCTGCTTTTGTATTGGCCAGCCTGTATTTCCAGTTGATACCTGCTGAAACACCCGTCCAGGACTGCCTGAAGCCAACAACAAATCCATTCAAAAACCGGATATCCTGAAAACCTGAAGACAACCATGGATTTTGTAATTTGTATCGATCTAAAAGCTGTTTGGTCTCACTGAGGTTAACAAAACCTAAACCATATCCGACCTGAAAATTAAGTTGCGCATTAATTTGAAATGAAAGCAGCCAGGCTGCCAAAAGCATGAAAATTCGGGGGGTATGAGTTTTCATTACTCTGAACTAAAACCTTTAGACCACAAACATATTAAATTTTTGTCTAATATTATAATATTTATGAAGCAGTATGATTCTGAGTTGCAATTCGGCTCATTCCAGCTGAATGATGTTTAATAATCCTGTTTCAACGATTCACTTATCCCCTGCTCATTTTTTATATAGATCAGGCAATCCATAATCATAGGATAAAACCTAGCCGTTTACGATATAAAAAACAATAGCCTGCATCCTCTTGCCTACAGTCTATTTTTCTATCTTGCATCAAATTAATTTCTCTTCAGACTTACACTGATATGAAAAGTACCCGGCTAACTGAATTATTAAAATCCCCTGAAATTTTTGCTTACCCAGTTTTTTTCTTATTGTCTTTGGGGCTTTACTTTGAATCCATCAAATTCGGTTACGTTCTGGATGATGTCATGGTGCTTTCGGAAAACAGTTTTGTACAGAAGGGATTCGCGGGCATCTGGGACATACTCAGCAAAGAAAGCTTTATTGGTTATTTTGGTGAGCAAAAAGATCTCGTCGCCGGTTCCAGGTACAGACCTCTCTCCATTGTCAGCTTTGCGATTGAATCCCAGTTTTTTCCAAATACACCCAAACTCAGTCATCTCATCAATATCTTGTTATATGCTCTTACCGGATGTGTAGTCTTCCGCTTTTGCAAATTGATTCTGCAACAGAAAACAAAATCCATATGGTATTGGTGCATTCCATTTATTGCTGCCTGTTTATTCATAACACATCCGATTCACTCCGAAGCTGTTGCCAATATTAAAGGCAGAGATGAAATTATGTGCTTGCTTTTTTCGCTTTGTGCTACCAATTCCTGGTTGCGCTATTATGATGAGAAAAAGAAAATACATTTCATTGGTTCAATCATTTGGTTTTTACTTGCCCTGTTTTCTAAAGAAAATGCGGTAACTTTTATCGCAATCATTCCATTGACGATTGTATTCTTTAGATCCGTCAAATTAAAAAAAGCCATACTGGATGCCTGGCCACTTTGGTTGTGTTTCTTCTTTTTTCTGTTGGTGAGACGAATGGTCATCGGATATTTTATGAGTAATGGTGTTGAGATTGATGACCTCATGAACAATCCGTTCATTGGAATGAAAATCCATGAGAAAATTGCAACGATTTTCTATACTATCGGATGGTACTACAAGTTGTTAGTATTTCCCCATCCGCTCACTCATGATTACTATCCCTATCACGTCCCCAAAGTAAACTTTGCCAATGTATGGAGTATACTTTCCGTACTCATTTCACTGGCCTTGTTGATTTATGCATACCGCAAACGCAATCGGCAGCCACTGATCAGTTATTCTATTTTTTATTACTTCATAACTTTTTCAATCGTTTCCAATTTTGTGTTTCCGGTTGGCACATTCATGAATGAACGCTTCTTGTTTATGCCTTCCGTTGGATTTTCAGTCATTTGCAGTTACGGACTGTATCAATTCTCCCAATTTCAGGATTTTAAATGGAAAATTCCGGCATGGATTATTTTCATAGCAGTGCTTACTGCGTATTCTATACGAACTATTACACGTGTACCGGATTGGGAAGACGGATTCACTCTAAATCTGGCTGCAGTAAAAGTGTCCAAGAACAGTGCACGGATTAATTTATTTACGGGCGTTTCCTATTTTCAGCAATATCAGAAAGACACTTCCGTCACCCAGAAATACAAAGATCTGCAAATTGCTGAAACGTATATTGACAAATCACTTTCCATTTTTCCATTATACGGGCAGGCATTAAATATGAAGTCAGGAGTTTTAGCAGAATGGCTTAAAAAAGATAATGACATCAATAAATTTTTGAAGAACCTGGAACCAATCATTAAGGTAAAACCCAATCTTGATTTTGTTTCCAAGTACATGGAATACCTCATCAAAGACAAAGAAAATGACCCGATCATGTTCCCGTTCCTCAAAAGGATCGGTTATGATATTCTTTATAAAGAAACCCATAATTATGTTTATGCTTTGCATTTTCTGGGAATGGCTTATAAGATGAATAATAAAGATGCAGATCTTTGTTTTTACATTGGATCCGTTTACCGCGATGCCGCCAAGTTTGGAAAAATGAATTATTCCAAAGCAAAGGAATTCGAACAAAATGCAAAGATGTTTTTTGACCAGGCTGCAACACTAGACCCTAAATATGCACAATGATGAATTGCTTTACAACATAGCACTGACTAAAGTCGAAAATGTAGGAGCCATAACTGCAAAAACATTAATCAGTTATTGCGGTTCTGCAAAATCCGTTTTTGAGGAACGGAAATCCAAATTGATCAGGATCCCACAGGTTGGATCTGCCATTGCACATGCCATCAAGGACAAGTCTGCTCTTGAAAAAGCGGAAAAGGAAATAGACTACATTCAAAAACACAGGATTCAGGTCTACTTTTACCTCGATGAAAACTATCCATACCGATTAAAAAATTACAACGATTGTCCCTTGTTACTTTACTATAATGGGAATGCAGATTTAAATCAGGATAAAATAATCGCTGTAGTAGGAACCAGGCGGATTACAGAATATGGGAAAGATCTGGTTACCCAACTCATCAAAGGAATTTCCCACCAACCTATTCTGGTGGTAAGTGGTCTTGCTTATGGTGTCGATAGTTTAGCACATAAACTTTGTGTTGTGGAAAACATTCCAACCATAGGTGTGCTTGGTCATGGACTGGACCGCATTTATCCATTGGAAAATAAAAAACTGGCTTGCCAGATGACGGAACATGGTGGATTGCTGACTGAATTTGGCATTAATACAAATCCGGACAGGGAAAACTTTCCAATGCGAAACCGAATTGTGGCCGGAATGTGCGATGCCGTTGTTGTGGTTGAAACCAAACGCGACGGTGGAAGCATGATTACGGCTGAAATTGCAAACAATTATAACAAGGACGTCTATGCTTTTCCGGGACGAACTCATGATCTTTATTCTAATGGCTGTCTTCATCTGATCAAAAATCATAAAGCCCAACTCATTGAAAATGCAGAAGACTTGATTTTAAACATGCGATGGGATGTCAATACAACTGGCGACAAACAGATTCAGCAACAATTGTTTATTGATTTGAATGAAGATGAACAAGCGCTTGTGGACCTTTTACAAAAAGATAACGAAGTACATGTGGATGTTTTCTATCAAAATTTAGAACTTAGCCCCAGCAAACTGGCGAGTCTTTTATTAAATCTTGAATTCAATGGCATTATCAAATCATTACCCGGCAAGAGGTATTCACTCGTTCAATAAGACTTACATGAGTATACCATACACGATTTTATCCTTCATTCTGTTTTCTTGTCATACAACGCGTTTTGCAAGCGAAATTGAAGCACCCAAACATCAGCCGGTCAAAACAGTTACAAACATTAATCCTCCAAAACCAAAAAATGTCATTTTTATGATTGGCGATGGAATGGGACTTACACAAATCACAGCAGGAATGTATATGAATGGCAATCATCTCGAAATGGAGAGATGTACTTCCATTGGACTTCACAAATCCTATTCTGCAAATGAACTGGTCACCGAATCAGCAGCCGGAGCAACCGCTTTTTCCATTGGAATGAAAACAAAAAACGGTTATTTAGGTCTTGATTCAGCTGGTGTTTCACATACTACTATAATGGAGGACGCATCAAAAAATGGATCAGCAACCGGCATTATTGTTACCTGTTCAATCGAACATGCCACTCCGGCTGCCTTTTATGCGCATCAAAAAGAAAGAGATCACTTTGATGATATAATCCCTGATTTACTTAATTCAAATCTGAATCTATTCATTGGTGGTGGTAAAAAATATGTTGACCGGAAAACTAAAGATACGCTTAGCCTTGTCAACCAATTAAAAAACAAAGGGTACCTGGTCAATGACTATCATGAAAACGATAAGACTACTTGGATCATACCTGATGTAAAAAAAGTATGCTATTTTACTGCGGATGGAGAACCCTTGCCTTATTCAAAAGGTAGAACTTATTTGCCAATCGCAACCAAAGCCGGTATCGACTACTTAAACAAAGCATCTGATCATGGATTTTTTTTAATGATCGAAGGATCACAGATTGACTGGGGTGGTCATGCCAATGATGCGGATTACCTGATAGCTGAAGTTTTGGATTTCGACCGGGCGGTTAAAGAAGCACTTGATTTTGCAGAAAAAGATAAAAATACTTTAGTATTGATTACGGCAGATCATGAAACCGGTGGATTTGCAATCAATTCAGGAAAAAAATTCGGCGATCTATCGACTTCTTTCACAACTAAAAAACACACCGCCGCTTTAATTCCCGTTTATGCTTATGGTCCCGGAGCGGAATTGTTTTCCGGCATTTATGAAAATACAGAAATCTATGTAAAACTAAAAAAGCTAATGGATCTCAAATAATCTAAAATAGGAAACCTCTGTCTGCTAAATAAAACTTTTATCAAAATTCAGTTACCACAAACAGAACAGAAAGCGAATTGCGGATTTTAAATTCTGACTTCAATTACCTGATCTCAGATCTCAAGTTTCAGATCTGTTCACTCCGGACCACTATCGCATCAAAGTAATGTCTCCCGTTTTCCATTTGGCAACACCATCTTCGCCAACAAACTGAATGGCATACACATAGACTCCGGGGTTCATCTTTTCCTGATTTGATGTTCCATCCCAATAAATATCCTCATTTAATTTTCCATCCAGATGTTCAAAAATTAAATTTCCCCAACGGTCAAAAATTCTGAACACTGCAATGGTAGTATTCGGCAATTTAAAAACAGGAAAGAAACGATCATTTATATTGTCTCCATTTGGAGAAAACACATTAGGCACATAGATGTCCGCCTGATCGATAAGCACTGTAATGGTAATATTATCAGTTACCGAACAATCATGATCATCTGTCAATGTCAAGGTATAGCTAGTGGTTTGATCCGGCTTTGAATTCGGATTCAGACAATTGGTGCAATCCAAAAATGTTGGCGGATCCCAGACTATAGAAGTGGGAATAAAATTCACTACAGGAATAATAGAAACTACAGATCCTTTTTTAATAATCGTATCCTTGGGCAATTGCAATCCCAAAACAAGAGAATTATTTATCGTGAAATTATACGTTGTATCACAAGACAATTGATCTATAATTTTTACCGTATGATTGCCCTGGGATAAATTGCCTAAAGTCAATCCCTTGTTATAATCTACTGCGGCCCCATTATCAACCGAGACTTTAAAATTTCCGGACCCCCCGGTGATATCATTTAAAACCAATTGACCTGTATTGGCTACATTACATTGCAAATCATTAGCCAGATAATTTAACTGAATGACCGGATTAATCGTCAAAGCAACATTAACTACACTATCGCATCCGGATGAGTTGCCTCCGACAAGACGAACAGTACCTGTAGGATTATTCGCATCGAAGGTTTTATTTCCAACTTTCACATTGTCTTTTCTGCAAATGGTCTTTGTAAAGTTACCCATGGTTTCAGGAACAAAAGTGATATTGACATTCAAAAAGCTATCACACATTCTTACCGATACATTTGGAATTCTCAGGACACCGCTTGGTCTGGATATTGAAAATGTCTGACCGAAAATAATGCGGCTTTGATTTTCACACATGGTTGTATCAAAATTACCTATTGCATCGGGTATAATAGAAATATTTACATCAACGATGCTATCGCAACCATTCGCTGCAAGATTACTCAGTCGCAATGTTCCCGTGGTATGTCCACTGAAAAACAATTCCCCATTTAAATTTAACGTATCATCCCTGCAGATTTCATTTGTATAACTTCCCTGAGCATTAGGCAATAAGCCGATACTTACATTGATTATACTATCGCAACCAAAACTTGAACCATTCGGAATGGTTATAGCTGCCATTGTATTTTTATCTGAAAAATAACGGTCAATGATAAAAACGCTATCTCCTCTGCATAGCGTTTGATTCAAGCTTCCCACATTATTTGGATAATTCAGATTGACATGCACCAAACTATCGCAACCCGTGCTGGATGCACCGGGTAATGTCACATCACCTTTTAATTTATTCTGATCGAACACCTGCCCTCCGACAACGACTGTTTGTCCGGGACACATTGTTCTGTTTAAAAATGATTCGGTAAAATTATTAATCATGAGCTGAACGAACACGATACTGTCACAACCTGCCACAGCAAGTCCTGCACCGACTGCAGTACCAGAAGTCTTGTTTTTATCAAACACGGTCCCGAAGATGGTCACCGAAGCATTATCACAAATGGTTTGGTTAAAACTACCCACTCCAACTTCACGGCCTGTAAATGTGATGATACTATCACAACCTGAAACGGATTTTAAATTAAGTGAATCATCAAAATGATTCTTATAAATTTTGATTTGATTTAAAGGCGGACCAAAACGCAATGTGTCCTGATAACACACAGCAACATCCATATGTGAACGGTAACCTGCATTTGCTTTTACATTAACTATAATCACAGAATCACAAATACTGACTGCATCGCCTTTTACTACTATTGAATCATACGGATTTGAATCAGAATATACTTTACCTCTGTAGTTTACTGTCTGACCTGTACAAAGAGATGGATTGAAACTTATTTTGACCAATCCCGGACATTGATAGCAGGAAGAAAACGCGGAGTACAATGTTGGTCTTTGGTTAGGATTGCTATCATACTGAAAAGCCGATATCGTCGATTTATTCGGGTAGGCTGCGTTCAATATCCAGTTACCTGCACCATCTGCTTTTGTTCTTCCCAATTCAATACCTGCTTCACAAACAGTATTTGGGCAACCGAGGTGATTATTTGAATAGACAACAACACTATCGTTGGGATTGCCTGTTCCAGTGATTTGGTTTCTATTCACTGTACTAATGCTCGGTACCGGATGTGCTGCTAATAAAGTAGGATCCATAATGATCACTCTGTCATTGATACAGGTCATTTTGTTATCTATATGTCGGATCTTTTGATTCGAGGGATTATTTTGATTGTAGAACACAGTATCATAAAGACTGATATTGTTTCTTTCCATATTCACTTCACCGGCTCCGGAGGCAGATAGAAACCATTTTCCATTTCTTGCATAGTTTGCCACAACATCACTGACGTCAGCGCCATTTCCGGTGAGTGAAATATCCTGTGCGTTACTATAGAATCTGTTTTTACTTATGGAAACCCTGTCCTTTACCGGCGTTTGAATAACGGATTTTGTAAATCCGAAAAAGAAATTATCATTAATAAAAGCCTGATGATCCGGATTAACACCAAGGATAGCATTTTCGGGATCTAAAAAGTTGGCGCTTTTTGAAGTGTCCAGAGCACCAAAGGTATTTTTATTGACAAACAAATTTCCGCCTCCCCACTCGATCATTTTCACTTTGTTGGCAAAGACATTTGAGTCAATGGTTACATTCCCCAGGTTTTGGGTAGATTCCACTGAAATAAAACCTTCTAATTTATAGATGGAGGATAAGGAATGATCCGTGCCGAAATAACAATTTGAAATACTCATATTATCGGCCTTGTAAATGATGATTAACTTTTTAGGCAAGGTCGGATCAAAATAATTGTCATTTGTGAAAGAACAATTAAAAATGCGGCTGTCGGAAGAATTATTGGCTGGATCACCAAATTGAAATAAATGATCTCCAATGGTATCAAACAGGTAATCGGTAAAGTCGATTCCACTGATGTAAAACCGTTTTCCCAAAACATCCCAAAATCCGGTACCGAAAAATTTGCGGTTATTAAAATCGATAACAATCGTACCTGCTCCTCCCGGTTGAGATTCACCCAGAATAGTTAAATCATCTTTTGTGACAACCGGAAACGGGCTGGTTGGATTAATGGATTGCTGCCCTGCACCTGGAATATTAAAAAGAATGGTGCTGGGTACTCCATCAGCTTCTGATGCATTGATTGCTTCACGAAGACTACAATGAATGGCATCACAAACACCATCATCCGCATCATTATTTGAATTTACCGTATAAACCTGAGCACTTATTAAACAGCCCCACAACAAAAGACTAAACAAACTAAGATATCTCATCACTTTAAAAAAGCTTTTTCCCCACAAAGAGAATGAAAAATATTGATATAAAACTCAGGGTAAACACTGATAATTACACTGTAATTTGGTACCAAACCCCTGTTTTAGTTAAAATTCAGGCTAAATGGCGCTCTGCATGATAACTGCTTCTGACCATCGGACCACTTTCTACATATCTGAATCCCCTGGTCAGGCCGATTTCCTTATATTCTGCAAATTGGTCAGGATGTACAAATGACGCCACTTCCAAATGCATTTTGGTTGGCTGCAGATATTGACCTAAGGTCAGTACATCACAGCCATGGGCTAATAGATCGTCCATGGATTTTAACACTTCCTCTCTTTCTTCGCCCAATCCCAACATGATACCGGATTTGGTCCGTTTTCCATAATCCCTGGTTCGTTTAATTTGTTCCAGGCTCCTTTGATATTTGGCCTGAGGTCTTACCAGCCGATAGAGCCGCTCTACAGTTTCCATATTATGAGAAACTACTTCCTGCCCCGCACTGATCATTCTTTCCAATGCTGTCCAGTTGGCTTTTACATCCGGAATCAGGGTTTCTATGGTAGTATCAGGACATTCCGACTTTACAGCTGCTACTGTCTGATACCAGATTTCAGCTCCCCGGTCTGCCAGTTCATCCCGGTTTACCGAAGTAATGACAGCATGCTTCACTTTCATCAGACGGATTGCTTCTGCAACTCTTCTGGGCTCATCCGTATCATATTCATTGGGTCTACCTGTTTTTACAGCACAAAAACTACAAGAACGGGTACATACATTACCCAGTATCATGAATGTAGCAGTACCTGCACCCCAGCACTCTCCCATATTTGGGCAATTACCACTCTGACAAATGGTATGCAATTTATATTCGTCTACCAGATGTCTTACCCTGCGGTAATCTTCGCCAATGGGAAGCTTAACGCGCAACCATTCCGGTCTTCTTGGCCTGCTTGGTGTCTCCGAAATCAGATCTAATTCAATCATGAAAAATCAACGGTTGTTCAAATTGAAGTGAATTAAAGGATAAAAGTAATGATTGACCTTGACTAAGGAAACATGCATTTCTGATTTAGGTTTGATTTTAGATCTTTCTGTATTCAATAGTTAAATCGGGTCTTTACTTTGAATCAAATGGGAAAGTTTGGATTTTTTTCAATTTGTAGTTGTTTAAGCATCAGCTTTTTCGACTACCCAATTGCAAATTAATATAGAAATTAATGTATGAGTACGGATTATTCTCCAAAATCATGACTGCAGGACGCTTGGAATAAACATCTATTTGAATTCCGGCTTCCAGACACCTAACCATTTTTTCGAATGCCCCGGGATCAAGCCTTAGGGCGATTCTTCCGAAAACTCCAGGTACAATGCTCATCTCACCGAAACCTCTGAAAAAGCTGCCGGAACCCTGAATACTGGCTGGGTCCAGAAAGTTTTCATCTTCTTTCGTGTATTTCCGTTCATCGATTATGGTTTTACCATCTACATTTTCTGAAAGTTTCAGGTAATATGGTTTTAATAGTCCGAGATTAAATCCACCTTCCAACCTCATGCCAATAGCAATACCTTTGGTTCTAGCCTTTTCCGTGAATGTGGTGATAATTCCTCTTCCGATTCTTAAATTAATCAGTTGATTTTGTTTACCGAAAGTATACGAAGAGCTGAAGTTTTTAAATCCAGAACTAGTGGTTCTGGACGAGCGTGTTTCCAAAGGATTATACAGCAGACCAAGATCAAAATGCAAATAACTGGTAGTATGATAATTTTTAATTTTTCCTTTATTGTATCCGAAATAGAATCCATTGGTATGAATGGAAGCATCCAAAGACCATTCATTTTTATAAATAATCCCTTTTCTAACCGTCTGTACAGAAGTAAATGATTTATTGGATTGCGAGTAAAGAGCAATTGAAAAACAGGTCCAAATAAATATCTGTATTATTTTCACATCCTAAAAGTACAACATTTTTGAAATGCTAACAACAATTTCTGACAATCATTGAGCAAGGTACTTATCTATACGGAAAACCCTCATCCCAGGTTGGCTTACGCCATCCGTTTTATACAACAATACAATCCGGAGCATACATGGGTAATCACAAGCTCCCTGGATGAATACCTTAATGATCCGGGGCCGTCCATCAATTACAGCAAACGCGAAATAAAAGACTCAGAAATCCACTATCATTCTTCAGATTGGCTTTATAAAGACCCTTCCTCCTATGCACAAGTCAGCGTGCGTCATACGGGAATGGACTTTCAGCTTTTTCCAAATTTGCATGACAATGGATTCGATGTTTTTGCTTCCATTTTCTATATCATCGCAAGAGTCGAAGAATATCTTCCATTTGAACAGGATATTCATCTTCGTTTTGCCGCAACTGAATCCTTACTTTATAAAAATAATATTCTGGAGCTGCCGATTGTAGACATTTGGATTAAGCGGTTATATCATTCCATTGAAACCAAATTCAACATTGACTTCAAAATTAAACCCTGCAATCCATCCTGGTCATTAGGCATTGATGTGGATCAGTTTTATAAATACAAACATAAAAATGCATTCACCAGCGTTGGGGGTTTGTTTAAATCCATATTAAAAGCCAATTTTTCAGAAAGTCTGAATCGCATTCAGGTACTCTTGTTCAATAAAAAAGATCCTTACAATTCGTATGATCAGATCAGGGAATTGAACATATCGAAAAAGCAACTTCGTTTTTTTATCTTGAGTGGTGGCTATTCTGATTATGATAAAAATCATTCACTTCATCACCCAAAAGTCCAGGAAACCCTGAAATCATTAATCTCGTTTTCTGAAATTGGCTTACACCCATCCTACTCCGCATCAAAAAGTGAAAAAGAATTGTGGTCGGAAAAAGCTGAACTGGAAAAATGCATTCATCTTTCCATTGAAGATAGCCGGCAACATTTTTTAAAAATACGATTTCCCGATACCTACAGCATGTTGCTGCATTGTGGAATTAAAAAGGACTACAGCCTTGGGTACGCTGATTTACCGGGGTTTCGGGCCGGCACCGGAAGACCTTATTTTTGGTATGACCTGAAGAATGAAACGGAAACCAATTTGATGTTAACTCCGTTCGTTGCCATGGACAGAACATATCTGGATTATTTAAAATACAGTCCGGCTAAAACCATTGAACATATTCAGAAGTTATTTGAAACTTGTATTCATAGTGGTGGTCATTTTCACCTGATTTGGCACAACAGCAGCTATGATTTTGAAGGCGAATGGAAAAACTGGAATTTTGTCCTGGAATCAATCATTACCAATTTT
Organism: Bacteroidota bacterium; assembly: GCA_029781865.1. Taxonomy (GTDB): domain Bacteria; phylum Bacteroidota; class Bacteroidia; order Chitinophagales; family Saprospiraceae; genus Vicinibacter. The sequence continues at coordinate 133,712 of JAKOVW010000053.1, forward strand.
AAATCACATGACCATTAAGAAATTATGACTAAGAAAAAGAAAGTCGGTCTTTCACCCGGCACTTTGATTTATACCGGTGAAACGAAAGCTCAGGATCCAATACTACAGGGCCTTAAATACAACCAAAAGGAGTTGATTTCATTAAACAGGGATGTAGCATTGCATTTGCCCGAAGATTCAAATTATCAATATTGGTTGGATTTAAGAGGTATACATGATGTAAAGCTGGTGAGTCAGATAGGAGATGCATTTCATATACATAAACTTATATTGGAAGATATTTTGGATCCCGGTCAACGCATCCGCATTGAAGATAATGACACCTCGATGTTTGCAATCATCTGCAATCTTTCCTATGATAAAGCTAAAAATGAATTAAAAAAGGAGCAGATTGCCATTTACTTCACCAATACATTTCTAATCAGTTTCCAGGAGGATGTTGATGATACTTTTGCGGTTATCCGGGAACGAATGAATATGGAAACATCCAGAATCCGTACCCGGGGAACTGATTATCTATTTTATGCGATAATGGATTATATCGTCGACCGGTATTTCATCATTCTTGAATCTTTTCATGATGAAATTGAATACCTGGAGGACCTGGTGGTTCAAAAGGATACCGAGCTGAATCTCGATGTGCTCCATGCACTCCGCAATAACATCATCAGTCTGAAGCGATATGTCTACCCGCTCCGGGAAGAGGTCAACCAAATCAAAACACTTGAAACCAATCTTGTTAATGAATCCTCCTTTTTGTTCATCCGGGATTTGCAGGACAATATTCAACATATCATCGAGTCTTTGGACAATCAAAGAGAATTGTTGAATGGTATCCGGGAATTAGTCATGAGTAAGGCGAATCTCAATATGAATAAGGATATGAAATGGCTTACGATAGTGTCTACAGTGTCGATTCCCATTTTATTCTTCACCGGTGTTTATGGAATGAATTTTGAATTCATGCCGGAGTTAAAATGGAAATATGGCTATCTCATGTGGTGGATAGGAATGAGCTTAGTTGTATTTGCGATGATTTCATTCTTAAAACGCAAAAAATTGCTTTAGGAACGTTTAACAGTACCCTAAGTCTTCATCGGTTTCGAGGAATTCTCCTGCAGGTTTTAATTCGATCACTGGTTCGGTTTCGGGATTTTCTTTGCGTACATTGAAAACACCTTTTTTACCATCAGTTTTCTCCTCTTCCCTGGAATGCCTCTTTTTAAACAGGTTTTTCATTACAGAATAGATTTATGTTCATGGATTAAAAACGTACAAATATAAAAAAATTTATATATGTTTTAAAAGTATTTAAAGAATTCAAACAGAACGAATCCTGCTTGCCTTTGAATTCAATAAATAGTTATCTTCTATTATTACTTCTAACAATCAAACGCAAAGACGGTTTTCAGTAATGATGCTGAAAACAAACATTCTTTGAATAACCACTGTTGGCAGGCGGTTACATTAAACCTTAAATTTTCGCTGTTTGAAAGCTGTAGAGTGTAAGTAATGTTAAAAATGACTTTCTAATTCCGAAATTCATTGAAATTATAAAGTACCTCAAAGTTAAGATAAAATTTTTAAAAAGAGGAGATGCTTTTGCACATTCTAATACATTTCTCAGATTTATAACACTCCGGTGCGCAAATGTTAATTATCCGGATGCGAGTCAGCATTGTTTTATTACCGATAATTCAATCCTTTTGCATAAGATCAGGTTTTCCCGTACATAAGCCGAAGGAATTTGTTTTCTGAACGGCTCACGGCAAAATCGCTCAGAAGAATAATAAATATTACTTATATTTTTAATATGTATAATGTTGTATTTGTATGTTTTGCCTTTATTTTTTCGCTGTTGATAAAATTTTTGTCCTAAGCCATATAATCTCTCTAATTTTGGCGCAAAATTGTAATAACATGAAGACCAGATATTCCGACGAAGAATTGATGGAGTTTAAAAAAGTCATTGACGATAAGCTTGAGAGCACTAAGCGTGAGTTGGAGGATATTGAGCAGCAAATGATGGAATTAAGAGACAACATGGCTGATGAGCAAGGAGGCGATTGGTTTGATGATAGTTCCATTCATACTGAAATTGAATTTTTAACCAAGATGGCTGAACGCCAAAAGCAATTTATCCAGAACCTCGAAATGGCGCTTGTGAGAATTAAAAACAAATCATACGGCATTTGCATGGTAACCGGTGAATTGATCGAAAAGCAGCGTCTTCTTTTGGTTCCACATGCTACCAAAAGTGTGAAAGCCAAAGAAAGTGAACATCCGGCAGTTCCTCCTGCAGAATCAAGGCAAGAGAGTTCTATGTATTCAGATGAAGAGGACAACCCGCCTCTGGAGTAAATTGTAGTTCCTTACTGCAGGTCTTCAGAACGCAATCTGAACATTAAAAACCTATCTCAGGTTATATCGCTATTAGTGGCACTGTCATTTCAATGCATCTAAGGGCACTGAGAAATAATAAACGCTGCCATAAGGATTCCGGAATAATTTTTTAAGTCCTTAGAAAATTGAATTACCAGCCCAGAACCCAGGCAAAGATCAAAGGTGCAACTATCGTAGCATCACTCTCAATCACAAATTTTGGAGTATGGATATCCAATTTACCCCAGGTTATCTTTTCATTTGGTATCGCTCCTGAATAAGAACCATATGAAGTTGTTGAATCAGAAATCTGGCAGAAATAGGACCAAAAAGGAACGTCATGCCAGCCTAAATCCTGATACATCATGGGTACCACACAGATTGGAAAATCACCGGCAATTCCTCCTGCAATCTGAAAAAAACCGACACCCTTACCTCCGGAATTCTTGCGATACCAATCCGATAAATAGACCATATACTCTATTCCGCTTTTCATGGTACTGGCCTGAAGCTCTCCTTTGATAACATAAGAAGCAAATATATTTCCCATCGTACTATCTTCCCAGCCCGGACAAACTATAGGCAAATTACGTTCAGCTGCCGCTATCATCCAGGAATCTTTAGGGTCTATTTCATAATACGGCTTTAATACGCCACTCAACAACATCTGATACATGTACTGGTGCGGAAAGTATCTTTCGCTTTTATCCTCTGCTGATTTCCAGCATTCAAAAATATGTTTTTGCAATCTTCGGAATGCTTCTTCTTCCGGGATGCAGGTATCTGTTACACGGTTTAATCCTTTCTCCAATAAATCCCATTCTTGTTGCGGAGTTAGATCCCTGTATTCCGGAATCCGCACGTAATGTGAATGTGCAACCAGATTCATTAAATCTTCTTCCAGATTCGCGCCGGTGCAGGATATGATATCCACCTTTCCCTGCCGGATCATTTCAGCCAATGATACACCAAGCTCGGCAGTGCTCATCGCTCCTGCAAGAGTCACCATCATCTTACCTCCTTCCAAAAGATGCTTTTCGTAACCTTTGGCTGCATCCACTAATGCTGCCGAATTAAAATGACGGTAATGGTGGGCTATAAATTGGGATACAGGTCCTTTGTTCATGACTATTTATTTGAAGTTTGTATGCTGCTTATTAAGTTCTTATTACTAAAAATATCCATGTTACACATATTTAATTTCGTTGCATTTATTGTTCCATTTCGAATGAACCTACTTTGGTTACAATATCTGATTCATCACTTCTTCCCACTGCGCTCAAAATAATACGCCAACATTTTATAATACAATTTTGCGGTCAGAAAATCAGGAGCGCGGTTATGCGAATCAGGAGCTAGTTCAACAATATCAAAACCAACCACTTGCTTTCTGAGAAATATCATCCGCAAATACTGCAATACCTGGTACCAATGCATTCCTCCCGGTTCCGGAGTACCTGTACTTGGCATGATCGAAGAATCAAAGACATCCAGATCAAATGTGATATATACTTTGTCTGTCATCTTTTTTAAAGATTCTTCCATCCAGTAATCATTATCCATGATCTGATGGGCAAAGTAAACTTTATCTTTTTGCAAATATTTTTTCTCACTGATATCCATGCTTCGAATTCCAACCTGAATCAAATTGGAAGATTTTTGTACCTCAGCCATTGCGCAGGCATGATTGTATTTTGTACCCATATATTCCTGACGAAGATCCGTATGCGCATCCAGTTGAACTACGGTCAGATTTTTATATTTTCTGGAAAAAGCCCGCAATACTCCGATAGAAATACTGTGTTCCCCTCCAAAATAAGTTAAGAGTTTATTTGTCTTCAGTTGTTCCTGTGTTTTGGCAAAAACGGTTGCAACCATTTCATCGGGTGTTGCTTTTTTAACCTTAAGTGGGCTTTCTAAATAAATGCTTTGCCGGTATGGCTCGCTGTTCGTCTCAATATCATAGAGCTCCATGTTTTCAGAAGCATTCAGAAAGGCTTTAAACCCTTTATCTGCACCTTTTCCCCAGGTGCTGGTTCCGTCAAAAGGAATAGAAGTAAGGATCACTTTGGCAAGGTCAAACGTAGCGTATCGGGCTGGAATTCCTGCGTATGTTTTAGATTCAGTTTTCATATGATATTTATCTCATTATTCTGTAAGGTAACCTCGACGTATTTACATTCCGGTTTGGATTCACTTTTATGACTTTGCATTATATAATGATGTATATGTTTTCCCATACACCGATTTCAAACACCATTCAAAGGAAACTAAAATTTTTACGCTTGGTTTAAATTCATATTAAAATAAAAAGCTAAGCCTGTGTATTTCATACTACCCTCTCAATCAACTATACCCGAGAATTTTCAACATATCTTTTGAAGTTTGCTCTTCACTGTAAACCCAATCTAAAAGATTTCCATTGTCATCGCGATCGACAATGATGTGTTTGGGAGATGGAAGTAAACAATGTTTAATTCCGCCGTAACCGGACAATGCATCCTGATAGGCACCTGTATGAAAAAAACCGAGATATAAATTTTCCTTGTCTTCCCGGTTATATTTGGGTAAGAACAATTGCTGATTTTGTGCTTCTGTGTTATAATAATCTGAATTATCACAACTCAGTCCGCCAATATTGATTCTGCAATAATCGTGATGCCATTTATTGATCGGCAACAAAATAAACCGCTCCGCAATTCCCCAACTATCCGGTAATGTATTCATCAATGAATTGTCAATCATATACCAGATTTCTGAATCATTCTGTTGCTTTTGCTCTAATACGGAAAACACTGTTGCGCCGCTCTCGCCTACCGTATACTTGCCAAATTCCGTAAAAATATCCGGCTCGTCTACCTCAGCTTCTTCGCAGGAATCCTTTATCATTTTTACGATCTGATGAATCATGTATTTATAATCGTATTCAAAACCAAGCGAGTTGCGTATCGGCAAGCCACCGCCAATGTTAATCGCTTTAATACTGGGTATATTTCGTTTGAGCTCTATATAGGTGTTAATTCCTTTTTTGAGTTCGCCCCAGTAATAAGCGGTGTCTTTAATCCCGGTGTCTACAAAAAAATGAACCATATAGAGTTCAAATTTTTTGTTCTTCTTTAATTTTTCCTTTGCAAACTGAACGATTTCAGAAGAACGGATACCCAGCCTGCTGGTATAAAATTCAAAGGTGGGTTCTTCTTCTGTTGCAACGCGAATACCTATTTTGCATTTTTTGTGAATAAGCTCATCAAACCGGTCCAGTTCGAAAATATTATCCACGACCGGAATGACATTCTTGAATCCTGAATTGATCAGATTGGCTATATTCTGCAAATACTGCTTTGGTTTAAAACCATTATTTACGATGATCTGATCTTTATTAATCTGTCCGTTCTTGTATAAATTCTGGATCAGATCAATATCAAATGCGGATGAAGTTTCGAGATGAACATCGTGTTGCAGTACTTCCTTTAAAACATATGAGAAATGACAACACTTGGTACAATAGCAATAAAAGTATTTCCCATTATAATCCAGGGATTTCATGGATTTATTAAACAGGTTCTTTGCCTTCTTAATCTGATCACCAATTTTTGGTAGAAAGGTTAGCTTAAACGGAGTACCATACTTTTCAATTAACACCATCAGAGGTATCCCATTAAAAATCAATTCATCTTTCTCCAGATCGAATCCTTCCTGTGGAAAATAATAGCTTTGATCAATCAGGTCGAAATACTTATTTACCATCCCGGTGCTGTTTATAATTTAAGAGGACAAATATATCTAAAATCAATGATTGCCCGCAGACCATTGATCCGGGAAATAAGACCCGCTTGCAGACTTATACCTGGAATTGAAATCCGCGGAGAATCTGATTCAAGATGAAACACCTGAAATCATTCTATATTATTAATGATATCACACAAATTGCGGATTTCGCATAGATCAGAATTTCGTATCTATTATTAGGGCCTAATGAATCAATTTTTCCGGATTCTTATCTTTTCCCTGAAATTGTTTATGTTTACCACATCATGAAATAATCATATTAAATTTTTGTCTAATATGTCAGGATCCTTATTCAGGAAAAAGCCTTTGCCCTCGCAATCCGATGCCATTCATCATACAAAACTTCACAAAGTCCTAAATGTAAGAGATTTAACTGCATTGGGAATTGCCGCGATAATTGGTGCCGGTAGTTTCAGCAGTTTAGGCGAAGCATGTTTCAAAGGAGGTCCTGGCGTTGTCATCCTGTTTGTGATAACTGGAATAGCCTGTGGTTTTACTGCATTGTGTTATGCGGAATTTGCCAGCAGAATTCCCCTGTCAGGTTCTGCTTACACGTATGCATATGTTTCGTTCGGAGAGTTGGCAGCCTGGATAATTGGTTGGGCTTTATTAATGGAGTATTCCATCGGCAATATTTATGTTGCTTTCTCCTGGAGTGATTATTTTACTTCACTGCTGGAAAGAGTGCATATTCATATTCCGGATTATTTGAGTTGCAGTTATATGGAAGCTCAAAAAGCAATTCTGAATCATTCCAACAACCAGGAATTAATCAATGCATGGAATGGTGCTCCTGTGATCGGTGGGCTGAAAATCATTTTCGATTTACCGGCAATTATTATCAATATACTGATCACACTTCTGGTCTATATTGGAGTCAAAGAATCGAAGAATTTCAGTAATATCATGGTAGCGCTGAAGCTTTTTGTGGTATTGCTTGTGATTATTGTTGGAGCCATGTACCTCAATACGGCCAATTGGTTTCCAATTAATGAATCCGGCGTTTCTGCTTTTATGCCTAATGGATTTACAGGTGTAATGTCTGCAGTAAGTGGCGTCTTTTTTGCGTATATTGGATTTGATGCAATCAGTGTTTTTGCAGAAGAGAGCAAAGATCCCCAAAAGGACTTACCGCGAGGAATGATTTATTCACTGGTGATTTGCACGGTGATTTATATATTACTGGCCCTGGTTTTGACCGGCGCTCTGAATTATAAGCAGTTTGATGGTATTGGGGATCCGCTGGCCTATATCTTCGAAGTAAAAAACAACGCATGGATGCAACTCATTGTATCTTTCATCGCCGTCGTAGCTATGACGAGTGTATTGTTAGTGTTTCAGATGGGACAGCCCAGAATCTGGTTGAGCATGAGCAGAGATGGATTATTGCCTGAAGCCTTTCAACGCATTCATCCCAAATTTTTAACTCCTTCATTTGCTACTATAGTTACAGGACTGGTAGTTGGCGTTCCCATATTGTTTACAGATAAAACATTTGTGCTTGATTTCACAAGCATAGCAACCATTTTCGCTTTTGTGCTGGTATGTGGCGGTATCTTATTAATTCCAAGAAAAGAAAAAATCAGCGGACGTTTTCAATTGACCTATATTAATGGGAAATACCTGTTTCCATTACTGGTCATGGTCACATTTTTTCTGATCTCCTTTCTCTTTCCTGATTATTTCAAGAATCTGATGGTATTTAACGGAGTGGATCAAACTATTAAAATTTCCAGCCTGATCTATTGGATATTATTAATTGTAATGGCATTTTTTGCTTTCATGAGAGATCTCTCTTTAATCCCTTTATTAGGCGTTTCCAGTTGCGCCTATCTTCTTACAGGTATGACGGCGTCCAATTGGGCCTGGTTTTCAAGTTGGCTTCTGGTCGGATTAATGGTCTATTTTTTGTATGGATATAAACGGAGTAAACTCCGAGAGATGGATAATGATTAAAAGAAAAAACCGGTGAATACATTTAGTCACCGGTTTTTAAGTAGTAGGTAAAATTCTTTTAGGTGTTCTGCAAATTCTTTATTTACTGAGTAGCATCATTTCAATTCTGTTATTGATCAATTGACCATCGTACGTTTTGTTATCACCAACGGGAAACTTTTCTCCGAAACCTTTCACAACCACTCGGTTTTCATCTATTCCTGCGGCCGCCAATTTTTTTCTGATCGCAAGTCCACGGTCTTCTGATAATTTTTCATTCACTTTTTCATCACCCACATTATCGGTGTAACACATCAACTTTATCTTGATATTCGGAAAATGATTCAGTATGGTTGCCAAATCCAGAATTTCATGGGCAAATTTTTCATTGATATCAGCATTTCTTTTTTCGAATCGCAAATCGATGAATTTGAATTCGTCGCCCAGATCATTATCTCCTTTCTTTAAAAAATCAAGTAGCTGATTGCCCAACGTACCTTCTTCAAAATTCAATTTCTCCAGCTCTCTTAGTTTTTGCTTGGTTTCCTCAGGATAATAGGAGGCAATGGGTATATAATCGGTATTGACAAGGTTTGGCTTGTTTTTGTTGGAATCCTGAGCTGCAGCAGTATTAACCGTTGCCGATTCCTGCGGATGGGATTCCTTATTGGTGCATCTTAACAAGAAGATCATCAATAAAGCAGCCAATACAATTTGTAACAAACCGACTTTAAATACTATCAATTGATTTTGGTTTATCATTACCGATGATTTTGGCTCCGATTTCATAGTTGTATAACGCTTTCTACAGAATAATGTTTCTCCGTTTCGAGCTCCTTAACAATTATTTAAAATATAAACCACAAAAAAGGGCAAAAAACCATTTTTAATTCCAAAGCAACAAACAGAACAAATCCTGTCTGAACGACAAATATATTAAAAAAATATATAATACGTATGGAATTCTTAAGCCTTCTTATTTTGTGGGTGCAAACAGACTGAAAAACGATTATTTAGCCAGTCTGTGGTATGGTTTTCATAGATATCTTTTCGAATCATGCATTTTTTAACCCTTTTTATACCATCTAAGCCGATAAACCGTATTTTTGGATCAACACCTTATTATTACCTGCCATGAGAACAGATCCGAATCCTTTTATTCCTGCCATACTATTGACAAATAGCAAGTTGCCTGCTGATAAAATGGTCCCCTTGATTTTGGATTCCATTGAAAACGAGATTGCTGTACTTGCCAATGACGCCACTCAATTGTTTTATTCCACTCAAAGCCGGCTCCAATATCTTTTTACGTCTGGCGTCATTTCTAAAGAACTTTTTCAGAAAATCAGCCTGATAAGGGCTGATCATGTTGTGGCCGATGACAAACAATTACTCAACTCAACTATCGCCGTATTGTTGGAATTGATTGCCACATCTACGAATCAACCGATTCCGGATTATCTGAACAGTTATCAATTCAGTTTACCTGGAGCACCAGACGGAAAAATTACTCCGGAAAAAGCTCCCGAAAAATCAGGCCGAATCAGCATATTAAAATTTGATACGCTTACCAATACGATCGACTTTGTTTTTGAGAAAGGCGAGGTAAACATCCAACAAATTGCACTGAACGAATTACCCGAGAAAAAAAGAAAATTATTTCACCAGGCTCTGAAATATCTCAAACTTCCATTTGACGTCTATGCGCATCAGTTAAGTAAACCATCCGGCAACTGGCTTGCAGAAGAATTCATTTTATTGCCGGATTTTCTGATTGATGTTACTGCAATCACTTCGTGCTATAGCCACAGTGGCTCCAACCCTTTAAAGCACTTGATCAATTTATTTTATTTTCGTCCGACAGCTTATTCCGCGCTTGTAGGAACTGCAGTTAATCAGTTTCTTGATGAACTCATACTCACTCCCGAATTGAGTTTTGAGGAGATTTCGCAAAATTTATTTCAACATAATCCCATTGCATTTTCCTTATTGCAGGATTCCGAAGTGTTGAAATTCCAGGATACGATCCGAATTCATTTTCACAATATCAAAAAAGTAGTCACTGAACATTTTAATCATCTCGTGGACCGGCTGGAAGATTGTCTGATGGAACCAAGTTTTTACTCCATTGAATATGGAATCCAGGGAAGACTGGACATTTTTTATGAAAACAAAAACACGCTGCAAAAACTAATTATTGAATTAAAAAGTGGTAAACCATTTCTGCCGAATCGCTTTGGCATTAATGCCGATCATCATGCACAGATCATGCTTTATTATCTGATGATCCAATCCGTTTACGGCAGTTATCAGAAAGTGCAAAGCCAGGTTTTATATTCATCGCAAAACGAAAATGCACTTAAGCCGGCACCAGTATTAGTTGAAATCAAACAGGAATTAATTCACCTGCGCAATTCGCTGATTTTACTTCATCTTCATCTTGCTTACAGAAGTGCATCAGACCCATTCATTCTCGATCTCATTTCAGAAAAAAATTATAGCCAGGCTGAAAGTTACACCAAAAGAGACGCCACAATTGTATTGAACATTTATTCCGGATTAACACAGATTGAAAAGGACTACTTCAAAGAACTCTGTGGTTTTATTGCAAGAGAGCAGTTCATTGCCAAAATGGGAAGAGCCAATATGCAATATACCGAAGGTCTGGCTTCTTTATGGCTACTCACCGAACATGAAAAGATCAATAATTTCATGATCCTGCATGGATTGAAGATACGGGACATGATTCTTGAAAAAGGGGAATATCCGATATTAATACTCCGTCCGGTTTCGGATAATGAACATCTCTCCAATTTCCGCATTGGCGACACGCTAGTCATGTATTCCGGTGCAACCGCTTTAAAAGAACAAATTTATAAATGCACTTTCATCGAACAATTTAAAAATGAATACCATGTAAGACTCAGGACCCGACAATTCCCTGACATGGATGCCGCAAAACAAAAAACCTGGAATCTTGAACACGATTCACTTGACCGCTCCTTCATCAATCAATTTCAGGGTTTATTGGAATTTTCACAAGCCGGGACAGAAAACAGGCAACGTCTTATGGGACTTCTTGCTCCCCGATTGAATCAGGATCAAACATTCAAAACATTATCCGATACGCCGGAAAGGATTCAAGCAACCCTAAAAAAAATAATTCAATCAAGAGATTATTTCATTTTATGGGGTCCGCCGGGCTCCGGTAAAACAAGTATGGTGATCAAGCACCTTACCCGCCTGCTTTTCGATGACACGAACGAACACGTTTTATTGCTCGCATATACAAACCGTGCTGTAGATGAAATCTGTGAAGCGATTGAATCCATTCAAACGGAAGAGCCCATTGAATATATCAGAATCGGTTCGCGTTTTGCAGTGTCTCCCAAATTCAGAGCGAACTTGCTGGAAGAAAAGATCGGCACATTTAAAAACAGAAAACAACTTCAACAACTACTAAAGAGAACCCGAATTTTCACAGCAACAATTGCATCCATCCAGGGCAAAAAAGAATTGTTTTATCTCAAAAAATTTGACACCGTAATCATTGACGAAGCCAGTCAGATATTGGAATCTCAACTCTGCGGACTGCTCTATCGGTTCGATCGCTTTATTCTTATCGGTGATCATATGCAATTACCTGCGGTAACGGCGCAAACTGAAGCCGAATCCGGTATTCATTCGGATCACCTGATTACAGCTGGTTTTCAAAGTCTGAGTATGTCCTTTTTTGAACGATTATTACAACAATGCAAAAATAATGAATGGCATCATGCTTATGAAATGCTTACTTTTCAAGGAAGAATGCATGAAGATCTGATGAAATTTCCCAATCAGGTATTCTATAATAATCAATTACAAATACTCCCGGATGGAGATTACAACAGACAATCCAAAGCGTATGCTACTTTGTTTTCCAAAACCGCAGATGAGATTCAATCCGCTCTTGGCACTCACCGTACATTATATATACCTTGTGAAAATCAGGAACTGTTGCAAAGCAGCAAAACAAATCTTGCGGAAGCCAGGTTGGTATGCACGTTGATTAAACAATTGGTTGCACTTTATCACTTAAGTTCCAAAAAATGGGATGAATTTAGTTTGGGAGTGATAACACCATTCAGAGCTCAGATTGCTCAGATTAAAAATCAAATTCATCAAAATGGCCTGGACCAAATACCAATCACTGTTGATACCGCAGAACGATATCAGGGAAGCACCAGGGATATAATTATTATTTCAACGGTCATATCCAATGAAAATCAACTTTCGCAGATTAGTTCTATCAATGCGCTTGGTGTTGACCGAAAATTAAATGTTGCACTTACGCGGGCCAAAGAACAGATCATTTTAATCGGCAATCAGAATGCCCTAAAAGCATCTCCGCTTTATAATCAATTGATCAACGAATACTGGTATTGGAATCCGGGTATTCCAATGCCGTAAGGATTGTCTTTTCAATAGATTTGCAAATCATCATAATCAGATACCACCATTCAGATCGAAATACCGAAATATCTATGTATCAAAAAGGATTCATATTTTGAGTAATTTGTAGTAAATAGAAATAGTTGCCATTTGATTTTAAAGAACCGGCTCCGCATTAGAATCAAACCTATAAATTTCGGATTCATATTATCCAGCTGAACCAGGAATTCAAGCGGCATAACTGAATTAATCGGGAATACGTTGCTTTTACCCGAACCCGGACCAGCACCAAAAGCCATATACCGCTAAAGCAGCGTTTGCCCTTATATTTGCATCTTTAATTAGCCTTACCGCTTATTCTGAATAATGAAAAACACACTCGTAATCCTTTTTGCTCTCTGGTTTTTTGACGCTTCCGGAATTTCCTATTATGTTTCCGCTAATGGAAATGACATTAATAAAGGAACCAAATGGGTTTTTCCATTCAAAACCATTCAGAAAGCGGCAAGTCTGACTAGACCAGGTGATACGGTCTTCATTATGAAAGGCGATTATTACTCCAATAATGAAAGCTTGCTGCACATCGAAAGAAGCGGAAATGAAAAAGATGGATGGATCGTTTTCAAAAATTACCTCAATCACAAACCCGTCCTTCATGTAAAAAACAAAAATGGAATCTGGATTCAATCTTCCGGATATATCAGTATTGAAGGACTTACTATTGTACCTGAAACTTCTGATTCAATTACCTTTCGCAGTAAAACATATACCGGAATATTAATCGATGGAACCTATGAGTCTCCCTGTGCTCATTTGAAGATCTTCAATAATTTCATTCAGAAAATGCCTGGTAATGGACTTATGGCAAACTACTTTGATTATCTAACGATCAGTTATAATAAATTTTATTCGAATGCTCAAATACCGGATAGCAAGGCAGCTATTTTTCTGAAAAACCTGGTCGATGTGGATGGTCGTGCGATTTACCATAATTTTATCCAGGCAAATACCCTTGAAAAAAACGGATTAAATGCCTTAGCATGCCATCCTGCTATTCTCATGGAATACGAATTTAAGAATCTGACCAACTCAAACAGCAAAACACTGGTTCATAACAATATCCTTTATTTAAATGGTGGCGGCGGCATATTCATTAAAGGTGCTTTAGGAATAAATGTCATTAATAATACTTTGTATAAAAATTCCGAAAGCAATGAATGCAAAGAAGGCGAAATCGTTATCGCAAACTGTTCAGGGCTTAATGTACTCAATAATATTTTCTATACATCAACGGCTAAACCCGGAAATGTAATTATGTCTTCCGCTGACATCCGCTTTCAAAATAACCTGTATTACAATTTTTCCGCAAAAGAAAAGGGTGAAAATGATCTGGTTTCTAATCCCGAATTTGAACTGATTAATGATAAGGAAGGCGTTTATAATTTTCGACTCAAAGGCAACAGTCCGGCTATCAATGCCGGCACCGATGAGTTATTATCTGATATAGATTTTGAAGGCAATAAGAGAAAAATGGACACTCATGTGGATCTTGGTGCGTTGGAATTTACCAATCGCATTTTACCCTCTCTTAAAAACACAAAAGCCGGTCCCCAGGCAAAAGGAATCAAAAGTACATGGACCAGCTTGTACACTAAAGACCAAAAAGTGTATACGATATGGAATCAACAGAACCAGGGGTTTTCCGTGCGGATGTTTGATGGCCAGGGAAATCTGTTATTTGAAAAAATCAGATCGGATGAAAGTGAAAATTCTTTTGAAATTGATTTTAATCCATATGCTCCGGGGTTTTATACCGTATATGTGTTCAATGCGGCATCCAGTCATGTTGAAAGAATCCGGGTTCAGGACAGGACCAAAGCGCAATAAGGAAATTTGGCTACTATTCAATTCATAAGCATTCATACAAAAATGATTGACATAAAACAAAACTTGTCTTCATCCATCATCCGGAATTGGGAGTTTGTATGATTCGTAAATTCATAGACCAATTCAATGGTATTTAGTTTTTTTTAACGGATATTCCATACAAATTGCAAAAAGGATAAATTCCAGGAATCAACCTGATTATCATACCTATCAAATTTAATTATCATTTTACCCCTACAATCATATCACCCCTTCGGGGTTCGTGTTATGTTCCTAATATCGTGCTATAATCATTTCAACCCTACAATTATATCACCCCTTCAGGGTTGGGATACGTTGTTGTAATAGTGATTCATCTGTTACAATTATTTCACCCTTACAATCATTTCACCCCTTCGGGGTTGGGTTGACGGATACCAAATAGAATTATTATTTCCAACCTGTTTATTCAACCTCGGAGAGGTGCTATTTTTGTAGCACATCATCAAAATAATGTCGAATACGGAAAGGGTGACATTATTTTTTCAAGAATTATATCACCCCCTTAGGGGCTGGTGATTTGCCCTCAGTATCTTGCTATAATAATTTTACCCCTACGGGGTTGGAATTGCACCCTATAACGCTTATTAGAGAACTGGACAATCGGTTATAGGCCGGAAAACAGATGGCGGAATACCCCCTACAGATCACTTATTTTAATACCTTTGTGCCCGGAATCGCCTCTATATACATGCAATTTGTTTTTCCTTCGTTTCTTTGGGCTCTGGCCTTGTTAGCCATACCAATCATCATTCATTTATTTTATTTCAGAAGTTACAAGAAAGTCTTTTTCACCAATGTGCATTTTCTTAGGGAACTGGTGGAAGAAACGGCTACGCGTAACAAGATTAAGAATTTGTTGATATTGATTGCCAGGCTGCTGGCCTTAAGCGCATTGGTATTGGCATTTGCACAACCTTACTATTCAAAGGATCAGAAAATAAGAAAAGAAAGTCAGGCGGTAAGCATTTATGTGGATAACAGTTGGTCAATGAATGCCAGCGCCCAGGATGGATTGCTGATCCAGGAAGCCAAACGAAAGGCAAAAGACATTTTACTCAGTTATTCAGATAATGACCGGTTTCAGATCATCACCAATGAACTCGAAGGAAAGCATCAGCGCTTTGTAGCCAAAATCGATGCGATCAGTTTGCTTGAAGAAATACAATGCGGACCAGCATTTCAATCCCTGGCAAAAATGACCGCTAGAATGAAACAGTGCTTTCAGAATGCCAATCTCGAGCAAGGAGATATTTATCTGATCTCGGATTTTCAAAATTCCATCTGTGATCTGGAAACCATTGAAAAAGATAGCCTCTTCAAGATTTTCTTAATACCCGTTCAATCGATTCAGGAAAATAATCTCAGTGTTGATTCCGCTTATTTTTCTTCTCCTGTATTGTTGCCCGGCCAGACCAATACCTTAATTTACAAAGTAAGTAATTACGGCATTTCAGATGCAGAAGAAGTCAGATCCAGTTATGTATTAAATGGGCAGGAATATCCGGTTTCTTCTTTAAACATTAAAGCAGGAAAAACGATTGTCGATTCGATCAAGGTAAATTTCACAAACAATGGCTGGCAGAAAATAATTGTCAAAATAAAAGATTACCCGATTCAATTCGATGACCAATATTTTTTGAGTTGCAAAACTGAAAATGAAATAAAGGTATTGTTACTTTATGCCAAAGAACTTCCGACTACATTATTAAAAGCCTTTGAATCCATACCTTATTTTAAAGTGAGCGCTTTACCACAAAGCAATGTGGATTACAGCAAGTTCAAAGAAAATCAATTAATCGTTCTTTGTGAGCTGACCGAAATCAGCAGTGGTATGGCAAGTGAGTTATCTAAAAGCATTAGTGATGGTATCAATATTTTGATTTTTCCTGTTGCTGGATTAGTACCTGGCAATTACTCTTCCCTGCAAACCATTTTAGGACTTCCTGAACTCAGAGAATTTGATCAAAACAAAAAAGAAGCTACCAAAGTGGATATAGAAGCCGATGTTTTTCGCGATGTCTTTAATAATGCCAAAGCGCAAATCAAACTGCCTTCCACGACAGGACAGTATTCTTTTTATGGTGGCAGGCCAGCTGAAAAGATCATTACTTACAGGGATGGCTCCTCTATGTTAAGCAGATTCCGATTGGACAAAGGATATATTTATTTATCCGCAGCACCTTTGGATACAAAATATAATGAGCTTAGCAAAAGTGCGGAAGTCTTTTTACCCTTGTTGTTTAAGGCTGCTTTTTCATCCGGCAGAACGCAGCATTTTTCTTATGATTTAACGACCAACCCTATCATTCCTTGGAATATAAACGGGGCAACAATCAAAGAAGATTTATATCTGACATTAAGTGGTCCCGCGGAGTTTATTCCTTCTATTCGCACAGTCAATAATCAGGTAATGATTGAGGTTTTTGATCAGATTAAAAAATCAGGCATTTACGATTTAAAAAATCAATCAGAAACAATTGGCGCAATTGCTTTCAATGACAGCCGAAAGGAATCAAATCCAGATGTTCTGGATATTTCCGTCCTGGATAAAAAGTATGGCTCATTTACAAAAATCATTAAAAATCAATCCGGCCAGGATTTTACCAGTACAATAGAATCCGAAAAAGCCGGAACGCCCATGTGGTGGTGGTTTTTGATTTTTGCATTTCTTTTTTTAATTGTTGAAACTTTTCTAATTCGTATCTGGAAGACCAGTTAATTATGGAAGTAATTTTTAGACGCGTCAAGATCATCGATCCCAACAGTAACCATCATCATCAAATCAGAGATGTTTGGGTAAAGGATGGGGAAATTATTGATATCAAAGCTGATATAAAAGCGTCTAAAAATATATTGATTTGCGATTCTCCTAAATCTTGTCTTTCTCCGGGTTGGATTGACGTTGGTTGTATTTCCGGTGAGCCCGGAAATGAACATCGCGAAACTTTGGATTCTTTGTCAAAAGCAGCTGTTAACGGAGGGTATACTACAGTGTGTTGTTTCCCAAATACAAAACCGGTCATTCATTCCAAATCAGAAGTCAGTTTTATCAAAACAAAATCGGAACATCTTCCGGTGCATATTCTACCCATCGGTGCAATCAGCAAAGATTGTAAAAGCATAGAGATGGCCGAAATATTACAAATGCATGAAGCAGGCGCAATTGCCTTTTCTGATGGGATGCTGTCGATTCAAAACAGCGGATTGCTCATTCGCGCTTTGGAATACCTGAAACTCCTTCCGGATTCAATCCTGATCAATTGTTGTAATGATTTTAATATTGCCGGTCACGGACAAATGCACGAAGGAAAAACCAGTACATCCCTCGGACTGAAAGGCATACCGGCATTGGCTGAATCAGTCAATGTACAAAGAGATTTATCCATTTTAAAATATACAAATTCTAAATTATTAATTCACAAACTATCATCGGTTGATTCGATTCCATTTTTAAAAAATGAAAAATCGAAGCAAAAAAACCTGTTTGCTTCGGTGTCTATTTTTAATTTAATTTTTGAAGATGAATTGATGACTTCATTCAATGTGAATTTAAAACTGGATCCTCCCATACGTGGAAACAGAGATCGCAAAGCATTATTAAAAGCAATTGCAGATGGTGTTATCGATATTATTTGCAGTGATCATACACCCTGGGATACAGAGAAAAAAGACCTTGAATTTCAGTCCGCATCATTTGGAGCTATTAGTCTTGAAACGTCCTTCGCTGCTTTCAACACGTACCTGGCCAACGAACTAAATCTCGACAACTGGGTTCAGTCCGCCAGCCTAAAGCCAGCCTCCATACTTAATCTACCTAAACATACTATTCAGTCCGGCAGCAAATGCGATTTAACCTGGTTCAATCCCGAATTAGAGTGGATATATAAACAGGATCAAATCAAATCCGTCTCTAAGAACAGTCCATTTATTGGCCAGACATTAAAAGGTAAAGTATTGGGTACCTATTCTAAAAATAAATTTCACCCGGTTAGTAAATTACAAGATTGAATTTTGATTTACTGTAAATGCAATTCTTACTATGCATCTTCCGACAATTCCTGCAAATGCGTAATAATTAGTCTTGTTTGTCCACGAGTACTGTCCTGAAATTTGAAGAAAGCCAGACCTTTACATTTCAAAACTATTAGCTTTCAAAGCAAAATAATTCCCCAGTAAACTTTCATAATCAGCTAAGTGCAATGTATCCCAAAGAGTTTAGTTCACCGTAAAATATTGTGTTGCTTTTTTTAGTAAAAAAACTAACTTGCATGAAATTTGAACTTCCATTATGGACCAATATAAAGCTGCTATTCGATACGGATTAATCTGGGGTGCTATTTCCATTACAACCACCCTGTTATTGTATTTACTGGGCATGATGGACAATATTGCTGCCGGCATCTTGCTTTTTGTATTTGGCATCTATATGATGTACCGCACCGGCGCTGAAAAACGAGATGAATTGGGAGGATTTATCAGCTGGAAGGAAGCCCTTAGCCCTACCTGGCTTGTGGCTGTGATTTCAACTTTTTTAACCACAATATTCAATTGGGTTCTTTTCAATTTAATTGATCCCTCTTTACAACAAAAGCAAAGAGAACAGGCCATTCAAATGACGGAAAAGATGAGGTCATGGATTGGAGACGCTGAAACTGAAAAACAACTGGAAGAGCTGGAGAAAAAAGATTTTGCGAGCATTCAGAATTTCATCATGTACTTTTTCATTGGCATTCTTCTTTATTTTGTAATAGCCGCAATCATTTCCGCAATACTAAAGCGTAAAAAAGCAGAAGATATCTTTTCCAAATACTAACCGGCATAAAACAATTGTTCTATACCCAAATTTGCAATTCCTTAAAATCTACCGATATCCGGCAAGCATTATTGCTTGTGTTCTAAAAGTCCTACCTTTGTTCTATTAAATAATATTCATGGACCTCGCACTGATTATTCCTGCTTACAATGAAGAAGAATCCATAGAAGAACTCTATTTGTGGATTAGCAAGGCACTAGGTCCTACCGGATTGATGTATGAAATATGGTTTATTGATGATGGCAGTACTGATCAAACCTGGTCGCGCATCGAAAATCTTCATGCCAGGCATCCGGAAGTGAAAGGCGTTAAATTCCGTAGAAACTATGGTAAGTCTGCTGCATTGAATACCGGCTTTCATCTTTGTACCGCAAATGTGGTAATCACTATGGATGCAGATCTTCAGGATAGTCCTGATGAAATACCGGAATTATACCGCATGATCAAAGAAGACCATTTCGATGTCGTTTCGGGCTGGAAGAAAAAAAGACATGACAATGCATTGACTAAAAATTTACCTTCCAAACTTTATAATCGCGTAACCGGTTGGATGAGCGGAGTCAAACTACACGATATGAACTGCGGTTTGAAAGCATATAGAAATGAAGTTGTAAAATCCATAGAAGTATATGGTGAGATGCATCGTTACATACCGGTAATTGCTAAATGGGCAGGATTCAGAAATATTGGGGAGAAAATCGTACAGCATCAGGCGCGTAAATATGGCAAATCAAAATTTGGTATGAGCCGTTTTGTCAATGGATTTCTGGATTTATCGACGATATTATTTATAGGTAAATTTGGCAAAAGACCCATGCATTTTTTTGGCACGATGGGCTTGCTTTTTTTCTTTATTGGATTTTGTTTTGTCTTTTATTTAAGTATCACCAAACTTGCATTCGGACAAGTGGGAATGACACAACGTCCGGCTTTCTTTTTATCCCTGGTAGCAATGATCATTGGTTCGCAAATGTTCTTTACCGGATTTCTGGCCGAATTGGTTACCCGTAATGCAACTGAGCGGAATGTCTATCTCATCGATAAACAATTGAATTAATCCATGTCAAGCGTGGTCATAGTAGGACCTGCACATCCGTTGCGCGGTGGACTTGCCTCCTTCGATGAACGGTTAGCCAGAGAATTTCAACAAAAAGGATGGGATACTACTCTCTATACATTTTCATTACAGTACCCGGGTTTTTTATTTCCAGGTGTCAGTCAATTTTCCGATGAACCGAAACCTGAAAATTTAAACATTCAAGTTTGCATTAACTCTATCAATCCTTTGAATTGGATTAAAATAGGATTGCGATTAAAAAAGGAAGCCCCCGATCTCATTGTTGTACGATACTGGATTCCTTTTATGGGTCCTTGTCTGGGAAGTATATTGCGAATAGCAAAGCGAAATAATAAAACGAAAGTGATTTGTATCGCGGACAATATTATCCCACACGAAAAAAGACCAGGCGATTCTTTATTCAACACTTATTTTCTTCCTGTACCGGATGCGTTTGTAGTTATGGGTGAATCCGTAAAGAATGCATTGCTTCAGTTCAAACCCGAAGCAAGATATTTGTTAACTGATCATCCATTATATGATAATTTCGGAGAAATTGTCGACAAAAAGGAAGCCCGGAAATATCTTAACAACCCTGTTGATATAAAATTGGTATTGTTTTTTGGATTTATACGCAAATACAAAGGATTGGATTGGTTGCTGGATGCCTTCAGCTCGCCTATCTTGAAAACATCAGATATCCATTTGCTGATTGCAGGCGAATTTTATGAAGACTCTAAACCTTACTTTGAGCAAATTGAAAAAAATCAGATTGGCAATAAAATTTTGCTTCACACGCACTTCATTCCGGATAGTCAGGTTAAATATTATTTATCCGCAGCAGATGTCGTGGTGCAACCTTACAAGAATGCAACTCAAAGTGGCGTGACTCCTCTGGCCTATCATTTTGAAAGACCCATGATAGTTACTGATGTTGGCGCTTTAGCAAGACTGGTCCCGGACAATGTAGTTGGCCTGGTTTGCAAACCAGACCCTGAATCTATTGCAATGGCCATCAAATCCTTTTTTGAAAAAGATCCGGCTTACTTCACAACAGGTATAAGAACCGGAAAAATGAAACTAAGTTGGAAGACATTTGTTGATAAAATTTTGGCTTTAAGCAATGATATACAGAAGTAAAGCACCATTCCGATTGGGATTGGCCGGTGGTGGTACCGATGTAAGTCCATACAGTGACTTATATGGAGGTGCTATTTTGAATGCCACTATATCCTTATTTGCGCAAGCGAATATTGAACCGATTTCCGAACCTTACATCATATTTCATTCTATCGACCAAAACCTGCAATTGCAGTTTCCCTTGCATACCAGACTGGAGACCGACAATGGACTTGAATTGCAATGCGGAATATACAACCGCTTGTTATCCGAAAATGTGCTGGGCAAACAAGGATTCAAATTAACCACTCACCTCGAAGTACCAGCAGGCAGCGGCCTTGGTACATCTTCAACTTTAGTGGTAGCTATTTTGAAAGCATATTCCGAAATGCTGAATCTCCCTTTGGGCGATTATGATCTTGCCCATCTCGCTTTTGAAATCGAACGTCTCGACCTGAAATTATCGGGCGGTAAACAAGACCAGTATGCCGCAACTTTCGGAGGAGTCAACTTTATGGAATTTTTTGAAGATGGCAAAGTCATTGTCAATCCACTTCGCATCAGGCAAGAATACTTATTTGAATTGGAAAACAACCTGGTTCTATATTTTACCAGCATTAGCAGACAATCGGATGAAATCATCCGGGAGCAACAAAAAAATGTAACCAATCACAATCAAAGTTCGATTGATGCAATGCATCAGCTCAAAGAGCAAAGCAAAATGATGAAAGAAGCCTTGCTGAAAGGAAAACTGGATGCCATTGGTGAAATTCTTGATTTTGGTTTTATGCAAAAACGCAAAATGGCTCATAATATCAGCAATGACTATATGGATGAATTATATGACACCGCCAGGAAGGCCGGAGCATCCGGTGGAAAGATATCAGGAGCCGGCGGAGGAGGTTTTATGTTTTTTTATTGCCCCCGGAACACCAAATTCAAAGTCATTGAATCACTTAAAAAATTCAATGGGTATTTTATGAATTACCAGTTTACGAAATACGGTGCTCAAAGTTGGAAAATACAAACAGATTAATATGAATGAGATCATAACAAATAGTATAAGACAATCCATTCTTACCAAACAGAAATTGTCTGAAGATACGGAGACATTAAACAAAATTGAAGCAATTGCGGATGCCGTTGTTCAGGCTTTAAAAAATCACCATCGGATTTATTTTTGTGGAAACGGAGGCAGTGCTGCAGATGCCCAACACCTGGCTGCTGAATTATCCGGACGCTTTTATACCGACCGACCTGCCCTCCCGGCTGAAGCCCTGCATTGCAATACCTCCTATCTTACAGCTGTGGCTAATGATTATAGTTATGATGTAGTCTATCAAAGATTAATTGCCGGAATAGGACAGAAAGGCGATGTACTTATCGGACTTAGTACATCCGGTAATTCCAAAAATATCATTCTGGCCATTGAAGAAGCTAATAAAAAAAACATGATCACAATTGGCCTCACAGGTGCCAAAGGAGGGCTATTAAAAAACAATTGCACTTTTTGGATTGGCGTCCCGTCGGATGATACACCAAGAATACAGGAATCACATATCTTAATCGGGCATATTCTCTGTCAGTTGATTGAAGTAAATTATTTTAATTCCAATTCGTAATCCCATTGAGAGAAGCAATCATACTGGCAGGTGGAAAAGGAACGCGGATACAACACCTACTCCCCGGCATTCCCAAATGCATGGCGCCTATCCGTGGCATTCCCTTTGTCTCTTATTTGATTGAATATCTCATTTCGGAAAACACAGATCATTTTATATTTTCTTTAGGTCATATGCATGACCAGATTATAGATTATCTGGATGCTGCTCATTCTGGCATACACAAAAGCTTAGTCATCGAACAATCTCCTTTAGGAACAGGCGGTGCTATTTGCAAGTCGATGGAATCGGTCAACGGAGATGCTGCATTTGTATTGAATGGCGATACCTGGTTTCCGGTATCTCTGGATAGTATGGCAGACCTGTACCGGAAAAATCATTCCGATTTGGTGTTAGCATCTACTTTGTTGCAAGCACCCGACCGGTTTGGAACCATTTCGTTTGACAACGAATTCAGGATTACCTCTTTTCACGAAAAAAGAATACTCGAATCAGGATATATTAATGGAGGTACCTATTTGATATCCAAAGCAAAAATGATGGCTGAATCCAAGAAAGAAGCCTTTTCTCTGGAAACCGGGATCCTGGAAACTATGGTCAGGGAGTGGAACATGTATGCCAGTGTGCAGGATATCCCATTTATAGATATCGGTATTCCTGAAGATTATCATCTTGCTCAATCTTTTATCCCAGAATTAAACTCAGGCATATGAAAAGTATCCGCAGTTTATTTCTCGATCGTGATGGGGTGATTAATGAATTGCTTCCAATGGATTATGTAAAGACCATTGAGGAATTCAAATTCAAGGAAGAAGTGCTGCATGAATTAGCACTATTGTCAAAGCTATTTGATCGCGTATTTATTGTGACCAATCAACAAGGAGTTGGCAAGGGTCTGATGTCCGCTGATGATCTCCATGAAATACATTACTACATGAAAAACAAAATTGAAAAGGCAGGAGGCCAAATTACCAAAATATATTCCTGTACACATATCAAAGAACTACAATGTGAATGCCGGAAACCGAAACCCGGAATGTTGAAAATGGCTTTTACTGAATTTCCGGATGCAACTCCACAACATAGTATACTCGTAGGAGACAGTTCTTCTGATATAGAGATGGCAAGTTATCTTGGAATTCCATCTGTTGGTATGTTGCATAAATACAACATGGATGTTGCCTGGCAACCAAAGCCGGACTATTTGATAAACAACCTTACAGAATTGAGACTGAAGGTTTTACCTTTGATATTTAATCCATTGTAACAAATGTAATGACCTATTGAATGCATATCTTTTATTTTCTGAATTAATATCAATCAGTTAAACCTGGTATGAGCTTTATGAGAAACCGGATGCTTCCAGGATCTATTCTACAATCTACTTAAATAAATATGTACGCTGTTAAAGAACTATTTTACACATTGCAGGGAGAAGGAGCCCGAGTAGGAAGACCTGCCGTTTTTCTGCGGTTTGCAGGATGTAATTTATGGAATGGCCGGGAAGAAGATCGGGGCAATGCAATTTGCAGTTTTTGCGATACCGATTTTGTTGGCACTGATGGTACTTTTGGTGGAAAATATGAGAAGGCCACGGATCTTGCAACTCAGGCTAAATCATTATGGCCTGTTGCTAATGAATTCAAAAGTAAGCCTTATATCGTATGTACCGGAGGTGAGCCTTTGCTACAATTAGATTCTGAATTGATAGATGCACTTCATCAACTGGGATTTGAGGTTGCCATAGAAACAAATGGAACCATTGACATTCCCAGAGGCATAGACTGGGTATGTATGAGTCCGAAGCCAAATACGGTAATTAAAGTTCTAAGGGGAAATGAATTAAAGTTTGTCTATCCACAAAAGGAGCTTAATCCAGAAGTATTTGAAGCCTTCGACTATGAACATTTCTTTATTCAGCCAATGGATGGTTCGGATGTTAAACAAAATATTCAGTTATCATTGGCATATTGTTTGTCAAATCCACAGTGGAAACTGAGTTTACAAACACATAAATTACTAGGTATACGATAAGCTTATGCGTTTTCCACATTTTTTACAATCGTTGAAAAAAAAATCTCAAAAAAAATGGACATCAATGAATCGTATAAAAGATAAACTCTTTACATTGCATCGATTTACAAAACAAGAACCTATCCTGATGGAAATAGTCCGTAGCCTACAAACAAAATCCAATTTTGCAAAAATTGATTTTGACCCTAAACTCCAACAAAACCGACTCATATCCCTTAAAAATTTTAAAAAAGATAGTATTATCTGCCATTTCAGTTATGCGGAAATCATGCCTGAACCAAACAGGTATACCGTACAAACCGGGGAAGGCAAACACATTATTCTTTCTCCGCTCTATTTAGAATATGTCAATCACAGTTGTGAGCCCAACTGTTTTTTCGATACTACAAACTTCCAGTTTGTTTGCCTCAGGGATATAGCAAGAGGTGAAGAATTCACTTTTTTCTATCCATCCACGGAATGGGATATGGAAGAAGCATTTGAATGTCAATGTCAGACGAAATCATGCCTTGGAGAAATAAAAGGCGCAAAATATCTAACAAACACTCAGGTAGCAAAATATCGTTTCAGCGATTTTATAGGCGCAAAATTGAAGAAGGCCAAGAAGCATGTCTTTGAATTATGACTCAAAGCCATTTAGTAAGGGTGATCAGGATTGGTTAATCTGGATTCTTGCACCTTTTGTAAAAACAGAAGACCCTAACCTTCAGTACTATTATGACTTCAGTCAAAGCATAGGTGAATACACCAAAGTTTTTAAAGAACTAGATCTCAATTGGAAATGGCAGGCTATCGAAATTTCCAATTATAAAGAAATCATCCGCAACATCCAATCCGAATCATCGCCCAGAAGACCTTTGGTAATCAATCTATGTGATGGAGATGAAGACAATGGAGTACCCGGCATATCTGTCATTCGTGAACTGGAACTTAATGACTTGATCTATACGGGTTCTGATACCTATTTTTACGACATCACGACTTCCAAAATACCCATGAAGAAGTTATTTGACCAGTATCAGGTACCTACTTCACCCTGGATGGTTATCGATATTCAATCTTATGATCCGCATGAAGTATTTCAAAAACTAAAAAAACCATTGATTGTAAAGCCTGCGATTTCCGGCGGCAGTCTGGGTCTTGGTTTGAAGTCTGTAGTCCATGATGAACAAGAAATGAAAAGTTATCTGAATTCAATCATTAATGGATATAAAGGATGGGATTTATCCTCCGGAGGATTTTTTATTGAAGAATTCATCCAGGGGCAAGAATACACTACACTTATAGTCGGCCCTTCCGATGATTTGCAGAGATGCACCATTTATGATCCGGTAGAGCGAGTCTTTGAATCTTCAATTCCTGCAACAGAACAATTTTTATCATTCGACAGGTTATGGGAAATCTATGAAGAAGAATCACCTATCGAACAGGATAAAGCGTTGTGGAATTATTCCAGACCGAATCCAGCGTTAATCGATGAAATTAAATCCATAAGCTGGAAAGCTTACCAGTCTGTAAAGGGAATGGGTTATGGAAGAGTCGATTTGAGAAGAGACCAGATTACCGGAAAAATTATGGTTTTGGAAGTAAATGCCCAATGTGGCTTGTCTGATGATGAAAACTTTACATCCATTGGTGCCATATTAAGATTATGCGGAGAGCGCTTTACTGAACTTATTTATAAAATTATTCAGGATGCCTATCAACGATATCAGTTGAAGCATTCAATGATTTAGTTTGTATGTATCATAATAAAATGATTTAATCGTTTAAAATTTATTTAAATATTCCAATAAATAGATGTTCTATAGTTATGAAATAAACAATATTATATAATTTAGAGCATCGAAATGAATTGTAACATATATTTAGTTCTATGAAAGTTTGTGTACTCCAACCTGATTACAGCACCTCGAACGTTGATTACAAAAATTATGACCCACCAAGAAACTTAAGTTCGTTGCTTCCTGAAGATACCGTTGATCATGTATTTTTAAACAAGTTAACCACCTACAAGCAATTGAAAAGCTTGTCTGATCATCATTATGACATTTTTGTAAACCTTTGTGAAGCTTATCTTGAATGGGAAGTTCCTTCCATTGATGTCATACATTCACTGGATCTTCTTAATTTACCTTATACCGGACCTACGACAGAGCTCTATGATCCCCCTAAGGAATTGATGAAATATGTTGCTTATGCATCCGGAGTCGAAGTGCCCAATTTCAGGATCGTAAAAACATTAGAAGATCTTAATGATCTTAGCTTGCATCTCCGTTTCCCTTTATTCGTAAAGCCGGCAAAAGCAGGAGACAGCCTTGGAGTAGATGACAACTCTTTGGTTTTGGATGAAAAGTCCTTATTGATAAAAGTAAAAGCTTTGTTGGAAGAATTCGGAGAAGTACTTGTGGAAGAATATATAGATGGCCGGGAATTCACTGTATTGGTTGCTTCCGATCCCAAGGATGAAAAGAAATGCACCGCATTTAAACCGGTTGAATACATCTTTCCGGAAGGTTTCGCATATAAAACCTATAAATTAAAAACATCCGAACTACATCCTGAAAGCAATATCCCTTGTAAAGAAGAAAACATTGACCGCAAACTCAGAAAGGCCGCTTGTGCCATTTTCAGAGAATTCGGTGGAAAAGGTTATGCCCGAATGGATTTCCGGATGAACGCAAAAGGCAAATTGTTCTTTCTCGAAATCAATTTCACCTGCTCTGTATTTTATGCAGAAGGTTATGAAGGATCCGCCGACCATATTCTAAAATGTGATGGAATCGGACAAGCCGGATTTTTGAATCAGATCATTCAGGAAGGTATCAACAGACATAAACGCAAACAGAAAAAATACTACATCAAAAAAGACGCAATTTCAGGATATGGTATTTACGCCAATAACAAAGTAAGGAAAGGGGAAATCATATTCAGGGGAGAAGAAAAAGCACATCGTTTGGTTTCCAAATCATTTGTAGATAAAAACTGGAATGCAGCGGATCGTGAAGTTTTCCGCAAATATGCTTATCCGGTTAGCCGTGATGTATATGTACTCTGGGATTCGCAGCCTTCAGAATGGGCACCCCAAAATCATTCCTGTTCTCCGAATACAGTATATTTCGGTCTGAACGTCATTGCCAGTAAGGACATTGAAAAAGATGAAGAATTTACATTGGACTATGCATCCTTCCTTGATGACCAGATGGAACCTTTTGAATGCAGTTGCGGAAGCCCGAATTGTAGAGGGTTGATCAGCAAACATAGTAAAGAAGTTGAAGTCAAAGTGGTCAAAGCGTTGATGTAGTCTGATTCAATAAAAAATTACCTGTTCTTTTCCTGAGTAGCCCTGTAGCGTTTAAATCTTGGCGGCTAAATCTCTTGCCTGAATCTTTCCTTTTTTTTATAAATAATACCAGATCATTTTTAGCTTTGCAGGCCTTTTTACACATTGCCGAAATGGCGGAACTGGTAGACGCGCTGGACTCAAAATCCAGTGACCCTCAAAGTCGTGTGGGTTCGAGTCCCACTTTCGGCACATAAACACAGGACACAGATTACACAGATTTGACAGATTGCACAGATTCTACTTGTACAGATTAAAATAGTACAAATTGAAAAGTAGAATAATAGATATGCCTGAATTCAGAACAGTTGAGCATGAAGTGAATCTGCAGGCCGGCTTAATTTAATATTCAGGATCAGTAAAATCTTTTCAATCTCGTTATCCAGCGTCTGCGAATTTCAAAATTGCCCGGACTAATTTATCCAATTCTGCTTTTGTGGTGTACACATTTGGAGTAATTCGGATACCATGGATATTTTCCCAGTTGATGGCGACTACATGTATTTTATAATTGTCGAATAAATAATTGGCGAGATCTTCCGGTTTTTTATCCTTCACTTCCATATTGCCCAGGGCTCCGCTATAGTTTTTACTTTGAGGATGATGAATAATCACCTTAGGATGTTGTTTGACCTTATTGGTCCAGTATTGCTGCAATTCATACAAGCGGTTGAATTTTCGTTCTTGTCCAATCAATTCATAAAAATCGATGGCATGTGATATGGCATGTTCAATGGCGAAGGAACGGGTACCCAAACTCTCAAATTTCCGGATGTCAGCACTTTCCGGATCACCTGCGGCCAGCAATGGATATATTGATTGGATTTTATCTTTTTTGATATAGAGCAAACCGCTTCCGAAAGGAGCACTCATCCATTTGTGCAAAGAAGCGCCAAAATAATCAGCGCCAAGATCAGGGATCTTATAAGGAATGTGTGCAAAACTATGTGCTCCATCCACAACAACTTCAATTCCCTTTGCGTGAGCAGCATCCGCAATTTTTTTTGCAGGCAGAAGTTGTCCATTCCAGTTTATCATGTGCGTAATATGCACCACCTTTGTTTTTTCGGTAAATGCTGCTTCAAAGGTTTTTACGATCGTATTATCATCTGTGATCGGAAAGTCAAAATTGATCCATTTTAAAACAATACCATCCCGATGGGCTCTTTGTTTATAAGCATTGATCATATTCGGATAATCCTGTTTAGTGAGAACCACTTCATCTCCTGCTTTCAAATGCAAACCAAAGATTATCGTTTCCAATGCTTCCGAGCTATTCCGGTTAAAAGCTATTTCTTCTGCTGAACAACCCGCAACGGCGGCCATCTTTTCACGCAATGGTTCCCTGCCCTGATCGAGAATCCTCCACATATAATAAGAAGGAGCTTCATTGGACATCCGGTTGTAATATTCAACCGCTTCCTGGACCACCCTTGGTTGTGGCGATACCCCGCCATTGTTGAGATTGATAATACTCGGCGAAACTGAATATGCCTGCCTGATCTGCATCCAGAATTCTTCCTCTTCAATATTGGATGTACTGAGATCTTTGAGATGATCCATTGATTTAAAGTAAGAATCTTCCACCGATTTTAGAATGCCGGTAGGTTTAAAGAGCGTTGTAGCCGAAACGGCACCCAACCATTGTAGAGCAGATCTGCGTTGCATATTGTTTTAAATAGGAATGCAATTTAAGGAGAAGTTGGCAATTGGTTTTCAGAAGTATAGCGTGATGTCTTATACTGCTTTTAAAGTTCAATCCTTTGTCCAATTGATTTAATTGATACATCAAATTTATTTGCCAAGATTTATTTATTTCCGTATCTGGTTTTATGACCTTAGAATGATATAGTGAATTCAAAGATTCCTATGGATTTATACTATGAATTGACCTGTCGTTAGAATCATAATAAGCATGGTGTCTGAAAACTTGTTTATAACACTCCGGTTCAATCCTAAATAAAATGCAGTCATAATGCGGACCATTCTAATTTTTCAAACCAATACATAGGGTCATATAACATTTATTTGCACTTTGAATAGATCTCTATTTCAATCTATTATAGAAGAGATGGAATAAGCTTACCATCTTGTTCAAATTGGAGTTAAATTTGGAGTCATTAGTAGTATATGTGCAGATTATTATTACTCCTGTGGATGATCATAGGCTTTGCCTTTGTCGAAACAAATGCTCAATGCAATTTTACCGTTAATGCCGGTCCGGATCTCAAAGTTTGCAAAGCGGGCGACATGATTACCATCAATGGTAAAGTTACCGGTAACCCTACAGAGATATTCTGGGATCCTGCAACAGGATTAAGCAATCCCAAATCTCCAGTTACCAAAGCAACAGTAAGCGGGCCCATTCAATATATACTTACAGCAAGAGGAGTAAATAATACCAACCTAATAGTCAATGGCAATTTTGAAGCCGGCAAGTCCGGATTTTTTACTGATTACATTGTTGGATTTATGTCATGTTATGGAGCGGGCTATTTGGATTGTGAAGGCACCTATGATGTCATCAATAATCCTCAATTAGGTCATACCGCATGGGCTCCCTGTGCAGATCACACTTCAGGAAGTGGCTTGATGATGGTACTTAATGGCGCTGCGGCATTTCAGAATGTATGGTGTGAGAATATTGCTGTTGTTCCAAATATGGATTATGTATTTACAGCCTGGATTACATCAGTCATATCTGCTTCTCCTCCAATTTTACAATTTTCAATCAATGGTGTCGATATTGGCCCGGTATTCAATTCCAGCGGTACGCCTTGCCTTTGGGAAAAGTACGAGGTTATCTGGAATTCCGGTTCCAATAATTCTGCACTTATTTGCATACTCAATGAGAATACAGCCGGTGGCGGCAATGATTTTGCAATTGATGACATCAGTTTCAAAAAAATCTGTGAAGTCAAAGACACCATGAACATCACCATTGAAGAAATTATCGTAGATATCCAGGAACCTGAAATTGTCACTTGCGATCAACCTACCCAAAAGCTAAATGCAAAAGCGTCTTCGAATGGTCCCGGATGGACTTATTCATGGACTACCTCGGATGGCAAAATAGTTTCCGGTGCTAATACGCCCGAGCCGGTTATTCGTGGCCCGGGTACTTATTATCTGACTGTATGCTCTCCCCTTCCGAATTGCTGCATCACAAAAAGTGTTGAGGTCCACGGAAGAATAACTCCGCCGGATTTGATACTATTTGTAAAAGATACGTTGGGCTGCAACAATGTAAGTGTATCGATCGTATCGCGGAGTATGACAGCTCCACTTGATTACAATTGGATCGGTCCAAATGGCTACACCAATTTTGATGGGCCTGTAATTTCTGTGATCGAAGGAGGTTTATACATTTTGACCATTACAGATGAATACAATTGCAAAACAATTGATTCTGTAAAAGTGTATGAAAACATTGACAATCCAAAAATCAGCATTGCGTCAAACAATATTAATTGCAAAAATGATACGGCCAGATTAATTGGCAATTCTACAATACCCGGCTCCAAATTTGAATGGACTGATCCGAAAGGCAACTTAATAAAAAAGGATACATTTAATGTAGTGGATAGCGGACTGTATTTTTTGAAAGTAATTACACCATCCGGCTGTGTAAAATATGATTCGGTAAGAATTAAAAAAGATAAATTAATTCCACAGATCACTGTGTATAAAGATACGCTAACCTGCAAAAATAAATCTGCAGATATCTTAGTCAATAGCAGTTTGCCGGTTTATACTATTTACTGGACAAGTCCTTATCCATTTCAGCAACTGGATTCGTATTCCATCCGAACACAACAAAACGGTATTTACACCGTAGAATTGGAAGCTCTCAATGGATGCAAAAATAAGGTTGATGTGGAAATGCTCATTGATACGACGAGTCCTTTAATTAACCCTACATTTGATACAGTAACATGTTCGAAACCAATATCAACAATACTTTTCAATTGTTCTGACCCTAACGCCAAATTGGAATGGATAAGAAACGGAACAAGTGGACCAGATGGCAGGGGATATAGTGATTCGGTTCAAACCGATAAGGGCGGCCATTATGTATTTTCAGCATTATCAGAAAACGGTTGTCAGGTAGATATTCAATTTGATGTTCCAATCGATACTTTGCATCCGTTACTAAGTGCTGAAAACGATACTTTAAATTGCATTAAAACAAGTTTGAATTTGAAATTGAATGATTTATTTTCATCAAATTATTCATGGACCGGTCCAAATAATTTTCAGAGCACTCAAAAAAATCCATCGATTTCTATTTCGGGAAACTACCAGGTGACTGCAAGTTTGCCCAATGGATGTACGTCCACACAATCCATAAATATTGCATCCGATTTTGCAAAACCTGTTTTACAAGCCAAAAACGATACCCTTACCTGCAAAAAAGACAGCATTACTTTGAATGCCAGTAAAGATCAAATCAATGCAATTGTAAACTGGACAGGTCCAAATGGTTTTCAATCCAATTTAATAAATCCATATGTCTCCAATCCGGGTAGTTATCAATTGATAGTTACTAATCCCAATGGGTGTAAAGATTCTGTTTTGCTTACTGTTTTTCAGGATATTGGAAAACCGGATCTCGGTGCGAATAACGATACTTTGAATTGCAGTAAACAGGTTGCCAACTTATTTGCCATTTCAACCAGGGACAGCCTCAATTATTTATGGACCGGTCCAAATGGTTTTAATGCAACTACCCAAACTATTGCTGTTAACCAGGCTGGAACTTATACCATCCGCATCAGCACAACAGAAGGCTGTTATAGTCTACTAAACGTAGAAGTCCTTGAAGATACGATTAAACCTGATTTACACTTAATTACTGATACGCTGAATTGTTTAAAAACACAAACCAGCTTACAATATAATTCCGGATCTAATCTGATTTCTTTGCAATGGACAGGCCCCGGTAATTTCAATTCAAATCAACAAAATCCACTGATCACGCAGGGCGGAAATTATACTTTGAAAGTAACATCATCAAATCTCTGCACTGCACAACAGACAATTAATATTCTGCAGGATACCATCCGTCCGTCGATCACCGCTAAACCGGATAGTATAAATTGCAACAAACGAGAAATAGATCTCATAGCCAGTGTAACCCCGGCCAATCTGATTGGTGAATGGACCACTTCAACGCAACAAAAAATCAAGGCAAATTCTATTAAAACCAAAGCAGGTGGTGATTTTACCTTTGATGTCATTGGAGCTAATTATTGCATAAACAGCATACTGATAAATGTTCCTGTTGATACCTTAGCTCCTGATTTGCAGGTAAAAGATGATACGATCAATTGCTATTTTCCCATTGCTGATGTCAATGCAATCTCCAAAACATCAAATCTGAAATATACCTGGACAGGTCCTAATAATTTTACCTCGTCTAATGCCAGCAATACCACACAACAAGGAGGTACCTATCAAATCAGCATTACGGCTCAGAATGGTTGCATCAGTCAAAAAGATCTTTTTGTATTCGTAGATACCGTACGACCAAAATTAATTTCTACAGCAGATAGCATTGATTGCACTCATCCGGAAGCAACGCTGCATGTCAGCAGTGATATCGGTAACGTAAAATATGTCTGGAAAAATGACCAATCACAAATTCTTTCCAATACTCCTAATCTGAAAACGAAATTTGGCGGTAACTATATTGCTGAAGTTGTAAATACCATAAATGGTTGTCTCTCGAGAATCCTTCAACCGGTCAGACAGGATAGTTTAATCATTACAGATGTAAGCATTCTTCCTGTTAATCCTATTTGCGGAAAAAACATCGGATCCGCACAGGTTGTGAAAATTATCGGTGGACATCAGAATATCAAATATTCTATTGATCACAAGCAATCGTATACATCCAATCCGGATTTTAATTCATTGCCTGTGGGTCAATATACGTTATTTGTTATCGATGATAAAAAATGTGAATTCCAAAAAGATTTTGAAATTGTTGAAATTCCATTTGTAGAAACCAATCTTGTTCCGGAAATCACTTTGACTCTGGGTGATTCCGCACGAATGAATCTCAGCATCATTCCGGATATTCGATTGGTAAAAAGCATTGACTGGGAGCCAACGACCTATCTCAGTTGTAACAATTGTGAAGATCCCATTGTAAAACCTTTGGTAAGCACTGATTACAAAGTGACCGTCATAGATACCAACGGATGTCAATCTATACAATACATTCGCATCGTAGTTGAAACACCAAAAGTCTGGGTACCGAATGTGTTTAGTCCGAATGGGGATAACATCAATGATCTCGTTTGGATTTATGGATCCAAAGCTGAAGTTACCCGCATCAATATCTTTCAAATTTTTGATCGCTGGGGTAACCGGGTTTTTGAAAATTACAACTTCGAACCTAATGACCCATCCAAAGGATGGGATGGAAAATTCAACTCTGAAAAATGCAATCCGGGTGTTTATGTATACTGGGCAGAAGTAGAGTTGATCGATGGGACAAAATGGATTATTAAAGGAGATATAACATTAGTTCGATGAGTTTAATAAAAATTTCAAAAACTATTCTTTTTATTTTTTTTGTTATAGCATTTTCCGATCGGATCAATGCACAACAATTTAAAAAAGCATTAACTTCAAACTACAATTTTCAGGCCAATGGCTGTGGAATCACTGTTAATGCAGGTCCGGATATTACCATTTGTGCCGGAATCGGTAAAGCTCTGAATGGGAATGTGACCAATTCAACAGATTATATCTGGGACCCACCGGATGGTTTAAGCAATCCAAAAATTTTAAAACCAGTGGCCACACCATCGATGACAACGACTTATACATTGACAGCTAAAGCCATGTCGGGAAATCTGATTAATAATGGTGATTTTGAAACAGGTGGAATGGCTCCGGCTACAACAGATTATACACTATACAGCAACATCAATAATTTTGTGACCTCAACAGGAGGATACATGGTTCTGAGCATTCCACAAATTGCGATGCAGTTTGGTTGTAATCCGAATACAGGTAATTATACTTTAGCCATCACTCCAACGGGATCTTCATCCAATATTTGGTGCCGCACTATTACAGTAAATCCGAATACGGATTATAAAATTGATTACAAAGTTTTTGGCATTCCTTATATATTCGGATCCCCTCCTACTATTGGCCTGAGAGTAAATGGTACATTGATAGGAAGCATTGATGCGCCAAGTGGTCTCTGTCTTGAAGCAGATGCAGCTTTCATCTGGAATTCCGGAGCTGCAACTTCTGCCACATTTTGTCTTGCGAATTATGGCGGCACAGGTATGTTTAGTATCTGCATGATAGATGATATCAAAATAAGAGAATGCTGTGTTGAAAAAGACCAAGTCACGGTAACCGTT
Organism: Bacteroidota bacterium; assembly: GCA_029781865.1. GTDB lineage: Bacteria > Bacteroidota > Bacteroidia > Chitinophagales > Saprospiraceae > Vicinibacter. The sequence continues at coordinate 169,554 of JAKOVW010000053.1, forward strand.
TATGAATTAAAAGCTGAAGCACTTCCACCCATAGATATCAATTGTTTAAACAGACCTATTACCATCGACGGAAGTCCTTCTACACAAGGTCCTGGTATTACCTACAACTGGAGTACAAAAAATGGTCATATCGTAAGTGGTGATAAAACATTAATGCCTGTAGTGGATACACCAGGAACGTATACCTTGAAAATAATCGGACTATATGGCTGTGAAGCAACTACTGATGTTATCGTAAACGGAAGTGTCACAAAACCGGATGTGACTCCAAAATCAACAGATATTGATTGCCTCAATCCAACCGGAAGCATAGATGCAACGAGTAAATCGAGCTCACCACAATTCGAATGGAATGGACCTAATGGATTTTACAGCACAAAAGCAAAAAATCTGAATCTCAAAGAACCCGGAGAATATATCGTAAAAGTTACCGATACCTATGGATGTGAGTCAACTGCAAAAATTGAAGTCAAAGACAATCGAACCGATCTTGAAGCTGAAATTACCGGAGACAGCATCACCTGCGCAAAAGATTCTGCAATCTTAAAAGCTAACTCTATTGCAAGAAAACCAATTTACAAATGGAGCGGCCCTTTCGCATTTAAGAAGGACAGTTCCGATATCGCAATTGTCAGGGATACAGGATGGTATTATTTGAATACAACAGATAGCAGTGGTTGTAAAGAATTGGATTCGTTTTACGTGAAAGATTTACAAAATGCAATTCCGATTTCCATTCAGGCAGATACCATCAAATGCAGTACTCCTGATGTAGTGCTTAAATTAACATCAGATACAACAGCAACCATACAATGGAAAGGACCAAATGGATTTGTTTCCAACCAATATCAACCGAAGGTTTCTGAAGGAGGTTGGTACTATGTAGAAATAAAAACCAAAGATGGTTGCACGGGATCGGATTCTATTTTTGTTGAAAAAGAACTTGGAGTGCCTGACATTTTCATTTCATCTAATGATACCATTACCTGTGATAAAAAATCAATTCAGGTTTCCGGTGGCAGCAATTCAACCGGAGCGACAATTGAATGGTTGACCCCTACCGGCATCATTAAGAATCAAAGCATGTTTCAGGCCGTGGACTCCGGAATGTATGTCTTGACAGTAACAGGCTTAAATGGGTGTAAAATTTCTAAGAGCATACAATTGTTTAAAGATGTTACATCACCTAATCTATTTGGATACAAGGACACCCTGGATTGCCTTAAAGACACATTGAATTTACAGTCGGGTATAAGCAACGCACGTGCCTATTTATGGACCGGACCCAATAATTACTCAAGCAATATTTCCGCACCACAGGTTTTCGATAAAGGTGCATATACCCTGACTGTGACTGCAAGAAATGGCTGTACCTCCTCAACCGTGTTTGAAATTGAAGAAAACAAAACACATCCCAATCTTCAAATTAAAGCGGATACTATAAGTTGTTTGCAAAGTTCTATAACTCCAAATGTCATCACAGACAGCACCATAGTTTCTTTTCATTGGACTGGTCCGAATGGATTTAACAGTTTAATGAAATCTCCGACTATTACAAAAGGTGGTAACTATTTTCTGACCGTAACAGGAATCAATGGTTGTGATTCAACTCAGTTTATTAATATAACAGAAGATTTACAAAAACCTTCTGCTACACTTGAGGCTGATACCATTCAATGTAAAACAACAGCAAATATTCGGGCTATAAGTATCAGTCCGGGTGCAAACATTCAATGGAGAGGCCCTAAAGGATTCATGTCAAATTTGCCAAGTTCAACTATTTCAGATAGTGGTTATTATGTACTTACACTTACCGGAACGAATGGTTGCATTTTTCAAGATTCGATTTTTGTTTTTCAAAAAGATCAATTGCCGGATATATTTGCATTTGATGATACAATTACTTGTATTAAGAAATCCATTCAACTTAATGGTGGATCGAATACACAAAGCGTATCTATTGACTGGAAAGGACCTAATGGATTTAATTCAAATCTAGCACATCCCATTGTAACTGATTCAGGTATCTATACTCTTAAAGTTACAAATTCTGATGGATGTGAATCTATACGGAATATTCGCATATATAAAAATGATGAGCCATTATCTATTAAACTGGAAAATCTTGAGGGACCTTTCATCGACTGTCGTGGAGGTAATGGACAAACTCTTGAAGTTTTTTTCACTGGAAATATTATTTCTTTCGTATTTTATAGAGAAGGGCAGAAAAAAGGGCCTCCAACCTTGAATAATTCTATTTCAGTTGGCACTGCAGGTAAATGGTTTGTTGAAGCATTAAATGAAAACGGCTGTTTATCCATTGACAGCGTTCTAGTAGAAGATCTTCGCAAATTTCCACAAATACATGTCCGGGATGATAGTATTAATTGCCTTCGAAATACAATTAGCTTACCTTTGGATTCCGCCGACACCGGTTTGATTTTTAATTGGACGGGTCCAAATAATTTTATAAGTAATCTCAAAAATCCTATAATCCAATTTGGAGGCAATTTTATAGTAACAGCAATAGACACTACCAATCTTTGTCAAATTACAAAATCTGTCTTCATTAAATCTGATACAACCAAACCAGACCTAAGTTTATCAGCAGATACTTTGAGCTGTAAACGACCAAGTGCTCCTGTGAAAGCAGGTTCCAGCTTACAGGGTTTTACGATGAAATGGATCGGACCTAATGGATTTAACTATACCTTACCGCAATTTGCAACAAAAATTCCGGGTAGATATTTCTGTACAATTACTAATCCGCGCAGTGGCTGCAGCACAACTTCTTTTGTCGATGTCATAGAGGATACGTCCAGAATTAAAGACGTTATTTCGCAATTTAAAAATGCCAGTTGCAATAAGAACAACGGTAAAATATTTATTACCCAGGTGGATGGCGGTAAAAAGCCTTACCGGTTTTCCATTGACAACGGCATCACCTTCGTAGCTGATTTGAGTACTTTAGATTTGGCTCCCGGAAATTATTCCGTACTGGTTGAAGATCAAAATGGCTGTTCTTTTACATTGAATGTTAAAATTGATGAGGAAAAATCAGTGAATATCAATTTGCCGAATTTGATTCAACTTAAATCCGGAGAAAAAAATCAGTTGCATTTGGATATCCTGGCTGATACTGCATCCATTGTAAGCATCAACTGGTCACCATCAGACCAATTGAGCTGCAATGACTGTCCGGATCCCATTGTAACTGCCAATCATGATGACCGCATATACGTATCTGTGGTTGACATCAATGGTTGCGTTGATACTGCAAGTATCCTGCTCCAAATTCAAAAAGAGTCCAACTACTTCTTTCCAAATACATTTTCTCCTAACGGCGATAACATCAATGATTTTTTCTACCCTGTAGGCATTAACGGATCAGCCAAAGTGAGTTATTTGAATATTTACGATCGCTGGGGCAATCTCGTCTATCAAAGAAAGGATTTTCAGCCCGGAGTGGAACGGGAAGGTTGGGATGGAAAAAGTAAAGATGGACAGAAAGTCAATCCCGGAGTTTATATCTATGTGGCTGAAATAATCGACCAGGGAATTATGCTAAAATATTCCGGCGATGTTACACTCATCCAATAATTATGTACGCCATTCAATTAAAAGATTTAAACGCATATTGCGATGTACATAGTCATTCAGAAGATCCATTTCTGAAAGAACTCGAACGGCAAACTTATCTCCAGACTATTGCTCCGCAAATGATTTCAGGAAGAATACAGGGACGCTTTCTCAGCTTGATTTCCAAATTGAAAAGACCCCGGTATATACTGGAAATTGGAACATTTACAGGATATAGCGCTTTATGCCTGGCCGAAGGGTTAACCGATGATGGCAAACTTCACACGATTGAAATATCAGATGATTTTGATCATATCCGTGATCAATATGCGATGCAATCTCCTGTTGCAAAAAAAATCGTATGGCATAAAGGAGATGCCGCAACACTTATTCCGGATATGAATTATTCATGGGATATCGTTTTTATGGATGCTGCAAAAAATCAATATATAGCTTATCTTGACTTACTGGAAAAAAATATGAAACCAGGCAGTTTGCTGATTGCTGATAATGTATTGTGGTATGGAAAGGTACTTGAAGAAAAAAAAGATGAAGAAACCCGAATTCTGGATTTATTCAATAAAAGATTGAAAAATTCAACGGATTGGGATACGCAAATTTTTCCACTCCGCGATGGAATCAGTATTTCCATGAAGAAATAATACAATTTCATATCCTTTGAATAAGACCATTTTTAATCCCATTTCTGACTATTCCGCTGATCAACCGGGGCGTATTTCTCAGGAGCCATGGTATCTTGAACTTGTTTCAAAAACGAATGTCATTTTTCATACAGATTCTTATGATTTTATTCTGCCTTATATATCAAGTCTCGGCATTAACCGGGTTTTCATCCCTCCATTTGTACAGCGAATAGATCCGATTGTCAGGAACACCAACAACACCCCACAGCAAATACCAACAGAAATTATTACTCAGTTCCCCTGCGGTATCATGAGTTTATCAATTAAACTTAAAAATCCTCAGGCTTTACTGACTGAATTAATCAGAACTAACTATGTATTAAAACTTGACAAAGGTTATGAAGCGCTTTACAAAGACTATAATAATGGTCACAAATTGAACCTCAAACAAGCTACACGCCTAGGTATCCATGTATCCAGGTCAATTGACATTATGGAATTTACCGACTTTTATTACCAATTCAGCCATGCGGACATTCCTGAAAATTATAAAAACAAAAAAAAGATTTTTAATCTGGTTACGGAATGTCTCAAAAGGGGTTGTGGCTTTATATACAAAGCTGTAAACGATCAAAATCAAATTCTTGCCTGTGCCTTTCTGACCAACTATAATAAGCGCATGGTTTATCTCTTGTCAAGCTCTTCGCCTGAAGGCAAGAAGCAATATGCGATGTATACCATCCTGGATGATATTATTAAAACACATTGTAACTCAAATTTAATCCTGGACTTTGAAGGAAGTATGATTCCCGGAATTGCTTATTTCATGAAGGGATTTGGAGCAGAAGAAGAAAAATATTATGTGTATGAATGGAATGAACATTTCTTGTGCAAGCTAAAAAAACAGTTAAAGCAATTCATCCGGCGCTAGAATAGAAATTTGATCTTTTCAAAAAAGATAAATGGCAAAACTATTGCTGCCGGATTTACAACGAAGATTCATAAACTCAAAACAAAGTCGAATACCCAAAATGAATTTTCCCTTTACCAAAATCCACAGATTGCGTTTTACTTGCGCCCATTGCATATTGTAGTGAAAATGCGCCCACCTTAGTTTGAAACTGAATGCCCAATCCAAAACCTTCATACCAATTCCATATATTCTGCTGATCAAGGGGTTGATTTAAATATGCAAAATCGGAGAATACATTCAGAAAACTATTCCGGTCCAGCAGAAACCGGTATTCCAAAGTCGGTATTATTGCATGCTGGCATTTATAAAAATCTTCGTCAAAGCCTCTCAAATTTTTATAACCCCCGATTCTGATCAATTCATTATCCAGGATTTTTCCTGAACCTAAAATTCCATTGGAAAGCAGGGCCAATTTAATTACATGCCTGGAATTAAAATGAATATACCTTGAAGCCGAAAGCAAATAAATTGCCTGTTCTTTATTCAGATTGAGACTATCGTATTGTTGTTGAACATGGATCCGGTCAGACTCATAGGATAGTAAGACGGTATTTGTTTTAAATGTTTTCGTTCCTACTTTAACATCCAGTAAAACTGCCCAGCCCGTCGAAGGATTTGGTCTATAATCCAGATCATTAAATATATGGCGTAAACCCGCTGCCAGATAATTGTAGTCCAATTGAGAAGGCAAGCGGAAGGTACGGGATAAAGTCAGCGAATCCGGGTTCAACACGGAAGAAGATAAATAAGTAAAAGATAATCCGGTATTTTGCGAAAGTGACCAGGGATAGCTGATTACAAATTGGGTGGAGAGATCAATGTATTGTTCTCCAAAACGATACAAATGAAAATCAGCAGACAATCCAAAAGGCATAAACTTCACATAAGGAAAATCAAATCCCAACTTTAACCTGGGTGCATTTTCAATGAGATTTTCGTACTTCAGAAATATCTTTTCTCCTGTTTTTAATGAGTTTAAAATTTCGAATCCTGCTTCACCGGTCAATTGATATTTTTTATTGGATAACCCGGTTTCCGGACTCAATCCCAAAAGCACATCAAACTTACTTGCACGGGCCTTTTCAAGATACAACCACACAATGCCCTCATTACCTAAAAACAAAACTCTGGGGGAAGACCTCATTTGAAGATAGGCCAATCTCCCGATTTTATCCTGTATGCCTTCAACCAAATCCTGATTATAGGGATCGCCTGGAATCACTCCAATGATTCTGTTTAAAACCTGATCATCAATAAGCTTCTTTTGCCTTTGATCTGTTTGGTGAAAATAAATGGGCCTCCCTTTATGGAATGAATACAATGCAATCAGGGAATCTGAACTTATTCTGATTGGAGATACATCGATTCTGGCAAAGGGATAAGAATGATTTGCGCAATATTGAATCCACGAAGCGAATTGATTACTCCAATACTCCGGAGTTGATTTCACAGGAATGGAATGGCTCATTGGAAGGCTATTCAATTCACTGGTGGTCATGCTATCCTGCCGTAATACAACAAACTTGTACACTTCCCCTTTATGCAGATAGTATTTTTGTTTAAAACCATCTTTAACTATGGAATCCAATCCGGTCAAAAAAAAACCCTCTTTCCTCTGAAGACTGATCCATTGTTCAATCTTACCATGAAGCTGGATACTATCCCTTACATTTGCAAATGTTTTGGAATCCTCTACAGAATCGATGTAAATGTCAAATTGAAAATGGTCCTGGGCAGTAAGCGAATGATTGATAAAAAAAGCAAACCATAACAGTATAGGAATGAAACCTGAACGCTCAATTCCGGATACAAAAATACCTGCAGGACTATACATACACATTCCTTACTGCAAACGCAAATGTAGCTATTGTAATTTTCATTTCTCTACGAATTTAAGCACCAGGGAGGCATTGATCCAATCTTTAATTCAAGAAATTGATTCCCGCTCTAACGAAGCAACCGGGTATACCATTCAGAGCATTTATTTCGGAGGAGGTACTCCATCATTATTGAATGAGTCTGAATTGAAAAAGATTATTAAAACAGTATACTCTAAATATTCCATTGATTTGAATGCAGAAGTTACCCTGGAAGCCAACCCGGACGACATTGATGCTGACTATTTACAATTGATCCGACAAGTTGGAATCAACCGGTTAAGCATTGGAATCCAATCTTTCTTTGAAACAGATTTGCAATGGATGAACCGGGCACATACAGCCCGTCAATCTTTTGAGTCTATCGAATTGTCTATTGCAGCAGGATTTCAAAATTTCAGCATTGATTTGATCTATGGTTTGCCTAATTCTGATCTTGATCTTTGGTCGGCTAATTTGAAATTTATTTTACAATATCAAATTCCGCATATTTCCTGTTATGCATTAACCCTTGAGGAACGAACGGCACTTCATCACCAGGTGTCTGAAAAAACAATTCAATTGCCACATGATTCCAGCACCATAGATCAAATGGATCGATTACTGGACTTTTGTGACTCCAATTACTATGAAGCTTATGAGATTTCCAATTTCGCCAAACAAGGATTTCGGTCAAGACATAACAGTTCCTATTGGGAAGGTCTTCCTTATTTTGGTTTCGGACCGGCAGCTCATTCATTTGACAAGGGTTTCAGGAGATGGAATATTGCAAACAATGCGCTATACATTCAGGCCATTCAGAACCAACTACCTTACTTCGATTCAGAAGCACTTAGTAAAAAGGATCAGTGCAACGAGTATATCATGCTTCAATTGAGAAGAATTGAAGGACTTGATTTGCATTATTTAGAAAATCACTTTGAAGAATTTAGCACTAGCATTCAATCCGAACTTATAAAACAGATTAACCTTGGAAATATCACAATTCAAAATGGTAAATATGTCCTAAGCAGACAAGGCAAGCATCTTGCAGATGAAGTGAGTTCGAGTTTATTTGTAACTTAGCTTATTTACAGGCTATATATCCATTAATATAAATAAATTTAAATATCATGCCATCTGCTTTCGGTCATGCATTATTCGCAGTTAGCTTAACTCCATTTAGACCTTATAAAGGGAATCTGCTTTCCACTCTATTACTCAGCATGGCTTGCGCGACGATTCCTGACCTGGATGTCCTTGGTTTTAATTTTGGAATACGCTATGCCGACATGCTGGGACACCGGGGATTTTCGCATTCCATTTTGTTTGCGATTTTAATGGGTGTATTCGTTTATTTTTTTTTCTACAAAGAAGAGCACTCAAAAACGGAAGATTTAATTTCAATAAGCTGGTACTTTTTTATCTGTACAGTGAGCCATGGATTATTTGATGCAATGACAACCGGTGGATTGGGAGTTGGCTTTTTCATTCCATTTTCCGGTGAACGCTATTTTTTCTCTTACCGCCCTATACCTGTTTCGCCACTAAACATGCAGTCTTTTTTCACCAGTTACGGCTGGTCCATATTAAAAGAAGAACTTTTGTTTATTGGTATCTTATCTTTTTTCGTTGCCGTAAGTGGGTATTTTTGGAGAAGACTATTTTTCAAAGAAACATAGCAAGTTTGTATAGAATTTCTCAAATTTTACTCCTTTGCTTTTCCCATTCCCAGGCTGTTTTTAGAATGTCATCCAAACTTCTCGTTGGCATCCAATTCAATATGTCTTTAGCCTTACGGGTATTTGCATAAATCTCAGCGATATCACCGGGACGTCTTTCTCCCCGTATAAAATCTATGGGAATCCCACTTACCCGCTCAAAAGCATTAATGACTTCCAATACACTCATGCCTTTTTCCATTCCCAGATTATAAGTATCGAATGAGCTGTGTTGCTTTCCATCCAGAAGATGTCTTAATGCCAGTGTGTGTGCATGCGCTATGTCCATTACATGGATGTAATCCCGCACACAACTACCATCCGGTGTAGGATAATCTGTGCCAAATACCGTCATCGATTTCCTTTTTCCAATTGCTGTTTCAGTTAATACAGGTACCAGATTTAATGCAGGATTCGATGGTGCCTCCCCGATCAGTACAGATTCATGTGCACCTGCAGGATTAAAATAGCGAAGCGAAATTGATTTACCTTCAAATCCCGCAAAAAAATCCTGAATAATGAGTTCACCCATTTGCTTCGTCCTGCCATATGGCGAGCTGGTAGGTCTGAATTCGGCATCCTCCTTTACCGGCAAATCATTTGTGTTACCATAGACAGTACACGAAGAAGAAAAAATTAAATCAGGAATTTTACTGTACTTCATCCATTCAAGTACCTCCAATAATCCGCCGATATTATTTTTATAATAGTCCAAAGGAAATTTCACAGATTCACCAACAGCCTTCAATGCAGCAAAATGAATTACTCCTGCAATTTCTGGTTCCCGATCTGCTATGGCTTTCCATGAACCCGGAACGGATAAATCAATCTTATAATTTTCAATTTTCTTTCCTGTAATTTCTTCAATGCCTTTCAACACTTCTTCTTTGGAATTTATTAAAGAATCTACGCTAAACACATCAAAACCATTCTGAATCAGATCCACGATGGTGTGACTTCCGATGTATCCGCACCCTCCGGTCACCATTACTTTATTGCGCTTGCTCATTATCCTGTTTTTCTTTTTGCTGTAAATCAAAATAAGAAAAGATTTTTTTTGTAATCTCCTCCCCTACTTCTTGTTTTAGATCTTCCCTATTTGCATTTCTGATTCCGGCTACAGACCCAAACTTTTTTAACAATTTCTGGGCGGTCTTTTCACCAACTCCCTTTATATGCATCAACTCCGTTTTAATAAAATTTTTTGATCTCTGGTTGCGATGAAAACTAATTCCAAAACGATGCGCCTCATTTCTCAATTGTTGTATGAGTTTCAAAGATTCCGATTTCTTATTAATATGCAAGGGAATGGAATCGTTTGGAAAATAAATTTCCTCCAGTTTTTTCGCAATTCCGATTATGGAAAAACGGTCCTGCAATTTCAATTTTTCTATAGACTTTAAAGCAGCTGAAAGTTGCCCTTTGCCACCATCTATGATAACAAGCTGAGGAAGCTCCTGACCTTCTTCAAGCAAGCGACTATATCTTCTGTAAACTACCTCTTCCATTGAAGCAAAATCGTTTGGACCTTCAACAGATTTAATATTAAAATGACGGTAATCCTTTTTACTTGGCTTGGCATTCTTAAAAACCACACATGCTGCAACCGGATTGGTGCCTTGAATATTAGAATTGTCGAAACACTCGATATGCAAGGGAACATCTTTCAAGTGCAAATCATTTTGCAGGGTTTTCAAAATTCGTTCAGCAGGAGTCAACTTTCCACCCTTATTCATGCGCTCCCGCTTTTTTTGCAAGAGGTAGTATTGGATATTACTGATTGATAAATCCAATAACTTTTTCTTATCGCCGGCTTTTGGAATTGTAATTATGGTTTCCTTCTCCGGAATGCTGATCTCAAACGGCACAATGATTTCATTGGCAATGCTGTCAAATTTATCCCGTAATATCGGAATTGCCAGGGAAAGAATTTGCGAAGGATCTTCATCGCAATTTTTACTGGCTTCCATAGTATACGTGTGAATCACAGCACCATCAATGACTTTTAAAAAATGGATGTATGCATCTTCTTCATCTATGGCAATTGAAAAAACATCCACATCTTTTATGGAAGTACTTACCACAGTGGACTTGCCCTGATAATCTTCAAACGCCGATAGATTCATTTTACATTGCTGGGCTTTTTCAAATTCCATGTGCTCTGCATGATAATTCATCTGTTCAACAAGATACTCGCGAACTTTCCGAAGATGTCCCTTCAGCATGTTTTTTATCTGTTCGATTTTATTTTTATACTCTTCAGCTGTTTCATAATGCTGACAAGGACCATTGCAATTTTTTATATGATATTCAAGACAGACTTTGTATTTGTTTTTCTGCAATGCTGCCGGTGACAAATTGAGATTACACGTGCGTAATGGAAATAAGGTTTTGATCAGTTGAAGAATAATATCGGCTTTGTATTTTGAAGTATATGGACCAAAATAAACGGATCCATCCTTAATCAATTTACGGGTAAAAAACACTCTGGGAAAATCTTCTTTCTTAATACAGATATACGTATACGTCTTGCCATCCTTGAGCATGACATTATACCTGGGCTGATGAGTCTTTATTAACGAATTTTCGAGCAAAAGGGCATCCTGCTCATTTTCCGTAATAGTAAATTCAATGTGTTTGGCATTGCGGACCAATGCTTTTGTTTTGGCAAGTGTGTATTTTTTATCTCCGAAATAGGAATTGAGTCTGTTTTTTAAATTTTTCGCTTTGCCTACATACAGAATTTCTTCCCGGACACCGATAAAACGATATACGCCTGGATCTTTAGGGATTCCATCTACGATTAATTTATAATCATCACTATTCACAATCACAAAATTAAATACAAAAGCCCAGGCTTGTAGTACCCGGGCTTTTGATAGGGTTTATTTTCAGATAATCAGGCCGAGGCTTCAACGACAGGAACGGTTTCCTTGTCTGAACACAAAACGACCATCAGATTACTTGCCAATCTGGCCTTTTCATGTGCATCCATAGCCACTATATTCTTTTCATCAAGCTGTTTTAATGCACCATCCACCATCCCGATCGCCCCTTCCACAATCTTATATCTGGCCGAAACTATAGCTTCTGCCTGCTGACGTCTTAACATGGCAGAGGCAATTTCAGGTGCATATGCGAGATAGCCAATGCGTGCTTCCAGAACCTCTATGCCAGCCATAATTAATCGCTCGCGCAATTCTTTTTCCAGCACATGACTTACCTCCTCTTCACCGGAACGAAGGGTGATTTCAGTATGATCATCCACATGATCATAGGAAAAACTTCCTGCCAATTTTCGTACAGCTGCATCCGTTTGCACTTTTACAAAATGCATATAATCTTCCACTTCAAATTGCGCCTTAAAAGTATCTTTTACTTTCCATACAAGGATAACACCAATTTGAATTGGATTTCCTCTTTTATCGTTAACCTTTAATCGATCGCTCTCAAAATTTCTTGCGCGCAAGGATACATTTCGTTTATAGAAAAACGGATTGGCCCAGAAGAATCCATCGGTTTTTACTGATCCTACATACTTTCCAAACAAGGTCATCACTTTTGAGCCATTTGGATTGACGATGATAAAACCGCTAAAACATAAAAAGATAAGGAAACCTGCAAAGATCCAAATTATGGGTTCGGATAAAATCAAAGCCAATACCAATACAACGAGACTAAATATCAGTACTATCCAGCCTGAGATGGGTTTATACAATTTTTCATTCATATAATTGATTTGAATAATTTCAGGAAATAAACAGCAGCAAGATTCTCATTTTCTATTCCGAACATAATTACTGCCTGATAAAATACCACTTATTCTCCACTTATACGCGAATTCTGTTCAAGCTCCTTCAGAGATAACATTCATCTATAATTGCGTTTTGTATTTCTTTTTGTATACTGAATTTCCGTTTGGCACCTCTTCTGAAGGTTTACTTTTTTCCTTTTAGCAGATCATTGCTTTTCTTTGTTCCAGAATTCAATTCTTTTGTTTCCATTTGCTTGTAATCATAGCCTTTTAATTTGTGAAGATCGGCTTCAGCAGCAATGTAGGGCATCTGATTCCAATATGGACTTGCTATAATTTTTTCGAGAGATTCTTTGTACTTGACATCCTTATTCTCCAAAAAAGCTTTAACCGCAACGGCATACGCTTTAATGGACCATTCTCTCGCTTCATTAGAAGATTGAGGCAATTTGTTTAAATCCACTAATTCAGATTCGCTTATTACACCCTTATAATACAACAAGGCATCCAGATATGGTTTTGTAACCTGTGATATAAACATTTTCGGATCCACGGATTCCAGAATCTGATCGGCTTCTTTGCCTCTTCCGGATCTTTTATAGGCCTGGTATTGCCAGTAATAGGACATGCAATGCAAATCAGGATTGGTAGAAAAATCAGTACATACTTCAAACATTTTTTCTGCATTTGAAAAATCACCCTGTGCCTGAAATGCAAGTCCCATCCATTTATAAATCTCATAATGCAATGTTGCATTGATCTTCTTTTCATCCTCCGTTTTGTCCAGCATTCCTTTGACGTCTTTTTGCCCTTCGATACCTTTTCCGGCTTTCCAGAAGTCATTGACGGCTGCACCAAACTGACGAGCCTCAACGGATGCAATTCCCCTGAGATAATATAACTCTGCTGTATTTGGAAATTGCTCAATTCCCTTACCGAGCACCTGCAAGGCATTTTCCACCAAACCGGATTTTAAACATTGTGCTCCATAGTTCAGATAAGGTTTCACTTCCGTTAGATGGCCCAGGTAGTTCATACGGGCAGCATCGACATCTGCTTTATTCTTTTTAACGATGGAGTCAGGTTCGGGAATTCTCAATAACCTTTTGCCATCCACGGTAACGGCAAAGGTCTCTCCGGCTAATTCTGATTCAGTTGGAGCAGCCACTCCCTGTGCCTGACTTCCCGATGATTTTGAATCCTGTTTACAGGAATCTGATGTTAAGATTATACCCAGTAAAACCAATCCGGAAAACCATTTTTTAACTACCATAATTATTCAATTTAATAGGCAAAATTCCAAATAAAAAGGCTGCCAGAATCACCCTTTGAGAGATGTTAACAAATATTCATATCTTGGGGTTGCAAGCATGTCTGAATCAATTTATATGATTGTTAAAACCTGAATAGAAATCCAATTCAAACGAAAATAAATTTTATTGAAACGAATATCATCCTGGCACTTTTTCCAATTCATCTTTTACCTGCAAATTTTCTTCACCAGTTGCAGGAATGAAGAATCCGTCTATAATCCATGCCTTAAACATTACCAAACTGAAGACTTCAGGCCCTCCAGTGTCAGTTTAAGCTGGGCCGCTTTTTCAGACCATCAAAACCTTATTTTTGAAAATGAAAACGGTGAACAAACAAAATTTACTGTGACTACTGCAAATGAGATCACGGAAAGTTTAAAATCGCTATTTATCATAGTGTGTCCTGAGGATAGTTTTCAAACCAGTGAAGTGAATTATAAAACTTTTGAATATCTAACTATATGCAATAAGACTGAAGGAAAAACATCGCTGAATGCCATTCTCGTTCATCTTGATGTAATCCTTGATGAACTACACAGCAATTTGGATAAAGTAAAACTTGCAGATATTGTAAATATCGATTTTCGGGTTAAACCAAACGGAAGTTCAGATTCAACCACAACGCGGATTCTGGAATTCCCTGTTTTAGAAAGAGGCTATAAAGATGCCCTTTCTGCAGCCTATCTTCATCTTGACAGTATCCATCTGAATCACCAGGTATTTTACGATGTTTATTTTAATTATGACAACAGTGAACAATTAAAAGTTTATTACTCCCGGGCGGGATTGCTCGCCTTCCAAATTGACGGAGAATTATTTGTGAAAAAACCATAAATTTCAGGATGCTTTAGCCTAAAGAAAAACACTATAATTTCTTAAATTTTTATTAAAATATTTTTCCTTGTAAAATAATTCGCAATTTTTTTTAATGCTGCAAATTCAAAGTTGATTACCAGATATTAATAAACCATTTGCGCTAAATTTTGTATTTTTGTTTGTCCGATCAGGAAGGATTGAAAACATCAATTGCAATTCTTTACCCATTCAAAGTTAATTTCATGAATTCAGATTTGAACTATTTAAACTTCATCTCCAGGTTTAAGAAACACATTAAACTTGTTTATCATTTACCGCAATATGCCGTAAATTTAATGACCTTAGTTATTCTTATTTCTGCAGTATTTTTCTTAGAATCCTGTAACTCAAAAAAAGAGAATACAGAAGAAATGATCCGTCTACTTGCAGAAACCAACAAAACTTTTCAGGACAAAGACAATCCTTTTTCTTTAGATATAGCCATTTCGAATTACAATAGTAAACTGGGCGGGATCATGGATCCGGCAGATCGTTTTGAAGTGCAATTTGCATTGGGCAATGCGTTGTTAAAAAAAGGGAAAGAGCAGGAAGCGATAGATGTTTTGAATAATGCAATCAGCCTTGCCGATGATCCATACAATCCTAAAATTGCAAGTTTAATGCGAACTCTCGCAATTGCCCATATGCGCATGGGAGAACGCAAAAATTGTTTGACGAATCATTCTGTAGAATCCTGCATCATTCCTATTCGGGGAAACGGCATTCACAAAGATCAGTCCGGATCAAGAAATGCTATTGGCATCTTAAAAAATATTTTAAACATCAATCCACAGGATTACGAATCCCGATGGTTATTGAATATTGCCTATATGACCGTTGGTGAGTATCCGGAACAGGTCCCGGAAAAATATTTAATTCCAGGACTTGCCAAAGACACGTCGAATCTTCCCATAAAATCTTTTCTAGACATTGCACCGGCTCTTGGTTTGAATATCAGAAATAATGCAGGTGGCGCAATCGTAGAAGACATGAATAACGATGGTTATCTGGATATCATTACCTCAGATTCCAAAATCGACAAGCCAATGCATTACTTTCAGAATGATAAAAAAGGAGGATTTATTGATTTATCTGAAAAATCAGGCTTATCTAAATTTGTTGGCGGCCTCAATATGCTTCTGGCGGATTATGACAATGATGGTGATCCGGATATTCTGGTACTGCGCGGCGGTTGGTGGAGCAGATTTGGAAGACATCCTCATTCATTATTAAGAAATAACGGCGACGATACCTTTTCAGATGTAACCATTACCAGCGGATTGTTTTCCAAACACCCTACACAAACCGGAGTTTGGGCCGATTTTAACAATGATGGATGGCTGGATTTATTCATTGGAAATGAAACAACCAATAAATCCGATCCGGATCCATGCGAGCTCTTCATCAGCAACAAAAATGGAACATTCACTGAAGTCGCCGCTAAAGCTGGCTGTCAAATTGCAGATTACATCAAAGGGGTGTCTGCGGGGGATTACAACAATGACGGCCTTACCGATCTGTGTTTATCTAGTGTTAGTGCGCTTGGAAAAAGAACGCTTCTTAAAAATACCGGCATTAAAGGTAAAATTCCCCAGTTTGTTGATGTGTCAAAAGAATCCGGTTTGAGAGATGTCGACGTGCGTACTTTTCCAATCTGGTTTTGGGATTACAATAATGATGGTTGGCTGGATATTTTTGTGTGTGGTTATGAATCCGCTATTTCAATTGCACATACTGCATGTACCGAAGCATTGAACATGCCGAACAAAGCAAGTGCTATGTATTTGTACAAAAATAATAAGGATGGCACATTCACTAATGTCTCCAAAGAAGCAGGACTGGATAAAAATATTTTTGCCATGGGTTCAAATTTTGGCGATATAGACAATGATGGTTATCTGGATTTTTATCTTGGCACAGGTAATCCGGAATTTAGTTCATTGATTCCAAACCGACTTTTCAAAAACATGGGTAATGAAACGTTTACCGACATCACCATTCCGGCCCGTGTTGGCAACTTGCAAAAAGGACATGGCGTTGCCTTTGCAGATATAGATAATGATGGAGATCAGGACATTTTTATTGAAATGGGAGGAGCCTATCCGGGAGATGCGTATTATAATTCTCTCTACCTGAATCCGGGTCAAAATAAAAATAACTGGATTAACATTCGACTGATCGGAACGGAAACGAATCGATCTGCAATCGGCACGAGACTCAAACTGAGTTTCAAAGAAAATGGAATTCAACGCACGGTTTACAGGGATGTCAACACAGGTGGAAGTTTTGGTTGCTCTTCGTTGCGCAGAGAAATAGGAATCGGCCAGGCAGAGATCATCGATGAAATTGAAATTACCTGGCAAAAAACTAAAAAAGTGCAACTCCTCAAGAATGTAAAACCGAATCAATTCATAACGATTAAGGAAGGCGAACCTGATTTCAAAATGATAGAATTAAAAGACTTAAACTTTATTGGAGATAGTTCAAAAGTCAAAATGTGTAAACCAGCTCCACTTTAATTCAGAGCTATTGCTATCGCCTATTTTTTAGAATCGATTTCAACTCAGGGTAAATTCAATGTTGAATTGTTTTGCGTTTCAGGGATATTAAACTGACCTACATTCTAAAAGTTTCAAATCATTTAAAACTTAATCTTTATCTTTATAGTCCATTTATTCCGGTCTTGATTCATACATTAAACCAGCTTATGAAAATCATCTTTTACTTAGCCGTTTTTTGTCTGGCCATTTTCGAATTGGCGAATGTATATTTCATTATGCCGATGCCCGGAAGCCAGGAAATAAACAGTCTGGACATAGCCTTTTTTTTGTACAGCTGGAGATGGTTGTTCAGAATCGCTTTATACCTGATTTTGGTCTTCAGTTTTTCATATGCATTCCGTTCGTCAAAATGGATGACCATTGCCGGAATCATTCTTGCAGTAGGTACCAGTTACGCATTTAACTTTCATATGAAGGCAGACGAAATGTTTCTTCAGCCTAAAGAACTTATTTTCAAATCTGCTGCAGATAATCAGGTTCCCAAAGATCGATTAATCATTGGCGTAACCGTAAACAAAGAATCAAAAGCATATCCTATTTCTTACATTGGATATCATCATCAAATCAGAGATACTATAGCCGGCAAACCCATTATGGTAAGTTATTGCACGGTTTGCAGATCAGGACGTGTCTTTGAACCCGAAGTGGATGGCCAACCTGAATTATTCAGACTCGTTGGAATGGACCATTACAATGCCATGTTTGAAGATCAAACCACAAAAAGCTGGTGGCGACAGGAAAACGGAGAAGCGGTTGCAGGAAAACTCAAAGGTAAATTTTTAAAAGAAGTACCATCTGCTCAGGCAACAGTTGAAACCTGGTTGCGATTGCACCCAAACAGTTTAATTATGCAGGCAGATCCAAATTCTACAGAATCTTATGATAGTTTGGCAAAATTCGAATTGGGCAAATCAAAAAGCAGGCTGACAAAACGCGATTCCAGTTCATGGAAAGATAAATCCTGGATCATCGGTGTGCAATCAGGCACAAATACCATTGCCATAGACTGGAATGATCTGCAGAAGAAACGCCAGATCAATTTTAAACTGGATACGACTCCTTATTCATTGTTACTCGCATCTGATAATAGGAGCTTCTTTGCATTCAAATGCCCGTCACCGGATCCCAAACTGGTACTCGTGCATGACACGATTTACTCGTCGAATGCATATTTTAATTTGAATGGAGAAAATATCAGTGGCCGGGATTCCATTCCGAATCTGCAACAAATTACAGCCTATCAGGAATTCTGGCATAGCTGGAAGTTATTTCATCCGGGCACCAGGAAATTATAAAAAATATAAATCCGCTATGATTTTTAAAAAGTAGTGATAGCAAATTCTCAGAAATGCTTTTCTTTAATTTCATCCATTAAACTCAAATGGTAAATCCTGATTGCACTACCGGATCAATACAATCCTCCTGGTATCAGTAAAGTTTTCTGTATTCATTTGCATGAATAAAACACCGTATGAATTCAATTCTGACTTTTTTAAATCAAATTCATGATATCCTTTGGAATAAAATTTTGATAGTTTATAGATAACTTTTCCATTTACTTCATAAAAAACAAAATCTACATCCTGACTATCTGCCAGATAAAAACTTACCCTGGTAGACTCATTAAATGGATTAGGCTCATTCTGAAACAACTTTGTAGTTGATCCATCTGCGATTTCATTTAGCTTGCTGCATTGAAATTGAATTGGATGTATTTTCAGGTTTCCGTCGTACCATTCCGCATTTAAAGCACTTTGATCCAAACGGATATGATCACATATTTGCAAATCATTCAGAGCCTGAACGACCAGATAAAATACAGCTTCACCGGGCTTGACAATTTGATTCAGATGACCAGCAAGAGAGAGCTTTAATTTATTGCCTTGAATAGTATATTGATCTTCTGTTACCGTCAATTGACCAGATTCAACCGATAGTATGTTAAACCGGTCCGCATCAAATTCAATGACCTCCTGCATTCCTTCGTAACTCATATGATCGTGAATGAAAAATGGAATTTTCCGGGTTTCACCAGTATTCATAAATTGATCCAATGCATACATCTGACATCCGGATTCAACACGCTGAGTGTATGATTTAAACTTCCCGCCGTCTACATCCATACTTACATCACCCATTTTGATTCCATAAAAATCAGAATTCATTTCATTCCCCGTCAATTTATAATTAATTGTCTCTTCAAAAACACATGGACTATTATCAGGCACTTTACTGTCAACCGGTACAAATCTCCAGGAAGGACAACGTGCAAATGCACTGATCTTGCCTAGAATCAACTTTCTGATTTCCGCTATATCTGCTGCCGTTACGGTGCAACTTGCATTTACATCCGCTGCCAGGTACTTATAAGGTGAATCAAAGGTTTGAATTCCAAGAATATGTCTTTGGATTAAAACGATATCATAAGTGGTGACACCTTCGACAAAGTTGGAATTTTTTTCCGCTCTGACAGAATAATTCAATCCCGGTGCCAGATTACGGAAAGTATAGATGCCATTTTCATCCGTTAATATTGAATTTGTTCCGGGAGGCACCTGTCTATCCCAATGCACCAAAGCATCCTTTACTGCTGAATTCTTCAGCGTATATATTTTACCCTGTATGGTATGTCCGGTCGGACAAACCTGGTTGGGATCCTGCACTTCAATGGTCGCTTCACAATAATCTGAATTGCCCGCCTGATCGACAACGTATACTTGTACGATATTCAATCCGATGTTTGAACAATTCAACACCATCGAAGGAACAAAATGACCATTGACCAGGAAAAAATAATGCAGACTATCTTTTGGTGTACAATTATCTTCACTTTTCAAATTAAAATCCTTTGCCCATATCTGAATATTTTGTGTGCTGGGCATTACTGTTGTTATGATTTGCCCGATACAATAAGGGGTCGGTTTCTTTCCGTCGCGCACAGTGAGTTTAAATGAACAGCTTGCTTCATTATTACAAGCATCTTTTACTTTAAATGTAATCAGGTGAATTCCGATCGGATAAATTTTAGATGCATCCTTTCCATTTCCGGTAAATCCGGTGTCAATGGTTCCATCATTATTAATATCCACCAAATGCGTCCAGACCAATTCTGTTGAATCCGTGCAATCATCAATTGCAGATGCAACCAGGCTAACATAACCCTGACAACCAGGTTCAAAAATATCTACAGTTAGATCATTACAGCGCGTTACAAAAACAGGAGGAACTGCATTTATAATCTTGATGACCTGAGTCCACGTCCAGTATCCTTTTGGATTTTTATCATTAGGACTATAAACACACCAGTCAATTACCGTCCATTTTCTCAATATTTTTATACATGCATCCGGATCCAGAGTAAATACCTGATCATCATAAGACTGAAGAACATTAGAACACTTGTCTGCTCCTGTGATTACCGGCTTACCGGTTACATCAGGTGAAACCAATGGCTTGCTTAAGCACGTCGTATTACTGAAATAATCCGAAGGCCAGGTAATCTTTACATTATCCGGTGTATAATCATTTATCCATATCGTTTGAATGCATGTTGATTTTAATCCACCGCGGTCTGTAGCTTCAAATTTTCTGAATATTCTTCCGTTTCCACATTTTAAATCGAACGTATCTGTTTCTGTAATCGTAAATCCGCATCCATCATAGGCATAACCATCTAAATGAGGTCCGCTGAATTGTACTTTGGGATCATTAATTTCAATGATTTGTCGCTGATTGCTATTGGACCTGACTGTACCAAAAACACTTAAATCGGTAAATTCAAATTCACAAGAAACTGTAATATCCGGTGGGCAAACAATAAGAGGTGCCACTTTATCCTGCACCACGACTTCAACCATACACGTATTACTATTGCCATGGATATCCCACACTCTTACTGCTACTAATAAAGTTTTGCCAACATCTTCGCAACAAAAATAGACAAAGGGTGTCCATTCATTTCCATTCCCCATATTGCAGGGAACACCATTATCCATTCTCCTGGCTTCAAAATGATCGATTCCACAATTATCCAGTGAGCCGTCATCAAAAGAAGAAGCGGCTGTTTTGGCAACACCATCCAGGGTAAGCGTCACGATGGTTTTTTGATCACATACCGGTATTGGAGGAACTTTATCTTCTATCAAAACTTCGGTTGCACAATCTGTAAAATTGCCACATTCATCAGTTACTCTGAAAATGATCCAACTCAAACCGTAAGGTAAACCTGTAATCTGATAAGCACCGTTGGTTAACTTTGTAATATTGCTCGACGATGTACCATCATAAGTAGGACTTCCATTCTGAGATGCAATTTTATACCCTACATTTATTGTCGTCCCGGAACACTCTTCCAGTACTGTTGGTGGAAATAAAATAACTGATCCTGAGCAAGTCCATATATCTGTACTTACGGTAATATTCTGAGCACAAGATATTACCGGCCCTTTATCATCTATAACTTTAATGACCTGGTAATGTGTTATAATAAATTGATCATATGATCTGCACCAATCGAAATAAGTCCATTTTCTTAGTATTTTGTAAGACTTAGGACACAATTGAATTATCTGATCTTCGTAAGTGACCGCAATTTTACAGACACCCCATCCCGGATAAATTAATTCTCCTGCAACAGTTGGGACACCGGTAATCGCTGGCAACGGAACCGTATCTATTGTTAAACAATTGAAGATGGTATCTCTTGGCCAGGAAATATCATATAGTGGATCGATTTTTCTGAAGTAAATGCATTGATTACAAGTATCAGACCGGTTTCCAAATTTATCCGTGTAATAAAATTTAATGGTGCGCTTTCCGGCAATTTCTGAATCGCAGGAATAAGTTTCAAGCAAATCGCTAAAGATGTGTTTTTCAACTGTTGTGCAATTTTCCCTGACAACCGGTTCAGGAATGTTATAATTTTTTTGATTACAGAATACCGTTATTGGTTCAGGACATTCCACAACTGGCGGAAGTTTGTCTTCAACATATATAAATCCCCAGCAGGAATTACCTGAAAGTGTATCCCTGATGGTTGCTGTTATTTTTTTACCGATATACTTGGATTGAATTGGATTGGATATTGCTTTTCCATCCAAACTTAAACTGACCGTCAATCCTGCTACACAATTTCCTTCCACTACCATATCAGGTGTGATAAAAGCTTCACAATTTTCATCCAGAGAAACATTGATCAGATTATCACAGGCAATTGAACCGTTTCTGACAACTGCAATATTAAAAGCACAGGTACTGGTATTACCATTACAATCTGTAGCTTCATAACTCACCGTATATTTACCAACACCAACCGGATTATTCAGATCAGGACCACTTGTTTGAATAACAATGAGAGAATCTGAAACAAAACTAAAATTGGTTACGATAAAGGTATCCTCAAGAGACATGTTGGTGGAACGTACATAAAAACACAATGGATCAACTCCATTTGAATGAATTGCAACCGTCCCTGCTGCATATGAGCCACTTGGCGGAACTGCCAGGATGCTGTCCTTCCCATTAAAAATAATTCCGGCTTCATCTCTTCTGAATGAACCTGTACTGATGGTTGCTAACCAGTCAAAGGTAAATACTCCGGGACATTTAGGTTGGATACAGGTTCTTAATACAGATGTATCATTTCTTTGGTTTCCGGGAGTTCCATTGTTGATTCCTACCATTACCAATGAATCCTTTCCGGGACTTAAATATACCAATCCGTCTGTTCCAACAATGCCATCCCCGTTTCCTGCCTGTGCTGCTTCATACGCTTCAATACCGTAAATAGTTGGATCCATTCCATATGTAAATCCATAGACCGGAGTGCATGGATCATTAGCAATTGGACTTATTACATTTAAATTGGTTTCACAAGGCTGGGAACTGCCAATTCCAACTGTTATATCCTGAGGACAGTTTGCAAATAAAGAAGGAGGAGTCTGATTTAAAACATGGATTACAAAACTACATATCGAAGTATTTCCGGCACAGTCTGATGCTACATATTCCACATTATAATCTCCGGCTGAAACAATATCACCAGGCTTTGGCCCTTTGGTTTGAATCACATTAATTATTCCTGGAACAAAAAGGAAATCACTTATGGTAAGACTGTCTACACCTTGTGTATTATCAGAATGCACTTCAAAGCAAAGACGATCTCCTTCCTGAATAAAGGTTGAAAGAACTACCCCATTTGCCTGTGATCCATTCCCTGAAGTAAACGGTGCATCGACATTGGCACCATGAACCATATGGGTTAATGTTAGTCTCGCACGGTCATTAGCAAATCCATCTCCATTGTTCATTCTTGCCCGCCAGTTAAAACTAAGCTGACCGCTGCACGTGGCATAAAAGCATACATTAAAAACATTATTTCCAAGTCCTGGTGTGCCGTTTGTAGTACCGACTATGGTCAGAGAATCTGTTCCATAGAATATTAATTGCCCGTCATTACCATTACCCTGACCTGTGTGAAAGCTAAAAAAATGAACTGCTCCTATGGCACTGATCACATTACAGTTATCGGCATCCGCAAATGGATCATTCCAATTTACCTGTACACCGCATTCCCCCGTTGGTATCGAAAATGTCAAATCGGATTGACAATTGTTTAATACCGGCGGAATATCATCTGAATCACAGAATGTTTGTGACTGTAATGAACTGGAAAGTATGATCAATCCAAAAACAAAGAGTAATAGTCTGTTTATACACATGATTTCAGGGTCATTATCAGACTAATAGCAATAATATTGCCAAATATTAGTCTACGTAATTACCTGAAAACATGTAAATTATATTAGTGCAACCAAAAATTCTGTTTACTAATTGATAATCAATGTTTTAACTTCCTTGCGCACAGTCGGCATGGCTGTTTTTCAGAACTTCAAATACCCTAGATTAGGCGCTCATTTCGAATGAATCCAACCGAACACAAAATCAATCATAGAGCTGAATTCCAAACCCATTCCTATTCGAATTTTTTGCTGCCATCCGGCTGATAAACATATTTGAAACTGTAAAATCTGGCCTGATCGACAAACGCATTCGGACTGGCAGGCGAATCTTTATAATAACTAAGGATTTCCATCTTAACATACTTGTTGTTTGCTGTTTTGATGACAAAAACCTTTCCCGGCTTTGGCGTTAATATCATTGCAGCCGGATCATAATTATACCATGATTTGCCAATTGCTAATTCAGTAGATGAGACATCCTGCTTAAACACACTATCCTGTGGAACTTCCTTCAATTCGGAAAACAAACCATTGTACACAAAAGCTGCTGCTGAACCGGGTCCGCTGAACCCACTATTAATGATGATTGTGCTTGATTTGAAAGCAATGTCCCATTTTCCAGTTGCACTATCAGTAGTTGGAACTAAAGTGGTATCGCTGAAACGGAAGAACGTAAATAAATTTTTGTAACCAATGGGAGCGCCGGTCATCGGATCATATCCCGTTGCCGGATCTGCTGCTAAATTTTTATAATACACATTTCTGATGCCACCAAGTGATGATGGATCATCATTTACCGTGAATGTTGCTGTGCAGGTAACAGGAGATCCACAGGTACTCGTTGCCGTAAACGTAACTGTAACACTACCGCCAAAAGCATTTGGAGCTGAAAGATGATCATTGGTTACAGCTGCATTACAACCTCCGCTTACTTTAGCTGAAGATAACCAGTTAGCAAATTTGAGATTGATGCTATCCTGTGATTGAAACGCTGCTTCTGTTTTATTTTGCGGGCAATTTAAAACCAATGTTGAACTCTCTTCTTTACTACAGGAATTGAGCACAATTATTGCTGTTATGAAAAATACACCATTCAATAGTTTCATAAAATATCATTTAATAAGTTTATAATTTACATTTACGAATACAATCCTTCCTTGTAAATTTGGTATGCTGGATGGATTGGTATAATCAAAAATATTTTCAACACCTAGTTGCACGACGAACTGATTTAAAATAGTCTTTCCAACACTTGCATTGCACAAAAAGTAGCCTGGAACAAACTGATCATAGCTGTCGAGAATTAAATTTCCATTGGTATCGGAGGATGGACGAATGGTTCCCTGTACACTTCCCGCTGTATTGTCAATTCCAAATTTACTTTTATAAATGACCCGCAAGCTTGCATTCCAGTGGTGCTTCTCGTTTTCGTAAAACACTTTGCCTGTCTCTGTGTGGCGTGAACGGTTGTACAACCCGAAATAATCACTTTCTTTTAAACGGTATGATTCCTGAGTAACCGGATCTCTTCCGAAGAATAAGCCTGCATGAATTTGATCCAACACTTCCTTATCCTTTGCATACAAAATCTGAGAAGATAATTCAAGTTGCAATCCATTCTTAAATTTATGATAAACTCCAAATTCGAATCCCTGGGTGAATGCTCTTTTAATATTGGAATAAGAATAAATGGTCTTCAGGTCCTTTGTTATCGCAATTGCGCGAGATTCAATTAAACCGTCCAGATCATTTCTGAAAAAATTAAAATCAAGATGTGATCCTTCGGCATAATAATACTGGAAACCGGCATTCACGGCAAACGATTTTTCTGCTGTCAATTTACCAATGGAATTGGGATCATATGAATAACTCAAAATACCACCTTCATTAGCCAATCTTTCGATCTGTGCTTTCAGTTCATTTGTACCGAATACATAATATCCGGCTGCAGCATTTTTAAAATTCAAATACAGGTACCTGAAATCCGGAGATTTGAATCCTGTCCCAACAGACGATTTCAACTTCAGTTTATCACCGGCAGAATATTGCACGGCGAATTTAGGACTCCACTGAGCACCATAAATTGTATTGTTGTCATAGCGCAATCCACTTACTATTTCCCATTGCTTACGCAAAGTCCATTCATGTTGGACAAATGCATATTTCGTATTCTGCGTTCGCTTCTCCCCATCGACGTACCTTGAAGTTTCTACGGATTCCAAAGTTGCACCAAATCCGGCCGTCCATTTTTGATCCTTCAGATAGTAACAACTGGATTGAATTTCCGGCTTTATATAAGTTTGCTGAAACGTATCTGTGTAGTAGGTTTCATTCGAATCATTTTTCAACAGTCTGGTATCTGTATGATACAAACTTCCATAAAGCGATGCATTCATATAGACCTTTTCGCCCAACCTGAATTTGTATTGCGGGTTTAGACTAAAATCGCGAATTCTGCTTTGGCCACTCACTTTAATTGAATCCTGTCCATTGACTACCTGAAAAAGATTATCCTGAAATTCATAGAATGATTTTGCGCTTAATTGAAAAATATGATTCTCATTAAGCTCATACTTTGATTTAAATTGCAGTGTTGTATTGTAATAAGGTGCAACTGTTTGCCCGAAAATATCCGGAAACAAATCAAAACCATCCGTTCGAAAATGATTTCCAAATAGGGATAAACTAAATTTTCCGGTAACATAATTCGCATCGGCAGAAGCATCCAGGGTATTATGGCTTGCATATTTCAATCCGATTTGAAACTTATCATACTCGGGAGATTTAGTAATTATATTCACCACGCCACCCAATGCTTCAGATCCGTACAAACTGGAACTAGGTCCTTTTACAATTTCAATTTTCCGGATATTGGATAATGTTACCCGGTTTAGCTCCAGATTACCTGTGAATCTCCCAATTAATGGCTCACCATCTATCAGGATCATTGTATAATCCGGATTAAGACCCTGCATCTGTAAACCATTTCCAAAACCATTAATTTGAGGAACGACGGTAAGCCCGTTTTGCTCGGCAAGAATATCCTCAAGACGGCTTGTTCCGGTAAGAGCAATTTCCTTGTTTTTGATGATGCTTGCCGGCATGGGCAAACTGACCAGGCTTCGCTGTGTTTTGGTGGCTGTAATGATGATTTCATCCAAATGGACCGAGTCCTTTTGTGCCAGTAAACACAAATGCATACTTATTAAGAATAAAAGAGCCAGAATTCTCATTCTGAAGGCAAAATTGACCCCGGTTGATTCGCAAAAATACCCCATTCAGTAAACAAGTTAACCGGTTCAGACATATTTATGCTATTCCTGGAAGCCAGAATCCTGCCCATATCCAAAAGCCTTTGTAATTTTGGGTTTGTTTGAAACTCGTTAACGAATCAGATGCCTGAATTAAAAAATACCCCTAAAAGTAATGGACAGATTTGCTTTGAGGATAGTGACATCCTGTTAGAATTGTTTGACTTCAGAATTCTTAAAGAAAAGGAACCCGTAGTTCTCGTAAAATCGAAGGTACATTTTTTGTTTTGTCTGGCTGCGCCTGTAAATTTTATTTTCAGCCCTGCCTACAGCCGGATGTTAAAAAAAGATAAAGCATTTATCATTCACAATCCTGATACAGATTTACAGGCCCTGCTTGAATCCACCGAAGAAGGAATTCTCATTCAGCTCAGTCTTAAACTGCAAAAGCTACATCAGCTGTTTGTACCGGATGCTCATTCTGCTCCTGTATTTACCATTTCAAATACGCAAATGAAATCGTATGATGAAATTGAATTGTTACCCGAATTGCTGTTGGTCTTGAACAACCTGATACAAAAAACACAACTTGCAAACAAGCGATTATTTTTTCAGGCTAAAATTCTGGAAATCTTTAGCCTGCTTTATACCGGGAAACCTCAGGAAACAGATCATTGCCCGTTTTTAAAAAATGAAGCAACGGTACGCAAGATCAAAGAAGCAAAAGAAATTTTAATTGCACAATATAAAAAACCACCAACGATTCCCGAACTGGCAAAAGCAGTGCAGTTAAATGAATTACAATTAAAAGTTGGATTTAAAGAAATATATGGAGCAGGCCCCTATCATTTTCTGATGGCACATAAACTGGAAATTGCCAAACAACTTTTATTAAGCGGTGAATACCTGGTGCAGGAAGCCGCTTACCAGATTGGATACAGCAACACCAGCCATTTTATTGAAGCGTTTAAAAAACAATTTGGAGTGACTCCGAAGAAGTTAGCAGGGAGATAAGAAATACCAAAATAGTTTTCAGTTTGAAGTTTTCAGTTGACCGTTATTCTAAATTACTGCCATGAACAGATAAATTGAACATTCCTATCTTATCGCTCAGATCTCATAACTCAGATCTAATAGCTCAGATTTCCTTTTTCTTCACCATAGTCAATATCGTAGCAATCGCCACAATCTCGCTATCCTGATCATACACTTCTACCAACCATCTTACAATTCCACATTTAACTTCCTGCAATACTGCATTCGGATCATTGGAATCTTTGTTGGGAATTTTAATGGCGCTGTCCTGATCAATTTTTTCTTTAACCGTAAGTTTAACGCCAATCGTCATACCCGGATAAACCGGTTTTGTAAATCGACATTCATCAATACCATAATTCAAGAGCACTGGTCCTTTTTTTGCATCGACAAATAATCCGGCTGCTTTGGATAAAATAAAATAACCATGTGCAACCCTTCCTGTAAAAATGGTTCCTTCCAAAGACGTTGCATCCATGTGTGCGTAAAAATTATCACCACTGACATTTGCAAAATTGGTAATATCGGTTTCGCTAACCGTATGTTTTGCCGTTGTGAGACTATCGCCAACTTTTAATTCTTCAAAATATTTTCTGAAGACATGAGTTTCACTTTCATGTTTGGTGCCCCCATTTTGGTAAACCTGTGTAATTGCAGTCAACATATCAGGTGATCCCTGAATGGCAGTTCGTTGCAAATAATGTTTTACGCCACGCATTCCACCCATTTCTTCGCCGCCGCCTGCGCGTCCCGGTCCTCCATGCACCAACATAGGCATTGGCGAACCATGACCGGTGCTTTCCTTTGCACAGGTTTCATTCAAGATCAAAACTCTTCCATGATGGGATGCTGCTCCGAGTGTAAATGCAATAGCATTTGTTTCATCCTGGGTGATGATTGAAGATACCAGAGATCCCTTTCCTAATTTCGAAATCTCTACAGCTTCGCTGATATTA
The DNA here is from genome assembly GCA_029781865.1 of Bacteroidota bacterium. Taxonomy (GTDB): domain Bacteria; phylum Bacteroidota; class Bacteroidia; order Chitinophagales; family Saprospiraceae; genus Vicinibacter. The sequence goes on from JAKOVW010000053.1 coordinate 198,792, forward strand.
TTATAAGGTAAAATAGTACTTACCGGACCAAATGCTTCCAGTTCATGTGTAAGCTTATATTCAAATGGCTTTTCATTAATCATTAATATAGGAGATAAAAATGCACCGGTTTTTGCATCCGCTCCTACTAAGTCTACATTATCCAAACTACCAAAAACGATGGGTGAAAATGTTGCTAACTGTGCGACCCGTTCAATCACTTCTGCCTGTTGAATTTTTCCGGCAAGCGCACCCATCCGGACTTCTTCATTTTCCGGATTGCCAATAATTGTCTTTTTCAGCCGCTGAGAAAGGGCAAGCTGAACATCTTCCACAACATTAGATGGAACAATAATCCTCCTGATTGCAGTGCATTTCTGTCCACACTTAGCCGTCATTTCACGATGCACTTCTTTAATAAAAATATCAAAATTCGCCGTACCCGGTTTTACATCTTCACCAAGCACGCAGGCATTTAACGAATCTGCTTCCATATTAAATGGCACCGACTCAGATAAAATTCTCGGATGTGATTTAAGCATTCTTCCTGTAGATGCCGAACCCGTAAATGTCACCACATCCTGACTGGTCACATGATCCAAAATGGTATGCGCAGATCCGCAAATCAATTGCAAAGCGCCTTCCGGTAAAATGTTGGAATCAATAATATCCCGGACTACCGCTTCAGCCAGAAATGAAGTGATCGTAGCAGGCTTAACAATAGCAGGCATCCCGGCTAATAAATTGCATGATATTTTTTCAAGCATTCCCCATACCGGAAAATTAAATGCATTGATATGGATGGCAACTCCTTCTTTGGGCACCATAATATGATGCGCAATGAAACTTCCGGATTTTGATAATGGGATCATGTCACCATCGACAAAAAAAGTTTGGTTTGGGAATTTTCTTCTTAGACTTGAATAAGCAAATAAGGTACCTATTCCTCCATCGATGTCAATCCAGCTGTCTGCTTTTGTTGCGCCGGTTTTATAACTTATCGGATAATATTTTGATTTGAGATCTGTCAGATACAGAGCCAAAGCTTTTAGCATTCTCCCTCTTTCCTGGAACGTCATTTTCCGCAATGCCGGTCCGCCGACTGATCTTGCATAATTTAACATGGCTTCAAAATCAAGTCCTTTGCTGGATGCAACCGCCACCTCTGAACCATTTACTGCATTGTATAAAATTTGACCTTCTCCATCTCCTTCCAACCAGGAACCTAATGCATAATTTTTTAACTTCATAGAATTGTATATTGAAAATTAATGAGAATTGCTAACTCCGAATTGATTTAAGTGATGCCATGAATGTTTATACAACAAGGCAACCCATTGCTCATAATTCAAATCACCAAAAAAGGGATTGCGTATAATAAGATGTTTGTCTTTATCAAATTTTTTGAAAAAATCGGAAATTTCATTTTCCAATTCATCTATACTTTCTCCGATATTCTGATACCGCAACTCCAGGGGTTCTTCGGGCAACAAAATATTTTTAGTATTTTCCTTAAACGGAGTATCCGACATTACGAATGCCTGAAACCGGGGCAACTTCTCTTCCTGCGTCAATATACCTGTGTGCACATCTTTTCCATTTGCAATGCGAAATGAATCTGACATATGCTCGATCATCTGATGCACATTCATTTTACCCCATTTGCGTTGGGCTGCGGGATCCAGTTGTCTGATTTGTTTAATGTATGATTCTGAGAGGAATTGTTCTTTATGATTCATATGCAATTGTTTAAATCACCCTATCAGGGTTTGATTCATGGATAATTTTATTTTACATTTATTTTTTTATAATCATTTGTTTGCTACAATCATTTCACTGCTACAATCATTTCACCCCTTCGGGGTTTTATTTTTTTTAATCTAAAAAAAATTCGATAAGCAATTTATTGATACCGTTAAATCCCTCCATTGGCATATGCTAACCGGTTTGCTTTGATTGCTAAAGCGCAATCGTCAAACAGACCACGATTCAGTAAAATGCATTTCTAAATAATGTTTAAAATCAAATTTAAAATATCATGTCATCAAACTCTTTCAATGACACAGGCGTATCCCTGACCTACGCCAATGCACATGGTGACCAGTGCATATTTTTTAGCTTTTAATTGCAATTCCAATGCTGCAGAATATAAAATTCTGGCGCCCGACATTCCCAATGGATGACCTATCGCTATAGCACCACCATTCGGGTTTAACCGTGCATCATCCCAACTCATATTCCACTCTTTAAGACAGGATAGAACCTGAGCAGCAAAAGCCTCATTCAATTCAATTACATCTATATCATCCAAAGTCAAGCCAGCTCTTTTCAGAGCAAGAGCTGAAGCGGGAACCGGACCAATACCCATAATACCGGGTTCAACACCGCAAACTGCAGCAGATAAAAATTTGGCAATCGGTTTGAGATTGTATGTTTTAATGGATTGCTCTGAAGCGAGCAAAATGGCTGCGGCTCCATCATTAAGTCCGGATGCATTTCCGGCTGTTATGGTTCCTCCATCCTCCTGTTTTTTAAATGCCGGTTTCAATTTACTCAGCGATTCAATAGTTGTATTCGGTTTGGCGAATTCATCCGATGAAAAAAAGCTAGTTTCATTTTTACCGGTTGTAACTTCTATAGCCTGTATTTCTTTTGCCAGTCGACCGTCATTTTGTGCAGTTGCCGTTTTCATTTGGCTGTGATAGGCAAACTGATCCTGTGCTTCTCTGCTGATCTTATACTTCACTGCAAGATTTTCAGCAGTCTCTCCCATTGCTTCCGTTCCATAAAGCTTTTTCATTTTCGGATTTATAAAGCGCCATCCAAAACTACTGTCAGCCATTTCAGAATCACGCCCAAATGGCATTGAAGATTTCGAAATTACCCAGGGGGCCCGGGTCATCTGTTCAACACCACCTGCAATAATCAGATCTCCGTGGCCCATCGAAATAGCTCTGTATCCGTTACATGCAGCTGCCAATCCGGATGCACATAGCCTGTTTACAGTTTCCCCTGGAACTTTCCAGGATAAACCGGAAAGCAATGCAGCCATTCGGGCAACATTTCTATTGTCTTCACCGGCCTGGTTTGCACAACCTAAGATTACATCGTCTATCTGATCAGATGGAATGCTATTATTTCTCTTCACCAATTCACTGATTGCAAAAGCTGCAAGATCATCGGCTCTTACTGTTGAAAGGCTACCACCAAATTTCCCAACCGGGGTTCTGATCCCATCAATTATAAAGCAATCGGTCATATTATAATATTCTTTAATATATTAAATCATTCCAGTTTGAATTCCGTTCAAAAACCATGTGATTCTGGCAACTTAAACCATCAGCAAAACTACCATTAAATCAACAAAACTGAATGAATTCGCATAATACAGTTAAACATTTGAAATCGCCAAAAGATTATATTGAATTCACGAAACGAAGCCGGCCACCCAACTAAAAATGAGCTGTTTGATCATTGAATACATCATCAGAAAGACAAATTCAGGTCGCCATCCTGTCCACGAATTTAAGATTCCACTGTATCGAATTGTCCGGTATTGCCAATCGTGAACTTATACTCCGGTGAAATGCAATCCATAATTTAAACACATCACTGTTTCATCTTTTACCATACCCGTTCATTTAAAGTTTTAAAACCTCTGACGGAAAGCTCTGTTAACGGAATGCAATAATTGTTAAAGTCCTTTAAAAAAGAGACTTGAAATAATAGATTTGTAATCAGTTCGATTACTAAACGTTCTACTTTTTTTAATTAAAAACAATTTACAATGAAAAAGACAACCATTCTGTTCTCCCTACTTTTTGGATTTTTCCTGAATTATATTTCTGCTCAGGGAAATGCAAGTACAAAAACTACGGAGAAGCCTAAAACTGAAAAGACAAGTAAGGCTAAAAAAGATGATTCGGCTAAACCGGAAGGTGAAACCAAATCCAAAAAGAAATCAAAGGCGTCAAAGGATTCCGGCGATCAGACTAAAGAACCAACTGAAAAGAAAACCAAAAAGTCCAAAAAATCGGATAAAATGGACAAAGCTGAGAAAGGAGAAAAAGCTCCTAAAAAAGAAAAGGGAAATGAAGGAACAGAAGAAAAATCCAAAAAATCTAAAAAGTCAAAATCTGAAAAGTCAGATAAAGGAGACATGAAGGAATCCAAGGATAAAACTTCCACCAAATCTGAGAAAAAAGAGAAACCAGAAGATCTTCAACCATTAGGTCATGAGAAAAAAGCTGCGGCAACTAAAACAACCGACAGCAAACCAGCTGCTGCTCCTAAAGCAAAAGCAGCATCTGCAGGCAGTGACGGAAAAGAAATAGGAAAAGATGCAAAAGGAAGAACCATTTATCTGGGACCTGAAGGTGGACAATACTATATCAATTCCAATGGAAACAAAACTTATCTCGACGCTACTGAGAAATTAAAAGTAAAATAGTATTGAATATTGCGATCTACTGCCTATCAGCGGTATAAAATCGAATAAATAAAAAAGCCGTCAAAAAAATGACGGCTTTTTTATTTAAGCAATGTTTCTGCTTGAATGCAAATTCTTTGGTTGTTTGTTGTTAGTTGCTTGTTGATTATTGATTATTGATTATTGATTATTTACATTAAATAGTTGTCAGAATACAAGTTGCAAAACTTTAATTGCCTTATTATATAATTCCAACCTGATCAATCCTTTTTTTCAATAGCCCCGCCACAACTGCTACCTGCACCTGCAGTGCAACCATAGCAATGTTGGTTGACAATAATTTCCCTTTTAGATAGTTCTGAAAAATCAAAATCGCTTATGTGTCTGGAATTTCCCTGTACTTTAAGATCAAGCATTTGGTTAAAATCGCAATCATAAATAGTTCCATCCCATCCTATACTCAATATATTGCGACACATGACATGATTGGCTGCTACAGGATTATATGATTGGATCAGTTTATTCATGTAATTTTCATAATTACCACTTACCAATAAATAATCCAGATACCTGCTAATAGGCATATTGGTAATTGTAAATAAATTATTGAATTCAATTCCAAATTCCTTTGCCAAAGAATGTTTGAATTCTTTTTCAAGAATGGTTTGGCTCGCCGGTAAAAAAGCACCCGCAGGATTGTAGACCAGATTTAATGTCAAACCACTTCCCGCAACGCCATAACCCACTTCATTCAATAATTTCAATGCAAGAATGGAGGCTTCAAAAACACCATCGCCTCGCTGCTTATCCGTACGATCCTTGGCATAAAATGGAAGAGATGAAATAACTTCAACATTATGTTGTTTGTAAAAACCCGGAAGATCGAAATACTTCTTATTGGAAACAATAATGGTCAGATTGCACCGCACCATGATATGCCGGTTTAATAAATGAATCTGCCCGACAAACCAACGGAAATTCGGATTCATTTCAGGAGCGCCACCTGTTAAATCTACAGAAGATAATTGAGGATTGGAAGCAAGAATTTCCAGACAGGTTTGCATGGTCTCTCTGGTCATTATTTCCTTTCGGTCCGGACCCGCATCCACATGACAATGTTTGCAGGTCTGATTGCACATCTTTCCAATATTTATTTGGAAGGTATCTATAGAATCCGGTTTCAATGGATACAATCCGGACTCATGCAGTGAATCTGCAAACGATTTGAGTTTGGATTGATGTTCTAACACATCGATTTGATATCCTGCATCTGCAAGCGCATGATGCATTGCCTGTAAACTTTTCACTATTGTCTGAACTATTTACAAGATTACATTGAGATTTCCTTCACTTTGTTCATCATTTGAACCCCATGCACCAAAGAAGCTCCTCCTCTGATAGCTGCTGCAACATGCACTGCCTCCATCATCTGAGCCTGGTTATATCCTTTTTCAACGGCATCTGTACTATAAGCATCTATACAATACGGACATTGAACGGCATGCGCAACTGCTAATGCAATAATTGATTTTTCTCTTGCGCTTAAAGCTCCTTCATTGAATACTTTTCCATACCAGGAAAAAAAAGAATCTGCCAATTCTTTCTGGAATTCTCCAATCGCACCGAATTTAGCCAGATCAGGAGCATTGTAATAATGATTACTCATGTCGATATTTTTTGATGTGCAAAGATAAAATTAAAAAGGGGATATCTTATGAGATCTGACGTGACCAGCGACAAGAACAAAAACGCGATAAGCCCGGTCAGATCCTGACTTTTAAGTGAATAAGCAATAGAACTGCTTATGTACTAAAGTCCCAATCAAATTGGTAATCGCAATCTCTTAAAATCAAGTTAAAATCACATTTTCAAATGAAAACACTAAACTATTCGTTGTGTTTCTCCATTTAGATCTGAATTAATTTACAAATAAAAATAAAATTGAATCCAATGAAACAAACAAGTCTTTTCTTACTTCTGGCCCTCGTGGCATCTGCCGGATTACTCTCTTTCAAACCGGCAATTGTTACCCACAAAATCGACCTCAATCAATCTGCTTTAAAATGGACCGGATATAAGGTTACAGGAAAACATTCCGGTAATGTCAACTTAAAATCTGGAGAACTGCAATTTGATGGTTCAACTCTGGTTGGAGGTACATTTGATATTGACATGACCAGTATTGCATGCCTGGAGCAGAACGGATCGAATGACAGACTGGTAGGTCACCTGAAAAGTGATGATTTTTTTGGCGTAACCAATCACCCTACGGCGAATTTCAAAATCACCGCCGCAAAGAAACAGGATCAGAATACCTATAAAATCTCTGGAGATCTAACTATTAAAGGAATCACAAAGCCCATCAATTTTAATGCGACTGTAAAAGATGAAAATGGTACAAAAGTCGCCGATGCCTTTATGAAAATTAACCGGACCCAGTTCGATATTAAATATCGTTCAGGTAGTTTTATAGAAAACCTGGGAGATAAAGCAATTAATGATGAATTTGATCTGCAAGTCAAACTAATTACAGCGAAATAGATATTACTAATTTTAATTATATGTTAACCGCTATCTAAATAATAGCGGTTTTTTTTTGCAAAAAATTAACTTCATATGTTAAAATCAGTATATTTGAAAGGACAAAACGATTTTCAAACAAAAAAACCAATTTTATGAACACAAAAATTATCATTTCCGGGGTCCTCGGAGGGCTATGCTTTTTTTTATTGGGCTGGCTCATGTATGGCGTTTTATTTAAAGATATGATGTCGAGTATGGGCGGTTCAGCGACAGGTGTGATGAGAGCAGAAAGTGAAATGGTTTGGTGGGCACTGATACTTGGCAACCTTGGCTTTGGATTTGCCTTTGCCTATGTCCTTGGAAGCTGGTCCGGAGTTACCACTTTCATTGGCGGAGCTAAAGCGGCTGCAATGGTTGGATTTTTATTTGAATTAGGTTATGATCTTACCTATTTCGCCACCTCCAACTTAATGAATTTAAAAGGTCTTTGTATGGACCTTGTCATCACCATTATTATGTGTGCTATCGCAGGAGGTGTCATTGGCTGGTGGTTAGGGCGATCCAATTAATCATCTGATCCATTTGTGACCTTGTATTTTATCACAAATTTTATAATGATCAAAATTCATCTTTGATTTTATTAAACAACGATTTTACAAACAACAAAAAAACCAAAATATGAACACAAAAACGATAATCGCAGCTATAATAGGAGGAGTTGCAGCATTTCTGCTCGGCTGGTTATTTTATGGCATGTTATTGAAAGATACTATGGCCGGAATGATGGGCAGTGCTCAAAATGTCATGAAGAAAGATAATGAAATAATATTCTGGGCCTTAATTCTGGGCAATCTGGTAATCGGATATTTGGTTGCCTGGATCTTTAGCAGCTGGGCTGGAATTACCACATTTGCCGGAGGAGCTACTGCAGGAGCCATGATGGGATTCTTGTTTACTTTCTCCTATGATATGATGATGTATGCTACAACCAATACCATGCAACTCAGTGGTGCCCTGTTTGACATCGTGATATCAACCGTAATATGGGCTGTTTCATCCGGATTGGTAGGATGGTGGCTTGGCAGATCAGCAACAACTTAAATAAGTACCTTACCTATCTTAAATTTTTTTAAGATTCGGACCGCTTGTTATTTCTAACAGGCGGTTTTTTTTTTACACCGATTAGTGGATTTATACAGAAATTATAATTTTTCCTTTGGAAGGCGGAATAACACATCAACCGTTTTAATGCAAGAATAAACGAGTGGAGGAAATGCAGAATTGCTTAATAATGAAATGAACAAAACTGAAGAAATTGGAATACATTTAAAATTTCGATGTCAACCAATAATATAACTACTCACGATCCTGAATTTCATTTTTCTCAAATCTTTTATTTCAGTTTCCATTCCACTCAAATTTCCCAGGCTTTATCTTTAATGTAGACCATGCCTTTAAACAAAGCAACGAGTTTATCGTTTTGATTCGTCACTGTAATTTCATACAAACCCAAATGTGTAGAACGGGATTTTTCCCTGGCTTCAGCTACAAGCACATCGCCATCATGAATAGGATATAAATGATTGATCGAACACTCTATCGAAACAGCATGCTTACCATAACTATTGCAGGCGAAGGCAAGTGCACTGTCAGCAAATGAAAAACTGATTCCTCCATGAAGGATTCCAAATCCATTGGTCATTTCTGTTCTGACTTTCATTTTTAGTTTACAATATCCCTGATATTCCTCTAATCTTTCAATACCAAGCCATAAACTAAATGCGTCATTGAAATACATTTTATCTATCACTTTTGATGCGAGTCCGGAATCATCCATACGTTTTGCTAAATTGAAGTATGTTTTTAATTATTTACAACTATATCCTATTTCCCGCTGTCTGAGACCTAAACCATTTCCTTCAGTGCTACACTACAGCGATATCGTTCCTCATGATATTGATTAAACAAACGGTCTAATGTTTCGATACAATTTTTAATTCCAATCTCATCAGCCCATTGTAAAAGTCCTTTTGGATAATTCACTCCCTTGCACATGGCTATTTCTATATCTTCCCTGGATGCAATTTGATAATACAGTGCATCTGCAGCTTCATTAATTAACATGACCAAAATGCGCCAGGCAATATTTTTTGTAAGTTCGGTATTGACTGTATCGGGCACCTGAATTTCTTTACTATAATCGTAATATCCTTTTCCACTTTTTTTACCAAGCCAACCTGCCGCAACCAAATTGCGCTGTGTAAACGAAGGTTTGTAGCGTGGTTCATAAAAACAAGCTTCCCACACTGATTTAGTAACTGCATAATTTACATCATTACCAATAAAATCCATTAATGCAAATGGTCCCATTTTAAATCCATATACACTTGTCATTGCATAATCAATCGTGGCAAAATCCGCAAAGCCTTCTTCAAAAATGCGAATGGCTTCAGAATAATAAGGTCGTGCAATCCGATTAACAATAAACCCTGGAGTATCCTTTGCTATAACTGTTATTTTCCCCCAGGATTCAACCAGGTCTTTTGCCATTTGTATATTGGACGAAATGGTTTGAATGGCGGGAATGATTTCGACCAAGGGCATTAAGGGAACGGGATTAAAAAAATGCATTCCAATAAACCGCTCTGGATTTTTGCAAGAAGAAGCTAATGAAGTCACAGATAATGAAGAGGTATTGCTCGCCAGGATGCAATTGGAAGACACTGTCTTTTCCAATGTTTCGAATAAACTCTTTTTAACAGACAGATCTTCAATTACAGCTTCTATGATCAATTCACATTCAGCACAGGCATTTAAATTTTCAGAAAAATAAAATCTTCCAAATGTTGCCACTGCATCGGCATTACTGATTTTTCCTTTTTCAGCAAGCCGGTTTAATTGATCCTGAAGTTGGGTTTGCGCTTTTTGCAATCCTGTTGTATTTGAATCCGTAAGTACAACATGATGACCTGCCATTGCTGCAACCTGGGCGATACCCATCCCCATTGTTCCGGCGCCTACTACCCCTATTGTTATTTTATTCATTGACTCCTATTTGCCTTTAAATAATGCGGTACGCTTTTCGATAAATGCAGCAATTCCTTCGTTGTAATCTTCCGATTCTCCTGCTTCAATTTGATATTTCAATTCTGCATCCAACTGCTGATCCAGTGAATTCGCAAAACTTAGATTCAATAATTTTTTTGTCAAAGCCAGTGCTTTTGTAGGCATTTTGGATAACGATAAAGCCAGCTTTTCTACTTCTGCGTGGAAAGATTCATCCGGAAATACTTTATAGAGCATACCCATTTGAAATGCTTCTGTTGCAGAAACTTTATCTCCTGTCATCATCAAAGCAGATGCACGGTTCCAACCAATTAGTCTCGGCAGAATATATGTACCTCCACTATCCGGTACCAATCCAATTTTTGAAAATGCCTGAATAAAACTTGCCGACTGACTTGCTATGACCAGATCACAACAAAGGGCTATGTTGGCTCCTGCACCTGCTGCAACACCATTCACAGCAGCGATAACCGGTTTATCCAGATTCCGGATTTTTTTGATGATTGGATTAAATCGTTCTGTCAAGATTTTTCCGAACCCGGGAGTATTGGGATCAATCGCTTCCTGCAAATCCTGACCTGCACAAAACGCTTTTCCTTCACCGCTTATCACAAGTGTACGAATGGAGTCGTCCACAACAACATCATCCAGACAATGCAAAAACTCATTACCCATCTCGGTATGAAATGAATTAAAAACCTGGGGACGGTTCATCCGGATCCAGGCTACATTCTCATTCTTTATATAATTGATAAATTCCATTGAAATGAATTTAATTTGAGATGCAAACCAACTTTTTTAATAATCACGTAATTCTCCTTGCCCTGATTAATGACATTTAAAATAATCAAACGGTTCTTTGCAGTCCAGACATTGATACAAAGCTTTACATGCTGTAGAGCCGAATTCACTGATTTTTTTTGTATTTAAGGATAAGCATCTCGGACACGGAATGGCATCCTCTTCTTCAAAATAAGCTGTTGTGACTTTGGCATGACGCATTGGAGCGGCAATGCCATACGCTTTCAGTTTTTCTTTACCGCTCTCACTCATCCAATCGGTTGTCCAGGCCGGGCTTAAAATAGTTTCGATTTTATTTTCTATTCCTTCCTTATCCAGTGCAGCATGAATATTCATTTCTATTAAAGCCATTGCAGGGCAACCCGTATAAGTTGGAGTTATTTGAATGCGCACTTCATTGCCATGCACTGAAATATTGCGAATAATTCCGAGATCAACTACTGACAATACAGGAACTTCCGGATCATAGACGGTTTCCAATATCTGCTCCACTTTTTGTTTGAAATCCATTTCCTGAGTCATCGCTTATTCCGATACGTGATTAAACCACAACTAACATAGTTTGATTCATCTGCATTCATCTTACCATTCCATTCCGGGGTAAGCTCTTTGCATATATTGCAAATCTGCTAGAATATATCCCAGATGCTCTGAATGTTTTCCGGTTTTACCTCCTGACTGCATCCAGATTGGAGCAGGCATTTCCAATCCTGCAACTTTTAAGACTTCACTGACTTTAGTTTCCCAGTCATTCTTTAATGCAGCGACATCAGGAGCAAATTGTCCGTCAATCATCAGACGTTCGTAATCCGCCACTTCGAATAATTCACCGGTATAGGTCCAAAGTTCATCAATTGCCTTTTGCATTTTCTGTCTTGAAATATCTGTTCCATCTCCAAGACGTATTACCCATTCTCCGCTCCACTTCAAATGATACGCAGTTTCTTTAACTGTTTTTTCAGCAATATCTGCCAGTCTTTTGTCTTTGCCGGATCTCAATAAAGAGAAATAAGGAAATTGAAATGCATCCAAAAAAAATTGTCTTGCCACTGTAAATGCAAAATCCGTATTGGGTTGTTCGACCAGCAATACATTTTCGTATTCCCATTCATTGCGGGTAAATGCCAGAGAATCTTCAGTTGTATTTCCACCCTTTATTTCTGCCGCATATTGAAACAATAATCGGGCACGCCCAAGATAATCCAGGGAAATATTGGTCATAGCCATATCCTGTTCCAACACAGGACCGTGCCCGCACCATTCACCCAGACGCTGACCGAGTATCAGGGCATTATCGGCAAGATGAAGTATGTATTTTAATTTAGCTTCCTGCAAATCCATTTTACATATGTTTAACTTCATCTGGTAAATCATAAAAAGTCGGGTGCCTGTAGATTTTGTCTTGTGCAGGCTCAAAAAATGGATCACTATCCGCCGGATCCGAAGCGCTAATGTATTTGGATTCCACCACCCAGATGCTTATTCCTTCCTGACGCCGGGTATAGACATCTCTTGCATTTTCAATTGCCATGGCAGCATCCGCGGCATGCAGACTGCCAACATGTTTGTGATTCAAACCGGATTTACTCCGGATAAAGATTTCAAAAAGGGGCCAGTTTTTCATTTTAATTTATATCATCAATTCATTGCTCAAAATTAGTCAATATTTATCAACCATCCAATGCAAGAATCCTGTAATTCATGGAAACCTTCCATAAGCCATTTTATGGTATTGAATTAATAAGAGATGGTCTTATCCTTTGTTTATCTGATGCATGAAGCAAATACCATCTTATTCTTACAACATATATTTACCGGTTTTAAATTACAATTAGTTTTATGATCCATGCTATACTAATTCTCAACACAATGGATGCGATTTTAAGAAGTGTATAGAATACGACAAGGAAACAAATGGAAACTTTTTATCTTCACTTAAATTGATCAAATTTGCAATCACGATTAAGCTTATGGTCATGAAAAGAATCGTATTCCTTTGCTTTTTACAATTTTCGGTTGCTGCTTTCGCACAGGATCAAAGCCTGGATTCCTTGCTGGAGAGGATAAGTTCTGAGCGCAATGAAAATAAGCGGATTGATTTAATCAATGCCTTTTTGGGAAGTACTTCTGAAATTGACCCGGTAATGGATATGCAAAATGCACAAAAGATTCTTATCAAGGCGCAACAAATGAATGATCAGATTGCCGAGGTAATGGCACTTACAGAAATTGGATATGATTACAGAGCATTTGGGAATACACAAAAAAGCCTGGAAATTAATTTAAAAGCAACAAGGATAGCCCATGAAACCGGAAACGAAAAACTAATTGCGCATTCCGAACTAAACCTGGCTCACAATTATAAAGATCAACTTGATTTTCCTAAGGCAATTAAAATGTATTTATCAGCAGCTGAGACGAGTGGCAGGTTAAAGGATTATTTAATGCAGGAATGGGCCTATACCAGTCTGGGTGAAATTTATATTCAGATGAACAAACTGGATTCGGCACTCAATTATGTGCAACGTGCATATGAGCTTTGCATGCAGATTCATCACAATGATTTTTCACCAGCTATTCTTCAATTTCTGGGTAGCATACATGGCAAAATGGGGCATTCAGCCCTGGCTCGCAGTTATTTTGATATGGCAATTCAGGAAGCGGGAACATCCAAATCGATACGATGGCTAAATGAGTCGTATACTGCTGCAGCCCTATATTATTATGAAATCAAGCAATTGGATTCAAGCATATATTATGCGAAGAAAGCAGTTTCCATTGTTCAAAATACTGCTTTCTCCAATAAGCGTATCAAGCCAGCTAAATTATTATTAGACCTTTACAAGAATGTAAATAGCGATAGTGCTTTAAAATATTCTGAGATTTATAGAATTTCAAATGACAGCCTGTTCAATGTTAAAATTATTCAGCAATCTCAGTTGATGTTGTTTGAAAATGAATTGCAAAGACAGGAATTTGAGAAAAATAAATTAGCCGAAGAATATCAACGCAAACAACACATACAATATGTTATTATTGCATTAGGCCTGTTATGCTTCATTATATTGTTTTTAGCCTTAAGCCGCAGTTTTATTACGAATACAAAACTCATTGCGTTTTTAGGTGTGATGGCTTTGCTTTTTGTTTTTGAATTTTTGAATTTAATACTTCATCCCTTTCTCGAAGAAGCCACAAATCATAATCCTTTACTGACGTTATTGGCTTTGGTTTGTATTGCCGCTTTGCTCATACCCTTACATCATCGCATTGAAAAATGGGCAATACAAGCATTGGTAGAAAAAAACAAGAAAATCAGGTTGGCGAATGCAAAAAAGACTATTGCCATTTTGGAAAACCCTTCACCTCATGAAAAGCAGAGATAATGAGTATAGACTTCATGAAGGCAATTGATGTGATGATGCTTTATTAATTAATACACTGGCAAACTATTCTCAAGAATGCAGGTTGTAGGTTTTAGTTTTTCCCTATCAGGGTTTAGAATGGATCAAATTTTATCCGTACTAATTGAGCTGAAACGATTACCGAAGTAACCAATCCTCAATTCGAATTTATTCTAGCGCTCCGCTTTTCTGCATACGCTACTGCGGCTTCTCTAACCCATGCTCCTTTTTCATGAGCTTCTACGCGGTCATGCAAGCGTTGTTTATTACAAGGTCCGTTGCCTTTGACGACATTCCAGAATTCATCCCAATTGATTTTTCCAAAATCATAAGACTTGCGTTCTTCATTCCATTTTAAATCGGGATCCGGAATTTTTAATCCGATTAACTCGGCTTGCGGAACCGTCATATCAATGAATCGTTGTCTGAGCTCATCATTTGAAAAGCGCTTGATTTTCCATTTCAGGCTTTGCGCTGAATGTAAAGAATCGGAATCATTCGGTCCGAACATCATTATACTGGGCCACCACCAGCGATTGAGCGCGTCCTGTGCCATCTGCTTTTGAATGGCCGTTCCTTTGGCAAGTGTCAACATAATCTCATAACCTTGTCGCTGATGAAAACTTTCTTCCTTGCAAATCCGCACCATCGCGCGAGCATAAGGACCGTATGAGGTTCTGCATAAGGGGATTTGATTCATAATGGCGGCCCCATCTACCAGCCAGCCGATGGCTCCCATGTCTGCCCAGCTTATTGCCGGATAGTTGAAAATACTCGAATACTTAGCTTTACCGGAATGCAAATCATTCAATAATTGTTCGCGCTCTACACCAAGGGTTTCGCACGCGCTGTACAGATATAATCCATGTCCGGCCTCATCCTGAATCTTTGCAAGCAATATGCATTTTCGCTTCAATGAAGGTGCACGTGTGATCCAATTTCCCTCCGGCAACATTCCTACGATTTCAGAATGCGCATGTTGACTTATTTGACGGATCAGGGTCTTCCGGTACTCCTCAGGCATCCAATCCTTTGGTTCTATCTTTTCCTCTGCGTCAACTTTATGCTGAAAGTGCGATTCCAAATCTTCTCTGAACATGATATAAAATTAAATGGTAAAATTAAGGATTAAAACCGGAAGAAATAAATAATAAAGTATCAATAACGGTACCTATAAAAGAATAGAGCGTTTCATCTACAATCATTCATTTTCCAATTCAATTATGTTTAAACGTCGAAATTCACTTCCACTTGTTCACTGGTTGGAAATGATTGACAACTCAGTATATATCCATTTTTTATTTCTTCCGGCTCCAGACCATAATTCACTGCCATCTGCACTTGGCCAGAAATCAACTTAGTCTTACATGTACAGCAGACTCCACCTTTACAGGCAAATGGCAAATGAGCCCCTTGTTTCAATGCGGAATCCAATATGCTGTCCGTATTGAAATGCAGCGGGTATTCAAATGTTCTGCCATCCAGAGTCATTTTGACTTTGCATATTTCATGACCGGCTTTTAATTCGATTTGCGGTTTTGGTTTTTGGATTTGAACCCCAAACAGTTCGAGGTGAATTTTTTTAGCATCAACGCCGAGTTCAATTAAGGCTGAACGCAACTCGAGCAACATGGTTTCTGGTCCGCACATAAAGTATTCGTCCACTTCATCCACGTTAAATAAATACCTGGCGAATGACAACAGTTTGTACTTGGTGATTCTTCCATTGAACATAGGCTCTTCCATTTCTTCCCTGGTCAACAGAAAATGCAAGGACAATTGTGCAGGATGCAAATTCTTCAAAGCCATTAATTCTTCCAGAAAAATAATCTGATCTGTTTTTTGACTTCCGTAAAAAAGAAGAATATCACTTTGCTTTTCGACCGCTAATATTTCTTTTAGAATCGAAATGACCGGGGTAATACCACTACCGGCTGCAAAAAAAACATATTGCTTTTTATGTGTGGAATCCAGCTTTGTTAAGAACCGGCCATCCGGTGGCAACACCATCAGTTTATCGCCAACTTTTAATTCTTTATTGACGTAATTGCTAAACACCCCGTTGTGCACTTCTTTTACGGCAACTTTCCAAATGTTTTCATTTGGTGCAGAACACAGCGAATAGGATCTTCGTATAGGCTCCGCATTGCCATCAAACTTTTTTTCAAAGGTCAGATATTGCCCCTGTTGATATTTGAAAACTTCTTTTAATTCTTGCGGTACATCCAGTGTGACAGAAACGCAATCGTCCGTCTCCCTGGTAATCGCCTTCACCTGCAATTCATATAAATCGTGTATCATGTTGCAAAATTAAATCAATGGAACTGGATTCAATTCATTGTTACCGAAAATAAATTGACCGGACTAAATGATTCCTTGACTATAGATTTGAAACAGTGAAAAATGGCAGATGTTCATCTACAAAAAAAAGATACTATCCTTGAATCAATACTGCTTATTGGAGGAGAACCAACCCATCTAACCGTCCAATTGCATTAAACATAACACCAGAACCTATTTTCATATGTTTCTCTAAGCGAATGTCCTGTTAAACTTTTGATGCTAAATTCAGTTCAAAATGGCCGGTCTGGGTAAATTAGCCAATAATTAAACACTTCCGGGATAAAAATGAAATAATTTTGCCGCTCTAAATTCAATGAATGAAATTAAAAGTTCTGCTTTTCTCCATTTTATACTCGTTTAACCTGATTGCTCAAAAACCTTACTTTCAGCAAAAACTGGATTACCAAATACAGGTCAAATTAAATGACAAAGACCACAGTTTACAGGGTGAGATTCAAATCATTTACAAAAACAACAGTCCGGATGTGCTGGATAAAATCGGATTTCATCTTTGGCCGAATGCTTATAAAACAAAATCAACCGCGTTTGCCAAACAGAAACTGAAACATTTTGATACTCGTTTTTATGATGCACCGGAAAGCGAATTGGGTTATATAGATCAACTGTCCTTCACGGTTAATGCACAAAAGGCTACGCTGAATTATATAGATGACAATCCGGATATGGCCTGGTTAGTTTTACCATCCATACTCCATCCGGGTGACAGCATTATCATACATACACCGTTTCATGTGAAACTTCCGGAATCGTTTAGTCGCTTAGGTCACGCCGGTCAGACGTATCAAATCACGCAGTGGTATCCAAAACCAGCTGTATATGATCGCAAAGGCTGGCACCTGATGCCTTATCTTGATCAGGGAGAATTTTATTCGGAATTCGCTAATTTCAATGTTAGGATAAGCTTACCCAGGAACTATGTTGTCGGCGCTACCGGAATTTTACAAAATGCAGAGGAATATACTTTTTTGGACAAACGGATACAGGAAACCAAAGAAGCCATCAGAAAAAGGATATCGCTTTTTACCGGAATTCAGATTTCAGATCCGGAATTTAAGACACTGCAATACGTAGCAGAAAATGTACACGACTTTGCATGGTTTGCAGATAAGAGTTTCTATGTACAAAAATCCCAGGTGACTTTGGCTTCCGGGAAAAAAGTGGATACATGGACCCTTTTTAATGACAACAAACTCTGGAGTGAATCCGTAAACTATGTAAATCGATCTATTGAATTTTATTCAAAATTAGTGGGAGAATATCCCTGGCCGCAAGCCACTGCCGTAGAAAGTGCATTAAGTGCCGGGGGTGGTATGGAATACCCTATGATTACTGTCATTGGACCTTCCTATACCAAACAAAATTTAGATGAAGTCATTACACATGAAGTCGGCCACAACTGGTTTTATGGAATTCTGGCGAGCAACGAACGCGAGCATCCGTATATGGACGAAGGAATTAATTCCTATTACGAAAGACGCTATATCAAGACTTATTATACCTCTGCCAATCTGATTTATATTCCGGATCTCATGAAAAAATTACTGGGTCCATTTCAATTAGAACAATTGATGTATCTGACTATGGCCAGAAGTTATAGCGATCAGCATCCCAATCAACATTCCGACCGGTTTACAATTATCAACTATGGCAACGATGTTTATTTCAAGACAGCTGCTCTGTTTGCTTATGCAGAAAGTGCACTGGGCACCAATCTCTTTGATAGCATCATGAAGAGCTATTACCAAACCTGGAAATTCAAACATCCATATCCGGAAGATCTTCAACAATTATTTTCTGAAAAGACAACCAAAGACATGGGTTGGTTATTTGACGGCTTTCTGAATTCGGATCAGAAAATGGATTATGGCTTTTGCAATTTAAAAAATGTAAATCATCATCTGTCCTTGAAAATTTACAATAATGGGAAGATTGCTGCGCCTTTCAAATTATCAGCAATACGAAACGATTCCATTGTGAATGAAAAATGGATTGATGGATTTACTGGCAAGAAGGTGATTGATTTTCCGGAAGGAAATTATGATTTAGTAGCAATCGACTACAGACATGAATCGTATGATCTTTACGATTGCAATAATTATATTAAAACGAAAGGGCTATTTAAAAAAACGGAACCTTTTCATATCCGGATGTTTCCATTTTTAGATGTGAATGGCAAAACGGATTTGGGAATCACACCAATGTTCGGACGCAATGTTTACAATGGATTTA
Organism: Bacteroidota bacterium; assembly: GCA_029781865.1. Classification (GTDB taxonomy): domain Bacteria; phylum Bacteroidota; class Bacteroidia; order Chitinophagales; family Saprospiraceae; genus Vicinibacter. Next base: position 217,584 of record JAKOVW010000053.1, read on the forward strand.
TGGCAGGAGCATTTATTACAGGTCCCTGGTTTCCGTCCAGGAAATTCATTTTTAATTTAATGCCCTTATATGCTTTCAGAAATGAAAAGCTGGCGGGACAATCAAACATTCAATACACCTGGTATTTTCCGGATCATAAAATGAAATCGCTGACGGCCGGACTATTTTCCAAATCCTATTCTTATGCACATGACACAGCCGGTATTGATCAATATCTTAACTACTATCAGTTAAATCCGAGTCTTAAAATTGAATTTTCTCATTTGCCATCTTCGTTTATCCATTCAGAGCTAAATTATGTTGCACATTGGATCAGGGATGAGTACATATCCCGGAAGGATTCGGTTCCTGTCACAAATCATATTAACAGGATAGACCATCAATTAAAATATAATTATTCCATAAAATCCATTCTCGGCGATTTTGATTTTGAAACCGGTTTAAATTATTTGAAACAAAGCCAACCGAATGCATTGAACCAGGAGTTATTGCGGATGCAATTTTCGATAGAAAAGTCATTCCGCTATAAACAGGAGCGGTATTTTAAAAGTCGCTTTTACCTGGCATTCTACCCTTATAATACGGAACGAAATAACAGCTCTGTTTCCTCCAGGTCTCAACCTAATTATGTACGCGGATCAACGGGATTATCCTACCAAAATTATCTCGATGATAATAATGAGGAATTATTTCTTGGCCGGTCAGAAAGCGAAGGTCTGTGGTCCCAGCAAATTTCGCTGCAACAAGGCGGATTTAAACTATCACCAGGAGCCGCACAGCGGAATGTTCTTGGGAATTCAAACTCCTTTATTTGCTCAGCTAATTTTTCTGCTGACCTGCCCATAAAATTTCTTGGAAATAAAATCAGACCTTATCTGGACATTGGATATTTTGAAGCTCCGGGATTTAGCACCAGAGATAAATTTTTATATAGTGCAGGCATATCCCTTCGCTTAATACCCGGAATACTGGATGTTTATTTTCCGGTTATTCATTCCCAAAATATCAAAGACATCTATAATTCACAACACAATCAAAGTTATTGGCAACAAGTCTGCTTCTCGTTAAAACTAAAAAAACCAGAATTGAATGATCTTCTTCACCTGATCGGTTATTAAAACACAACTATTTATTTACAATGATATCGTAATTTGCTTTTGGTGTTTGATTAACCAACCCAGAAATAAGAATGCTGTATTTCTTTTTAGCTCCAACTGACAATTGTGTCGGTGTATTTATTATAACTGTATTTCCTGATTTAATGGTCAGCCCGTATTTACCTGGATCCATAACTACAAAACCCGAAGCGCTTTTATAAGCAATATTGGTTGCAAGGTCAGCACCAGCCGTAACAGACATTGTCATAGGCAGTGAATTCTGTGACAGATTTATCAATCGGATATATCCCTTGGTGGAGTCGGGAATGCTAAGATCATCTTCTTTAAGTACCAGTTCGACATTAGCCGTTGTTCCTGCAGCCATCAACGAATAATTCCGGTCTATAGATACATTTAACGTTTTACTCCCGATTATACTATCGAGGGTATTGTCTTTTAATTTGAAATTTTGATTGCCACTGGTGATTCGATGATATTGCGTAAACTGACCAAATGCCGCATGCAATTCGGCATACGTTGAATCTGAAATTAAAACGGTAGACATACGTCCATCAGTTAATCCATTAATGAACAATAACTGAGCAGATCCGGTTGGTTCATCTTCCTTCTTACAGGTTACAAAAAATAAACAGAGGATCAACATCCTTGAAATAAATACAGTAGTGTTAGATAGCATTTCCATCTTTAAAAATTTAAAAGTTAAAAAATAAGACAGTTGAAAACGGGTGTAACGAGTGTGTAAATATACACAATTTAATCAAAACGTTTTTATTTAAATTTTATTCTTTAGGCGCCGGGCAGGATGAAACCGGGTCATCTTTTGATTTCATCTACAGAAGGTCAAAAATCAGAATCTAAACCTATTTACTTATAAATTGCCGGCTAATTCCTTAAATTTGAATCTTAAACAAATGACCTATGGCAATATTCAGAAGGGAATACGAAGATGAAAATGGAGTAAAACGCCTGGGCGTCAATAATAATCGGGTTGGCGGCACTTTGCTTTTGGCTATAATACTGGCCGCCTTTTCTTATTTCAAGTATTGCAGTTCAAAAACCGTGAATGAATATACCGGCCGGGAGCAACATGTCAGCATCAGCCCCGAACAGGAGATTTCATTGGGTTTGAACTCAGCTCCTGCAATGATCCAACAACATGGAGGATTACATCCGGACCAAAGAGGTCAGGAGTTGGTCAAAAAAATAGGGCAACGTCTGGTAAATAATACGATTGCTTCCAAAACTCCTTATCAATATGACTTTCATCTTCTGGCCGATGAAGAAGTGATTAATGCCTTTTCATTACCCGGAGGTCAGGTTTTTATTACTGCTGCTTTATTCAATCAACTAAAAACGGAAGGACAACTTGCCGCCGTATTTGGTCATGAAATTGGACACGTCATTGCACGTCATGGCGGCGAACGAATTACGCAAAATGAACTGTTCAACGGATTATCCAACGCTGCTACCGTAGCTGCTGATGATCCGAATGTGGGTCAGAATGTTGCCGGGTTATTAAACCAGTTTTTTGCAATGCCTTATGGACGAGAGCAAGAATTGGAAGCAGATGATATTGGCGTTCAACTAATGTTGCACGCTTCTTATAATCCCGAAGAAATGATTGCTGTAATGGAAATATTAAAAGCCACTGCAGGACCAAACCGTTTACCGGAACGAATGAGCACGCACCCTGATCCGGAAAACAGGATTGAGAAAATTAAAGCCGCAATTGAAAAATATAAAACAAAATAGGGAAAATGGTGAGGAGTTAGGAGTTAGAAGTGATGAGTTAGGAGTTAGGAGTGAGGAGTGAGGAGTTAGGAGTTAGAAGTGATGAGTGATAGTTGATTATTGATAGTTGATTATTGATAGTTGATTATTGATTATTGATTGTTGATTATTGATTATTGATAGTTGATTATTGATTATTGAAATCAATGGCATTTTAGATATTAACTGTTATACATTTCTTTTTGGAATTGATACAAAACAGAATTCATTAAATTAGTTGTCTGATTATCTCACTTTCAGCAAAAGCATTGGTTTGAAATTATTCTTATGTCAGCACTTGCTAATATGATTATTGCGCTTCCGGGAATCCATTCAATTTCCAGAAGCCAAGACCGATAAATTCCTTAAATTAGCGTCTTAATTAAACTAATCCAAAGACAATTTCCTGAGCTTTTTCAGTTGTCACATTCAATCAAATTCTTAAAAATCATATTGTTTAATGTCCTCGTTACAAGCCAGCTCCGGAATCATTCAAATGGGAAAGTTGGAAAATAATCTTTCAACGCTTAAGGAAACGTATCAGTCAAATCTCCCCTATCCCCATATCAGCATTGATGATTTTTTAGATCCGGTTGCTGCTAAAAAGGCCATGGAACTATTTCCCAAAGTAAAGGATGCCGGTTGGATACACTACGTGCATGTGAATGAAAAAAAGCATGGTTTAAACAAAATGGAGTTATTACCTGCATATATACAAGACGTCATCAAACAATTAAACAGTAAAGAATTTGTCAGCTATCTAAGCAAACTTACCGGTATCGAAAATCTCATTGCAGATGAAATGCTGGAAGGTGGTGGATTGCATCAAACCAATCGCGGTGGATTTCTGAATATGCATGCTGACTTTACTGTACATCCACACAAACCGCATTGGAGGCGGCGGGTAAACTTACTGATCTATCTGAATGAAAATTGGTTGCCGGAGTATCGGGGCGAATTGGAGCTTTGGGAACGCGATATGAGCAAATGTGTAAAAAAAATCAGTCCTGTATTTAATCGTTGCGTCATTTTCAATACCGATGAAGATTCATTTCATGGTGTACCGGATCCGATACAATGCCCCGATGACATGAGTCGCAAATCCATTGCACTTTACTATTTTACAGAAGAACAAGGAACGCCGGTAATGAGATCCACAAACTATCGTTCCAGACCCGGAGATGGAATAAAAAGTATCTTTATTTATCTCGACAAAAAATTTATCGCTATTTATACATCCATTAAAAGAGTATTTGGAATCAATGATGATGTTGCCAGTAAAATATTAAACTTCTTCAATCCAAATAAAAAATAACAGATTGCAAACCATCATGTCCAATGAACGCATAAAATACTCACTTGCATTTTCTTTATTGGGTATTGTATTTTTTATTCCATTACTAGGACGCCTGCATTTATTTGATTGGGATGAAATCAATTTCGCAGAAATCAGCCGGGAGATGTTGATCCTGCATGATTATTTAAGAGTTTATGTCAACTTCGAACCCTTTTGGGAAAAGCCCCCTTATTTTTTCTGGTTTCAGTCACTGGCTATGACTTCTTTCGGCATCAATGAATTTTCCGCCCGTCTTCCCAATGCCATTTGCGGGATATTTACCCTGGTAATCATTTTTAATATCGGTAAAACATTATTCAACACCCGCTTCGGTATACTCTGGGCTCTTGCCTATTTTGGTTCGGTACTCCCTTTCCTTTATTTTAAATCAGGAATCATTGATCCCTGGTTTAATCTTTTCATTTTTCTGGGCTTGTATTTTTTTATAAAATTTTATTGGAAAAAAGCAGCATTTGCGAATATCGCTTTTCCAAAAAACAAATGGATTTATTTATTGATTGCCGGTTTATTTGTTGGACTTGGAATTCTGACCAAAGGACCTGTGGCGTATCTCATACCGGTATTATGCATGGGTGTATATTGGATAACACAGCGTTTCCGCTTTTATATTAATCCGATTCACTTCATTCTGTTTACACTGGCATCAAGTATTGTCATGTTGAGTTGGTATGGATTGGAAACCTGGAAAAACGGATATTGGTTTGTCCGGGAATTCAATAAATACCAGGTCAGATTATTTAGTACACCGGATGCAGGACATGGTGGCTTTCCCGGATATCATTTCGCCGTTTTGTTTTTTGGTGTATTTCCCGCCTCTGTATTTTGCATTCGCTCGTTTTTTAAATCCCCTTCCAGTGAATTTAAATACCAGGATGATTTCAAACTATGGATGATCATTTTGTTTTGGGTGGTGCTTATCTTATTCTCCATCGTAAAGTCTAAAATTGTCCATTATTCTTCTATGTGTTATTTTCCACTAACGTTTCTTGCTGCATACAGCATGAATCAGATTTTGGAACATAAAATTGAATTCAATAAATGGATGCGTTTTGGGATTTTATTCGTGGGTAGTATTTATGTTATGGCTACTTTGGCTGTTCCCATTATAGGACAGCATATAGATTGGATAAAACCATTTTTTAAAAATGATGAATTTGCAATGGCTAATCTGGATGCAGAAGTAAACTGGACGATGTGGCATCTCATTCCCGGTTTGTTTATGATTGGAGTCCTGGTTGCCGCATTTTATTATCTTAACATCGTAAAATATCAACGCAGTTTTTTTTCCTTATTTTTCGGCACAGCCGTTTTTGTCATGCTGACTTTAATGTTTGACATTAACAATTTCGAATCCTATTCACAAAGAGCGGCAATCGATTTTTATAAAAGCAAAGCGGATGAAGATTGTTATATAGTAACTTATGGATTTAAGTCTTACGGCCATTTATTTTATGCTCAGAAAAGAAAAGTCACCAATCCGGAAAGTTATAACATGGAATGGTTACTGCAAGGCAATGTAGATAAAACGGTTTATGTCGTTTCAAAAATTACAAAAGCAGCAGAACTAAGCAGATATCCTCAATTAATTGAAACGAGCCGTAAAAATGGATTTGTTTTTTTTAAACGGAAATCCACTGCTAACCCTGGAACGCAATTTCCGGATTTCGATTGAATTTTGTATCTTTAGTCCTCAGATTATTGAATTTCGATCATGTTTAGAACAGTTATTACCGGTATTGGCTCCTACATTCCTACGGATATAAAAACAAACCGGAATTTTTTAACGAATGATTTTTATAATCTGGATAAAACGCATATCGATACAGAAGCATCCGAATTAGTTGATAAATTTAAACAAATCACAGGTATTGAAGAAAGAAGGTATGTACCTTCTGATATGAATACATCTGATATTGGTACCATAGCCGCTAAAGAAGCTATAATAGAATCCAAAATTGATATCGAAACTCTGGATCAAATCATCGTTGCGCATAATTTTGGTAATGTACTTAAGCATACCATTCAATCGGATATTTTACCTTCATTAGCCGCAAGAGTTAAACACAACCTGGGAATACGAAATCCCAAATGTGTTGCTTATGATATTCTATTTGGTTGTCCGGGATGGATTCAGGGATTGATACAGGCAGATTGTTTTATGAAAGCAGGCATAGCAAAAAAATGTCTGGTGGTTGGTGCGGAGACTCTAAGCCGCGTTGTGGATATTTATGACAGAGATAGCATGATCTATTCGGACGGTGCGGGCGCATGTATAGTAGAATATAAAGATGTGGAAGAAAATGGTTGTGGCATATTAAGTCACACGACTATGTCTCATACTTATGATGAAGCCTTCTATTTGTATTTTGGGGAATCCAATCATCCAAATGCAGATCCTCGTTTGCGTTATTTGAAAATGAAGGGCCGTAAAGTTTATGAATACGCTATGAAAAATGTTCCTTCAGCTATGAAAGAATGCATTGATCAAGCTGGAGTCGATATTAAAGATCTGACTAAAATTTTTTTACACCAGGCTAATGAAAAACTGGATGAAGGTATTGCAAAAGCATTGTTCAAATTATATGGCTTGAATGTCACACCTGAATTTATCATGCCGATGAACATACACATGTTGGGCAATAGTTCGGTTGCAACGGTTCCCACATTATTTGACATGGTCCGTAAAGGTAAAATCGAGGGTCATGTTTTAAAGCCCGGTGATATTGTTTTATTTGCATCTGTTGGCGGCGGCATGAATATTAATGCTGTATGTTACAGACTTTAATTCCATGGACTTCCCGATCCATTCAGTTGAATGGTTAATACGGCCATCTCCATTTTTTTAAATAACTTAGAATTCAATTATTGTTATAAAATTGCTCCACTGCAATACATAGATATCTATCCCGGATTATGAATAGGCGACTAACCAATCCAATTGATTCAAAATTTGGTTCTTTTATAAATCATAAAACAAAAGTCAATTCAGAATTAATTTTGAAGATAATTCTTGAATTTGATTATTTTTGCACCTCCTTTTTTAGAAAAGGTACCGAAAAGGATCGGTAGTACAGTTGGTTAGTATGCCGCCCTGTCACGGCGGAGGTCGCGGGTTCGAGTCCCGTCCGGTCCGCAAAAGCCCCTTCAGATTTGTCGGGGCTTTTACATTTCAATGCGACATCAAATTGCCCTTAATTCAGCCTGGAACTTTTATCAACTGATTGAAAATTAATAGAAAATAGCAATTATGGGATCAGGATCAACCTATGGATTGGATAAAATTTAGAAATGACCATATTCTACCGTCACTTTCTCTTAACTTGTAGCGCATTTCGAGTCCCATTTTTAACGGCATTAGAGCCATAAAGCTTTGATATTATGATATTTATGGATTTTGAAAAACCCCTGGAGACACTCTATAACCAGTTGGAAAAACTTCAGAAAATCGCTGAGGACGGAGATCTTGATATGTCTGAAAAAATCAAAGAACTGGAAGTAAAAATTGAAGAGAAAAGAAAAGAGATCTATAGCAATCTGACTGGTTGGCAAAGAGTTAGCCTTTCCAGGCATCCAAATCGTCCATATACCCTGGATTACATAAAGCTCATGTGCTCCAAGTTTATAGAATTACATGGTGATCGCTGTGTCAAAGACGATAAAGCCATAGTCGGGGGTATTTGTCAGATCGGAGATCAAAACATCATGATCATAGGGCATCAGAAAGGAAATACCACCAAACTCCGCCAATACCGCAATTTTGGAATGGCGAATCCGGATGGATACCGCAAGGCTCTCCGTTTGATGAAAACAGCCGAGAAATTTGGGATTCCCGTAGTAACACTTATCGACACACCAGGAGCCTATCCGGGCATTGAAGCGGAAGAACGGGGTCAGGCGGAAGCCATTGCCCGCAATTTATTTGAAATGGCTCAACTGGAAGTTCCGATTATCTGCTATATTATCGGAGAAGGTGCCTCAGGCGGGGCACTTGGCATCGGAGTCGGCGACCGGGTATTTATGCTCGAAAACACCTGGTATTCTGTTATCTCACCGGAGTCCTGCTCTTCTATCTTGTGGCGTAGCTGGAGTTTCAAAGAACAGGCTGCTGAAGCCTTAAAATTAACTGCAGATCATATGGAAGAATTCGGGTTAATTGATGGGATTGTGAAAGAACCGATTGGAGGAGCGCATTCCAATCATGAAGCCATTGCAGATTCTTTAAAACAACATATCCTCAAACAGATTTCAGAATTGAAACAATTACCAACAGATGTATTAATCAATCAACGCATTGAAAAATACAGTAAGATGGGCAAATATATTGAAGAAGTCGAAGAATAAGGCATCTGAATACCGATACCTAATGCTTTGTTTGACGACCGTCTTCCAAAGTAACATTCTGCAACTCATGATCTGAATTTTGAGCACTACCTTTGATCCATAAAATATCGTTCATGAATACAAAACACCAATTTTTAAGAGGAACAGGTGTCGCCTTAATTACTCCTTTTGATGCAAATGATAAAATTGACTTTACCTCTTTATCAAGAATCATTCAGAATTGCATACAGGGTGGTGTTGATTACCTGGTGACAATGGGTACTACCGGTGAAGCCGCTACCCTTTCATATGAAGAAAGAATGTCTGTTATTTATTTTACAGTCAAAGAAGCTGCCGGCAAGATACCGGTGGTTGCAGGAATTGGAGGTAACAACACTGCGGAGTTGGTTCGTGAAATAAATGCATTAAATACAAACGGTATCTCTGCGATTCTCTCCAGCAGTCCTGCATACAACAAACCTTCCCAGGAAGGCATTTACCAACATTATTTAAAAATTGCCGAGCATTGTCCGTTACCAATAATTATCTACAATGTACCCGGCAGAACAGCATCCAATATTCTTCCTGAGACTACCGTAAGATTGGCTAAAGCATCCGAAAAATTTATTGCTGTGAAAGAAGCTTCCGGCGATTTGACACAGGCTACAAAAATCATTAAAGATAAACCCGCGGGTTTTCAGGTGTTATCCGGTGATGATCCACTGGCCCTTGGACTTATTGGTATTGGAGGTGATGGTGTGATATCAGTTATCGCAAATATTTACCCAAAACCATTTTCTTCCATGATCAAATTGGCATTACATGGTGAGTATACAAATGCCCAGGCCCTGAATCTTAAATTGTTTGACTTGCACAAATGGCTTTATATTGAAGGCAATCCGGCAGGCGTTAAAGCCGGTGCATCAATTCTCGGCTTATGCAAGAACAGGTTTCGCCTTCCCCTTGTACCCATGTCCAAATCCAATTTTGATCTATTAAAACAAGAAATGGATAAGATCGGCCGCGTGTGACTTTTACATTAATTTAATGATTAGATAATAGTCCGCACACAGAAAGTCCATGGTTCAGAAAGTAATTTTACTTTTTGAAATGGAAATGCAAACTACCCTAATAAATACGCAAGTCAGCCTGGTTGTAGACCACATCAGGCATTTGGCTATACTGGATTCAAAACAGATCAAAGACCTTACGCGAAGAGAATTTCAAATTCTTTGGTTTCTCTGTCAGGATCCCGGACGGGTTTACACACGCGAACAAATTTTTAAAACCGTCTGGGGCGACTCTATGAAATCACATGAAAGAACTGTTGATGTGCACATCGTACAATTAAGACGAAAAATGGACAAATCCCTCATCAAATCAATTAAAGGTGTCGGGTACAAATTGAATCTTGACATGAATGAGGTTCTATTGATTCAATAATCAAACGTTCTGAATATAGGGAGTTATAACATCAGTGAGTATCTTGTATTAATCACTTAATTATCTATACTCAAATGATTTGTTGCTTTCACTGTTAAATGCTATATGAATTGATTGGTCATACCAATTCGGCAAAGACTTTGGCCGGTTTTTCTTTAAATATCAAATGCTTATTGAGATACTGATAATCTGTCGCATCATATTTATGAATGTACCAATCGTGGTCTTTGTACTCCAGGGCGGTAAGGTTCTCAATCCAGTCTCCTGAATTTACGTATGTGATTTTTTTCAGTCCCTGATTTTCCACCCGTATTTTCGGCATATGGATGTGACCACAAATTACAAAATCAGCATTTCTGGATATTCCGTAGCGTATCGCCTGTTCTTCGAAGTCCTTTATAAAATTAATTGCCCGTTTGATTTTTGACTTCACCATATGCGCAAACGAAACCCGTTCAAATCCGAATTTATTTCGAAACTTGTTAATCAGTGTATTTATTTTTATCAGTGTATCATATCCAATACCACCTAATCTGGCAATAAATGGAGATAAACGTATAGTGAAATCAAAAGCATCCCCATGAAAAAACAGATGCCTCCGGCCTCCGATCTCTATCTCCAGTTGCTCTCTGAAATGGATATTTCCTGAAAAAAAAGGTATAAATTTTCTGATGAATTCATCATGATTTCCGGCAAGGTAATACACCTTTGTACCTTCCATTGCCTTTTTCATAATTTCATATAAGACCTGAATATGATCCAGCGGAAAATAACTTCTTTTAAATTGCCAGCCATCAATAAAATCACCATTCAAAATGAGTGTTTCCGGTTTTATTGATTGCAGGTATTGAAGTAACTCCTCTGCATGGCATCCAAATGTTCCCAAATGAACATCGGATAAAACAACTAATTTAACATTTCTTTCCATCGGTTTACTAGTTAACAGTTAAATGACCTATTATATTCAGAATTCAGGTTAAGAAATTATGATCAAATCAGACAATCATTGGACCGAGAGTAAATAGCTGGATAATCAGACTCTACAGCACAATTCAATGTTGAGTAATTTCATTGCCTGTCTTTGTAATAATCTGAACTAGCTAAATTATCAATTTGTCTTTTATCGGAAGCTAGTCCCATAATCTCTAACCATGATTTTCCCTCCAAATGTGAAACATGCTGCAACTCATTCATTCGACCCAAAGGATAAAGCAGATGATGTAATGCGGTCACTGCTATATCTGTTTGCACCGGACAAATGTTCTTTATAGTTCTTTGTCTCCTGGAATCCTTTAAATTATCCATATCCGGTTCTTCCATGATTCTGGGCTGAATTCGCTCACTATAGGCAAACCAGAATATTTGTCTTTCACTCACCGATAAATTTCCATGTGTTAAACCATGACCTCCATGATCCGTAGTAATCAAAATCAACCAATCCTCTGATTGGTAATTAAGACGTTTTTGTAATGATTGCATTAACCTTACAATTGAATAATCTATATTCCGGATGGCGTTTACATATAAAGGATTTGAATCACTAAATCCAAAACGATGACCCCAATAATCCGGCTCACCGAAATACACAAAATAAAAGTCCAAATCTGATTGTTGGATCCATTCTTCAACTTCTTCTGTCGTTTTATTGGTATTTCCCAACTCACCTGAGAGTATTGTATCCCATCCATTATTTACACTGTTTTTGATAAATTTTTGCCACTCCATATACATTCCGAATTTGAGATGCGGATTAATCTTCTTAGCAATCAATGGCAACATGGGATATTTTTCATAATTTTTACCACGAAAAGAATTGTCCGTTACACCATGTTTATTATGATAAACACCGCACAAAATGCTTGACCAGGATGGACCAGAGATAGTGATGTCCTGATGCCATGAAGTATATGTTCCAAATCCATGCTTCGATAAAAACTCAAACGCCGGAGTTTGCATATTTTGCAACACATCTGATCGAACCCCATCCAAACCTATGAGAAGAACTTTTCGTTTACCTGCAAAACAGAACGCACTGTTTGCAATGATAAAAGACAATATAAGACAATAGATACGCAAATTCATATTCATCAAAGTTTAAACTAGATATCCAACACGCAAATGATCCAACGAATACTCAAAATTAGAATGAATAATTCTCTTGATTTAAAATATCATATTAAATAAATATTAAATATGTTTTCGGGTTCTTTTCACTATGAACTTCCTCATTAATTCAGCTCTGTGAAACGGGAAATGATGTTTTATCCTTTGCTATTATTACTTTGAGTAGGATTGTAAACAAATTCTTAAATTAATATTACCCAATTATCAAATTTTAATTAACTCCAGCCTTAATTTAAGACCCTGGTCATTATTGCTTTAATTTTGAATACCGTTTTTATTCAAGCCCATTGTATGATTAATTATTTACATATAACAAATCCGGATCTCAAACGACTTAAAGGCCCGGAAAGTGATTTTATTATCATTTGCAATAAAGTGGATCAAGCCATTTTAGAATCATTCATAACAGAAAAGTTAATTCCGGCAAATCCGAATCATCATCCGCAGCTGATTCATGCAGGTCTTCTGAAAGAACAAAACGGAGATTACAGAGATATTCAAAATATCATCTACAAAATTTTTGAACCTAAAAATGAAGTGAAGTCCCCCCGGATTTTTGTGTTGCCTATTAATCTGACCACCTTTCAGAAGATTACGGATTGGACGCACTTCTTAATCCAGCTTAAACTGGAAACAGGTACCATGGGTAAAATTTTACAACATAAAATTCCTATACTGCTTTGCAAATTTTTGGCTGACACCAGATCCAAGAATATGAATATCCGCAAAGCATTGTCCATTTCGTCCATTCGTAAAATTAAAGCATCTTCTTTAGAACTAAATTACAATGTCAGGATCAGTCACCTGATTACCGCTGCTGAAATCGGAACTTTTCACAACAAAATGGAAATCCAAAAATATCTTGTAAGCCGATTACAGGTCCTAGAATTTCCCAAAAATGAAAAATATCTGATACAATTCAACAACTTTATTCGCAATAAATCAGTAAAACAAGAATTAATTTCAGAAATACCCACTGCGAAAATTATTCAGGAAATAAGCAAGTTACCAGCATCCAGCAAACTCAATACATATAAACAATTCGATGTCTATATTACAGATTTTAAACAAATTCCGAATACGATGTTGGAAATCGGAAGACTTCGCGAATTAACGTTTCGTAATGCAAAAGAAGGTACCGGCTTAGAATTAGACCTGGATACCTTTGATCCGTATTACAAACATCTGTTTATCTGGGATCGCAAAACAAATAAAATCGCAGGTGCATACCGCCTCGCAGAAGGCCATAACATAATTCCGCAACTGGGAAAAAAAGGATTTTATATCTCGACCTTATTTAAATTTAAAAACGAATTTATCCCCACTCTGAGTAAATCTGTTGAACTCGGCCGATCATTTATTACTCCGGAATATCAAAAGTCCAATTTCCTGTTGTTTATGATGTGGAAATCATTGTACACTTATATATTCAGTAACCCGGAAAACCGATATATCATTGGACCAGTAAGTATAAGTGATGAATATTCCAAAATCAGCCGTTTGCTCATCATGGATTACCTGAAAAAATATTATAAACATTCAGAATTTCAAAATTTAGTCAAACCCAGAAAACCATATCGGCTAATTGGAAACCATGCTTCAGAAAAAATTCTACTTCGCAATTTTGAAAAGGACATTCACAAACTGGACAAACTAATTTCAGAGATTCAATATAATTCATACAAATTACCTGTTTTGTTGAGACAATATCTAAAGCAAAACGCCAAAGTACTTGCATTCAATAAAGATCCTAAATTTCATAATGTATTAGATGCCTTGCTCATTTTAGACCATGAAGAAATGCAAGGTGAATTAACGGAGCTCCTGCATAAAGAATTAGCTGGTTAATCCGTTTAATTTCAGACCACTTTCCTGAATAACTCATTATACCATTTTCCCTTTAAATAAAAACCGGGAAGCATTTTGTATACTTCCCGGCACATCAATCTACGACCAGTTTGCTTAATGAATTATGGCCAATTTCATTTGCAAGGATTTATTTCCCATCGTTACAACTACAAAATAAATTCCATTTCTCAACCCTTCTGCTGAAAATTTCAATTCCTGTTTTCCCTGATGAAGGTATTTCTTAACCGGTTGAATAATTCCATTACCATTTAAATCCACAACCGAATACTGAATTACACCTTCGTGCTGAAGCTGCAATTCCAACCTGACTTCCTGATCAGCAGGATTAGGATTTAAATTACAAATCAAATGGTCTATATCATTATCCTCTATTGCAGTCAGCACATCACCCTGTAATTGAAAATCATAGTTTCCTTCATTCACATCATTATTTATAAAGTGAACTGTTGCAACATGCGTTCCGCCGCTAAGTGGAGCAAACTTAATCGTAATGTCCTGTGTACCATTTGAGGGAATAACAATTGGAAAAGCAGGTGGGGATACTAATGAAAACTCATTGGAATTTAATCCCGATATATAAATGGAATTTATTTTTAAATTTCCAGTTCCATCATTTCGAATAATGAATGATTTGTTTATGGATGCACCTATAGTAGTTGTTCCAAACAACGTATTATTATAATTATTTGGATTATGATCACCGTCCTGAATTTCCAGTCCATTACCAGTTACAATTATTTCCGGATTCGAAAAATCCGTCTCCGGATTATATAAAGTCAATAATTGTCCGCCTTCTACGAGTTCACCCGGAATCGGATAATGAGCCTGATCGACCAATAAAAATTTTCCCGACCCCAAAACAGCTTGAGCATCTATAATTCCGGAAGCCTCTTCATCTATCGTTAAAAAACGAGAGCCACCGGTTAAAAATCGGGTAGAATCATGTTGACCTAGCAGAGTCAATTGATCCGTAGCAATAGAATACTGCCAGATTTTTCCATTGTGTATATTATTTCCTACGTCTTCCACCATAAGAATATGCCCTGAATTATCTATTGTAATATTATCAAGCATTTTCTGACCTTCCGTTCCATCTAAAACCGCAGTAATCGTACCACCGGAAGTCAGATTTGCAAGATCATTAAAGTGCAATTTCCACAAACGGCTTGGGCTGGAAAATGCATTGGTTGTTGCAAAGTAAAAATCATTTGGATTAGAAGGGTCCCAGGCTCCATCTTCAGGTCTCAGGAAATTAGTTACACCCAATTGATTGCTTATAGAATTTAAAGAAACACCACTTGAATCTCTGACAATTCCCAGATCAATTAATGAAAAAGAAGTATTTGGTGCGGGAATGCTGGTACTCATTTCCAATGGCAAACCGGAAACTGCAACCCCAAATAATCGTCCGTTAGTCAAACCTGCTTGCTCTACTTCCGTTCCGGTTTTGGTTTTATTACCAATATAAATATAAACCTGACCAGGAGTTGAATCATCCATACCTGCGACCACCGTTTTATCTCCTGTCGCGGGATTCGCTACTGCATTTTCCCATGAAAATTTTCCCAATGCGGGAAGTTCATAGCTTGTTCCGGCATGAATTCCTGTAACGACATGTCCAAACACTCGTCCTTCATTTCCGGCTTCTTCACCATTCATAAAGATTCTTTCCTGAGTACCCATTCCGGTTATTTCATTGTAAAAAGCTGAAACAGCGGGAAGATCCGCTGAACAAAACCGGTTGAATGCCTTTTTATTGCTGGTGTCTGAAGGGTTATATAATGTATACCCTTTCCCATTCCACAAATTGACTTGTTTTATAAGATCACTTCCAGAAATCACGGATAAATTGTTTTTATTGATGATCCATTTTGATATAAATGCACCGGTAGACCCATGGGCACGCTGCACTCCGGCATTAGATGTAAACTCGTGATTCACTAATAATGTAAATGTACCATCACCATTGTCGAAAACCCCAGTCCCATCAGGTGTTCCCGCCATTCTGTAATTAGCAACAGAATCCCCTGCAGTGAGTAAGGAGTTAAACACAACATCTTTTAAAACCGGAGTCAGGTAAGGAGTTTGCGAACTGCTGGGCAATGCTCCATAGTAAGCGTTTGCACTGGATGGATTGAACATAACCAGCAATTGTCCTCCTTCGACAATTTCTCCCGGAATAGAATAATGTGCCTGATCCACTAATAAGAAATAACCAGGACCTAAAATAGATTGAGCATCAATAATGCCTGAAGCTTCTTCATCAATCGTTAAAAAATTAGTACCACCCGTATAAAATCTCGTTGAATCATGTTGACCTACTTGTAAGAGCTGATCTGTAGCAATAGTATACTGCCATATTTTTCCAACATGAGCATTGTTGCCAACATCTTCCACCATCAATATGTGCCCAAAATGATCAATGGTAATATTATCTAACATTTTCTGTCCTTCGGTGCCATCCAGGACAGCTGTTATGGTACCTCCTGCAAGTGGATTCAAAATATCATCAAAATGCAATTTCCATAATCGGCTTGGGCTTGCGAATGCATTCGTCGTCGCAAAATAAAAATCATTAGGATTTGCTGGATCCCAGGCACCATCTTCTGGTCTGAGAAAATTAGTTACTCCTAAATTATTGCTCATTGCATTTAAAGAAGTACCCGATGAATCTCTCACATATCCCAGATCAACTAATGAAAACGGGGTGTTCGGTGCAGGAATGCTTGAACTAACTTCTGCAGTCAAACCTGAAACAGATACTCCATATAATTTTCCATTCGATAATCCTGCTTTATCAATTTCAGAACCGGAATTTGTTTTGGTTCCTAAATAAAAATAAACCTGTCCTGGAGTCGAGTCATCCGTTCCAGCTACAATTGTCCTATCACTTGGTGATGGATTTGCAACAGCATTTTCCCAGGAAAATTTTCCTAAAGCCGGAAGTTCATATGTTGTTCCGGCATTCAATCCTGTTACAATATGTGCGAATGCCCGTCCCTCAATACCTGCTTCTTCACCATTCATAAATATTCTTTCCTGTGTTCCTAACCCGCTGACTGAATTATAAAAAGCAGAAACAGGAGGAAGATCTGCAGAACAGAAACGATTAAATGCTTTTTTGCTGCTTGTATCAGCTGATGTATACAAATCATACTTTTTTCCATTCCATAAATTCACTTTTCTGATTAAATCACTTCCACTTACCACTGTAAGGTCATGTTTCTGAATAATCCATTTGGAAATGAATGCTCCGGTTGCACCATGTGCATGAATGGATCCTGCTGTGGGAACAAATTCATGATTAACCAATAAGGTAAATGTTCCATCGCCATTATCAAATGCACCGACTCCATCAGGTGTTCCTGCCATTCTATATCCTCCGGACAAGGTATCACCGGCTGTCAGAATAGATGTAAATGCTGCATTGGGAATAGTTGGAACCAGATATGGGGATTGAGTAGAATTGATTCCAGTCTTTCCCTGTGACAGCGTAATAACCTTAGGTTTATAATTGGGTATCTTATTTGATCCGCTTAAACCAAACAAGATGACATGACTCAAATTGCTCGTTGCAATAGGAATTCCGTCTGCATTTGGACAAGTTTGTCCAAAATCATTATCATTACAGACTGCGATCGTACTATCATTAACAATGGTCAATCCTTCTGCTTTATCCAAAGTGGAAGGCCAGCCATTTGCCAACAAGTCCATAAACAAAGTCTTCGATACAGGTTTGATTCCATTATTTGCCAATCCGGTAGAATCAATGAGTCCTTCCAGACTCAATCCATTATATAAACCGGAATGCACCGGTGTCGCCTGATTGATATTAATAAGATACATTCGCTTAATATCCGTGGTCCCTCTTGCTGCTGCTTCCAACACTAAAAATGTACTATCATTAATTGCAGCCATATCACCGATTTTCCAATCTTTAAGGCGTATCGAATTTCCTCCGGACCCAATGACTCCATCATTCAAATAAGCGAACATTTTTTGCGAATTGGTTGCGGGATCAATTTCTACAATCCGATGAATTCTTGAAGCCTCTCCCACTGCCTGTGTTGGATAAAGTATAGGGCTTTGAATGATTGCATAAATCTTACCATTCGGAGTAATGGAGATTCCTTCAAATCCGCGATTATTTTTGCGGTATTTAAAAACAGAATCCAGTGCAACATCTATTGATTGCAAACCAGGCAAATTGTAATAGGGTGTATAACGTTTAATCACGACCCCATTTTGATTTAATTTCCAAATGGTTGCACCACCTTCCTCACATATCCAGAAGTTACCTTCTTTATCAATAGCAATTCCTTCCGGATCAATTCCAAAAGTATCTTTAGACGCTATCTTAGAATTAAAAGAACTACAATCCTGAACGGTATCAACGGAAGCCTGTTCAATTGCAGTACTCCCTAAGCCTGTTGGATTGATAATTCCGGTTGCTGGTTTTCCATTGGGACGTTTAATCGCAATTGATTGTAAAATTTCAAGTTCATTACCTTTCATTCGGACCCTGTGTATTTTTGTAGCATAATCCGGAAAGGCATACATTTTATCATATGTTGGTCTGCACGCTGCAGGATTCGCATTGGCGCAATCCACATTGACACCGCGATCAGAAAGTGTCCAGAATTCATTACCGTTAGTACCAGGTATGCTAAATAATCCGGAAAATCCTGCTTCCCTGAAGCCTATACCCTGATAGGTTCCTATGAATCCAGATTTAGTATTCCGACAATCATTTTGAATTGAAATTTGAGCAATCAACCGAATGTGTATTGATTGAAGCATTAATAAACATAAAATAACATTTGTCAATTTTTGTTTCATATCATTTATTTTATGCAAAGCTATTTTGATTTTTCATCCTATATTTTAATGTCATATTAAATGATATTTAACAAACAATTTCTAAATAATAAATATGCTATCAATAAATTGGCAAGAAATAATTAAGTCTTTGTAAATTTATTTGTTTAACACAAAAGTTGTCCCGTCACGCTTTTTTGATAGATGTATTATCGCCATTATAAATATTATATACATTTCACTAATTACAATTATTCAAAAATATACCTTCTTACCAATAAACCTTTTCAACAAACTAAAACCGTTAGTGGACCAAAACTTGTATATTAAGTTATAGTTACTATTTTGAATACGTGCAAAAACAATAGTGCTTAAATTTATTTTTGTGCTCTGTTATGGAATATACAATATGTCAATTTAATGATTCGTACTTTCCGATTATGGATGGAGTAGGAATGACAGCTCACAATTACGCCCACTGGTTATCCAAACTGGAAGTGAACAGTCATTTGGTAGCACCCAAAGTAAAAGGCTACAAAGATGAAGTCGACTACAAAGTCCATCGTTTTAAATCCGTGCAATTACCAGGCATGAAACCATACCGCATTGGCATACCAATGGTAGACACCAAATTCAACAAGAAAATCAGGAAAATCCATTTTGATTTATTTCATGCACATTGTCCCTTTGTCACTGGCCAATTCGCCCAGAAACTGGCCAGAAAACAAAACATCCCTTTTGTTACGACATTTCATAGCAAATACCGAGATGATTTCAAAAAAGTATTAAACAATGATTTGTTTGTGAATTACATGGTCAAAATGATTGCTGGCTTTTATAATCATTCGGATCTTGTCTGGGTGCCCAATAAAAGCACAGGAAACACCTTGAAAGAATATGGTTTCACAGGAGATTTGGAAATCATACCCAATGGAACCGATCTCATCGCCCCGGATAAACACGAACTGAATAAATTGACCAAAAAAGGACTTAAGTTGATTGATGCTGAAGAGAAAGAATTCATTCTGTTGTTTGTCGGCCAACATCGCTGGGAAAAAAATGTTAGACTTATTCTTGAAGCATTAAGAACACTTCATTTAGAAAAAAAGAAATTCAAAATGATTTTTGTTGGAGAAGGGTATGCTGCAAAAGATATGAAAAAACTGGTGAAGGAGTTCAACCTCAAAGATAAAGTCAAATTTATGGGAGTAATAACGGATCGAAATGAATTGAAAAAGATTTATGCTGCATCTGACTTGTTTGTTTTCCCGTCCATCTATGATAACTCTCCCCTGGTCATGCAGGAAGCTGCAGCATTTGGCATACCTTCAATTGTAGTCAAAGGCAGCTCCTCTGCTGAATCAATTATCGATGGTAAAAATGGATTTACCATCGATAATGATGCAGATAGTCTGGCACATAAAATTATAAGCCTGCAAAACAATAGAACGGCTATTCAATTGGCCGGTGATGGCGCCAAAAACAGTATATATCATCCCTGGGAGAATATTATTAAAGATGTTCTCGATAAATATTTACAAATCATAAGAGAGTATAACAAAACAGGAATTAAATATAAGCTAAGAATGGACTATAATAGTAATCTTTATACCGCCATTTACTAACAATACAAAATTCGATTACGAAAATGGTTATGGTATATGCCTTTTCATATTTCTATAATGATTGTAAGAAGTAACTATTCTTAGTAAAAATGGTTTGCATTAAATGAATTCAGATTCTTTTTATGCGCTATGATAAAAATGGAATTAAATTTCAAAAAGCCAAAATACTCATCCTACTTATTGTCCATTGAATAAATCATTTTTATTACTTCTCGTTCATTAACTATTTCTGCTCTTAATTTTATTCACTTAAGTCTTTTATGCTAAGGCTTAAGCAGTTAAGTGTATGTAATACATGTGGATTTGCGTGAATATACGCCCCGGAAAGTGTCTTAAGTTGAAAAGCTTAATTAATTTTTAGGTATCATATATTAACTTTGTAGAAAGATTAAACCCTTTTCTGTATTCAAGATGCCTGTCACCTGTTTAAATTGCGGAAATCGCTTTGAAGGAAAATACTGCTCCAACTGCGGTCAGAAAGCCAGTGTTCAGAGATTATCAGCCTCGATACTCTTTGAAGAAACACTGCACTTTCTGACGCATATGGAAAGTGGCTTTCTGCACACCACCCGCAGTTTTTTGCTTAAACCGGGAATTTCCTCATTGAATTATATTGCAGGCAAAAGGAAAGAATTTCAAAAACCGGTAAGTTATTTTTTAATTTGGACCGGACTCTATATCCTTCTTCACAATACGATTATCAATCACTACCATTATCAACTGACCCGTGAGTTGGTTACAGATTTGAATATCCGCGAACAATCCAATATCTTATTCCGCCAGCACTTTACCATTTTTCTCCTTCCCGTCATCGCCCTGTCATCAGTTTTACTATATGTAATCATGGCCAAACCACTATACAATTATATTGAAATACTCACCCTGTCGTTATATGGAGCAGGTACCTACTTTATGATTTCATTTATCAGCGATGTGGTTCTTGGATTTATTTTCAAAATAAACATATTATCTGTAAATGTATTTTTGTGGCAGGGAATACTCTCCTCCATATATAACTTCTGGTATTCATTTGATTTTTTTAATCGCACCCATATTCGCTTTTTTTGGATCAGGTTGCTCCTGGTATCTGCATTAATTGCAATTGGCGGATGGATCATTATGCTGTATTTACCTTTAGCTTGGCTGTATTTTTTTGGTTAATAGAATTAAATTAATTTTATATTCAGCATCATATGAAACCAATTATTACAATTCATATCTTATGTACAATATTTCAGATGATTGGAAATGCTCAGGTGGATGCGTCATACCTACAAACACACGCTGTTTGTTTTGAAAGACCTGAAGAATTGAATACCACTGTTTACACATTGCTTGATCCATATCAATATATTCTGTTTGGAGAAGTACATGGCACCAACGAATCTGCTGCTTTTGTTTATGGCCTCGCCAATTTATTTACAAATAAAGGAGATAGTGTCTTGGCAGGCCTGGAGATACCCTCAAATCAAATGAATCGTTTTATCAGAGAACACACTGACAGCAGTATTTATCACAGCGTTTTTTTACCAACCCCACATTTGTCTCTGGCAGAGAATCCTATGCCTGGGCGAAATTGATTTCAACATTAAACAATAACTTAAAAGTAAAACTTTTCTTTTTTGATATAGATGAAAACGAAAGTAAGCCTTATCTGCGGGATAGCCTGATGTATGCTAAAATTAAAACACAAATCAGGCAACATCCTGGCTGGCGATTGCTGACATTGAGTGGTAATTTTCACAACAAAACTTCAGATCAATCCACTATGGCTTCATGGCTAAAACAGGATAAAGAATTAAATCTATCATCACGTCTCTGTCTGCTCAATATGGAATATTTGCAAGGAACATGCATGGCCAATTTCGGTCATGGACTGGAAACAAAACAATTGGGACAAGCACCGCGAACAATTGACAAGGCTTTGGATTGCGATCATTATTTTGTCTTATGCCCACCAAATTCGTATTACGAATACACTGGATATTTTTATACAAGATATATCACTGCCGCAAAAATGACAAATATCTATACACATTAACATTACTTAGAAAAGTTATTGACAACTTTTCCATTGCAACTCATTTCCGGTATATTCTTTTAGTACATTTTAGGTAAATATAAAAACTTAAATTTCCGAATATTCCCTAATTGCATTAATTTTGATTCCTATATAAATTTCCACTCCTTATTTTACAAAGAGATATATACACAAGCTATGATTATCAGACCCTATAAAGAAGATGATAAACAACGTTGCCTTGAGATTTTTGAAAGCAATTGCCCGGAATTTTTTGACCCCAATGAATTAGATCAATTTAAGTTTTGGTTAGATCACCAGGTTTCCAACATACCATGTTATGGCAATTCGGAAAAAGATTATTATTCTATTTTGGAAACAAAGCAAGACGGAATTATCGGATGCGGTGGTTTTTATTTTTTCAAAGACAAAAGCATTGCACAGTTAGCCTGGGGTATGATCAACCGTAATTTTCATCATCAGGGTTATGGAACTGCTCTTTATAATTACCGCAGAGAACAAATTTTAAAGTTAAAGCCAAATGCCCTGATATCATTAGGCACCAGTCAACATACGTATGCTTTCTTTGAAAAAATGGGTTTTCAGATTACAAAAATCACTGAAAAAGGGTATGGTGAATTTATACACAAATATGATATGCAGGTAATCAAACCAAATTAAATACCTACTTCATTATTTGGTTAATTAATAAAATGTGCAGCTATAACGTTCTGAATCGCAAAGCTTGATAAATCGCAAAATGAAAATTGCAGTGATTGGTGGTGGAGCGGCAGGATTTTTTTCAGCCATAACCATTAAGGAACACTTTCCTGAAGCTGTGGTTACTATCTTTGAAAAATCACAAAAGCTTTTATCCAAAGTAAAAATTTCCGGAGGAGGAAGGTGTAACGTCACTAACGCATGCCAAAGTATTAGTGAATTAGGTAAGGCTTATCCAAGAGGAGGTAAACAATTAAAAAAAGCTTTTCACCTGTTTAATACCACTCATACAATGGAATGGTTTACAAAAAGAGGTGTCCCCCTTATCGTTGAAGAAGACCAACGGGTATTTCCTGCTTCCAATAATTCACAAAGCATTATTGATTGTTTGCTCAATGAAACCAAAAGATTACAAATAAAAGTTGAAACAGGCGTTGCAATAAAAAACATTCAACCTGCGAATGGTCAATGGAATTTACATTTCGCTAATGAAAACACGGACCAGGAAATTTTTGACAAAGTCATCATTGCTACGGGTGGAAGTCCAAAAAGACAGGGACTGGAATGGATAGAATCCCTGGGTCATAAAATCGAAGATCCGGTTCCGTCATTATTTACTTTTAACATGCCTGCTGAATCCATTACCAATCTTATGGGTGTGGTTGCCAAAAATACAATTACTACGATACAGGGTACTCCATTCAAATCTAATGGTCCGATACTGATTACACATTGGGGAATGAGTGGCCCTGCCATATTAAAATTGTCTTCGTATGCAGCCAGACTTTTGCATAGTTTAAATTATTCTTTCAAGCTTCAGATAAACTGGGTGAATGAACCCAACAACGATCGCGTCTTCCAATTTCTTGAAATGCTTGCTCATCAGAATCCCAAAAAAAAGCTGGGAAGTGTAAAGCCCTACTTCCTTACAGAACGACTCTGGTTTTATCTGATTCAAAAGTGCAACATCTCTCTTGATAAAAAATGGGAAGAATTAGGAAAGAAAAACCTCCATAAATTAATGAATATACTCTGTAATGATGTCTATGAAGTCCAGGGTAAAACAACGTTTAAAGAAGAGTTTGTAACCTGTGGTGGAGTGAGCCTGGAAAGTATTGATCTGAATTCGATGCAAAGCAAAGTTTGCAAAAATCTTTATTTTGCAGGTGAAGTACTGGATATTGATGCAATAACCGGAGGATATAATTTTCAAGCCGCCTGGACCACCGGATATCTTGCAGGCTGCCTTAAAGAAAATACACAAAACCTCTGATGATTTATATTTTTTTTACCAAATCACCATATTCTATAATTAACTTTCATTATGATAAAATTTTTCCTCTATGCTCTTCTTGCATTTTTTATTTTTTACACATCGAATGCTCAATCATTCGACTCCAAATATTTTAATGCATTGCAATGGCGAATGATTGGTCCGCACCGCGGAGGACGAACAGTAGGCGCTGTAGGTGTGCCTCAGCAACCCAATACGTTTTATGTTGGTGTGAATAATGGCGGAGTTTGGAAGACTACTGATTATGGGCGTACCTGGTTTCCCATTTTTGATGAACAAAATACAGGTTCAATAGGTGATGTAGCCGTTGCCCCATCCAATCCCAATGTGATTTATGTCGGAAGCGGGGAAGGATTGCAGCGTCCTGACCTTTCTGTTGGCAATGGAATGTACAAATCAATGGATGCCGGAAAAACCTGGATCCATCTTGGATTGGAACATGTGCAACAAATCGGTGGACTGGCGATAGATCCAAAAAATGAAAACAAGGTTTTTGTTGCCGCATTGGGTCATCCATATGGTGCTAATGCAGAAAGAGGTGTTTACAGAACTCAGGATGGCGGTAAAAACTGGGAAAGGGTTTTATACATTGATGAGAATACAGGTGCAATACAGGTAAGTATTGATCCAAATAATCCGCAAATCATTTTTGCAGATTTGTGGGCAGGACGATTAGCGCCCTGGGAAAACGGTAGTTGGAATGGAAAAGAAAGTGGACTATTTAAAAGCACAGATGGTGGAACCAGCTGGAAAAAAATAACCAAAGGACTACCAACCAGCGATCAGGGTCTGGGGCGAATTGGATTTTGCATTGCACCTTCTGATTCGAAAAGAATGTATGCAACTGTTGATGCCAGAAATGAAGGCGGAATATACAGATCAGACGATGCAGGTGAAAGCTGGACGCGTATCCAGTCTGATGAACGATACTGGGGAAGAGGATCTGATTTTGCCGAAGTAAAAGTTGATCCTAAAAATCCGGATATTGTCTTTAGTGCAAATGTTGTAACCTGGAAATCTGTTGACGGTGGTAAATCATGGACTGCATTCCGCGGCGCACCGGGAGGAGATGATTATCACAGGATCTGGATAAATCCCGATAACTCAGATATCATATTAATTGCGAGCGATCAGGGTGCTATCATTACTGTAAATGGCGGACAAACTTTTTCCAGTTGGTACAATCAACCCACTGCACAATTTTATCATGTTAGAGCCGATAATGCATTCCCGTATAATGTATATAGCGGACAACAGGAAAGCGGAAGTATTGGCATTGCATCAAGGGGCAACGACGGAGGAATCACATTCAGGGAATGGCATTCCGTTGGTGCACAGGAATACGGATATGTCACCGCAGATCCTCTCGATCCGAATATTATTTATGGTGGAAAAATTTCGCGTTACGACAAACGAACAGGACAAACTCAGGACATTTCTCCTGAAGCTGTCAGTTCCGGAAAATACCGCTTCATTCGCACAGCTCCTGTTTTATTTAATCCGATTGATAATAAAACCTTATACTATGCAGGAAATGTCATATTCAAAACCACCAATGGTGGATATAGCTGGCAAATCATCAGTCCCGATCTTACCCGCGAATCCTGGGATATACCGAAATGCGTGGGCATCTATATCCATGATAATTTAAAAACAATGCCAAGGCGAGGTGTGATTTATACTGTAGCTCCATCTTATAAAGACATCAACACTATTTGGTGTGGAACAGATGATGGTCTTATACATGTAACCAGAAATGGCGGAAAAAACTGGACGAATGTTACTCCCAAAGAAATCACATCGTGGAGTAAAATTTCTTTGATGGATGCCAGTCATTTTGATGCAAACACGGCTTATGCTGCAGTGAATCGAATTCGCTGTGATGATATGCATCCGCATATTTATAAAACTATGGATGGCGGTAAGACCTGGAAGGAAATCGTAAATGGATTACCGGATGATCCCATCAATGTAGTGCGGGAAGATTCAAAACGCAAAGGATTATTATTTGCCGGAAGCGAACGTGCAGTCTATGTTTCATTTGATGATGGTGAACATTGGCAAAGTCTGCGATTGAATATGCCATGTACCTCTATAAGGGATCTGGTTATCAAAGATGACGATATTGTTGTAGGTACACATGGACGCAGTTTCTGGATCCTTGATAATATCACACCTCTGCGCCAGTTGAATGCAGCTCTGTTAAATGCTTCTTCTATTTTATATAAACCGCAGACAGCATATCGCGTTCGCTGGAATATGAATACCGATACCCCCTTACCACAGGAAGAACCCGCCGGACAAAATCCTCCGGATGGAGCAATTATAGATTATTACCTCGCTGAAAATAAAAGTGAGGTATCACTGGAAATCTTAGACTCAAAAAACAATATGGTCAGAAAATACACCAGTTCAGATTTACCTGATTTGGTAACACCTGGAAATGTCCCACCCTATTGGATTCGTCCACAACAAATTCTTTCTGCCAAAGCAGGAGCCCACCGGTTTACCTGGGATATGCATTATACACCGATTGAATCGAATAATGGATATCCGATTGCAGCTACTTTTATGAATACTGCTCCCAATCCATCATCACCCTGGGTAATGCCCGGATCGTATTTGGCAAAATTAACAGTAGATGGAACTGTTTTTACTCACCGATTTATGGTAAAAATGGATCCACGGGTAACAACTTCTGTGGCAGAGTTACAAAGACAACATGATTTATCCTTTCAATGCTATATCGCAAAGAAACAATGCAAAAACATATTGAATGAGATCAAAGCATTTCGTTTGCGACTGGATGCCCAATTAAAAAAAGCATCCATGTCAGAAAAAGCGGAATGGATTAATCTTGAAAATTCACTAGAACAAATGGAAGTCTCTAAACCGGACAACAAAGAAATTAATTTACCAAAACTGATGAATGCATTTTCTGCCATACTTGATCGTCTGCAGGAAAGCGATCGCCCACCAACCAGACCTTCTATCGTTGCATTGGAAAATGCACAAAAGCAATTGCAACTTTTGAATACAAAATGGATTTCAATTCAAAATTCAATAAATAACCACTAAGTTATGCTTTGCAAAGCTCAGATTTAACTAATGAAATTTATATAATAAAAATATTCTGTCTTTACCAGATCAAGATCCAATGCTTAAAATCATACGAACGAATTCTGACCATCCGGACTTCATCAAATTGGTTAAAGAACTAGACGCGTATTTGGCCGTAATGGATGGTGAAGAGCATTCTTTTTATGCCCGGTATAACACCCTTGACAAAATAAAGCACGTAGTCATCATTTACGATCAGGAAAAAGCCATTTCCTGTGGTGCCATAAAAGAATATGATCCGTTCACCATGGAGATTAAACGCATGTATACAGCTCCGGATGGCCGGGGCAAGGGGTTTGCGACAATGGTCTTGTCTGAATTGGAGAATTGGGCTAAAGAGTTGAACTATAAAAAAACCACATTGGAAACAGGTAAAAGACAACCGGAAGCCATTGCTCTGTACAAAAAAAACGGTTATACGCAGATTCCGAATTATGGACAATACGCTGGCATGGATAATAGCGTTTGCTTTATAAAAGAATTGTAAGCTTTCATTTATGGACTAAAATGAAAAATTATTGTTGACCTTATAGAATGTTTATGCATTTAAACAGAATTTCAATTTTCCGATTGGCAAATAAGTCTACATTTGTTCTTTCATCCCGGAAAATCAGCTAACTATTCCTTTAACTTTATATTCTGAATTCATTTTTTTAAACCATTGCTATCCGCTTTTTTTCAATCTAATCCGTTATCAGACCACTTATTTATGTATCCGCAAATAAAACATTTGGATGAGCTGAAATTAATAGGCATGCATCTAAAGATGAATTTTACCAACAACCGAACCTATGAATTGTGGAGTCGTTTTATGCCACGACGTAAAGAAATACACAATCATGTAGATTCTGAACTATTCTCTATTGAGGTTTATGCTCCAAATTATTTCAAATCATTTGATGCTGAAGTGCCATTCGAAAAATGGGCCGCTGTTGCGGTTACAGATTTTGAAACCATTCCGGAGGGAATGGATCCGATTGTCATTGAAGCAGGTCTTTATGCCGTATTCATTCATAAAGGACCGGCAAGCGATGGGCCAAAGACCTATCAATATATATTTGTGCAATGGTTGCCCAATTCAAAATATGAACTGGATGACAGACCTCATTTTGCAAGAATGGGAGAAAAATACCGTAGAGATGATCCTGAATCAGAAGAAAAAATCTGGATACCTATAAAAGCAAAAGAAAATTTCTAAAAAGAATTAGATCCGAGATAGAAAATGCCCATGTCAAATACGAATTCTCCTTACGCAGCACTTCAATATAAGCAATTCGTCGCCTTTATATCCGGTAATTGTTTAATCACAATGGCCATCTTAATTCAGGAAGTGGTGTTGGGATACTCTATTTACAAAATGACACATGATCCCCTGGCTTTGGGTTTCATTGGTCTGGCAGAAGCATTACCTTACATTTCATTGGTTTTATTCGGAGGACACCTGGCCGACCGGATGAACAAAACGGTATTGATGAAACTTAGCCTGTTTGTCATTATCATTGCCTCATTAATTTTAATATGGGCCACGGCACGATCAACAGAACTCTCACAAAATTCTTTATTGATGGTCGTGTATGCTGTAATTATGCTGATTGGCTTTTCAAAGGGATTTTATAGTCCGGCTTCCAATTCGCTTACTCCTTTTCTGATTCCTAAAAATGTACTTACCAATGCAGCGACCTGGAAAAGCTCATCCTGGCAGACTGGCGCCATACTGGGCCCCGCACTGGCGGGCTTTCTATATGCGTATCTCGGATTAACCATCACATTATGGATCGTTGTAGCTCTTTTGGTGGTAGTTATGATTTTAATTGGTACTATTAAATCACCTCAGATACCCATTGAAGAAAACCGGAAGTTGCCCATACTGAAATCGTTGCGGGAAGGAATTGCATTTGTATTCAAAACCAAAATCATACTGTATTCAATTACCCTGGATTTGTTTTCAGTACTCTTCGGAGGAGTGATGGCTTTACTACCTGTTTATTCAGAAGACATATTACATGTTGGTGCACAAGGATTGGGAATTCTAAGAGCATCTCCATCCATTGGTGCTGGCCTGACGATGCTGCTTTTAATTTACTATCCTCCCATAAAAAATGCCTGGCGCAATTTACTACTAGCAATAGCCGGATTTGGGATCGCCACATTGATTTTTGCAATCTCTAAAAACATCTGGTTGTCTTCAATTACACTATTTTTAACCGGTGCATTTGACAGTGTGAGTGTGATCATCCGGTCTACCATTATTTACCACTTTACTCCGGATGAAATGCGTGGAAGAGTTTCATCCGTAAATGGCATATTCGTAAGTTCTTCCAATGAATTAGGGGCATTTGAATCAGGAGTTGCAGCAAAACTATTGGGAACTATACCCTCTGTATTATTCGGCGGAGCTATGACGATGTTGATTGTGACCATAACCTGGCTGCGATCTAAAGAATTTTTTAACTTAAAAATTGATAAATGATTTTTCTTCGCGTTTCATAGGTCCAATATCGTTTGAATAGAATCTACAACAATTATAAGGAAAGAGAACAATCTGTTTTTTGGATGAATTATAGCATTGCATTTTGTTTTACTTTTACTCATCACAGGAATAATCTGAAAACAGATTCAATATTTGGTCAGCTTGCTTTAAATTGCAATCAAATTTTTTTTTATGGAAAAATCATATAAAAATTGCCAGAGTTGCGGAATGCCTATGAAAAAAGACCCTTTGGGTGGCGGTTCAAACGTCGATGGCACCAGAAGTGCCATGTATTGCAGTCATTGCTACGAAAATGGTAAATTCAAAAAAGAAGATATTACTGCTGAACAAATGCAAACTTTTGTAAAAGAAAAATTGAAATCCATGGGCTTCCCCGGATTCCTGGCCGGCTGGTTTTCAAAAGGAATCCCGAAACTGGAGCGTTGGAAAAAATAAAGAAACCAATCCTTATTGAATTTCATTTTACCGTATAAAACAAAAGAGGATCTAACGGTTTAGATCCTCTTTTTGGGTTTTACAGGTGGATATACTTATAAACAAGAACCAAATGGTAAGAATAACTTCGATTGTTTGATTCTATTTGTTGTTTTAAATTTAACTACATGATAGAATCAACTATGATGCATTCCTTAGAATACGTAAATGTAAATCCCATTTAGATTTACATGGAAGAAAATCATATTATCAAATCATTATTGAATTGTACTACTTGCTGAAATTAAAAGATGTGCCTGGTACGTATGAAATAATTACCACAAACTAAAAAGCCACTCCGGGAATGAAGTGGCTTCTGTAAATATAAACAATAATGTCTACGCAAATCTATTTTGACTGCTCTTTTAAGGAGGATAAATTATTGTATGATAAATTTCTGCATTTTACCTTCCAGTTTTACAAAGTAAATTCCACCCGGCAATCCATGCACGTCGGCATGGTCTGCATTAAATCCATGTGTAACTAATTTACCGGAAAGATCAAAGACGCCATAAGAAATTACTTCGCGACCGAAATTCAATTTTCCATTGGTTACCGGATT
Source organism: Bacteroidota bacterium (assembly GCA_029781865.1). Classification (GTDB taxonomy): domain Bacteria; phylum Bacteroidota; class Bacteroidia; order Chitinophagales; family Saprospiraceae; genus Vicinibacter. The sequence goes on from JAKOVW010000053.1 coordinate 248,709, forward strand.
CGGATATACCAAACCGGTATTTGCTTTATCAATTTCATTTTGAGTACTCACCAGATTATCCAATACCGGGTTATCCTTAAAATTGGCACCTTCGCATGCAGGTGACATCATAGATACCGGTCTGAAATCAGGAACATTGGATGAAGCCATCGGATTGATTAAAACCGTGCCGGCTGTAAATGGAACTGGATCAATATTATTAGCCAAAGCTCCCCCTTGTTTCAACCAATTGGTAAGCGCATTCAGTTTTGCGCTACATCCCGCCGCACGTGTTACTTCAACTAACCCATTTGCAGTTGTATCATTCAAATTGTTATACGCATCAGCTGTGTTTACAATCAGGTTATTTGCAAATGAGATTTGTTTGCTTGTTACATCGACAGGAGTATTCGGCGAAACCAGTGCTAATGCTGCTGGATAGTTCGTATTTCTAACACAACTATCTCCATCAATCATAACAAAATTGCGGTATCCCATAAAAATGCTGTTGACTATCCTCAGACTTGAGTTTCTTCTGATTCGTGCGCCACGTCTGAATGCAGCTCTTGTAACTGAATTCATATCACTAAACTTAGAACCTACAGGTACAGGACCAACCATCGTAAAGTTGGAGAACACTGCACTTGTATAAGGAGCGGGTAAGTTTGCTGTTCCGGTTGCCTCATTATCACTTTCAAATCCCTCTGAAGTTGATGCACCCGATGGCAGTGAATAACTCAAATCATAATAAGCAGAATCCCGAACTCCGATACCAAATTGACTAATTCCTGAATAACCATTGTCTGTATCAAAATCATCATCGGTTCCTTTCCAGGCTACTAAATATTTGGAATGCAATGTGCCACCAAACCATTCGAACGAATCATCTGCAGAATATGAAGCCTGCACGTGATTTACTTCTGTACCATCACCAACCGCACCAAAAGTCACTGCATTGATTTCTTTATTTAATTCAAACGCAACACCACCGAATTCAACACGCAAATACCGAATAATTCCGGAATTATCGTGAGGATCATTTCCTCCGAATTTGGCTAAACCTGCATCAAATGTAACGTTGTTAAAACCTTCCATTTGCACATTATTGTTGGTCGTACCATCCAATAAATTGTGATTGGATCTTCCGGCAATCAATAAACCTCCCCAATCACCTCTTTCCCTATTGCCGATTGATTTAGAAGAAGTCATTACAACAGGTTTGTCTTGTGTACCTAATACTTCGATCTGACCACCGCGTTCAACAATAATGCTTGCATAATTTTTAGGTGACGCATTCAAATCTGCTAAAGCACGGATAATTGTACCGGCCGGGATTACCAGTTTGCCGCCACTTCTTACGACAACAAAGCCTTTTAATAAATATACTTTTCCTCCATCTAAAGTCAGTGTTTCACCGGCTGCGATATTTCTTTCACCCGGCACCGGCAATGATGTAAGCATTCCATTTAAGGTTATGGTATCTGTTGGATCAGGGTAATTGGTATTCTTAGGATCAAAATTAGTCCATCCATAAGTCCATGCTTCTGTTGGCGTAACAGCACCAAGTGCTCCAACATATTTGGTAGGATCAATTGTAAAATTGGCAAGTGCCGGGTTATCCTTAACATTAGCACCAGCCAGAGCCGGAGACATCGAAGCAACCGGTCTGAAATTCGGAGTTTTGGAAGATGCCAATGGATTGATTAAAACTGTACCTGCAGTAAAATCAACCGGGTCAATGTTATTTGCCAAAGCTCCTCCCTGTTTCAGCCAATCCGTTAATGCAGTTAGCTTCGGTCCGCTTCCCGCAGCACGAGCAACTTCTACTAAACCATTAGCTGTGGTGTCACCTGCGTTATTAAATGCATTTGTTGTGTTTACAATCAGGTTATTTGCAAATGAGATTTGTTTGCTTTTTACATCTACAGGTGTGCCCGGAGAAACCAATGCTAATGCTGATGGATAATTGGTATTTCTAATACAACTATCGCCATCAATCATAACAAAATTGCGGTATCCCATAAAAATGCTGTTGACAATTCTCAGACTTGAGTTTCTTCTGATTCTCGCGCCACGTCTGAATGCAGCTCTTGTAACTGAATTCATGTCGCTAAACTTTGAACCTACAGGTACAGGACCAATCATCGTATAATTTGAAAATATTGCACTGGTATATGGAGCCGGTAAATTGGCGGTACCTGTCGCTTCATTATCGCTTTCGAATCCTTCTGATGTCGATGCACCTGATGGCAAACTATAGGTTAAATCATAATAGGCTGAATCCCTGATGCCGATTCCAAACTGACTGATGCCTGAATAACCATTGTCTGTATCAAAATCATCGTCTGTACCTTTATAAGCAATCAAATGGTGAGACCTGACTGTTCCACCAAACCATTCAAACGAATCATCACCTGAAAAGGAAGATTGTATATGATGAACTTCTGTACCTGCACCTACAGATCCAAACGTTACGGCATTTATTTCTTTATTTAATTCAAAAGCCACACCACCAAATTCTACTCTAACATATTTGAGGATACCTGAGTTGTCATTGCCGTCTGTTCCACCAAAATGTGCAAGGTTCGCATCAAAGGATACATTGTTAAACCCTTCCATTTGCACCGCATCAGTACCGGCATTCCATAAATTATGAGTCGACTTTCCCGCAATCAGCAAACCACCCCAGTCTCCTCTGTTTCTTTGTCCGATTGATTTTGCCGAAGTAAATACAACTGGTGAATTCAAAGAACCATTGATTTCAATTTTTCCACCTCTCTCAACAATGATAGAAGCATAGTTTTTAGGACTTGAGTTTAAATCCGCAGAAGCCCTGATTACCGTGCCTCCGGGAATCACTAGTTTAGCACCACTTCTGACCACTACCAATCCTTTTAAAAGATAAACCTTGGATGCATCCAGTGTCATCGTACCAGAAGCAATATTCATTTCTCCCGGAACCGGTAATGTGGAAATCATACCGTTTAATGTTATCGTATCAGTTACATCAGGATAATTGGTATTTTGCGGATCGTAATTGGTCCAACCAAGCGTCCAGTCCTGAGCTGCATCTTTGGATAAAGCTCCAACATAATCGGTTACAGTTAACCTGAAGTCACTTTGTGCATCCAGATGTACGGATAGCACAAACACTAAAGTAACGAGTGTAAGTAAATGTCTTTTCATTGTCAAAATTTTTAATTTATTTAATTTAGTTTTTAAAATGTTTGTTCTCAATAATGAATTTTAACAATGAGTCCTCATCCAATTTACCATTTTTGTTCTCATGGCTATGAGCAAACTGAAGAATCTTTAAAACACATAACTGAGACTTAAATTTGTTGCAGATCCATTGCTATAGATATACATTCTCCGGTCTGTTGACGCATTAAAAACCCCATCACTATTTACATCCTGATAATAGATCAAATCATTGTGCAACAAATCACCAATAGTAAGTTTTACATTTATATTTTTGAATGTCTTTGCCACCTGCAAGTCAACTACTGTGCGGGGTGCTTCATAAATATCCTGTCTCGTATTTCCATAATTGGCATCCACACCAACAAATGCAATGCGTCTTCCCACTCTATTGAGGCCGATATTGCAGGACCAGCCATTATCGGGGTTCTCATATTGCAATCTGGCATTTATAATATATGGAGACTGGCCCTGTAATGGTCTGTCTGACTTCGCCTGAGATCCTGCATTAAAATCCAGTTGCGATTTAATTAATGAAAGGTTGGAGTAAATAGCTAAATCTTGAAAGATATCCAGGCCTCTGATGAAATTCAATTTCTTTTTGAATTCAAATTCGACTCCATAAATTTTTGCCGATTTTTCATTTTGAAAAGTAAACGTGGTAAATGGCTGCGTTATATCCAGACTCAATTCTATTGGATTTTGTATGGATTTATAAAATCCTCCAATTGAAATCAATTGACCACCTTGCGGATAAAACTCATATCGCAAATCGAAATTCTGAAGGTCAGCTATTTTCAAATCTTTATTTCCCCTGATTTCTGCATTTTTATCAAAAACATAAAAAGCAAATGGAGCCAGCTCTCTGAATTCAGGACGATTTACAGAAGAGAAATAACTTGCACGCAGATTGGTCTTTTCATTTAAAGCATAGGTCAGATTGACGGACGGAAGCAGGGACATTTTCTTAATATGTGCTATTGATGTTTGGATTTTTTGGTTATCCACATTTAAATCAATATCCTCAAAACGCAATCCATAAATCGCTCTTAACTTATTGAAATAACTTTGGTCAACAGAACCATAAAAGGCATTTATCAGAGATTTGCCTTTATAAAAAGCAAGATCGTTGGACGTTTTTTCAATGAGGAATAATTTGTCAGCTCCGATATTTTTATTTCCTAAATCCACAGCAGGATCCAGAGTAAGTTCACCTGATGCACCGCCATAAACAAAACTCCTTGATGAAAAATCCCGATAACGGCTCTGATAAAAATACCCGGCCTTTAATTCAGTTCTTATTTTAGAAGACCTGATTTGTCTGCTTAACTCGAATGTCCCACCATATAAATGCTCATCGAGATTTGAAACAAACCGGCCTGTGCTGCTATTAAAAAAATCACCCAAAGCAAGCTGATAACTGTCAAATTCCGGCAACTTGGTATAACTAACAATTCTATAATCCGGTACTTCGCGGTGAACATTGGAATAACTTAGAGAGGACTGAAGGACAAACAGACTATCTCCGATTAATTGTTTCAATGATACTATGCCATTATAAAGACGGTTATAATTGATTAAATTGGCAGTATTCTGTATTAATAAATAATCACTAACATTGCCAAGTCCGCTGCGAACAATAGTATTGTTATCCGAATTGATATTTAAAAGATTATGGAAGTTGACCTGTGTTCCTGATCCAATATAGTTTATATTAAAAATACCCCCGGTAGTAATGTTTCTCATAAATGATTTATCATTAAATGCTGAAACCTGTCCGGAACCATCAAAGGTATTTACAGTACTTTCCGAAATTTTGCGGGTATTGGTATAATTCAATGCCATAATGATTCCCAGTTTATTTGCATTGGAAAGCTGAATTGGAAATCCAATGGAATAAGCTAATCGGGTATTGGGTGACGCACTTATTGTGCTGGAAGACCAATCATTATTAAATGTTTTTGAAATTCCAGCTAATCTGATTTTTTCATCATTAGTGGGAAAGGTAGAAGACAATTTCAATGCTCCGTCCGCAAATACGGGTATCTTCCGTTGATCGCTAATAAAATTAAAATCTTCGCCACCGTATATTTTAGTTTGCTTAAAGTCATTGAATGTAGTGGTGGAATGGTATTGAGCGCCAATGGATATATTTTGAACAAGTTTATCCGGAACGGATTTGGTATTTATTTTTATTACCCCGCCTCCGAAATCACCACTCAGATCAGCTGAGCCTGCCTTAATAATCATCAGATTATCGATAAGATTTGCCGGAACTACATCAAATGCAAATGCTTTGCGATCTGATTCAGTAGATGATAACAATGCCCCATCCAGATAACCTGCATTATACCTGTCATTCATACCACGAATGATTGCAAATCTGCCTTCCTGAATTGAAGCTCCGGTAACCCGTTTGAGAATATCTCCAACCGTTCTGTCCGGTGTCTTCCGGATTTCTGAAGCAGTAATTCCACTGGCAATAAATGCAGCTTTTTTCAATTCAATATTCATGAAAACATCAGTGGATCTCTCCACAGTAGCAGCTACAACAACTTCATTGAGAGCTGTTGCTTTAGCCTCTTCCATAGCAAATTCCACATGAACAATATCATTCGGTTTAGTTTCCACTTTAACCAGGCCCGGCTCATATCCGATATAGCGTATAGTAAGTGTGTAATTACCCGGCTCCACTTCCAATTTAAATTTACCTTCTATATCGGTTACAGCTCCCTTTGTAGTTCCTTCCAATTGAATGGTTGCACCAATTAATGCTTCACCATTTGTCTTGTCAATTATTTTACCGGAGATAATTCCCTCCTTAATTCCACCATTTTGTGCTAACGTGAAGGACGTGATCAGAGGAATAATCAGCACCAGAAATAATTTCATCCCGGAATTGAAATTTTTAAATTGTGAATTTTTCATTTGCGTTTAATATTTACAGTGCAAAATTACCGCTTTGCCAAGCCACCTGCTTTAAGCCAATTTTATGTTACTGTTAAGGAATTGTATTGAATATAAAAAGTATCCGGGCGAAATCAGACTGCGTCATCAAACGCAACTATCCCTCGCAAAGAATGGAACTGATGTTTTTGATTCAGAAATTCGACAAGCAATATCCTCGTATTACCCGTAAATAGTGGCTTTGATGGTTTTATCCTTTGGGCGATAATATCAAATTACTCCATTTGCAAAGGACCATATTCAAATGAAAAGCCCGGAAAACATGAAATGTCTCTTGGTTTACAAATTTTTAATACTCGGATAACATTGGCTTAATATTGAACTTGAATAAATGCACTTAATGCACTCGAATAAATTCATCCAAAACACGATCAAAATAAATGCAGCTACCTGTGTGAACAAGTAGCTGCTGTAAAAAAGTGTATAAATGATTTTTTGGAAAAATATCCGAGGGTAAACTCTTAACCTGCTTCAGAATTTCAATTCAGGAATTTAATTTAAATTTCTTCGATAGAATTAAGTCACAAAATTAGATTGTATATCATCGCTCTTCACATTTAAATTATTATCTTAACTTGAATTAATTGTATGTTTTGTGTAAAGCTCAGGTTAAAAGGAGCAAAGGCGAATTTCTTAATAAAACCTATTATAAAAATAAAGATCAAACAGATTCTTCTATGATGTTCAGTATGACAAATTCATTTTAGCAAAAGATGAATTAAAAATGAGGCCGGGTAGTATTTTTCTTTAAATAATTACTGCGAAAATAAATCGTAATTTTTATTGATGCCATTGTAAGTGTAGATATTTAATTGCACTATTTATTTGGCCGAATAGAACAAAGTTTACTTACGTTATTCAATATCATACTGCTTCAGCCTGACTTGAATATAACTGAAGCAATTAAAAGCCCTGAATTTCTTATGATGCTCTACAATCACGATATGCAGGCATTCCTAAAATTGATTATATTTGTCAAGAGATATTAACATTAATCCCATAAAATATCCCCCGGATGAAGCACTACCTTTGTCTTAGAATATCCCATTGCCTATTTCTGACCCGGCTGTTTATTCAGTTGATGGTAGTATTTAATGCCATTCCACAGGTTTCCTGTCAAAATTTGGGTTTAACTATCATCGATCCTGCTCAAGCCACATTATGTCATCCCGCTCAAACCGGACTTATTATTACAAACCGCACAGCGAATGATCTGATCAATCTGAATTTAAAATTGAATTTGCCATTTGGAGTCGATTACATTCCCGGAAGCAATACCGGAGCCACTGAAAGTAATATATCACAACTCAATTCCCCTGAATTTACCATTTCCAGTTTGCGAAAAAATGATTCCATTAAAATCAATGTGCACATATTGGCAAGTTGCAGTTTGTTTCATCAAATGGATTCCACTTACACATTCATCAATAAATGGCTTGTGCAATCCAATAACGGTTTAGACTCCGTAAGTTCCAAACAACCATATCCCATTGAAACTCCTTTTCTAAAAATCGATGATGTCAACAACCTGAATGTATTAACAGGATCAACGCTGCAAAGAACTATAACCATTACCAATACGCGATTAGGCTCGCTCAAGGACTTTATTTATGAAGACCGGCATGATAGCCTGTCTATAGGATCTTCATCCGGACAATTACTAACCCAAACGGAGAAATTATTGCGACTTGGATTCCATTCTTCAGACTTTCTGAAAATTGGCAATCGGGATAGTTTTTTTGACAGAGATGAATCCATAATGATCATTGAAGACATTCAGGATAAAGACTGCAAACTAAAACGGGTTCGATCCTCATTTCTTGCCTACTGGGGTTGTAATATGGATACCTGCCAGGTTTATGAGGCAACGGCTGAAATAAATTTTTATCAAAACAATGAACGAGCATTACTTAAATTTCCTGCTGAACGAAATTTTCCAACATGTATTTGCAGTGCCGAAGGGACGCCCCAATGCCTGATTATTGAAAATACAGGCGCACGTGCAGCAGAGAATATCGTAATTACTTTAAAGGCTACAGACATTCTGAATATGAATCCTTTCGGATTCGTCAGAGGAAGTGTCATTGCGACCGGAGCAGCAGCAATCATCGATACAGCGTACTTGTACCAGGTTAATGTTTCGACATGTCAGACCAATCAATTATTTGCCTATTGTGTAATTACACTAAGTGAGTTGGCACCGGGTGCAGAAGTTAAATTAAGATTTAATTATTCGACCTGCCTGGAATGCACTCCTCCAACGGACAGCCTGTACTGGTTTTACAGTTATTCCTATAATTCCAAATGCGTACCAAATATTACATACAGTAGTGCTAAAGACACACGGGTCACCATGGAAAATCCGGGCAATCAACTTTACGTCAAAAATGTTATTAAAGATGCCACAAATGGAATTCTGGAAGAAGGTAAGATATATACCGTTCAGAATTTGATTAAATTTCAAAAGAAAATTACGAATCAATATCTGCATATTCAGTACCGGATACCCTGCCCATTACGCCTGGTGGATACCACATTTTTGCTCGGAGGAAAGGCACCCATTGAAAAGTCTATTGAAGAGTTTGATTCGACCATCCTTGTAAACCTGGAGTATGCACCGCCATTTAACGATTCCATTGTCGCCGAGTACCGGTTGTTGGTAGATTGCAACTTTCTATGCAAAATAAATATCAGCAAAGCCTCAAATACATTGTTTTATTCAACTTGCCCGCGCACCGAATTATTACTGGCAAGTCTTGCCGGCGAAATTTGTATTGATATTAAATTGAGTTGTCCTAACCGCGAATATGAATGCGGCCCATGCCCACGCAGCATGACTACATTTGAATTACACTGTTCACATATACCCTCTCGTCGCGATAGCGTATATTCCTATCTCACCGGATTTGCAAAAGCATACCGGCAAAATTATGGTGGTTCAGATCCTGAAAATGACAGGTTGCTCAATTCCGGAATTTTAGATACAGGTATTACCGATCGGAAAAAACTGATAACCGGAGATACACTGATCAATGAATTCAGAACAGCCGTCCTGATTGATGACAACCGTTATTATTATGATTCCATTCTTTTGATGATTTCTACAACCCCGGAATTGACCTTTGATACGGTTTATTCAGAAATCCAGATTAAAGATGTGAGCACGGACAGTATCTATCAGTGCATATATCCCCTGGCTCCAAAATTGAAAACCCCAAATGCGGTAATCAATTGCGATTACACTGTGATTACCCGGTCCGGATTCGGCAACGGATATACAGTACCTTTAACACCTGAGCTTTTGAATTTGTATGGAGCCCATCTTCCTGCTGATTTCAAATTTGAAGCCGGCGACAGCATTAATGCAAAAGTCATATGCAGAATTAGCAGTTATGTGAATAACCGGATTGTGCCCGTAGTGCTTACGTACAGGGCCTTTTTCATCGACCGTGCACATATTCTGCCGGATCCCTTTTCCTGCATGGCTTACAAGGACACCATATTATTCTCAACACAAGGACTTTCCTATAATCAGGACCATGATACTCTGTTTATTTGTAAATCCAGTTTCGAATTATCGCATGCCATCATACGGGGAACTACTTCCCTGGAAAATTTTTTTAACCGTGAAATCAGGAACATTTATTCATTGGATTCCATTCGCATAGATATACCGGGAAATACATTTGTAATCGTCGACAGCTTTAAGATTAATTATTTATATCAGAAGGGTACATCTACCTATTTAGTCAAATCTCAAACCTACCCTGCCAGAATCAGAAACAATAAGTGGGAAATTGATCCATTGTTACTTCAGGATAATAAATACGATGAATCGTATACCATTGAAATTAATTCTTACGCACACCTCAGCGATTGCGCGAGATTCAATGATTCGAAGAACACTGTTTTTTCTGTGTATTATGTCAATGCAAATAACAACAATGTCTTTTACGATATCAATGATCCGAATAAAATCATAACCAATATAATCTATTCTACAGCAAATTCACTTATCCTGTTCAATGGAAATGATCATATCCGGGATTCATCCAATATCATTTTCAATTCTTCCGGTCATATCAACTGGGCAACGCTTATTTCCGGATTAAATATTCCCGGAGGTTTTGAATTTGAAATCAAATCCAGCAGTAATCGCTTGTCTAAGATTAAAATTCACACCTTTCCGGTAACTGAAGTTACACAAACTGACTCGACTCATTTTTTCTTAAGAAACTTTGACCTCAATCAAAACTATCAGATTTTTTTCTCGGCGGATCAGGCTTTTTGCGGAACAGATACCATTCAAATCATTAGCCGCTGGTTATGTGTCAGCGATTCAAATACCATCAGGGATGAATGCAATCTCGATACCATAACCCGATATGTCCGTTCCATTAATCCGGAATTGGAAATGAGTCTGAACCAGGAAGTAAAAGAATCTATACTCTGTGACACACTTCCTGAAATTGTGCTTGAAATTTACAATGCAGATAAAGGAGTTGCCTGTGATGTCTACCTGGATATTTATATACCACCAGGCACGGATACTGTACCTATGAGTCTGCTGTATAGTTATCCAAAAGGTAGTGCCTACCAACTTCTACCCAAGCCCATTGTGTTGGGTGCTAACCGGTATCGGTGGGTATTTGCTGATTTTATTCCATCGATTCGTCAAAACTGTTTAAAAGGAGTTGAGGAAGCGCCATTTAATAGTATCAACCTCAAATTGAAACTCATTACCGGTTGCGATGCCCTTGTTAACAGTTATCCTCAATTTTTCACATCCGGTAAAAATAGTTGTGGAGATCTCACCAACTCTATTGAGAAAACGGGTAAGCTGATTCAAATAAAAGGATTGTCCACACCCGGTGCATTTACGCTTAAATTACAAAATCCCGATATTCATGATTGCGCAGAAGAAACAACTTTAAAGATATCCATCACCAAAAACACCGCGAGTTTGGTAAATGACAGCCTTATAATTAATTTACCCGGTGGATTACATTTCAAACCAAACTCCGTCTTTAATATAAAAAATATGCCATTCGGCAATCCAGTTATCCGCAACGAATCCGGAAATGAAATTTTATCATTTGATTTGAAAGATAACTTATCCCTGCAGGACAGTATCATCTTTACGATTCAGGTTATTGGGCTAAAGAATATACGTTGCTCCGAACAATTGATCAGTGCATTCACGTACACCAGAACCAAAACACGCTGTTCTGCTACTCAAGCGGATTGTGATGTACTTATACAATCCGGAACCGGCACTCTCCCGATTGACCAAAAAACAACTTCATTTACTCTGGATTCATTCCATTTGTCCAAAAATGCCGATTCGCTAAACTATGATTTGAACTTCAGATTCATGTTACACGATAAATCATTGATGCAAGATTCTGTGATCTGTGTTGGTTTATACGAGGATATAAATAAAAACAACAAACTGGATTCAAACGACCCTTTAATTGATACTTTTTGCATTCTTACCAACCCGTTTAAACCTGACAGCTCATATCTGTATTTCCAAAAACTGGATCATTCTCTAATTAAATCATGCGCTTACCTCCTAACCACTCTCAATAAATACTGTGTCTGCCATTTAGATACCATACCGTTTAATCTAAACAGGATAAAAAGCTTTTCGTTTGATACGACCATTTGTGAGGGTGCAAGTGCTTCTATCGGAATAACAACAGATCCATCCAAAAAATATCACTGGACCAAAGGCAATGTGCCCTGTGATACATGCAGTAAAATCGATATTCAGTATAATATGGATATCGACAGTAATGCGATTTATCATTACAGCCTTTCAGAAACTGACTTGCAGGGATGCGATGCGAAATACGATTATCAGGTGACTGTACTACCCAATCCAAACGGGAAAGATTCACTGATTGAAACCTGTCCGGGTATATTGGTTACCATTAATGCCGGAACCAGAATAAAATATCAATGGAATGGAGATTCAATTTCAGATCCCCTGAAGTATCAGCAACAATTTGTCAACGACAAAGACAGAGTTATTTTTCTTTCATTTAAAGATAAAAATAATTGCCCATCACAAGACACCTTCTTCATCCATCCTTTGATCGATACCACAATGATCAAATTTTCAGGAGACACCTTGAAGCGAGTAAATCCAGGTGACACGGTTGTATATTGTATCATAGGAGGTAAATTATTTCGTTGGGAGCCTTCTAATTTGTTTAATTGCAGTGACTGTCCTTGCGTGATCATCAAACCCGAACAAGATACCAGCTACCTGGTAACCGTAAACGATAGTTTCAATTGCCCTCATCTATTCCGGTTCAGAGTGATTTTATTACCCCCGGTTTGTGATGAATCAAACATCTTTCTGCCCAATGCTTTTTCTCCCAACCAGGATAATCACAACGATACACTGAAAGTTCGTGGAAATTCAATCAATAAAATGCATCTTGGCATTTACAGTCGTTGGGGTGAAAAAGTATTTGAATCATTTGACCCCAGGGATGGCTGGGACGGTACGTTTAAAGGTAAACTTCTTGGCCCTGATGTTTTCGGATACTTTCTCGAAGTAGAATGTATTGGTGGAAAAAAATACTTTAAAAAAGGAAATATCAGTTTACTAAAGTAAGCTCAAAATAACTTGATTAGAGCTATAAGAAGAATTGATTTAATTCTACAAACCTTTCTTACATGAGCTTCCCTGTTTTTAACCAGGAAATCAATCCGGGAAAATAATGCTCCTGATCATCCCACATACACATATGACTTCCTTTGGGACATAACAAAAAACTACCGTTCTTTACCTGGGTAGAAACCCATTTCATATGATCGGGATCCATAGTGTCATAGCTGGCACCAATCACAAGTGTGGGCACTGTAATTTTTGGAAGATCATTTCCTCTTTCCCATTTTTCAAGATTGCCGGAAATGCCAAATTCACTGGGACCCTGCATCATTGTGTAGATGGTGTTATTCAATTTGGCAAATGTTCGGTTCACTGCGTCAGGCCATTGCTCTGCAGGCATTCTTAAAATATGCTGACAATAATAATTGGGAATCAGTAATTCCATGTATCTGGGATTTGAAAAGTCTCCCTTTTTTTCCAACATCCGGATTTCATTTAATGCATTTGCATCCATTTGTTTGGATAATACTTTTTCAGCATAAGCTGCGTAAGCTGAAGCGCTCATCATCATATCGGAAATAATCAGCCCTTTCAGATGCTCCTGATACTTAAACGCATATTCTGCAGCAAGAATACCGCCCCAGGAATGTCCCAATAAATAGAAATTATCTTTATCCAGATGTAATGCTTTTCTCACGTCCTCAACTTCTTCAACAAATCTTGGCAATACCCATAGACTGCTATCCTTTGGCTGATCCGAATACGCCGATCCCAATTGATCATAATAATAAAACTCTATCCCTTCCTTAGGCAGAAAGCTTTCAAAACTTTCAAAATATTCATGGGTGCATCCGGGTCCGCCATGAAGCAACAACACTTTGATTTTAGGATTATTCCCTATTCGTTTTGTCCAGACTTTGTATTTCCCGTTCATGATAGTAATCAGTTTCACTCCACCGGATTTAACACCTTCTTCATCAAATGAATTATATGCGCAAGGTTGGGCTTGTGCCGACTGGTCAACAGGTTTGTTGGTTTGACAAGATTGAGTCAATAATAGGAGAAATAAATAAGTTAGCTTTTTCATATGTTTAAAGTAAGTTTGAAAATTGGATTAATTTGAAATTCAGGTTCTGAACACTCCTTAATTATATTTTCTGATTGATGTATCAGACAAAGAGAATGATACGAAGTTAGCAGATTAATTCCTATTGGATTATTAATATTCATCTTTGCAAGATTTAATAAGAACCTGTTTCTGATATTTTAATCAGATCCGAAATTTCGATGACTTCCGGTGCTGCGTCCAAATGAGTTATAATATATACGAGACTCGTTATCATTTGCCTGATATTTACAAATGCAAATGCCTTTGATTGTTTAGCCGTAGCTGGCAAAACCTCCAGTAATTTAAATAACGGCCAAAGTAAATACGGCCACCAATGTCCGGGACCCAAAACATACCAGGGCCTTACAAATACATGCGAAAGATTCTGAGCTATTATATATTGTTCAGCTTTTCGTTTAACTGCCTGAAAATCTTTCATCAATGAACTTGGTTCCATTGCTACACTAAGATATATAATCTTTAAGGCATTGCATTCCTTTGCAACACGTGCTACAATTTTCAAAGCCCCTAAATCAATGCGTTCAAATAATTGGCTTTTTGAAGGATTAGGATGCGAGACCCCTAATAAATGAATAAAAATACTTTTACCAGGTACCCTGGAAATCCATTCTTCCGGATTAAATACATCAGCTGAGATGATCTCAATCCCGGGTGGAATCTTGTGTTCGGAACCTGGTCGCACTAATGCAATGATTCTGAACGCATTTTTATCCAATGCTTTCAAAAGCCGGGATCCAATATATCCGGAGCCACCGGTTACTATCAGGTTTTCCATAACTGCTTAATCGCCATTATTCATTGATCATCTATTGGTCAATATACGACCTATCTGACCGTCGGGATTTAGAAACCCCATTTTTTGAACATTCTTTATATTTGTATCCTGACTTTAGTAAAATTGAATTTTTGGATCAGGAAACCTTAGTCGGACTGCTTAAGGAAGGAAATGATAAGGCCTTCGAGTATTTGTATGATCATTATGCCTCGACCTTATTTGGTATCATTAACCGCTTTGTTTCAGAGCAGGAACAAGCTGAGAATCTACTTCAGGATTGCTTTGTAAAAATCTGGAGATACATCGCCAGTTATGATGCGACCAAAGGAACCCTTGCAACCTGGCTCATTAATATTGCCAGAAATACCGCAATTGATTTTACCCGTTCCCGCCAGTTTTCTAAGGACAGTAAAAACCAAAGTCTGGATAATTTCGTATATAGTGAAAGGCCTGGTCTATCTACGAATATTCCGGAGGAGTGTATAGGTCTTCGGGAACTCGTACATAAATTAGACCCCAGCATCCGCCAAATTTTGGAATGGATGTATTTTGATGGATATACTCAACAGGAAATATCCGAGGAATTTTCAATTCCACTAGGTACGGTGAAAACCAGAGCTCGTAATGGTCTCCGCGAATTAAGAGAAATGTTTGTAACGATTAATAATTAGCACATTGAAAAAGGAAAAAAATATAACCCAGGAAGATATTAAGCATTGGCTGGAAGATTATAATGAGGAGCAGGTTATTGAAACCGAAAATGCCTTAAACGCATTTGCTAAATCTTGGGCTGTAGTGCCAGCTACGGATATTAAAAATAAAATTCTTACTAAGCTGGCTTCACTAAATCAAAAACGCAAAGCTCAGGGGGTCATTGATATTTCAAATCCTCCATTAATTTCTGAAGACTCCAATCTTGAGGATTGGCTCCTTGCAACTAAAGATATGCAGCCGCCTGCTGATTTCAAAGATATTCATCTCGAACCTATTAAATCAGATTCCAACGTTAAGATGTTCGTAGCATGGGTAACTAAAATGGTACCTGAGGAAGTACACCATGATTTACTGGAAAGTTTTATTCTTCTGGAAGGTACTTGCACCTGCCATATTACAGATCCAATGGGGAACACGAGAATAGTAAATATGCAGGCTGGCGATTATATCACCATGAAAACTGGTGAAACACATGATGTATGTATCACTTCAGAAAAGCCAGCCAAAGCAGTTTTGCAATGGTTGAAGATTGCCGCATGATTTAATGGAAGATAAGTGTAATGATTTGCACTTTTTTGAAGAGCCGAATCATTTAATTGACATTAAGTACATACCAGTTATGTTTAGCTTCAACTATATCTGAATTGGAATTCTAAATTTCTATTACCAGGCTTCCAATAATAACTGAGATAACCGTCAAACCATTGTTCCAATATTCACAAACATATATACCTGAGTCCTGACCAAGATAGCTGATTATTTTTGGAATTGCACTCCGTTCATTCCTAATTACAACCATTTGTTTTTCATCATTGGTAAAATACCATAGACCGGAAAGACTTGTGATTTTCGCTTGCCGGAGCAAATAGCATTGATGTTTAATAAAAGGATTCAGGCAGACTGCATTACCATATTGACTTAGTAATTCGCTTAAGTTTACTGTTTTTAAGGCACTAAAATCTGCTTTAACAATTTGGTCTGTGGCCAGATCTTTTATGCGCTGGTGCGTTTTAGATGGGAAAAAACGAACTGCAGAACGATATACAATACCACAATTCAATGGCTTTAACCGGACAAATTTATTGAATTGAAATTCAAGGAACAGAATGGTTTGATGTGAATGAATTCCATAAAACCAATTCCGCTTTATAATGAGTTTTTCCTCTTTTTCTTTTTGACATCCCAGATAGAGCCATTCATCCTGAAGCATATTGTCTTCGGCAAAATTTGTTTTTTTATACACCACTCCGGCATAACTCAATAGATCTTCTTTTTGCAATTCATCCAGCTTTTCTACATCATGAAATGAACTGATGAACAGGTACAATTCTCCAATCTGCATAAATACATATTCCGTCCAATCTTCTGTCTCTTTGATTTTCTCGGGAATGATTCTTAATTTTCTGGCAATTCCTGGCAAACCATAATCAACCATTCTTGTAGAAATTTCCACGATTTTTACCGGATCGTCCTGAATAGTAGATACCCCTCTCAACAAAAGTTCATCCAGCCATTTCTTCAGTATACCTACTCCCTGAAAAAGAGATTGCTCTTTTTGTGAAGTTAGTCTAGAAAAAAATAATTTGAGGCTCAATTCAACAGATGCTTATTCGATAAAATTAGAAATTATTGTACGTAGAGTAGCTCTTGTTTTGTTTCCGTCATTATCGAGATCTATTCAGATTGAAAACCGGAACATTTATTCACCTGCAGAATCAACAGATCTTGCTATTTCATACAGAATAATGATATGCTTTAAACCACTTGAATCGCAAATCCGTTCAGCAAAAGTTACTATCTCAATTTCCTTTGTACTTATTCAATCGTCAGTCTCTTTTACTTCCTTCACACCGAGATGTTGGATTGCCTGTTCTGATGCAATTTGTTCGGCGCTCTTCTTGTTAAAATCCTCTGCAGTTGAAATTTCAACACCATCAATAAAAACACCAACTTTGAACCGATCTCTTTTATCCACTTTAAATTTGTTGATCACTTTAAAATCAATTTCTTTAGAATGCTTTTGGCACCATTCCAACAGCTGGCTTTTATAATTGTCATCAAAAATTTCAAGTTGATCTATATCGATAAAGCGCTTGACGATCTTGGTCAACACGAAGTGTCTGGAAAATTCGAAACCTTGTTCGATATAAATTGCTCCTAATAACGCTTCCAGTGCATTTCCCAACATGGATTGTGAAATTGCCGTTTGATTAAACTCCATCATGAGATGATCGAGACCCATTTGCTCTGCGATATAATTAAGCATTTTTCGCTTGACGATCTTGGAACGCATTTTAGTCAGGAAACCTTCGTTGGCTGAAGGATATTTTTTAAACAAATACTCACCAACGATAAAACTCAATAATGCATCGCCAAGATATTCCAGTCTTTCATTGGACTGATAAATTCCATTGTGTTCAACCGGGGAATTATTCAGTGTAGATTTATGATAGAAAGCCAGTTTGAAGATGTAGATATTGGAAGGCACAAAACCAATGAGATTTTGCAACCGCTCTGCAAAATGCTTGTCTTTGGAAAAAAACTTGTGGTTTGTTTTTTTGTAATACTTGTAAAGAAATCCTAACATCTTTTAAAAATCACTGAACTGTTGTGTCCGCCAAATCCGAATGTGTTGCTAAGAAATGCATTCACCTTTCTGGTCTGAGCTTCATTAAAAGTAAAATTGAGTTGCTGATCCAATTCCGGATCATCAGTAAAGTGATTAATGGTAGGTGGTATAAAGTCGTGATTGATTGCAAGAATACCCGCTATAACTTCAATAACTCCTGCTGCACCCAGCAGGTGGCCTGTCATTGATTTGGTTGAGCTGATATTCAGGCGGTATGCATCTTCTCCAAATACTTTGAGAATGGCCTTTGCTTCCGCAATATCTCCAAGTGGTGTTGATGTACCGTGTGTATTGATATAATCGATTTGAGAAGTACTTAATCCGGATTCCTTTAATGCCAGAGTCATAGCCGTCGATGCTCCCAATCCTTCAGGATGAGGTGCTGTGATATGATATGCATCGGCAGTTGAACCTGAGCCAATCATTTCAGCATAAATCTTAGCTCCCCTTTTTTTGGCAAACTCATATTCTTCAAGTATCAAAGCTCCTGCACCTTCTCCTAAAACAAAACCATCGCGATCCTTGTCATAAGGTCGTGAAGCTGTTAAAAAGTCGTCATTTCTTTCTGACAGCGCTTTCATAGAAGAAAAACCCCCTACTCCGGCCCTGGTGATAGCGGCTTCTGAACCTCCTGCCATCATCACATCTGCTTTATTTAAACGGATATAATCAAACGCGTTTGTTATGGCATGAGCAGAGGATGCGCATGCTGAAACCGTACTATAATTAATTCCCATGAGACCATATTTAATAGAAATATGACCCGGGGCAATGTCCGAAATCAACTTGGGAATAAGAAACGGGCTATATCTCGGTGGACCCGTAAGCAGTGCAGCTTCTGATAAATCATGTTCAAGAGTGTGGAATCCTCCAATTCCAGAGCCCCAGATAACCCCAAATCTCGACAAATCCATTCCTTCAGTCTGAATACCTGAATCCTTCATGGCTTCATCCGCAACGATAAGGGCATATTGAGCGAAAGGGTCAATTTTGCGGGCTTCTTTTTTATCCAGGTAGGTTTCAACTGCAAAATCTTTCAATTGGCATACGAACCTGGTTCTGAACAGGCTGGCATCGAAGTAGCTGATAGGGCATGCACCACTGACCCCCATTTGAAGTCCATTCAAATAGGCAGCCTGATTTAACCCGATCGGGGTCAAAGCGCCAATACCAGTAACAACAACTCGCCTCATACGCTGCTGCGTTTTATATGAATCCTAACACAAATCCCGTGTTAGAAGATATAAATTTAGTAAACTTATTAGATTGGTTATTTGCAGTTTGCCTCCAGGTAAGCTATGGCCTGGCCGACAGTTTGGATTTTCTCTGCCTGATCATCCGGGATAGATGTATCGAACTCTTTTTCGAATTCCATGATAAGTTCCACAGTATCAAGGGAGTCCGCACCCAAGTCGTTTACAAAACTAGCTTCTGTAGTGACTTCTGCTTCATCTACGGCCAGTTTATCGACTATAATTTTTTTGACTCTTTCAGCAATTGTTGACATGTTTAATAATTTTTTTATGATTTTTTTTAAACCATGGCGCAAAATAAAGGATTCATATAAGGAATACCAAAATAATTTTCGCTTTTTTTACAGACTTTGCTTTTGCTTTGCGTTCTAAATCAACTTTTAATCTCAAAAAACGCCTTTAAATTCAATTTATGATTCATCATAACACCAAAATAGTCATAACTGTTGGCCCATCCTGCAATAGTTATGAAAATCTTCTGGCACTGGCCAGAGAAGGTGTTGCCATTTTCAGACTGAATTTTTCTCATGGAACGCACGAGGACCATGCTGAAGTAATACGCCATTTAACCCGGATCAATCAGGAGCAGGACGCTCATTTGGGCATTTTATGCGACCTCCAGGGGCCCAAGCTGCGCATTGGTCAGATTGAAAACAACAGTCTGGAAGTACTGCCGGGTGAAATTCTGACATTCACCAATCAACCCTGTATCGGTACAAAGAATGGCATTTACATGAGTTATGAGAATTTTGCGGAAGATGTCACTGTGGGAGAAACCATTCTCATCGATGATGGCAAGTTGGTCTTCGAAGTGGTGGAAACCAATAAAAAAGACCTGGTAAAACTCAAATGCCTGTTTGGAGGTTTTCTATCATCCAATAAAGGGGTGAATTTACCTGACACCAAAATATCTCTCCCCTCTTTAACGGAGAAAGACCTTCATGATTTGAATTTTATTTTAACGCAACCGGTAAATTGGATCGCCCTTTCGTTTGTTAGAAAACCGGAAGACATAGAAGACTTGTTAGCCAAAATTGAAAGTGCCAAACATTCCGCCAAAGTCATTGCCAAAATTGAAAAGCCGGAAGCCATTAAAAATATTGACGCCATTATAAAAATCAGCAACGGGATTATGATTGCCCGCGGCGATCTCGGAGTAGAGTTTCCGATAGAAAAACTTCCCACAATACAGAAAATGATCATTGCCAAATGCATACAAAGAGCAAGACCAGTGATTGTTGCGACTCAATTGATGGATAGTATGATCAATAATCCGAGTCCAACCCGTGCGGAAGTAACAGATGTTGCAAATGCTGTACTCGATGGAACCGATGCAGTTATGCTGAGCGCTGAAACTTCTATCGGTAAACATCCGGTTAAAGTGGTGCAGGCTATGAATAAAATTATTTCGGAAGCTGAAAAACATTACTCTTTAAATACAAAAAAACCAAAACCATCCAATAAGTCATCCACATTTTTGTCTGATGTGGTTTGTTTCAATGCAGCAAAAACAGCAGAAGATATCAAAGCTCAGGCTATTATTGGATTAACCGTCTCGGGATACACGGCATTCAAAACGTCTTCATACCGGCCAGACTGCCCCATATTTATTTTCTCCAGTGCCGCTCATATGCTGGGCACGTTGAATCTCGTTTGGGGTGTACGTTGTTACTATTATGATAAGATGACTTCTACAGATGAAACAATAGAAGATCTGATCGAAATTTTAAAAAATGATAATAAATTACATAAAGGAGACCTGGTGGTAAATACCGGAAGTATGCCGATTCATAAAAAACTTAGGACCAATATGCTTAAAGTTACTGAAGTGGAATAAACAGGAAAAGAACTTACCAAAATGCTAGTGATTCATTCATTTTTCTCATTTGAATAGTAAAAATCCATATTCCACACATTCAATGACCAACAGTCCATTAACTAAATAAAATAACTCTGATATACATGCATAAAAATTTATTCATCATAATTTGTTTGCTATTTATTTGCGGAAATACCTATTCCCAGGATAAAGAAAAAATGATTTCTAATCAGTCATTACTTATTGATGCTATACGTGAAGAACAGATTGGAAATAAAGACAAAGCGATTGAAATTCTGGAAAAATTAAAATACGAACCCGATTTCAGAGGAGTTTGCAATTTCTACCTGGCGAAAATTTACAGAAGCACCGGAAAAATGGAAGAAGCATTTGAAGCTATTGATCAAAGTATCCTCAGTGAGCCTGACAATACCTGGTACCTGATTATGAAAACCAATATGACCGAAGAGTATGGGAGAAATTTAGAAACCGCGCTGACTTTTGAAAAATTGTGCAATCTCGAACCGAATAACTTTTCACATTATGATAATGCAGCTTACTTTTTTCTGAAAGCTGAAGAATTCAAAAAAGCTCTTGATATTCTGAATAAGGCTGAACATACCTTCGGAATTGTGCCTTCCATAGCGATAAAAAAATCGTATGTGCTGACCGTAATGAAAAAAAATAAAAATGCCCTGGAGGTTCTTGAAAACTGTTACACCGTCTTTCCTTCAAATAAAGAGTTAGTACTGGAATTAATTAAAGCATATTCAGAAGCTAACAATACTGAACAAGCAGCAAAATATATAGACAAACTTAAACTCATTGATCCAAACAATGATGAATTGAATCAATGGACTACCAAAAAAGCAATCGAACCGAATAATCAAAAAGCGAAATCCACTGACGAAGTTATTCAATCTCCGGATTTAAGTCTCGATGACAAAGTAAAGTATTTATTTACCAGATTAAATACCGCTATTTCCAAGTCTGATAAATCAGGAATTCTAAGTTTGTTAAACCCAGCCGAAAATTTAAGACATCAATATCCTGCAGATCCAAAAACCATTGCCATAATCGGAGATATCCAGTTTCAGTTAAATAATCTGCTACAGGCTAAAGAAGCGTATGTGCAAGCCACTCGGGATGGCCAGGTTCCTTATTCTGTATGGGATAATTTATTGTTTTGCCTCATCCATTTGAATCACTGGAAAACCGCAAGTTATTTTGCGGACAAATGCATGGATTTATATCCAAATCAGAGTTTTCCAAATTATGTATATATACTGAGCAAATTCAAACTGAATCAGTTACAGGACATCGTTAAATCGATAGAACAGTTGGAATTAATGGTGAGCCATAATGATCATAAAAAAACCGAGCTGCTCATCCTTAAAGCGAAAATACTTTCCGAGTTAAAGAAAGATGAGGATTCTGCAAACAGCTGGAAACTCGCATTGGAAACGGATCATGACTATCTTGCTTCATTGGAATACAGCGTTTTCATGGCTTCTAAAGGTGCTTCATACCCTAAAGATTATTTTGAAAAAGCAATGAACTCTGAATTCATTCACGAATCTTTCAAATTGGACAAAGCAGCTGAATTATTTTATTACCTGAAAGATTACGCTAAAGCCAAACAATACATTGAAAATTCCATTTCAAAAGGATATTGCGAAAGCACAGATACTTTGCTTTTGGCTGCTAAAATTTACGAAGCTACAGGTGATCTTAAAACGTCACAGGAATTCAGAAGCAAAGCCAGGGTACTGATTGAAAGTGAATCTGATCAAAGCCTACCATCTAATAATCCCGCCAAATAATGCATTGGATCCCGTTTTCTTTATTATTCTTGGCCTGTTGCTTGCTGCTCTCCTGTGGCACCAGTCACCTGAGCAGTGAACTCAAAAATCCTCCCTCTCCAATTGCTTTTGATAAGATTAACAGTGACTCAGTATATAACCGTATTTCAGCGAACCAATCCATTCCTTTCCTAATGGCTAAAGGCCGTGCCAAATTTATGAGCAACAAGGAAAGTGTTGAAGGTAAATTAACTTTATATGGTATCAAGGACAGTATGTATCTCATTATTATAAAGAAACTTGGAATCGAACTTTCCCGAATACTCATAACCAAAGACAGCTTTAAAATTTTAGACCGGATTAATGAAACATATTCCGCAAACGCAATGGATGAATTTACCGAAAAATTTAATATACCGTTGGATTTTCAAAGCATACATCAACTGCTGACTACTGCCTGCTTCATAGATTCGAATATTTATTATGAATTTAAAAAGGACCGGAAGAATTGTTCACTGCATGGCTATTCTGAATACCAAATCCTGAACTATAAATTAGATACCATGCGTTTACTGCCCTACTCTTTTGAAGCCCAATTTGAAAACCGGGATTTATACGTTGAGGTACAGAAATCAATGCCCTTTTCAGGAAAATGGATTCCGGTAAATTATGAAATAACCGCAACCCATGCCAAAGATGAATTTCTTAAAATTCAAATTAATTGGGATGAAATCAAACTTGAACCATTTGCATCGGTCCGATTCGTTGTTCCCGATTACTATAAAACTGCCGGAGAATGATTAGAACCGCATACCTCCTTTTCCTGACTTTTCTAATTGGCTTTTCTATTTCTGTATTGGAAATGGAGGGCCAAACCACGAATACCAAACGCAAGGATTTTGGCAACATAGAACAAATTCAAAAGTCTATTGACCAGACCAATCAGTTGTTAAACGGTTCGAAACAAGAAAAAGAACAATTACTGAAACGACTGGATTTACTACAAAGTCAGATTTCCTACCGGAAAGAATTGCAGGAAAAATTGAGCAATGAACTTCATCAGACGGATGCCGAAATTCAACAACTAAAAAAGGAAAATTCATCAAGCATCGAGCATGTCCAGATCCTGCAAAAGGAATATACCCAATTACTGAAAAACAAATTAATACACCGGCTGACCTATAATCCAATGCTTACTTTACTTCATCCGGGCCAATTGGACGAAAATGTAAAACACTGGTATCTTCTTGAACGCATGGAGAAAGAACGGCAGCAAACATTGAATCACATTCACGAAACAAAATTAAATTACAATCAAACACTTGAGTCCTTAACCCGGGAATCTTTTAAAAAAGACTCATTACTAAAATCAGTTAATAAAGAATCGGAAAGAACCCTTTCAGATATTGCCAAATCCAAAGAGATGATTCAGGATCTCAACAGCAAGGAATCCGGATTAAATGCAGCGCTAATAGCTTATAAAAAGAAGAAAGATGAACTCAACAGAGTTATTGAAGAAAGCATGAAATCCATTTCCAAAACAAAAGAACATGTTAAGTCAGGAGAACTAAAAAAAGATTTAAAATATCCGATGAATAATGCCACCATAATTTCACGCTTCGGAAAAAACATGGAAGGCGGAAAATCCAAACTCCTCATGCGCAACAATGGAATTGATTTGCAATCATCCGATCCATTTGTAAAGGTTTCAGCAAATTCGGAAGTTGTCGAAATCAGAAAGATGCCCAATCAATCTTACTTACTAATTACTAAATCAGGTAATTTATTTGTTGCTTATTCCAACCTTGAAAATATTTTACTTCGCAATGGCGAAAAAGTGGAAGCCGGAGTTAACCTTGGCAAGGCTTCAAAAAATAGTGAAGGCTACTATGAACTTCATTTTGAAACCTGGATTGAAAAAACCCCGATGGACCCTTTGAAATTTCTGCAGTAAGATTTTATTGAATCACATAGTAGACATAAAATCACATAGCTAATTCGTAAACTATGTCTCTGTGTGAATTATATGTACTAAGTGATTCCAAAAAAAAATCATTCTAAAAGTAAGGCCGCTCCGGAAATCCGAAGCGGCCTTGATTATTAAATGAAAATTTCTTTTAATTCTTAATGTGCAACAACCAGCTTTTGAGTCTGGAATTTATTGTCCTGTGTAACGCGAACCAAATAATTTCCGTTTTCCAAAAGTGAAGTCTGTATTGGCAAATCTACCACACCGCTAAGTACACCATATTCTTTCTTACCTACAACTTTACCCATAAGATCTACTATCTCTATGGACACTTTAGAAGAATTAGAGATACTTACATGTACCTGTGCAATGTCAGATGCAGGATTCGGATTGATGATTAACTGGTTAACAAAATGACCGGCATCTTTAGTTGCTGTAAATAAACCTTTAGCGAGTGCCTCATCGAAAGAAGCTTCATTTGCATTGATAATTTCACTGTTAGGATCCATCATCACTGCCACTAGTTTAATATTCGAAATATTGTAAGCAGCAGGCACGATATAACTATATGATTTCACATATGAAGTTCCTGCAGGAATATCTGCTGGCAAATCTCCTGCAAATCCATCCCAACCATCCATAATCGCTCTTGCTACGTGATTATACGTCATTTTAGCAGCGGGAACCGGATTAGGTAATAATTCAAAACCACCCATAACGCCATTAGCACCGCCGGCATAAGCATTGGATTGATTGTATGAAGAAGTTGTTCCTTTAACTCCGCTTTCTACCACCATCAAATTAAAACGATAATCGCCAGCTACTGCTTCTATAAAATCTGCTTTTACTTCTACTGTTAATTCTCTTGTATTGGCATCGAATTTAGAACCCAGATCCAGTTTAACCGGAGTTAATTCAACAATCTGGTCATAGAACACAGGCTCAACTCCGCTGGGATCTCCAAGCGTTCTGCGATCAGTTACAACACTCGGAAATCCGGTAAATCCGGGAAAAGCTCTCATTCCTGCATCATATTCAGCAACGACCATTGGATCTGAATTATGAACTGCGATTCCTATGAAATGATCAGGATACAATTTTGTTAAAGAGTCAATATAAACAGCACCACGTGGACACCACTGACACCAGGTACCCGTTGCTTCTTCCACAACGATCTTTTTATACGGTGCAGGTGTTACGCCCTCAATATTCAAAGAACGGACATTGTTAGATGCTTTATCATCAACAGCGTCATTTACTTTGGTAATCTTAAAATCCAGTTTAGCTATGCCTCCGGAATAAATTACATTATTAGATAAAGGAAGCGCAGCTGATTCCTTTAAACTGTCGAGGTTTAAAGAATTATAATTTTCAGTGGTCACCGGACCTCCGGCTACTGACCATTCCACTTGTGCTTTTGTAATTTTCGTTCTTCCCGTGTTTTTAATTTTTATCGTAGCAGGAGAAGAAGATCCCGTAAGTCCTTTTGCTCTTACTGTTGCAGAAGACAAAGACGCATCCAGATTCAACGCAACATAAGGCTCGTAGTTGTAGCTTACGTCATCAATGTAATACGTTGCTTTGCTATTGGAACTGGTTGGATAAATATCCATAGAAGCTACTGCATTATTTGGATTCGTCCAGCTACCCAATGACTTGTCATTGACAAATGCTTCCCAATTGTTATCTGTTAAATTGGCAACCACTTTTAATTTGAACCAGGTGTCTTTCGGATGACTACCTGTAGCAACGTTAATTGCTCCTCCGGTTCCTAATTGAAATCTAACATCCCCGTTTGGATCAAAGAATGCATCAAGTGACCATATTTTTCCAACTACAGCATTGCCTTGCCAGTTAAAATAAGCACCAGTGCCTCCTACTACATACATCCACATTTCCATGGTGAAAATACCATTGGTTTTGAGGCCGCCAAAAGGTAAGATGACATCAGAAGGGCCACCTCCTGAAGCTGTTGTTAAAAACTTGATCGATTTAGTTCCGCTGTGAGCTTGCTCATTAGAAACTTTAGTGTCGTCTGCTCCACCTTTAGCACCACTCCAGGTAGTCCACTTGGTTGAACTCACGCCCAAATACACGCACCAACAGTATAGGATTCGAAATCATCGGAAAATGAATTCTGCGCATTCATACCGCTAAGAATTCCTCCAAAAAACAGAATGAGTAAAAATCTCTTCATATGAAAGGTTTTTCTTGTTTAAAAAAAGAATTAAGAACATCAAATATACTGAGAATGAACTTTACGTCAGGAAATTTTAACTATTGAGCTGAGCTTAAAAGAAATCATTTTCAAAAAAATACAATTGAAATAAAATTATAATATTTATAACATTATAATTCTGCATTTTACACGCTAAAAATTCATTTCATGTTGCAATTACTACGTACAGGAAAATAATCAGACCTATAAAAAGTCTCAAATAAGATCGAAATATGGCATCCCGGAATCTAGGCCTCATCGGAATCGTCTTCGAATGGCATCAATGTATCCGGTATTTCTTTTTGTGAGTTCAGCCCCAGCTTTTTCATTTTCTGGGCTTGTTTGACGAGGCTTCCACGTCCGTCTTTTAATTGGCCAATTGCTTTCAGATAAGCATCCTGCGAGCGATTGATATGTTTGCCGACATCCTCCATGGTCTCGAGAAACCCAACCATCTTGTCATATAGCTTTTCGCCCTGCTTCGCGATTTCAAGCGCATTCTTGCTTTGTTGTTCGCGTTTCCATAAATCCGCAATTAGTTTTAATGCTGCAATGAGGTTGGTAGGACTGATTAACAAGATGCGCTTCGCATACGCATACGCCCATAATTCAGGGTCATCCTGAATCGCAATGAGATAAGCGGGTTCGATAGGAAAAAACATCATGGTAAAATCCAATGTACCTGCAATGGTATCGTATTTCTTATCACCCAACTCATCAATGTGATTGTATATAGAGCGTATATGTTCTTTTAATGCAATGGCCTGCTCTTCACGTGTGTCTGCAGA
Source organism: Bacteroidota bacterium (assembly GCA_029781865.1). Taxonomy (GTDB): domain Bacteria; phylum Bacteroidota; class Bacteroidia; order Chitinophagales; family Saprospiraceae; genus Vicinibacter. Next base: position 276,577 of record JAKOVW010000053.1, read on the forward strand.
TGAAAAGCGGTCATAAGCTACCAATGATACTTTTGAATCAATAATAATGGTTCTCGACTCCGGTAAATAAACGATCACATCCGGTTGCAATCGTCTTCCATCTTCATTTTGAATGCTAACCTGGACCTTGTATTCCCTGTTTTTCTCCAGGCCTGATTTTTCAAGTATACTTTCCAGAATGATTTCTCCCCAGTTCCCCTGTTTTTTTGCCTGCCCTTTCAAAGCAGATGTCAAATCACTCGCATCTTTACTCAACTTCTGATTTAGTTCAACCAATTCTTTCACTTTTTCTTCCAGTGAAAACCGTTGCTTTGATTCTTTGTCATAAGTTTCCTCTACCTGCTTTTTAAAAGCATTCAGATTTTCCCCTAATGGCTTTAATAAACTATCCATATTTTCTTTATTGGAAGCCGTAAACTTGAGGGATTTTTCTTCCAGTATCTTATTTGCAATTTCCTTAAACTCCAATTGAGATTGATTTTTAATTTCTTCAAAATCTTTCTTCTGCGATTCAAGTCGTTCCAGCAAGTATTTACTTTGACTTTGCAACTCGGTCAATTTTTGATTCTTGACAACGATGTCGTTTTGCTGTAAATCATATTGTGCTTTTAAAGTGGTAAAATCTGAATTGATTTTGATTAACTGCTCTTTAGTATTTTGCAATGAACTTATAAGGGAAGCATTTTCGGAAATCAAACTTTGCAACTCGAGCACTTTCTGATCGTATTTGGAAGAAATCTGCTGAAGATCCGATTCTGATTTTTTGGCTTTTTCATCCGCCATCCTTTGCATGGTGATACTTTCATTCAGTTGGTTGCGGATTTCTTCTGTATTTTTAGATGCATTCATCCTGTTTAATAAAACCAGAATGACGCCAATTGCAAGTCCTATGAATAATGAAATAAAATCAAAATGTTCCATGTATCAAAGATAGTTCAGTAATGAGAAATGAGAGCCGGCTGCGGAAAGATGAAATTGGTTAATAGCAATAAGTACAATTCTGATTTTAGGTAAGTTACTCCAATAAGGATTAACGAAAATAAAGATAATGCTTAAGTGTTATCTCAATCCTGAAGTAAAACAGACCTCCCTATTGAAGCAGATGATCGGGTAATCGCTGATAGTCTAGTCAATCCGGGATTTGCGTTCCTCTGTAAATGCGCCAGATTCCATATAGTACACAGGCCAGACCAAATACAAGATCCCAGGGAGCCGGAATTATTTTTTTTGTAAAAACAAATATGCCCAGAACGATGTAGCTAATTCCAAGGAGATAGAAAAAAAGTTTGCGAATCCACACTAGCCTTCCAGCTTGAAACGAATTGGAAGCGTAAAACTGACCGGTACCGGTTTTCCATTATGCTTTCCGGGTTTCCAATTCGGCATTGATTTTACAACCCTGGCTGCTTCTTCATCACATCCTCCCCCAATTCCTCTGGCCACAACAACTTTCTGGATATCTCCGTCTTTTGTGACCACAAACTGAATGACTACAGTTCCTTCAATACCATTTTCTTTTGCGATAGCGGGATATTTCACATGTTCGCGGATGTATTTTAACATTGCAGCTTCCCCATCCGGAAAAGCAGGCATTTGTTCCACAAATTTGAACACTTCCTCTTCCTTCTTTTCTTCAACTACAGGTGGAGGTTCCACTAATGAAGCATCAATTCCATGCTCATCTCCTTTTTTCGTTTCTGTTGCTATTTCTTTATCCTTCAACTCTTCAATCGTCGGTGGTGGTGGTTCTTCTTCCTTTACATCTTCATCCTTTTTAACCTTTGGAGGAACAAATTTGATCTGGTCCTTAATCGGCGGAGGCTCTACTTTAGGAGGTGGAGGTGGTGGTGGTTTTTTAGCATCCAGTGGTGGTGGCTCAGCCAAAACCACTTCTTTCATGATTTCCTTTTCTGCTCTTTTATGGATAATCCCATTCACCATATCGATGATCATAGGCATACTGATCATTATAATAAATAAAATAATTCCTCTTATCGAGGCCTTGGTCATATTGCTATCATAGATCCTTCGAAGCAGAAAAGCACCATAACTCTTATTTCGTTTTTCAAAAACGATATCATCCATGGATAGCTTCATATAATCTTTCTGTTCCATTGATTTTCTATATTTTTAATAAGATCAATAACTTCATTATCAAACAGATTATTTTCTTGGTTGCCCTATATTAAGACAGACCAGGCTGTCTACAGGATCATCCGGTTTTAATATTGCATATGTTTTCACATTACTGATGGTCATCTCGTCCAGGATATCGACGATGTTTTTATATTTAGAAGATGGAAGTGGTTTGATCATGACAAACAGATTGGTCGTGTCCGTCCACATTTCATGAACCTCTTTGATTCTTCTTTGAATCACTTTCCGAATGCCATTCGAACTATAATCCACACTATCCAATTCAAGTTTAGTATCTGCATTGACTTCATCAGGTGATACAAACCAATACACTTTATTATTATTTCCCAGAAGCAATGACAGCGTCTTCGACATTTTTATAGCCGGTTGTTCTTTTTCATCTTTTTCCTTTGCCGGTTTATTTACTTCCATCGTTTTTGGTTTATTGAAGGTAGTAGCCAGCATGAAAAATGTGATGAGCAAAAAGCCAAGATCCACCATTGCTGTAAGGTCCACGCGTGTGGACATCTTTTTTGATCGCGCTTTCTTTTTCCCTTTCTTCGCCCCACTTTCGGGGACATTCATTTCAGCCATGATTCAAAAGAATTTTATGCTTGTTAAATGATTTAGATTATTCTTTGCTTCCTTTCGCAGAAGTGATGAGATTAAAACGGTTTACTTTCCGGTTTTGCAATGCTTCAATCACTTTATCAAAAGCTTTGTATTCAGTAGTCTTATCCGCTTTTATCGCGATTCTTAAATTATTGTTAGTTTGTCTTGACCATAAGATCAAATCCTCCAATTGATGTTCACCACCGGTAGTATCAATTTTGAGTCCCGGTTGAACTGCATTGGCTCTGGCATTTGCATCCATATCCAGATATTTTGGAAGATCCCTGACATCCATTCCCCATAATTCGGTCAATCTAAATGCATCCCGTTGTTTTGGGGTGAACTTCATGTTGTAACCAGTTTCCAACCGATCCAGTAAACCCAAGCGGGTGGGCTGATCATCCAATCCAAAAAACACTTTTCCATCCGGAGCAATTTGAAACATCAGGATGTCTTTGTCCGGAATTGGAATTTGCGCAGTGGAGGATGGAATATCAATCTGCACTACTTCCTGCGGTCTGAACTTGGTAGTCAAAATAAAAAAAGTGAGCAATAGAAATGCAACATCGCACATGGCAGTCATATCGATTGCAGTACTCTTCCGTGGAACCTTAACCTTTGGCATCGCTTTGGCTTTGGGTTATCAGATTAATGCTTGGAAGCATAAGTTTGAGCAATGGTGAAACCAGCCTCATCAATGCCATAAGTCAAACCATCAATTCTGGTGGTAAAATAATTATATGAAATGATGGCACAGGCAGAGGTTGAAATACCCAGAGCTGTATTAATCAAGGCTTCAGAAATACCGGTCGATAAGGCAACGGCATCAGGAGCACCTGCAGTAGCAATCGCTGAGAATGCGCGGATCATCCCAAATACTGTACCTAATAGTCCCATTAATGTGGCAACTGAAGATATGGTGGCAAGTATGACCAGATTTTTTTCAAGCATTGGCAATTCCAGAGAAGTGGATTCTTCAATTTCTTTTTGAATGGCTAACACTTTGTGTTCATTATCCATTCCTGTAGTCGTTTCCAATTCTTTGTATTTCATCAATCCTTCGCGAATCACATTCGCTACAGATCCTCTTTGTTTGTCGCATTCACCAATAGCCTGATCCACCTGATTGCTATCTAACATTTGTTTGATCTTCCGAACAAAAGATGCTACGGAACCTTTTCCAGAAGCTGAATTGATTGTCATATAGCGTTCGATAATGACTGAAAGCACGATCATGAACATAGCCATTAGAATGGGTACGAGTGGTCCCCCTTTGTACATCATCCCCAGATAATCACCAGGATGTGGATGTCCTTTGGGATCTCCTCCTTCGAAATGCGACGTATCCCCTAAAATGAATTTAAAAACTAAAAAGCCCACTACTAGAGCTACCGGAATGACCACGGCAGCAAACATTGAACTAAACTTACTACTGGACGCAACAGCACCCTTTTGTTGTTGATTACTCATAACAGTCTGGAATTAGCGGTTTTGAATGAATGAATAAAAATATAATTTTAAAATCATGTAAAATAACTCTACTCAACCAAATAAATAATAAGTATTATTTAAAATGTGCTGAATTTGTTAGACGTAATGATAAAACGATTTCCTTGAAAATTTGTGCAAATTATATTTCAATTCGTGAAATTTTCAGTTGGTAGAAAAAAAATAATCATAGATTATTATAATTTAAATTAATATACATTATTCAATAATTTAATTTGAATAGTAATGAAATATTTAATTTGCTGAATTGCCCTATCTCCGGTTAAAAAAGTGAATTCGTAAACTGATTGTAAAGCGATATGAGACAGAATAATATTTGGCAATCATAAGATACATATACAAACAAAAAAGCCACATCATGAAATGATATGGCTTTTTATGATTCATTTATTTTTAAACATTAACTCTGTGGAGCAACCATTTTAAAGAATTGATCCATTTTTGGAAGGATAATGATTTCTGTTCTGCGATTTGCTTTTCTTCCTTCTGCCGTATTGTTTCCTGTTTTAGGATTGAATTCGGAACGTCCGCCAGCCGTCATTCTTGCTGGATCCACTTTGTATTTTTTCTGAAGCATACGAACCACTGAAGTCGCTCTCTTGGCACTTAAATCCCAGTTGTCTGTGATACAGTCATTAGACATGGGTACATTGTCTGTATGTCCTTCAACTAAAATATTCAGATCACTGTGATCATTTAAAACTTTGGATATTTTTTCCAATACTGCACCGGCCTGATCGTTGATAACCGCACTGGCCGAACGGAACAGCATCTTATCAGATAATGATATAAAAACAACGCCACCTCTTACTTCCACGTTTACATCATCTGAATTAGTGCCCACCAGAGATCTCTTCAAATTCATAACCAGAGCCAGATTCATAGAATCTTTACGGGAAATGGCATTGTGCAGATCTTTGATGTATTTATCCTTTTCATTTAATGCATCCAGTGATTTTTTAATGCTTTCAGCACCGGATTTATTAACCACTGATAAATCTGAAAGACGGTCCAATAAATTTGTATTTGTCTTTTTCAATAATTCCATTTGCTCTTCAAGGGATTTCATTTTACCCTGATTCATGGCTGCATCTGACTCCATTTTGCTTAACGCATTTTTGCTTTCTGCCTCCATTTTACTTTTTTCAGATTCGCAATTGGCGAGATTGTCGTTGCATTTTTGCAAGGTCATTTTAGCCTTTTCCATTTCATCTTGTAAGGCTTTATATTTCTTGCTGGAAACGCATGATCCAAGCAGAAGAAATGATGTCAAGAGAATCAAAATCTTATTCATAATTCTAGTTTTCGATTAAAAATTTGGAAATTGGCCACAAAAATAAGGTTTTCAGCAATTAATGTGCCAAAATATATGTTAATGAGCCTTATCTGAATATATCTTCACGAATGGAAAAAAATCCTTTAAATGTATTTGGCAAACCCCTTGAACCCTGCAGCAAAAAACCATTAACCGGTTTTTACAGAGATGGTTGTTGCACCACAGGGATTGAAGATCGCGGTATGCATACGGTATGTATCAAAGCCGATGCCGCTTTTTTAGAATTCTCCTTCAAAGCAGGCAATGATTTATCTACACCGAGACCGGAATACCTCTTCCCTGGTGTCAAACCAGGTGATCAATGGTGTTTATGTGCCTTAAGATGGAAAGAAGCCTACGAGGCTGGAATGGCTCCTGAGGTAGTGCTCGAGGCAACCAATCAGGATGTTTTAAAATATATACCGTTTGAATGGCTACTTGAAAATAAGTTATGAGTGGTGAGTGAGGAGTGAGGAGTTAGCAGTTAGCAGTTAGGAATTAGGAGTTATGAGTGAGGAGTTATCAGTTAGGAGTTGGAAGTTGACAGTTGGCAGTTGAGAATTGAAAGTTGGTTTATTCGTAAAATAATTATTTTAATCTGGCATTTTATCATTCTTATTATCGTCTTCTTTGCTTTTTGAAAAATACCTGGAAATAATATATGAGGCCCATTCTTTGCCACCTAATCCAAACGAGATTGCAAAAGCCAATCCAATTGATCCAAAAAAGATACTGACCACATTGGTGATAATTCCTTCGCCGATTCCGATTTGAGTCAAGGCAATCGCAAGTGTAAAAAAGCCTATGCAATAAAAAACCAGACGACCGATGAGCTCCGGATTTTCGAAACTGTGCTCTTCAAGCGAACCAACCACTATGCTGGATACCAATTCGGCCAGATAAAATCCGATGATGATCAGAATGCAGGCAATTAATACATTCGGAATATAAAAAATGAATTGGTTCAATAAATCGGAAACCATTTCAAGTCCCAGTAAATTGAAAAACTTAACCAGGACGATCAGAATAATCATCCAGAAAAATATCGAAGAAGTTAAACCGGAGAACCCACGCTTTATTCCTCTTTTTTCCAAAAACCGGTGAACACCTGATTTTTGGGCCAGCCGGTCAATACCCAATGCATGGCTCAATTTAAACACGATCCATTGTATTATTTTAGCCAGAATCCATCCGATGATCAGAATGATAAGTGCATTGATGATTTTGGGTATAGACCCAATCATGGATTGCAGGTAACCATCAAACGCATTTCGTATTTCAGACCACATGTTATTAAATTTTAACTTTCATTTTTAAGATATACTTCAGACCAGAAATGTATTTGTTTGATAACGAATAATTCACTTTTTATAATTAACAAATTAATATATGCAACACATGATTCGACTTTACTTTATATATTCATCCGGATTCAGATCTTCAGTAATTTTTCGAATCACTTTAAACTCACTTAAAAAAGTTTTTGCAACTACTCTGAAAATGGTATAGGAGGGTATAGCAAGAATCATACCTGTAATTCCACCTACTCTTGCACCAATCATAATAACAATAAAAATCTCGAGAGGATGAGCCTGAACCCTTTTTGAAAAAATATACGGCTGAATAATAAAATCGTCCAGCATTTTAATGATAAAAAAGATGAGCAAAACTTTTAATAACAAAGGAATCGTCTGTGAGTAAAAACTCATTTCAAGATTAGACGAAATGGTAAGAAGGCAGGCAAAACCTGCTCCAATAACCGGACCCAAATAGGGAATGATATTCATAACCGCATAAAAGAAAGCAATCAGAAATGCATTTTTAATACCAATAAAACTCAACATACTGACAGCCAAAATCATTAAGATCATCATTTGAAGCACTATGCCACCAAAATACCTGGTTAGCAATACGCTGACGTCATCAATGACATTGCGAACTTTTTTTTCCATTTCGGTAGGAACCGCAGCTTCAATAATCTCTGTAAATAATCCTCTTTCCTTCAGAAAGAAAAAACTGATAAAAATGATTGAAAACAGACCAATCAGTAAATTTCCCACTTTGCCTAAAAGACTCCCGAAAAACGTACTTATCTTGCTGGGATCAAAATAACTTCCGATCAGGGACTTAACCTGCTGGGAAGCACTGGGGCCTGGTTCCAGACCAAGAGAACGCAACCAGATGTTCAAACGATTGATGGGTTCTTGTAATGCCTGAGATATGGAATCAAAGTCTACTTTTGAAAGTACCACTGCCTGTTGAATAACCAACGGAATGAACATCCAAAGAAGAAATCCGAGAATGCCGAATAAGGATAAAATGGTGAGTAAGGCAGCAAGTGATTTTCCAAAGCCAAATCGAAGCAGATGCAAACGAACGAGCAAAAAGCTCATAATCGGCTGTCCCACCATACTGATTACCCAACTCACTAATATGTAACTTACCACCTCACTGAAATAACTCAATATCAGGAGTAACAAAACCAGTACGCAGGCACCAATTATATAACGGTAATACTTTTGCCACATGGAGTAAAGATACAACCCGCTTGATGGCTTCACAAGAGCTGTGGGCTGATTTCCTGACTATAGCTGAAAAAACCGGAGCACTATTATCCCGGGAATTTATTGAAATGGAATATCTTTCCGGTTCGTTCTATGCATTTTTACAGAAATACCTGGTTTGTCGAATTTGTCTGGATTTTAACCAGCATTATCCTGTCTGTTATTGTGATTCTTCCGATATACATGTATGGAGTAGCCTTTCCATTCCTGTTTATAAATATAGTATTTGTAATTGGATTTCTAACTTTCAGCAGATGGTTGTTTCTCTGGAAGTACACACCTTATGCCTGGTCTAAAATCTTGAAAATTTCGCTGATCTTTTTAATGATACCGGTCATCTTTACGGGCATTAATAAGTTTTATGATTTCCGGAATTTTCTGGATGAAATCGGCATACAGGAACTCGTTTCAAATTTCAATGAAAATGAACAAAGGAGTTTATCCATCTATATCAGAAGTGAAATGATTTTCTTTGGCACTGCTTTTATTATTTCTTCAATATTGATTCCATTTAAAATGATCTGGAATATCTGGAAACAAATTAACCGAAATGAAGTGTGAATGGACAGCGATTGGAGGAAGTTGGCAGTTAGCAGTTAGGAGTTAGCAGTTAGGAGTTAGCAGTTAGGAGTTAGTAGTTAGGAGTTAGCAGTTGGTAATTAGTAATTGGCAATTGATAAAATAATTTGAACTGATTCTTTCTGATACCCACAGACTATTCCAAAATAATTAAATGAATAAATTATGTCTCTTGTAAAAGAATTTAATGATTACAGATCAAAGATGAATGATCTTATACTTTCGCATGATCATCTCCCGATGAAACGCTTTTTTTCATTGGATCATCAAATGTATCAGGATGGCGCGCTCCCCGTAAAAACCAAGGAACTATTAGGCCTGGTGGCATCCATGGTGTTGCGATGTGATGATTGCATCAAGTACCATCTTGAAAAATGTCATGAATTGAAAACGACCACACCGGAAATTTATGATGTATTTGCCATTGCCAATATGGTCGGTGGATCCATTTGCATTCCACATACGAGAAGAGCAGCAGAATACTGGGAAGAACTTATTCAAATGGAACGTACTTCAGAATAAAACCGGTGCAAATCCGGAATCTAGTCAAATACACACTGGAATTTCAAATTCTACTTCAAATCCTTTTTGATATCCTCAATTTTGTGGTCTCGCTAATCGGTTGACCGTGATTCATCCGATCCTTCTAAGACAAAAAAAAGCCCAAATTTGCAAGGCGCAAATTCAGGCTCTTTCGACTAAGGTCTCAAAATAAGAAAACTACGATCTTTATCTAAAAAAAATAGATGTCTGAATGGTGGGATCCTGTTCCGGATCTCTTACATAATATTAAAAAATCTACGTATAAGCGATAGGGTATCTGAACTTTATAGATATACTGTCGCCGGGATTTGTTGTAAAAGTACCATCGTCATTTTGAATTTCCAAACATTCAACGAAAAATATTAAAAAAAAGTTTATATGTAAAATACATATTTATGAACTAATCAAATAAGGCAAGTTATATATACTTATTAGTATTTATATATCAAAACTATATATATGTATATTTTTAATAATATGAACACGCTCCTGTTCAAATCTTTGTTAAAAAATTTTTCTGAAAAATTCGGAATTGCATAAAAAACGCTGGTCTTTTGATCGATCGGGTGTAGTCCTTATGCTTATCTTTACACCCCGATTTAAAGAAAATAAGGGTTGATTCCAGACAATTGCCCGGGTGGTGAAATTGGTAGACACGTACGTTTGAGGGGCGTATGCCGTAAGGTGTGCAGATTCGACTTCTGTCCCGGGCACCATTTTGAAATGCTAAAGAATTGACCCATTCAGAGTCCTTGTCCGTTTCCAGATACGCGAACTTTAAATGATTTGGGTCTTTTAATTACAGGCTCAGTTTCCTGTTTGCAATCCCTTTATCTTTGCCTTTACATTCACCGGAAGTTAAAAACAGAACATGAAAAACCTTTTTATTTTCCCTGCTCTCGCATTATTACTAGGGTCTTGTACAAATATTAATAAGCTAATTGATAAAGGAGAATACGATACCGCCATTGACAAACTGGTCCATAAACTGGAAGGAAAGAAAGATAAAAAGAAAGAACTGGTTCTTTCTTTAGAATACGCGTTTCAAAAAGCTCAGGACAGAGATCTCAAAAAAGAAAAATCCCTTAGAGATGAAAATCTTCCTGAAAACTGGACTACAATTTACGCATTGCACAATCTCATTTCAGATCGTCAATCTAAAATTGAACCCTTAATACCGCTTCAATCCCAGGACGGTTACCAGGCTACATTTAAATTAGTCAATATAGAAGAATTAAAAAAAGAATCCAAAAAAAATACTGCTGATTATTACTACCAATCCGCACTCTCTCTTATCGATGACGCCCGGAAGACACTGGATAAGAATGCTGCAAGAAAAGCACATGATAATCTGGAACGCATTGACGGACTTTTCAGTCAGTATAAGGATAAAGAACAACTTAAAAAAATAGCCTACAGCCTGGGACTGGAAAATTTCCTGATTAAAATAGTAAATAACACGCGCAATATTATTCCTGAGAATATAGAAACGGAATTACTAAAAATCAGTACAGCTGGGCTCAATCAAAAGTATAAAAACTTTGATGTTAAACCGAATCCATCCATTCAGTATGATTATAATATCATCATCAATTTGACACAACTTGAATTTAGTCCCGAACGCGAACGAACCAGAGTCTATGACGATACGAATGAAAAAGAAACAGAAGAAGTGCTTAAAGACAGAAATGGAAAACCAAAACGCGATTCACTGGGTAAAGAAATCAAACAAAAAGTAAAAACAAAATACGTAGCCAGCATTGAAGAAATCACTCAATCTAAATCTGTTCAGTTGGGAGGCAGGCTTGAATACGTCCATGCTTTAACAGGAAATCTGGATTTCAGTAAGCCCATCAATGTCGAAGGTATTTTTGAGAATCATTATGCCAGGCTCATCAAAGGAGACCGCGATTTTGTCACTGACGATTGCAGAAAAAAATTGAATGGAAAAATGCTGCCATTTCCCAGCAATGAATCTTTATTACTGGATGCTGCAGAAAAGATGAAAAAGCTTATGAAAGACATCATCCATGATAAAGAAAAATAATGCGTTCCATTGATTATTCTCTGGTGCAAGATGATAAAATGAAATTATTCAAGTATATATTAATCATACCTATAAAAGCCTATCAATATCTGCTTTCACCACTTCTAGGTAAAAATTGCCGTTTCAATCCAAGTTGCTCCAATTATATGATACAGGCAATTGAAGAATGGGGCGTTTGGAAGGGAGGTCTAATGGGTTTAAAACGTATTTCAAGATGTCATCCCTGGGGAGGATCAGGGGAAGATCCGGTTCCCAAAAAAACAAATCATTGAAATTTTCTGAATACCAATTTTAGTTAAATTTTTGACTTCTCCCTTCTCGAAAAGATCCAATTTCAAAATATTGTATAATTCGACTTATTTTTACAATCCAACTAAACAATTCATCTCATGAAAAAAGCTTTACCCTTATTTCTAATCATTCTGTTTTTTGTCAATTGGTCCTCCTCCCAATCGCAGCGAAAAGTACTGATTGAGCATTTCACTCAGGCGTCCTGCGGACCTTGTGCCGCCGTTAATCCTATCATCGATCCGATAATGGACCGCAATCAAAGTAAATTGACACGAATCTCACACCAGGTTAGCTGGCCGGGTGTTGACCCCATGAATAAAGACAATCCGGGCGATGTGCAAAATCGCGTCAACTACTATGGCATTAATGCAGTTCCCGATGTTTTTATGGATGCCTATAGTTCAGGAAATCCCACCGCTACCATTACTGATGCAACGATTCAAAATGAGTGGTTGATTCCATCTCCTTACGAAATGAAAATCGTCAACAAAGTTTTACCTGACTACAATTCCATTCAGATTGATATCACCGTAAAATTAACAGCTGCCATAAGTGGAAATCCAATTCTTAGAGTTGCAGCTTTGGAAAAAGTAATCAACTGGACCACTCCTCCGGGATCAAACGGCGAAAAAGTATTTTATCACGTTTTGAAAAAATTCATTCCAAATACAAATGGAACTTCAATTGCAGAAATCAATCAGATTGGTCAATCCAAGACTTATACGTTTTATTACAAATTTGATAAACTGTATGATTTTAAAAACCTGGAAACGGCTGCATTCATTCAAAATGATGCTACTAAAGAAGTTTATCAGTCTGAAAATGCTTTGGTTGTATACACTCAATCTCCAGGTGATGATGCCGCTATCAAATTATCCAATGCGACAGGCGTCTTTACCGATAGTATTGTTTGCGGTACTCATACAACTCCCATTGTTAAAGTGATCAACACCGGCAACAAATCAATTACTTCTCTGGATTTTACATACAGTGTAAACGGTGGCACTTCTTCGAGCTATCATTGGACCGGTAAACTGGATTATCTGAAAGAAACAGATATCAAATTACCCGGAATAACATTCACTCCTTTTAAAGATTACAACCAGATGAAACTGGAAATAACGTCTGTCAATAATGTTGCCGATTACAATACGATAAATAATATTGCCAATCTGAAATTCTACTCGGCTCCTTCTACTACCCTGAGCTCAACTTTTGAAATGAAACCAGGTACGCAACCTTCAATGCTGAGTTTCGTCATCCGCGATGAAAACAATGCAGTGATTCTTCAGGATGGTCCATTCACCAGCAACGCTACTAAAACCTATCCATTAAATCTGGATCAGGACAAATGCTATCGCGTATATACTACCAATGGTACTGCTTCATTAAACGGTACTTATAAAGTCTACGACAATCAGAATGTTACGATATTTCAGCAAAGAGTAATAGGGATTGGCACTGTGGATCGCGATTTTGGTACATTTGCATTAACCACCGGTACACAGGATGAAAATTCCGTTTCGGCATTTAGCATTTATCCTAATCCCGCAAATCAATTGATCACCCTGAATTATACTACTGCAAATCCTGAAACACATATTTTACACATTTCAGGTATCTCCGGTAATCTGATTTTATCTAAAGAACTAAAATCTGTTGCCGGAAATAATACATTTGATATCAACATCAGCTCATTGAAAGATGGAATTTATTTTGTAAGTCTTTATTCGAGTAAAGAAATGAAGACCACTAAATTGATCGTTCGATAATCTGATTGAACAGAAATAAAAAACCCTCTGAAAAAATTAAGAGGGTTTTTTATTTCAATTAGAAACGATTGGTTTCTGCATATTGAGGTTCCATTCGATTCTGTTCTAAAAATTAATTCCCAGTCTGGCAAATAATTTTCTTCCGTTACCACCCATTTGTACAGCATCCCAAGGTCCTCCTGTTTCATTATTATAAGCCCAGCTTGCAGCTCCTGAAACATAAGCCAAGTCAGGGTGTACATTCCATAAATTATCTGCACCAAGATATAATGTGGCTGCTTTGCACAATTTGACAGATGCAAAAATATCCTGAACCCATCTGCGGCGGTATTTGTATTCATCGTTCACACGAACAGATGTATCGTCATCAGTCGGAACCTGTGGAAACAGCGTCATGCCATCTCCGTATCCCAATAGCGTAACTTCTCCAAAATAATTCAGCCTTGAACCTACAGAATATCTTCCCCAACTATATTCCAGGCTTAAGCCAAATTTAGAATTGGGTGCTGAAGCAAGTAAAAAGTATTGTTCACGTTTATTGTAAAAATTTTCACGATTGCTTTCTGTTGTGTTGAGCGTTTTTGGAACATTAATATTATCGATATTCATCTTTTGTGCATTTCCGGTAAATAAAAATTTAAGATTGCCGGAAGCGCATTTATGGGAATATTCCAATACGACATCTACACCCGAATTAGTGGTATTCACCGCATTTGCAAAAAACTGTGCCTGTGCCACTTTTAAGGCTTTTAATGTATCCGTAAAAGCACTTGGCAACGTATTGTCATCCGCTAAAAAATATCCGGATAATACCACGCGATCTTTCACTTTAACCTGATAGGCATCTATGGAAAAGATAAGGTTATTCATTGGCCGAATACTCACTCCCAAACTAACATTGGTCGAAACTTCCTCTTTCAATTCAGGAATGCCTGCTGCTTTTGTGATCGGGCTGTAATTAGGAGCTATTTTTACTTCTTTAATATTTCCACCTTCAACGGTAGTAAATGTCGAACTAAAATTGATTTGCTGTAAAGATGGTGCTCTGAATCCGGTACTGATCGATCCTCTGATAGACGTAATAGCATCTACTTTATATCTGGCTGCCAGTTTATAATTGTCCGTGAATCCAAAATCAGAATAGTTTTCTAAACGTATAGCGCCTGCCAATAAAAATGATTTGGTAATATCGGCTTCGACATCTGCATAGAATCCAAACGTGTTTCTTGTTGCATTAACGGCATCACCAGGTTGATACCCAGGAAATCCTTGTGCCCCAGCTGCAACATACTTCGTTTCTCCATCGCTATTGATGTAACTTTTACCAGGATTGTAATTGTGATACGAAGCGGTTTCACCTGCAAATAATTCATACTTTTCTGATCTGTATTCAGCACCAAATGCCAAATGCAATCCACTCCATACAGATGCAAATTCCTTCCCTATATTGAAGTTAGCGGTATTTTGAGAAAACTTAAAACCACCATCATCAAAATGTGTTTTAGCAGGACCTAGACTCGCATTAAATGTTTGGTCCCCAAAAAAATGAAATTCATTTTTCCCGTAAGTATCACTTAAATCCCATTCCCAACCAGAGCTTAAGCTACCTTTAATTCCGCCTGTCGCACCAATATCAGAGATCTCAGTTTGAATATGCGGGTTATAATAATAACTACTGTCCTGTGCAAGTTTCATGATACCTGGAACCACAATCAAATTGAAATTATCATCTGTGGGAAATCGTTCCTTATTGCCAGATCTCCTGGTAAATGCAAATGCATCTGTTTTCTTAAAATTATAGCCTCCATTTCCATAGACACTTAATTTATTGTTGTCCTGAAGAGGCAACTCAAAATTGACCATTCCGCCATAAGCATCAACAGATCCATCTCCATTTGCTCTTCTGTAGATATTGAATGGAAGCACATGATTCGGATCCTGACGATAGGTTTTACCTATACTGGCATAATCTCCTCCAATGTTAACAAAGCCTCCTTTATCGCCAAGTTTGAATCCATAGTTCAAACCTGCACTAAAAGTCTTGCCATCCAGTTTATTATCATATTCATTATAACCCTGATCTTTGGCAAGAATGGTATTGTATTTATCATCATAATTAGCTGCATAGCCGACATGCCCGGTTAGTTGATTAATATTCTTTTTCAAAATAATATTCATCACACCGGCTATTGCATCAGATCCATATTGAGCAGAGGCACCATCCCTTAAAATTTCGATCCGGTCAATAGATGACTGTGGAATGGCATTTAAGTCGGTACCGGAATTTCCACGACCTTTAGTTCCGAATACCGAAACAAAAGCAGTTTGATGTCTTCTCTTACCATTGATTAAAACAAGAGTCTGATCAGGTCCAAGTCCACGAAGCGTACCCAAATCGATGTGATCTGCTCCGTCTGAACCGGATTGTTTGGTATGATTAAAAGAAGGCGTTGCTGAATTCAGCAATGACGTTACATCCATTTTGGAAGTTGGAAACTGAGTTTGACTAATCTGGATAACATCCACCGGAACGGGCGTTTCCGTTTTTATCCGGTTGGCTCTTCTCGAACCGACCACGACCACCTGATCTAAGGCAGTTATTGATGTTTCCAAAACAAGGGAAAGTTCTTTAGCTGAAAAATCCGTGACTTCTATGGGATTATATCCAACCATATTCACCTGGATTTTCTGACCACTATTCACTTTAATTGAAAATTTACCCTCTGCGTCAGTAATGGTACCCATAGTTGTCCCAGGGATCAATACTGAAGCACCGATCAAGGGAGCACCGGTAGCATCTTTGACTTGTCCGCTTACCATTTTTTGTGCATTCATATAGGCGAGCACCCACATGATCAATACCAAAGTAAAATGTAATTTTTTCATAATTTGGTTTTTTGTTTAACAATTGATGAAGTGAAGATAGAAAAATATGAAATAAGTGAAAAGAATTATAAACGAAGAGTTCTGATCCATAAATCAATAGAGCAGGATTATGCAGAAGAGCGATAAACGATGAGTTAGGAGTGAGGAGTTAGGAGTTAGGAGTGAGAAGTTAGGAGTGATGAGAGATGAGTTAGGAGTCAGGAGTGAGGAGTTAGGAGCTAGGAGTGAAGAGGGATGAGTGATGAAAGATGAGTTAGGAGTGAGGAGTGAGAAGTTAGGAGTCAGGAGTGGATGTAGGATAAATATTGAGGGATGGGTGATTAGCGTCAATATTTTGTGCAATGGTTAATCCGGAAGAAGGTCCCTGTATAAGAGCAATAAAAAAAGGCCATCACAATAAAGTAATGGCCTTTTATAAATTTTTAAACTGGACGTTTAATTTTACTTGATAACTTCAAAAGAAGCTTGTTTGAATCCTTTATCCGTTCTTACCAGTAAGTGATACAATCCATTATTCAAATTCTGAACATTGAATCTTGCTTTGAATTCTTTTCCTGGATTTTTATCCACACTCTGGAAAATGATTTTTCCGGAATTATCCAGAACTTCATAAATCACTTTTGAATTTATTTCATTCAATACTAAATCCACTACGAATTTATCTTTAACAGGATTTGGATATAATTTTATCTGCGCTTCCTGATCGGTCAGTTGCTTACTATCCACTTTCAGATTTGAAAAGACCATTGAAGCTGCCAGTGGTGCGGATAATCCTGTAAAACGGAAAGATGCATTATCAATATCCGGAACACCGGTATTTGGATCATAACCAGTGATACCTAAATAAGGCAGATCATCAATTCTAAGAGTACCTGCATTTGTTTTCACGGTATTGTCACACAAATAATCGATTCCTTCATCAAAGCCGAAAAATGGGGTTTCCGGACCACTGTAACGCACACCGATGAAAACACCAAAATTGTTATCCGGAATGGTAAATCCATCATTTCCGGTATTAAAATCCTGAATCGGAACTCTTGCAATAGCTGAAGTCCTCGTATCTGCAGCATCAAATGTATATGTACCCAATGCCAGATAACTAAGTTCATCATTTGTGGCATCTCCATCGCCATTAGCATCATTCCAACCATAGAGGTTAGCCTCTGCTACCAGACCACCTAAAATAGAAGGAGAACTAACTGCCATATTGAATAAGATGGTATCCAGTTTGCAATCTTTGCAATAAGGAATGGTATATCCTGAAATATACTCTGCATTGGTACCATCACTTCTTCTGTAACTGGTAGTAATAAAAGGATCTCTTCCGTTTGCAGCAAGTCTGGCTTTAGAGAAAATATTATTAGTCAGATAGAACTCGGATACTGCAGTATTATCTGCAATGGCTGCTTCAGAACTATCAGAAGTAATGGTATAAGCAATGCTTCCTTTTCCAACTTTATCTGCAAAACCCAGAATACTTTTTGACTCCAGAATAATATCATTCGTAGAATCCACTTCTACGGTAATACCAGGATCAGAAGTTTTGTTATAAAATTGGGTACTACTGCCTCCATTAGGAGTATAGCTGATTTTTGCATTCAGCTTCACACCCGTTCCAAGATTTTGTCCTTTGTTGGTAACACTAGCGCCCGGGGTGATTACAAAATCATCATCAGCCCTTAACCAGGCCAATGGAAAAGAACCAAAGGGTGCATGACAAATTCCAGCACGGTTGTTAGTCGATAAATCATTTGGAAATCTGATATTTCCAAGACAGAAATTTACAGTAGCTCCACCGGCAATGGCAGCTTTGATTTTCACACCATCTTCATAAGACAGCATCACTGTAGGAATGGTGACATCAGCACCATTTGAACCGGCACCCATTCCCTGTACACCAGCACCGGGTACATTATTGAAAATGATACAAGCCTTAGCGCCTGCGAGCTGACCGTTATAAGCCTTCAAGCTGAAATTACAGGTTCCACGATCGATAAGTACGAACTTACCCACCAGATCAGCTGCATTTAGAATATTGGGATCACAGCCTAATGTTGGATTACTTGAAGCATCCTTAATCACTACAGCATCTCCACACCAAACATCAGAAGTTAAATCAGGTCCGAATTGTGCGGTTCCATATGTGTAGACCCCGGCTAGAGACGGGGGAGAATTTATAACAACAGCCTGACTGAAGCCAGCCGCTGATATAAATAGTAAAGCAAACAAATTGAGTAAAGCTTTCTTCATAATCGTATAGTTTAAATGAACGATAAATTTACAATCGATTAACGAAAGAAAAAGTAAGATGTGAAAATAAAATTTTATATAATATGTATAACATTGAAATACAATTATTTAATCCTATTTATTGCGAAAATAGTTGCTGTGTATTTCGACGCCCAACCATTTGGCGAATTCCAGTGAAATGAATACCTTCTAAAGCTTGGCAATATGCTGCTGAATGGTCTTTTGAATTAGATCCTGAATATTCTGAAATTCAAAATGAATGGATTCGAGAATTGCCGATGGCTCATAGGTAAATTTGGCAAATGAGTTACGGATTGTTTCCGGAGTAATCATTAATGGATTGCGTTGGTGTAGAGCTCTAATCGAATCCTGGAACGAAATAGCCCGGGCTTGCCAATAATTGGCCTGTCTGGAAATTGATGTCAGATGAAGCTGCGCCGCAATTTCGTTCAGAAATTCCTTGTACGAAATAACTTCCGCATTAATCAGAATCTGAGTTGCCCTTATTTCATTTTTACAAATTAGAGATATGATCCTGGCTACATCTTCTACCCCTACCACACCTAAATTACCGGGCGGGTAATAGGACAATCCTGATTTCACCCGACCAAAAACCTGCATCGAACTCTTCTCCCAACTCCAATCACCAATCATTAAACTGGGATAAACGATACAAACATTCAGTCCTTCGGCAGCAGCTCTCCAGATTTCGAGCTCCGCAAGAAATTTAGTTCTGGCATAAAAAGAATTAAATACCGGATTCCCTGTGGATTTTAAAGCTATATGTCCGGGAGCACCCGATCTTATCAATGTCGATGCAGAACTTACATAAATGAAATTTTTGATACCAGAATGCAGGGCGCTGTTGACCAGATCCCTGGTGGCTATATAATTTGAAAGTATGAGTTTGTTTTTATCTTTTCTTTGATAGGATATGAATCCTGCAGCATGCACTATAGTATCTACATTTAACAAGTCGTTTTCGTATGAAACAGGGTCCAGTAAATCCCCTTTAACCCATTTGGTTCCTTCAATAGCTGCAGATGTGGCCCGGAACAAAGAGCTGCATTCAAATCCATCTGAAATCAATTGCTTAAGAATATGAGATCCGGCAAACCCTGTACCACCAGTAATAAAAACTTTATTATTTTGCATGCATTGATGAATCAGCCAATTGAATAGTATACTTTGCTACCTGGCGAATTTGATTAGACGTCAAGGTGTTTTTAAAAGCGGTCATCGTATTCCGGCCTTCAGAAATAACCAGAATTCGCTCATCCAAAGTTAAACCGGATAAGCTTAAATCCCTGGCACCATTAACCATCAAACTACCATTTATTCCATGACAATTCACACAATAGGTTTTAAAAGTTGCAGACCCGGAATCCGCGCCGGCCTGATCAGCTGACTGACATGATAAAACACTTATAAAAGCGAGGATGCCAACGATCCAAAGTATTCTCATTTTCATTCCCCTATTGTTGAACTAATTAGTGCAAAAATAGTTTTACTATGGTTAATTTCTGAAAAGTTCTTTGAGCTTATGATGCATTTCAGCGACTTCCTGATAAACAGAAAGGCCCTTAGATGAAGATAAGCACGAAAATCAATTGAACGGAATTGGGAATGCCTGAATGAACAAAGCGTAAAACCTGGAGTTAATGCAACATTAATAATTAAACAAGGCTTACCGTTTTGATCAGAAGCATTAATTGTTTTTAATAAAATAGTTTGATGCTTCCCGTTTCAATTCCTGATAAATTGACATTTTTCAATATTAACAACCTGTAGGCAAGAATAAAATTACCTTAATCCAATAATTCAACGTAATGCAAATCAGATACCTAATTGTTAGCATTTCTCTTTTTGTATTTAACTTATTACCAGGGCAAAAAAGTTTTACTTTAGAACAAGCAGTTAAATATGCTAAAACCAATAACGTAAAACTGAAAATCCAGAAAACTGATATCGAAGATGTCGAAGGACAGATCAAAGAATACTATGCAATTGGTTTACCAAAATTATCTGCCACCGTTTCCTATAATTATTTCATCAAACTTCCAACCAGTATCTTTCCCGACTTTTTAAGTCCGGCAGTTTATAATATCTTATTTGACGAAAATGTTTTGCCAAGAAGAGATTTAAAATCAAACCCGGGAATTCCAGTTGCATTTGGAACCAAAAACAATTTAAGCGCTAATCTCAATTTTAATACCCTGTTGTTTGATGGTAGTTTTTTTGTCGGCCTGAAAGCACAAAAACTGTATAAAGAATTAATTACTAAACAAATTAATCAATCTGAATCCGAACTGACTTTTCAGGTAACCAAGGCATATATGGCAGCATTGGCTATCCAGGAAAACCTGAAGCTTGTTGAGAAAAATATTTCCAATCTTCAAAAAGTCAAAAAAGAAATAGCTGAAATTTACTCTGCCGGATTGATTGAAAAGCTGGATGTAGACCGCATCGAACTATCACTTCAGAATTTGACTACTGAAAAGGAAAAACTGGACCGGATTTCTTCCATCACTCTGAATGTACTTAAATTCCAAATGGCTTATCCCATATCTGATGATATTCAACTGAGTGAACAATTGAATGATGTGTTGAATAAATCGTATGTGGAAATTATGGATCCTTCTATCCGCCTGAATATTCAGCAAAGACCGGAATATCCTGTTATTGCGCAAGGACTTGAACTTGCAGCTATAAATATTAAACGGTATAAAGTGGCGTATATGCCCAGCCTGTATGGTTTTGCGAGTTTTCAGGAAAGTCTGCAACGAAATAAATTATTTGACTCAAATGACAATCCCTGGTTTCCAACCGCCTATGCCGGTTTGAATTTAAATATTCCCATTTTTGATGGATTCGATAAGAAAGCAAAAATCATGCGGGCGAAAACACTTCACAACAAAACCAAGCTGCAACTCACCGAATTCGAAAATGCTGCACAACTTGAATTTGAAAATGCAAAGACACAATACTTGAATGCCAGTGTTACTATTGAATCGAGAAAAAAATCACTTTCCCTTGCTCAAAAAATTTATGAAACATCTCAGGTCAAATTTAAAGAAGGTATAGGTTCAAGTCTCGAAGTCACCTCTGCTGAAAGAGACGTCTATCAATCGCAGGCGAATTTATTGGATGCTCAAATTAATTTGATCAATGCAAAAGTGGATCTCGATAAAAGCCTGGGCAAACTCTAGGATTCATGCTTTTAGAAATGAGTATTCTCTTTTATCTTAAATTTGTGGTTTCATAGTCTTGCGATTATTCAATTTTACAAACCAGGTTCAATTATATCATGGAGCATTTACGAAAAGAATACAGCAGGGATGTGTTGAATGAATCCAATGTGCATGAGAATCCATTGGAACAGTTTAAAATTTGGTTTGATGAATGTCTGAACACAGGTACCCGCGAAGCCAATGCAATGGTTTTATCAACGGTTGGACACGATTTGAAACCATCTTCGAGAGTTGTCCTCCTGAAGAATGTCCAGGAAGATGGCTTTGTTTTTTACACCAATTATCTGAGCAAAAAAGGTCAGCAACTATTTAATAATCCGAATGCCTGCCTTTTGTTTTTCTGGGATGTCCTTGAGAGACAGGTTAGAATTGAGGGTCTTGTCAAAACGATTGCTGAATCTATTTCAGATAACTATTTCTACTCCAGACCTGTGTTGAGTCAAATTGGCGCGATGATTTCCACTCAAAGTCAAAAGATTCAGGGTCGCGCCGAACTGGAAGAAAAATTTGAATATTATAAGGCACACCCGGAACAAATCAAGCGGCCCGAGCACTGGGGTGGCTTCTGCTTGGTTCCGGACTATTTCGAATTCTGGCAAGGCAGGGAAAGCCGTTTGCATGATCGATTAATTTATGAACGGTCAGGATCGTCCTGGACTATTTCAAGATTGGCACCTTAAAACTGGCTGATAGATTAATTTTAAACCATGAGATCCGATCCATCTGAAAATAAAGCCGGCTGACATTAACCATTTTTCCAATTTAATCCCCTGGATTTTGTCAATTTGTCCTGAATTCATAGCCGTTTTGTCATAGAATTGCATAAAATTACTAATGGCATGAGGATTGACACCACAAATGTTTATGCTATCTCATTATTCAGAAACACCAGGCAGATAGCCTAATTATTTTTAAAATTGAATTGAATCTATGAATTTTAATAATATAATTTTTGATTCCAAATTGCAACAGGATGAAGAGTTGTTGCCTTTTGTTGCGGTTGCAGATGATGAGGAGCCCGTTCGGGAAGACACCTTTGGTGATATTCTGCCCGTGATGCCGCTCAAGAACACAGTGCTGTTCCCGGGAGTAATTATTCCAATTACAGTCGGCCGTGATAAATCCATTCGGGCGGTTACCAAATCACAGGATGGGGAGCGCTATATCATGGTTCTTACACAAAAAGACCCGCAAACAGAAGATCCCGGTTTTGCCGATTTATATCAAACAGGTACCGTTGCGCGCATTGTCAAAATGCTTAAAATGCCCGATGGAAGTAATACGGTTATTCTGCAAGGCAGAAAAAGATGTCTGGTTACAGAGTGGATAAAGAATGAACCATTTCTGGAAGCCCGTTTTACCAAACGGGAACATATTCCTTCAACAAAAACTATGGAATATGAAGTCATGATAAAATCCATACAGGAAAAATCAAGAAAGATTGTTGAGCTTTCACCTCAAATTCCGAATGAAGCTCAATTGCTTTTGCGCAATATTAATAACGACCGTTTTCTTTTACATTTCATTTCTGCTAATATCAATATACCAATCGAACAGAAGCAACACTTGCTCGAAATGGATGATCTGCAGAAAAAAGCAGAAACGATATTAATTCATTTAAACAATGAATTACAACTGCTGGAAGTCAAAGACCAGATCGAAAATAAAGTTCGTACCGATCTGGAGAAACAACAAAGGGATTACTTCTTAAATCAGCAATTAAAAACCATACAGGAAGAGCTTGGACAAGATCCTCAGGAACAGGATGTGGAAGAATTAACTAAGCGCGCGGCCAATAAATTATGGGCTCAAAATATAAAAGATCATTTTGAGAAGGAGTTGAGCAAACTCAAGCGCATGAACCCACAGGTGGCAGAATACTCTGTCCAGATGAATTACCTGGATTTACTGGTAGACCTGCCATGGAATGAATTTACTACGGATATCTACGATCTGAAGAGAAGTAAAGATATCCTTGAAAAAGATCATAAAGGACTTGAAAAAGTTAAAGAACGGGTTCTCGAACATCTTGCTGTGTTAAAGTTAAAAGGCGATATGAAGGCACCTATCCTTTGTTTAGTCGGTCCTCCGGGCGTTGGAAAAACATCCTTGGGAAAATCCATTGCAAAAGCTTTGGATAGAAAATTCATCCGTATGTCATTAGGCGGATTACACGACGAATCAGAAATCAGAGGTCACCGCAAGACGTATATTGGTGCGATGCCCGGCCGGATTATGCAATCGATCCGCAAAGCGAAATCAGCTAATCCTGTTTTTATTTTAGATGAAATTGATAAGATCGGAAAAGATTTCAGAGGTGATCCATCTTCTGCATTGCTTGAAGTTTTGGATCCCGAACAAAATTCAAGTTTTCATGATAACTATCTCGATCTGGAATTTGATTTATCTAAAGTTCTGTTTATTGCAACTGCAAATTCCCTAAGCACCATCCAACCTGCTTTACTGGATCGAATGGAAATTATTGAATTGCAGGGGTACAGTACCGAAGAAAAAATTGAAATCGCCAAAGATCATTTGATACCTCAACAATTAGAAGAACATGGACTAAAGGCGAATCAATTAAAAATATCAGATGATGTACTTACGCGGATTATCCAGGATTATACTCGAGAATCCGGAGTAAGAAATTTGAATCGACAACTCGCATCTGTAATGAGAAAGGCTGCAAGTAAAATAGCAATGGAAAAAAAGAAGGTCTATGCAGTCAAGCCGAATGAATTAAAGGACATACTTGGCATCGCCAGATTCAGCAATGATCTGTACCAGGAAAATTTACCGGCCGGAGTTGCCATTGGTTTGGCATGGACACGTGTAGGAGGAGATATTCTTTATATAGAAACAAGTCTTTCACGAGGTAAAGGAAAAATGGTGTTGACCGGTAATCTGGGTGAAGTGATGAAAGAATCCGCATCTACGGCATTGAGTTTCATCAAAGCGCATTCAGATGAATTACAGATTGAAGCTGACTACTTTGAAAATATGGATTTTCATATACACGTACCGGAAGGAGCTATTCCCAAAGATGGACCTTCTGCAGGAATTACCATGCTAACTTCCATCTGCTCGGCAATAAAAAAGAAACCAATCAAACCTTACCTCGCAATGACCGGCGAAATTACCTTAAGAGGGAAAGTATTACCCGTTGGTGGTATCAAGGAAAAAATACTTGCTGCAAAAAGAGCCGGAATAAAAACAATCATACTTTGCAAGGAAAACAAAGCACACGTGGAAGAAGTAAATCCGGATCATTTAAAAGGAATGGATTTTATCTATGTTCAAGATATGAATGAGGTTTTACAACATGCTTTGAATATCACTACATTCTAGGTACACAGATTACGCAGATTACACAGATTACGCAGATTATAAAGATTATAAAGATTTCTCAGATTGAGATGAAGTTGCTGATAAGCTTGATTCAATTTTAATTTATTTCAGACTAAAATCAAGTTCTACACGGAATTGAATATCGTGAGAAATTCTAAAAATGCGAATCATAAATAAAAAGAGCCTATCTGAATTGATAAGCTCTCTCAAAAGGAAATCAAATATGCCTATGGGCGATTATTTTGAATTGAAATAATCTATTGAACAGAATAACTTACTTAGGCTCACCGGTACTTATATGGTTCATGTTAAATGAATGCTATGTACCGGTTTCTGAATTAACCAGCCACAATAAATAATCCAATAGATTATCTAATGAGATTCACCTTGAAGAGGAAATTCGATTTAGCGTGTACAGCCCCCGATTTTTTATGTTTACCCAAGCAAGTTCTTAAAAATAAATTAAATATTAAAATAATTTATTATATGTTTTATTTTTAATATTTATGTTATTGTATTATAACTATTTATAATATATTAATACGAGCCTAGGTATAAGCAATTTTATATAAAAATTAGGTTCTGTGATTTTCTAAATCGCGTATATTAATCTGGAGCATAAAAAAAGAGCCTGATGTTTTAATCAGGCTCTTTCGTTTTAAGTATTTCGCTTTTATCTCGACACGATGAACTTTTTATTAATGATTCCGGAAGGTGTTTTAATCTGAAGGATATACTGTGCCTGAGAAAGGTCAGACACATCGATTAATTGTTCGTACTTTCCTTTTACCCTGATCTCATCGGAAATGATATTCAAAATAACTTTTCCATTTTGATCAATGACTCTGGCATTTAATTCACCATCTTCAGGCAACCACAATTCCAGCTTCAATAAATCCCGGACGGGGTTTGGATAAATGTAAGCATTTAGTGCCTCATTTGAATTGACACTTACGTAAATGGTTTTACTGTATGAGAAGCTACCGGTTTTATCCACTTGCTTCAGACGATAATAGTAAATGCCATTTCCTTTTACATCCAAATCATTGAAATTATAATAATTCACATTCAACTTCGGATTTCCATTTGCCTGAACCTGACCAATCTCCTTAAATGCAGTTTCACTTTCATGTCTGCGTTCTATCGCGAAGTAATCATTATTTATTTCCTGACCGGTTGACCAATCCAAAAGCACAAATGATCCATTATAACTTCCTTCAAAATCCAACCAATTTAAGGCGAGTGGTGAGTAAACCACACCGGCATCCACTGTAGGTTTCGTTTCACCTGTCAGCAGACTTAATGTTTTCGTACTACCATAACCATTGGTTCCATCTACATCACTATCCATATCATCCGTTCCAATATGCGGTTTAGTGAATATATAGTTTTGATTGGGCAAATCAAATTTTACATAATAATTGCCCTGAATCATTCCATCCAAAACATATTTACCATCTGCTCCTGAAATGGCTTCACTGACAACATATCCTTTGGAATTCATAGCTGTAACCTTTACATAGGCAAGCGGCAATTCGCCCGGATCCTGTATACCATTGTAATTTGCATCAATCCAGATTTTATCACCCATCAGTGATTTTGTCTGGAAGCCAGCACCAATATTTAAAATATTGTCCCCACTTTGCACGATCAACGTCATCGTAGTATTAATTCCATTTTCGTGAGTAATATCACAGTCTTTCGCTTTATCAGTTCCTTTATAAGGTTCACTTGCTCCCAGATTTCCTGGTCTGTCAAATTTTACATAATACTTTCCAGGCTTTAAACAAGTAGCTTTATAATATCCATCATAAGAAGGAGTATTCGGTTTTATATCAGTTGTTAAAGTCGTGACCGTTAATCCCGTCAAAGCATCAATGATATAGACTTTGAGTCCGTTAATTCCTTTCTCCTGCGGATTATAAATACCATCGAGATTCTGATCATACCATACATCACCGGATATCATTGCACATTTTATTAGTCCCATATCCCAGGTATAATCAACTTCGCCCGAACTCAGATTAGTGGTGGCCGTTGTTAACGGTCCATTACTGTCATCTATATCATTATCTTTTACATCTGAACCTTGATTTGGTTTTGTCACAGCCCAATTAGGTGGCAATTGAATTTTCAAATAATAATTCATAGGTCTGAGATTTTTAAACTCATACTTACCATTTGCATCTGAAATGACTGTCTTTACCGGAAGATTAGTTGCGGCATTATAAAGAGTAACCTGAACTTCAGGCACACCCTCATCACCTACATCCTGTATACCATTTCCATTATGATCATGCCAGACATAATCTCCTATACTGGCAAATTTGATCAACCCTGCATCATAGTTTGCAGAATACTGAACCGAATCAAGAACTATACAAGGCCCAACTCCGCTTATATCTACATCACTATCCACGGTTTCATCAATACCCTGATTTGGAGTTGTAAATCCATAATTTGGTTTATAAGCGGCAGGATTTACAATGACAAAGTATTTCACTGATGTCTGCAATCCTGTAAATAGATAATCACCATTTACATCTGTGGTATCTTTTCCGACCAATGTTCCTGAACAGGTATACAGAATTACTTCCACATTAGCCAATCCAGGTTCGCCTGGCTCTCTTACTCCATTTCCATTTAAATCGTCCCACACTTTACCACTGAGTTTATCTGTATCAAATTCTATCATTGTAGGATCCCCATCAGATCCAAGATCTCCAGGCTCACCCGGATTTGTTCCACCCGTTGAATTCGATCCACTATCCGATTTATCCATTGTATCTGCGGGATCATCATCATCAAATCCGGTAGGATCATCATTCAATGGACCATCGCCATAAGCAAATGCTTGATTAAAATACGTATTCTTATTGTGTTTAAATAGTATACTCAATTTTACTAAAACTGATTCACCTACTGCAACTGTACCTCCTGAACTTGTTACAAAAATCTTACTATCCGTCATACCATTGTATCCTGAATTCAAAAACAAAGGATCCAGGCTATTTGAAGTAATAGATAAGTTTCCGATAGTATACTGACCAGGTGTACCAGGATATCCAGCCACATACGTTCCAAACATGGGTGACAAAGTATCCAGCAGCTGTATATCTCCCAGAGTGACATTTCCAATATTTTGGATTTTTAACTCAAAAGTTACAACCGAAGTACCGTCAGGATTATTGACCAGGGAAGCAAACTTCTTGGCTGTACCGATTTTAGGAGCCTGCGGCAAGATAACAATCGTTGGATCATCCGGATCTCCATCATTATCCGGATCAACATTGGTTGGGTCATTTGGATCATCACTGCTATCCGTTATTGTATTGTTCTTTGGATCCTGCGCAATTACATCTGCAACATTGATCACTTCTCCCCTATCAATATCCATCTGAGATACAACATAAGTTCCACTAAAATGAGTCGAATCACAATCCCCTACAGACAAGCTACCAATTGGCCCTCCATTAATTGTGATTAATGCATCACTTAAAGTTATATTGGTCAGAGTTACATTTCCTGTATTACAAACTTTGAATTTATAGACAATCTGTTCACCGACATTTACTATTCCATCATTATTTGCATCTATCCATTTACCTGTTTTCTCTAAACCAATTTTTGGAGTTTGCAATAAAATGACGTTTGAACTACTACTTTTGACGACATCTACATTCTGAGGATCCTTGCCATGAACTGTTGCTGTATTTAATCTGGCTCCTGCATCTATGTCGCTTTGCAATAGAACATACGTTCCGCTAAACGTAATATTATCGATAGCTCCCGGTGCCAATGTGATCGGTCCACCAATTACGGTGATCAATGGATCTGTAATGGTGATATTACTTAATGTCACATTTCCGGTATTCGTTACTTTAAAGTTGTAACTGATCGTCTCTCCGGCGTCGGCATTTCCATCGTTGTTGGTATCATTCCACACGCCTGTCTTTACTAAGGAGATGTTAGCTGCCTTTGGAAGGCTTACTAATTCATCATCGCTACCGGTTACGTCCACATTCTGCGGATCTTTACTGTGTACCGTAGCTGTATTCAATCTTTGTCCTGCATCCACATCACTTTGCAATAAAGTATACGTTCCACTGAAAGTTGAATTATCAGATGCTCCCGGTGCCAACGTTATTGGTCCGCCGTTTACTGTGATTAATGGATCTGTAACGGTGATATTACTCAATGTTACATTTCCGGTATTCGTTACGGTGAAACTGTAACTGATTGTCTCCCCTGCATCCGCATTGCCATCGTTGTTGGTATCATTCCACACGCCTGTTTTTACTATTGATATGCCTGTTGCTTTTGGAAGGCTTACCATCTCATCATCACTACCGATCACATCCACATTTTGCGGATCTTTACTGTGCGCAGTAGCCGTATTTAATCTTTGTCCTGCATCCACATCGCTTTGCAATAATACATACGTTCCACTAAATGTGCTGTTATCTGTTGCTCCAGGTGCCAGTGTAATCGGACCTCCATTTACAGTGATTAATGGATCTGTAACGGTGATATTACTCAATGTTACATTTCCGGTATTTGTTACTGTGAAACTATAAGTGATTGTCTCCCCGGCATCCGCATTGCCATCATTGTTGGAATCATTCCATATTCCTGTCTTTACTATGGATATGCTAGCTGCTTTTGTAAGATTTACCGTTTCATCATCGCTATTGGTTACATCCACATTCTGCGGATCTTTGCTGTGCACCATTGCTGTATTTAATCTTTGTCCTGCATCCACATCGCTTTGTAATAATACATACGTTCCACTGAATGTGCTATTATCTGTTGCACCTGGTGCCAATGCAATCGGACCTCCATTTACTGTGATTAATGGATCTGTAACGGTGATATTACTCAAAGTTACATTTCCGGTATTTGTTACCGTGAAATGATAACTGATTGTCTCCCCTGCATCCGCATTACCATCGTTGTTGGTATCATTCCATATACCTGTTTTTACAATACTTATGCTTGCATTTTTTGGCAACAAGGTAACTGTAGGATCATCAGGATCTCCGTCCATGTCAGGATCAATATTTGTCGGATCATTTGGATCATCACTGATGTCTGTAACAGGATTACCATCGGGATCTACTCCAACCACCATTGCACTATTGATTACTTTGCCCGCATCGATGTCCGCTTGAGTTAAGATATGTGTTCCAGTAAAAGTAGAGATATCCATTGCCCCAGGAGCCAGTATAGCTATAGGTCCTCCGGTTACTACTAATAAAGGATCAGATATAATAATGTTTTGCAATGGAACACTACCGGTATTGGTTACTTTGAATGAATAAGTAATCGTTTCTCCAACATCAGCATATCCATTATTATTTGAGTCGTTCCATACACTTGTTTTAAGAAGGGAAATGTCCGGATCATTATCAAGAATAATTGCCAATGCTTGTGGATTCGAAACACTTACATTTTGATTATTGGCATTAATTATTGCAATACTACCGAAAAAGTCTTCCGTTGGTTCAACGATCAGATCTCCCAACACATCTACCGGTATATTAAATGTCGTACTTCCTGCAGGTATCGTATAACTCACAGTCGTTTGTGCAGTGTAATCAGTTCCTGCTGTTGCCGTATTGTTTGCTGTTGTAAATGTGATCGTGATATCCTCCTGTGCAGGGGTATTCAGGGTCACTACAAAGTTTTGCGTTTGTGTGCCATTCGTTTCTGTTGTCGTAAATCCACTTAAAGCCAATGTCACCGGATCATTGTCCAGTATCGTTCCTAATCCCTGTGCATCACTAATACTTGAACTTCCTGTACTTTGCAAATTACTTAAATTGACAAAGTAGGTTTCCGTTGGTTCGCCGATCAAATCATCTGTAATCGGAACTGTGATTGTTTTGGTAGCTCCACTTACTGAACCTGCCGGGAATGTAACTGTGCCTGCTGCTGTTGTGTAATCTCCCGGTTGCAATGCACTGTTATCCGCTGTCAGATAATCTACTGTCAATGCATCCTGGATATTTCCAGTCAAGGTTACAGTGAATGTTGCAGTACCATCATTTTCATTTACCGTTACGTCGTTGATTGCTACACTCGTTACATCATTATCCAGTATCGTAGCTGTCGCTGTTGGTGTGGTAATGCTTACCTGCTGACCATTTGCATTTGTAAGAGCTATTGTTCCTGTGAAGGTTTCCGTTGGCTCTGAGATCAGATCTCCTAATACATCTACCGGTATATTAAATATCGTACTTCCTGCAGGTATCGTATAACTCACTGTCGTTTGTGCAGTGTAATCTGTTCCTGCTGTTGCTGTATTATTTGCTGTTGTAAATGTAATGGTGATATCTTCCTGTGCAGGTGTATTTAAGGTTACTACAAAATTCTTCGTTTGCGTTCCATTTGTTTCTGTCGTTGTAAATCCACTTAAGGCTAAGGTCACCGGATCATTGTCTAAGATTGTTCCGATTCCTTGAGCATCACTGATACTTGAACTTCCGGTACTTTGCAAATTACTTAAATTGACATAATACGTTTCCGTTGGTTCGCCAATCAAATCATCTGTAATTGGAACCGTTATTGTTTTAGTAGCTCCACTTACTGAACCTGCCGGGAAGGTAACTGTGCCTGCTGCTGTTGTGTAA